>NZ_CP168802.1:360000-1079188 GCF_055698305.1 Azospirillum sp. VT-I1 | reverse complement strand
GCGGCGGCAATGCGCAGTGGGCCGCGGATCTCGACGAACTGGTCGCCTATCTCCGCGACACTCCCACCGCACCCTGCGCCGACTCCATCCAGATGCCGGGCGAGCCGGAAAGCCGCACCCGCCGGCAGCGGCTGGCCGACGGCATCCCGCTCGACGGCGCCACCCTGGCGATGCTGGACAGCCTGGGCCGGGAGCGCGGCGTGGAGTTGGCCGAACTGCTGGCCTGACCCGTTCGCGACGCCAGAGGGGCGCGGCCGCAGCCGCTTCCGCGCCCTTGCATCTCCCTATCGGTGCCCGCCTGCCTGCGAAAAATCCGAATTGATCCACATCAAAGCCTTTCGCAGCGCTGTGTACTAGTATACTAGTACACACGAACACAACGCGGCCTGCGAGCCGCGCGCTCCCGGCGCAAACCCCGAGCGGGCATTTCAGGAGCCTAGCGTCATGAACATCAAGAAGCGCATAGACAGCATCCCCGGCGGGATGATGATCGTTCCCCTGTTCCTCGGTGCGTGCCTGAACACCTTCGCCCCGAACACCGGCAAGTTCTTCGGCTCCTTCACCAACGGGCTGATCACCGGCACCCTGCCGATCCTGTCGGTCTGGTTCTTCTGCATCGGCGCGAGCATCAGCCTGAAGGCCACTCCGCTGGTCCTGCGCAAGAGCGGCGTCCTGGTTTCGGTGAAGATCCTGACCGCCGCACTGGCCGGCGTCGTCGCCTCCTGGTTCATCCCGACCGAGGGCATCACGTCCGGTTTCCTGACCGGCCTGTCGGTTCTGGCGATCATCGCCGCGATGAACGACACCAACGGCGGCATGTACATGGCGCTGATGCAGCAGTACGGCACCAAGGAAGAGGCCGGCGCCTTCTGCCTGATGTGCCTGGAATCCGGCCCCTTCATGACCATGGTCACGCTGGGCATCGCCGGTCTGGCCGTCTTCCCGTGGCAGACCATGGTCGGCGCCCTGCTGCCCTTCGTCATCGGCTTCGCGCTGGGCAACCTGGACAAGGATCTGCGTGCCTTCTTCACCCAGGGCGTGGGCGTGATGGTTCCCTTCTTCGCCTTTGCGCTGGGCAACAACCTGAACTTCACCACGATCCTGAACACCGGCCTGCTGGGCATCGTGCTGGGTCTCGCCGTGATCGTCGTCACCGGCACGACGCTGGTCCTGGCCGACATCTTCCTGGCCAAGGGCAACGGCACGGCCGGCATCGGCGCCGCCTCCACCGCCGGTGCGGCCGTCACCGTCCCGCCGATCATCGCCTCGATCGAGCCGTCCTTCGCCCCGAGCGCCCCGGCCGCCACGGCGCTGGTCGCCACCAGCGTGGTCGTCACCGCCCTGCTGACGCCGCCGCTGACCGCCTGGTGGGCCCGCCGCTTCGGTGTCCTGTCGCCCCGCTACCAGGCCGCCGAAGCCGCCAAGGCCGCCCAGCCGGCGCAGGCCGTCGCCGCCGAATAACAGCTCATCGCAGTCCCGGCAGCGGTCCGCCGCCGCCGGGGCCGCCTGACTTCAAACGGGTCCGATGCCAGCGTCATCGCCCGCATTCAGAGGAACGCCGTCATGAAGATCACCACCCGGTACGACACCCATCCCGCCGACGCGCGCAACTACGACACCCAGACCCTGCGCGACCGCTATCTGATCGAGTCGATCTTCCAGGCCGACGACATCGTCCTGACCTACAGCCATGTCGACCGCGTCATCGCCGGCGGCGCCATGCCGGTTTCCGCCCCGCTCACCCTGGTCGCGACCAAGGAGATCGGTGCCGACACCTTCCTGGAGCGCCGCGAACTCGGCCTGTTCAACGTCGGCGGCGCCGGCCGCGTGACCGTCGACGGCACCGTCTATGACCTGGAGACCCGCGACGCCCTTTATGTCGCGATGGGCAGCGTCGACGTCCGCTTCGAGAGCGTGGACAGCGCCAACCCGGCCAAGTTCTATATGGCCAGCACCCCGGCCCATGCCCGGTTCGAGACTATGAAGATCTCGGCCGCCCAGGCCAAGCAGCGTCCGCTGGGCGAGACCGCGACCGGCAACAAGCGGGTCATCTACCAGATGATCCACCCCGACGTGGTCCGCACCGCCCAGTTGGTCATGGGCCTGACCGTGCTGGAAAACGGCAACATGTGGAACAGCATGCCCTGCCACACCCACGAGCGCCGCTGCGAGGTCTATTTCTACTTCGACCTGCCGGAGAGCGCGCGGCTGTTCCACTTCATGGGCGAGCCGACCGAGACGCGCCACCTGCTGGTCGCCAACGAGCAGGCGGTGATCTCGCCCTCCTGGTCGATCCATTGCGGCGTCGGCACCCACAGCTACTCGTTCATCTGGGCGATGGGCGGCGACAACCAGACCTTCGACGACATGGACCAGGTTCCCCTGGCCTCGATGCGCTAACGGAGACGCGACACATGACCAAGCCTTTCGATCTGACCGGCAAGGTGGCCCTCGTTACCGGCGCCAACACCGGCATCGGGCAGGGCATCGCCCTGGCTCTGGCCCAGGCCGGCGCCGACATCGCCGCCGTCGACGTCGTCTCGCTGGACGAGACCAAAAGCCTCGTCGAGGCCGCCGGCCGCAAGTTCCATGGCATCCACGCCGACCTGACCAGCATCGCCCCGGTCCAGGGGCTGGTGGAGGAGACGGTCGGCACCTTCGGCCAGCTGGACATCCTGGTCAACAATGCCGGCCTGATCCGTCGTGCCGACGCGGTGGACTTCTCCGAGGCCGACTGGGACCTGGTGATGAACATCAACATCAAGACGGTGTTCTTCCTCTGCCAGGCCTTCGGCCGCTACGCGATCGAAAACGGGCGCAAGGGCAAGATCGTCAACATCGCGTCCATGCTGTCCTTCCAGGGCGGCATCCGCGTGCCCTCCTACACCGCATCGAAGAGCGGCGTCGCCGGCATCACCAAGCTGCTGGCCTGCGAATGGGCGGGCAAGGGCATCAACGTGAACGCCATCGCGCCGGGCTACGTCGCCACCAACAACACCGCCGCCCTGCGCGCCGACGAGAAGCGGAACGCCGAGATCCTCGGCCGCATCCCGGCCGGCCGCTGGAGCGTGCCGTCCGACATCGGCGGCCCGGCGGTGTTCCTGGCCTCCGAGGCGGCCGACTACATCCACGGCACCATCCTGCCGGTCGACGGCGGCTGGCTGGCGCGCTGAGCGCCGGGGGAACCACGGTTCCGAGCTTGTTGCACGGCCTGCATTCCGGGTTCGCCCCGGGATGCAGGCCGTCAGCGTTTATGGAGAGCGATCTCCACCGGCATGCGGACGAGGTCGCGGTTCCAGGTGATCTTGCATCCGGTCAGGTTCAGCCGCGTCATGTAGAGGTAGGCGGTCCCGCCGACATCCTCAAAATTGCGGCTCTCGCTGCCGGGGTCGAGCAGGGCGGGGTAGTCGAAGGCGGCAGAATCGCCGCAGCCGTAGCGGAACAGCAGGGGGCCGCCCACAGCAGCTCCGGCTTCGACCAGGTGAGAAGGTCCGGAGAGGTGGTGGTCCACATGCCGGTCTGTCCGTCGCGGGTCATCGCCAGCGTGGCGATGAAATGCCCGCTCGCCCGGTGGCGGACGATGCTGCGAACGGTGCCTTGGAGTATTTCGGGCGCCACCGGGGCGCAGAGATGGGCTTCGGGCGTTTCGCTGGTCTGCCCATCGCGGACGAAGCGGACAGTGAAGGACTTCCCATCCCAGCCGCGCCAGGATTTCGGGTCGGCGAGATTGTCGGTCCGCATCAGGCAGGCGCCGCGCTTCTGCGCGCCGAACCGTTCCGCCCACAGGAAGGCGTACCAGTGGTCGCCGTTGCGGACGATGTTGCTGGGCGCGAAATAGCCGGTGCGGCGGCCGGCGTCGCCGCTGTAGGGATAGGGCAGGGTCGCGACGGTGTGGTCGGGCGGTGCTGCGCTCAGCCGGAAGCTCGCCCCGCCGTCGGTGGAGACGGCCGCGGTGATGCTGTTGCGCCAGCAGCGCATGTAGTCGCCGGAGGGGCAGAGCGCCCGCCGCTTCTGGGCATGGAACTCGTTGCTGACCAGCGCGAACACCGTGCTGCCGTCCAGCGTGTAGAAGGACGAGATCCAGCTGCGGTCGTCGTGCAGGCGCGGGTCGTCTTGCCCATGGCCCTGGAAGATGACGGCGCAGTTCGGCCGCACGTCGTCCAGCGACGGGCCGGTGAGGGCCCGCGCGGTGGAGTGCGAGGCGATCAGATGCACCGTGCCGCCGAAATCGCGGAAGGCGCGCGCCGGGGTGTCCGGCGCGTCGCTCTGCGCGCAGGCGTCGCTCTGCCAGGAGGTGACCGTTTCCGGTTCCCCGGCCTTCCTGACCGTCAGCGTCTGCGCTCCGGCCGTCCCGGACATGAGTGCCATGCCCAGGGACAGCGCGAGCGCCGCAGTCCGGCGGCGCATGGCCGGCATCACTTGCCGGCGGCGATGGACTTCAGGAAGGGGGCCGGCTGCAGCCGGTTGGCGACCAGGAAGTCCAGGTAGCGGGCGGCCGACTCCGCACGGTGGCGGTCATAGGCATCGGGATCGAAGGCGATCAGCGACTTCAGGCGGGTGCGGGTCAGCGGCGCCGTCAAGTCGGCGGCGTCGACATAGGGCACACCGGTGTTCTCGCACAGCTCGCGCGTGCGGGAGTCGATGGTCACCGTCAGGCCCATCCGCTCCGCCTGGATCGCCAGGGCGACGCCGTGATAACGGCAGCCGATGGTCAGGTCCTGCTGGCGCAGAGTATCCATCCAGGCCGGCACGTCATAGTAGGAGCGCATGTAGTTCCGGCACCAGCCCTTGAACTCCTCGAAGGAGTAATGCGGCACGGTATGGCGGTGGATTTCCTTCAGCGCATGCGGCTCGATGCCGTCGAACAGCCCGCGCGAGGCCTTGATCATCTCGCCCATCGACTGGACGATGTACTGGCCCGGCGCGATGGGGTCCATCATCAGGGCGATCAGCTGGTGTTCGATCTCCCGCGTCTTGACCCAGGCCTGATGGCCGCCGGCCACCGTGATCGAGCGCGGCAGGTCGAGCGCCGACCAGTTCGCGTGGATCTTCCGGCCCAGCCCTGGCGCTTGGTTCAGGAAATGCGACGGGCAGCCGCCCGGCAGGGAGCCGGTGATGCCGAGCTTTTCCAATTGCGCGGTGGTGTAGGCACCGCGGGTGTAGATGTTGGGCGAGGTGGCGGAGGACGGGTTCGACGCCGCGATCACCTGGGCCCAGCGCAGCGTGCCGGGGCTGAGTTCGATGTCGTGGTCATAGCTGTTCGCCTGGGCGCCGAGGCCGATGGCGACGACCGGCAGGCCCGACTTTTCCAGATTCTCCGCCATCTGCCCGTAGTCGGTGTGGCGGCCCAGCTGGTTGGCGCAGGGGATGACGATGATGTCGGCGTTGTTCCGCAGCGTTTCGGCCGAGGATCCCCAGCTGAAATGCTTCACCGGGTTGGTGATGTGGCTGCAGATCGAATGGACGAAGGCGAGGTTGCCGTTGTTGTGGCCGATGCCGTTGTACAGGTCGTCGAATGCGGCGTTCGAATACAGGCCGAGGTTCGGCGTCTTCCACAGCACCGCGACGCGCAGAGGCTGGGACGACGCTCGGCCGGCCCCTTGTCCGGAGGAGTGCGGCCGGTCGACAGGAGTATCGATGACGATGTCTTCAAGCATGTCGGCTCTAGCCTCGGGTCGGTGGATGCTGGAAACGAACCGACGGTATGCGCAGAAGAGGTATGACTGCAAGTGACATCCGAAAAATAACACAAAGAGGAGTTTCGCAGACTATGCTTAGAATTTCTATGCAATGTTGGGTAAGTATCGGATTTTTGGCTGATCGATGACCGGATCATCTGTTGCACCTCATGGAAATGGATCGAAATTCGAAAGAACGTCCTTCCAGGGCCATGAAGGTGCATTGCGGGGAGTGGCGGGCTTGAAACCGGCGGCGCGCCGTCCTATTTCAGGCAAGCTTCCCGGAGGTCGAGACACGGGATCAAGCGTAAGCTGAGGTGCCAGGAAAATTCGCCTGGGCACTCCTTGTATCCGTTGTGAAAATTCCTATATGGAGTCTGTTGCGCTGACGAAAGCGCCGGCCTCTACAGGATGGTTCCCGCCTTTGTGATCGTTTCGTTCCCTTCGGTTCGGCTGCGCTGAACGGCGTGGCCCTGCCTCTCCTCTCCGGCCCTGTGCCGTGCCGGCTGCCGCGATCCTTTCCCCGGTCGCGGCGCCGCCCGCGGGGCTGGAGAGGACCCCTACATGATCCCGCACCGCCACCGGTGCACGCCGTCCGGCAGCGTCGAATGCCGGCAACGCAATGAACAAACAGACCGAACGTCAACAGGACCGACCCGAACGACGCGGGGGGTAAGCCCCCGCGGCGCCGTTTCCGTCGGCTGGGAGAGACAGAGACACCATGCAGCGAGACGTCGATAACAACACCGTTCAAACCCGCACTACCCAACCCCGTACCGCCGAACCCCGTACCGCCGAACCGATGCAGCTCTATCTGCAGGACGCCCGCAAGTACCAGTACCTGACGGCCGAGCAGGAGCATGAGCTGGCCGTCCGCTGGCACGACCACAAGGACCCGGCGGCACTCGACAAGCTGGTCGGCAGCCACTTGCGGCTCGTCGTCAAGATGGCCCGGGGCTATCTCGGCTATGGCCTGCCGCTGGCCGATCTGGTGGCGGAAGGCAATGTCGGCGTCATGCAGGCGGCGCAGAAGTTCGATCCCTCCAAGGGCTTCCGCTTCGCCACCTATGCGTCCTGGTGGGTGCGGGCGGCGATCCAGGAATATGTCCTGCACAACTGGTCGCTGGTGAAGATCGGCACCACGGCCGGCCAGAAGAAGCTGTTCTTCAGCCTGCGTCGCCTGAAGGCGCGGATGCAGGAACTGGAGAGCGGCGACCTGTCGCCGGAAGCGGTGGAGAGCATCGCGACCGAGCTGAACGTGCCGAAGGCCGAGGTGGTGGAGATGAACCGCCGCCTGGGCAACGACCGCTCGCTGAATGTCGGCCTGTCGGAGGACGGCGACGCCGAATGGCAGGACCTGCTGGCCGACGACCGTCCCGACCAGGAGACGACGCTTGCCGACTCCGAGGAACGCCGCCGGCGCCAGCAGTTCCTGAAGCTCGGGCTGGGGGTGCTGGACGACCGCGAGCGCCAGATCCTGGTTGCCCGCCGCCTGCGCGACGAGCCGCTGACGCTGGAAGAGCTGAGCCAGACCTTCCACGTCTCGCGCGAGCGGGTCCGCCAGCTGGAGGTGCGTGCCTTCGAAAAGCTCCAGAAGGCGGTCATCGCCAACGCGCGGACGGAGCAGGCGGCGATGGAGAAGAACCGTCTGCTGACCCGCGCCTGATCGGGCGGGTTCGGACCTGGTGTTTTGAAATTGAGTGTCCTGGGGCGCGGCTTTCAAAAGGCCGCGCCTTTTTCTTGTCCGGATTCGTCACTCCCCCTCGAACGACACCACCCGCATGTCGCGGCCGGCCAGAAGGATGCGGTCATGGCCGCCGCAGGCGGGGCAGGGGGAGATCAGCGTTTCCGGGGAGAAGTCGGTTCCGCAGCCGCTACAGCGGGCCTTCAGCGCGATGCGGTTGACGATCAGGTCCGCGCCCGCCGCGTCCGTGCCCTCCGTCACGATGGGAAAGCAGAACAGCAGGGCGTCCGGATCGATGGCGGATGCAACGCCGATATCGACCGTCACCCGGGTGACCCGGTGCAATCCTTCACGCCGGGCGCTTTCCGCCACCATGGCGACGATGCTTTCGCACAGCGACAGTTCATGCATCGATTACACCCGCCGAACGACAAGCCGCCAATTGTATCAAGTCTTCACCGCAATCGGTCGGCGCGCGTTGATGTAAATCATATCGGAGCATGCCAAGCCGTGATAAAGCTGGCATGTCTGTTCCAAAGATTGCCAGACCCGCCTTCCAGACCAAGTCGCCAGACGGGCCCTATGTTTTTCCGATCATAGCGGGCCAAGATTATGAACGACACCTCGGCACATAGCCATCTCTTCCCCGACCTCCGCTCCCGCGGACCTTTCCACGGAATGGATCCGGTCGTCGCCGGCTGCCATCCGCCCTGAGCCGGGATCCGTCCTGACGGACCGGCATCGTCCCCGGACCGGTCCCCGACGGACTCGACCCGCGCATCCCGCGCGCCGCAGGCCGGCGCCTTCCCTGTCGACGCGATAGCACCGCCCGTCATTGCGGCGGTGATCCCTATTGCGTGCGGGGTGCGGGACCATCCGGGGTCATCCCAGAGCCGGACGCGCAAGAACGGCCGCCCACCGCAAGCGGCGCCCGCGTCACGGTATCGAGGAGGTCATCGACCATGAGCATGATGCTGATGATCCATCCGGACAAATGCACCGGATGCCGCAACTGCGAACTGGCATGCTCCATGGAGCATGAGGGAAGCTTTCGCCCGAAAGCGTCCCGCATCCATGTCTATACGTGGGAGCGCGAAGGTTTCTCCGTTCCCATGATGTGCCAGCAGTGCAAGGAGCCCGCCTGCGTCGCCGTCTGCATGCCCAAGGCCATGCACCGCAATCCGGCGAATGGGCAGGTGGAGTTGGATGCCGGGAAGTGCATCGGCTGCAAGATGTGCGTGCAGGCCTGCCCCTTCGGCTGCGCGTCCTGGGATTTCCAGAGCCTGCAGATCCTGAAATGCGACACCTGCGACGGTGCGCCGTCCTGCGCGGCCATCTGCCCCACCCACGCGCTTGAATGGGTCGAGGACACCGTTTCGGCGCAGGCGCGCAAGCGCTCCTTCGCCGCCAAGCTCAAGAACGCCTTCGCGGAGGTCTGATCATGCATGGCTGGATTGGAAAAATCCTTCGGGTCGATCTCGGCACCGGCAAGATCGCGACCGAAGCGATGAAGCCCGACCTAGCGCGCGATTACATCGGCGCCCGCGGGCTGGGCACCAAATACATGTATGACGAGGTCGATCCCACGGTGGATCCGCTGTCGCCGGCGAACAAGCTGATCTTTGCCTCCGGGCCGATGACCGGCACCTTCGCGCCGTCGGCGGGCCGCTACGACGTTGTCACCAAGGGGCCGCTGACCGGCACCATCGCCGCGTCGAACTCCGGCGGCGCCTGGGGGCCGGAGCTGAAATATGCCGGCTATGACATGCTGATCCTGGAAGGCCGCGCCGCCAAGCCGGTCTATCTGTGGATCCAGGACGACAAGGTGGAAATCCGCGACGCCGCCCATCTGTGGGGCAAGGACGTGCCGGAAACCACCGAGGCCCTGAACGCCGAGACGGCCGCCGACGCCAAGATCGCCTGCATCGGCCCGGCGGGCGAGAAGCTGTCCTACATCGCCTCCATCATGAACGACATGCAGCGCGCGGCCGGCCGCACCGGCGTGGGCGCCGTGATGGGATCGAAGAACCTGAAGGCGGTGGTGGTGCGCGGCACCGGCGCCGTCACGGTGGCCGACAAGGAAGCCTTCCTGGCCGCGGTTGCCAAGGCCAGCACCATGATCAAGGAGCATCCGGTCGGCGGCACCGGCCTGCGGCTCTACGGCACCAACGTGCTGGTCAACATCCTGAATTCGGTGGGCGGGCTGCCGACCGGCAACTTCCAGGACGGCCATTTCCCGACCGCCGACAAGGTGGGCGGCGAGACGCTGGCGGCCAACCAGCTGCAGCGCCCGAAGGGCTGCTTCTCCTGCATCATCTCCTGCGGCCGCGCCACCAAGGTCAGCAACCCCAAATACAAGGGCGAGGGCGAAGGGCCGGAGTACGAGACCGCCTGGGGCTTTGGGCCGGACTGCCGGATCGACGACCTGGATGCGGTGGTTAAGGCCAACTATTACTGCAACGAATATGGTCTCGACACCATCTCCATGGGCGGCACGGTCGCCTGCGCCATGGAGCTGTTCCACCGCGGCATCATCACGCGTGACGACACCGAAGGGCTGGACCTCGACTTCGGCAACGCCGACGCGATGGTGGAGGCGGTGCGGCTGACCGGCCTGGGGCAGGGCTTCGGCAAGAAGCTGGCGCTGGGATCCTACCGGCTGGCGAGCCTCTACGGCCATCCGGAACTGTCGATGACCGTCAAGAAGCAGGAGATGCCGGCCTACGATCCGCGCGCGGTGCAGGGCATCGGCCTGAACTATGCCACCAACAACCGCGGCGGCTGCCATGTCCGCGGCTATACCATCAGCCCCGAAGTGCTGGGCGTGCCGGTGAAGGTCGACAAGGACAGCATCGACGGCAAGGCCGAGCTGGTGGCCCTGTTCCAGAACCTGACGGCGGCGCTGGATTCGAGCGGATCCTGCCTGTTCACCACCTTCGGCATCGGCGCGCCGGAATTCGCCGAGCTGATGACCGCGCTGACCGGCTTCGCCTACACCGGCGACAGCTTCATCGAGGCGGGCGAGCGGATCTGGAACCTGGAGCGGCTGTGGAACCTGAAGGCCGGCCTGACCGCCGCCGACGACACGCTGCCGCCGCGCCTGCTCAACGAGCCGATCGTGACCGGCGCATCGAAGGGGGCGGTCAGCCGCCTGCCGGAGATGCTGCCGCTCTATTACGGTGCCCGCGGCTGGGACGCCCAAGGCGTGCCGACCAAGGAGAAGCTGAGCGCCCTGGCGCTGGCCTGACACCACCGGACCGCCGCCGCACCCTGCGGCGGCGGCCCCGATGGTGGTGTCGGTGGCGATCCGGGCAGGAAGGCAGCTGTGCCATGAAAGTCTCCTATTTCGCGCTGTTGCGCGAAGCCACCAAGAAACGCAGCGAGATCTGGGAACGGCCGGCACCCATCGTCCGCGACCTGCTGCGCGATTTGGTCGCCGAATACGGCCCCAACTTCGCCCGCTGGATCCTGAAGGACGGTGAACTGGCCGGCTTTGCCATCATCCTGGTCAACGGCCAGGACGTGCGCGGCCTGCAAGGGCTGGATACGCCGCTGACCCCGGATTCCGACGTCTTCATCTTTCCGCCGCTGGCCGGCGGCTGAGAAAGGGGCGAGCCATGACCTTTGTAACGCTCCCCATTCTTCTTCTGCTCGGCGGCTTCGTCCTGCAACTGCTGCTCGCCCGTGTGCTGACGCCGGTCGGCAAGGGCGTGCTCGCCACTGCGGCGGTCTTCGCCTCCTTCCTCGCCACGCTGCCGCTGGTGCCCGCCGGCATGGCCGGCATCGCGATGCAGGCGCCGCTGCTGCCGGTGTGGGACGGGCCATTCTCCCTCGCCCTGCGCATCGACGGGCTGGGCATCCTGTTCATGCTGATGGGTACCGGCATCGGCGCCGCCATCCTGCTGTTCTCCGTCCGCTACATGGAACATGAGGAGCAGGGCACGACGCGCTTCTACGCCATCATGCTGGTCTTCATCGCCGGGCTGCTGCTGCTGGCGGGTGCGGCCGACATGCTGGGCGCCTATATGGCGTGGGAGGTGATCGGGCTGTGTTCCTACAGTCTGGTCGGCTTCTGGTACCGGCAAAGGGCGGCGACCGACGGCGCCCGCAAGGTGCTGGTCATCACCCATCTGGCGGGCTACGGCTTCCTAATCGGGCTGGTGCTGGTCTATTCCCGCGCCGGCACGCTGGACTGGACCGATCCGGCGGTGGCATCCGCCTTCACGTCCGGCGTCGCGGCGCTGTTCATCGTCGCGGCGATGGCGAAGTCGGTGATGTTTCCGCTGCACAGCTGGATCCCGGAGGCGATGAACGCCCCGACCCCGGTGTCGGCGCTGCTGCACTCCGCCTGCTACGTCAAGGCCGGCGTCTATCTGATCGCCCGCATGTATGTGGTGGGTGACGGGCAGTGGCAGGGGGCGCTGGAAGTGCCGCTGCTGGCGGTCGGCTGCGTCACCATCCTGGTCGGCGTCATCTTCGCCATGGCGCAGACCGACCTGAAGCGGCTGCTGGCCTTCCACACCGTCAGCCAGCTCGGCTACATCGTCGTCGGGCTGGCGCTGGGCACCGATCTCGGGCTGGCGGCCGGGCTGTTCTATTGCCTGAGCCATGCGCTGTTCAAGGGCACGCTGTTCATGTGCGCCGGCGCCATCCAGCACGCCACCGGCACCCGCGATCTGCGGGAGTTGGGCGGGCTCGCCACCGCGATGCCGGGAACGGCGAAGGTGTGGATCGTCGCCGCCGCCTCCATCGCCGGCGTGCCGTTGACCAACGGCTTCGTCGCCAAATGGCTGCTGTTCGGCGCCGCTCTCGACAAGGGGCTGCTGGTGGTGGTGCTGGTCGGCTGGATCGGCAGCATCCTGACCGCATTCTCTTTCCTAAAGGCCACCGTCAACGCCTTCTACGGCGTGCCGTCCAAGGCGATGCTCGGCCGTCCGGTGCATGAGGCGTCGCCCAGCATGCTGGCCGGCATGGGCTCCATGGCCGGGCTGTGCCTGGTCTTCGGGCTGGCGCCGCAGTTGCTGATGGTGCCGGTGGTGGCGCCGGCCGTGCAGTCGCTCGGCTTCGACTGGGCGGTGCAGATGAGCTGGCTCGGCATCCTGACCGACCGCGGCAGCATCGCGATGACCGTCGGCGGCGCGGTGGTGCTGGCTTCGGCCATGCTGGGGCTGCTGGTCTACCGGCTGGCCCAGGCGCCCGCGCCCGGACTGGTCTCGGTCTATTCCGGCGGGGAGCCGCTGCCGGCCGGCGACCGGCCCGGCGCGGTGGACTTCGCCGAGATGGCCGAGCACGCCTTCCATCCCGTCTATTCGCTCGATCCCGATCCCGCCTACCTGCGGATCTGGCGCGGCCTGACCCGTGTGGCCGGTGCGGCGCAGACCGCGGCAGGTGCCGTCTTCGAGGATCGTCCGCTCCTGGCCATCGGTCTCGTCGCGGTCGCGGCGCTGGCCGGCGTGTGGCTGGTCTGAGCGCAGCCGGAGGCATCCATCATGGACATGGTGTTGATCCCCCTCTTTCTGGCGATTGCGCTCGGCGTGGCTCTCTATGCCCGCGCGATCCCGCAGGGGAACGCCGGGTGGTGGCGCTTCGCCGCCGCCACCGTCGCCCTGGCGGTCGCCGCCCGGCTGGCCGGACATGGCTGGACCGCCATCCTGCTGGCCACATCCGCCGAGTTCCTGGCGGTGGGCATGGTGTGGAGCGGCGGGACGCCTCAGGCTCGCGTCGCCGCCCGCAAGTATCTGACCGCGGTCGTCCTCGCCACGCTCTGCGGCTGGACGGCGCTGGCGCTGATCCAGCTTGGCGCGGTGCGCCCAGCCGCGCCCTGGGACAGGCTCGCGGTGGTGTTGCTGCTGGTCAGCGTCGCGCTGAAGCTCGGTCTGGTGCCGGTCTATTTCTGGCTTCCGGCGGTGGCCCGCGCCTCTTCGGCGATGACGACGGCGCTGATCGTCGCGGTGGTCGATGTCGGCGCCTTCTGCGAGTTGCTGGCCCTGCGTGATGCGGCGCCGTGGATCTTCGTGGATTTCGCGCCGCTGTGGATCGGGCTGGCGGTGCTGTCGCTGCTGGGGGCGGCGCTGCTGGCGCTGGCCCAGCGTGAACTGAAGCCGATGCTGGCCTTCTCCACCATCGACGACATGGGCTATCTGCTGCTGGGGCTGGTGGCCGGCGGGGCCGACGGCATGGCCGGGGCGTGGTTCGGCATCCTCGGCCACGCGATGGGCAAGATCGTGCTGTTCGGCGCGGTCGGGGCGGCGGAATGGCATCTTGGCCGGGCGGTGACGCTGGACGACCGCGGCCTGTCCACCCCGCTGCCGGTGGCGAGCGCCGCCTTCATGCTGGGGGCGCTGGGCTTCATCGGCATCCCGCCGACTTTGGGCTTCATCGGGCACTGGCGGCTCTATCTGGCGGGGGCGGAGCTGGGCGGGCCGCTGCTGCTGGCGGTGCTGTACGCATCGTCCGCCATGGCGCTGCTCTGCTATATCCGCGCCATCCACCGGGTGTGGCTGGGGCCGGTGGAGGCGCCGGACGCCGGACGGCCCCTGCCGCCTGCCGCCGCCCTGGTGCTGCTGGCCTTCGCCATCGCCCCGGTGCTGTTCGGGCTGGCTCCCAACGGGCTTCGCCCGGCGGCCGAACCGCATCCGCATGTCGCCGTGCTGCCGGTTGAGCTGGCGGGAGGTGTGAAATGAACCTGATCGAACGGGTCATCGCGATCTCGCGCCGCCGGTCGCCCTGGATCTGCCGCCTGAATGCCGGGTCCTGCAACGGCTGCGACATCGAGATCACGCCCCTGCTGAGCCCGCGCTACGACGCCGAGCAGCTGGGGGTCGAACTGCACGGCACGCCCAAGCATGCGGACATCGTGCTGATCTCCGGCACGCTGACGCTGCGGTCGCGCCAAGCCATCCTCGACATCTACGCCCAGGTGCCGAACCCGAAGGCGGTGGTGGCGCTGGGGTCCTGCCCGGCGTCGGGCAACGTCTTCGCCGGCAGTCCGCTGGTGTTGAGCGAATCCCTGGACAGCATCGTTCCGGTCGATGTCTGGGTGCCCGGCTGCCCGCCGCGGCCGCAGGCCATCCTGGACGGCATCGCCCGCGCGGCGAAACTTCTAGAAGAGGGCGCCACCAAGAGTCAGCTGGAATGCCGGCGGGGGAGGCTGTCATGAACGCCGTCTGGTCCTATCTGGTCGCCTTCGCCGTTTGGCCGGGACTGCTGCTCGCCGCCCCGCTGGGGTGGCTGGAGCTGTGGTTCATGCGCAAGCTGGTGGCGCGGCTGCAGGGGCGGCAGGGTCCCCCCTTCTTCCAGCCCTTCTTCGACTTCATGAAGCTGCTGGGCAAGGAGACGGTGATCCCCCGCGGCGTCAACCGCGGCATCTTCCTGGCCCTGCCGGTAGTGTCGGTGGCGGCGGTGACGGCCGCGCTGGCCATCGTGCCGCTGCCCGGCAACCCGGCGCCGTCGCTGCCCGGCGACGTCGTGCTGCTGCTGTACCTGATGGAGGTGCCGATCCTGTGCGAGGTGCTGGCCGGCTATGTCAGCCGCTCCATCTACGGGCAGGTCGCGGCGATGCGCGAGGCGCTGCTGTCGCTGGCCTACAACCTGCCCTTCCTGGTCGCCATCATCGCCATGGCGCAGGAGGCCAGAAGCTTCCAGATGAGCGCGCTGCAGGCCGCCCCCTATGGTCTTGTCCATCTGCTGGCGGCGGTGACCTTCCTGCTGGCCCTGCCGGCGCGGATGAAGCTGAACCCCTTCTCCATCGCCAATGCCGAGCATGAGATCGTCGCCGACAGCCACATCGAATACAGCGGCCCGCCGCTGGCCCTGTTCAAGCTGTCCCATGCCGTCGAGCTGGTTCTGCTGACCGAGCTGTTCGCCGTCGTCTTCATCCCGGCGACGCCCTGGCCACTGCTCAACCTCTTCGTCTATCTGGCCGCCGGCGTCGCGGTGCTGGGCGGGGTGACGCTGCTGGCGACGGCAACGGCGCGGCTGCGGCTGACCCAGGCCTTCCGCTTCTACTGGGTCTGGGGCGGGCTGGCGTCGGCGGTCACCCTGGCCGCGACGCTGGTCCGTTGAGGGAGGATGCGCCATGGCCATGCTGAAAACCATCCTCGGCAACCTGCTGCGCCCCTCGCGCACACGGGCGCCTGCCGACATGCCGGACGTGCCGGCGGTCTATCGCGGCGCGCTGGCCCATGATGCCGCCCGCTGCACCGCCTGCGGCACCTGCGCCTTCGTCTGCGCGCCGAAGGCCATCAGCTTCACCCAGGATCCCGGCGTGTCGGTGTCCTGGCACTTCTTCATCGGCCAGTGCTCCTTCTGCGGGCTGTGCGCGCAGAACTGCCCGATGCAAGCGATCAGCCTGCATGCCGACACGCCCGCCGCGACAAACAGTGCCGCCGGCGACGGGCTGCGGCTGGAGAGCGTCATCCGGCTGCAGCCCTGCACCCGCTGCGGTGCCGCCCATGTTCCGCTGCCCGATGCGACGATGGAGGCGCTGTGGGGCGTGGAGGAGGCCGAGCGCGGCTATTGCCCGGAGTGCCGGCGCCGGGCGGCGAGCGAGAAGCTGCGCGCCGCCTTCGTCCCGGCGGAGGAGGCCCATCATGACCGCTGACCGCAATCCCCGCCGGCTTGCCGATGCGCTGCAGGCCATCCCCGGCGTCCGCAGCGTCGCCGAACGCAACGGCGCCCTGTGGGTGGACGCCCCGCTGCTGGAGGTGGAGGCGATGGCCGCCGCGATGGCGGACCTCGGCATCCGGCTCGGCACCGTCACCGCCATCCCGCATGCCGGGGACGCCGAATCCACGGTGATCTACCACTATATCGACGAGCATCGCGTCATCAACGTGAAGACCTGCACCCGCAACGGCGCGCTCGCCTCGCTGGCGCCGACCGTCCGCGCGGCGTCCTGGGCGGAGCGGGAGATCCGCGACCTGTTCGCGGTGGAGTTCCCCGGCCATCCCAATCCGGTGCCGCTGATCCGGCCCGACGGCATCGACACCGCCACCCTGCGCGCGGCGATGTGCCGTCCGGCGGAGGTCGCGCGCAAGCCGGTGTCGCCGCTGGCGTCGCCTTCAGCTGCCAATCCGGCCCGTTCCTAGGAGTTTCCGGCCATGCCCTACAGCTTTCCGCTCGGCCCCTATCACCCGGCGCTGGAGGAACCCTTCAAGGTCAAGGTCCAGTGCCGCGGCGAGGTCATCGACAGCGCCACCGTCGAGGTCGGATTCAGTTTCCGCGGCATCGAGCTGCTGGCGCAGAAACGCAACTGGGTGGAGGTCATCACCCTGATCGAGCGTGTCTGCGGCATCTGCTCCAACACCCACGCCATGACCTTCTGCATGGCGGCGGAGACCATCGCCGGGATCGAGGTGCCCAAGCGGGCCGCCCACATCCGCACCATCATCGCCGAGCTGGAGCGGCTGCATTCCCACCTGCTGTGGGCCGGAGTGGGGGCGGAGGACATCGGCTTCCATTCCCTGTTCATGGAGGTGTTCACGCTGCGCGAACTGGTGATGGACACGCTGGAGGCGATCAGCGGCAACCGGGTCAATTACGGCATGAACTGCATCGGCGGCGTCCTTCGCGACATTCCCGATCCCAAGCGGCATCTGCCGGCGCTCGACACCCTGTCCAAGGGGCTGGCGGAGATCGTCATCCCGACCTTCACCGAGAATCCGACGGCGCTTGCCCGCACCCGCGGCGTCGGCCGGCTGAGCCGGGAGCAGGCGGTGGAGTGGGCGGTGGTCGGTCCGGTCGCCCGCGCCTCCGGCCTCGACATCGACGTGCGCAAGGACCAGCCCTACCTGTCCTATGCCGACCTCGGGTTCGAAAGTGTCGTCCGGCCGGAGGGCGACGTCCTGGCGCGGGTGGTTGTGCGCGCGCTGGAGATGGTGGAGAGCATCCGCCTGATCCGCGAGGCGCTGCTGTCCCTGCCGGCCGGCCCCTTGCGGGCGACGCAGGGTGTGCCGGAGATTCCGGCCGGCGAGGCCACCATTCGCACCGAGGCGCCGCGCGGCGAGGCCTTCTACTATGTCGCGTCGGAAGGCGGGGCCACCCCGGCGCGGGTGAAGATCCGCACGCCGTCCTTCGTGAACATCCCGGCCATCGAGGCGATGGTGACGGGGCAGCCGCTGGCCGACCTGTCGATCATCCAGGCGTCGGTGGACCCTTGCATCTCCTGCACCGACAGGTAGGGGGCGACCGAACCGGAACCACCCGTCCGGGGTGCGGTTGACGGGACAACGCCATCATGTGAAAGGGCAGTCCCATGGCTCGCGCCGCCAACACGCAACTCGCCGTCGTGACCGGAGCCTCCAGCGGCATCGGCCTTGAACTCGCCAAACAATGTGCCGCCAACGGCTTCGATCTCGTCATCGCCGCCGACGATTCCGCGATCGAGCAGGCGGCCGGCGACCTGCGCAAGCTGGGCGCCGCCGTCGAGACGGTCCAGGCTGATCTCGCCACGCTGGAGGGGGTGGACCGGCTCTATGCCGCGCTGAAGGGCCGCAACGTCGACGCGCTGCTCGCCAATGCCGGGCACGGGCTGGGCCATGGCTTCCTGGACCAGGATTTCGCCGAAGCCCGCCACGTCATCGACACCAACATCACCGGCACGCTGTATCTGATCCAGAAGGTCGGCCGCGACATGCGCGCCCGCAACCAGGGGCGCATCCTCATCACCGGCTCCATCGCCGGCTTCATGCCCGGCAGCTTCCAGGCCGTCTACAACGGCACCAAGGCGTTCATCGACTCCTTCTCCTTCGCGCTGCGCGACGAGTTGAAGGACACCGCCATCACCGTCACCTGCCTGATGCCCGGCCCCACGGACACGGAGTTCTTCGAGCGCGCCGACATGATGGACACCGCGGTCGGCCAGGGGAAGAAGGACGATCCGGCGATGGTCGCCAAGGTCGGCTTCGATGCGATGATGAAGGGCGAGGGCGACGTGGTCGCCGGCTGGAAGAACAAGCTGCAGACAACGATGGCGACCGTCACCCCGTCCGGCATGCTGGCCAGCCAGCACCGCAAGATGGCGGAGCCGGGGTCGGGCAAACACTGACGCCGCCGCCGGCTCCGGCCCCGGACGACATCAGGTGTCGAGGCAGCCGCCCCGCGGCGCCACGGTGATGCGGATCAGTTCCGATCCGCCGCCGCCGAAGACGTTGCCGCCGGTGTAGGTCAGGCAGCCTTCGTTGCGGTAGATGACCTGCAGCCGCTGGGCGTCGTTGCCGAAATAGAAGGGGATCCAGCGCTTGCCGGTCTCGTGCCGGATCATGTTGTCCGGCGCGCCGATCAGGGTCGACACCTCTTCCATCGTCATGCCGATCTGCAGCTTTGAGAAGCGGCTGCCGGGGGCGGGGGTGCCGATCAACTCGCCCTCGTAACGGCCGTCGCGCGATTTCACCATCCGCGCACCCGGCGTCGACGGTGCCGCCGACGCCGTCGCGGCGCTGCCGTCTCCGCTGGTGGACGCCTGCTGCTGGCCGGCGCAGCCGATCAGCAGCGCCACCGCCGACAATGCCGCCAAAGTCGTTTTTCCCGCCATGTCTTTCCCTGCCTGTTCTGTTCCGGTCGATCCCCTGTGCCGGCGACTATGAGTGCGATAACCCCATGACGGCATTGGCAAAGGCGGATGAAGAACGCCAAAGAGGGGTAATAACAACAGTCAGTCCGCCCGCTTCCCTGCTTTCACGCGGCGGGATCGGATTGCCGCCGGCCGATGTAGTTCTTGAACAGGTCGTAATCGGTGTCGCAGCGGACCTGAGCCAGCCCGGCGGCGGCCATCGCCGAGGTGATGACCTCCGGTTCGACGCACTGGTCGATTGTTTCCCAGTAGTAGCGCATCAGCGTACGGCCCTCCTCCCCGCCGCCGCTGAGGCGCGAGACCGTGGGCACCACCATGCCGAGATAGGCGTTCATCAGGTGCCGGGTGACCGGACGGCGGGGGCGGCCGATCTCCATCACCAGCACCGTGCCGCCGGGGCGCAGCACCCGGCCGAACTCCCGGAAGGTGGCAGTGAGGTCGCCGACATGGCGGAGCGCGTAGCCGATGGTGACGAGGTCGACGCAGGAATCGGCGAGCGGCAGCGCGTCCGCCACGCCCTGGATCAGCGGGATGGGCAGGCTGCGCCGCGCCTCCGCCAGCATCGCTTCGCTGAGGTCCAGTCCGATCACGTCTTCGGGACTGCCGCAGAGCGCCACCGCCTCCCGCGCGACCAGCCCGGTGCCGATGGCGACGTCCAGCATCCGCATTCCCGGCCGCAGTCCCGCCCGGCGCAGGCATTGCGCCCGATACCAGGAGCCGGAGCCGAGCGCGAAGATGGTGTTGATGCGGTCGTAGTGATGGGCGGTCCGGTTGAACAGCCCGCGGACGAAGCGCAGCCGCTGCGTCTTGTCGCGATAGTAGGTGTCCAGCACCGGATGCGGTTCGACGGCGCCGACGCGCGGAGTGGGTTCGGTCGGCACGGCGGTGTCTCCTTCGCTTTGTGGCGCAGGTTCAGTCCAGGATGTCGCTCACCGCGCTGACCCGGCTGTCCGACCGGTAGAGCGAGAAGGTGAAGCCGGCCCCGACCGACAGGTTCACGGCGCGCTTGTAGAGCGGGCTGTCGTCGTTGGTGGCGCCGGAGAACAGCTCTCCCCGCACTGCGCCGAAGGCGGAGATGCGGTCGGTCACCGGCATCACCAGGGAACTGTGCAGGCGCAGGCCGAGATAGCCGGCGCGGGCGTCGTAGGCGTCGCGACCGGGCCGCGCATATTGCGGGTCGACCTGATAGAAATAGTCCATCAGGTGGCTGGACGCGAAGATCGGCCCCAGGCCCAGGCGAAACTGGTCGTCGCCGGAAAGCAGCCCGGCCTTGCTGTAGGCGACGTCGGGCGCGAAGACGAGCCCGCGGTACTTGATGCGGCTGAAGTCGGTGGAGAAGACGCTGCGCACCGGCAGGGTCAGGTCGATCCGCTCGCGCAGTCCCCTGTCGCGGTGCAGGTTGATCTTCAGGGCGGGACCTACCTCACCTAGCAGGTCGATGTCCGGCATGCCCTGCCGTGCGCGGTTGTCGTCGGCGGAGGAGCCGAGCGCACCTTCCAGGCTGACCTCGAAGGTCACGCGGTCGGAGCGGTAGAGCCGTCCCTGGATGCCGTTCCGGTCGGCGCGGAATACGTCGCCGCGATAGATGACGTAGGGCAGGGCGGCGGCCTGGACATGGTTCTGGTCGGCCGCCGGATAGTCGGGAATGTAGCCGACACCGCCGCCGATGCCGATCTCGAACAGCGGCTTGCCGTTCTCCGCTCCTGGTTCCTGGGCGAGGGCCGGTCCCGACATGCAGAGGATCGCCGGCAGAGCGCAGGCGGCAACGGCAAGCGTCGTTGTCAACACACGCACCATGCATCCCCGATAGAGTTCGCCGGCTTCAGGCAGTGCGGCATCTTGTAAGCCCCGGCTTCGGCAGACAAGTAGGTTTATGCATCGTGAAACGGGCGCCAAATGGGTAACCAATCAAGCCAATTGCGCTTTCCCAAGTGCAATGGCGGAAATCCGTGAGCAATGCCCCGAGGGTGATGCAATCGACCTGTAATATTGCCGGCGCGGCATCTTCGAACAGAAGATGCTGATATCGGCAAGGTGCGGATATATCCTTTTGTATAAGCCCCCGATAAAGGGCGATGTCGGGCTTTTGTCCCTGGATCGTCCGCGACGGGGTCTGATAGACTCGATACCGTGACTCCCGGTCGCATTGCCGGAAGACGGGCATCGGAAATCGAACAACTCAAGGCGGAACAACCGGGAGTGCGGCGAAGGCCATGATGTCGAACGGCTCCGATTACGATTGCGACGTTCTGGTGGTCGGCGGCGGTCCCGCCGGGTCGACCGCGGCGGCGCTGCTGGCCGGCAAGGGCCATCGGGTGGTGCTGCTGGAAAAGGACCATCACCCGCGGTTCCACATCGGCGAATCCCTGCTTCCCTGCAACCTGCCCCTGCTGGAGCGGCTGGGTGTGCTGGAGGAGGTGGAGCGGATCGGCATGCTGAAATACGGGGCGGAGTTCGTGTCGCCCTATCACGGCAAGGCCGTCACCTTCGACTTCGCCAATGCCTGGGACAAGACCAAGCCCTATGCCTTCCAGGTCCGCCGGTCGGAATTCGACCATATCCTGATCCGCAATGCCGCGGCCAAGGGGGCGACCGTCGTTGAAGGCTGCAAGGTGACCGACGTCGACATCCGGGGGACGGAGGGCACCATCGTCACCGCCCGGCAGGATGACGGCACCGTCCGCAGCCTGCGCACGCGCTTCCTGGTCGACGCGTCGGGGCGCGACACGCTGCTGGCCTCGCGCTTCGGCATCAAGCGGCGCAACACCAAGCACAACAGTGCGGCGATGTTCGGCCATTTCACCGGCGCCAGACGGCTGCCGGGCAAGGCCGAGGGCAACATCACCGTCTTCTGGTTCGACCATGGCTGGTTCTGGTTCATCCCGCTGGCGGACGGCACCACCAGCGTCGGCGCGGTCTGCTGGCCCTATTACTTCAAGACGCGCAAGACCGACCAGACCCGCTTCTTCCTGGACACGGTGGCGCTGTGCCCGGCGCTGGCGGAACGGCTGGAGGGGGCGGAGCTGACCGGCCCGGTGACGGGAACCGGCAACTTCTCCTATCAGGCGGACCGCATGTCGGGGTCTGGATACGTCATGCTGGGCGACGCCTTCGCCTTCATCGACCCGGTCTTTTCCACCGGCGTCTATCTGGCGATGACCAGCGCCTTCGAAGGGGCCGAGGCGGTCGATGCCTGCCTGCGCGAACCGGCGCGGCAGGAACAGGTGCTGAAGCGCTTCGAGCAGACCGTCCGGCAGGGGATCGGCACCTTCTCCTGGTACATCTACCGGGTGACGACACCGGCCTTGCGGAACCTGTTCATGGGGCCGCGCAACGTCTTCCGGGTGGAGGAGGCGCTGCTGTCGCTTCTGGCCGGCGACGTCTTCCGTCCGTCGCCGATCAAGGCCCGGCTGAAGATATTCAAGGCGATCTACTACATGAACGCCCTGCTGGACTTGAAAAGGAACTACATGGCATGGCGGAAACGGCGACAGAACGTGCGGACGCCGCTGGGCGACGCCGTCTGACCTTTGTCGGCGCGGTCCGGCAGGTCTGGGAACATGTGCTGTTCTACGGCCTGCTGTTCCTGTTCGGGCTGATGTCGCTGGCCTGGAGCCTGACGGCGGCGCTGATCGGACCGCTGCTGCCGCGCCGCATCGCCGGCCCGCTCGGCCGGCTGGCGATCAAGACCGGCTTCCGCCTCTATCTCGGCACGCTGCGGGCCTGCGGGGTGCTGAAGACCGATCTGTCGGCGCTGGACGGGTTGAAGGGCGACGGCGGATTGCTGATCTGCCCGAATCATCCGTCGATCCTGGATGCCGTGCTGCTGATCTCGCGGCTGCCGGATGTGGTGTGCATCGCCAAGGCCCCGGTCTACGACAATCTCTTCCTCGGCGGCGGGGCGCGGATGGCCGGCTACATCCGCAACGACGCGCCCAATTCGCTGGTGAAGACGGCGGCGCAACGGGTGCGTGCCGGCCATCATCTGCTGATCTTCCCCGAAGGGACCCGCACCGAACGGGCTCCGCTCAACCCGTTGAAGGGTGGCTTCGCGCTGATCGCCAAGACGGCGGGGGCGCCGGTTCAGACCGTCTTCATCGAAGCAAACACCAATTTCCTCGGCAAGGGCTGGCCGCTGTTCCGCAAGCCGGACTTCCCGCTGGTCTACACCGTCCGCCTCGGCCGCCGCTTTGATACGACGACGGACGTACGCGGCCTCGTCGCCGAACTGGAACAGCATTACAGGTCCGAATTGTGATCACCGACGCGTCATCCAGCCACCTCGTCCTGATTCCCAGCTACAACACCGGGCCGAAGCTGTTCGAGACGGTGCGGGCGGCGCGCCGGCACTGGGCGCCGGTCTGGGTGGTGGTGGACGGCAGCACCGACGGGACGGTGGAGGAGTTGCGGGCCATGGCCGCCGACGACCCTCATCTGCGCATACTGGAACTGCCGGTTAACCGGGGCAAGGGTGCCGCCGTGCTGCATGGGCTGGAGGAGGCGGAGCGCTGCGGCTTCACCCATGCGCTGACCATGGATGCCGACGGCCAGCATCCGGCCGACCGCATCCCGCAGTTCCAGGGTGTTTCCCAGGCAAATCCCGACGCCCTGGTGCTGGGCAAGCCGGTGTTCGACGCCGCCGCACCGCGGCTGCGGGTGGGCGGGCGCAAGATCTCCAACTGGTGGGCCAATCTGGAAACTTTGTGGTGTGGGATCGGCGATTCGCTGTTCGGCTTCCGCGTCTATCCGATCAAGCCGCTTAGGGCGGTGATGCGGCGCAATCCCTGGATGCGCCGGTTCGATTTCGATCCGGAGGCGGCGGTGCGGCTGTGCTGGCTCGGCCTTCCCACCATCAACGTGGCCGCACCCGTCCGCTACTTCAAACCGGAGGAGGGCGGGGTTTCCCACTTCAACTATGTCCGGGACAACGCCCTGCTGACCTGGATGCACACGCGGCTGATGCTGGGATTCATCGGCCGGCTGCCGATGCTGACGATCCGTCGGGTGCGTTCCCGCCCTCTCAGATCATCCCGCCGTTTATCGAGATGATCTGGCCGGAGATGTAGGCGGCGCGGTCGGACGCCAGGAAGGCGACGAGGTCGGCCACCTCCTCCGGCCGGCCGGCGCGCTTCATCGGCACCATCCGCTTGACCATGTCGGCGTCGAAGGCGGCGTCGGCCATGGGCGAGGCGATGATGCCCGGCGCCACCGCGTTGACGGTGATGCCGCGCGGCGCCAGTTCCAGCGCCAGCGACTTGGTCGCGCCATGCAGCCCAGCCTTGGCGGCGGCATAGTTGGTCTGGCCGCGGTTGCCGGCGATGGCCGCCACCGACGACACGGTGACGATGCGGCCCCAGCGCGTGCCGATCATCGGCATCAGCAGCGGTTGCGTCACGTTGAAGAAGCCGTTGAGCGACACGTCGACCACGCGGCTCCACTGCTCCCGCCGCATGGCCGGCATCACGGCATCGTCATGGATGCCGGCATTGTTGACCAGGATCTGGATCGGGCCGGCGTCCAGCACGCGCTCCAGCGCGGCGGCGGCGGCATCGGCGTCGGTGACGTCGAAGGCCAGCGGTTCCGCCGACCCGCCGGCCGCGGCGATCTCCCCCGCCAACGCCGCGGCGCGGTCGGCGGAGCCGTTGGCGTGGACCAGAACATGGCAGCCGTCCGTCGCCAGCGCCCTGCAGATCGCAGCCCCCAACGCCCCGCTGCCGCCGGTGACGAGTGCCCGTCTCATGCCGCCCCCAAATCCGCAATTCCGGCGTCGATCACCGCCGCCGCCCGGCCGCTCAGCAATTCGCGTCCGCCCGCTGAGAGGGAGAAGGCGTAGATCACGCGGCTGCCTCCGCCGGTCAGGTTCTCGGCATCGACGATCAGGTCGTCCGCCACATCGTCCAGCCGTTCGACATGGCAGGCGAGGTCGCGCAGGCTGGCGAGGTATCCCGCGGCCGGGCGCGTTCCGCCGCCTGTCAGTCCGCCAATCAGCCCGCCATGCACCGCCATCGCCTGCGACGCGTATTCCACCCCGCACAGGGCGGCCAGACGCCCGGCATGGCGAAGCGGGTTGTCCGGATCGCGATGGCTGCGGGCGACGCAGCGGATGCGGGTCTCGTCCCAGGATAACAGGCCGTGCAGCAGGCACATGGTGCCGGCATGGGGGATGAGCGCCGCCAGCGCCTCGCGCGTCATCAGCATGGCGCGGCCACCCGGACCACCACCCGTCCGCCCGGCGGCAGGTCCAGCACCACGGTCTCGGGGCCGCCGCCTGCACAGACGCGCGCCAGCGCCGCCAGCAGCGGCAGGGCGCGGGCGGTCGGGTTGCCGGTCCGCAGCGCCTCCAGCCCGATGTCGGCCATGCGGGTGGCCGGCTCCTCCCCGAGTGACGTCGATGTCGAGGCAGGCGAGACAGCGGCCGGTCGGTGCCGGCGTCAAGACCAGTGCCGTGCCGAAGCTGCCGGCGATGGGCCGGACCTTGCTCAGCGGATCGGGATAGGGCAGGTCGTAGGCGATCAGCCCGACGGTCCAGCCGTCGGCCGCGACCTCCGCCGCCGCTTCCAGCAGGCCGGCCTGGAAGCTCTCGTCATGCGCCGCCAGACTGGTGGAGGGCTCGCGCGAGCGGGTGGCGATGCTCCAATAGCCGGCCGGCGCGTTGTGGACGGAGTTGTGGAAGCGCGTCGGCGAGATGTCGCGCTCTTCCGTCGCCAATGTCTCCAGGATCTGGTGCAGCGTGTCGGGGTCGCCGCTGGAGGAGGCGAAAACGGTGGCGACGGTCGCGGGATCGCGGCCGGCCTGTTCCATCGCCTCCGCCCCCACCGCCATGGCGAGCTTGACGGTCGGCACGCTGCGGCGCCGCTCGGCCGGCGGCAGCAGCGGGCTGGCGGTCAGCACGGCCGGCGTCGCCACATAGGGGCTGTCGCCGGCGAGGATGGCGCGGGAGTCCTCCCAGCCGGCCAGGCCGGGGCCGAGCAGGCCGATGCCCTCGACATGCACCCGCATCAGGCGGCCCACCCGAAGATCAGGCTGCTGTTGCTGCCGCCGAAGCCGAAGGAGTTGGTCATCACGCGGTCCATCCGTCCGGTTTCGTTGGCCTGCAGGTAGCGGCTGCGCAGGGCGGGGTCGAGGTTGCGGGTCTGCGGGCTGCCGGGGATCAGTCCGGTGCGCAGCGCCAGCATGCTGACGATCGCCTCGACGATTCCGGCGGCGCCCAGCGTGTGGCCGGTATAGCCCTTGGTGGAACTGACCGGCGTGCGGGTGCCGAGCAGTTCGGTGATGGCGCGGTCCTCCGCCGCGTCGCCATAGGTGGTCGCGGTGCCGTGCAGGTTGACGTAGTCGATGTCCCCCGGCCGCAAGCCAGCATCGGCCAGCGCCCGCTCCATCGCCAGCCGCGCGCCCAGCCCTTCGGGATGCGGGGTGGACATGTGGTGCGCGTCGTTGCTTTCGCCGGTCCCCAGCAGATGGATGGAGCCCGCCGCAGAATTGGGATCGCGGCGCTCCAGCAGGGCGAAACCGGCGCCCTCGCCCAGCGAGACGCCGCTGCGGTGCGCATCGAACGGCCGGCAGGGGGTGGGGGACACCAGTTCCAGCGAATGGAAGCCGTAGAGCGTGGTCAGGCACAGGCTGTCGGCCCCGCCGACCACCGCCGCGTCGCACAGGCCCGCCGCGATCATGCGGGCGGCGTTGGCGAAGACCTTCGACGTGGTGGCGCAGGCCGACGAGACGACGAAGGCCGGCCCCTCCAGCCCCAGGCGGCGGCGGACGAAATCGGCGAGCGAGCCGGTGCTGTGGGTGGTGGCGAAGCTGAAGTCGCCGGGCAGCGCCCCGGTCTGCGGATCCCGCGCGCGGAAGGCCAGTTCCGCCGACAGGATGCCGGAGGTGCTGGTGCCGAGGAAGACGCCGATCCGGTGCGCGCCATAGCGGTCCCGTGCCGCGGCGACCGCCTCCGCAAAGCCGTCCTGCCGCAACGCCATGTCGGCCAGCCGGTTGTTGCGGCAGTCATAGCCGGCAAGTTCGGCCGGCAGGCGGACATCGTCCAGCCCCTCCACCTCGCCGATGTGCGTGTCGAGCGTGACCGTCTCGAAACTGCAAGGTTTCAGCCCGCCGCGGCCATTGCGCAGAGCATCCAGGGTTGCATCCTGTCCGGCGCCAAGGCTGCTGACGATGCTCATATGGCTTACGGCAAGTGGCTGCACGATGGAATTCTTATGAGTGTTGAGAAGGATTTCGGCCGGGGCTGCGGTTTCATTGTTCACTGGATCCTAACATTGGGAATTTCATGCAAGGAAGGACAAAATTGGACTGGCTCATTGCTTCGGCGGGCTATGAACAAGGTGTTGGCGAAGGGTGTGCCCTGGCTCATCGGCAGGGCTGTCGTCGACAGACCCAGCCCGTTCAGAAGGGATAGCCAGTCGGCCGAAGGGCGGTAAGTCAGGGTTTGCCGCCATTGGCCGCGTGCGGCGCAGGCCGCCTGTTCGGCCCAACGGGTGACCTGGAAAGGCAGGCCACCGCCGGCATCCGCCTCCCGCAGCAGCAGAACCCCGCCGGGCGCCAGAGCGTCAACGCAGCGGGACAGCACCGCCGTCTGCTCCGCCGGTTTCAGGTAGAGCAGGACGTCCAAAATGACGATGGCGTCGCAAGGCGGCAGATCGGTCTTGCGGATGTCGCCCTGGCTGACGGCTTCGGCGCCGAGCGCGGTCCGGGCGATCCGCACCCGCCGTGCCGACAGTTCCACCCCTTGGGTGACGAGGTCGGTGGGCGGCGCCGGCCAGTCCGCCGGCCAGCCGCCCGAGGCGTACCGTTCGGCCGCGGCGCGCAGCAGCGCCGTCAGCACGCCCTGCCCGCATCCGAGGTCGAGCAGCCGGCCGCGGGCGGGAAGCAGCGGATGGCTCAGCAGGTGGCGGAAGACGGGGTCGCCGGCGAGCTTGCCCTTGGCGAAATGCCAGGCGTAGCGGCCGCAGGGGCGGTAGGGCCGGGCGGCGGCGGTCACCAGTTCCCGGAACACGGCCTCAGACATCGGGCACCCCCTCCAGCGATACGGCCGTCAATCCGTGTGCGGCGAGTGTGTCGAGCAGGCGCGGCAGCACCGTCAGAACCACCGGCCGGCCATCGCCGTCGCGCGCGGCGGAGCCGTCATGCAGCATCAGCAGGTCGCCGGGGCCGAGCCCGCGGACCAGACGCCGCTCCACCGCTGCCGGGTCGCGCCGCACCGCATCAAAGCCGCGCCGGGTCCAGGTCGCCAGACGCAGGCCGAACCCGGCGAGGACGGGATCGAGCAGCGGATTGCGCAATCCCGCCGGCGGCTTGAAGAAGCGCGGCGGCCGGCCGGCGAGATCGGTCAGCAGCCGCTGCGCCTCACCCACCTCGCGCCGGATCGCGCGGATGCCCATGGCGGCGAAGCGGTGGGAATGGTGCCAGCTGTGGTTCTCCACCGTATGGCCGCGGCAGACGATGGCCTCGACCAGCGCGGGATGGCGGGCGGCACGGTCGGCGATGCAGAAGAAGCTGGCGCGGGCGCCGGCCCGCTCCAGCAGGTCGAGGACGGCGGGCGTCACCTCCGGATCGGGGCCGTCGTCGAAGCAGAGGCCGACCTGCCCCAGCCGGGCGTTGGCATCCGGCAGGCGGCGCAGATTGGGGCCGAGCAGGCTGCTGCGCGGCCAGAGCCCGATGGCGCCCAGCAGGGCGTGGTTGCCCGCCACCGCACCCAGCGCCCAGGGCCACGACGCCGGAACCGCCGCGACGCCGGCCGCCGCAGCGACATGGAGAAGGGCGGATGCCCGTAGCAGCGGCGAAGGGCGCCAGCGCGTCGGTTCAGGCATGCCCGTCCACCTCCCGTGCGGCGGGGTGCTGCCGGCTCAGCACCGCGGCGAAGGCGAGGCTGAGGAAGGCGCCGATGGCGACGGTCATGCCGATGCCGCGCAGCACCGGGA
Source organism: Azospirillum sp. VT-I1 (assembly GCF_055698305.1). Taxonomy (NCBI): domain Bacteria; kingdom Pseudomonadati; phylum Pseudomonadota; class Alphaproteobacteria; order Rhodospirillales; family Azospirillaceae; genus Azospirillum; species Azospirillum sp. VT-I1. Next base: position 1,050,328 of record NZ_CP168802.1, on the reverse strand, counting down.
TACCGGAAAAGGCCAGCGTGCCGAAGCCGATGACGGTGCAGAGGTTGGCGATGGCGACCGATGCGACCATGCGTTCGCGCAGGGCGGCGGACGGCTCCGGCCGCTCGAACAGCAGCGAATAGTTGGACCCCACCCCGACCACCAGCAGCAGCCCCACCAGATGGAAGATCGACAGCGCCTGCCCCAGCGCGGTCAGCAGCGCCATGGTGACGACCACCGCCGCCGCCAACGGCATCACCGCCACCATCAACGACCGCAGCGACCGCAGTGCCGCGGCCAGCAACAGCGTGATGGCGGCCGCACCCAGCACCGCCAGCGTCAGCGCCTCCTGCCGATAGCTGCGGTAGAGGTGGTCGGATTCCTCCTTCAGGTTCAGCAAGACGGCTCCGCGCGCCGCCTCTTCGCCGGCCATCCGGGCGGCTACGGCCTGCGGGTCGGTGACGCCGCGCAAGGGCAGCATGGCGGTCCAGCCGTCCCCATTGCGGACCAGCAGGGAGTCGAGCTTCAGCTTCAGGCTTGTGCCGTCCAGGCTGGCCGGGGTCAGCAGCGGCATGGTCCGGGCCTTTTCCGCATCGGCCAGAAAGGGGGAGAAGGCGTCGGGGCGGAAGGGCAGCCCCTGCAGCGCCTCGTTCAGCGCCGCGCGCAGTGTGTCGGGCGGCGGCAGGGCGGCTTGACGGGCGCGCTGGGTCGCCTGGCTCGGCAGGGTCAGGGCGGGGGAGTCGTAGCCGGCGATCAGCCGGTCGCGGACCAGCGCCTCCAGCGGGACGGACAGCCGTTCGGCGGCGGCCAGAGCCTCGTCGGCCGTGGCGGCGCCGGTGACCAGCAGATGTCCGGCGTCGGGCGCGCCGAGGTCGCGGCGCAGCGCCTCGTCCAGCGTCTGGTCGGCTTCCGCGATGGGGCTGAGGCTCGACAGCTCCGCCGACCAGACGGCGGGGCCCTGATGGACGAGCCATGCCAGCGACAGCAGCGTCGCGGCAGCCAGCGGCAGGCGCAGGGCCGGGGCCGCACTGGTCAGGGCGGTCAGCACCGGCGCCAGCCGTGCCGGCCGCTCCGTCGAGTATCCCTCCGGCAGCAGGGTCGGCAGAACCCAGCGGGTGACGGCCACCGCCACCAGCAGCCCGGTGATGGAGAAGAGGCCGAGCTGCGCCAGACCGCTGAAGCTGGAGACCAGCATCGCCCCGAAGCCGACGATCGAGGTCGCGACCCCCAGCAGCAGCGTCGGCCAGATGCGCAGCAGCGTCCGCCGCGCCGGGCTGCCCGGCTGGGTCTGGGTGAAGAGGTAGATGGCGTAATCGACGCTTTCGCCCAGCAGGGTGACGCCGAAGCCCAGCGTGATGCCGTGCACGGTTCCGAAGCCCAGCCCGACCGCCGCCACCCCGGCCAGCGCGCCGGTCGCCGCCGGCAGCAGCGACAGCGCCAGAACGCGCAAGGACCGGTAGACCAGCAGAAGCACCCCGGCCACCAGCAGGGTCGCGACGATGGAGGCGCGGGTCGCATCCGCCTCGATCCGGTCGCGGGTCTGGACGGAAAAGACCGCCGGCCCGGTCATCACCAGCCGCGCGGCGCCGTCCGCCCCCCGGACCTGATCGAACGCGCCGCGGATCAGGTCCAGCGTCTTCTGTTGGGCGTCGAGGTCGAAGCCGGGGGCGGTCGTCTGCACCAGCAGCAGCGCCCGTGCCCCGTCGGCCGAAACCCAGACGCCGTTGCGGCTGGCCGGGCCGGCGGCGTCCCCCATCACGCGGTCGGTCAGGCGCAGGATCTCGGCGGTGGGGTCGGCCGGCAGCGCTTGCTTCAGGAACATCCCCGCCGGCGACTGCAGAAGGCGCAGGTCGTCCTGCAGGGCCTGCCGCAGCCCGTTGGCGGTGAAGCGGTCCGGCGTGACGGCGGGGCTCAGCAGATAGCGGTTGGTCCAGAGATAGGCGCCGTCGGCGCCGCGCCCGGTCCGCTCGCCGTTCTCCACCGCCGCAACCAGCGGGTTGCCGCGCAGCCGGGCGGCAAGATCGCGGCTGAGGCCGGTCAGCCGGTCCGGCGCGTCGCCTTCGACGGCGACCAGGATCAGGCGGGAGACGACGCCGTCGCGCAGCTGGTCCACCAGCAATTGCTGGGTGGGCGAGGGCGAGCGGGGGAGGAAGGCGGACAGGTCGGCGGTGACGGGTGTCCGCGCCACCAGAAGGCCGCAGACGATCAGCCCGGCCAGCCAAAGCGCGACGCCCCATCCCGCCTTGCGTACCGCAGCGGTCATGCGGGGTCCGGCTGGATGGTCATGACGGAGCGGTCGCCGTCGGCCTGCTGAACCTCGATCCGGCGGATCGCCGCCTCCCGCCCGGCGATGACGATGCGCCGGACCGTCGCGCGCGCCTCGTCCGCCCGGGGGACCAGCTGCATGCGCCAGTCCTGTTCCGTGCCGTCCAGCGCCACCTCGTAGAAGCGCATGATGGTGGGCACGTCGCCGCGCAGGGTCGCGCGGATGCTCTCCACATAGCTCTGGATTTCCGGCATCGAGGACACCGACAGCGTGCGCGACGCCCCGTCCGCCCGGGTCAGCGTCAGCCGGTCGCCGTCGAGCCGCAGGCTTTCCGCCTGGGGCTGCAGCGTGCGCTTTTCCAGGAAATCCGGCCGCCGGTAGGTCAGCGTGCCGCTGCTCTCCATCGGGGCGTTCAGCAGGCTGACCTCGCGGGTCTCGACGAAGCGGGCGGTCGAGCTGCCGACCGCGGCGAAACGGGCGAACAGGTCCTCCAGACCCCAGGGCTCCGCCGCCATGGCCGGCACGGCACCGGCCGACAGCATGACGGCCAGCCCGGCGGCAATAAGGCGCCGGGGCAGGCGCCGGCCCGGTCTATTTCCAGAAATCATAGAAATTGAACCAGTTGTAGGGGTGGGAGCGGGCGTAATGCTCCAGCCGGTCGGCGAAGCGGCCGGCCGCCCAGCGCACCAGACCCGGACGGTCCTGCACCGGCACATCGGAGAAGTCGGCGATCCGCTCGAAATGGACGTCGTAGCGCCGGCCACCCTGGTAGATCCCGACCATCAGCACCACCGGCCGCTTCAGCATTGCCGCCAGTTGGAACGGACCCAGGGCGAAGCCGGCCGGCTGGCCGAGGAAGGGCAGGCGGACCTCCTCTTCCCCGTCCAGGGTGCGGTCGGCCAGCATGCCGACGAAATGGCCCTGGTCCAGCCGTTCGCGCACCCGCAGCATCGAATCCGGCCGGCCGAGCCCGATCACCTCCATGGACAGCAGCGGGTTGATGGCATTGAGGACCGAGTTGATCTTGCGCGCATTCTCCTCGTACATCACCAGGCTGACGCGCAGGTCCTTCTGGCGGTGGCCCAGCATGCGGATCGCCTCGAAGCTGCCCATATGGGCGCCGAGCAGCAGGCAGCCCTCCCCCCGCTCCATCAGGTCGATGACGATGTCCTCGCCCTGGACGCGGATGTCGAAATCGTCCGTCTGGTCGTTCAGGAAGAAGACGCGGTCGAGCAGGCAGGCGGCGAAGACGTGATAATGGCGGAACAGGTCGCCGAATCCGGGCGCGCGTCCCAGCGCCTTGGACAGGAACAGGGCCGAGGCCCTGCGCGGCTTGCGCGAGAACAGCACGAAGTAGAGGCAGATCGGGTAGAGAAGCAGCCTCGCCGCCCGCCGGCCGAGCCGCAGGGCCACCCAGACGATGAACTTGATCGCCGCCGTCGTGCTGCGTTCCGGCCGGTTCATCCACTCCTTGCGGCGGCGGCGCGGGAGCGGCGGGGCGATGGGCGTGGCCGTGGCGTCCGCGGTCCGCTTCGCGCGCAGGGGTAGCTTCATGGCGCCCCGCCTTCGATCATGACGCTGCCCGTCATCACGGGGCGGCCTTCGACGCTGCCGGTGAAGGCGATGGCGCCGGCCGGGGCGGCCTGCCATTCGACCAGCATCTGGTCGCCCGGCCGCACCGGGTGCAGGAACTTGGCAGAGCGCAGCCGGCAGGGGCCGGGCCGGCGCCCCTCCGCCGCCGCGATGGCGGTCAGCGCCGTGTCGAGCAGCACGGCCCCCGGAATGACCGGATTGCCGGGAAAATGCCCGGCGGCGGTGGGATGGTCGGCGGGGAAGCGGAGGTCGGTCTGTCGAGGCACGGCGGCGGCACCTAGTCGCGTTGGGGGGTGTCGAGCATCCGCAGCAGCGCCTCCCGCGGCAGCTTGCCGGTCGGGTTGCGCGGCAGGGCGTCGACGAAGCGCAGCGGGCGCGGCAGGAAGATCGGGTCGATCCGCTCGCGCAAGCGGGCCAGCAGCGTCTCGGCGTTCAGACCGGGCGCCACCACCAGGGCGGCGAGGCGGGTTGTCCCGCTCCCCTTCGTTCGGCATGAAGAAGACGCCGTCCTTCACCCCCTCCACCGAGTTCAGATGGTGGTTGAGGAAGGCGAGCGAGCTGCGCTTGCCGGCGATGTTGACCTGATCGGCGGAGCGGCCGTGCAGGATAAAGCGGGTGTCGCTCTTCAGCTCGATCACGTCGGCCAGCAGGGTCTCGCCGTCCAGGAAATCGCCCGACGCCCAGGTTCCCTGTTCGTCCTGGCGCAGGCGGATGCCGTCGATGCACAGCCACTCCGCCGTGGCGCTGGTGCGGCGGACTGCGACCTGTCCGGTCTCCGAACAGCCGTAGATCTCGTGCAGCGGCGCGCCCAGCTTGGCCTCCGCGTCGATGGCCAGCTGCGGGGCGAGCGGGGCGGTGGCGCAGAGGATCAGGTCGAGCGGCGGCAGGGCGGTGCCGTCGGCGAGCAGGGCCTGGAGATGGACCGGCGTGGTCACCAGGATACGGCGGTCGGGCAAGCCGCCGAGGCAGTCGGCGATGTCGGCCGGGAACAGCGGTCGGCTGCCATGCAGGACCAGCCCATGCTGCAGGGCCAGCAGGGCGACCGACTCCAGCCCATACATGTGCTGGTGCGGCACGGTGCCGACCAGACCGGCGGAGCCCAGCCCGGCGATGCCGAGCGCGGTGCCGGCGCCCCGGACGCTTCGCACCAGCGTTCCCCAGCTCTTGACCTGCGGCATCGGCCGGCCGGTGGAGCCGGAGGTGAAGGCGATGGCCGCCACCTGATCGGCCGGGAAGGCGAGGTCTTCGTCGAAGGGCAGCGCCGCGGCGGACAGGCGGTCGAGGCCGTCCGGCGGCAGCGCTTCGATGCAGGTCATGCCGGCATAGTGGGCCCCGGCATCGGTCAGGCAGACGAGGCCGGGATAGCTTTCCTCCAGCTGGCGCAGGGTGGCCGGCGTGTCGTTGGGCGGCAGCAGGCTGACCTGTCGGCGCAGCAGGGCGGCGCCCAGACCGACGACGAAGCCCAGCCGGTCGCCGCACAGGTTCAGCACGAAGCCGCCGTCCGGCAGGCGGCGGGCCAGATCGCGCACCGCGGCGAGATAGCTCCGCACCGTCACCATCCGGCCGTCATGCCAGGCGAACGGATCGTCGGGTCTGCCGTGCCGGATCAGGGTAAGGCGGGTGGTGGACAGCATCGTCATGGCAGGACCGTCGTCGTTCTGGCCTTCATGGATTTGGCCGCTCCGAAAAGACGCGGACGACGTCCGCGATGGAGCCGTGGGAATGGTTGCGGAATTTCCGCAGCCGGTAGGCGTATTCGGCCAGGAACATCGCCGCCACCAGCGGCAGGTCCAGCACGTTGATGAAGAAGGACCACACCGTGTCGGGGGCGAGGCGGAACAGCAGGGCCGACATCGCCAGCTGTCCGGCGAAGAACAGGCACCAGGCGATGGTGACGCGGCGGGTGTAGACCAGCATCCCGTCGGTCAGGGTGCCGCGGATGCGCCGGGCGATCCAGGTGATCAGCGGCTCCCGCCCGGCCAGCAGGGTGCGGCCGAACAGGACCAGCAGGCCGACATAGATGGTGGCGTGGCTGACCGCCGAGGCCGCCAGCAGCCCGTCGCGGGCGGAGCGCCAGGACAGGCCCAGCAGGGCGATGGCCGCGGCCAGCGCCACCCAGCGGAAGCGGGGCGCGGCGCGGCTGACCGCAACCCCGGTGACGGTGGCCTGGACCAGGGCCAGCGCCATGGCGGTGTCGGCGTCCAGGTCGGCGACGATGGCGCCATGGACCAGCAGGGGGTAGAGGACGACCGCCGACAGGCCGGCGCCGACCGCGACCGCGCTTCTGGCGCCACCCCGGGACTGGGCCGCGACATCCGGCATCAGGCGGCTTTGAGCTGTTGAATGTGGTCGTTCAGCGTGCGCAGCGAGGAGAAGATCCGGGTGTTGTTCTCGTCATCCGCCCGCAGCTTCACCCCGTAGGTCTTGGAGACGGCGAGCGCCACCTCAAGGATGTCGATTGAATCGAGCCCCAGCCCTTCGCCGTAGAGGGCGGCGTCCGGGTCGATGTCCTCCGGGGCGGTTTCAAGCGTCAGGGTATTCACGATCAGGGTCGCCAGATCGAGTTCGGCGGGAGACATGGTCTTCAAGTCACTCATTATGCCTCGCTAAAGCAACGCCTGTGACTCTCGAGCTATTCTACCCCTTTCGATATAATCCCAGGGTATAGAAAACCGTATTAGAGTCCCAAGATTCGCAATTTCAGGAGTCACGATAGCCATGCACCCGAGACGATGCCATCATTATTTCGGAGTGATCAGTTTGTTTTGTTAAAGATTGACTTTGTTTGAAACGATATGCCGCCGGGGCTGCCCGTTGCGGTTGCCGATGGCCGGATCGGGCCAATCCGGCGGGGCGGCGAACTGAACATTTGAAACGCCGTGAAACGTTTTTCCGGCCCCTGTTCACTGTTTCATCCGGCGGTGCGGCAGCATGGGCAAAGACATGGCAACGGGTCCGGCCGGACGCGGTCGGGGATGGAAGCGGACAAGGGTGTGGGGATGACGGCCAAGTCTAGCGGCGGGCGCCGCCGCTGACCATCGAAAGCTTCAAGGAGCAGCCTCTCAGATCACGATGCCGGCCAGGGCCGGGCTCTGTTCCAGCGTGTCGGCCAGGGTCTCCAGCATGTGGCGGCAGTCCGCGCGGGTGACCGGGGCGCCCAGGCAGATGCGCAGGGCCTCCGGGGCGGGGCCGGCGGTGAGGCCGGGAACGAGAAAGGTGTCGCTGGCGGCGGCGGCGATGCCGCGGCCGCGCAGATGGGCGGCGAACTCCCCCGTGTCCAGGCCGGCGGCAGGCCGAGCCACAGGTGGAAGCCTTCCGGATGGGCGGTGACGGCGGCGGGCGGCAGCAGGTCGCGCGCCATGCGCTGGCGGACGGTCGCCTCGGCCCGGATGGCGGCGAGCAGGGCGTCGGCGGTGCCGTCGCCGATCCAGCGGGTGGCGACGGCGGCGGGGATCGGCGGGGTGCCGAGCATGGTCGCCCGCTGGGCGGCGGCCAGCCGCATGGCCTGACGGGCGTCCGGTGCGGCGACATAGGTGATGCGCAGGCCCGGCGCCACGCATTTCGCCAGACCGGTGACATGGAAAGTCATCTCCGGTGCCAGCGCCGCGATGGGCGGCGGCGCGTCCTGCGGCAGCACGCCGTAGATGTCGTCCTCGATGATCGGGATGCCGTGCTCGCGGGCGATGGCGGCGATGGCGGCGCGCCGCTCCGCCGGCAGGGTCGCCGTCGTCGGGTTGTGCAGGGTGGGGGTGCAGTAGAGCGCCTTCGGCGCGTGGGTCTCCACGGCGGCGCGCAGGGCGTCGGGATCGAGCCCGTCGCCGTCCATCGCCACCCCGACCACCCGCAGGCCCAGATGCCCGGCGATGGCCCTGAAGCCGGGATAGGTCAGCGCCTCCGTACAGACGATGTCGCCGGGGCGGGCGAGCATGCTGAGCAGGGCCAGCAGGGCGCTCTGCGTGCCGGGGCAGACGACGATGCGGCTGTTGTCCACCGGACCGAGCCGGCGGGACAGCCAATGAGCGCCCGCCGCGCGATCCTCCTCCAGGCCGCCGGCGGCGGTTGCGGTGTCGGGATAGCGCAGCAGGGATTGCGGGTCGATCCGCAGCATGGCCTGGGCCAGCCCCTGGCGCACGCGCTCCAGCAGGTCCGGCGCGTCGGGCAGGGGCGGCTGGTTCATCGTCATGTCGATGATCGCGGCCGGCCGGTTTGCGGAGAAAGGCGCCGGTGCCTCGCGCCGGGCGGCGGGCCGGGCGCTGATGAAGGTGCCCTGGCCGACGCGGGCGTCGAGGAGACCCCTGCGCCGCGCCTCGCCATAGGCCCGGCTGACCGTGGTCAGGTCCACGCCCAGCCGGTCGGCCAGCGCGCGCTGCGGCGGCATCCGGTGCCCCGCCGCCAGCCGGCCGCTGCGGACATCCTCGGCGATGGCGTCGGCGATGGCGAGATAGACCGGCCTGGTCCGGTTCGCCAGATCGGGCTGCCAGATGCCGGTGCCGGACTGCTCCGCCGGATCGGCGGTTTCGGCTGTACGGGCCGGGATATCGGATTGCATGGAATGTCCTGACCGTTTGCTTGACCTGCACCCTGCGGCGGCGTCCGCATCATACACGCGTCCCGCCGCCGGCGCCGCAAGCAACGACGCAGGCGCGCGGAACACGGCGCGTCACGGGGCGAGGAACACGCTGTCGTGCCGGACCGGCTCGCCGGCCGGGTCGGGCGTCAGCGTGAAGGCGAGCGGGGTGGAGGCGTCGGCCAGGGCGGCGCGCGGCACGCGGACCTGGATGCGGTAGGTCTCCACCGCGTTGCCGCGGGCGGACAGCGCCAGCTCGCCGGCCTCGCCGCTTTCACCCGACAGGGCGAGGCTGGCCTGCGGCAGGCCGGACAGGGTCAGGCGGTACTGCCGGTCCGTCAGCGACATGTTGGCGATCTTGATGGTGTAGGCGTTCTGGATGCGCCCGTCGCTGAGCGCCACGAACAGCGGCGCCCGGTCGCGCAGCACGGCGATGTCGTCGCTGGGCTTCAGCGCCAGGGCGATGGCCATGGCGCCGCCGACCACGACCAGCATCAGGCCGTAGACGATGGTGCGCGGCCGGATCAGGCGGTAGCGGGGCGGCGGGGCGGCGACGGCCTTCGCCGCCTGCGCCGTCAGTGTGTCGAAGCGGATGAGGTCGCCGGGACGGCCGATGCGCGCCATCACGTCGTTGCAGGCGTCGACGCACAGGCCGCAGCCGATGCACTCCATCTGGATGCCGTCGCGGATGTCGATGCCGGTCGGGCAGACCTGGACGCACTGGCCGCAATCGATGCAGTCGCCGAAGCCCTTTTGGGCGCGGTCGTCCCACCCCTCGCTCTTGCGCAGCGGCGCGCGCCCTTCGCCGCGCCAGTCCTGATAGGTGACGACCAGGCTGTCCTCGTCCAGCATGGCGGCCTGGATGCGCGGCCAGGGGCAGACGTAGAAGCACATCTGTTCGCGCATGAAGCCGGCCATTAGATAGGTGCAGGCGGCCATGAACAGGACGGAGCCGGCGGCGAGCGCCGAGGCGTCGAAGCGCAGCAGATCGACCGCCAGCGTCGGCGCGTCCGTCAGGTAGGCGATGCTGAGGAAGCCGGTGACGGCGGAGATCGCCAGCCACGCCGCATGCTTGACCGCCTTCTTCGCCAGCCAGGGCGCGGTCCAGGGCTGCTTGTCCAGCCGGATGCGCTCGCTGCGGTCGCCCTCGACCCGCCGTTCGATCCAGACGAACAGGTCGGTCCACACCGTCTGCGGGCAGGTGAAGCCGCACCAGACCCGGCCGCCCAGCGCCGTCGCCAGGAACAGGCCGATGGCGGCGATGATCATCACGCCGGTGATGTAATAGACATGCTGCGGCCACAGCTGGACCGCGAAGATGTAGAAGCGCTGGCTGCCGAGATCGAACAGCACCGCCTGATCGGGGACGCCCGGCCCGCGGTCCCAGCGCAGGAAGGGCAGCAGGGCAAACAGCGCCAGCAGCACCGCGCCGAGCCCGGTCTTCATCCGCCGGTAGCGCCCGTGCACCGCCTTGGGATGGATCTTGCGGTGGGAGGCGTAGGTCGGCTGCGGCTCCTGCGGGGCGGGAGAGTGGTTGGGGCGGCGGGTGATGATCGGCGCGTCGCTGGGCATGGGGCACCTGGCACGAAGGAGCCGTCCGGCCGTCGCGTCCCGGAAAGGCGTATGGAACGGCGGCCTCTCGGCAATACGATTTGTATGGGTTATTGACGGGATCGCATCAAGCGGATTGCAGGGCTTTCCTGTGCCGGACCCCGGGGGTGCGGTGGTTTGCCGCACCGGGCATGGTGATGGCAGGCGCGGAAATCCGTACAATGTCAGGCTGGCGAAGGCAGCGTGGCTTCATTGTATGGATGGGCCGGCTGGTGCCCGGCCATTGCCGAACCGGCATGCCGATGCACATTGTGCTCGCAGGACAGCGACCATGCGACAGGCACCATGAGCATCATCAAGTTGGGCCGCAGGAAATCGAAAGAGCGTGTTGCGGCCAAGGACACCCGGAATCCCTGCATCGGGCTCTGCCGGTTCGGTGGACAGGGGGCCTGCCTGGGCTGCCACCGCACCAAGGCCGAGGTGAAGGGCTGGAAAAAGCTGAGCGCTGCCGCCAAGGCGGCCATCAACGAACGGATCCGGCAGGGTACGGCGCCGGGTGTCCAGGAGAATGCCGCCGAGGGCAAGCCGCCCCGCAAGCGTCTGCGCAAGCTCGACCGCAAGATCGGCAAGCTGGAAGCCAAACTCACCGCCCTGCGGGCCGAGCGCGAGGCCATGGCGGGATCGGGCTGAGGCGCGCGGTGAGAGGTATACCGCCGGTGAGGGTCAGGTCCGTGCGAGAAAGTCCCTGATCGCCTCGACCACCGTGTCCTCGCGCTCGCGGTGCGGGACGTGGCCGGTGTCGGGAAGCATGTGGACGGTTCCTCGGCCGGCGGCGATGCGGGCGGGATGGTCCATGGAGCCGTATTCGTCCCGGTCGCCGTGCAGGGCCAGCACCGGGCAGCGGACCTCCGCCAGGGCGGCGTCGAGCGTCCAGCCGGCGAATTCGGGCGACAGCCAGGAGCCGGTCCAGGCATCGACCGCCCAGCGGGCCTTCTCGCCATGGTACTTCGCCAGCCGGGCAAGCTGCGCCGGGTCCTGGAAGCCCCGCTCGGCAACGCGGATGCCGGCGAGGGTCCGATCCTCGACGAAGGCCTGGGCGGCGATGGTCACGAGCGCCCGGCAGCGCGGCCCGAACAGCGCCGCGGTCTCCGCCGCCATGCCGCCGCCGACGCTGTGGCCGCAGGCGACGAAATCGCCGATGGCGAGCCGGTCCAGCAGGTCCGGCAGGACGGTCCGCGCCTCCGCCGCCACGAAATCGAGGGCGAGCTGTCCGGGATGCGGATCGGACCGGCCGAATCCGAGCCGGTCATAGGCGATGACCCGTCTTGCCGTCGCCGCGGCGAGCCGGGCCGGGAAACTGCGCCAGAGATCGACGCAGCCGAGGGAATCGTGGAACAGCAGGATCGGCGGCCGGGCGGTCCCGTCCGGGGCGTCCGGCCGCCATTCCTTCACATACAGGCGACCGCCCGCGGTCTGGATGAACTGCTCCTGGTCATGGACGGCGGCGGGCTGCGGGGGCGGCGTGGTCATGCTGTCCATCGGTTGCGGTCGATCGGGTGCGGATGGCCGGGGAAGCCCCCGGCCAAGCGACAGGCGGGTAGGCGGCTTCGGCGTTACTTCACCGAAACGTCGTAGCCGAAATGCTGCTGGCTCAGCTTGGCGATGGTGCCGTCCTTGCCGGCCTCGGCGATGGCCTTGTCGAAGCGCGCCTTCAGGTCGGCATCGGCCTTGCGCAGGCCGACGCCCATGCCTTCGCCCAGCACGCCGCGGGTCATGGTCGGGCCGACCAGCGTCATGCTGTCCTTGCCCATGCTGCGGATGATCGCCTCGATGGGAGAGCGGTCGCCGAAGATCGCGTCCACCCGGCCGGAGGACAGGTCGATGGCCGCGTTGTCGATCTTGTCGTAGCTGCGCACCGTCACGCCCGGCAGGTGCTTTTCCAGGAAATCGACCTGGATGGTGGAGGTCTGCACGCCCACCGCCTTGCCCTTCAGCAGCTCCGCCAGCTTGGCCAGCGCGGCCTTGCTTCCGGCCTCGTCGGCGAGGTCGATGCTGTCGGCGCCGAAGGCGGCCCCGTTCAGCTTGGAGGACTTCATCACGGCGAAGGTGGACTGTTCGGTGCCGTAGGGGCCGGCGAAGGCGATGACCTTCTTGCGTTCCTCGGTGATGGTCATGCCGGCCATGATGGCGTCGATCTTGCCCTGCTGCAGCGACGGGATCATGCCGTCCCAGTCCTGGGCGATCAGCTCGCACTCCGCCTCCATGCGCTTGCACAGGTCCCAGGCGAGGTCGATCTCGAAGCCGACCAGCTTGCCCGACGAATCCATGCCGTTCCACGGGGCGAAGGAGCCTTCCGAGGCGATGCGGATCTTCTTCGCGTCCTTGGCGGCGGCGGGGTGGTCCATGGTGACGCCGGCGGTCCCGGTCGCCAGCGCACCCAGCACCAGCGCCATGCGGATCTTCTTCATCGGCTTGTTCCTTCCGTTCATTGTGCAGGCCGCACCGGCTTGCGCGCCCGTTCCGCCTGCGAAGCGCCCGGACTTTGGCACAGCGCTCCACCGGCCGTCACCCCCGTGATGGCGGGAAAGCCTGCGTTGCCATGGCGCAGCCCGTTGGGATGACCGACTGTCCGCGGTCGGGTGAACGCCTAAAGGCGGGCGCGGGTGCTGCGCGGGGTGTTCAGCAGCAGGTTCGTCTCGCTGGTGGTGATGCCGGGGATCAGGCGGATGCGGCGCAGCACCGCGTCGAACTCCGGCAGGCTGGATGAGGACAGCTCGACGATCAGGTCCCAGCGGCCGTTGGTGCTGTGGATCTCCATGATCTCGGGAAAGCCGCTGAGCGTGCGCACCACACGGTCGGCCGCCTGCCCCTCCACCTCGATCAGCATGATGCCGCGCACTGGCGCCTCCACCGTGTCGGCGCGCAGGATGACGGTGTAGCCGATGATGATGCCGGACGCCTCCAGCCGCTCCATGCGGGAGCGGACCGTGGCGCGCGACACCCCCAGCTCGATGGCGAGGTCGGAAATGCTGCGGCGGCCGTCATGGCGCAGCAGGGTAATCAGCTTCTCGTCCAGCTGGTCCAGGGTCATGTCCGCCGGTCTCCGCCGTTTTGGCAAGCTTGACTGTCCGGTTTGGTAGGCCGGATGGCGGCTTTTGTCAATTTGCCCTGTCCGTTCCGCCACGCGCCTGTGGTTTGCTGGTGGGGGGAACAGGCAAGAGACCGAACAATGTCCTACCAGAAGACAAAGACGAAGCAGTGCCGGCTGGTCGGCGTGCCGGTGCAGGATGGGGCCGGGCGCCTCGGCTGCGAGATGGGGCCGAGCGCCTACCGGACGGCGGGCATCGCGCGGGCGCTGTCCGACCTGGGGCACAGCGTCACCGATCTCGGCAATGTGGCACCGGTGCCGCAGCGGCCGATGGCGCACGGCAACGCCGCGCTGAAGCTGCTGCCGGAGGTGGCGGGCTGGACCGCGGCGCTGTCCAAGGTGGCGTACGAGGCGAGCGCCGGGCAGGACGCCATGCCGATCTTCATGGGCGGCGACCACAGCCTTGCCGCCGGCACCCTGACCGGGCTGGCGCAGCGGGCGGCCGAGATGGGGCGCCCGCTGTTCGTCCTATGGCTGGACGCGCATCCGGACTTTCACACGCTGGACACGTCGGAGAGCGGCAACCTGCATGGCGTGCCGATGGCCTACGCCACCGGCCGCGCCGGCTTCGACGGCTATTTCCCGCCGCCGCCGGGCCGGCTCGACCCGCACAATGTCTGCATGATGGGCATCCGCAGCGTCGATCCGGCCGAACGGCGGGCGCTGGAAACGTCGGGCATCATCGTGCACGACATGCGGAAGATCGACGAGCACGGCATCGCCGCGCTGCTGCGCCCGTTCCTGCAGCGGGTGGTCGAGGCGGACGGGCTGCTGCATGTCAGCCTGGACGTCGATTTCCTCGACCCCGGCATCGCCCCCGGCGTCGGCACCACGGTCCCCGGCGGCGCCACCTTCCGCGAGGCGCATCTGGTGATGGAGATGCTGCACGATACCGGCATGGTCAGCAGCGTCGATCTGGTGGAGCTGAACCCCTTCCTGGACGAGCGCGGACGCACCGCGATCCTGATGGTGGAACTGCTGGCCAGCCTGATGGGGCGCCGCGTCCTCGACTACCCGACCCGCAGCTTCTGACCGATTGGAGCGTTAGACCATGATCCCGAACCTGAACCTCGTTCCCTTCGTCAGCGTCGACCACATGATGAAGCTGGTGCTGCACATCGGCGTGGAGCGCTTCCTGACCGAGCTGTCCGCCTATGTGGAGGAGGATTTCCGCCGCTGGGAGAGCTTCGACAAGACGCCGCGGGTCGCCTCCCACAGTGCTGAAGGCGTGATCGAGCTGATGCCGACCAGCGACGGCCGCACCTATGGCTTCAAATATGTGAACGGCCATCCGAAGAACACGCGCGAAGGGCGGCAGACCGTCACCGCCTTCGGCGTGCTGGCCGATGTCGGCAACGGCTATCCGGTGCTGATGACGGAGATGACCATCCTGACGGCACTGCGCACCGCCGCCACCTCCGCCGTCGCCGCCAAGCATCTGGCGCCGAAGGATGCGACCTGCATGGCGATCATCGGCAACGGCGCGCAGGCGGAGTTCCAGGCGCTGGCCTTCAAGGCGCTGCTGGGGATCCGGAAACTGCGGCTCTACGACATCGACCCGGTGGCGACGCAGAAATGCGTGCGCAACCTGCGCGACCAGGGGTTCGAGATCACCGCCTGCGGCTCGACCGAGGAGGCGGTGGAGGGGGCGCAGATCATCACGACGGTCACGGCGGACAAGCAGTATGCGACCATCCTGACCGACAACATGGTCGGGGCGGGCGTGCACATCAACGCGGTCGGCGGCGACTGCCCCGGCAAGACGGAGCTGCACCGCGATATCCTGCTGCGCTCGGACATCTTCGTGGAGTATCCGCCGCAGACCCGGATCGAGGGCGAGATCCAGCAGCTGCCCCCCGACCATCCGGTGACGGAGCTGTGGACGGTGATGACGGGCCAAGCGGTCGGCCGGCGCGATGCGCGGCAGATCACGCTGTTCGATTCGGTGGGATTCGCGACGGAGGACTTCTCGGCCCTGCGCTATGTGCGCGACAAGGTGGCGGGGACGGGGTTCTACGAGAACCTGGACATGCTGGCCGACCCGGACGAGCCGCGCGACCTGTTCGGCATGATCCTGCGCGCCGCCAAGCCGGCCCCGGTGGGGGAGGCGGCGTGACCTGCCCTCACTCCCCCGCGCGCAGGCGGTAGCCGACGCCGGTTTCGGTCAGGATGTGCTGCGGACGGTCGGGTTCGGATTCGATCTTCTGGCGCAGCTGGCGGATGTAGATGCGCAGGTACTGGATGTCGGTCTCGCCACCCCAGACCTCGGTCAGGATCATGCGGTGGGTCAGCACCTTGCCGGCATGGGCGACCAGCAGGCGCAGCAGGTCGTATTCGCGCGGCGACAGCTTCACCTCCGCGCCGCGGACGGTGACGATGCGGCGGACGAGGTCCACCGTCAGGTCGCCGCTGCGGAAGACCGGGCGTTCGCCCTGGCGCTGCAGCCGGTGGCGCAGGGCGGCGCGGATGCGGGCCAGCAGCTCGTCCATGCCGAAGGGCTTGGTGACGTAATCGTCGGCGCCGAGGTCGAGCGCCTCCACCTTGCCGGCCTCGTCCACCCGGCTGGACAGCACGATGATCGGCAGAGCCGTGCCGGGCGAACCCGGATCGCCGCCGCGCAGGCGGCGGATCACCTCCAGACCGTCGATGCCCGGCAGGCCGAGGTCGAGCACCAGCAGGTCCGGCGTGCGGCGGCGGATTTCCTTCAGCGCGGCGTCGCCGTCCTCCGCCTCCACGATGTCGTAGCCCTGGGCCGACAGGCTGGTGCGCAGGAAGCGGCGGATCGGCGGCTCGTCATCGACCACCAGGACGCGGAGCGGGGCGGAGGGCTGGGTCATAAGCTGCTGTCCTCCAGGGCCGGCAGGTCGGCCGCGGCCGGGATGGTCAGGGTGAAGACGGCGCCGGAACGGTCGCCGCGGTTGCCGGCGGCGATGGCGCCCCCCATCGCCTCGACGAAGCCGCGGCAGATCGCCAGCCCCAGCCCGGTGCCGGCGCGCTGCCGGTCCTGGGCATGGACACGGTAGAACTTGTCGAAGATGCGGTCCACATCGGCGGGCGGGATGCCGTCGCCCTCGTCCATCAGCCGGACCTCGACCGCATCGCCAAGCCGGCGCGCCCGCACCGTCACCCGGCTGCCGGTTGGGGCGTATTTGGCGGCATTGTCCAGCAGGTTGAACAGCACCTGTTCGAACAGCACAGGGTCGAGATCGACCATCGGCAGGTCGGGGGCGAGGTCCACCTCCACATGGTGGCCGGCGAGGATGCGGCCGGTGCGTTCAAGCGCGCTGCCGACCAGTTCCGAGAGGTCGACCGGGCCGCTGCGCGGGCGGACCGCCCCCGATTCCAGGCGCGTCATGTCCAGCAGGTTGGCGATGAAGCGGTTCAGCCGTTCCGCCTCCTCCTGGATGTTGGTGGCGAGATCGAGCCGCCCGGCTTCGTCCAGGGTGGCGCCGTAGCGGGTCAGGCTGGTGGCCGATCCCAGGATGGAGGCCAGCGGCGTGCGCAGGTCGTGCGAAATGGAGGTGAGCAGGGCGGAGCGCAGCCGCTCGGTCTCCGCCGCCAGCTTGGCGCGGTCGACATCCTCGGCCAGCATCACCCGTTCGATGGCCAGCGCCGCCTGATCGCCGAGCGCGTCGAGCAGCCGACGCTGGTCGGGAGAGAGCAGGCCGCTCCTTCGGCTGCGGTCGCCGCCGCCCGTATCGACTCCCACCAGCGCAACCGGGCCGCGGCCGGTCCGCATCGGCAGGAACAGCCAGCGGGCGCCGGGCAGCGTGTCGGCGCCACGGCCGGCGGGCTTGTTGTTCTGCCAGCTCCACATGGCGGCGGCGAGGTCGGCCTCCTCCAGCACATCCTCCGGCGGATAGCCGGCGCGGACGGCCAGGCGGCCCGCCTGCTTGTCGTTGTCCGGCATCAGGAGGACGACATGCGCCTTCAGCATCGCCGCGATCTGATAGGCGGTGGCCCACAGCAGGTCGTCCATGGTGACGACGCCTGCCAGCTTGCGGCTGAACTGATAGAGATCCTCGGTGGTCTTGGCGCGCTGGCGCGCGGTCAGCGCCTGGGCGCGGACGCGGGCGGTCAGGTTGCTGGCAATCGCCGCGACCACGGCGAAGACCAGCAGAGCGACGATGTTCTCGGGATCGGAAATCGTGAAGGTGTAGAGCGGCGGCAGGAAGAAATAGTTGAAGGCCAGGACGCTGGCGACGCAGGCATAGAGCGACGGCCCCAGTCCGCCGGTGACGGCGCTGGCGAGGATGGCGGTCAGGAAGACCAGCGCGATGTTGCTGAGCCCGAGCGCCAGATGCAGCAAATGACCCAATCCCAGCGCCGCCGCGACATAGCCGGTGGCGGAAAGATAGGGCAGGCCCCGGAAGGACCAGCGGTCCTCGGTTGCGGTCCGCACCGTCTTGGGCGGCACGGCGTCGCCGGGATTGGCGCCGGGATTGGCGGCGGCGATGACATGGACGCTGATGTCGCCGGCCCGGCGGATCAGGTTGTGCGCCACCGATCCGTGGAGAAGCTCCGACCAGCGCGGACGGCCGGACTTGGCGATGACGAGATGGGTGATGTTGTTGGCGCGGGCATACTCCACCACCGCGTCGGCGACGTCGCGGCCGGGGATCGTCACCGCCTCTCCGCCCAGCCGTTCGACGAGGCGCAGGGTGTCGGCGATGCGGTCGCGCTCCGCCTCGCTCAGGCGCAGGTCGCGGCTGGTCTCCACATGGATGGCGCCCCAGCGGGCGCGCAGCCGTTCCGCCTGCCGGCGGGCATAGCGAACCAGCGCACCGCCGCCGGCGTCCTGGTCGATGCAGACCAGCAGCCGCTCCCCCGCCGCCCAGGGGCCGGCGATGGCGTGGGCCTGCATGTGGGTGAGCAGCTGGTCGTCCACCCGGTCGGCGGTGCGGCGCAGGGCCAGCTCGCGCAGCGCGGTGAGGTTGCCGGGAGAGAAATAATGGCGGATCGCCTGTTCCGCCGTGCGGGGGACATAGACCTTGCCCTCCTTCAGGCGCTGGATCAGGTCCTCCGGCGTGATGTCGATGACCTCGATGTCGTCGGCACGGTCGATGACGGAATCCGGCACCGTCTCGCGCACGCGGACCCGCGTGATCTTGGCGACGACGTCGTTCAGGCTTTCGACATGCTGGATGTTCAGCGTGCTGTAGACGTCGATGCCGGCGTCCAGCAGTTCCTGAACGTCGAGGTATCGCTTGGCATGGCGGCTGCCGGGGGCGTTGGTGTGGGCCAACTCGTCCACCAGCACGATCTTCGGCCGGCGGGCGAGGATGGCGTCCAGATCCATTTCAGCCAACGCATGACCCTTGTGGCGGACGGTGCGGCGGGGGACGATCTCCAGCCCTGCGACCAGAGCCTCCGTCTCGGCGCGGCCGTGGGTCTCCACCACGCCGACGACGAGGTCGGCGCCATCGCGCCGCTTGGCCTGGGCGGTCAGCAGCATGGCGAAGGTCTTTCCCACGCCGGGGGCGGCGCCGAGGAAGATCTTCAGCCGCCCGCGCTCCTCCCGCTCCGCCTGCCGCAGCAGCGCGTCCGGCGAAGGCCGCTGGTCGCGTCCACCCTGGTCGTCGGTCATCCGGTTCCGTCTCCTCCGTTCCGCCCCCCGTTCCGCCGGATCTCTAGCGGGCCGCCGCCGCCCTGTCCAAGGCTAGATTGAGCGCCAGCACATTGACGGTCGGCTCACCCAAGAAGCCCAGCGGGCGCGGCTCGGTGGTGTCGGCGACCAGCTTGCGCACGGCGTCCTCGGACAGGCCGCGGGCCTTGGCGACGCGCGGCACCTGGAAGTCGGCGGCGGCCGGCGACAGGTCGGGGTCGAGGCCGCTGCCCGACGTGGTCACCAGTTCCACCGGAACCGGGGTGCCGGGATTCTCCGCCTTCAGCCTGTCGGCGTCGGCCTGCACCCGCTCGACCAGCGCCTTGCTGGTCGGGCCGAGGTTGGAGCCGCCGGAGCTTGCGGCGTTGTAGGGGGTGTCGGCGGTGGCCGACGGGCGCGGGTGGAAATAGCGGTCGGCGGCGAAGGTCTGGCCGATCAGTTCGGAGCCGATCACCGCGCCGTTCCGCTCGATCAGGCTGCCGTTGGCCTGATGCGGGAAGAGGGTCTGGGCGATGCCGGTGACGGCCAGCGGATAGGCGAGGCCGGTGACGACCGCCAGGGCGGCGGTCATGACCAGGGCGGGACGCAGTTCCTTCAGCATGGACGGGGTCCTCTCACACGAGCCCGAGGGCGGTGACGGTCAGGTCGATGGCCTTGATGCCGATGAATGGCACCACCAGCCCGCCAAGGCCGTAGATCAGCAGGTTGCGGCGGAGCAGCCCGGCGGCGCCCACCGCGCGGTAGCGCACGCCGCGCAGGGCCAGCGGGATCAGCGCCACGATGATAAGGGCGTTGAAGATGATCGCCGACAGGATGGCGCTTTCCGGGCTGTGCAGCCCCATCACGTTCAGCGCCTGAAGCTGCGGGTAGAAGGCGAGGAACATGGCGGGGATGATGGCGAAATACTTCGCCACGTCGTTGGCGATGGAGAAGGTGGTCAGCGCGCCGCGGGTCATCAGCAGCTGCTTGCCGATCTCGACGATCTCGATCAGCTTGGTCGGGTCGCTGTCGAGATCGACCATGTTGCCGGCCTCGCGCGCCGCCACCGTGCCGGTGTTCATCGCCACGCCGACATCGGCCTGGGCCAGCGCCGGGGCGTCGTTGGTGCCGTCGCCGCACATGGCGACCAGCTTGCCCTTGGCCTGCTCGTCGCGGATCAGCTGCAGCTTGGCCTCGGGGGTGGCCTGGGCGAGGAAATCGTCCACCCCGGCCTCCGCGGCGATGGCGGCGGCGGTCATCGGGTTGTCGCCCGTAATCATCACGGTGCGGATGCCCATCTGGCGCAGGGCGGCGAAACGTTCGCGGATGCCGCCCTTCACGATGTCCTTCAGGTGGATGATGCCGAGCAGCCGGCCGTCGCGCGCCACCGCCAGCGGCGTGCCGCCGGCCTTCGCCACCCGTTCGGATATCGCGAGGATCTCGCGCTCCGCCGGGTCGGCGGCGGGATGAAGGGCGGCGACGCCGCGGCCACCGGACACCGCTATGCGCTGCGACCCGCGGACATGGGCCAGCACCGCGTCCACCGCGCCCTTGCGGATCACCGTGCCGCCGGTGTCGATGCCGCTGATGCGGGTCTGGGCGGTGAAGGGGACGAAGGTCGCCTGCATCTCCTCCATCGCGCGGGCGCGGATGCCGTAGTCCTGCTTGGCGAGCACGACGATGGAGCGGCCCTCCGGCGTCTCGTCGGCCAGCGAGGCGAGCTGAGCGGCGTCGGCCAGTTCCTGCTCGCCCACGCCGGCGACCGGCAGGAACTCGGCGGCCTGACGGTTGCCAAGGGTGATGGTGCCGGTCTTGTCGAGCAGCAGCGTGTCGACGTCGCCCGCCGCCTCCACCGCGCGGCCGGACATCGCCAGCACGTTGAAGCGGACCAGACGGTCCATGCCGGCGATGCCGATGGCCGACAGAAGCGCGCCGATGGTCGTGGGGATCAGCGTGACGAACAGCGCCACCAGAACCAGCACGCCGACCGACCCGCCGGCATAGGCGGCGAAGCTGGGGATCGTCGCCACCGCGATGACGAAGACGATGGTCAGCCCGGCCAGCAGGATGTTCAGCGCGATCTCGTTGGGGGTCTTCTGGCGCTGGGCGCCTTCCACCAGCGAGATCATGCGGTCGAGGAAGGTGGAGCCGGGGGCGGCGGTGATGCGCACCTTGATGTGGTCGGAAATCACCTGGGTGCCGCCGGTGACGGCGGAGCGGTCGCCGCCGCTCTCGCGGATGACGGGGGCGGATTCGCCGGTGATGGCCGCCTCGTTGACGGACGCCACGCCCTCCACCACCTCGCCATCGGACGGGATGATGTCGCCGGCCTCCACCAGCACGAGGTCGCCGGTCTTCAGCGCCGTGGCGGGGACGCTGCGGATCGTGCCGTTTTCCAGCTTCTTCGCGGTGGTCTCGGTGCGGGTCTTGCGCAGGCTGGCGGCCTGGGCCTTGCCGCGGCCTTCCGCCACCGCTTCGGCGAAGTTGGCGAAGACCAGGGTGAACCACAGCCAGACGACGATCTGGACGGCGAAGCCGCTCACCCCGGCGCCGGTCACCGCGTCGCGCAGGACCAGCAGGGTGGTCAGCGCGGCCACCACCTCCACGCAGAACATCACCGGGTTGCGGATCATCTGGCGCGGATGGAGCTTGGCGAGCGAACCGCCGATGGCCGGCAGCAGGATGGCGGGGTCCAGAAGGGTGCTCGCCGACGTTTTCGCCTGTGTGCGGCCGGACCGTTTGCTATTGGCGTGCATGGGATCGTTCCCGATCAGAAGAGGGTGCCGGCGCTCATCGCCAGATGCTCGACCACCGGGCCGAGGGCGAGAGCCGGGAAGAAGGTGAGGCCGCCGACGATCAGGATGACGCCGACCAGCAGCCCGACGAACAGCCCGTCATGGGTGGGGAAGGTGCCGGCCGATGCGGTGGCCCGCGTCTTGGCGGCCAGCGAACCGGCGATCGCCATCATCGGCACGATGACCAGGAAGCGGCCGACCAGCATCGCGA
Source organism: Azospirillum sp. VT-I1 (assembly GCF_055698305.1). NCBI lineage: Bacteria > Pseudomonadati > Pseudomonadota > Alphaproteobacteria > Rhodospirillales > Azospirillaceae > Azospirillum > Azospirillum sp. VT-I1. The sequence goes on along the minus strand of NZ_CP168802.1, from coordinate 1,028,634 downwards.
TGGCGATGGTGACGTTGTACCAGGGCGTGTTGCCGCTGAGTCCGCCGAAGGCGCTGCCGTTGTTGGCCGCACCCGACACATAGGCGTAGAGCGCTTCGGAAAAGCCGTGCGGGCCGGCGTTGGCCATCGACGCGGTCCCGGTGTCGAGAACCACGGCGGCGGCTGTGAAGCCGAGCATCATCAGCGGCAGGCAGAGGATGGCGAGCATGGTCATCTTGACCTCCTTCGCCTCCAGCTTCTTGCCGAGATATTCCGGCGTGCGGCCGACCATCAGCCCGGCGACGAACAGCGCCACGATGGCGAACAGCAGCATGCCGTAGAGACCGGCGCCGACGCCGCCGACGATGATCTCGCCCAGCATCATGTTGATCATCGGCACCATGCCGCCCAAGGGCATGAAGCTGTCATGCATGGCGTTCACCGCACCGCAGGAGGCCGCGGTGGTGACGGTGGCGAACAGCGCGGTTGCGGCGATGCCGAAACGGGTCTCCTTGCCCTCCATGTTGCCAGCGCTGCCGTCGATGCCCAGTGCCGCGAAGGCCGGGTTGCCCTGCGCCTCCGCCCAATAGGCGACGGTGACGCCGGCGACGAAGAGCAGGCCCATGGCGGCCAGGATCGCCCAGCCCTGCCGCTCGTCGCCGACCATGCGGCCGAACAGGTTGGTCAGCCCGGCGCCCAGCGCGAAGATCGACAGCATCTCCAGCAGGTTGGTCAGGGCGTTGGGGTTCTCGAAGGGATGGGCGGAGTTCGCGTTGAAGAAGCCGCCGCCGTTGGTGCCCAGCATCTTGATCGCCTCCTGCGAGGCGACGGGGCCGAGTGCGATGGTCTGCTTCGCCCCCTCCAGCGTGGTGGCGTCGACGGACCCGGCCAGCGTCTGCGGCACGCCCTGCCACACCAGGAAGACGGCGTAGACGAGGCAGATCGGCAGCAGGACGTAGAGCGTGGCGCGGGTCAGATCGACCCAGAAATTGCCGATGGTGCGGGCCGACGCACGGGCAAAGCCGCGGACCAGCGCCACCGCCAGGGCGATGCCGGCAGCGGCGGAGACATAGTTGTGGAAGGTCAGCCCGACCATCTGGACCAGATGGCCCATGGTGGTCTCGCCGCCGTAATTCTGCCAGTTGGTGTTGGTGGTGAAGCTGGCCGCCGTGTTGAAGGCGAGGTCGGCCGGCACCGCCGCCATGCCCTGCGGGTTCAGCGGCAGCACCCCCTGGAGCCGTTGCAGCGCATAGAGCAGCAGCATGCCGGCGGCGCTGAACAGCAGCATCGACACGGCGTAGGTGACCCAATGCTGCTCGGTGCGCTCATCGACGCCGGCCAGCCGGTACAGCCCGCGCTCGACGGGTCCGACGACGGGGGAGAGCAGCGTGCGCCCGCCGGTGAAGACGCGCGTCATGTAGCCGCCCAGGGGCCGCGTCACCGCGACGACCAGGGCAATGAAGACCAGGATCTGGATCCAGCCGTTGACGGTCATGGGACGGGACTCCTCAGAACCGTTCGGGGTGAATCAGGGCATAGACCAGATAGGCCAGCAGCCCGCCGGTCACGAGGCCGGCCAGCGCGTAATCAAGGATCATCGCCGCCTCCTCACAGCCGGTCGCAGGCGTGGACATAGGCCACCGCCGCGGCGAAGAAGCCGGCGGTGAGCGCCAGGAACAGAAGGTCGAGCATGGGTTCAGGGCTCCGGTCGAACGGAAATGGGCCGGGCCGCCGCTCCGCCGAACTGCCGGCGGGCGGGTGGTCCGACCCTGCAAGGATGATCCGGAGCCGCGTATAGATCTGATGGGGGGCGGCGGTGCCTGAAAATATAGGGGCCGTATATGCGTGGTTGGATCCCGGTTCAAACTCGAGGATATATGTCTTTTGGCGTATTGTCGTGGAGGATGGCGTCGCGGATGCGTGCCGGCGACCAAATCGGGCTTCCGGCCCTGTCCGGCCGCAATGATGGTGACGCAGGGCGGCGGGCGATGAACGAATTGTTCGGCACGCTCGCCGTGCCACAATCAATCCGTATGACGGATACAAATCCCCGAAGTCGAATCAGGAATTGCTTCTAACTTTTTATTAACCCCTGTCCCCTTTTCCCTTGCGCTGGCGGTTGCCCTATAGGGCATTCGGCAGAATAAGAAAAACAGGCATTCGGTAACGGGACTAAATCAGGGGTTGGGTATGAGGATGAGAGCTTTGTCGCTGGCGGGCAAGACCGTGATGCTTTGTGGCGGCGGATTGCTGTTGCTTGCCTTTGCCACGTTCGGTGTCAACGAGCTGCTGCTGACCCGCTATGCCGAAAGGGTGGCGGTGGAGCGGCAGGAGACCAACATGCGCGTCGCCTGGGACGTGCTGAACCAGTATGGACAGGCGTTCGACGTGCGTGACGGCAAGCTCTATGCCGGCGACCGCGCGCTCAACGACTTCTTCGAGCCGGTGGACCGGGTCAAGCGGCTGGTCGGCGGCACGGCGACCCTGTTCATGGGCGACCGGCGCGTCGCCACCAACGTGCTGAAGCCAGACGGCAGCCGCGCGGTCGGCACCACGCTGGCGAAGGGGCCGGTCCACGACGCGGTTCTGGGGCGCGGCGTGCCCTATCGCGGGCAGGCGGAGATCCTCGGCACGCCCTTCTACACCGCCTACGACCCGATCAAGGCGCCGGACGGGCGCGTGGTCGGCGTGCTCTATGTCGGCATCCCGAAGGCGGAGTTCTTCGCGACCATCCGCGACACCCAGACGATGATCGCCGCCATCAGCGGCGCCGTGACCCTGCTGGTCGCCGCCTGCTGCCTGCTGCTGGCCCGGCGCATGTTCCGCCCGCTGGCGGGCATCCGCGCCGCCATGGAGGATCTGGCGCGCGGAGACCTGTCGGTCGCCATCCCGGCGCTGGACCGCAGGGACGAGATCGGCGGCATGGCGAAGGCGCTCAGCGTGTTCAAGGACAACGCCATCGAGGTCGCCAAGCTGCACGAGGCCCAGGCGGAGGAGCGCGCCCGCTCGGTGCAGGAGCGCCGCAAGGCGATGGAAGAGGTGGCGCAGTCCTTTGAAGGGTCGCTGCTGGGCGTCGTCGGCGTGCTGAGCGCCACCACCACGCAGTTGCAGGCCAATGCCCAGCGCCTGCACGACATCGCCGAGACCGGCAGCATCCGCGCCGACACGGTCAGCACCGCCGCGGGCGAGGCCAGCGACGACGTCCGCACCGTCGCCGGCGCCGCGGAGGAGATGAGCCTCTCCATCGGCGAGGTCAGCCGGCAGGTCGAGGAGTCGGCCCGCATGGTCCGCAACGCGGTGGAGGAGGTGACGAACACCAACCGGACGATGGACGGGCTGGCGGCGGCGGCCGGCAAGATCGGCGAGGTGGTGACCCTGATCCAGGACATCGCCGGCCAAACCAACCTGCTGGCGCTGAACGCGACCATCGAGGCGGCGCGGGCGGGGGAGGCCGGCAAGGGCTTCGCCGTGGTGGCCGGCGAGGTGAAGACGCTGGCGAACCAGACGGCGCGGGCGACCGACGACATCGCCCGGCAGGTGGCGGAAATCCAGGCGGTGACCGGCCATGCCGTGGAGGCCATCGAGGGGATCGGCCGTACCGTGCTGTCGGTCAGCGAACTGGTCGGCCGCATCGCGGTTTCCGCCGATCACCAGGGCGTCACCACCGCCGACATCGCCCGCTCGGTCCAGCGCGCCGCCGACCGCACGACGGAGGTGACCCACAACATCCGGGAAGTCTCGCAGTCCGCGCACGAGACCGGCACCATGGCGTCGGAGGTCCGCGCCGCCGCCGCCGACCTCGGCCGGCAGGCGATGTCGCTGCGCGATCAGGCGGAGGAGTTCCTGCGCCATGTGCGGGCGGCCTGAGGTCCGCCGGGCCGGATGGCGTGGAACGGAAGCTCCGTTCCATCCGGCTCACGCCTCAGTCCACGTCGATGACCCGGCGCTCGGCGGGGTCGATGAGAATGGCAAGCTCCTCGTCGACCATGGTCAGACGGGGAGGCACCCCCAGCTTGAGCAGATCCTGCATTTCCCGCTCCTGCCGGGACAGCTGACGGCAGGCCGGGCGCAGCCGGAAACGCGCCCAGGGCGGCGCCGGGCCGAAGCAGTCCTGCAGGCGCCGCCGGGTGAGGATGCGGTCGAGCCAGTTCATGCGCTCAGCTCCTCAGATGGAAGGGCAGCAGCAGGAAACCGGCCGCCAGGAAGGTCAGCGACAGCATCACCAGACGCAGGGCGCGGGTGCGGCTGCGCGCACTGACCGTGTTTCCCCACAGATACTGCTCGAAGGCGATCGAGTAGCTGGCCGTCATCAGATCCATCATGCCGGCCGCCACCTCCTCCTCGCTCTTCTCCGTGCGAAGCGTCTCCTCCGCCCGGACCAGATCGGTCAGGCGGGGCGGTTCGTGATGGACGAAGAGCCATTCCACCATGAAGACCTGATGGATGGCCGCGAGCAGCGCAAGGACGCTGATCGCGGTCAACACGGCGATGGCCGTGGCGGTGGGCTCGTTCAGCCGGGAGGCGTCGAAGCGCACCGCCAGATTCCCCAGCGCGAAGACCGCGAAGGAGATCGCCGACACCGGCGTTCCGATGCTGCTCCGGATCGACTCCCGGCGCGACCGTTCACTGAGGAAGATCTGCCGGAAATGCTCGTGGCGGAGTTCACGGGACGACGGAACCGCCATCTCACCAGCCCATCCATTTGCCGTATTCGCGGACGAAATCCTGCAGGATGGCGTCGCGGTTCATCCGCTCCTGCGCAAGCGGCTTGTGCAGGCCGCCGCGCAGGATGACCTCCGCCCGCGTCTGCCAGGGTTCGCTGTCCTTCTCGATGCCCGAGAAGGCGAAGCTCATCGGATGATAGGCGCGGGCGCGGATCGCGTAGGAGAACTCCTCCTGACCGTCCCGCAGCACGGCGATGCCGGCGCTGAAGGGGCTGGTGTCGATCTCCGTGGTGCGGCCGTTCCGTTCCAGCTCCTCCGCGATGTCGCGCAGGGCCGGCAGCACCTCGTCGGCGATGAAGCGCGTCACGTTCCGTCGCGCGGCCCCGGCGCCCGGCGGAACCGCCGCCTGTCCGCTCTTGCGGCCGAGAACGGCGGAGAGCCCCTGCCGCCAGTCCCCGGCACCGGCGGCTGCGGCGGCGGCCGGGGCGGCCGTGCCCGCCGCCATGCGGGCGGCGCGGCGGCCGGGATCAACCTTCCGTTCGCTCTGCAGGCTGACGACCAGGCCGACGCACATCATCACCATCACGAAGGCGAAGGGCAGCGCCGTGGTCACCGCCGCGGTCTGCAGGGCCTGGAGACCGCCGACCAGCAGCAGCACCGCCGCCACCACGCCCGACAGCAGGGCCCAGAAGATGCGGGTGGCGACCGGCGGATCCTGGTTGCCGCCGGACCCGATGATGTCGATGACCATCGCGCCGGAATCGGCGGAGGTGACGAAGAAGGTGACGACCATCAGCGTGGCGATGGCGGAGGTTATGGTGCTGAGCGGCAGCCGGTCCAGCATCACGAACAGCGCGGTCGGCACGCTGTCGGCCACCGCCGCGGCCATGCCGCCGCCTTCGAACATCTCCATATGGATCGCCGTCTCGCCGAACACGATGAACCACAGCATGGTGAGGGCGACCGGCGCGAACAGCACGCCGCCGATGAATTCCCGGATGGTGCGGCCGCGCGACACGCGGGCGATGAACATGCCGACGAAGGGCGCCCAGGAAATCCACCAGCCCCAATAGAACATCGTCCAGCTCGCCTGCCACTCCGCCCCCGTATAAGGCAGGGTGCGGAAGCTGGTGTAGGGCAGCGTCCACAGGTAGCGGCCGATGCTCTCCACCAGCGTCGACAGCAGGAACACCGTCGGTCCCAGCAGGAAGACGAAGATGAGCAGAAGAACGCCCGCCAGCATGTTCAGCTCGCTCAGGCGGCGGATGCCCCGCCCGACCCCGCTGGCGGCGGAGAGCGTGGCCACCACCGTGATGACGACGATCAGCACGATCTGCTGCGGCAGCCCCACGTCGAGCAGGCCGAGATAGGCGAAGCCGGCGTTGATCTGCATGACGCCGAGCCCCAGCGAGGTCGCGATGCCGAACAGGGTGCCGAAGATGGCGATGACGTCGACGACATGGCCGGGCCAGCCGCGGATGCGATCGCCCAGCAGCGGATAGAGCGCCGACCGGACGGTCAGGGGCAGGTCGTGCCGGTAGGCGAAATAGCCCAGCGACAGCCCGACGACGATGTAGATCGCCCAGGCGTGCAGGCCCCAATGGAGGAATGCGAGGTTCATCGCCTCGCGCGCGGCGTCGGGGGTTCCCGCCTCGCCCACGCGCGGATTGGAGAAATGCAGCATCGGCTCGGCGACGCCGTAGAACAGCAGCCCGATGCCCATCCCGGCGCTGAACAGCATGGCGAACCAGGACGGGTAACTGAATTCCGGCTCGTCATCGTCGTGCCCCAGCTTGATCGCGCCGTAGGGGCTGAAGAAGAGCCAGAGGACGAACAGCAGGAAACCCGCGACGGCAAGCACGTAGAACCAGCCGAAGTTGCCGACGACAAATGCCTGCATCTCCGATACGCGGGAGCCGAACGGCTTGGTGAACAACGCAGCCAGAGCAACGAACAGCAGAATCAGGCCGCCGGCTGTGAAGGAGACTGTCTTGTTTATCTGTTGCATGAAAACCCATCGTCATCACCGGATCAGACGGATGATACGAAGACTTCCCTGCGGCGATAAAGGGTTGCGTTGGGATGAATCCGAGAGAATTCGGATGGAGAGACTATGCCGCTTGTCGGCCGGGTTATACGGAGATCTGGCAGGTCATTGGACCGGTCGAGGCCGACGATTGATGCCCGTTGCGCGCCCTCTGTTCCGACGTAGGCCGGATTTGTCCCGTCGATTGGGAGATGGATGGGGGTGGACTTCAGATCTGCAACCCCTCACCCCAACCCCTCTCCCGCAGGGGGAGAGGGGCTATTGTCCCCCGCCTTCGCGGCCCCTCAGCCGTGGGCCGCCAGTTCCTCGTGGGTGATGCGCTGGATCCCGCCGCCGGTGTTGACGACATAGACCTCGTCCGCGCTGCGGATGGTCGCCAGACGGTGGGCGATGATCAGGGTCGTCCGGCCTTCCGCCAGCTCCATCAGGGATTTCTGGATTTCCCGCTCGGTCTGGGTGTCGAGAGCCGAGGTCGCCTCGTCCAGGATCAGGATCGGCGGGTTCTTCAGGAACATGCGGGCGATGGTCAGGCGCTGCTTCTGGCCGCCCGACAGCTTCACGCCGCGCTCGCCGATGATGGTGTCCAGCCCGTCCGGCAGCGAGGCGATCAGCCCGTCGAGATGGGCGCGGCGCGCCGCCTCCGCGATCTCGGCGTCGGACGCGCCCAGCCGGCCATAGGCGATGTTCTCGCGGATGGTGCCGCCGAACAGGAAGACGTCCTGCTGGACGATGCCGATCTGCCGGCGCAGCGAGGCCAGCGTCATGCTGCGGATGTCGAGGCCGTCGATGGTGATGCTACCGCCGGTGATCTCGTAGAAGCGCGGCAGCAGCGAGCAGATCGTCGTCTTGCCGGCGCCCGACGGGCCGATGAAGGCGACGGTGGAGCCCGCCTTGATGTTGAGGTCGACGCCCTTCAGCACCGGGCGGGCGGCGTCATAGCCGAAGGACACGTCGGTGAAGCGGATGTCGCCCTTCAGCGGCGGCGCCGGGACGGCGTCGGGGGCGTCCGCGATGTCGGGCTGGGTGTCGAGAAGGGCGGTGTAGCGGCGGAAGCCGGCGATGCCGCGCGGGTAGGTCTCGATGACCGCGTTGATCTTCTCGATCGGGCGGAAGAAGGTGTTGACCAGCAGCAGGAAGGCGAAGAACCCGCCCTGGGTCAGTTCCCCCACCAGGACGAAATGGGCGCCGGTCAGCATGACGACGATCAGGATCAGCCGCATGCTCATGTAGCTGAGGGTCGTCGAGGCCGCCATGATCTTGTAGGCGTCCAGCTTGGTCTTGCGGTAGCGGTTGTTGTCCTCGGCGAACAGCTTGCGCTCGTGGTCCTCGTTGGTGAAGGCCTGGACGACGCGCATGCCGCCGACATTCTCCTCGATGCGGACGTTGAAGTCGCCGACGCGGGAATAGAGCGACTGCCAGTTGCGGGTCATCCGCCCGCCATAGCGGCTGGTCAGCCAGGCGATGACCGGCACGATGGCGGCGGTGATGAGAGCCAGCGGCAGATGCACCACCGCCATCAGGGCGAAGGCGCCGACGAAGGTCATCACCGCGATCAGCAGGTCTTCGGGGCCGTGGTGCGCCACCTCGCCGATCTCGTCCAGGTCGCGGGTGACGCGGCCGACGAGATGGCCGGTCTTGTTGTTGTCGTAGAAACTGAAGGAGAGCTTCTGCAGATGGTCGAAGCTCTTGCGCCGCATCTCCGTCTCGATGTTGACGCCCAGCTTGTGGCCCCAATAGGTCACGATGGCCATCAGCCCGCCATTCGCCATGTAGACCGCCAGCAGCAGCGCCGTTGCGGCGACGATCAGCGGCCAGTCCTGGGTGGGCAGCAGCCGGTCCACGAAGGCGCGCACCGCCATCGGGAAGCCCAGCTCCAGCAGTCCCGACAGGATCGCGCAGGATATGTCGAGGATCAGCAGGCCCTTGTAGGGACGGTAGTAGGCGAGGAAGCGGCGGAGCATGGCTCTTCTCATTCCGGAACTGAAAATGGGAATAGGCACGGGAGACGAAATCGGCTAGCCGGCGCGCGAGCCGGCTCGGCCGAGCAACCAGATCAGATAGGGGCCGGCGAGCAGTGCTGCGAACAATCCCAACGGCAGTTGATAAGGGAAGGCGACCGTCCGCGCCAGCCAATCCGACACCACCATCAGCGCGGCGCCGATCAGCACCGCGCCGATGCCCTGTTCCAATGCGCGGCCGAGGCCGGCCAGCCGGGCGAGGTGGGGGGCGATCAGGCCGACGAAGCTCAAAGGCCCGACGAAGAGTGCCGCCGCCGCGGTGAGCAGGCCGGCGAACAGCACCAGCAGGATGCGGCAGCGCTGCACCGGCAGCCCGACCGAGCGGGCGGTGACGTCGCCGAGCGGCAGGATCTCCAGCCAGCGCGAGGCCAGCGGCAGGGCCGCCAGCAGCAGGACCGCGGCACCGGCGCAGAACCACGCATCGGCGGGACCGGCGTCGTTGGTCGATCCGCTCAGCCAGCGCAGCAGGGTGAAGGCCTGGGGCGTGCCGGTGGCGATGACGGCGGTCAGCACGGCGCTGCAGAGCGCGCTCATGGCGATGCCGGCCAGCAGCAGCCGTTCCGGTCCGAAGCCGGCGCGCAGCGACAGCGCCAGCATGGCGGCCAGCACCAGCACCGCCCCCGCCGCGGAGGCGGCGATCTGGATGCCGATGCCGGGGGCGGCGACCAGGAACAGCGCGGCGGTCAGCCCGACGCCCGACCCGGTGCCGACGCCGAGGATCTCCGGACTGGCCAGCGGGTTGGCGGTGATGCGCTGCAGCAGCATCCCGGCCGCCGCCAGCATGGCGCCAGCCGCCGCCGCGACCGCCACGCGCGGGCCGCGCCATGCCAGCAGCCGGTCGAGGAGGGAACCGGTGGCCAGCGACCAGCCGTCCGGGCCGTAGCCGACGGTCAGGGCCAGGGCCGCGGCGGCAAGGCCGGACAGGGCGATCAGGCCGATCAGCAGGCGGGGACGCGGGCTGCGGCGCGACGGGGCGGGGCGGTTGTTCAGCGACGGCCATTCGAACATGCGCAGGCGCGGCAGCAGCCACAGCAGCAGCGGGCCGCCCAGCAGGGCGGTGGCGGCGCCGGTCGGCACCCGTTCGCCGTTGGCGCCGGCCAGCAGCTGCACCAGCCCGTCGGTGACCCAGAGCAGGACGGCGCCGATCAGCGGGGCGGCGATCAGCTTCTGGCTCTGGGTGCGCGCACCGCTGAGATGCGCCAGGGCGGGGGCGGCCAGCCCGACGAAGCCGATCACGCCGACCTCCGCCGTCACGCTGGCGGCCAGCCAGACCGCGACGCCGATGACGGCGAAGCGCGTGGCGTTCAGGGCGACGCCCAGGCTGCGGGCGCTGGCGTCGTCAAGGCCGAGGATCGCCAGCGGGCGCATCAGCAGCAGCGCGGCGGCGAGCCCGACCAGCAGGCGGAGCGCGATGGTCAGGGTCGGCCCCCAGCTTTGCTGCGCCAGCGCGCCGCCGCCCCAGATGAAGATGGAGAAGAGATAGTCGCCGTTGGCGAGGATCAGCGCGGCACTGGCCATGGTCGCGGTCAGCGCCACCATCATGCCGGCGAGGATGACGGCGACCGGCTCCAGCCCGCGCCGCCATGTCATGGCGAGGATCAGCCCGACCACCGCCAGTCCGCCGGCCAGCGCCACGCCCTCGCGCGCCCGATCCATCAGCGCCGGGGCGTAGAGCAGCCCCACCGTCATGGCGAGCTGGGCGCCGGCCGACACGCCGAGAGTCGATGGCTCGGCCAGCGGGTTGCGCAGCACGCGCTGGAGCAGCAGCCCCGACAGGCCCAGCGCCGACCCGGCGACCAGCGAGACGGCGATGCGCGGCAGGACGCTGTGATAGAGGATGATGGCGTCGAGCCAGTCGGCACCGGCGGGCGACGCGCCGGCCGGGGCCGGCGAGGCCAGATGCCCGGCGACCTGGACCGTCGACAGGCAGGCGGCGAGGACGGCCAGCCCGCCCCACAGCAGGATGCGGTTCATCGGCGCGCGCTCAGCCATTGCCGTTTCCTTGCAGAAGGGCGGCGGCGGCGAGGCGGGCGAAGCGCAGGGCGGCGGGGAGGCCGCCGAAATGGTTGACCGGCTCGATCACCGCCACGCGGCCTTCCCGCACCATCGGCAGGGCCTGCCACAGGGCGCTGTCGGACAGCGTCCGCATCGCGTCGGCGGGTACCGGCGGAACGACGATGATCGTGGCGTCGGGGAAGCGGGCCAGCGCCTCGATGCCAACCGGGGCGGTGGCGCTGTAGCTGGATTGTGCCGCCCAGCCATTCTCGACCCCCAGCCGGCGCAGCACCTCGCCGAACATGCTGTCGGTGCCGAAGGCGCGGAAATGGCGGGCGTCGCCGAAATTGATCGCCAGCACCGGCCGCCGGCCGATGCCGGTCAGGCTCGCGCGCAGGCGGGCGATCTCCGCCGCCGTATCGGCGACGACGGCCTGCGCCCGTGCCTCGCGGCCGAGCAGCCGGCCGAGGGTGAGGGCGGCCTCTGCTGCGGCCGGGTAGGGCTGGACGCCCGGCGCGTAGATGGACAGCGACACGGTTTCCGCCACCCGCTCCAGGCTGGCGCGCTGGCCCTCGTAGTAGTTGGAGGTGAGGATCAGGTCCGGCTCCGCGAGGTTCAGCGCCTCGTAGTTCGGCGTGCCGCGCAGGCCGATGTCGGCGACGGACGCGGGCACCGCGGGTTCGACGACGGTCTTGCGGAACTGCAGCAGTTCGGTGGCGGCGACCGGGACCACCCCCAGCGCCAGCGCCGTTTCCAGCAGCGCCCAGTCGATGACCGCAACCCGCGTCGGCAGGGCGGCCAATGCTAGGCGGGGCATCAATGCAAGCCCGGCGGTCAGGCCCAGCGCGTGGCGCCGCGATATCGTCCTTGCCGCAGCCATCACAGGACGTAACCGATGGGGTCGCCGGTGACGGGATGCGGGACGATGCCCATGGCGAGGCGGTAGATCGCGCCCAGCGTCTCGCCGGTCATGATGGCGTCCGGCGTTCCCTGGGCGATCAGCGCGCCGCCGCGCATCGCCAGGATCTCGTCGCAGACGCGGGCGGCCATGTTGATGTCGTGCAGGACGATGACGGCACCGATGCCGCGGGCGCGGCTCAGCCGGCGCACCAGCCCCAGCATCTCCACCTGGCTGGCGATGTCGAGCGCCGAGGTCGGTTCGTCCAGCAGCAGGCAGCGCGTGTCCTGCGCCAGCATCATGGCGAGCCAGACGCGCTGCCGCTCGCCGCCCGACAGGCTGTCGACCAGCCGGTCGGCGAAAGCGTCGAGGTTGGTCTCGGCAATCGCCTCCGCCACCTTGGCGGCGTCCTCCGCCCCGAAGCGGCCGAGCGCGCCATGCCAGGGGAAGCGGCCGAGCGCCACCAGCTCGCGCACCGTCATGCCCTCCGCCGGCGGGGTGAATTGCGGCATGTAGGCGACGGTGCGGGCGAAGTCGCGCTCGCCGATGCGGGCGATCTCGGTGCCGAGGCAGCGGATGCGGCCGGCCCCCGGCGGCTGCTGGCGGGCGAGCATGCGGATCAGCGTGCTCTTGCCCGAACCGTTGGGACCGACCAGCCCGTAGATGCGCCCCTGTTCCAGCCGGAGCGACAGGTCCGACAGGATCGGCCGGCCGGCCGCCGAGAATCCGACGGCCTCCAGTTCGTACAGGGCGGGGGGCTGGTCCGGGCCGGGCATCAGGCTACCATGTCATGTTGAGGGTCAGCAGGGCGGTCCGCCCCTCGGCATAGCCGCAGGAATACTGGGTCTGGCAGCTGGCGACGTATTTCTTGTCCAGCAGGTTGGTGACCGACAGGTTGGCGCCCCAGTTGTCGCGCTTGTAGCCGACGCGCGCATCGAAGACGGTCGCTGCCGGGACCTTCAGCGTGTTCTCGTTGTCGGCCCAGGACGACCCGACATAGCGCACGCCGCCGCCGACCGACACCCCGTTCAGCACGCTTTCGCGGAAGGTGTAGTCGAGGAAGGCAGAGCCCTGGACCTGCGGCACGATATAGGGCGTCTTGCCGATCAGGGCCGGGTTGGCGTCCTTCTTGATGTCGAGGTCGAGCGCCGTGAAGGAGGCGGTGGCCTTCAGGCCGGGGGTGATGTTGGCCTTGGCCTCCAGCTCCACGCCGCGGGAGTTGACCTCGCCCAGCTGGGTCTCGGCGTTGAAGGCGCCGGTCACCACGTTGGTGCGGGTCAGGTCGAACAGGGCCGCGGTGAAGAGCGCGTCCATCCAGGTCGGGCGGTACTTGACGCCGACCTCGTACTGGCGGCCGCTTTCCGGCTTGAAGACGCCGACGGCGGCCGAGGAACCCAGCACCGGGTTGAAGAAGGTGGAGGCGCTGACATAGGGGGTCAGGCCGTTGGCGAACTCATAGGCCAGACCGGCGCGGCCGCTGAACTTGCCGGTCTTGCCGTCATAGGCGGGCGTGCCGTCCGCGTCGGTGGAGGCGATGTCGTAGCGGCCGCTCAGCGTCACCAGGAAGCCCTGGCCGAAGCGCATCTGGTCCTGCAGGTAGACGCCGAGCTGACGCATCGTCAGCTCCTGGTCGATGTAGGAGAAGCGCTGGCCCTGGGGTGCGCCATAGACCGGGCTGGTGGCGCTGATCGTCGTGGCCGACCCCGACGCCTGCACCTGATCCATGGAGAAATACTTGTAGTCGACGCCGGCCAGTGCCGTGTGTTCGACCGGGCCGGTGCGCAGCCGGCCTTCAAGCTGGTTGTCGATCAGGACGCTGTTGACCCTGGTCGTGTGCTCGAAATTGATGCGCGACAGCAGGTTGTTCGGGTCGGTCGGCGTCGCCGAGAAGCCGCCGTAGCCGAAGGGATAGACCGAGACCTCGTGGACCTTGCTGTAATTGTAGCGCGCGTTCTGGCGGAAGATCAGGTCATTGTCGAAGCGGTGTTCGAACTCGTAGCCGATGGAGGCCTGGCGGCGGCGGTAGGTGTCGATGCCGGGTTCGGTGAAGTTGGCCTTGCGGTCGATCCGGCCGAAGGGCGCGTCCACCACCGTGCCGACATAGGGCAGGAAGGCGCCGCCATTGTGCGTCTCGTCGATGTCGGTGTAGTTGGTCAGGACCGTCAGGCTGTTGGCGTCGTTCGGCGACCATTTGAAGCTGGGCGAGACGGTGCCGCGGAAGCCGTCCGCGAAGTCGGTGTAGGTGTCGCCGCCGGCGATGCGGCCGGTCAGCCGGTAGCTCAGCGTCGGATCGATTGCCCCGCCGACATCCAGGCCGAGATGGGCGGTGCCGTGCTGGTTGATGCCGACCTCGACCTTGCGCACGGGCGTGTCGCCCGGCCGCTTGGTGACGTAGTTCAGCAGGCCGCCGGGGTTGCTGCCGCCGTAGAGCACGGAGGAGGCGCCGCGCAGCACCTCGATCCGCTCCAGGTTGTAGCTGTCGACGAACTGGCCGCCGAAGCCGTAGGCGTAGAGCTGCAGACCGTCCTGGTAGACGCCGGACTGCGTCGCCTGGAAGCCGCGGATGAAGACCCAGTTGGTGTCGCTGTCCGGGCCGAAGGGCTGGCCGTAGACGCCGGGGGTGTAGCGCAGCGCCTCGTCCACCTTCTGGGCGCCGCGGTCGTCCATCTCCTCGCGGCCGATCACCGACACCGATTGCGGGATTTCCTCCAGCGGCGTGTCGGTCTTGGACCCGGTGGCGGAGCGGGCGGGCACGTAGCCCTTGACCGGGCTGGTCGCCGTTTCGGCGGCCCTGCTGCCCTCCACGGTCACCGGACCGAGGATGGCGGGCGCGCTCGTGTCACCCTGGGCCTGCGTCTGCGCCTGCGCCAAGGCCGGCATCAGCAGGGCGGCGAGCGCCGTGCCGTTCAGGAGGAATCGGGTCATCCGCTTGATCGAAAAAGGAACCATCGCAATCGGCCTCGGACTGTCTGCACCACCCGCGAAGCGCCACCGGACCATCCTGTCCGAAAGTGGAGCTGTTGTTGCGAATGATTAGCATATGCACGAAGGCCCGGATTGAACCGTCTTTGGACGGGTTGGACGATCTTTCGACATTCTTCGCCGTTGCGGCACGATGACCGGGTTCGGCATCGGATCAGGCCGACTGGTCGCGCAGCCACGCGGCGGGCGTGGACCCGACGATCTGGCGGAAGACGCGGGTCAGATGCGCCTGATCGGAGAATCCCGCCATCGCCGCCGCCGCCGCCAGCGTCACGTCCGAGGTGGTCAGCAGCGCCTTGGCGCGCTCCACCCGCACCCGCATCTGCCATTTGTGCGGCGGCACGCCGGTCGACGCCTTGAAGGCGGAGCAGAAATGGGCGGGTGACAGGCCGGTGAGGTCGGCCAGCTCCTGCAGGCGGATCGGCCGGCTGCAATGCTCCTCGATGAAGTCGATGACGCGCCGCAACTGGCGCGGCGGCAGCTGGCCGCGCTTGCGGTCGGTTGCCGGCTCGGTCTGGACGAGGCCGATGAACAGGGCAGCCATCAGGCTTTCGCCGTAGAGGTCGTGCAGGGCGCCCGACGACCGGCATTCCGCCGCGATCAGCCGGGCCAGCGAGAATAGCCGGTCGTCGGAGAAGTTCAGCCGCGGCCGGTCCATCTCCGCGATGTCCAGCCCGTCGGTGAAGCGGCCTTCCAGCACGGACATGTCGAAATGCAGGTCCAGGTGGGTGAGGCGGCGGAGGCTCTCGGCGCGCGACCAGACCTTGAGGCCGGCCGGGACGAAGCTCATCGGCTGGCGCCGGCTGACGCGGTGGGACTTGCCGCGGTCGGGGAGTCCATGACATGAAGGGCGCCGTCGCCGAGCTGGTCGAGCACCACGACGAGACGGGGGGCCTCCGACACATATTCGCCGCCGGCGTTCCGGTCGCAGGCCACTGTCCAGATGTCGGCGATCATCCCGTTCCAGGCGCGCCATTGCAGGTCGCCGAGAATGGTGATCCCTTCGGTATGGCTCTGCATTCTCGGATGAAACGGCATCGATCGACTTTCTGGCCGCAAATCGCGCGGTTCCGGCACCCCTCGTGACAATCACCTCCTATAGGGCAAAGCACTATTGCGAACAAGTCGCATTCTTATTTAGCATGCGCCACCATCGGTGCCGGTGCGGAGTGGACCGGCTTGCGGAGTGGCCTGTCTTGAGCAGCAAGTATCCCTGTGATCTTCGGTGGGTGGAGGTGGTCGCCGTCTCCACCCTGACGCCGCGCATGCGCCGCATCGTCCTTGGCGGTCAGGCGCTGGAGGGGTTCACGCTGAAGCCGGGCGTCCTGGCGCCGCATATCGGCATGGTGGTTCCCACGGCGGAAGGGGTGGGGTCTCCGCTGCGCATCTATTCGGTGCGGCGCTTCGATGCGGCGGCGGGGACGCTGGAGGTGAATTTCGTGCTGCACGGTGCCGGGGTGGCGTCGGGATGGGCCGCCCGCGCCCGGCCGGGGGAGAAGGTGGGGATCTCGGTCTCCGGCGGGATCGCGATGAAGCCGGCCAGCCGCTATGTGGTGGCCGGCGACCATGCGGCGCTGCCGGCCATCGCCCATCTGCTGGAAAACCTTCCGGCTGATGCCTCGGCCGACGTGTTCGTCGAGGTGCCGGGACCGGGCGAAGAGCAGGAACTGGCCTCGCCGGCCGCCGCCTCCGTCACATGGTTCCACCGGGACCGCCGGTCGGCGCCGGGCCCCTCGCCCCTGACGGAGGCGGTGATGGCGGCGGCACCGGCCGGAACGCCGGGACTGGCGGTGTGGAGCGGGACGGAGCATGGCACCGCCCAGCGCATCCGCGGCCATGTCCGCCAGACGCTTCGCCTTCCGGCAGACGCCTGTTCGGTGGTCGCCTATTGGAAGGCCAGCGTCGCCCAGGGCGGCTTCGAGCATTACGGCTGAGGCCGCCCTGTCCCGAGTTGGAAGGAGCTACCGCCGCCGGCCGAGTGTGAGTTGGAAGGTGCGCGGGACGTGGATGCCTTCGCCCTCGCGGAAGCGCTCGTGGAAGGCGACGAAGTCCCGCTTCAGGGCGGCGCGCCGTTCCTCGTCGAGGCTGGCAGCCAGGGTCCGGGTCGGGCCGTAGCCGGTCACGAAGGTGTTCCAGGCCGCTTCGCCGCCGGTCTCGACGTAATGGCTGGTCAGCGTGGTGACCGTCAGCTCGAAGGCGCCGCCGAGCAGTTCCTCCAGCCGCTCGCGGCGGCCCCAGGCGAAGGGCGACACCGCCGGGGGCGCCGCCATGTACGGGCGCATCAGCGAGAACATCTCGGCGATGGCGCCGTCGGGCGTCCAGGTGGTCAGTGCCAGCCGACCGCCGGGCCGGCAGACGCGGGCGAGTTCCTGTGCCGCCGCCTCCGGCTTGGCGGCGAACATGACGCCGAAGGTCGATACCACCGCGTCGAAGCTGGCGTCGGCGCAGGGCAGCGCCTCGGCATCGCCCAGCCTATAGTCGACCGAAAGTCCCTCGGAAAGCGAGCGCGCGGCGTCGAGCAGTCCGGCGGCGATGTCGATGCCCGTGACCCGCGCGCCTCGCCGGGCGCAGGCGCGGGCCGTGATGCCGGTGCCGGTCGCGACGTCGAGGATGCGTTCGCCCGGCTGGGGTGCGAGTGCGGCGACGGCGGCGTCGATGCCGTCATAGACGCCGCGGATGATCTCCTCGTAATCCCGGCCGCCCGAACTCCATACGGCGGCGGCCCGCTCGTTGTGCGGCTGGATGGCGGAAGCGGTGGCGATCAGGTCATCCATATGGTCCTCCTTGGATCGGGATTGCGCCCGGTTGCGGCGGGCTTCGGCCGGGAGGATGGGCGTGCCGCGTCAATCGAGCGTCGTCCGATCGTCAGCCCGCGCGTCAAGCGAAGGTCAAAATGCCGACCCGTCCTTCAGGGGTAGCCCCCTGGGCCGACGCGTGCCGGACAAGTTTTGTGCCGCCTGCTATGATCGGTGCGTTGGGCAACCTCCGTTTTGGTGCGGCATGGGCGGGCCGACACTCAGGCTGCTGGGCGGCTTCTCGCTCGCCGATGCCGGCGGGCATGCGCTCTCCTTGCGTGGACGGAATGCGCAATTGCTGCTCGCCTGCGTCGCGCTGAACGCCCCGCGGCCGATGTCCCGCGAGCGGCTGGCCGGGCTGCTGTGGGGGGAGTGCGATGAGCGGCGGGCACTGCACAGCCTGCGCCAGTGCCTGATGGAACTGCGGCGCCTCGGCGAACAGGCGGGCTTCGACCTGATCCGCACGGACCGGAACGAGGTGTCCCTGGCACTGCCGCCCGAATGCGTCGACGGCGTGATGGTGGAGCGGTTGGCGCGGGACGGTACGGTGGACGGCCTGCGCACCGCCGCCGCGCTGTGCGCAGGCCCGCTGCTGCCCGATGCGGAGGCCTGCACCGACGGCTTCGACGACTGGCTGGCCGGTGAGCGCGCCCGCTTCGCCCGCCTGGCCGCCGGAATCTTCGCGCGCCTCACGGCAGTGTGCGAGGCGGAGGAGGATTGGGAGGGCGTCGCCGCCACGGCCGAGCGCTGGCTGGCGCTCGATCCTGCCTGCGAGGAGGCGCACCGCGCGCTGATGCGGCTGCATGCGCAGGGCGGCCGGCGGTCAGACGCGGTGCGCCAATACCGCATCTGCGCCGAGGCGGTGCGCCGTTGCCTCGACGCCGAACCGGAGGAGGAGACGGTCGAACTGCTGCACGGCATCCGCGACCGCTCCGCCGCCGCATCCCCGGCGGACAGGCCGGTTGGGCTGCTGCCCGACCTCTCCCGGTCAAGCAGGCCGATGCTGCCGGACCGGCCGTCGCTGGCGGTCCTGCCCTTCGGCGCCATCGGCGGACCGTCCGAAGGCGGCGGCTTCGCCGATGGGGTCGCCGCCGACGTGCTGGTGCGGCTTTCGCGGCTGCGCTCGCTGTTCGTCATTGCCCGCGGTTC
Source organism: Azospirillum sp. VT-I1 (assembly GCF_055698305.1). Classification (NCBI taxonomy): domain Bacteria; kingdom Pseudomonadati; phylum Pseudomonadota; class Alphaproteobacteria; order Rhodospirillales; family Azospirillaceae; genus Azospirillum; species Azospirillum sp. VT-I1. The sequence continues at coordinate 1,010,107 of NZ_CP168802.1, read as the reverse complement.
GTCCTTCCGCTTTCGCGGCACCCAGATCGACCCGCGCACGGTAGGCCGGGCGCTTGGCGTGCGCTATCTGGCCAGCGGGGCCATCCGCACCGACGGGCATAGGCTTCGCCTGACCGTCGAACTGGTGGAAGCCGAAACCGGTGCGGTGATGTGGAGCGACCTCTACGACCGGCGCCTGAACGATATGTTCGAGCTTCAGGACGAGCTTGCCACGCGCATCGCCGCCGCTCTCGACGACGAGATCGAGGCGGCCGAGATGCGGCGCGCCCTGGCGGTCACGCCGGCCTCGCTGGATGGCTGGAGCGCCTATCATCGCGGCCTGTGGCACATGTACCGATTCACCCGCGACGACAACGAGACGGCGCGCGGCTATTTCAAACTGGCACTGCGGACCGACCCGCTGAGCGCCCGGCTGCATGCTGGCCTGTCCTTCACCCATTTCCAGGACGCTTTCCTGCATCGCACCGGACAGCGCGCGATCGAGGCCGAACAGGCCTACCGCCTCGCCGAGCGGAGCGTCGGCCTGGACGAGCGCGATCCGACCGGCCATCTGGCGCTGGGCCGCGCGCTGTGGTTGCTTGGGAGGCAGGACGACGCGGTGGAGGAGCTGAGCCTTGCGGTTGGCCTCAACCCCAATTTCGCGCTCGGCCATTACTCCCTGGCCTTCGTCCAGGCCCAGGGCGGCGACGCGCGGGCGGCACTGGGTGCCGCCGACGTCGCGCAGCGGCTGAGCCCGTTCGACCCGCTGCTGTTCGGGATGCTCGGCGCGCGGGCGCTCGCCTGCCTGAATTTGAAGGAGCATGTCCAGGCGGCGCTGTGGGGCGACCGGGCGGCGCGACGGCCGAACGCCCATGTCCACATCCAGGCCATCGCCGCCTTCTCCAACGCGCTCGCCGACCGGCGGGAGGAGGCCGGGGGATATGCCCGGCGGATCAAGGAAGCGGCGCCCTCCTATCGCTGCGACGACTTTCTTGCCGCCTTTCACACGCTGAACCCGTCCGTGGTCGAACTCATCCGCCGCGTCGGGCCGAGCATCGGGTTGCCGTCCTGATCGCTACCGTCCTGGATTAGGGTTCGTCGGTGGCGACGACCTTGCCCGGGTTCATGATGCCCTGCGGGTCGAACAGCCGCTTGATGCCGCGCATCAACGCCATCTCCGCCGGTCCCTTGAAGGCGGCGAGCGCGTCGCGCACGCTCTGTCCAATGCCGTGTTCGGCGCTGATCGTGCCGTCGAGCTCGATGGCGACGCGGTGGACGGCAGCGCTGACCGCATGGGCGGTGGCCTCCAGCGGTTGGCGTTCCGTCCTGGCGCTGTCCGGCAGGATGACGACCAGATGGATGTTGCCGTCGCCGATATGGCCGACCGCCACCACGCGGGCATCGGGCCGCAGCGCCTCCACGGCGGCGGTAGCACGGGCGACGAAGTCGGGGATGCGGGCGACCGGCACCGCCGTGTCGTGGCCGATGACGATGCCGCTCTTGCGGTTGGCCTCCGACACGCCATGGCGCAGCTTCCACAGGGACGCCGCCTGGACATGGCTGCGAGCGATGGTCGCGTCGGCGACGCTGCCGTCCTCCAGCCCTTCGGCCAGCAGATCCTCCAGCGCCGTGGCGAGATCCAGGCCGGCCATCGGATCGGTGACTTCGGCCAGCAGATACCAGGGCATGGCGGTGCCGAGCGGGCGGACGGTTCCCGGCACATGGGCCAGCACGGCGGCGAGCTGCGCCTCCGACAGGATTTCCGCGGTGGTCACCCGGTCGCCCAGCGTGCCGCGCAGGCGGGCGAACACCCGCAGAGCGGCCTCCAGCGAGGGCAGGGCGAGGAAGGCCGTGGCGGTGCTGCGCGGGCGCGGGAACAGTTTCAGCGTCGCCGCGGTGACGATGCCGAGCGTCCCTTCGGCACCGATGAAGAGGTGCTTCAGGGCATAGCCGGTGTTGTCCTTGCGCAAGGCGCGCAGGCCGTTCCACACGGTGCCGTCGGGCAGCACCACCTCCAGCCCCAGCACGAGGTCGCGCATCGGGCCGTAGCGCAGGACGGCGGTGCCGCCGGCATTGGTGGCGATGGTGCCGCCGATCTGGCAGCTGCCTTCGCTGCCCAGGCTCATCGGGAACAGCCGGCCGGCCTCTTCGGCGGCGGCCTGCACCGCGGCCAGCGTGCAGCCGGCCTCCACCGTCAGGCTGTCGCCGATGGAATCGACCGCGCGGATGCGGTTCAGACGCGACAGGCAGAGCAAGAGGCTGCGGCCGGAGGCGTCGGGAATGGCGCCGCCGACCACGCCGGTGTTGCCGCCCTGGGGAACCAGCGGCGTGGCGGTGTCGGCACAGAGCCGGACGAGGGCCGCCACCTGTACCGCGTCGGCCGGGCGGACGACGCCCAGCGCCTCCCCGGTAACGGCCGCGCCAGTCCGCCAGGAAGGGCGCGGTGTCGGCCGGGTCCGACAGCACATGCGCCGGCCCGACGATGGCGCGCGCCCGCTCCAGGACATCGCTGACGGCCATGCCCCTACAGCCCCAGATAGGCGGTCTTGATGCGCGGGTCGGCCAGCAGGGTCTGGGCCGCATCCTCCATCACCACCCTGCCGGTCTCCAGCACATAGGCGCGGTCGGCCAGCCGCAGCGCCAGATCGACCCGCTGTTCGACCAGCAGGACGGTGATGCCGGACTTGTGCAGGCTTTTGATCGTGTCGGCCAGCGTGTCGACGATGATCGGTGCCAGACCCAGCGTCGGTTCGTCCAGCATCAGGCATTTCGGGTTGGCCATCAGGCCGCGGCCGAAGGCGACAAGCTGCTGCTGCCCGCCGCTCATGGTGCCGGCCCGCTGGGTGCGGCGTTCGGCCAGGATGGGGAACAGCTCGTAGACCCAGCGCAGCCGCTCGGCGAAGCCCATGCTGCCGGGCCGGCCGCGCAGGGCGCCCAGCTCCAGATGCTCCAGCACCGTCATGTCGGGGAAAAGCTGGCGGCCTTCCGGCACATGGACCAGCCCGCGCTCGATCACCTGGTGCGGGGCCATGCGGTCGATGCGCTCGCCGTCGAAGGTGATGGTTCCGCCGCTCGGCCGCAGCAGGGCGGAGATCGCCTTCAGCGTCGTCGTCTTGCCGGCGCCGTTGGAGCCGACCAGCGTGACCAGTTCCCCCTCCTCCACGGTCAGGGAGACGTTGTGGACCGCCTCGCGGTGGCCGTAGCTGACCTTCAGACCTTCGACCTTAAGCATCGACCGGCTCCCGTCCCAGATACACGCGGATCACTTCAGGGTCGTTCAGCACCTGGGCCGGCGGCCCTTCGGCGATCTTCACCCCATGGTCCAGCACCACCAGCCGGTCGCAGACGCTCGCGACCACGCGCATGTGATGCTCCACCAACAGCACGGTGACGCCGCGGGCGCGGATGCGGCGGATCATCTCCACCAGCCGCTGGCCCTCCTCCGGATTCATGCCGGCGGCGGGCTCGTCGAGCAGGAGAAGGCGCGGTTCGGCGGCCAGCGCGATGGCGATCTCCAGCCGGCGCTGTTCGCCGTAGGACATGCCGTCGGCCAGCGTGTCGGCGCGGTGGTCGAGATCGCAGAAGGCGAGGATCTCCAGCGCCTTGCGCCGAAGCTCCTCCTCCTCCCGGCGGTAGGCGGCGTTGCGCAGGAGCGACGCGCCCCAGCCGGCCCGCGTGGTGCGGTAGGCTGCGCTGCGCACATTGTCGAGCGCGGTCAGGCTGGGGAACAGGCTGGTGATCTGGAAGGTGCGCGACACGCCGCGCTGGCCCATGACGTGCGACGGCGCGCCGGTGCAGTCGGTGCCGTCGAAGCGGACGCTGCCCGACGACGGTGGCAGCGAGCCGCCCAGCATGTTGAACAGCGTCGTCTTGCCGGCACCGTTCGGCCCGATCAGCCCGACCACCTCGCCCGCCTGCACCGACATGGTGACGTCGCGTACCGCGGTCAGCCCGCCGAAGATGCGGGTCAGGTTGCTGACGGACAGGATCTCTTGAGCCCCGGGGTTCATTTCGCACCTCCTTCGGCGCTCGGCAGGCCGGTGGGGGTGGCCGGCCGGGTGTTTTCCGACTTGTGGGCATTGCGCCAGCGCTGCCATAGGCTGACCAGCCCGCCCGGCAGGAAGACGACGGTGCCGGTGAGCAGAGCCGCGAAGATGACCATGCGCAGCGGACCGGCGACGCGCAGCGATTCCAGCAGGCCGATATAGACCAGCGCCCCCAGGATCGGCCCCAGGATGGTGCCGCGCCCGCCGATGATGACGACGATGATGAGGGCGGCGACATTGTGGACGCCCATGATGTCGGGGGTGATGACGCGGATGTAGTGGGCGTAGATGGCACCGCCGATGCCGGCGATGGCGGTGGCGGCGACGAAGCCCAGCAGCTTGGTGTGGAAGACGTTGATGCCGAGCGAGGCGGCGAGCGGCGCATTCTCGCGCACCGCCAGGAAGGCGCGGCCGGTGCGGCTGGTGACCAGCGCATGGCAGAGCCAGGCGGTCGCCAGCACCAGCGCCAGCACGAGATAGTAGGTCGGGCGGGCGCTGTCGAAGGCCAGCGGGCCGATCGCCATCGGCGGGATGTCGGTGATGCCCATCGGGCCGCGTGTCAGGTCCACCCAATGGTTGGTGATGGTGAACAGGATGGCGCCGAAGCCCAGCGTCAGGATGGCGAACTGCGGCCCGACCACCCGCAGGGCGGCATAGCCGATGACCAGCCCGAACGCCGCCGCCACCAGCCCGGCCAGCGGCAGCCCCAGCAGCGGCGGCAGGCCGAACTGCGTGCTGAGGATGGCGGAGGTGTAGGCGCCGACGCCGACGAAGGCGGCATGGCCGAAGGTGAGTTCGCCGAGATAGCCGATGACGATGTTGAGGCTGAGCGCCAGCAGCGCATACAGCATCCACAGCACCAGCAGATGTTCCAGATAGGCGTTGCCGGCCAGGAAGGGCAGGACGGCCAGCGCCGCCACTCCGCCGGCAATCGCCAGGGAATGCCCATGAGAGTTGGTGTTCATCGCAGACCCCGCGCCGTGCTGAACAGGCCGTGGGGGCGCCACAGCAGGACCGCGATGATCATCGCGTAGCCGATCGCCTCCATGAAGCCGAGGGAGATGTAGCCGCCGCCCAGCGATTCGATGACGCCCAGCAGCAGGCCGGCGAACAGGGCACCGGTGACGCTGCCCAGACCGCCCATGATGACGACGATGAAGCCCTTCAGCACCGCCCAGTTGCCGATGGTCGGGAAGATCATCACGGTGGGGCCGACCAGCGCACCCGACAGCGCCGCCAGCCCGCAGGCCAGCGCGAAGGTGTAGGCGTGGACCAGCTTGATGTTGATGCCGGTCAGCGCCGCACCGTTCGGATTCTGCGCCGTCGCCCGCATCATCTTGCCGAAGCGCGAATAGCGGATGAACAGATAGACCGCGATCAGCGCCACCACCGCGGCGGCGAAGACCAGCACGCGCTGCTGGGTCAGCGTCACCGTGCCGATGTCCAGCACCTCGTCGGCGAAGGGGCTCTCGACATATTTCGGATCGGCGCCGAACAGCAGCTCGCCGCCGTTTGCGATCAGCAGGGCGAGGCCCAGGCTGGACAGCAGGATGGTGAATTCATGGTCGCGGCGCAGCGGCCAGAAGATCAGCCGGTTGGCGGCGATGCCGAGCCCCGCCACCACCACCGCCGAGATCGCCGCAGCCGCGATGTAGTCGAGCCCGAGCAGGGTGCCGATGAAATAGGTGATGTAGGCGCCGAGCATATAGAACTCGCCATGGGCGAAGTTCACGATGCGCAGCACCCCGAAGACCAGCGTCAGCCCGGTGGCGATGAGCACATAGGCCATCCCGTTGACCAGGCCGTTCGCGATCTGCTGGGCGAAGACGGTGAAATCCATGTCGATTCTTCCTGTCGGGGGCTCTCCGGGGCGATGTCCCTCTCCCGCCCCGGGAGAGGGAAGGGGCCCGCCGCGAAGCGGTGGGAAGGGTGAGGGGTGTTCCAAGGAACCATGCGGTTCCGGATTCTCGGTCGCCCCCTCACCCTCCCCACTTCGTGGGTCCCCTCCCTCTCCCGGGACGGGAGAGGGTTTTTGACTTCCCCCTCAGTCCCGGACGCTGACGATCTGCTTCTTCTGGACCTGCACCAGATGGATCGACTGGCTCGCCTGGCCCTTGTCGGAGAAGCGCAGGGTCCCCATCACCGTCGGCACTTCCTGCGACTTCAGGGCGGCTGCGATCTTGTCGTAGGCGCGCGGATCGCCGCCGGCGGCATCGACGCCGAAGGCCAGGGTCTGCACCGCCTGGGCGCCGAGGGCGGCGATGAAGGACGGCTCGTTCTTGTAGGACTTGCGGTACTGCTCCAGCCACGGCTTCAGCGACGGGGCGGCGCCGTCCTCGGTGAAGGGCGAGGCGGAATAGACCTGCTCCAGCGAGTTGCCGGACAGCTCCACCAGCTTCGGGTTCATGTTGCCGGCGGACGCGATGACCTTGCCGCGATAGCCGGTCTGCTTGATCTGCCGGTAGATGGTGGCACCCTGCGAGGTGTTGATCGCCGCGACGTAGATCGCGTCGGCGTTCAGCGACTTCAGCTTGGTCAGGGCGGTGGTGAAGTCCGTGTCGGTGCGGTTGTAGAACTCGTGCCCCTTCACCTCGATGCCGCAGCCGGTCAGCAGCTTGGTATAGTTGTCCAGCTCCAGACGGCCCCAATCGTCGTTGACGTTCATGAAGGCGATGGACTTGGGCTTGATGCGCTCGCAGATCGCCTTGGAATAGAACTCCGACATCATCGCCGAGGTGGCGTTCAGGCGGAACAGGTACTTGTGCCCCTCCTCCGTCACCTTCGGGTGCTGCGAGCTGGTCATGACGGTGATGATCTTGTCGCGCGTCACCTCCTTCATCGACAGGGCGACGGCGCTGAACCAGCCGCCGACGATCATGTCGACGTTGTCCTGCTCCATCGCCCGCTTGGCGGCGCTGACGCCGTCCTCGGGGGAGCCCTTGTCGTCGTAGGTCAGCAGTTCCAGCTTGCGGCCGCCGGCAACGCCGCCGTTGGCGTTGATGACCGCGACCATCGCCTGCGCGCCTTCCAGGCCAAGCTGGCCTTCGAAGGCGCCGGTGCCGCTCATCGGGCCGATCAGGGCGATGCGGACCGGGGGCTGCTGCGCCTGGGCGGACGTGCCGGCGACGGGGATGGTCAGGGCCAGGGCCGCCGCGGCGGCAAGGAGAGTGCGCCTACCGAACATGGGGTTCCTCCGTGGATTGGTCGTCTTTTGCTTGGCCGACTTTTGGATCGCCTTTGGGTCCGGCGGGTGGTGCGCGCCGGCAAGGGATGGTCAGGCGGTCTTCAGGTAGCGCTTCTGCAGCTCCTCGATCTGCGGGAAGCCGATGAAGTCGATGAAGTCGTTGTGGCCGGTGACCGGGCGCGGCAGGCCCTTGGTGGAGCGGCGTTCCGCCAGCGCCGCCAGATTCTCCTTCAGCGCCGAGGCGACGGTCATCAGCGGCACCAGCGCGTAGGTCGCCATGCCGGCAACCTCCTCCACCTCGTCCGCCGACAGCGTCTCCAGCCAGCCGAGCAGCTGCAGCGACAGCGGCACGCCGACGGCCTCGCGCATGGCGCGCAGTCCGTCGATGTCCTTGAAGCACTTGCTGATCGGCTGGATCATGTCGGCGCCGGCCGCGACATAGGCGCGCCCGCGTTCCATGGCGGCGGCCGGATCGACCACGTCGGTGCGGGCGATGATCAGCATGTTGGGATCGCGCCGGGCCTCCACCGCCGCCTGGATCTTGGCGACGCCCTCGTCCATCGGGATCACCTCGACCCCGCCGACGCAGATCGGGCAGCGCTTGGGCGCAACCTGATCCTCCATGATGACGGCGGAGACGCCCGACGCCTCGAACTCGCGGATGGTGCGCATCACGTTGATGGCGTTGCCGTATCCGGTGTCGATGTCGGCGATGACCGGAACGTTGACCGCCGACACCACGTTGCGGACCACCGTCAGGTTTTCCGACATGGTGTACAGCTCGGCATCCGGCTGGCCGAGGAAGGAGGCGGAGACGCCGAAGCCCGAGGTCATCAGCGCGTCGAAGCCGGCCGCCTCGATGAAGCGGGCGGACAGGGCGTCATAGGCGCCGGCCGACCAGACGGTCTTCTGCGCCAGCACGCGGTTGCGGAATTCAGAGCCCCGGGACATGCGCATGATCCTTTTGTTCGCGTTGCTGGGCCGCCTGCCGCTTCAGGAAGGGGACGAGGCCGCCGGCCTCGATCATCTCGGCATCCGCCTGCGGCAGCGGCTCGAATGGAATTTCAGTGCCTTGGCTGTGGTTGCGGACCACGCCGGCCGCCCAATCCACCTCGATCTCGTCCCAGCGCCGGACGAAGCCGAGGATCCCGGGGCAGCTCACCTGCGGGAAGCCCATGCTGACCTCGCCGCGCCAATAGCCGGGGGAGAAGGATTCCGAGATCACCCCGGCGATGCCGAGATGGCGCATCGCCTTCATTGGCGGGTAATGCGGGTGGCCGTAGCCGAAATTGTCCGCACCGACCAGCAGGTCGCCCGGCCGCACCGACTTGGCGAAGTCCGGGTCGTAGCTCTGCATGGCGAGCTGCGCCAGCTCGGCCACGTCGGTGATCTTGATGTTCTTGACGCCGACGATCTGGTCAACGTCGAAGTTGATCTCGTCGAAGATGAAGGCGACGCGGCCCCGCATGATCGGCATTGTCATGGCGGCCCTCACAGGTAGGGGCGCGGATCGGCGATCCGGCCCTCAATGGCGGAGGCGGCGACCACCGCGGCGTTGCAGAGGTAGATTTCCGAATCCGGGCTGCCCATCCGGCCGCGAACGTTCAGCGTGCCGGTGGAGACCGCGCGCTGGCCCGCCGTCATCGTCGCGATGCGGCCGAAGCAGTAATCGCAGCTGGGGGAGGAGACGAAGGCCCCGGCCTCCACCAGCGTGGAGACCAACCCTTCGCGCGCCGCCGCCGCCATCAGCTCCTGGCTGGTCGGCACGATGTGGAGAGAGACGCCGGTCTTGACCCGACGGCCTTCCAGCACCTTGGCCGCCGCGCGCAGATCCTCCAGCCGGCCGGACGCGCAGGAGCCGAGATAGCCGGCATTGATCTCCAGCCCGAGGAACTCGGTCAGATCACGCGTGTCGGCCGGGGTCGGCGGGGCGACGACGATGGGCTCCAGGTCCGACAGGTCGATGTCGTGGACGGCCGAATAGTGCGCGTCCGGATCGCTCGACACCGGGTCGAGTTTCTTCCGGGCACGCGGCAGGGCGTAGTCGAGCCGCACCGGATCGGGATTGACGATGGCGGTCAGGGCGCCGGTGAACATCGCCAAACCGGTAATGGTCTGCAGACCCTCCGTCGACATCGCCGCCACCGACGGTCCGCCGAGTTCCAGCACCTGGAAGCGGCAGGAACTCGGCCCCAGCCGGCGCACCAGATGGTGGAAGACGTCGCGCGCCATCACGCCGGGGCGCAAACTGCCGCGCAGGTTCACCCGCACGGTGTCCGGCACGCGGATCGACACGGTGTCGCTGACGAAGGCTTCCATCACATTGCGGCGCAGCCCGATGGCGAGCGTGCCGAAGGTGCCGAGCTGGCTGACATGGCCGTCGAAATGAACAACGAAGGCGCCCGGCGTCGCATAGCCGACCTCCGCCGCCACCTGATGGCCGATGCCGTGGCGTTCGAACAGCGGCACATCGTTCTCCGCGCACCAGTTGCGCGTGTTGATGTGAAGCTCCTCCTCCTTGGCGGTGGCGGTCGGCACCATGTGGTCGATGAAGATGCCGAAGCGTTCCGGCTCGGCCACCCGCTCGATGCCGAAATCCTCCTTCATCGTCTTGAAATAGACGTCGGTGTAGCCGGGGAAGTCGTAGGCCAGCACGAAGTCCGGCTTCGCCTTGATGTCCTGTCCGGCGCGGACCGCGGGCAGCCCCGCCGCGCGTGCCAGGATCTTCTCGGTGATGGTGTAGCCCATGGCGTGGATGTCTCCGCTCCCGTCCGTCAGCGATCGAGGCCGAGGGAGCCGGGATTCATCAGCCCCTGCGGATCGACGGCGCGTTTGACGCCCTCCAGCAGCGACCAGGTTTCGGGTGTCATGATCTCGCGGAACGGATAATCGCGGGCGACCTGCCAGCTGACGCCGCCCAGGCTGCAGTACAGCTCCTGCGTCGCACGGCGCAGTTCGGCCACGGCGTTGCGCGCGGCCGGGTTGGCCGGGCGGTCGCGCCAGGGCTTCACCACCTCGTCGCCCAGGCTGGCGGCGTGCAGCGGCGTGATCTCGTCGTTCCAGTAGAAGGCCGGCTCCAGGAAGAAGTCGTTGCCGACCGTCATGGTCATCACCGAATAGATGATGCCGTGCTGTTCCATGAAGCCGCGCTTCTCCGCGAAGAAGGCGTCGTTGGCGGCGACCACACGGTCGGCGTCGCCCAGCGGGAAGATGGCGTGGATCGGGACCCAGCGCTGGCCCTCGCGCCCCAGCATGCCGCGCACCGGCCCGAAGGGCTTGGAGCGCATGACCTTCGGCACGCTGTTCTCGATCTCCTTGCCGTGGCGGGCGCCGATCTCGCGCACCGTCTGCATGGCTTCGCGCAGCTGGGTTTCGCTGCGTCCCTCCACCACCAGATGGAGGGTGAAGTTGTGGTCCTTGAGGAAGGCGGTGCCGGCGGTGGCGACGCTCAGCGCCTCCTTGGCGCCCTGGAACAGCGACTTGCCGGCCTTCGCCACATTGCCCAGGGTCTTCAGCCCGTCCGACAGCTTGTTGACGCTGGCCGAATGCTCGACCTTCGTGCGGTCGATGCCGAAGCCTTCCGACACGCAGCGCGCCCGCGCCATCTCCACCTGCGCGGCGGCCATCGCCTGCATGGTGGCGAAGCCGAAGGACAGGAAGTCGCTGTGCTCCGGCCGGCGGTGCAGCCGCAGCGTCGCCGCCACCTTGAAGCCCATGGCGCCGTTGTCGCCCAGGAACAGGCCGGTCAGGTCGGGGCCGCCGGAGCGGGTGAAGGGCTTGGTCCCGACGCGCCCGCCCGATCCGGTGGTGACGACGCGCCCGTCGGCCAGAACCACGGTGACGCCCAGCACGCTTTCCGCCACGGTGCCGTGCAGGGCGGAGCCGAAGAAGGCGCTGTTCTGCGACAGGGCGCCGCCGATTGTGGCGTTGATGCCCGACAGCGGCCCCCAATAGCCGGTGCGCAGGCCGGTGCCCTCCAGCGCCTCGTTCAGCGCGGCCCAGGTGCATCCGGTCTCAACCGTCACATAGAGGCTGTCGGTGTTCAGCTCGATGATGCGGTTCAGCCGACGGCTGTCGATGACGACCGAATCCGGCCGCTTGGGCAGATAGCCCTTGGTGTAGGACATGCCGCCGCCGCGCGGCACCACCGCCACGCCGGCGTCATGGGCGGCGCGGATGGCGGCGGCGACCTGATCGCGGTCGCGCGGCAAGGCGATGGCGAGCGGCGGAATGCCCGGCTGCCAGAACACGTCGTTGGCGTAGAAGTCGCGGCTCTTCTGGTCATCCAGCAGGCCGTCGGCGCCGAGTGCGGCGCGCAGGGCGTCAAGCAGGGTGGCCGTGCCTTCGAGGGCGGCGATGCTCATGGAATGTCCCTCTCGGGTAAGGTCAGGCGGCGTCTGTCAGCGGCTCGAACCGGAAATCTTCGCCGGTGCGGCGCACGTAGCCGGTGTGGGGAGCGCCGAAATGGGCAGGGAACACCAGCGCGTTGCGGTCGGCGGCATGGTCCAGCAGCCGGCGGCGGGTCGCCACCGCCTGCTCCTGGTCCTCGCAGAAGCGGCTGTTCCAGTCCGGGCGGCACACCTGCATCGGCTGGTGCAGGCAATCGCCGGTGAAGTAGGCGGCGTGGTGGCCGGACTCCAAGCGGACGAACATCTGCCCCGCGGTGTGGCCGGGCGCCAGTTCAACCGACAGCCCGTCGAGGATGCGGTCGCCGTCCTCAATCAGGTCGACCTGACCGGCCTCCCACACCGGCATGACGCTGTCCTCCATCACCGGGCCATTGCCGGGCATGCCGACCAGACCGCCGTCGGGGCTGCGCCAATGCTTGAATTCCTGCGCGCCGTAGATGTAGCGCGCGTTCGGGAAGGTCGGGACCCAGCGCCCGTCGACCAGCTGGGTGTTCCAGCCGACATGGTCGATGTGCAGGTGGGTGTTGATGACCAGCGTCACATCCTCCGGCCGCACGCCGGCCTCGGCGAGATGGCGCAGATAGGGCTTGTCGAGCATGTGGAAGCGCTCGAAGCCCGGCGTGTGGCGTTCCTTGTGGTTGCCGCAGCCGGTATCGACCAGGATCACATGGCGGTCGGTGCGGATCAGCCAGCTGTGCATGCTCGACATCAGGCGCTTTGATGCCGGGTCGAGGAAGTTCGGTTCGGCCAGATCGGGGTTCCGGGTCAGGATCGCCTCGTCATAGGCGGGAAACAGGAAGCCGGGGTCGAAACCCGGCGTCAGCATTTCCTCGATCCGCGTGACCGTGAACGCACCCAGGGCGATGGTTTGCATTGTCCTCCCCTCGTGCAGGGTGCCGGCGGCCGCTCTCATGAAATCGGAAGAAGGATGTCGGGAGAGTGCGGCGGGCCGGAGCATGGGGCGCCGGCCATCTGCCGGGGCGATGGCGGCGCGCTTGTTCTGTTTGTTCGCTAAGGAAACCATTTGCGCTCCGCAGTGTCAACAGGCAAAAATGGTGTCACTGTTTGACACGAACGGCGGACTGCGTCAGGGATGCGGAAAGGGGTTGCGCAACCTTGCGGGCGCCTTCAATGCTACCGGCGCACTGCACCTGTGACGGGATCAGCGCGACCGCGCCGCCATCCATCGGCTGTGCCGGACACCGGGGCTTCCGCCTGGCATCGGGGCACGCGACATCCATAAGGGGCTTGAACGTATGGACACCGAACAGGACGACAACCAGGGCGCGGAAAAGAACGGTCTCAGCGTTCGCGCCGTGTCGCGCGCTCTGGCCGTGCTGCGCAGCTTCTATCTGGAAGGGCCGACGCTGACCCTGACGGAGGTCGCGAGTGCCGCGAAGCTCGACAAGGGGACGGCGCGGCGCATCCTGCTGACGCTGGTGCAGGACGGCTTCGCCGCCTTCGACGCGCAGAGCCAGAAATACAGCCTGGGGCTTGAGATCCTGAAGCTGGCCGGGGCGGTGCCGGAGCGCCGCGACCTGCGCCAGATCGCCTCCACCATCCTGTCGCGGCTGGCGAAAACCACCGGCAGCACCGTGTTCCTGTCGGTCTATCACGATGGGTCGGCCGTGTGCCTGGACCAGTTCCACAGCGACCGCTCGGTCGAGGTGCGTTGGTGGATCGTCGGCGGGCAGCTGCCGATGAATTGCGGCGCGGCACCGCGCGTGCTGCTGGCCTATCTGCCGGAGGCGGAGGTGGAGCGCGTGCTGGCGCGCGGCACCACCCGCCTCACCCCCCACACCACCACCGATCCCCGCCAACTGGCGAAGGAGCTGGAGGAGGTGCGGGAGCGCGGCTGGTCGATGGCGGTCGATGACGTGATCGAGGGGCTGGCCGCCATCGCCATGCCGCTGTTCGACCCGGACGGGCGGCTGATCGCGGCGGTCAGCCTGACCGGCCTGACCCCCCACATCGTCCGCAACGGCCAGCCCAACTTCCTGGACGACATGCGCGGCGCGGTGCGGGAGATCTCGTCCAACCTCTATTCGCTGTCGGCCCCGCCGCTGCACCGGGCGGCCCGCGCCCAGTCGGTGCTCGGGGGTAAGGACGCCGCTGTGTCATCCTATGCCACGCGGTGCGAATCGGCGGCGGAGTCACCGCGCAGGAAGGCGGCGTAACGGGCGATGGTCGCCTCCACGGCATCCGCCGCTTGGCCGGGATACCAGACGGTGGCCGGGGTCGGCGTGACCTCCGTCCCTGCCGGCGCCAATTGCTTCGCCTCCGCCAACCCTTCCACCAGCATGTCGGCAGGCCCGGCGCAGATCAGCGCCGGCCGGGTCAGGCGCGGAAGGCGGGCGCGGGTGTCATAGTGGAAGGCGGCGCGGTAGGAACGGTCGTAATGCGCGCCGCTCGACAGCAGGCCCATGGTCCAGTCATGCAGCACCGCGGCGTCGGGAACGCCGATGGCGCGGGCGGCGGCGCGTTCCTGCCTGTACCACGGCCAGAACAGGAACATGTCGCGCCGCATGTTCCAGGCCTGGAGCAGATGCAGCCCCCAGCGGTCGGCAACCAGCGGCGGGAAGTAGTTGGTCAGGATGTCGGCGCTGAAGTCGGGCGGGATCAGCACCGGCGCCTCCAGCACCGCGCGGCCGACGCGGTCGGGATGACGGACCGTCAGTTCCAGCGCCACCAGCGCGCCGGTGTGGGTGCCCCACAGGTCGAAGCGGTCGAGGCCGAGCGCATCGGCGACCGCCAGCGCGTCCTCGGCCAACATGCCGATATCGACCGCGCGGTCGGGCTTGTCGGACTCTCCGTTGCCGAGATAGTCGGGGGCGATGACCTCCCATCCCGGCGCCAGCCCGTGCAGCAGCGGCAGCAGCGGCTTCGAGGAGCCGGGAGCCGATTGCAGGGCCAGCAGCGGCCGGCCGCGCCCGGCCCGTCGCAGATGGACACGGCCCTGCGGCGTGTCGGCATAATCGTGCCAGACCCGCAACGGATCGGCGAACGGCTGCGTCGGCGGCAAGGGTTGGGCATCGGGCCGGCTGGACGCCATGGCCGACAGTGTTTCGGCTGCCGCCTCGACATCGCCGATACGAACGACGCCCGCCCGGTCGGTGGCCCCTATCATGGCATCGAGGCACAGGCTCCACAGCGCTTCATAACGGCGCGGCGCTGCCGAGGCGGTGCGCAGCATCGCGTCCAGGGCGGCAGCGTCGGGCAGAGGGGCGCCCTGTGCGGCCGGATGGCGGGGGGCGCGCGGCTCCAGCACATGGGCATCGCGCAGATGCGCCCACAGCACGGCCAAGTGGGTGCCGTCGTCGCGCGGGGCCAGCGGGGCGGGTGTCAGGCCGCGCTCCGCCCAGCCTTCCGCCGCTGCCGTATCGGCCAGCAGGACGGTGTCGGGTTGCCAGCCCGCTTCGAGGCCCTGCAGTGCGACGGCCAGCGGTGCCGCAAGGTCGAAGGCGAGCAGCGGACAGGGGGAAGGCCCAACGCGCTGGCCGCTTCCGCGATGATCGGGCCAAGCCGGCGATGTCCTCCACCCACGCGCCGCTCGACCCGCCTGTTCCCGGCAGATCGAGCGCGGTGACGGTCCAGCCCGGCAGGTCGCGGGCCAACTGGTCGGCGCGGGTGGAGGCGGCGGCGATCAGGCCGGGTAGCACCAGCAGGTCGGGACCGAACCCGCTGCGCCAGACGCGCAACTGCCCCTGTCCGATGGTCACGTAATGGGGTGTCGACATGGATGTCCTCCCGGTCGGCAGGCGGCGATTGCCTGCATTTCCTTGTGCGAAGGGGGTGTCGAGTGCCGCGGGCCGCTTGGGTCCGCCCGTGTCGGGACGGGTGCGGGCATTTTGTTGATGTCGCGGACTGTGCCGCTGTTTGACACTCAGTTCATAGAATGACATAGTCTGACGGAGATCGACAAGGGCAGTGCCGGTTCATGCGCGGAGTTCCGCTGCTGCGGCATTGCCCCGTTCATGAAATCCAACGAAATCGTCAGGGAGGACGGGCATGGCCTGGCCGGAAGGAACGGGCGTTCCCAAACGGCGCGAGCTGCTTTTCGGCACGCGTCTCGTACCATGCTACAGCGAGCGTCCGGCGACCATCGACGCCATGTTCCGCGAGGCCGTGTCCCGCCGGCCCGACGGCGAGGCGCTGGTGGATGGCGAGCGGCGCTACAGCTATGCGCAACTGGACGGGTTGGTGACGCGCGCCGCCGCCGGGCTGATGGCGGGAGGCGCCAAGCCGGGCGCGCGCATGGCCCTGGTGCTGAGCAACCGGGCGGAGTTCCTGATCGCGCTGCTGGCGGCGGCGCGGGCGGGCGTCGTCGCGGTGCCGATCAGCGCGCGCGAACAGCGGCCCGGCATCGCCGGTATCCTGAACGACTGCGGCGCCTCCATCCTGGTCCATGACGCGGCACTCACCGACCGCATGCCCGACGCGGCGGAGGTGCCGTCACTGGCCCTGCGGCTGTCGGCCGGCGGCGCGGTGGAGGGCTGCCGGCCGTTCGAGGATCTGCTGGAGAGTGACGCCGCCCCGCCAAGCCCGATGGCGGAGCAGGGGGAGGAGGACACCGCCGTCATCCTCTACACCTCCGGGACCACGGGGAAGCCGAAGGGCGCGCTGCTGGCCCATGTGAACATCATCCACTCCGCCATGCATTTCGAGGAATGCTGGGACTATCGCGAAGGGGAGCGGGCGGTGCTTGCGGTTCCGGCCTCGCACGTCACCGGGCTGGTCGCGGTGGTGATGGCGATGATCCGGGTCGCCGGCTGCACGGTGATGATGCCGGCCTTCGACGTCGCCGGCTTCCTGGAACTGGCGAGCCGGGAGCGCATGACCACCACCGTGCTGGTCCCGGCGATGTACAATCTCTGCCTGCTGCGCGCCGACTTCAGCCGTTACGATTTGTCGTCCTGGCGGATCGGCGGCTTCGGCGGCGCGCCGATGCCGGAAGCGACGGTGGAGGCGATGGCGGAGCGGCTGCCCGACCTGCATCTGCTGAATGCCTATGGCTCCACCGAATGCGCCACCATCATCAGCGTGGTTCCCATCGGCCACACCCGCGCCTGCCTGGATTCGGTCGGCATGTGCGTGCCCTGCGGCGACCTGCGGATCGTCGACGAGCAGGGCCGTGAATGCCCGCCGGGGGTGAGCGGGGAGGTGTGGATCCGCGGGCCGATGACCATCCGCGGCTATTGGAACCGCGACGACGCCACCCGCGACAGCGTCGTCGACGGCTATTGGCGGTCGGGCGACATCGGGGCGCTGGATGCGCAGGGCTATCTGCGGCTCTACGACCGCAAGAACGACGTCATCAACCGCGGCGGCCACAAGATCTATAGTGTGGAGGTCGAAAACCTTCTGGTCCGCCATGCCGACGTGGTGGAGGCGGCGGTGGTCGCCCATCCCGATCCGGTGCTGGGCGAGAAGATCCACGTCTTCGTCATCTCCAAGTCCGGCAGCCTGACCGAAGAGGACGTGCGCGATTTCTGCCGGGCCAACCTCGCCGACTACAAGGTGCCCGACTATGTGACCCTGTTGGGCGATGCGCTGCCGCGCAATGCCAACGGCAAGGTGACGAAGCGCGTGCTGCGCGATCAGGTCACCGCCGGGTAAGCCCGGGTCAGGCGGACGGGCAGATCACCGAGCGGTCGATGTCGGCCAGGGTCGCGCGGCCGGTCAGCGCCATCGCGACCTCCAGCTCGGTCTGCAGCAGCGTCAGCATATGGGCGACACCGGCCAGCCCGCCGACCGCCAGAGCGTGCAGCACCGGCTGGCCGACCAGCACGGCGTCGGCACCAAGGGCCAGCGCCTTCAGGATGTCGGTGCCGCGGCGGATCCCGCCATCCATCAGCACCGGCAGGCGGAGGGCGGCCCGTTCCGCCACCGCCGGCAGCGCGTCGATGGTGGCGGGCAGGGTGTCCAGCGTCCGGCCGCCATGGTTGGAGACGATGATTCCGCCGGCTCCGGCCGCGATGGCGGGGTCCACATCGTCGGGGTTGAGAATGCCCTTGAGCAGGACGGGCAGGGGCGTCTCGCTGCACAGCCACGCCACCGTCTCCCAGGTCGGGGCAGCGTGGAGCATGCCCTGGAACACCGGGCTGCCGGGCCGCGCCGGCCTGAAGCCGTCGGGGGCGAGGCCGGCGAGGTTGACCGGGGCGATGGTCGGCGGCAGGCGGAAGCCGGCGCGCTGTTCCATGTTGCGCATGCCGTTGACCGGCGCATCCACCGTCAGGACCAGCGCGCGGCACCCGGCATCCTCCGCCCGCCGCACCAGGGTCAGCGTGTCCTCCCGCCGCGGCTGGGTGTAGAGCTGGAACCACAGCGGCGCCGTCGCCCGCGCGGATATCTCGTCGACGCGCACGCTGGCCTGGGTGCTGACGGTCATCCAGCTGCGCGTCAGGCCGGCGGCCTCCACCGTCGCCAACTCGCCGTCGGGATGGACCAGCTTGTGATAGGCCATCGGCGCCAGGATGATGGGGTAATCGAGCGGCTCGCCGAACAGATCCGAGCGCGCGGTGGCGTGGGACAGGTCGCGCAGGACGCGCGGCATCAGGCGCAGGCGGTCGAACGCCTCGCGGTTGGCGCGCTGGGTGATGCCGTCCGCCCCGGCGCCGCCGATATAGGCGCGGATGGCCGGATCGACGCGGTCGTTGAAGTGGCGCTCGTAATCGAACAGCGAGACGGTGTCGGGCGGAACGGTCATCGGCGGCTTTCCTGCGGAGTGCCTGGATCGGCGAGTGCCGCGGCTTGCGCGGCCAGCGCCTGGATCCGCGGGTCGAGATGCGGCGCCAATGCCGCGGCCATGCTGCGGTAGAAGTCGGGGAAACCGCTGTCGAGTGCAAGGCGGAACCAGCGCAGCGCTTCGTTACCCTCTCCGTCGAGCAGCAGGGTGCGCGCGTAATTGAAGCGGCCCCAGCAATCGCCGCCCTCCGCCGCCGCCTTGAACAGGGTTCGCGCCGCCGCATCGTCGGCGGGGACCGCGCGTCCGCTCTCGTGGAACAGGCCCAGCATGTTCAACGCCTTGGCGATGCCCTTTGAGGCCGCGGCGGCATAGAGGCGGTAGGCGGCCTCGTCATCGGCGGGAACGCCGACGCCGCGGCAATGGAGGTCGGCCAGATTGAACAGCGCCCATCCATCGCCGAGGTCGGCGGCCTTGCGGTAATGGGCGGCGGCCTGCAGCGGATCGGCGGGAACGCCCCAGCCATGCTCGAGGCAGCGGCCCAGCATGGTGATGGCTCGGGCATCGCCGCCGCGCGCGGCACTGCGGAACCAGGCGAAGGCCTGCTCGCCCTCGCCGCGGTCGAGGCAGGATTGGCCAAGCGCCAGCAGCGTGTCCGCGACGCTCAACCCCGGCATGGGCCCCCGCGCAAGCTCCGCCATCACACCTCCGCCCAGCGGCGCAGCAGGTTGTGATAGTGGTTGACCAGGGACAGCACGGCGTGGTGGCCGTCGCCCAGTTCCTGCCTGAGTTCGATGATCGCCATGTCGAGGTCGTAGAGCATGGCGCGCAGCCCGTCGTCGCGGACCATCGACTGGGTGAAGAAGAAAGAGGCCCAGCGGGACCCGTGCGTCACCGGGCTGACCTGATGCAGGCTGCTGGACGGGTAGACCACGGCGTGGCCAGCCGGCAGCTTGACCGATTTGGTGCCGTAGGTGTCCTCGACGATCAGCTCGCCGCCATCGTAATCCTCGGGATCGCTGAGGAAGATGGTGGTCGACACGTCGGCCCGCATGCGCATGCCGCCGGTGCCGGGGATGGCGCGGATGCTGTTGTCGACGTGATAGCCGTAGGTCATCGCCCGGTCATACCGGTTGAACATCGGCGGCAGGACGCGCAGCGGCAGGACGGCGGAATTGAAGGCCGGGCTGCGGGCGAGCGCGCGCAGGATGACGACGCCCAGTTCCCTCGCGGTCTCGCTTTCCTCGGGGATCTGCAGATTGTGCTTGGCGCCGGCGGCCTGATCGCCTGCGGTGACGCGCCCGTCGACCCAGGGCGAGGCTTCCAGCACCGCCCGGCACTGTGCGACCTCGTCTTCGGTGAGGATGTCGGGGATCTGCAGGAGCAAGGCGTATTCCCTCGTACAAAGGACCGGACCGCCCGTTGGGGGCGGCCCGGCCGGCTTTTCAGACCATGTGATGGACGATCAAAGCACTCAGAACGTCAGCCCCGTCGTCAGCATGACGGTGCGGCCCGAGGCCGGGACCGCGCGGACGGCGTTGAAGGCAGAGCCGTAGTTGCGATGGTCGGTCAGGTTGTAGCCGTTCAGCGCCACGGAGACATTCTCGAACTCGTAGGACACCACAGCATCCGCCGAGAAGGTGTCGGGCATGCGCGCGGTGTTGGCGCTGTCCGACCAGTATTCGGACGCATACTGCACGCCGCCGCCGACGGTGAACTTGCCGGGGATGCCGGCCTCGAACTCGTAGGTGGTCCACAGGCTGGCATTGTGCTTCGGCACGTTGGGGGCCACCTTGCCGACCACCGCCGGGTTGGTGCGGGAGTCCGTCACCTTGCCGTTCAGGTAGGCGTAGTTGGTGTAGATGTTCCAGTGCTCCGTCACCTTGCCGCTGATGCTAGCCTCGAAGCCGCGGACGCGGACGCCGAGACCGGCTTCGGAGAAGCCGTCGGTGACGGTGCCGGTGGTGGGATCGACCGAATAGGTGTTGGACTTCTCGGCCTGGAAGAGGGCGCCGCTGATGCCCAGCCGGCCGTTCAGGAAATCGGCCTTGCCGCCGATCTCGTAGAGGTCGGTCTGTTCCGGGTCGAAGCGGCGGGCGCCGTTCGGCGTCTCCGCCGTGCCGTTGGTCACCGCCGCGGCAATGTCGGTGCCGATCGGCTTGTAGGAGCGCGAGTAGGAGGCGTAGACCGACGAGTCCGGGGTCGGCTCGAAGATCAGGCTGACCGACGGGCTCCAGTTGCGGTTGGAGGCGGAGCCGCCGGCGATTGCCGGGTCGGCCGCGCTGAAGCTGGTGCGGAAGTAATCCCAGCGCAGGCCGCCCTGGATCGACAGCTTGTCGAACAGCCACACGCGGTCGCTGGCGAACAGGCCGGCATTGGTCACGCTGGCCTCGCGCCCGCCGCTCGCCGGGAAGGTGATGGCGGTGTTGGCGGCATAGCTGTGCGACGGGGTGCGGACGGTCTGGGTGTTGGTGCGGTTGGCCCAGCTGCCGGATTCGCGCTTGTCGCGCTGGTGGCTGACGTCCAGGCCGCCGTTGAACGAGTGGCGCAGGCCGAACAGCTCGCCGTTCAGCTTGGCGCCGGTGACGTTCTGGACGCCGAAGCCCTGCTGCTTGAAGGCCATGCCGCCGCCGGCGCCATAGCTGACCGCCGGGTTGCCGCCGGCCAGGAACTGGGTGGCCGCGGCACCGCTGAGCGCCGCCGGGTTGGTGGCGGCGAAGTTGCGCTGATAATGGCTGAAGCGGGAGTCGTTGTAGACCGACAGCGCCTTGTTCACCTCATGCGCGAAGGTCGAGGTGAGGATGTGGTTGGAGGTGTCGTCGCGGTCGAGGTTGCGGACGTAGGAGGTCTTCCGGCTCAGGCCGAACTCCCCCGCCGGACGGAAGATGCCGTCGCGGCCCTGCACCATCGGCTGGCCCATGTCGGGCGTCTTCTCACCCTTCAGGTAGGCGTAGTTCAGGTGCCAGGTGGTCGGGGTGCCCAGGCCCAGGCCGAGGTCGGCGGCGATGCCGCGGCGGTCGGCTTCCACCTCGTCGCGGTCGGCGACGTTCTGGGTGTGGTAGAGGCCGTTCACCCGCAGGGCCGCGCTGTCGCCGAGCGGCTGGTTGACGTCCACCGTGGTGCGATAGGTCGGGCCGCTGCCGACCGACTGGTCGATCTGGATCTTCGGCTGCAGCGACGCCTTCTTGGTGCCCTGGTTGATGACGCCGCCGGAGTTGCCGACGCCGAAGCCGTTGCCCGACGGGCCCTTGAAGACCTGCACAGTCTCGGTGTTGAAGACGTCGTGGGTGTAGACGCCGAAGTCCTTCAGGCCGTCGGTGTAGATGTCGCCGCGGGCGGTCAGGCCGCGGATGCGGAACTGGTCGCCGTTCTGGCCGCCGTTGCCTTCACCGGTCGAGATGGTGATGCCCGGAACGTTGCGCAGCGTCTGTTCCAGCGAGGTGGCGCGCTGCTGCTCGATGATCTCCTGCGGCACGACGTTGACGACGCGCGGCGTGTCCTTGACCGTCTCCGGCAGGCGGGAAACGCCGGTGGGCGCGGCATTGACGTTGCCGGTCTGCGGCGCCGCGGCGTCGACCTTGATGGAGTCGAGCCGGAGGGCGTCGCCGGAGGACCGCTGCGGCGTCGGACCGGTCCCCGGGGTGCCCGTACCCGTGCCGGCCGTCTGCGCGTCGGCCGTCGCCGGCATGGCGAAGGTCATGGCCAGGCTGGCTGTGGCGGCTGCGCCGGCCAGAAGGGGTCTCAGCCCGAGGGGGACGTGGTCTGTCGCATCAAGCTCTCCCGAAATGCGCCAAGGTGTTTGGGTTATCGCTGGAGCGCCTTCTACCAATGGGATAGGCCCCGCCGACAACAAGCGAAATTCAGAATCAATCTAAATTGCAGAATCGACGGATTACCGCCGCGGGTATGAGGAAACGTTTCCACGCCGTGCGGGCGTGGAGCCGCGGCCGGCGTCGGCGCAGAGGCGCCGCCGGCCGCATTTTCGATTTCCGTTTTGTGTCAGCGCTTTAAGGGTGCCGCCTGCCGGTCGGGCGGTTGTGCGGGAGAGGGGAAGGCAGGCGGCGGGTTCGGCGGTGTTGCGGAAAAATCACGCAGTTAATAAGAATGATTTGCATCCGCAGCGAGGGTCAGCGCGACCGCCGCTGCTTCCACAGGTCCTCCGCCGCGGTCATCGCCGCATCGAAATCGCCGCCGGTGGCGCCGGGCAGGGAGAACAGGGCGAAGGCCGCGGTGCCGACGATGATCCGCTCGGCCCGGGCATCGCGCATCGCGCCGGTCCACAGCCCCTGCCAATAATCCAGGCTGCTGCCGCGCGGCCGGGGCGTGGCCGGCGGTTCGGCCATGCGGGCGGGCAGGGCGAGGTCGTTCGCTTCGCCGTCGATCAGGCGATGGATGGTGGCCGGACGGAAGGGCGTGTATTGGGCGACGTCGCGCACGCTGCCCAGCACCGAGACGTGGGGCAGGCCGAGCAGGCGCGCGGTGTCGCGATGCAGTTCGCGCTGGGACGGCTTGGTCACGCCCAGCAGGCTGGTGCGGCCGCCGGCCGGTCTCAGCAGATGCACCGCCTCCAGGGCGGCGTTGCGGAACTGGGTCAGCCGGTGCAGGGCGATCAGCCGGTGGATCTGGGGGGCGAGCGCCGTCAGCGGCGCATAGGCGATTCCCCGCGTTGCCAATGCGGCACCGATCTGGTCGGCGGTGGCGCAGACGGGGATTCCGAGGGCGGAGGCCACCACCTCGTACCGGCCGGCGGCGGGGCCGCTGCCGGTGTTGCCGTGCAGCAGGACCCGGTGCCCGGCCTGCGCCACCAGCTTCGCGGCATGAAAGAACCAGGGCGGGTTGTGGTAGTTGGGCGAGGTGAAGCAGGGCCAGTCCAGGTCGGCTTCGATGGCGTCGGGCCGATGGTCCGGCGGCGTCCGGCCCAGCCGGCCATCGAAGCGGCTGGCGACATGGCCCTGCATCGCCCGCACGAAGCCGGCGAGTTCCGGCGCGGTGGCGCCGCGCACGCGCATCATCCCGAACAGCGCGCCGGTCTGGATCGGGTCGGCCTCGCCGGCCAGGACGATGGCCATCGCCTCTTCCGCTTCCTCCATGGTCAGCGGGCGGCCATGGCCGCCGCCGGCGATGCCGAGGACGCCGATATTCCGGGCCAGCCGGTCATGGGGGAGGTGCTCTGGCCGACCCGGTCCAGGTTGGCGACCACCTCCGCCGCGGAGGGCTGGCCGTCCAGCAGGCTGGCCGGCCGCGTCGCCAGCGGCGGCACCGGGACGGAGGACGGGACGTTCCAGCCGGGATCGAAGGGCTCTGCCCGACCGCTGGCGACGGTCGGTTCGAACAGGTCGTCGATGGCCGCGGCCAATGCCTGCACCCTCGGCCGCAGCGCCTCGGCGAAGGGGGTGGGGACGAGGCCGCTGCCGGTCCGGACGAACAGCGGATCGCCGAACTCCTCCCGCATCTGGCCGAGCAGGCGGCTGAGCGCCGGGGCCTGCATGTCCAGCTGCCGGGCGGCCAGCGTGACGTTCCGCTTCGACAGAAGGGCGTCCAGCGCGACGATCATGCGCCCGCGCGTCAATTTGTCGCTCCCCCGGCTGGCTCCCGGGCGCGATTCGAGCCGGTCCCCGGGCATGGGAGGATGATCGCCCATGGTGCCCATCTGATGCCCCCTCTGGTCCCTCGAAAGCAGGCGATAATGATACGCAGTCGCGCTCCGGGGCAAGCCGCCGGATCGCCTACTTGAAGGCCAGCAGGATCACGCCGGCGGCGATCAGGACGACGCCCAGCCAGTTCGGCGCCGACAGCGTCTCGCCGAGGAACAGCACGCCGAACAGGGCGACCAGCACGACGCTGAGCTTGTCGACCGGGGCGACCTGCGAGGCGGGGCCGAGCTTCAGCGCGCGGAAGTAGCACAGCCAGGACGCCCCGGTGGCGAGACCCGACAGGACCAGGAACAACCAGGTCTTGCCCGATACCGCCGACGGCGACAGCGACTGGCCCGAAGCGACGACGATGCCGATCAGCAGCAGGAAGATGACGGCGGTCCGGATCAGCGTCGCCATGTCCGAACTGACGCCTTCCACCCCGACCTTGGCGAAGATGGCGGTCAGCGCCGCGAAGCAGGCCGACAACAGCGCCCACAGCATCCAGGACGGAAACAGGCCATCGGTCATTCTCTTGATTTCCTTCATCTTTCCAGCCGCGCCGGGCAAAGGCGCCCGCTGCGCCAAGGGCATGGATCCTGCAATGAATACGATTGACGGGGAAGCCCGTTCGCCGCCGCGCGGACGGGCGGATGGAGCCAAGCGTGGGCATGGCCGCCATCCGGGTGCGTCGCATCGCCCCAAGCGGAAGTTTTTGCAAGTGAGAATTAGAGTCGTTAGCATGCGCCATCGGACCGGTTCCCGGGGGCGCACCGGTCCTTCCTGCCCGGCCCGGGCCTGTCGCGTGCCGAAACGCCGAGGCGTCGTTCGGCGCCCGCCGGTCCGGTGCCTTCCGGATAATTTTGGGAGTTGTGATGACCATCGTGACGCGCCGCAGGGATCTGTTGACGGCAGGTCTGGCGATCGGTGTTTCCGGCCTGACGCCCTTCCTGATGCCGCGTGCGGCCTTCGGCCAGACCGCCGCCCCCGGCACCATCCGCCATTCCCAGGGCGAGACGAAGCTGCCGAAGGCGGTGAACAAGGTCCTGTGCTTCGACATGGCGTCGCTCGACACGCTGGATGCGCTGGGCGTTCCGGTGGCGGGCGTGCCGACCCAGGCGAAGCCGGCGTATCTCGCCAAGTATGACGCTTCCGGCTATGCCAGGATCGGCACGCTGTTCGAACCGGATTACGAGGCGGTCAACGCCGCCCAGCCCGACCTGATCGTCGTCGGCGGCCGGTCCGGCCCGAAATATGCCGAGCTGTCGGCCATCGCCCCCACCATCGACCTAACGGTGAAGCCCGAGCGCTTCTTCGACAGCGCGCTGGAAAATGCCGACATCCTGGGGCGCATCTTCGGCAAGGGTGCGGAGGTGAAGGCACGCGCCGACAAGCTGCGCGCATCGGTCGCCGAGGTGAAGTCCATCGCCGCCGGGGCCGGCAAGGGCCTGCTGATCCTGACCACCGGCGGCAAGATCAGCGCCTATGGTCCGGGGTCGCGCTTCGGCGTGCTGCACACCGAGTATGGCGTGGTGCCGGCGGCCGAGAAGCTCGACACCTCCAACCACGGGCAGGCGGTCAACTTCGAGTTCATCCTGCAGACCAACCCGGACTGGCTGTTCGTGCTCGACCGCGATTCCGCCATCGGGCGCGAGGGCCAGTCGGCCAAGCAGCTGCTGGACAACGACATCGTGCGCCGGACCGCCGCATGGCAGAAGGGGCAGGTCGTCTATCTGAACGCGGCGAACTGGTACCTGATCGGCGGCGGGCTGCAGGCCATGCAGCAGGATGCCGACGACCTCAGGGCGGCCCTGACGAAGAAGGCGTGACGATGCCTGCCTTAGAGATCGCTGCCGCCGGCGGACCGCCGGCATGAGGGGGCTCGTTCCGGCCGCCGCCTGCGTCCTGGCGCTGGCGGTGGCCAGCCTGTTCGTCGGCGTCAGCGACGTGACGATCGGCGCCATCCTGAGCGGCGCCTCCGACGAGGCGACGCAGGTGCTGCTGGTCAGCCGCATCCCGCGCACGCTGGCATTGGTGCTGGCCGGGGCGGGCATGGCGGTGTCGGGCCTGATCCTGCAGATGCTCGCCCGCAACAAGTTCGTGGAGCCGTCCACCGCCGGGACCGCGGAATCGGCGGTGTTCGGCATGCTGATGGTGACGCTGCTGGCGCCGGAAACGCCGATGCTGGGTCGGATGCTGGTGGCGGGCGCCTGTGCGCTGGCCGGAACCGCGCTGTTCCTGGGCATTCTGCGGCAGATGCCGCTGCGCTCTCCGCTGATCGTGCCGCTGGTCGGCATCATGCTGGGGGCGGTGATCTCCTCCTCCACGGAATTCGTCGCCTACCGCAGCGACATGCTGCAGTCGGTGCGGGCGTGGGAGACCGGCGACTTCTCCGGCGTGCTGCGCGGACGGTACGAGCTGCTGTGGATCGGCGCGGTGCTGACCGCCGTCGCCTATGCCGCGGCCGACCGCTTCACCGTCGCCGGGCTGGGCGAGGATTTCACCACCAACCTGGGCCTGAACCACCGGCGCGTGGTGTCGCTGGGGCTGGTCATCGTGTCGCTGGTGACGGCGGCGGTGATCGCCACCTGCGGCACGATCCCCTTCCTGGGCCTGATCGTGCCCAACCTTGTCAGCCTGATGCGGGGCGACAACATGCGCCGGTCGCTGCCCTGGGTGGCGCTGCTCGGCGCCGGGCTGGTGCTGGCCTGCGACATCGCCGGCCGGCTGGTGATCCGCCCCTACGAGATCCCGATCGGCACGACCATGGGCATCGTCGGCAGCGTCCTCTTCCTTTACCTGCTGCTGCGGAAGAACCGCCATGCCGCCTGATCGCCGCTCGCTGCCTCCGGCCATCCTCATCGCGGGCCTGGGCGGGCTGGCGGCCGCGTCCATCGTCCTGTTCCTGACCGTCGGCGCCAAGGGAAGCTGGAGCTTCATCCTGACCTTCCGCGGCACCAAGGTGGCGGCGATGGTGCTGGTCGGCTGTGCCATCGCCATGTCCACCGTGCTGTTCCAGACCATCACCAACAACCGCATCCTGACCCCGTCGATCATGGGGTTCGACGCGCTATACCGGCTGATCCAGACGATGCTGGTGTTCCAGCTGGGATCGGCGGCGGTGGCGGCCTTCGACCCGCGCCTGCGCTTCGGGGTCGAGGTCGCGGCGATGGTGGTGTTCTCCTGGCTTCTGTATCGCTGGCTGTTCTCGGGAAGCCTGCGCGGGCTTCACCTGCTGATGCTGGTGGGCATCGTCTTCGGCGTGCTGTTCCGCAGCCTGTCCGGCTTCCTGCAGCGGGTGATCGACCCCAACGAGTTCCTGGTGGTGCAGGACCGGCTGTTCGCCAGCTTCAACCGGGTGGACGGACAGCTTCTGGCCGTTTCCGCGCTGGTGGTGCTGGCGGTGGCCGTGGCGGTGTGGCGCAGGGCCGGCGTGCTGGACGTGCTGGCGCTGGGACGCGATGCCGCCATCAACCTGGGCATCGACCACCGGCGCGAGGTGATGCGGGTGCTGGTGATGGTGTCGATCCTGGTCGCCGTCTCCACGGCACTGGTCGGTCCGGTCACCTTCTTCGGCTTGCTGGTCGCCAACCTCGCCTATCTGCTGGTCGACACGCACCGGCACCGGCTGATTCTGCCGGTCGCGGCGCTGGTGGCCGTCCTGGTGCTGATGGGCGGCCAACTCGTCCTGGAACGGCTGCTGGGTTACAACGGAGCGCTCAGCATCGTCATCGAGTTCCTGGGCGGAATCGTCTTCCTCATCATCCTTGTGCGGAGAGCGGCCCGATGATCGAGGTCCGGAATGCCAGAAAATCCTATGGCGAAACCGTGGTGGTGGACGACGTGTCGGTCACCCTGCCGGCCGGCGGCGTCATCTCGCTGATCGGCGCGAACGGGGCCGGCAAATCGACCCTGCTGTCGATGATCAGCCGGCTGCTGCCGGTGCCGGCCGGCACGGTGACGGTGGAGGGAATGGACGTCACCACGACGCCCGGCGACGTGCTGGCGCGCCACCTGTCGATCCTGCGCCAGGACAATCAGATGACGGCGCGCCTGACCGTGCGCGACCTGATCGCCTTCGGCCGCTATCCCCACAGCAAGGGGCGGCTGACGGTGGAGGACCAGGGCCATATCGAGCGGGTCATCCGCTATCTGGAGCTGGAGGCGGTCTCCCACCGTTTTCTGGACGAGCTGTCCGGCGGCCAGCGCCAGCGCGCCTTCATCGCCATGGTGCTGTGCCAGGACACCGAATATGTCCTGCTGGACGAGCCGCTGAACAACCTGGACGTCAAGCACGCGGTGGCGATGATGAAGCTGTTCCGCCGCACCGCCGACGAGTTCCGCAAGACCATCATCCTGGTGCTGCACGACATCAACTTCGCCTCCTGCTATTCGGACCGGATCGTGGCGATGCGCAACGGCCGCATCGCGCACCAGGGCCCGCCGGAGGACATCATCACCCCCTGCGTCATCCGCGACGTCTATGGCGTGGAAGCGGACATCCACGAGATCGACGGCAAGCGCGTGGCGCTGTATTTCCGCTGATCTAGTTATCCCACGGCTTGGGATCGGGGCGGGTGTCGGGCGGCAACAGGTCGTTGGTGTCCCAGCTCAGCATCAGCAGCAGCACCCACTCCGCCCGGTTGGAGAAGCCGTATTGCGGACCGCTGGAGGAGACCAGTTCGCCGCTGTTCTTGTCGTAGGCGGTGGCGGCGATCTTGGCGACGCCCTGCGTCAGCTCCTTCTTGAACAGCGAGATCTCCGGGGTGGAGGAATTGCCGCCGACCGGCATCGGAATGTCGATGCTGGGAATGCCCAGGAGCGAGCGTTCGCTGTCCACCGACAGGGCGCCGATCCGCAGCTCCACGACGGTGGCGGCGGCGTCGCGGGTCTGCGCCATGGCGGCGCCGTGGCGCAGCAGCGCGTCGCGGACGGCGAAGACCGCGTATTTGGTGTCGTAGCCCTCGACGCCGCTGGCATCGACGAAGACGCTGCCCTTCACCGCCAGCCGGCCGGCCAGACGCTCCGCCGCCTGATCCGCGGCGGTGGAGATCAGAAGCTGTTCGGTGGCGGAGCGAGCGGGCGTGGTGATTTGTGCCGTGGAGCATCCGGCGAGACCAAGTCCGGCAGCGGCGAATAATGCGGGGATCGATGTCCGGTATAGACGGGACCATGCGCCGTTCGCAGCCGGTCTCTGCATGTGAAATGAAGTGATCCGTCTGCCGAACATTTTCCCTTTCCCTGGCCTCTACCGTCGGCGGCCGCGCGTGCAGCGGGGAGCCATCTGAAGCGGCCTATCCAGACCGACGAATCTTCTCCGGTCAACGGCGCAAATGTTCAGGTCGGGCGCTATGCGCTTGGAGCAAGCCGAGGGGCAGGCATTGGGCGAAGGTCAGGGTTCCATGGAAAACAGGACGCTTTCGCAGTGACGATATTGATAATCATTCGCAATCCTGCTATCAGCGACGGACGGGCTTTCGCCGCCTTCCATCTTCCGGTCCCTGACCCCGGCCCCAACCCATTCTGGACGGATATGGCTTCCGATCGGGCTTCCGATATGGCCTCCCACATGCGCCGCCTGCTGGTCGACGGCCTCTTCCGGCAGCACAATTCAGGTCTCCTGCGCTTCCTCGTCCGCCGGCTGGGCTGTCGGGAGAGTGCGGCCGACGCCGCGCAGGAGGTCTATCTGCGCCTGCTGCGCTTCGCCGGATCGGGACCGATCAGCCATGAGACGTCCTACCTTTACGCCGCCGCCGCCAACGTCGCGGCCGACCTGGCCCGCGCCCGGCGGGCGGAGGAGCGGCGCACGGCGGGCGACCTGCCGGATTGCCTGCCCGACCCCGCCGGCACGGCCGAAACGGTGCGGCCGGACGATGCCGCCGCCGCCCGCCAGCGGGTGCGCCTGATGCAGGCGGTGGTGGACGAACTGCCCCCGCGCTGCCGCGAGGTGTTCCTGCTCAACAAGGTCGACGGGCTGAGCCACGGCGAGATTGCGAATCGCCTTGGAATTTCGCGCAACATGGTGGAAAAGCACATCATCAAGGCGCTGCTGCATTGCCGGCAGAGGCTGGGCGACGGCACGGGCGGCCAATCCTAGGGGAGTTACCCCGTCCTGGGACGTCAGGGAGGCGGTGCCTTTCGGGGTCCCGTACGGCATGGATCCAGCGAGCGTCAGGAACAGGCGATGACCTCCGATCATAGAAGCGCACCGGATGCCCTCACCGAAGAGGCGGCGCGGCGTCTCGTGCGCCTGCAGTCCGATGCGGTGACGGACGCCGAGCGCCGCGATACCGAGGCGTGGCTTGCCGCCCGGCCGGAACACCGTGCCGCCTTCGATGGCCTGCGCGCGGTGTGGAGCGCGCTGGACGGGATGCCCGACCCGCGCCCGGCGGCGTCCGTTGTGCCGATGCACCGGAACCCTCCCGCCCGCTCCTCCGCCCGGTCCTCGGTGGGCCCCTCCGTTGGCCGCCGCTTGGCGCTGCCGGCTCTGCTGGCCGCGAGCGTCGCGATGGCGGCCGTCTTCGGCCCGGCGGCGCTGGACCGTCTGGGTAGCGACCACAGCACGGCGGCGGGGGAGCGGCGGACCGTGACGCTCGCCGACGGGTCGCAGGTCCAGCTCAACACCGACAGCGCCATCGCCGTCGATTTCAGCGGCTCGACCCGCCGCGTGACCCTTCGCCGGGGCGAAGCCTTCTTCACGGTCACTTCGGACCGCAGCCGGCCCTTCGAGGTGACAGCGATGGGTGTGGTCACCCGCGTGGTGGGCACGCGCTTCGTCGTGCGCCGGATGGACGGCTCCACCCGCGTGGCGGTCGAGGAAGGCACGGTCGAGGTTCATTGCCCGGCCGGCATGGCGTCGGCGGAGGACGGCGTCCGCCTGACCGCCGGCGAGACCGCCCGCTACGACCAGGGCGCCTGCCCGGTGCGCGAGACCGGACAGAGCGTCGCCCGGCTCACGGCATGGCGCGACGGCCGCGTGGTCTTCGATGACCGCAGCCTTGGCGAAGTGGTGAAGGAACTGAACCGCTACCGGCCGGGCCCGATCCTGCTGCTCGACCCCCGGCTGGGGGAGCGGCGGGTCACCGGCGTGTTCGACATCCGCGATCCCGACCGCGCGCTGTCCGCCATCGAACAGGTGCTGCCCGTCCGCGTCCACCGCATCGCCGGCTATTTCGCCGTCCTGACCGGACGGGAGGGATGAGCGGATTCGCGATCAGGTGATGTCGTCGAGGTCGACGCGCAGGGCGTCGGCGATCCGTTTCAGCACGTCCACCGTGCCGATCCGGGAGCCCGCCTCGATCTGGGACACATAGGCTTGCTTCAACCCGGCAGCCTCACCCAACTGCGCCTGGGTCAGGCCCCGGTACTCCCGGAACACCTTCACCGGGTGCTCACCGTCGAGCAGGCGGTCGGCCACATCCGCAGGAAAGGTTTCCGGCTTCACGGCCTGATAGGCGTCGAAAGCACGAAGACCGGTAGCCTCGTCGGCGGCTTCCAGGAGCCGTTCATAATCTGCGATCGGCAGCACCGCAAAAGCCGGCCGGCCCTGGTCGTCCCTGATGATCTGAGCGGGGTTAGTCATAAATGCCTCCTCTCGGGCCGATTTCGATGACGATCAGGATCAAAACGCCGGCTTCAATCGTATAGACGACCCTCCAGTCCCCGACGCGGAGCCGATAGCCGTCGCGGCCCTTCAACTTCTTGACATTACGTGCCTTTGCAGGATCGGTAGCCACTTCTTCGATTTTCTGGCGAATCAAATCCGCCGTGTTGCGCGGCATCCGACGGAGGGTCTTCAGCGCATCGGCTGTGTAGCGGATCGAGTGCATACCGGAAAATAGCATTTTGCAATGACGCTTCCCAGCGGAATGTGATTCCCGCGTCCATCCTGGAAAGGTCCCCGGCGGCCCTCTGAGAATAATTCGCAAAATCGCCAAAAACCGACGTCAGGGGTTTCGCGGCGGCGCCGGTCTTATCGGTCAGGAGGATCCCGGCTTGGCCTTGGCAACGGGCGGCGGGATCGATCGGAGACCGAAGAGACGACGATGGCGAGCGACATCCGGACGGCGGAGGGCAGGGGCCTGCTTCCGCTGCGACATTCCCTGCGGCATTACTTCCCCGGCAAGACCCTGCGCGTCCTGCTGCTGGCGACCATGGCCGGCGTGGCGGTGGAAGGCGGGGCGGTTCACGCCCAGACGGCCGCGGTGAGCGATGCGCGCCAGTACGACATCCCGGCGCAGCCGCTGTCCTCGGCGCTGACCGATTTCGCCAGCCGGGCCGGCATCCAGCTTCTCTACAGCTCCGACATGACGGCGAACCTGCGGTCGCCGGGGGTCAGCGGGCGGCTGTCGGTGGATCAGGCTCTGCCGAAACTGCTGGAGGGGACCGGCCTGACCTGGCGCTACACCGATGCCGGCACAGTGACGCTGTTGCCGGCGCCGACGGTATCCGGCGACGCGGGCAGCGCCATCCAGCTGCCGGAGGTCAATGTCCAGGCCACCGCATGGAGGAGCTGGCAACCGGTGGACGGCTATGTCGCCGGGGTGACCACCACCGGCACCAAGACCGACACGCCGTTGATCGAATCGCCGCAGTCCGTCAGCGTGGTGACGCGCGACCAGATGGACGACCAGGGTTCGCAGACGGTGTCGCAGACCCTGCGCTACACCCCCGGCGTCCTGGCCGAGGTGCGGCCCAGCGCCCGCTACGACAGCGTGTTCGTGCGCGGCTTCGGCGGGCAGGGCTCCGGTGCGGCCTATGTCAACTTCCTGGACGGGCTGCGGCAGCAGCGCAGCATCTCCTACGCCATCCCGACGGTCGATCCGTGGCTGCTGGAGCGCATCGAGATCCTGCGCGGTCCGGCCTCCATCCTCTACGGACAGGCGGGCTCCGGCGGCATCGTCAATCTGGTCAGCCGCCGCCCGACCGAGATCTCCACCCACGAGTTGCGGGTGGAGACCGGCAGCAATGACCGGCGGCAGGCGATGTTCGATGCCGGCGGCAAGCTGACGGAGGACGGGCAGTTCCTGTACCGCCTGACCGGCATCGCCCGCAAATCGGGCACCCAGTTCGACGGCGTGGACGACGACCGCATCGCCATCGCGCCGGCCGTCACCTGGAAGCCGACCTCGGACACCAGCCTGACCGTGCTGGCCAGCTATCAGCGCGACCCGGAGGGCGGATTCTACAATTTCGCGCCCGCCGTCGGCACGGTGCTGCCGAACCGCAACGGCAAGCTCGGCTCAGGCTTCTATGCCGGCGATCCGGCTTACGACAACTACACGCGCAATTCGGCGTCCATCGGCTATCAGTTCGAACACCGGCTGAGCGACGTGTGGACCCTGCGGCAGAACGCCCGCTACAACCACGTCAACTCGTCCTTCAACGCCATCTCCTTCTCGTCGCTGCAGGCCAACCAGCGCACGGCCAACCGGTCGATCAGCGACGTCAACGACATGGCCAACACGGTGGCCATCGACAATCAGGCGCAGGCAACGGTGATGACCGGGCCGGTGGACCACACGCTGCTGTTCGGCACCGACTGGTCGCGCGGCTTCGCCCGCCGCGACCTCGGCCAGTTCACCGGCGTGACCGTGCCGACGCTGGACATCTTCAATCCGGTCTACGGCAACCGCTATCCCACCGCGCGCAGCGTGCAGACCACGCGGCAGATCCAGACGCAGCTGGGCTTCTACGCGCAGGATCAGGTCGCCTACGAGAACTGGCGCCTGACCGTCGGCGTGCGCCACGACCGCGCCGACAGCGAGACGACGGTGCTGACCTCCAACAACAGCCGGACCAGCCAATCGGACAACGCCTTCACCTGGCGGGCCGGGCTGCTCTACCTGTTCGACAACGGCAT
Source organism: Azospirillum sp. VT-I1 (assembly GCF_055698305.1). Taxonomy (NCBI): domain Bacteria; kingdom Pseudomonadati; phylum Pseudomonadota; class Alphaproteobacteria; order Rhodospirillales; family Azospirillaceae; genus Azospirillum; species Azospirillum sp. VT-I1. The sequence goes on along the minus strand of NZ_CP168802.1, from coordinate 976,312 downwards.
CACGCCTTACGTCAACTATTCCACCAGCTTCCTGCCGAATTCCGGCAGCTATTCGCCGGCGCGCGGCGGCGGCGCCTTCACCCCGACGAAGGGCGAGCAGTATGAGGCCGGTGTCAAGTACCAGCCGCCGGGCATGAACAGCTTCATCCAGCTGGCCGGCTATTCGATCCGCCAGCGCGACGTGCTGACCGTCGATCCGCTGAACAACCTCTACAGCGTCCAGACCGGCGAGATCCGCTCCCGCGGCATCGAGCTGGAAGGACGGGCGAGCCTGACCAGCAGCCTGGACCTGATCGGCGCCTACAGCTACATCGACGCCGAGGTGACGAAGTCCAACACCGCCGGCGTCGCCGGCAACCGCGTGCCGCAGGTGCCGCACCACATGGCCAGCGGCTGGGTCAACTACCGCTTCCAGAGCGGCCCGCTCGCCGGTCTGGAACTGGGCGGCGGCGTCCGCTATGTCGGGCCGACCGCCGGCAACGACGTGAACAGCTTCGAGGTGCCGGCCTACACGCTGGCCGACGCGGCGGTCCGCTACGACCTGGGCGCCCTGAAGACGGAGTTGACGGGGGCGGAGCTGACGCTGAACGTCACCAACCTGTTCGACAAGGAATTCGTGTCCAGCTGCTCCAGCGCCACCGCCTGCTTCTTCGGTGACCGGCGACTGGTGCTGGCAGGGGTGCGCTACAAATGGTGAGCGATATGGGAATGACGCGGCGTGGTTTGCTGGGGGCATCGGTCGTGACGGCGGCAGCGGCTGCCGACCTGACGCTGTGCGGTCCCGCCGCCGCCGGGGAGCCGGTGGCGGTGACGCTGCCGCGCACCGTGCAGTGGGACATGACGGCCGGCGGCGATCCGGCCCGGCCCTACCGCATCTTCGCCGCTTGGCCGGAGACGCCGCCTCCGCCGGAAGGCTGGCCGGTGCTGTATCTGCTGGACGGCAACAGCGTCTTCGGCACGGCGACCGAGGCGATGCGGGTGGTCGGCGGGCATGGTGCCGCTGTGGGCATTCCGCCGGCCCTGGTGGTCGCCATCGGCTATCCGACCGACAAGGCGTTTGACCAGCCCCGGCGGGCGCGGGACTACACGCCGCCGGCCGCGGGTGCGCCGGCCGGGACCGGCGGCGCCGACGCCTTCCTGGACTTCATCGAGGCGGACCTGAAGCCGGAGGTGGAGCGGCGGTTCCGGGTCGACCGCGGCCGCCAGGCCCTGTTCGGCCATTCCTATGGCGGGCTGTTCGTCCTGCATGCGCTGTTCACGCGTTGCGAAGCGTTCCAGCGCTTCGTCGCCGCCAGCCCGTCGATCTGGTGGCAGGACCGCGCCATCCTGGGCGAGGAGCGCCGCTTCACCGAGGCCCTGCCGCCGGCCGCCGCCACGCGCAGCCTGCTGGTGACGGTGGGCGAGAACGAACTCCAGGCGCCGCCCGGCGAGCCGCCCGATCCGGCGCGCGAGGAGCGGCGGCGCAAGGCGCGGATGGAGGAGAATGCGCGTGAGCTGGCCGACCGGCTGGCGGCGCTGGCCCCGCGCGGGCCGGCCGTGAGCTTCGTCTCCTTCGCGGGCGAGAACCACGGCTCGGTCGTTCCGGCGGCGGTCAGCCGCGCGGTGGCGGTGGCGCTTCGGCGCTAGGCGGAAAGCTCAGCGGGTCGGCAGGCGGTCGATCCGGTCGGGGTCGGGGGTGCCGTTCGCCCGCAGCAGCACCGCCTCGCCCGATGCCGGGAAGATGCCGGTCAGGGCGGTGACGGTGACCTGATGCGTCACCAGCACCACCGGCTGCCCGTCGCGCGGCAGGTCGGCCAGGAACTGGCGCAGCTCGACCAGCTTGTCCTTCTCGTCGTCCTGCCGGCCGAAGAAGGAGTTGAGGGCGGGCATCTCCGTCACCGGGCCGAGGTCCAGCAGCCGGGCGGTCTCCAGGCAGCGGCACCATTGGCTGGACAGCACGCGGGCCTTGGCGAGGCCGAGCTGCCGCAGCCGCTCGCCGATCCGCGCGGCCTGGGCGCGGCCCTCGTCGCTCAGATTGCGCTGGGTGGCGCAGTCGTCCAGCTTGAAGCCGGGAGGATCGCCGACGCCGGGGGCCTCCGCATGGCGCATCAGAACGACGAGTCCGGCGGTCTCCAGCGCTGCGGCCGGGCGGGCGCCGGCAAGGACGGCGAGAAGGGCGGCGGCGGAAAGGGCCATCAGGTTGCGGCGGCGCAGAATGAGCATCGGCATCTCCGTTGGCGGCGCGCTTCCCCGTTCCCTCTTGCCGGAGAGGCGGGCCGCCCCATGTGTGGCGAGGATGCCTGATGAGAGGGAGTGCGTCACCATGGTCCGCAGCCGCCTGATCAACACCCGATCCCGTGCGTTCGTTGCCGCAGGCTTCGCCGCCGTCACTGCGGCGGCTGCACTGCCGGCGCTGGCCCATCATGGCTGGGGCGGCTACGACTCCGACAAGACGCTGACCCTGACCGGCACGGTGGAGCAGTTCGCCTTCAGCAACCCGCACGCCATGCTGAACCTGCAGGCGGACGGCAAGGTCTGGCATGTGGTGCTGGCGCCCCCCGGCCGCATGACCGCGCGCGGCCTGCCGGACGGGACGATCAAGCCCGGCCAGACGGTGACCGTCGTTGGTTATGCCCACAAGTCCGAACCGGCTGAACTGCGGGCGGAACGCATCACCACCAGCGGCCAGACGGTCGAGCTTCGCTGATGGACCACAGCCAGGGACCCACCGGACTGGCTTGGCTGGTGGCGCTGGAGACCTCCGGCCTGGGTGAGGCGCTGCGCGGCTCGCTCTGGCTCTATCCGCTGGTCGAGGTTCTGCACATCCTGGGGCTGGCCTTGCTGGTCGGGGCCATCGCGGCCTTCGACCTGCGGCTGATCGGCCTGCACGCCCGCCTGCCGGCCGACGCGCTGTCGCGGCTGCTGCTGCCGGTGGCGGTCGTTGGTTTCGTCCTGGCGGTGCCGACCGGGATTCTGCTGTTCATCAGCGAGGCGACGGCGCTGGCCGGCAACCCGGTCTTCCTGGTCAAGATGGGGCTGCTGGTCGCCGCCCTCGCCAACATCGCGCTGTTCCATCGCGGCGCCGGGCGGCGGATCCTCGATTGGGGCGGGGAGGGCGGCCACCGGCGGCGGCGCGCGCGGCCGGCGTGGCCTCGCTGCTGCTGTGGGTTGCGGTCCTGGCGGCCGGGCGGCTGATCGCCTACGTCTAGAATGGGCATAGACCCTTCGAGTATCGCCGGCCTTGCATGCGCAAGCGTTGCCTGGGCAGAGTGGGCGGAACGCCCCCCGACCCGAAGGAAACCGGCTTTGAGCATTCTGGGACGCACCCTTGCGCTGGCCCTGACGCTGTTTGTCTTTGCGGGTGGGCCGGGATGGGCTGCGGGACCGGAGCGGCGGGTGGCGCTGATCCTGGGCAACAGCGCCTATCGGCATGCGCCGTCGCTTCCCAACCCGGCCAATGACGCCAGGGCGATGGCCGATTCCCTGCGCGCCGCCGGGTTCGAGCTGGTCGGCGGGGCGCCGCAGATCGACCTGGACCGGGCGGGAACCGAGCGGGCGATCCGCAGCTTCGGCGCCAAGCTGGCCGGGGCGGATGTCGGGCTGTTCTTCTATGCCGGGCACGGCATGCAGGCGCGCGGCACCAACTATCTGCTGCCGGTCTCCGCCAATCTGGAGAAGGAGTCGGACGTCCGCTATGAGTTGATCGACATCGCCATGGTGCTGGACGAGATGGCGCTGGCGGAAAGCCGGATGAACATCGTCATCCTCGATGCCTGCCGCAACAATCCCTTCGGCGGCCGCGGCCTGCGTGCGGCTTCGCCGGGACTGGCGCAGATGCAGGCGCCGGCCGGCACGATAATCGCCTATGCGACCCAGCCGGGTGCGGTGGCAGCCGACGGCGCCGGCTCCAACAGTCCCTATACCGAAGCGCTGTCGAAGGCCCTGCTGAAGCCGGGTGAAACCGTGTTCGACGTCTTCAACGATGTCGGCATCACGGTGAAGCGCAACACAGGCGGCGTCCAGCAGCCCTGGGTTTCGGCATCCCCCATCGAAGGGCGGTTCTATTTCCTTGGACCGACGACAGTGGTGACGCAGCCTCCGCCCGAAGCGCCCCCTGCAGCGGGGGCCGACAAAGAGACCCTGTTCTGGGACAGCATCAAGGGCAGCTCCAACCGCGGGCTGTTCGAAGCCTATCTGAAGCAGTTCCCGCAGGGCACCTTCACGCCGATCGCCGAGGCGCGGATCGCGGAGCTTGGCGGGACGGCGGAACGGGCGCCGGTGTCGGTCGCCGCGCTTGCCGCCCCGCCGGTTCCCGGTCCGGCTTCTATGGCTGCCCCGGCCCCGGCCACCCGGCCGCTCGACGTCGAGGCGATCCCCTATCTCAGCGCCAAGTCGCGGGCGGCGCTGGCCATGTATCCCGGCCTGTCGTCGCCCAAGGCGCTGGCGATCTCGACCAAGGGCAACTACGCCTATTTTTCCAACAAGTCGAACAGCCGGACCGCTGAGGACGTCAAGCGCGGCGCCCTGCAATATTGCCAGTATAGGGCGGAGGAGCCCTGCACCCTTTACGCCGTCGATGACGGCGTGGTGATGGACGGCAAGCGCTTCGTCCCGATGCCGGTGGAGATCCTGGGCTCCGGCCCCTTCGATCCGGCGCGCGTCCCCTTCGTCAGCGAACACACGCGCAAGGTCGGCATGGTCAACTACCAGCGCAACCCGGGGCACAAGGCGCTGGCGCTGACGCTGACCGGCCGCTGGGCGTCGGTATGGGACCGCGACAGCGAAGAGGATGCCAGCACGGCGGCGGTGGAGAAGTGTGAGCAGGCCGGCGGCAAGGAGGAGTGCATGCTCTACGCCGTCAACGACGAGATCGTGCTGGACGAACCGCCGGAGGACGAGACGGCCGAAGACGAGGAGGAGTGATCCGCCGCCGCCCGGCTCCATCGGGGGCGGGCACTGCCGAAGGGTTACTGCCGGGGCGGCATACCACCGGCGAGGGTCGCGAACGCGCCCGCCGCATCGGCCGTTTGTGCCGGGTTTTCACCCGATGATGGCGGCGCGTGCCCGCCGGGGCGGGTGTATGTCTTTCGATCATTGGAAATTTTCGTTCCACCGCTGATCTGTTTTGCAGCGCAGCAGGCGGCGGTCGCGACGAATCCCAGGATGATCCAGACATGATCCCAGGCAAGAAATCCGGCGGACGGCAAGGCAGTCCCCCCGGCAAGCCCAACGCGGCAAGCCCGTTCCACACCAGCCGCCGCCGTTTCCTCGCGACCACCGCGATGGGGCTGGTGGCGCTGTCGGCGTCCGGCGCCAGTGCGAAAATCCTGTTCGGCACCGGGCTGCCCTGGGATTCCGGTTCCATCGAACCGCCCCGGCAGGTCCTGCCCGGTCCCTGGACCTTCTTCACCCCGCGCGAGGGCGAGATGGTGGAGGCCATCGTGGAGCGGCTGATCCCCGCCGACGACCTCAGCGTCAGCGGCAAGGATGCCGGCTGCGCCGTGTTCATCGACCGGCAGCTGTCCGGCCATTACGGCAGCTCCGAACGGCTCTACATGAAGGGGCCGTTCCAGCCCGGCCTGCCGACCCAGGGCGACCAGAGCGACCTGACCCCGGCGGCGAAGTACCGCCAGGGGCTGAAGGCGCTGGATGCCCATTGCCGGCAGGCCATGGGCGGCAAGAGCTTCACCGACCTGTCGCCGGAGGAGAAGGACCGGCTTCTGACGGCGATGGAGAAGGATGAGGTCAAGTTCGACGGACCGGTCGGCTCCGGCAGCTTCTTCAGCCTCGTCCTGCAGAACACCATGGAGGGCTTCTTCGCCGACCCGATCTATGGCGGCAACCGCGACATGGTCAGCTGGAAGATGATCGGCTTTCCCGGCACCCGCTACGATTTCCGCGATCATGTGCTGAAGCACAATCAGAAATACACGCTGCCGCCGGTGTCCATCGGCGGACGCGGCGACTGGGCCAGGAAAGGCTGAGGAATGGCGCGCAAACTTCCCCACAAGGATGTGGTGGTCATCGGCCTCGGCTGGACCGGTTCGATCATCGCGAACGAGCTGTGCGACGAAGGGCTGGACGTGGTGGCGCTGGAACGCGGCCCCTGGCGCGACACCGCCACCGACTTCAACATCGGCTACGCCCCCGACGAGCTGCGCTACAACTCCCGGCAGGAGCTGATGCTCCGGCCGGCGCAGACGGCGGTCACCGCCCGCAATAACGCCGACCAGACGGCGCTGCCGATGCGGCAGTACGGCTCCTTCCATCCCGGCAACGGCGTCGGTGGGGCCGGCGTGCATTGGGCCGGCATCACCTGGCGCTTCTCGCCCTATGATTTCCGGCTGCGGTCTCATTATACCGAGCGTTATGGCGCCGAAAGCATACCGGAGGACATGACGATCCAGGATTGGGGCCTGACCTATGAGGAGATGGAGCCCTATTACGACAGGTTCGAATATCTGGCGGGCGTGTCGGGCAAGGCCGGGAACCTGAACGGCCAGATCCAGGAAGGCGGCAATCCCTTTGAAGGCGCACGCAAGCGCGAGTTTCCCAACCCGCCGATGATGCAGACCTTCGGCCCCACCCTGTTCGCGGAGACGGCGGCGAAGATGGGCTACAAGCCCTTCCCGATCCCGTCGGCCCTGCTGTCGCGCACCTACACCAACCCGCTGGGCGTGACGATGGGGCAATGCACCTTCTGCGGCTTCTGCACCAATTACGGCTGCGCCAACTATTCCAAGGCCAGCGCGCAGACGACGGTGCTTCCGGTGCTGATGCGCAAGCCGAACTTCGAACTTCGCACCCTGTGCGAGGTCCTGAAGGTCAATCTGGATTCCACCGGCAGGAAGGCGACCGGCGTCACCTATGTCGACACGTCGGGGGACGAGTTCGAGCAGCCGGCGGATCTGGTCATCCTCTGCGCCTTCATGCTGGACAATGTGCGGCTGATGCTGCTGTCCGGCATCGGCACGCCATACGACCACCGGAGCGGCAAGGGTGTGGTGGGCCGGAACTTCTGCTACCAGATGGCCAATCAGGTCGTCGGCTTCTTCGATCCCGCCAAGTACAACTTCAACAACTTCATCGGCGGCGGCGCCACCGGCATGGCGATCGACGAGCTGAACAACGACAATTTCGACCATGGGCCGCTGGGCTTCCTCGGCGGCGGCAGCACGCGCTGCGCGCCCATCGGGGCGGAGCCGATCTCCAAGCGACCAACCCCGCCGGGCAGTCCGACCTGGGGATCGGGCTGGAAGAAGGCGATGCGCGACAGCTATCTCAGCAATCTCAGCGTCGGCTGCGAGGCCAGCAGCTATGCCAACCGCGGCAACTTCCTCGACCTCGACCCGACCTACACCGACCGGCTCGGCCGGCCGCTGATGCGCATCACCTTCGACTTCCCCGAGAATGACGTGAAGATGTCGGCCTACGTCACGAGCAAGGTGGCGGAGATCGTCCGCGCCATGGGGGCGCAGCAGATCGTGGAGAATCCGCGCACCCGGCCCTGGTCGGTGGTGCCCTACCAGTCCACCCATGTGGTCGGCGGCACGGCGATGGGGGCCGATCCGTCCACCAGCGCGGTCAATCCCTTCCTGCAGAGCTGGGACGTGCCCAACGTCTTCACGGTGGGGGCGAACGTCTTTCCGCAGAATTCCGGCTTCAACCCGACCGGGACTGTGGGGGCGCTGGCCTATCGCGCGGCGGACGCGATCCGCAACCGCTACCTGAAATCCCCCGGCCCCCTGGTGCAGGCATGAGGGGTGCAAGCATGATGGGTGCAAGCATGAGCAGGAAACGCCTCGTCATCGCTGCCGCCATGCTGGCGATGGCCGCGCTGCCCGGCGCCATCGGCCGCCCGGCGCTGGCCGACGACCAGGACTTCGCGCTGATCGAGCGCGGGCGCTACGTCGCCGTCGCCGCCGATTGCGTCGCCTGCCACAGCCTGCCCGGCGGCACGCCCTATGCCGGCGGATCGGCCTTGCAGACGCCCTTCGGCACGCTGGTCGCCCCCAACATCACGCCGGACCGCGAGACCGGGATCGGCAACTGGACGGAGGAGGACCTGCGCCGCACCCTGCGCGAAGGCATCGGGCGCGGCGGCAAGCGGCTCTACCCTGCCATGCCCTATCCCGCCTACACGCGGATGACCGACGACGACATCCGCGCGCTGTGGGCCTATCTGCGCACGCTGGAGCCGGTCAGCAACGCGGTCGAGGCCAACCAGCTGCCCTTTCCCTTCAACATCCGGCTGCTGATGGCGGGCTGGAACCTGCTGAACTTCGAACCGGAGAGCTTCAAGCCCGACCCGGACAAGTCGCCGGAATGGAACCGCGGCGCCTATCTGGTGCAGGCGCTGGGCCATTGCGGCACCTGCCACACGCCCAAGACCATGCTGGGGGCGGACGACACCGACCGGGCGCTGCAGGGCGCCAACCTCCAGGGCTGGTACGCGCCGGCGATCACCGCCGACTCCCGGCAGGGCATCGGCGACTGGACGGCGGACCAGCTGGCGGCCTACCTGAAGACCGGCGCCAATCACCAGACGCTGGCCTCCGGCCCGATGGCGGAGGCGGTCCAGAACTCCACCTCGAAGATGACGGAGGCCGACCTGAAGGCCATCGCCGCCTATCTGCTGGACGGGAAGCCGCCGGAAAGCAAGGCGGTCGCGGCGCTGCCCGCCGATGATGCGCGGATGAGGACGGGCGAGGCCGTCTATGCCGACACCTGCATGGCCTGCCATGGCGGCGACGGCAAGGGCCAGACCTTCCTGTTCCCGACGCTGGCCGACAGCGGGGTGGTGCAGGCCGACGACCCGGCGACGCTGATAAGGCTGGTGCTGGACGGCTCCCGCGCGGTGGCGACCGACGACCGGCCGACCGGCCCGGCGATGCCGCCGCTGGGCTGGCGGCTGGACGACGCGCAGGTGGCGGCGGTCGTCACCTACATCCGCAACAGCTGGAGCAACGCGGCCCCGCCGGTCGGCGCCGACGAGGTGGCCAAGATGCGCAGGACGCTGGCGGAGGCCACTCACTGAGTCCCGGCCCGAGGCGCGGCCACCGTCGATGGCGGCCGCGTCCATCCCGATGCTGCTATTCCTCGGAGTTTTCCTTCTTGTCGTCCTGCGCACCGCAGGGCGTCGACCGGATCGCCTCGTCGCAAAGCACCTTCAGCAGGCTTTTCAGGTCGTGCTGTCCGGGCTGAACGACCTTGCAGGGACCGGCCGCCCTGTTCAGGATCATGGTCATGATTTCGAATCCCAGAGAGCGGTAGCTTTCGAACTGGGCCTCGTCGAACCACTGGTCGGATGTCGGTTCATGCGGGAAGTCGGGATGGGCCTTGGCATAGGCCTTGACGCCCGCGCTTTCGTTGCAGTTATGGAAACTGGCCTTGACGTACAGGATGATGCCGCACTCGGCCTCTTTGCCGTCCACGGCCGGATAATCGATGATGCCGATGGAGTGGTAGGGCGTGTCGGGCAGCGACACCTCCGGCTCGGCCGGCCGCGGTTTCAGGTCCTGCAGCCGGATGAAGCGGATGGGAATGCCGAAGTCGATTTCCACCTTGCGCACGGCGTTGCCCAGATCCTCGAAGGCGAACTCCGCGTCGCAACCGGCGTCGCTCACCACGATGTAGCGGCAACGGCGGCGGACCATTTCATAAAGCCCGAGATTCTCGAAATGTCCGCCGTCGGACAGGTTGACGTAGGAAAGCGCTTCGGTGGTCAGGCCGAACGCCTCGTTTATGATCGGTCCCGCGGCATAGGGAGGTCCGCTCTGTTCCCAGGTGCCAGCCCCGCTCTCGCCGGGATTGCCAAGCCACCAGCCGAGCCGGACGTTCAGCAACGTCAGCAGGAGCGACACGACGGGCGAGGAGTGATAGCCCATGTTCGGGTTCACCGCCGCGCCGGAGATGGCCATGGCAGTGCCGAGCGTGATGCCGTTGGCTCCGCCATAGGTCCTGGAACTCTGGTAGGCGCCGAGATAAAGCGACCGGGCGACGCCGTCGGTCTTCGGCCGCGGATGCAGCCCTGCGGCGCCGGAATGGAGCGGCGACACGGTGAAGGACATCGCCTTGCGCTGTTGCCAGGCGAGTTCCCGGCTCGACACCATGTTGAGGGTCAGGTTCAGGATATGGAAGGGGCGCCAGTCGTCGCCCTTGTGCCGCGTGGCGCCGGTCTCCCACAGCTTGGACATGTGGATGTTGTCGTCCATGTCGAAACCGGTGAAGCGGTCGGGCTTCCGGCCGGGGTGCGACGGCCCCAGGAAGGCGCGGACCAGCCGGTTGCGATAGAGGCCATGCAGCGAGAAGCGGTTGATGTTCACGTACCGGGACGCGAACCAGGCGACGGCCACAAGGATGACGGCCAGGATGACGAGATGCAGGATTGCGCCGGGATAGGACGTCACGCTGCAGCAAGGGTCCGCTTCAACCGGTGCCACGCGGAGAAACACGAACCAATCCAGCGGAAATCCGATAAGCGGAGCATTCAGTGCGACCCAATCGGTCCAGGCGGAACCGAGCACCACGAGGAAGCCGAAGAAAAGCGCAGCCGCCACCATCGCCAAGGCGCTGTAGATCTTCCCCGTCAGGCTCTTCGCCGCCCCTTTGGCCGGTGTGCGCCTGCTCGCTCCGGCCAGCCAGCCGACCACGGTGCTGATCGCCGCCCCGACCGCCGACAGTTCGATCGGCATGCTCCAGTCCGCCTGTGCCAGCGCCAGGGCGAACGACCCCAGGATGATGAGCGCGGTGCCCAGAATCCAGAAGACGGACAGGGCGATGAACCATCCCGCCGATCGTGCGAACCACTCCCGCTGCTCGTCGGTGCGCGTTTCGCTGCTGGTCAGCGCGATATAGACGGACTCGGCCGCCATCTGCGACATCAGGAACCAGGGCAGGCCGAACAGCACGAGCAGGATTTGCTGCTGCGGATCCGGCCGGTTCGACACCGGATCGAATGCGGGTGCCAGAACATTCGCCCCGAAGCCGATGAAGGCGCCGTAGCAGGCGCCCGCCACCAGCCATCCCCAGGATTTCAGGTTGCGGAGGTCGCCGATCCTTGGCCACGCCTCTGCATACTGGCCCGATCTCGAACGTCCATACAGACGGGCGGCGCCGAAGATGGCGATCCCGACCGCTGCGCCCAGGACGACGGGGAACTGCGGATCGACCGATGCCGAGCAGCAGTCCGCCGGCAGAATTCTGGCGAGGTACCTGCTGTCCAGAATTGCCGTCCAAAGCAATCCCGCTGAAAGCGCCGGCAAGAGGCTGCGACGGATGAACTGCTTTTGCGAGAAGCTCTCGTCCGTCCTCCTGTCGCCTTCAGCCGCATGGTTGAAATGCAGGCGCTGCGACAGGGAAAGGGCATATGCGGCGAGAATTGCCGTCAGCAGGCCGATGCCCCAGGTCCAGCCCCGGCCGAACCACGGCTGACCTGAGCCGCCGACCGTGGCGGGTGCCGTCACGCCGACGACAAGGAGCTTCACGAACACGATGCTCAGCAGGAACAGCGGCAGCAGCAGCGTCCAGTTCAGCAGCAGGTTCCGCACCATCATCGCCGCCGCCGCCCAGCTGTCGGCCGACAGCAGCCCGACCTTCGGCGTCAGATAATTGCTGTAGCGTCGCAAGTCGTTGATCTGGGGCGGTTCGACGCCGCCGATTGCACCGTCCCGGCTGTGCAGGGCAGGCAACACCTTGTTGAAACCATCGCGCGTCAGCCACGCGGAAAGCCAGCTGCCGATGTATCCGCCGCCGGACACGGTCGAAAGATAGTCGAACTGCCCGAGAAGCGCCTGTCGGGTGTCCGGCGGCGGGACGCATGTCTTCTGGTGGCGTTCATTGCGGGACGGCCAGCTCGCCAGCGCCTGGATGATACCAAGCGCGAAGGAGGCGCTGCGGATTCCGCCGCCCGAAAGACAGAGGGCCGTCTGGTCCAGCTTTCCCAACCGGGCGCTCACCTTGCGGCCGAACTCCTTCATCTCCTGGCAGCCCGCGTGCGACGGGTTCGGCGGTTCGGGCAGGTCGGCCAACGCGTCCGCGCCGTGGATCGCCTTCGCCTCTTCACATAAAACGGCAATGGTGTTCAGAGGTTCTGCCATGCTGGTGCCCCCTCGTCTTGTACCGTCAATAAAATTCCGATTGGTTACGCAGTCTGTTCGAGCGCCCCTATCGCGGCGGTATCCCGTTTCAGGCGTCGTCCCGGGCGATGGAGGCGGCGGCACGCAAATCGGTTGCCGCCCAGCCCGGCATAAGAACATCCACCCGCAGGAATTGCTGATGGATTGTTAGGATATTCAGATAATCGAACTAATCGAAAGGAAAATCTCGCAATGAGATTTTCGGGTGAGTGAAAGTCCTCCTGTCGGAAGCCGTCGCCTCACGAAAGGGGAGGCGGCCGCGAAAGCTGCCGGCCTGCTGGAAAGGCTGGAAAAGGTGCAAAAAAGGGGGCCGGGACCGCTCCGATCGCGGTCCCGGCCCCCTTTTCCGGTCCTGTATGTTCAGCGGTCGCCCAGATCGTGTTCGATCTCGGTGACCAGCCGTTCGGCGCATTCCAGGGCGCGCCGGCGGTCCTCGTCGGTCATGCCCTGCATGGGATCGGAGTGCGCCGGGAACGACTCCGACCGGCAGAGCCGGCGGCCCGATGCGCAGACCATCACTTCGTACTGGCGGCTGTCCTCGTTGAACAGACACTCGGACTCGAAGCCCTTGGCGTCGGTTTCGGCCCACATGATCGTCTTGCTCATCGTCCGGCTCCTTTGGTCTGGGTCGGCGTTCTTGGTTCGGCGAGGCTTACTTGGCGTTCGCCATGGCGACGGCGGTGTCGGCCATGCGGTTGGAGAAGCCCCACTCGTTATCATACCACGCCATGACGCGCACGAAATTGCCGTCGATGACTTTCGTCTCCTTCAGTGCGAAGGTCGAGCTGTGCGGGTCGTGGTTGAAGTCGGAGGACACCAGCTCCTCGTCATAGGCGCCCAGCACGCCCTTCAGCGGGCCGTTGGCGGCATCCGAGATCGCCTTGGTGATCTCTTCCACCGAGGTGGCGCGCTTGGCGGTGAACTTGAAGTCGACCACCGACACGTTCGGGGTCGGAACGCGCATGGCGGTGCCGTCCAGCTTGCCCTTCAGCTCCGGCAGAACCTTGCCGACCGCCTTGGCCGCACCGGTGGAGGTCGGGATCATGTTCAGGGCCGCCGCGCGGGCGCGGTGCAGGTCCTTGTGGTTGGTGTCGACGATCCGCTGGTCACCCGTGTAGGAGTGGATCGTGGTCATGAAGCCCTTCTCGATGCCCACCAGGTTGTGGAGGACATGCGCGACCGGGGCCAGGCAGTTGGTGGTGCACGACGCGTTGGAAACGATCTTGTGCTCGGCGGTCAGCTTGTCGTGGTTGACGCCATAGACGACGGTGATGTCCTCGTCGGTGGCCGGGGCCGAGATCAGGACCTTCTGCGCGCCGGCTTCCAGATGCTTGGCGGCATCGGCGCGCTTGGTGAAGATGCCCGAGCATTCCATGGCGATCTCGACGCCGAGATCCTTCCACGGCAGCTTGGCCGGGTCACGCTCCTGCACGACCTTGATGGAGTGGCCGTTGACGATCAGGACGCCCTCGCCCGTCTCGATGGTGCCGGGGAAGCGGCCGTGGACGCTGTCGTACTTCAGCAGGTGCGCGTTGGCCTTCAGATCGGCCAGGTCGTTGATCGCCACGACCTCCACGTCCTTGCGGCCGCTCTCGTAGATGGCGCGCAGAACCAGACGGCCGATGCGGCCAAAACCGTTGATCGCTACCCGTACAGCCATGATGTGCTCCAGTCGTTCCGTTGCGGTCTCGTGCCGATTGGGGCGGAGACCCGTTTCAACCGTGAAAGGCGGGTTTCTGCCCGCCGGGGATACAATTCTTAAGCGCAGACCGGCTCCTATGCCGGGACCGCGCGGGGGGTGGCGCCGTCCAGCCAGTCCGGCAGGGCGTCGCGGCTGGTCAGCTCGCCGAAGCGGCAGTCCACCCCAGCTGCGGCCAGCGCCGCGATGGTGTCGTCGCCCGCCGCCACCGAGCGCAGGCCGGCGTCGCGGGTGCGCCGGGCGATGAACCAGGCGAGTGCGTTGGTGCCGCCGTCGAAGGGGGCGATCTCGTAGACGCCGAGCGGGCCAGTCCAGACCACCGTCCCGGCGGCCTCGACGCAGCCGGTCAGCCGTGCGACGGTCGCCGGACCGATGTCGAGGGCCATGTCCTCCGGCCCGATGGCGGCGCAGGAGACGATTCGGTCCTCCGTCCCCTCCCGCGCCTCGGTCGCCACCACCACGTCCACCGGCAGCAGCAGCTCGCAGCTGCAGGCCCTGGCCTTGTCAAGGAGCTTGCGCGCCTCGCCGATGAGGTCATGGTCGCACAGCGAGGCCCCCATGTCGGTGCCGGCCGCGGCCAGGAAGCTGTTGGCGATGCCGCCGCCGAGCGCCAGCACGTCGACCCGCGTCACCAGCCGGGCCAGCAGGTCCAGCTTGGCGGCCAAGCCGGTGCCGCCGACGATGGCGCAGACTCTGCCGGCGCAGACCCGGCCGGCGGGGGCATGGGGCGCCGGCCGCTGCGATGCGCCGCTGCTCCGTCCACCCTGGATCAGTTGCATCCGGCCGGTCAGGCGGGGAGCCGGAATGCCATGGACATCGGTCGTAACCATGATGCCTGTCCTTTCCTTGAAACGTAAATCGGTGACCCTGCTCACGCGGTCCGGACCGGACCGGCGCCCGCTTTCGCAGAAGAATCCGCCTGCGGGGCGGAACCGGCGGCACGGCGGGTCTCGCGGTACAGGATCAGCAGGCCGCTGGCGATGACGATGGCGGCGCCGACCATCACATGGGCGGCCGGCACGTCGCCCCAGACCAGCCAGCCGAGGATCGTCGCATAGATCAGGCTGGCGTAGCTGAAGGGACCGACCACCACGGCACGCGCCAGCGAATAGGCCCGCGTGCTGAAATACTGGGCGCCGCCGCCGGCGATCCCCATGCCCGCCATCAGCGTCAGCGCATGGGCGTCCGGCGTGATCCAGCCAAAGGGCAGGGCCAGCGCGCTGAGCGCCGTGGAGATGACGGTGAAGTAGAACACCGTCGTCACCGGCTTTTCCGTGCGGCCCAACTGGCGCATGGCGATCATCGCCAGGGCGTAGCAGACCGCCGCGGTCAGGGCGACGATGGCGCCGCGGTCGACCATGTCCGGACCCGGCTGCACCATGATCAGCACCCCGGCGAAACCCACCACCACCGCACCCCAGCGGAAGGCGCCGACCCTCTCGCCCAGCAGCGGGACCGACAGGGCGGTCAGGAACAGCGGCGCGGAGTAGGAGATCGCCACCGCGTTGGCGAGCGGCATCAGGTGATAGGCCCAGAACAGCAGCACCATGGAGGCGAGGCCGACGACGGCCCGCCACAGATGCCCCTGCCAATGGGTGGTGTGCAGGCAGCGCCGCCCGCCCGCCGCGACCACCATGCCGACCGCCGGCAACAGGGCGAACAGGTTGCGGAAGAAGGTGACCTCGCCCAGCGGATAGCTTTCCGCCAGGATCTTGGCCAGCGCGTTCATGACGGTCATCAGGGCCATCGCCAGCAGCATCGACAGGATGCCGAGCCGGACATTTTCCGGCGGTCTGGCGGTGGATACTGTGGGGACCTGTTCCATGATGACGTTTCCGATCTCCCTCTCCCCGGGGGAGAGGGGACTCCACTGGCAGGAGAGGGCCTTTACGCCGCCCGGCTCAGCGCGTCGGCGGAGATGACGCCCAGCGTGTGGCGGGCGATCATCCGTTCCTCGTCGGTCGGGATGATGAAGACCGGCACGCGGCTCTCCTGGGCGGAGATGCGCGTCGCCTTCGCCCGGTTGGCCGCCGGGTCGATCGACACGCCGAGCCAGCCCAGCTTCTCCGCCACCCGTGCCCGCACCAGCGTGGAGTTCTCGCCCACGCCCGCGGTGAAGACCACCGCGTCCAGCCCGCCCATCGAGCCGGCCAGCGCCGCCACCTGCTTGGCGACGTTGTGGCAGAACAGCTCCACCGCCTCGGCCGCGGCCGGCAGGTCGGAATTCTCCAGGTCGCGCATGTCGTTGGAGAGGCCCGACACGCCCAGCATGCCCGACTTGTGGTAGAGCAGCTTCTCCAGCTCGTCGGCGCCGTAGCCCTTCTCGCGCATCAGGTAGATCAGCACGCCGGGGTCGATGGCGCCCGGCCGGGTGCCCATCGGCACGCCGTCCAGAGCGGTGAAGCCCATGGTGGTGTCGACGCTGTGCCCGGCGCGCATGGCGCACAGGCTGGCGCCGCTGCCGAGATGGCAGACCACCACATGCGCATTCGCCAGTTCCGGCGCCACCTGCGGCAGACGGTGGGCGATGTACTCGTAGCTCAACCCGTGGAAGCCGTAGCGGCGGATGCCTTCCGCCGTCAGTTCGCGCGGGATGGCGAAGGTCTGCGACTGCCAGGGCTGGGTCTGGTGGAAGGCGGTGTCGAAACAGGCCACCTGCGGCAGCGACGGGTAGACCTGGGCCAGCGCCCGCATGGCGGCGATGTTGTGCGGCTCGTGCAGCGGAGCGAGCGGGATCAGCTCCTCCAACTGGTCGAGCACCGTCGGGGTGACGCGCACGGGGGCGGAGAAGCGGGTGCCGCCATGGACGACGCGATGACCGGCGGCCACCAGCGTGGCGCCCTTCAGCGTGTCGCCGATCCAGTCGAGCAGATGGTGGAGCAGCTCCGGACGGCCCGGATTCTCACCGGCGGCCCAGCTGTGGTCGGCAATCTTGTGGCGGGCGGCGTCCTTCGCCTCGAAGCGCGGCGCCGTGCCGATGCCGGAGATCTGGCCGGTGACGACCGGCTCAAGCTCCGCGGCGCTGCCGCCCTGGAAGACGGAGAACTTCAGGCTGGAGGAGCCGGCGTTGATGACGAGGCAGGCGTCGCTGCCGGATTTGGAATGTGCAGCCATGACGGAAACGTCCTATTCGGCGGCCAGCGCGAGCTTCGGCTGGCGTTGAGCGGCGGCGACCAGCGAGGCGACGGCGCAGGAAGCGAGGCGCGCCCGCACATTGTCGGCGCGGCTGGTGAGGATGACCGGCACCTTGGCGCCCAGCACGATGCCGGCGAGGTCGGCGTTGGCCAGGAAGGACAGCTGCTTGACCAGCATGTTGCCGGCCTCCAGATCGGGAGCGAGCAGGATGTCCGGCTGCCCGGCGACCGGGGAGGTGATGCCCTTGGTGCGGGCGGCCTCGGCGGAGATGGCGTTGTCGAAGGCCAGCGGGCCGTCCAGGATGCCGCCGGTGATCTGGCCGCGGTCGGCCATCTTGCAGAGTGCTGCGGCTTCCAGCGTGGTGTTGATCTTCGGGTTGATCGTCTCCACCGCCGACAGAATGGCGACGCGCGGGGTGTCGACGCCCAGCACCTTGGCGAGGTTGATGGCGTTCTGCACGATGTGGACCTTGTCCTCCAGCGTCGGGTAGATGTTGATCGCCGCGTCGGTGATCAGCAGCGTCTTGGAGTATGTGGGCACATTCATCAGGAAGACGTGGCTGATCCGGCTGGCGGTGCGCAGGCCGGTCTCCTTCTTCACCACCTCGCCCATCAGCTCGTCGGTGTGCAGGCTGCCCTTCATCACCGCTTCGGCCTCGCCGGTGCGGGCCAGCGCCACGGCGGCTGCCGCAGCGGCGCGGCTGTGGGCTGCATCGACGATGCGGTAGCGGGCGATGTCCAGCCCGTTGGCGGCCGCGACCTTGCGGATGACCGCTTCCGGCCCGACCAGGATCGGGTCGATCAGGCCGGCCTGGGCGGCCTCGACCGCACCCTGGAGGGAACTGGCATCGCAGGGATAGGCCACGGCGGTGACGACCGGCGGCAGTTCGTCGCACTTGGCGAGCAGGGCGTCGTGCTTGTCGTGGCGGATCATCTGGATCTGCGGCAGCTCATGCGCCGGGCGGACGACCTTCTGGGTCGGGGCGATCACCTCGGCGGTGCCGAGGACGACGACTTCGCCATCCTGGTTGGTGCAGACGCAGTCGAAGACGACGACGTTCTTGGCCGGGCGCTTCTCGATGACGGTCACCGTGGCGGTGACGATGTCGCCGAGCCCGACCGGGCGGCGGAACTGCAGGCTCTGGCCGGCATAGAGCGACCCGGCGCCGGGCAGATAGGTGCCGAGCACGCCGGAGATCAGCGAGCCCGACCACATGCCCGGGCCGATCACCTTCTGGAAGCGGCTGTCGGCCGCGAATTTCGGGTCGAGATGGGCCGGGTTGATGTTGCCCGACACGGTGGCGAACAGCTCCACATCCATCAGCGTCAGCTGGCGGGAAAGGCTGGCCGTCTGGCCGATCTGAATCTCGTCGAAGGTCACATTCTCGACCACGGCGCCGATGCCGTTGCCGAACGCTTCACCACTGGCACGCATTTTTTGAACACTCCGGTTGACCGGGTCGATCGAGCGGCCCGTTTTACGGTCCGACAGGGCAGCGCCTAGAAAATCGGAGACGTTCCGCTGCCGGCTTGGGCCGGCTTTCTGCGCCGCGCGGGGACTATAGATATATTAGTATATCAAATGTGCATTGCAACATAGAACCAACGGAAATCCCCGGCCTTGACACTATGCCGCAGGTACGATGTGCGGCTGGGCGGGGATCCCCCTTCCCCCGGGGAGAGAGTCGGGGGAAGGGGGCACAAGGGCGAGCAATCTCAGCGATCATGACGGCTCGCCGCCCGTCCTGGAGGTCCCTTTGGGCGCGGCCGTTCCGGTCCTTGTCGCCTCTCCGGGGGCGGGAGAAGGCGGGGCGGGGCGGCCGCAGGGCGTCGGGACTTCAGGATCTCTGGAAATCAGGCCTTCAGGATGCCGCGGCCGGCGAAGCGGGCGGCCACACCCAGCTGCTCCTCGATGCGGATCAGCTGGTTGTACTTGGCGAGGCGATCCGAACGGCTCAGCGAGCCGGTCTTGATCTGGCCGCAGTTGGTGGCGACGGCGAGGTCGGCGATGGTGCTGTCCTCGGTCTCGCCCGAGCGGTGCGACAGGACGGCGGTGTAGCCGGCCTTGTGCGCCATATCGACGGCCTCCAGCGTCTCCGACAGCGTGCCGATCTGGTTCACCTTCACCAGGATTGAGTTGGCGACACCTTGGCGGATGCCCTGGGCCAGGCGCTTCGGATTGGTAACGAACAGGTCGTCGCCGACCAGCTGCACCTTGTTGCCGATGGCGTCGGTCAGCGCCTTCCAGCCTTCCCAGTCGTCCTCGGCCATGCCGTCCTCGATGGAGATGATCGGGAAGCGGCCGACCAGATCGGACCAGTAGGCGACCATCTGCTCCGGCGACAGCGACTTGCCCTCACCGGCCAGCTCATACTTGCCGTTCTTGAAGAACTCGGTCGAGGCAGCGTCGAGCGCCAGCATGACGTCGTCGCCCGGCTTGTAGCCGGCAGCCTCGATGGCCTTCATGACGAAGCCGAGCGCCTCGTCGGTGGAGCCGATGTTGGGGGCGAAGCCGCCCTCGTCGCCGACATTGGTGTTGTGGCCGGCGTCCTTCAGCTTCTTCTTGAGGGACTGGAAGATCTCGGAACCCATGCGGATGGCGTCGGCGCCGGTCTCGGCGCCCACCGGCATGATCATGAATTCCTGGATGTCGATGGGGTTGTCGGCATGGGCGCCGCCGTTGATGATGTTCATCATCGGAACCGGCAGCAGCGAAGCGAAGGCGCCGCCGACATAGCGGTAGAGCGGCAGGCCGGCATCCTCGGCGGCGGCGCGGGCGACCGCCAGCGACACGCCCAGGATGGCGTTGGCGCCCAGCCGGCCCTTGTTCTCGGTGCCGTCGATCTCGATCATGGTCATGTCGAGCACGCGCTGGTCGGCGGCATCCATGCCGATCAGGGCCTTGGCGAGTTCGCCGTTGACCGACTGAACGGCCTTCAGCACGCCCTTGCCGCCGAAGCGGCTCTTCTCGCCGTCGCGCAGTTCGACCGCCTCATGGGCGCCGGTGGAGGCGCCCGACGGCACCGCGGCGCGGCCGAAGGCACCGGTCTCGAGGGTCACGTCGACCTCGACGGTGGGGTTGCCGCGGCTGTCCAGGATTTCGCGGGCGCGGATTTCGGTGATGGCGCTCATGGGAAGGGATGTCCCGTGTCTTGAAGGGTTGTTCGGTGGGGCAGATGGCCGATTTGACATGGCCGCGTCGATTTGGACCGTCATTCCCGCCGGGGCGGGACTCCAGGGCATGCGGAGGGAAGCCGGCGAGGCGGCCTGGATCCCCGCTTTCGCGGGGATGACGGATGGGAGAAGGGGGTGGGGGAGGGGAGGTGCGCCGCCGCTCAGCGCAGCTTGGGGCGGCGGTAGATGAACCAGTAAACCGCACCCACCATGACCGCGCCGCCGATCCAGTTGCCGATGGTGACGGCGGCCAGATTGATGAAGTAGTGGCCGACAGGGATGGACGGGGCGGAGCGGCCGAGGTCGGCCCAGAAGCTGTCCGGCGCCCCCCATTCGATCAGCAGGCCGAGCGGGACGAAGTACATGTTGGCGACGCAGTGCTCGAAGCCGGCGGCGACGAAGGCGGCGACGGGGAAGGTGATCGCGAGGATCTTGTCGCCGACGCTGCGCGCACCCAGCGCCAGCCAGACGGCGAGGCAGACCAGCACGTTGCAGAGGATGCCGAGGAAGAAGGCCTGACTTGTCGGCAGCGAGCTTTTGGCGACCGCGAAATACAGCGCCGATGCGCCGACCGCGCCGTGCCCGAAGGTGTATTGCCCCGACAGGAAGACCAGCAGCGCCGTGCCGGCGGCGCCGACGAAGTTGCCGATCCAGACCGTGGTCCACACCCGCATCATTTCGCGGGCATGCAGCCGGCCGCTGGCCCAGGCCATCACCATCAGCGCGTCGCCGGTGAACAGCTGCGCGCCGCCGACGATCACCAGGATCAGCCCCATGGAGAAGACCAGCCCGCCCAGCAGCCGGGTCAGGCCGTAGGGCAGCATGCCTTCCGCCCCCGACATGGTGACGGTGGCGAACAGGCCGCCCAGCGCGATGAAGGCGCCGGCCAGCACAGCCAGTGCGAACAGGGTGGGAGTGTCGTAATGTGCCTTCTTGACGCCGAGATTCTCGGCGGCGAGCGCGATGGCGTCGGGCATCAGTGCGTCGAGTGTCTGCGGAGTCGGCTGGCTCCAGCCCCCCACGTCCTTGTTGTCCATGTTCATCGGTCGATGTCCTCGCTGCCGCGCATCGGTGCAGGCCCGTCGGCGGGGAGGCTCCGGAACCGTGCCGGTCTTCGCTCCCGCCTTGTAGCTTTACTACATACTCCTGTCGGGGCAGACCGTGCAAGCGCGCCCCCTGGGTAATTCCGTCGCAGGGGGCGCAGGGGCGGCAGGTTGGAAAACAAGAATTTTCCAGGAAAATGCTGCGGATGCGTGCTTGGGTTGCGGCTCTGTAGTGTTGCTACATCATGCCTGGGCGGCGAGCGGGAGGCGGCGGCCGGGCGGAGATGGGCGGGCCTCACGCGAAGCGCTTGGCGCCCGCCACGCAAAGCACGACCAGACCCGTGGTCGCGATCATCGTCCAGGCGACCGGCTCGTGCAGCAGCAGGCCCGCCAGCACCAGGCCGAAGAAGGGCTGAAGCAGCTGCAGCTGCCCGACGCCCGCGATGCCGCCGAGTGCGAGGCCGCGATACCAGAAGATGAAGCCGACCAGCATGCTGAAGATCGAAACATAGGCGAGTCCGACCCAGGCCGGCCCGCCGATCCCGCTCCAGGAGTCGGGCGCCGTCGCCAGGGCGAGGATCGCCATCGCCGGCAGCGCCAGAATCAGCGCCCACGAGATGACCTGCCAGCCGCCGAGCCGGCGCGACAGCGTCGCCCCCTCCGCATAGCCGAGACCGCAAAGCAGGACGGCGGCCACCATCAGCGGATCGCCGACCAGCGAAGCGCCGCCGCCGTTGAAGAGGGCGAAGCCGGCGACCGCGGCGGCGCCCAGGCATGAGAACAGCCAGAAGGCCGGCCTCGGCCTCTCCCCGCCGCGCAGAACGCCGAAGACGGCGGTGGCGAGCGGCAGGAGGCCGATAAAGACGATCGAATGCGCCGACGTGATGTGCTGAAGCGCGAGCGCCGTCAGCAGGGGAAATCCGGCCACCACCCCGAGCGCCACCACGGCGAGCGGCCCCAGATCGCCGCGCGCCGGCTTCGCCTGCCGGAAGGCGGCCAGGATCGCCGCCCCCAGACATGCGGCGATCAGCGCGCGGGCCGAGGTGAGAAACAGCGGCGAGAAGTCCGCGACGGCAACCCGCGTCGCCGGCAGGGAGCCGCTGAAGATGACCACGCCCACGAGGCCGCTGCCCCATCCTTTCCCTTTCAGATCCCTGTCCATGACGATCCCTCGTTTTCCGGATCCCGATCCTAGGAGAGCGGGGCTGGCCCGGACAGGGACAGTGCAGTACAATTTGGCAGATCTGTATGGCTACGTCGGGCCATACGGTTGTCGGAGGTCGCATGCAGGACGAGGACGCCACCCGCACCGGCGAGGTGATGAAGGCCATCCGGACGAAGCTGTCGAGCCGTGCCCTGGTGTCCGGAGACCGGCTGCCCTCGATCCGGCGCTTCGCCGCGACCATGGGCGTTTCGCCGTCCACGGTCGTCGAGGCCTATGACCGCCTCGCCGCCGAGGGACTGATCCGTGCCCGGCGCGGGTCGGGATTCTATGTCGCCGGAACCGGCCTGCCGCCGATGACGCTTGCCGGCACGGGCGCCCGGCGCGACCGGGCCGTCGATCCCTTCTGGGTGTCGCGCCAATCGCTCGACGCCGATCCGGCGGTGCCGAAGCCCGGCTGCGGCTGGCTGCCGGCGGACTGGATGCCGACCGGCGCCCTCCGCCGTGCCATGCGGACGCTGGCGCGTAGCGGCGACGCGCTGCTCGCCGATTACGGCGGCACCCGCGGCTCGCCGGCGCTGCGCCGGCTGCTGCTCGGGCGGTTTGCCGAAGAGGGCATCGAAGCGTCGCCCGACCAGATCCTGCTGACCGCTTCGGGGACGCAGGCGATCGACCTGATCTGCCGCTTCCTGCTGGCGCCCGGCGACACCGTCCTGGTCGACGATCCCTGCTATTTCAACTTCCAGGCGCTGCTTCGGGCGCACCGGGCCAGGGTCGTCGGCGTGCCCTGCACCCCGTCCGGGCCGGATCCGGCGGCCTTCGAAGCGGTGGTCGCTGCGGAACGGCCGCGCCTCTACATCACCAACTCCGCCCTCCACAACCCCACCGGCGCAACGCTCTCGCCACAGACGGCCTTCAGAATCCTGAGCGCGGCCTCGGCGCACGACATGACGATCGTCGAGGACGACATCTTCGCCGATTTCGAGCCGGAGCCTTCGCCGCGCCTCGCCGTGCTCGACGGTCTCGACCGTGTCATACGGATCGGCAGCTTTTCCAAGACGCTGTCCGCCTCGATCCGCTGCGGCTACATCGCCGCAAGGGCGGACTGGATCGAGGGGCTGGTCGATCTCCAGGTCGCCACCAGTTTCGGCGGGCCGAGCCCGGTGGCGACCGAACTGGTCGCCGCGGTGCTTGCGGGCGGCGGATACCGCAAGCATATGGCAGAGCTGCGCCAGCGCCTTTCACGGGCCAGACAGGAGACGGCGGCCCGGCTGGAGCCGCTCGGCATCCGGCCCTGGCTCATGCCGCGCGGCGGCTTCTATCTTTGGTGCCGCCTGCCGGACGGCCTCGATTCCGCGGCGGTCGCCCGCGCGGCCCTGGAGGAAAACATCGTCCTGGCGCCCGGCAACGTGTTCAGCGTCTCGCAATCGGCCGCGGCCTTCCTGCGTTTCAACGTCGCGCAGTCGGGCGATCCCCGCGTCCTGCCGGTCCTGCGGAGGGCGATGGCGGCCGATCCCGCCGGATGAAGCCGTGCCGACGCGTGGGGAGTAGGGCGGGGGCATGGGGCATGCGGGCGGGGAAGGGCGCGGACATCGCCGCATAGCGGCTGTTACCGCTAACGCGGGTGCGGCAAGGGCCGTCAGACGCTATTGTGGCTCCCGCTTCCGAAAGCGTCCGCAAGTGGCGCACCCGCCAGCCGAGGGGAGACATGCAGCCAATCATTGAGATCCGTGGCCTGGAGAAGACCTATGCGTCCGGCTTCCAGGCCCTGAAGGGCGTCGATCTCGACATCCGCCGCGGCGAGATCTTCGCGCTGCTCGGTCCGAACGGCGCCGGCAAGACCACGCTGATCAGCATCGTCTGCGGCATCGTCCGGGCGACGGCCGGCAGCGTGACGGTGGACGGCCACGACATCATGCGCGACTGGCGCGCCGCGCGGTCCCTGATCGGCCTCGTCCCGCAGGAGCTGACGACCGAGTCGTTCGAGAGCGTCTGGGCGACCGTCAGCTTCAGCCGCGGCCTGTTCGGCAAGCCGCCCAACCCGGCGGTGATCGAGCGGATCCTGAAGGACCTGTCCCTGTGGGACAAGAAGGACACCAAGGTCATGGCGCTGTCCGGCGGCATGAAGCGGCGCGTGCTGATCGCCAAGGCGCTGTCGCACGAGCCGCGCGTCCTGTTCCTGGACGAACCGACCGCCGGCGTCGATGTGGAGCTTCGCCGCGGCATGTGGGAGATGATCGGGCGCCTGCGCGACAGCGGCGTCACCATCATCCTGACCACCCATTACATCGAAGAGGCCGAGGAGATGGCCGACAGCATCGGCGTGATCTCCGGCGGGCGGATCATCCTGGTGGAGGACAAGGCCGCGCTGATGGAAAAGCTGGGCAAGCGGCTGCTGACGCTGCAACTGCAAGCACCGCTGGACGCCATCCCGGCCGAATTCGCCGGCTATCCCCTGACCCTGTCGGGCGACGGGCGGGAGCTGGTCTACAGCTTCGACACCCAGGGCGAGCGCACCGGCATCGCCGGGCTGCTGCGCAAGCTGGGCGACCACGGAATCACCTATACGAACCTGCGCACCGAGGAAAGCTCCCTGGAGGAGATCTTCGTCAGCCTCGTGAAGGAGCGGGCATGAACCTGCATGCGATCAAGGCCATCTACATCTTCGAGCTGGCCCGCACCTGGCGCACGCTGTTCCAGAGCATCGCCGGGCCGGTGATCTCCACGTCGCTGTACTTCATCGTCTTCGGGGCGGCGATCGGCGGCCGCTTCGCGGCGGTGGAGGGCGTCAGCTACGGCGCATTCCTCGTCCCCGGCCTCGTCATGATGTCGGTGCTGACGGAGAGCGTGTCGAACGCCTCCTTCGGCATCTACATGCCGCGCTATTCCGGCACGATCTACGAACTGCTGTCGGCCCCGGTTTCCGCCTTCGAGACGGTGATCGGCTATGTCGGGGCGGCGGCGACGAAGTCGGTCATCCTGGGCACGCTGATCCTGCTGACCGCAAGGCTGTTCGTGGACTTCTCCATCGCCCATCCGTTCTGGATGGTCGCCTTCCTGGTGATGACCTCGGTCACCTTCAGCCTGCTGGGCTTCATCCTGGGCATCTGGGCCGACGGCTGGGAAAAGCTGCAGATCGTGCCGATGCTGATCGTCACGCCGCTGGCCTTCCTGGGCGGAAGCTTCTATTCGATCAGCATGCTGCCGCCCTTCTGGCAGCAGGTCACTCTGTTCAACCCGGTCGTCTATCTGGTCAGCGGCTTCCGCTGGAGCTTCTACGGCGCCGCCGACGTGCCCGTGGCGCTGAGCCTTGCCATGGTGGCGCTGATGCTGGGGATCTGCCTTGCCGTCGTCTGGTGGATCTTCCGCACCGGCTACAAGCTGAAGAACTGACGGCCGCAGCCGGGCCGGGAGGGGACCTTCCCGCCCCGCCCCGGTCGCGGTCGGAATCACGCATAACATGAATTATGGAAATATTGTCCGCTGTCCCCGGTTCAGATGTTCTGGCCGCCCGAGACCTCGATGCGCTGGGCGGTGACCCAGCGGTTGTCGGGGCCGAGCAGGCTCGCCACGGCCGGGCCGATGTCGTCGGGCACACCGACACGGCCAAGCGCCGTCATGGCGGCGAAGGCCTCGTTGTAAGACGGAGTGTCGCGTACCGCGCCGCCGAGGAAGTCGGTCTCGATGGCTCCCGGCGCAATCGCGTTGGCGGTGATGCCGCGGGGGCCGAGTTCCTTCGCCAGATAGTGGGTGAGGATTTCGACCGCACCCTTGGCCGCCGAATAGGCCGAGAATCCGGGAAAGGACACCCGGGTCAGGCCGGAGGAGAAGTTCACGATCCGGCCGCCGTCCGCCAGCAGCGGCAGCAACGCCTGGGTCAGGAAGAAAACGCCCTTCACATGGACGTTGAAGATCAGGTCGAACTGCGCCTCGGTCGTTTCGGCGAAGGCTGCCATTTCGCCATGGCCGGCATTGTTGACCAGATGATCGAAGCGGTCGCGGTCCCAGCCGCGCAAAGCGGAGCGGACACGTTCGACGAAGGCGGGAAAGCCGGAAACATCGGCGGTGTCGAGTTGCAGCGCCGCTGCCCGACGTCCGAGCGCCTGGATCTCGGACACGACGGCCTCCGCCTCCGCGGCCTTGCTGCGGTAGGTGAGGATCACGTCGCCGCCGCGCCGCGCGATGCTGAGAGCGGTGTTGCGGCCGAGCCCGCGGCTGCCGCCGGTCACGATGGAGATGGTGGTCATTGAGTGTTTCCCGTTGTGGCGTGTGGGGGCCGCCGTCAGCCGGTGGAGAGAACTCACCGGCGGCCGGTTCCGGAACCGTTTTGCGGGCTCGCGGCGACGAAGGCGGACTCCCGCTCTCCGGCCATGCCCAGGCGGCACCGGTTACGTGTCTGCAGCACCTTGATAACGGCTGGCTTGCAGCCTGGGAACGACTTCGTATATGTAACATCCATACCTTACAGGCATGGCATCCGATGGAACTCCGTCATCTTCGCTACTTCGTCGCCGTGGCCGAGGAGGGCAGCCTGACGGTGGCCGCCGAACGGCGCCTGCACACCGCGCAGCCATCGCTGAGCCGCCAGCTGCGCGACCTGGAACTGGAGGTCGGCGCACAGCTTTTGCTGCGAAGCTCCCGCGGTGTCGAACTCACGCCGGCCGGCCGCGCCTTTCTGGAGCACGCCCGGCTGTCGTTGCAGGCGGCGGCCGATGCCGTCGCCGCGGCGCGGCGGGCGGTCCGGCCGCCCAAACCGAGCTTCTCGGTCGGCTTCCTGACCGGCCAGGAGGTGGAGTGGCTATCGCATGTCACCCAGATGCTCCGCGGCCATCTGAAGGATATCGATTTCCGGGTATCGAGCGACTTCTCGCCCGACATCGGCGAAGCCATCCAGCGGGGGGAGATCGATCTCGGCATCTGCCGGCTCGAACCGCAGCCGGACGTGTCCTACAAGGTCATCGCGCATGAGCCGATCCTGGTCATCCTGCCGAGGGATCATCCCCTGGCCGCCTGCTCCGCAATCAACGTGCGCGACATCGATCCGGCATCCTTCATCGGCTACACCGACACGCCGCATGTGCTGCGCGGCATCGTGGAGCGCTATCTGCGGGACCGCGGCATCGTGGTGTCGCCGGCCCACAAGCTTGACGGCATCGCCACGGGAATCTCGCTGGTGGCGTCCACCGGCGGAATCACGCTGCTGCCCGCCTATGTCGAGACCCTGCTGCCGCGCTCGCTGGTGAGCCGACCCCTTGCCGGAAATGCGCCGGTGATCGAGATCGCCGCGGGATATCGGGCGGACAACCCCTCTCCCATCCTGCGGGTCTTCCTGGAGAACATCGACCGGCTCATCGCCAGCCGGGCGGCCGGCATCGACCGCTCGATGGGGCAAGCCAGCGAGCCGTGAACAATGAAACGCCCTGGGACCATGCGGAGCCGCATGATCCCAGGGCCTGTGGAAAGCCGAACCTGAACCTTGGTGACGGCGGCCGGGTTACCGTTCCGGCCGGGTGAACAGCCGCAGGACCAGTGCGGCGACGGAGGCCGCGGTCGCCACCGCGATGACGCCGTTCCAGCCCCAAGCCGCCAGCGCTTGGCTGCCCAGCGTGGCGCCGGCCGCCATGCCGATGAACATGCCCACCATCAGCACCGCGTTCAGGCGGCTGCGGGCGGCCGGATCGATGCCGTAGACGATGGTCTGGTGGGCGATCAGCGAGGCCTGGACGCCCAGGTCGAAGCCGACGGCGCTGGCCACCAGCAGCCACAGGCGGCCACCCTCCGGCACCAGCGGCGACAGGAACATGGCGGCGAAGGACAGCGCGGCCAGACCGGCGCCCAGGCGGGTCATCATTTCCGGCCCGCGGCTGTCGGCGATGCGGCCGGCGACCGGCGCCACCAGCGCACCCGCCGCGCCGGCCAGACCGAAGGCACCGGCCGCGGCGGCACCCAGATGGAACGGCGCGCCATGCAGCATGACCGCCAGCGTCGACCAGAAGGCGCTGAAGCCCAACGACAGCAGCCCCTGAGCCATCGCGGCCCGGCGCAGCGCCGGATGGCGGCTCCACAGCACGGTCAGCGATGCCAGCAGCTCACCGTAACCCAGGCTTGTCGTCGGTGCGAAGCGCGGCAGGCCGCGCCACAGCGCAACGCCCAGCAGCGCGATGCTGCCCGCCGCCGCGACGAACACAGCACGCCAGCCGAAATGCTCTGCGATGAGGCCGCTGACCACCCGCGACAGCAGGATGCCCAGCAGAAGGCCGGTCATCACCGTGCCGACCACCCGGCCGCGGTGTTCCGCCGGGGCCAGCGTCGCGGCGGCGGGAACGATGTCCTGCGCCAGCGTCGCCGACAGGCCGAGAACCAGGCTCGCCGCCAGAAGGCCGGCGATGGACGGCGCGAATCCCGCCGCCAGCAGTGCGGCGACCAGCACCGCCGCCTTCGCCAGGATGATCCGGCGCCGGTCGAAACGGTCGCCCAGCGGCGCCAGCAACAGGATGCCGGCGGCATAGCCGAGCTGGGTCAGCGTCGGCACCCAGCCGACCGACCGGCCGTCGGCCTGGATGTCGGGTCCGAGGATGCCCAGCATCGGTTGGCTGTAATAGAGCGATGCCGCCGCCAGACCGGCACCGGCGGCCAGCAGGAAAACCAGCGGCCGGCTGAGCCCGGCATCGGAGGGCGCCGGCATCGCAGCTGCGGCGCTATGCGCGGTTTGAATGGTCGTCATCGTGAGACCCTCTCAAGAAACTGAACGAGAGGGACTATGGCCGCGGGTCTGATGGGACGGTAGCCGGATCAGGTGTAGATTTGCTATACGTAGTGCGTATGAGCACTGATCTCCCGGCAGCCGGCAGCGACCGCATCGCCCTATTGGAAACCTTCGTCCGCATCGTGGAGGCCGGCAACCTGTCGGCCGCGGCGGCGCAACTCGGCAGCACCCAGCCGACGGTCAGCCGCCGCCTGCAACAGCTGGAACGGATGCTGGGCGTCCGCCTGCTGCAGCGCTCCACCCACCGGATGGCGCTGACCGACGACGGGGCGCGCTGCTACGAGCGGGCGAAGGACCTGCTCGCCGGCTGGCAGATGCTGGAAAGCGACGTGCGCGGGGCGGACGACCAGCCGTCCGGCCATCTGCGGGTGGTGGCGCCGCATGCGTTCGGGCAGCAGCAGCTGATCGGGCCGGTGGCCGACTACCTGCAACGCTACCCGCGGATGACGGTGGAATGGCTGCTGCATGACCGCATGCCCGATTTCATCGGCGAGGGGATCGACTGTGCCATCCGCGTCGGCGAGGTCGGCGACCCGTCGGTGATCGCCCTGCGGCTGGCGGAGGTGCCGCGGATCGCCGTCGCCTCCCCTGCCCTGCTCGGCGGGCGTCCGGTCCCGGCGCATGCGTCGGAGCTGGCGGATCTGCCCTGGCTGGCTCTGCGCACCTTCTATCGCGACGAGGTGACGCTGACCCATGCCGATACCGGCGAGGCGGTGACCTTTCCCATCCGCCCGCGCCTGTCCACCGACGGGCTGCAGGCGATCCGCAACGCGGCGCTTCGCGGGCTGGGGGCTGCCATCGGATCGCAATGGGCGCTGGTGGAGGATCTGGCGGCAGGCCGGCTGGTGCATCTGGCGCCGGACTGGCGGGCGGCACCGCTTCCGGTTCATCTGGTCTATCCGCCGGCCCGCCACCAGCCGGCACGGCTGCGCCGCTTCATCGAGGCGATGCGCGTCGCGGTGCCCATCGCCTTCCGGACGATCCAGGCACCGTGACGGCGAACCGCAAGCTCAGGCGGCGCGGACGGTGGAGAGGAAGTCCTCGACCTCGCTGCGCAGCTTGACGGTCTCGCGCACCAGACCGCTGGCGGCCTCCAGCACGCCCGACGCGGCGGTGCCGGTCTGCCCGACGGTCTGGGCGACGCCGGCGATGTTGCTGTTGACCTCCGCCGTGTGGCGGGCGGCCTGCTGGATGTTGGCGCCGATGTCCTTGGTGGCGGCGCTCTGCTGCTCCACCGCCGATGCGATGGCGGTGGCGATGTCGCTGACCGAGGTGATGGTGGCGCCGATGCCCTGCACCGCCGTCACCGTGCTGCCGGTGAACTGCTGGATTTCCAGCACCTTGGCCTGGATGTCGTCGGTGGCGCGGGCGGTCTGGTTGGCGAGCGCCTTCACCTCGCTTGCCACGACGGCGAAGCCCTTGCCATGCTCGCCGGCGCGGGCCGCCTCGATGGTGGCGTTCAGCGCCAGCAGGTTGGTCTGGCCGGCGATGGCGTTGATAAGCTCCACCACCTGACCGATCTCCTGGGCGGCCGACGCAAGGCTCTGGATCATGCCGTCGATCTTCGCCGCCTCGTCCACCGCGCGGCCGGCAACGGAGGTGGACATCGTCACCTGACGGCCGATCTCGGCGATGGAGGCGAACAGCTCCTCCGTCGCGGCGGCGACGGTGTTGACGTTGCTGCTGGCCTGCTCCGACGCCTGCGACACCGCATGCGCCTGGGTGCCGGACCGGTCGGCGGCGCCGGCCATGCCGGTGGCGGTGCTCTCCATCTGATGGGCCGCGGCGGCGACGGTGCTCACCACGCCCAGCACGCGCGCCTCGAACCGGGCGGCCATGTCGAGCAGGGCGGCGCGGCGCTCGGCCTCCGTGCGGTCCTTCTGCGCCTCGGCCTCCGCCTGCAGGCGGCGCACCTCGATGCCGTTGCGCTTGAACTCCTCCAGCGCGCGGGCGAGCGTGCCGACCTCGTCCCCGCGGTCCTGGTGGCCGATGGCGACAGACAGGTCGCCGGTGGAAATGCGGTTGGTCGCCTGGGTCAGCTGCAGGATGGGGGTGGTGATGCGCCGGCCGATCCAGACGGCGAGGCCGAGGCTGACCGCGGCCAGCACCGCGATCACAGCGGCGATGTTCAGCATGGTCTGCAGGCGCGCGGCGGCGACGGTGTCGAGATAGACGCCGGAGCTGACGACCCAGCCCCATCCCTTGGTCAGCTTGGAATAGGCCGACTTCTCCACCGGATCGCTGGAGCCCGGCTTGGGAAAGAAGAAGGAGGAATAGCCGCCGCCGGATTCGGCCGCCGCGATCTCGTCGCGCACGAACAGCCGGCCGGTCTTGTCGGTGCTGTCCCACATCGCCTTGCCTTCGACCTGCGGGTTCAGGTGGGCCAGGATGTTGCCCTTGCGGTCGAGGATCAGCGCGTACTCAGTGCCGTCGTAGCGGGCCGACCGCGCGATGTCGAGCGCCAGCTTCTGCGCGTCGGCGACCGGCAGCTCGCCGGAGGCGGCGCGCTGTTCGAAGCGTTCGATGATGGAGGTCACCATCTCCACCGCGACGCGGGCGCGGGCCTGGCGCTCCTCCATCATCACGGTGCCGAGCGACCTTGCGGTCATGGCCCCGGCGCCGACCAGCGCCAGGACGGTGATCAGGGGCAGCAGCAGAAGGCGCCCCCGGATGCCACGCAATGCGGAAATCATGTCTCTGTTGTCCCCCGGCGACTGGCTTTGAGGCGTGCGTCTCGGCCGCGCCGTGGCCGGACCCGCCGGAACGGCCGACCGGCGCCGCACCCCTGGGGCGGCGCCGGCCGAGCCGTTTACACACTCATATCGCGTGATCTTTCACAGATGGTTTACACGCTGAATCATCATGCTCAGCGGTTCACCACCTTGGGCGGGAGCGCATAGACCAGCAGGGCGCCGATCACGAGACAGCCGGAGAAGAACCACAAGGCGGCGCTGCTGCTGCCGGTCAGGTCGATGACGATGCCGATCAGCGAGTTGCTGACCAGACCGGCGATGCTGGCGAGCGAGATCGCCATGGCGAAGCCGGTGGCGGCCGCCGTGCCCTTCAGGAAGGTGGCCGGCAGGCTGAAATAGGCGGGAAGCGGACCCAGCACGCCGACCGACGCGATGGTGAACAGCGCCACGGTGGCGACGAGGTTCTCGGCGAAGAATGTGCTGGTCGCCATCGCGGCCGAGGCGGCCAGGAAGGGGATGATGATGTGCCAGCGGCGCTCGCGCATCCGGTCGGAACTGGCGCCGATCAGCAGGATGCCGACCACCGCGACGATGTTGGGGATCATGGTCAGCAGGCCGATGTGGAACGGGTCCATCACGCCGGTCTTGCGGATGAAGGTCGGCAGCCAGAAACCGATGGCGTAGGCGGTCAGCAGGATGGCGAAGTCGATGCCGCCCAGCATCCAGACCTTCAGGTTCAGCAGCCCTTCCTTGAAGCTGTGGCCGACATTCTTGGCCTCGGCATCGTCGCCGCGCAGGTCGACGGCAAGGCGGGCCTTCTCATCCTCCGACAGCCACTTGGCGTCCTTGTAGGAGTTGGGCAGGGCGACGAAGGTCAGGAAGCCCAGGATGACGCTGGGCAGCGCTTCCAGCAGGAACAGCCACTGCCAGCCGCGCAGGCCCTGGACATTGTCGAAATGGCTCATGATCCAGCCCGACAGCGGGCCGCCGATCACGCTGGACAGCGGCAGGCCGATGACGAACAGCGCCATGATGCGGCCGCGGCGGTAGGTCGGGAACCACAGCGTCAGGTAATAGAGCACGCCCGGCAGGAAGCCCGCCTCGGCGGCGCCCAGCAGGAAACGGACGATGTAGAACTGGGTCGGCGTGGTGACCAGCATGGTGGCGGCGGACAACAGGCCCCAGGTGATCATGATGCGGGCGATCCACAGCCGCGCGCCGACGCGGGTCAGCACGAGGTTGCTCGGCACCTCGAACAGGATGTAGCCGACGAAGAACAGGCCGGCGCCCAGACCATAGGCGGCCTCGCTGAACTGCAGGTCACCCATCATCTGCAGCTTGGCGAAGCCGATGTTGATGCGGTCGAGATAGGCCGCCAGATAGCAGAAGCAGAGGAAGGGAATGAGGCGCCAGGTGATCTTCTTGTAGAGCTGTTCCGCATCGACGGATTGCGCCGCGCCCAAAGCTACATTGGGTGCGGCATTCGCTGTTGTCGTCTGGGCATAGGACATGTCGTCTGTCTCCTTACGCTGATCGCGTTGTGAACCCGTCCTGTTTTTTCACGCCGGCGCCGCCTGTCTCGGGTGCGGCGCCGGTTGTCGGTCCCAGTTTTGTTTTTTGTTGGTCCTGAAGTGCTCATCCCCTTCTCCCCGAGGGGGAGAGGGGATTCTACCGGTATCTCACCGGCCGAACCGGTCGATCACCTCCTGCTTGTTCACCACGTCGCCGTATTTGCTGTCGATGTCGAACAGGTTGGCCTCGTGCGGGCCGTCGTGGCGGTCGCCGACGCAGTCGCGCACCACGATGGTGCGGAAGCCGTGCTGGACCGCATCGACGGCGCTGGCGCGGATGCAGCCGCTGGTCGAGCAGCCGGTTAGCACCACCGTGTCCACCCCCATCGCATGCAGCATCGGGGCGAGGCTGGTGCCGAAGAAGGCGCTGGCATATTGCTTTGAGATCACCACCTCATGCGCGAGCGGCGTGACCTCCGGGCAGAAGGCGGCGAGCGGGTTGCCCTCCACCATGTCCTTCATCACCGGGGCCTTGCGCACCCACATGCCGCCGTCGGCGAAATGGCCGGGGTGATAGCGGATGTTGGTGTGGACGACCGGGATGCCGGTACGGCGGGCGGCGTCCAGCAGGTCCACCGTTTCCGCCACCGCGCTCACCACGCCGGGGGCGTAGAGCGGCGCGCCTTCGGTGGTGTAGCCCTGCATGAAGTCGATCACCAGCAGGGCCGGCCGCTCGCCGAAGCCGATCCGGTTGCCCCAGACGCCCTTGTAATTGTCGGATGCGCTCTGCCCGTCGGTCATGCGCCTCACCTCCTCAGTAAGCGCCGGACAGCAGGGCGCCGGCGCCGGGAACGATCGGCTCCAGCTTCAGCGCCTTCAGCATGGCGTAGGTCGTGGCGATGGCGGCGGTCAGCACCGGCTTGCCGGTCTCCGCCTCCACCCGCGGCACCACCGGCAGCGACGGCATCTGCACGCAGGCGGATAGGACGACCACGTCCACGCCCTCCAGGTTCATGCCGCGCACGATGTCCGGCAGGTTGTTGGGGTCGTGGCGAGCGACATCGAGGTTGTCGGGGATCTCCAGCGCGCGCCAGTCCTGCACCTCGAAGCCCTCGGCGCGGATGTAATCCACCACCAGTTCGGTCAGCGGGCGCATGTAGGGGGCGACGATGGCGATGCGCTTGGCGCCCATCACCTTCAGCCCGTCGACCAGGGCGCCGGCGCTGGTGACCACCGGGGCCGGCGCGTCGTTCTCCAGCGTCTTGCGGGCGAGGCGCGCTTCGGAATCGCGGTGGTAGCCGAGGCCCATCGACATGATGGCGACGAGGCAGGCATAGCCCAGCACATCGACGCGGGCGTCCGACAGCTCGACGGCGCAGCGGTCGGATTCGGCGTCCATCGCCGCCAGCTCGTCCTTCTTGACCGTCTTCATCCGCATGCGGGCGGAATGGAAGGTGAAGCGTTCGGGGCGGATCGCCTGACGCGCGGTCAGCATGGCCGGGATTTCCGTTTCCATGGTGACGTTGGAGCTGGGGACGATCTGGCCGATGCGGTACAGCGAAGACATGGGATCTGTTCCTGTGTGTCAGGCGAGGGGATGGCCGAGGCTGTCGCCGAAGGCGGCGAAGAAGCCGTCGAGGTTGTCCCAGGGGATCATGTGCCCGGCATTGGGGACGCGGGCGATGCGGATGGCGGGCTGGAGGCGGGCGATCTCCTCCTCATCCTCCGGCAGGATGACGCCGCCGCGGCCGGCGACGATCAGCAGCGCGGGGGCCGGCAGCTTCGGCAGGTCGGCATGGATGTCGTCCTGGTGGAAGCCCTCATAGGTCCGGACGATGGCCGGCTCGTAGCAGGTGTGCAGCCATTCGGCGCGCAGGCGCAGCTGCTCCTCCGTCCAGGTCGGGCAGAAGGCGCGCATGGCGTCGGCATCCATGCCCTTCAGCGACTGGCGGATCGAATCGACGTACCAGGGCAGGCCGCTGGGATAGGGCCGGCGGCCCGGGCCGGAGACCGGCGGATCGACCAGCACCAGCTGGCGCAGGCCCTTCCCGTCCCCGCGCACCGAGGCACGGATGGCGAAGCGGGCGCCCATGGAATGGCCGACCAGGACGTAATCGGTCAGGCCGAGCGCAGCGACGAAAGCGTTCACATCGTCGGCGCAGGCATCAATGCCGTAATCCAGATGCGGACCGCTTTCCGACAGGCCGCGCCCGCGCACGTCCAGCACATAGGTGTCGAACTGTTGCCCGAAGCGTTCGGCGACGAAGCCCCAGGTGACCGCCGGGCTGGTGATGCCGGGGATCAGCACGATGGCCGGGCGTCCGGCATGCCGCTCCCCGCCATAGCGCAGGTAATGCTGGCGGATACCGTTGGCCTGGACGTTGGCGCCGTAGAGGAAGGTCGAGGCGGTCATGCCGCGATGCCTTCGCGCAGCGGCTGCTCATAGACGTCGTAGCCGAAGACCCAGGCCGGATCCTCCTGCGTGCGCAGGAAGGTGTTGGCGTTGGACACCGCCTGCACCCGCGTCGCGCGGTCCTTGCGGTTGGCCTCGTACAGCGCGAAGGCGGTGCGGTAGTCGGTCAGGCCGGTCTCACTCAGGCAGCGGGTCAGCATCGCCGCGTCCTCGATCGCCATGCCCGCGCCCTGCGCCATGTGCGGCTTCATCGGATGGCAGGCGTCGCCCAGCAGGACCAGCCGGCCGCGGCTCCACAGCGGCAGCGGGTTGCGGTTGCGCAGCGGCCACTTGGTGACCTCCTCCGTGCACTCGATCAGCGCCTGGACGGTCGGGTGGTAGCCCTGGAACGCCTCGTACATCTCCTCGCGGCTGCTGTCGACGAAGGCTTCCTGGAAGTCCCAGGCCGGATGCGGCACGCCGGTGACGTAGTAGTATTCGTCGCGCTTCCCGGTGGTGAAATAGACCATCATGTGACGGTCCTCCGTCCACCACTTGATGCAGTCCTCGAAGGTCAGGTCGTATTTCGCCAGCTGGTCGCCGCGGATCAGCGCGCGGTGGGCGACCCAGCCGCTGTAGTTCGGCGCTTCGACACCCAGCAGGGCCTCGCGGATGCGGGAGTTGATGCCGTCGGCGCCGATGACGATGTCGGCCCGCGCCTCCGTCCCGTCGGCGAAGGTCATGTGGACGTCGTCGCCGCTGTCGGTGATCGTCTCCAGCCGCTTGTCGAAATGGACGGTGCCGGGGGCCAGCGTGTCCATCTGCAGCAGATGCATGTCGCCGCGGTGGACGGTGACATAGGCGGCGCCGTACTCGCGCTTGGCGAAGTCGCCCAGCGGGATGCGCGACAGGTAATCGCCGGTGAAGCCGTCGCGGCTGAACCAGAAGTCCGGCTTGGAGCCCATCGCCTCCAGCGGCTTTTCGATGCCGAGGCGGCGGAACACCTTCATAACGTTGGGACCGACATGGATGCCCGCGCCCAGGCGGGAGAATTCAGGGGCCTGTTCGTAGACATCCACCTGGAACCCGGCCTGCTGCAGAAGCCCGGCGGCGGCGGCACCGCCCAGCCCGGCCCCGACAATCGCGATTCTCTGAGTCTTTCCCATGGATATTGCCCTTCGCTGACGTGGGGGTATTCGGCCGCCGCCGCCGCTGGGCGCGCGACCGGATGCAAGGGTGCGGAAAGGGGTCCGGGGGCTTCTCTCCCCGGCGCCGGCCGGCGACCGTTGCGTTGAACTCGATATGAAGTGTGTACGCTGTTTCAGCTTGCCACGCAACACAATTCGTCATACAACGCTACTCAGGCTTTCCGGGGTGGTTCGGGCCGTTTGTGGCGCGAACTGACCGCGAATTAGCCTTGTAGAGCCTCATTTTAAATCACTGATGCCTATTTGTTATTCATATCGGCACAGCGGCAGCGAAGGGCTTACCCCCATACTGTTCATAGCCGAATTAAGCCTATACGCTCTATATGTCCTGGTCAGCCCGCCGCGATGATCGGCGGATGTCCACCCGGAAACAGGGCCCGGATCGCGCCTTCGGCGACCGCGGCCACTAAGGTTGGGAGAGATGAGATGCCGGTGAGCGACCGCGAACTGACGCAGATGTTCGAACGGGTTCTGACCCTGTCCAAGGTGGACAAGACACAGAGCGTCGCTGTGTTGAAAAGCGACTATTCCAACCCGCGCATCGTGCGTGCGGCGATGGACGCGGCCCAGCGCCTGGGGGCGAACGTGTACGGGGTCGAACTGCCGGCCTTCAACCACCCGCGCGCCATGGGCATGGACATGACCGCCTATTGCGGCGACACGCCCCTGACCGGCAACCTCGCCGCCCAGCGCGCGCTGGAGGCGGCCGACCTGATCGTCGACACCATGATGCTGCTGCATTCGCCCGAGCAGGAGCAGATCCTGAAGACCGGCACCCGCATCCTGCTGGCGGTCGAACCGCCGGAGGTGCTGGCCCGCATCATGCCGACGGAAGAGGACAAGATCCGCGTCAACGCCGCGGCGGACCGGCTGAAGCGCGCCCGCTCCATCGCCGTGACCTCCAAGGCCGGCAGCGATTTCCGCGCGACGCTCGGCCAGTATCCGACGGTGACGGAATACGGATTTGCCGACGAGCCTGGCCGTTGGGACCATTGGCCGAGCGGCTTCCTGTTCTCCTGGCCGGACGAGGGCAGCGCCGAAGGCACGCTGGTGCTCGACGTCGGCGACATCCTGCTGCCCTTCAAGACCTATGTGCGGGAGAAGGTGACGCTGGAGATCGAGGAGGGCTTCATCCGCCGCATCCATGGCGGGTTCGAGGCGGAGTACCTGCGCGACTACATGGCCTATTTCAAGGATCCGGAGGTCTACGGCATCTCCCACATCGGCTGGGGCCTGCAGCCGCGGGCGCAATGGACGGCGATGGGCCTGCACGACAAGAACGACGGCATGTGCATGGACGCCCGCGCCTTCTACGGCAACTTCCTGTTCTCCACCGGGCCGAACACCGAGGTCGGCGGCAGCCGCAAGACCCCCTGCCACATGGACATCCCGCTTCGCGGCTGCGATATCCTGCTGGACGGCGAACCGGTGGTGCTGGCCGGCGACGTGGTGGCGCCGGAGGCGTCCAGGGCATGACGGGGCATCCCGGGGCAGCAAGGTGGTGAAAGCCCGCCGCCCTTCCCTGCCCCTGCCGCCGCTGCTATCGTTCGCCACACACCCGGTCCACCGCATGTTGTCCCCGATGTCCCAAGACCTGCTGCCCGAAGACGGCGCCGATGCCGGCCCCGGAAAAGCCGACTACGTCTTTTCCGACCAGATCGGCCATCTGCTGCGGCGGGCCTATCAGCGGCACCTCGCCATCTTCCAGCGCAACGCCTGCGACCCGCAGCTGACCTCGGTGCAGTTCGTCACGCTCTGCGCCATCCGCGACAACGGGCCGAGTTCGCTGATCGAGCTGGTGAAGTCCACCGCCATCGACCAGGCGACGATCCGCGGCATCGTCGACCGGCTGAAGGCGCGCGGGCTGATCCACCAGACCTCCGATCCGCAGGACCGGCGCAAGGTCATCAACTGCCTGACCGACGAGGGGCGGCAATTGCTGGAGGACATGGTCCCCTGCGCCAAGCGGATCAGCGAGCTGACCATGGGGCAGCTGAACCCGGCGGAACGGCTGGCGGTCACCCATGTCCTGCAGAAGATGATCGCGCAGGACGGGGAGGAGTAACCCCCGTTGAACGGGCCGCAGGGGCCATTTCACCCCGCGGAGGCCCGCGGGGATGCGGGACCTATCGCACCGGACGGACGCTTTATGGAAAAGACCATCGCGCTGCGGGTGAATGGCCGCGCCGTTTCGGTGACGGCGATGGCCGACACGCCGCTGCTCTACATCCTGCGCAACGATCTGGCCCTGAACGGGCCGAAATACGGCTGCGGACTCGGCGAATGCGGGGCCTGCACCGTCATCCTCGACGGCGTCGCCGCGCGGTCCTGCGTCATCCCGCTGGCCGGGGCGGAGGGGCGCGAGGTGGTGACGCTGGAAGGGCTGGGCAGCAGCAGCGCCCCGCACCCGGTCCAGCAGGCCTTCATCGACGAGCAGGCGGCCCAGTGCGGCTATTGCATGAACGGCATGATCATGACCGCCAAGGCGCTGCTCGACCGCAACCCGACCCCGACCATGGACGAGGTGCGCCGCGCCCTGTCCGGCAATCTGTGCCGCTGCGGCACCCATGTCGAAATCCTGCGCGCCGTCATGCGGGCTGCGCGGCTTCTCTCCTCCCCGGAGCACATCATGACGACCGATCCGACGCTTGGCCCGACGCCCGACCCGCAGTCCCGGCCGACGCCGACCCGTGCGGAGCTGATGGCGGCGACCGGCGTCCTGCTGATCGTTGACGAGATCCTGCCGCCCTCCGGCCCGGTCGCCAAGGGGGCGACCGCCACGCCGAAGCCGCCGGAAATGGCGCTGTTCCTGGCGGTGCGCGACGACGGACAGGTCTTCGCCTTCAACGGCCATGTCGATCTCGGGACCGGCATCCAGACCGCGCTGACCCAGATCGTCGCGGAGGAGTTGGACCTGCGCATGGACCAGCTGCGCATGGTGCTGGGCGACACCGGCCGTACGCCCAACCAGGGCGCCACCATCGCCAGCGCCACCATCCAGATTTCCGCCGTCCCCCTGCGCAACGCCGCGGCGGAGGCGCGCCGCTACCTGCTGGACCGCGCCGCCGTCCTGTTCGGCGTGCCGGTGGGCGAATTGCGCGTGGAAGAGGGCGTGGTGATCGCCCCGGAAAACGGTGAAATCGGCAACCGCCGCGTCTCCTACGGCGAGCTTGTGCGGGGCGAACGGGTGGAGCTGCGCATCAGCGGCAACGCCCCGCTGAAGGCGCGCGAGCAGTACAGGCTGGTCGGCAAGGGCGCGCCGCGCGTCGACATTCCGGCCAAGGCGACCGGCGAATTCTCGTACGTTCATGACCTGCGGCTGCCGGGGATGCTGCATGGCCGGGTGGTCCGCCCGCCCTATGCCGGCCTCGACAGCGGCGAATTCGTCGGCAACAGCCTGGAGAGCATCGACGAAAGCTCCATCGCCCACATCCCCGGAATCATCAAGGTGGTGGTGGTGCGCGACTTCGTCGGCGTGGTGGCGGAGCGCGAGGAACAGGCGATCAAGGCGGCGCGCGAGCTGAAGACCAGCTGGAGGCCCTGGACGCGCAAGCTGCCCGACCTGTCGAACCTCGCCCAGGCCCTGCGCGAGAATCCCAGCACGCCGCGCAAGGTGCTGGACAAGGGCGACGTAGATGCCGCGCTCGCCGCCGCCGACCAGCGGATGACGCGCACCTATGTCTGGCCCTACCAGATGCACGGTTCCATCGGGCCGTCCTGCGCGGTGGCCGACTGCAAGGCGGACCGCGCGACCGTCTGGTCCGGCACCCAGAACCCGCATCTGCTGCGCGCCGACCTCGCCTGGCTGCTGGAATGGCCGGAGGAGCGGATCGACGTGGTGCGGATGGAGGCCGCCGGCTGCTATGGCCGCAACTGCGCCGACGACGTGGCGGCGGATGCGCTGCTGCTGTCGCAGGCGGTCGGCCGGCCGGTGCGCGTCCAGCTGACCCGTGAGCAGGAGCATCTGTGGGAGCCGAAGGGCACCGCCCAGTTGATGGAGGTCGATGGCGGGATCGACGCCGACGGCGGCATCGTCGCCTACGACTTCGCCACCAGCTATCCGTCGAACGGCGCGCCGACGCTGGCGCTGCTGCTGACCGGGCGGGTCGATCCGGTGGCCGCCGTGTTCGAGATGGGCGACCGCACCTCAATCCCGCCCTATGATTACGAGAACATGCGGGTGGTCATCAACGACATGGCCCCCATCGTCCGCGCCTCCTGGATGCGCGGGGTGTCGGCGATGCCCAACAGCTTCGCCCATGACAGCTACATCGACGAGCTGGCCTTCGCCGCGGGAGTCGATCCGGTGGAGTTCCGCCTGCGCCACCTGCGCGACGACGAACGCGCCGCCGACCTGATCCGTGCCGTCGCCGGCCGCGCCGGCTGGCAGCCGCGCACCGCCCCGCAGCAGACCCCGCCGGAGGGCGACGTGCTGCGCGGCCGCGGCTTCGCCTATGCCCGCTACATCCACAGCAAGTTCCCCGGCTTCGGCGCCGCCTGGGCCGCCTGGGTGGCGGACGTGGCGGTGGACCGCAAGACCGGCGAGATCGCGGTGACCCGCGTGGTGGTCGGCCATGACGCCGGGCAGATGATCAACCCCGACGGCGTGCGTCACCAGATCCACGGCAACGTCATCCAGTCGACCAGCCGCGTGCTGAAGGAACAGGTGGAGTTCGAGGACTCGGTGGTCGCCGCTAAGGAATGGGGCGGCTACCCGATCATGACCTTCCCCGAGGTGCCGGACATCGACGTGCTGATGATGCCGCGGGAGACTGAACCGCCGCTGGGATCGGGCGAATCCGCCTCCGTCCCCAGTGCCGCGGCCATCGCCAACGCCATCTTCGACGCCACCGGCATCCGCTTCCGCGAGTTGCCGATCACCGCGGAGCGGGTGCGCGAGGCGCTGAACGGCCCGTCCGAACCGGTCCCGCCTGCCCCGCCGGAAGCGGTGAAGCCGCGCAAGCGCGGCTGGAAGGCGTGGCTCGGCGCCTCGCTGACCGGCTTATGCGGGGTGATGATCGGCATGGCGAGCAGCGCCCTGCCCTTCCGCGCCGAAATCGCCCCGGTGTCGCCACCGTCGGCCGGGCTGTGGTCGTCGGCCACCATCGAGCGCGGGCGGCAGCTGGCCGCACTCGGCGACTGCGCGGTCTGCCACACGGTGGAGAATGGCGCCACCAATGCCGGCGGCCGGCCGTTCGAGACGCCGTTCGGCACCGTCTACAGCACCAACATCACGCCGGATCCGGACAGCGGGATCGGGCGCTGGTCCTTCGCCGCCTTCGACCGGGCGATGCGCGAGGGGATCAGCCGCGACGGCCGGCATCTCTACCCGGCCTTCCCCTACACCGCCTTCCGCAACATGACCGACGACGACATGCAGGCGCTCTATGCCTACATGATGACGCAGCCCCCTGTGCGCAGCGAGACGCAGGCCAACACCATGCGCTTCCCCTTCAACCTGCGCCCGATGATGGCGGGCTGGAACACGCTGTTCCTCAACCGCGAGACCTACAAGCCGGACCCGCAGCGCAGCGCCGAGTGGAACCGCGGCAACTATCTGGTCAACGGCCTCGGCCACTGCGCCGCCTGCCACAGCCCGCGCAATGCGCTGGGAGCGGAGAAGTTGGGCGACGCCTTCCTGGCCGGCGGCACCGTGGATGGCTGGGAAGCGCCGGCCCTGACCGCGCTGTCCAAGGCGCCGAAGCCCTGGACGGAGGACGACCTGTTCACCT
Source organism: Azospirillum sp. VT-I1 (assembly GCF_055698305.1). Taxonomy (NCBI): domain Bacteria; kingdom Pseudomonadati; phylum Pseudomonadota; class Alphaproteobacteria; order Rhodospirillales; family Azospirillaceae; genus Azospirillum; species Azospirillum sp. VT-I1. Next base: position 933,682 of record NZ_CP168802.1, on the reverse strand, counting down.
ACCTGCGCACCGGCTTCTCCCAGCGCCATGGCGTCGCCGCCGGCCCGATGGCCGCGGTGGTGCACGAGCTGTCCACCGTGCCGGAGACGGACGTGCGGGCGATAGCGGTCTATCTCGCCTCGCTGGGTGGCGATGCGGGCCGCGATGCCGTGGAAACGCCCGCGGCCGCTCCGGCTCCCGTCAACTCCGCCAATGGAGAGCGCATCTTCATCGGTGCCTGCCAAGCCTGTCACAGCGACGGCAACGGGCCGACGCTGTTCGGCGTCAGCCCGTCGATGGCGGTGAACAGCAACGTCCACAGCGACAGCCCCGACAACCTCGCCCGCGTCATCCTGCACGGCATCCAGAACCCCGCGACCCGCGACCTCGGCTATATGCCGGCCTTCCGCGACAGCCTGTCCGACAAACAGGTGGCGGACCTGATGGCATATCTGCGCGGCCGCTTCGCGGCGGACAAGCCGGCCTGGACGGATCTGGCCAACGCGGTGGCGAAGGCGCGGGCCAATCCGGGAACGCACTGACCGGGGGCGAGGGGCGGCAAAGCGATGGGCCGGGGTTCCACGGGATGCTTCAGTCGGCACCCGATGGACCCTGGTTCAGCAGGCGGTTCTCCCGCAGGCGCGTCACCGCCAGATCGACGAACGCCCTCACCTTCGCGGGGGCATGGCGCCCCTCGGGATGCAGGACATGGATGGGCAGCGGCGGCTCCTCATGGTCGCTGAGGACGATCCGCAACTCACCCGCGTCCAGCGCCGGACCGATCTGGTAATGCAGAACCCGCGTCAGGCCCCACCCCGCCTTGGCGGTGGCGATCACCGCTTCGGCGGTGTTGCATCGCAGGACAGGGTCGACCGTCACCCGCCGATCCCCCGCGAACCGCCATTCCGGCGACGCCCAGGCGCTTGTCGAGGCTGCGATCCGATGGCTTCTCAGGTCGGTCGGCGTGGTCGGGACACCATGGCGCTCGAAATAGGCGGGCGAGCCGCAGATCACATGCCGGACCATCCCCACCTTGATGGCGGTGAAGCCGGAATCCGGCAGATGGCCGATGCGCACCGCGACGTCGATGCCCTCTTCGACGATGTTGACGGGCCGATCGATGAAGAGCGTCCGGGCCCGCATGGTGGGATAGAGGTCCAGGAACTCGGTGACGATGGGCAGCACATGCATCCGGCCGAACAATACCGACGCCGTGACGGACAGCGTTCCGCTGGGATTGGCATAGGAGCCGCCCGCCGCCGCTTCCGCCTCGGCAATGTCCGCGAGGATCCGGCGGCAATCCTCGAAATAGCGGACGCCCGCTTCGGTCATCTTGACCGACCGCGTCGTGCGGACGAATAGCCGGGCGCCGATCACCTCCTCCAGCGCGGCGACGGCACGCGTCACGGCGGGCGCGCTCAGGTTCATGAGGCGGGCGGTTTCGGCAAAGCTCCCGGTTTCGGCCACCTTCGCGAAAACCCGCATCGCCTGCCAACGGTCCATGCGCCCTCTCCCCTCCGCTGCGATCAAAGGCGCTTTACAAGTGCCTTCGGATTCCCTGCACCGGCAGCGACGGGATTGGCAAGCGGTCTCGTGCCCCGCTTCAGGGGGCGAGCCGGATGCGGCTCTCCCCGTCCGGCTCCGGTTCGGCCGCCTGCAGACGGGCCGCCGCTTGGGTCCAGTCGCCGGTCGCCAGCGACGCGGGGGACCAGCCGTCTTGCCGGAACGACCAGCGCAGGGCCAGCGCGCCGGGCCGGCGCAGGATGCGGCGCGGCCGGAAGGTCCACAGCCGCTCGGCGCCCTGGAAGGCGGCGATCTCCGGCGAGTCCAGGATCACTTCGGCATCGCCGGTCATCTGCAGCAGGTCGCCGGTCCCGTAATCGACGAAGACCAGCCCGGCCCTGCCGTTGAGGACGATGTTCCCGAGGGTGGAGAAGAACAGGTTGCCGTTGAAGTCGGGAACCGTGAGGGTTCCGTCGTCGGCGACGCGGACGAAGCCCGCCTTGCCGCCGCGGTGGGACACATCGACCTGCCGGCGCTCTGCAAGGTCGGCGTAGGTCGCGACGAAGAAGGCGTCCGCCGCCCCGATCATGGCGCGCGCCTGCGGGTCGAGTTGGGAAAGCTCCTCCACCGTGCCGGCGTACGGCTCCGCCGGATCCCGTGCGAAGTCGAAATCCCGCAGTTGGATGTAGCGGGGGCAGTTTCCGAAGCTCTGGTCGACATCGACCCGGAACCCCGCCCCGCCGAGCGTGACGACCCCGTTCATGCGGTTGCGCCGGCGGGTGTGCATCTCGATCCCCAGCAGGCCGACGGCATCGCCCTCCCGGATGCCTTCGCCCGCCGGGTCGCCGGGATCCGCATGGGCGGCGATGTCGAGCACCGTCGGCGAAGGCGAGGACATGAAGCCCGGCCGGCCGGCGATGAGCGTGGCCCACGGGTCGCCCGCGGGATCGACGCTGCCCAGCACGATGAAGGGGAGCTGGGCAAAGAAGTCGCGGTGCTGGTCGGGCATGTGGTCGCGGATCACCCGCTGGCCGACGACCGCCATCCGCTCGGCCACGCCCAGCTTCTCCTGGATGAACGTCTCGCCCTCGTGCCAAGCCGGCAGCGTCGTCAGTGTTGCGGTCATCGTCGGTGTCCCATGCTGGAGGGGAATGCGGAGATCAGGCCGCAGGAATCAGGCCGCGAGGCCGGCCGGCGTCCGGGCGAAGGGAACGAAGCCCGGAAGCGCCTCGATACGGCGGAGGAAATCGCCGACGGACGGATAGCCCGAGAGGTCGACATTGCCTTCCGGCGCCCGGGCGACGTAGCTGTAGATCGCGACGTCGGCGATGGTCGGATGATCGCCGACCAGCCAGTCCTGCCCGCTCAACCGGCTTTCGAGCCGGGCGAGCAGGGTATGGGCCCGGCCGATGACCTCCTCGGCGTTGAACTTCGCCCCGAACACCGTGACCAGCCGGGCGGCCGCCGGTCCATAGGCCAGCTCGCCGGCCGCGACGGAAAGCCAGCGCTGGACGGCGGCTGCGCCGACCGGATCCTCCGGCAGCCAGTCGCCGCGCCCCGCCTTCTTGGCGAGATAGACGAGGATCGCGTTCAGATCCGCGATGACGACGCCGTCGTCCTCCAGGACCGGAACCTGGCCGAAGGGGTTCAGCTTCAGGAATTCCGGGCTCTTGTGCGCGCCGGCCATCAGGTCGACCTCGACCAGTTCATGGGGCAGGCCGAGAAGCGAGACGAACAGATGCGCGCGATGCGCATGGCCCGACAGGGGGTGATGGTAGAGTTTCATTTGCGGGTCCTGCGATGTGTCGGACGGGGCCACTCCCGTTCCGCATCGCCAGACTGCGGCATCCGCCCCATCGCGGGAATGGCCGGTCTCGACACTTCATTATTGCACCGGATGAAATGATGCTCCGGCCTCCGGCCATTGTCGGCATGCCGGGATGCGTGCCGCCACCCGGATGCATGCGACGTCGCATCGGCATGCGCTTGCCCGGTCCCCGGTATCCATGGCCGTGGCACTTCGGCGTGCCGACACCAGACCCCCGTATAGTGTGCGGGGGCCGCTGCAAACCATAGAGTTTGTCAGTCCATGGTCGGCGTCGTGGCTCAGCGACGCGGCCATTGCCAAGGCCGCCCACCATCCCTCCATTCCGCCGCCGAGGATGTCATGAGCCTGATCGATACCCGCAAGCACCAGATGCTGCCGACGCTGAATGCCGGCCAGCTTGAAACCGTCCGCCGTTTCGCAGGGTCGAACTCGCGGCGCTTCGGCCCCGGCGAAGCGGTGTTCGGCGTCGGCGACCGCCGCCCTCCGACCTGGTTCGTTCTGCAGGGCGGGATCGAGGTGATGCATCGCAACGGGCTTGGGCATCAAGGCGTAATCGCGATGATCGGACCCGGCCAGTTCACCGGTGAGATCAGCCAGCTCGGCGGCCGTCCGTCGCTGGCGATGGGGACGGCAGGGTCAGATGGATGCGAGGCTCTTCCCTGCGATGCCGCCGATCTGCGTGCGCTCCTGGTCGGCTCGGCGGAGATCGGCGAAATCGTTCTCCGCGCCCTGATCCTGCGGCGGGTCGGCCTGCTGGAGACGGCGGATGCCGGCTCGGTGCTGGTCGGGCGCCACGATGCTCCGGAAACGGTCGAACTTCAGAACTTCCTGCTCCGAAACGGGCACCCCTGCTCCGTCCTTGATCCCGGACAGGATGTGGAAGCGCGGGAGTTGCTGGAGCGGGCGGCGATCCCCGACGACGAGATGCCGCTGATGATCTGCCCCGACGGCATGATCCTGCGCCGGCCGAGTAACGCCCAAGCCGGCGCCGCGCTTGGCCTGACACCCGTTCTCGATCCGGACAAGGTTTATGACGTCGCCGTGGTCGGCGCCGGGCCCGCCGGCCTTGCCGGCGCGGTCTATGCCGCCTCGGAAGGCTTGTCCGTGCTGGTGCTCGACGGCCGTGCCATCGGCGGACAGGCCGGCGCCTCGGCGCGGATCGAGAATTATCTGGGGTTCCCGACCGGCATCTCCGGTCAGGCGCTGGCCGGCAGGGCCTTCAACCAAGCGCAGAAGTTCGGCGCGGAGATCGCGATCCCGGTCCAGGCGGGCCCGGTCGAGCAGGTCCAAGGCGGCCCGTTCCGGATCCGCATCGATGGTGCCGCCGCCAGCGAAACCGCCGCCGTCACGGCCGTTCAGGCCCGGACGGTGGTGATCGCGTCGGGAGCCCGATACCGGCGGCCGGACATTCCGGACCTGGAGGCGTTCAAGGGCGCCGGCCTGTCCTATTGGGCGTCCCCCATCGAGGCGAAGCTGTGCCGCGGGCAGGAGGTCGTGCTGCTGGGGGGCGGCAACTCCGCCGGTCAGGCGGTGGTCTTCCTCGCTCCGTTCGTTGAGAAGCTCCATCTCGTCGTCCGAGGCGGCGGTCTGGAGGCGTCGATGTCTCGCTATCTGATTGACCGGATCATGGCCCTGCCGAATGTCGAGCTGCATACCGGAAGCGAGATCGTCAAGTTGGATGGCGATGCCTCTGCCGGACTGTCCGGCGTCACGCTCCGCAACCGGTCCACGGGCACGGAGCGCCATCTGTCCGCGCGCCATCTGTTCCTGTTCATCGGCGCGGATCCGAACACCGCATGGCTGGAAGGAGGCGTCGCGTTGGATGCGAAGGGGTTCATATTGACCGGTCCTGCCGCAGCCGCGCCGACGGCCGATGGTTCCCAGCGCCTTCCGCTGGAGACGAGCCGCCCCGGCCTGTTTGCCATCGGGGATGTCCGGGCAGGCTCGACGAAGCGGGTGGCCGCCGCGGTGGGAGAAGGCGCCGCCGTCGTCGCGCAGATCCACAGCTTCCTGTCGGAAATCAGGGCGGCCGAGACGATGAAGCGATAGACGGCCCATCCCATCCGGCTCCCGCCGCGGCCGGCCATCCGTTACCGCGGGAGATATCGCAACGGGACGTATCGCAACGGGACTTGGGTTGCCGCCGCACGCCTCCCGCGGGAACCTAAGCGTGGCTTTCGGGTTGATCCAAGCATGGGCGCGGCGTCACCGCAAGCCGGCGGGACCGCGCATCGAACGCAGCCATACAGGGACCGAAACCATGCTCAAGATTCTCGGCTGGGCCATCCTGATCATCTTCATCATCGGCCTGCTGGTCGTCACCGGCATCCTGAAGCTGATCTTCTGACCGCCGCCGCCTGGACGGCGTTCCGGTACGGCAGGCCCGGTGATCTTACGCCGTCCAATCCCCTTGCGCTCCCTTTTCCCACGTGCCGTGCGGCACATTGGCGGTACCCGCACTTAGAAGCTGACCCGTAAGATAGAAAGGCATATGATCTTCGGTGTATGATTAAAGCGCTGATCGGACAAAATACTGGGAACCGGCCGTAAACTTGCCTTATGATAATGAATGTATAGGCTCTGAAGAATATCCTGCCGTCCTGTCCGCAGCTGTGGGACATGCGCGGCTGGAGGCGGGTTTTGCATTGTGGACTTTCCGGATTGTCGTCGTACTCTCGACGAAAGTCCGGCGGGCCCTGTCGGCAAGGGCTTGAAGCAGCGGGCCTGCCGGGTATGGGATCGAGACGAGCAAAGGACGATCGTGACGCCTGCAACCGGACCGGAATCGTGGCCGCAGACCATGGCGGGCACGCTTGATCTCGACGCCTGCGCGCGCGAACCGATTCATATCCCCGGCAGCATCCAGCCGCACGGCCACCTCCTGGCGCTGGACCCCGACGGCCTGCGGCTGGTCCGGGCGAGCGCGGAGGCCGGGGCGGTGCTCAACCGTTCCCTGGAGGAGGCGTTCGGCCAGCCGATCGACCGGCTGATCGACGCCGACGGCATGGCGTCGCTCGTCCGCGGGCTGCGCGCCGCCCCGGCCGAGCCGGTGCAGCTCGACATCCTGCACCTGCGCGGCGGCAGCGACCATCAGGCCATCGCCCACCGGTCCGGCGGGCTGGTGATCCTGGAGCTTGAGGATCTCGAAGACACCGGCGTCGGCACGCTGGAGGCGCTCTATCCGCAGATGCGCGAAGGCATCAGGCGGATGCAGGCGTCCCACGATTTCGAGGCGCTGCTGACCCGCACGGCGGAGGAGGTGCGGTCGCTGACCGGCTTCGACCGCGTCCTGATCTATAAGTTCGACGAGCAGTGGAACGGCACCGTCATCGCCGAGGACGGCAACGGACGCCTGCCCTCCTACCGTGGCCTGCGCTTTCCCGCGTCGGACGTTCCGGAACAGGCGCGCCGCCTCTATGCGCTGAACCGCCTGCGGCTGATCGCCGACGCCCGTTACCGGCCGGTCCCCATCCTGGCGGCCGAGGGGGCGGCCGGGCCGCTCGACCTCAGCTTCTCCGTGCTGCGCAGCGTGTCGCCCGTCCATCTGGAATACATGCGCAACATGGGCACGCCGGCCTCTATGTCGATCTCCGTCATGGAGGGCGAACGGCTGTGGGGCCTGATCTCCTGCCACCATGCCGAACCGAGGCAGGTGTCCTTCGCCGTCCGCACCGCCTGCGACCTGCTGGGGCAGGTGCTGTCCAGCCAGATGATCGCGCTGGAGCGGGCGGAGGATGCCGACCACCGCATCCGCTCCAAGAGCATCCAGGCCCGGCTGCTCGCCCATATGGCCGCGGCGGAACGCTTCGTCGATGGGCTGGCGGAGGACCCGGAGGATCTGCTGGCGCTGGTGAATGCCGACGGCGCCGCCATCCTGTTCGACGGCGACTGCCGCCTGATCGGCCACACCCCGCCGCAGGAGGTGGCCGAGGCCATCGGCGCGGAACTGGCCGGACAGGGCATCAAGGACCTGTTCGCCAGCCACCAGCTGCCGGTGGAGATGCAGGTCGCCGCCGGGATGGAGGCCAGCGCCAGCGGGCTGCTGGCGATCTCCATCTCCCAGCTGCATCCCAGCTACGTCCTGTGGTTCCGGCCGGAAATCGTGCGCTCCATCGAATGGGCCGGCGATCCCAAGAAGCCCGTGGACGACAGCGGCAGGCTTTCGCCGCGCAATTCCTTCGAGACCTGGAAGGAGACGGTGCGCGGCCAGTCCCTGCCCTGGCGCCATGGCGAGGTCGAGGCGGCCGGCGACTTCCGCAACGCCATCGTCAGCATCGTGCTGCGCAAGGCCGAGGAGATGGCCGCGCTGAACGAGGAGCTTCGCCGCAGCAACGGCGAGCTTGCCGCCTTCTCCTATTCGGTCTCGCACGATCTGCGGGCCCCCTTCCGCCACGTCACCAGCTACGCCGAGCTTCTGCGCTCCCGTGCCGCCGACAAGCTGAACGACCGGGAACGCCATTACCTGGACAGCATCATCGAGGCGGCGAGTTCGGCCGGGACGCTGGTCGACGGGCTTCTGCATTTCTCGCAGCTCGGCCGTGCCACGCTGGCGAGGGTGGAGGTCGATGTCGCCCGGCTGGTGGAGGAGGTCCGCAACCTGCTGGAGCCCGACCTGCGGGGCCGCAACGTCCATTGGACCGTGCACCCGCTGCCCAGCGTCACCGGCGATCCCACCATGCTGCGCCTTGTGGTGCAGAATCTGCTGTCCAACGCCATCAAATACTCCCGCGACCGTGCCGACCCGGAAATCGAGATCGGCTGCCGCAGCACGCCCGAGGCGCACGAGTTCTATGTGCGCGACAATGGCCGTGGATTCGACATGGCCTATGCCGGTAAGCTCTTCGGCGTCTTCCAGCGCCTGCACCGCGAGGAGGAGTTCGAAGGCATCGGCATCGGCCTCGCCAATGTCCGCCGCATCGTGGAACGCCACGGCGGCCGGGTGTGGGCGGAAGGCAGGCTCGACCACGGTGCGACCTTCCATTTCTCCCTGCCGCGGCCCGCAACCGCCGAATCGAGGTAGCCCAATGGCCACGCTGAAACCGATCCTGCTGGTCGAGGACAACCCGAAAGACCTGGAGCTGACGCTGGAAGCCTTCGAGGAGGCGCAGCTCGCCAACGACATCGTCGTCGCCCGCGACGGGGCGGAAGCGCTGTCCTACCTGTTCCACGAGGATGGGCAGGCGGTGTCCAAGCCGACCGACCCGAAATACCCGGCGGTCATCATCCTCGACATCAAGCTGCCGAAGGTGGACGGGATCGAGGTGCTGCAGCGGATCAAGGCCAACGACAGCACCCGCGCCATCCCGGTTGTCATGCTGACATCCTCCAAGGAGGAGCAGGATCTGGTCCGCAGCTACCGGCTGGGGGTGAACGCCTTCGTCGTCAAGCCGGTCGGTTTCAAGGAGTTCTTCGACGCCATCCGCGACATCGGCAGCTTCTGGGCGATCCTGAACGAGCCGCCGCCCGGCTGCCATCCCCGCCGGCCGCGCGGCACCTGATGACCAGACTGCTCGATCCGCCATCGGGGCTCCTCACATCGGACGGCATGCCCGCCGGTCCGGGGCAGCCGGTCCCCTGCCGTGTCCTGCTGCTGGAGGACAACGGCATGGACGCCGATCTGGTGCGCGAGCACCTGCTGATGATCGACGACCATGATTTCGACATCCAGCGCGTCGATACCCGCCAGTCCTTCATCGACGCGGTCGCCGGCGGCGGTCCCTACGACCTGATCCTGTCGGACTTCGACCTGCCCGATTTCGACGGCATGTCGGCGCTGGCCATCGCGCGCGAACGGCTGCCGCGGGTGCCATTCATCTTCGTGTCCGGCATGCTGGGCGAGGAGAATGCCATCGAGGCGCTGAAGAAGGGCGCCACCGATTACGTGGTCAAGCTGCGGATGGAGCGCCTGCAGGTCGTGGTGCGCCGCGCCCTGGTGGAGGCGCGCGACCGCAACGAACTGGCCGACAAGCGCCAGGCCCTGGCGGAGAGCGAGGCGCGGCTGCGTTTCGCGCTGGAGGCCGGGCGGCTCGGCTCATGGGAACTGACGCTGGCGGACAACCGGCTGCGCGTGTCGTCGATCTGCGCCGCCAATCTCGGTCTGTCCGACCCCGATGAACTCACCAGCTATGACCGGCTGCTGACGCATGTCCATCCCGAGGACCGCGAGTACCAGCAGGCGATGGTCCAGCAGGCGGTGAGCAGCGGCTCCCCGCTGGACATGGAGTACCGCAGCATCTGGCCCGACGGCAGCGTCCATTGGGTGCAGGTGCGCGGCCGCGCGGTCTACGACCGGGACGGCGTGCCGATCGGGCTGGCCGGCGTCTCGCTGAACATCACCGACCGCAAGAAGGCGGAGGAGCGGCAGCTCCTGCTGCTGGAGGAGCTGAACCACCGGGTCAAGAACACCCTGGCGATGGTGCAGTCCATCGCCAAGCAGACTCTGCGCGCCGCCCCGTCGGTGGAAGCCTTCCCGGATGCCTTCCAGTCCCGTCTGCGCGCGCTGGCCCAGGCGCACGACCTGCTGACCCGCCGCCAGTGGCAGGGTGCCTCGCTGAGCGAGATCGCCGCCCTGACGCTGGAACCCCATGTCCATGCCGGCCGCGTCAAGGTCGGCGGGCCGCCGGTCAACCTGACGACCGGGGTGGCGGTGTCCCTTCACCTCGCCTTCCATGAGCTTGCCACCAACGCCGCCAAATACGGCGCCCTGTCCGCGGAGAACGGGCGGGTGGAGCTGGATTGGGAGATCGCGCAGCAGGCCCAGCCGCCGGTCCGCACCGGCAAGGACGGCCAGGCGGGCGCGCTGGTTCTGCGCTGGCGCGAAAGCGGCGGGCCGCCGGTGGTGGCGCCGACCCGCCGCGGCTTCGGCTCCCGCCTGATCGAAAGGGGACTGGCGCACGAGCTGGAGGGCGACGTGGCGCTTGCTTTCGACCCTGCAGGCGTGCGATGCCGGCTGGTGATCCCCCTGTCGTCGCGAGTGAGCCCGCAGTGACCGACGCGAATATTTCCGACCTGACCGTCCTGATCGTCGAGGACGAGCCGCTGATCGCCATGAGCCTGGAGGATGCCCTGCTCGACCGGGGTGTCACCTGCCTGGGTCCGGCCGGCTCGGTCACGGCGGCGCTGGACATGATCGAGGCGGGCGGCTTCGACATCGCCCTGCTCGACGTCAACCTGCGCGGCGAGCGGGTGGATGCGGTGGCCGACCGTCTGGCCGCCGCCGGCATCCCCTTCATCTTCACCACCGGCCATGGGGCGGAGGGTCTGCCCGACGCCCACCGCGCGCGTCCGGTGATCGGCAAGCCCTTCCGCGACATCGACATCACCGACGCGCTGGCCCGCCACCGGCCGCGCTGAGCGGGTTGGCGGATCACCCTCCCCGTTGAGCGGTTCCGATACCACCAGCCAACGCGTCTGGTGGGCATGTCCGTCGAAGAAGCGAACGGCTTTCACCGCGAAGGGGCGATAGATGCCGTCATACCGCCGGTACCGCAGCTGAAGATCATAAGCCTCGTCGTCGAACACAGCTCGCAGCCAGGAATTGGCGGCGAGCATCTGGTCGTCGGGATGGATCACCGAAACCCAGCCGCTGCCCATCATCCGACCTGCCGCCGGACCGAAATAGCGGCGCGTCGAAGCGCTGAGCGTCAGATTCTCGCCATTCGGATCGCAAAGAACCAGCAGAGCGCCGTCGGATATCCGCAAGGATCCGAGCAGCTCCCGCGCAGCTTCGTGCTGCAGATGGCCCGCAAATTCGTCCACGGTCTGGCCCCTGGCACAAGCTGTCGATACCAGTATTATGAAAAATATTTGACACGAATTTGTCAAGAATATCGATCACGCCATTTGTGATCTTAGGTTGATCATCCTCACCCCAGTGTCCGCAAAGAGGGCGATGTTCATCCTATTGTTATCTTAAACTCGGATTTTCTTTGGCTGAGCAAGCTCGGCAATGTCCGCGCACCTGGATGCACAGGGAGCCGGCAGCGACATGCGATGGCTGCCGGCTTCGTTGGCGATGAGGGCGCCCTTGCGTTACTGCTTTCCGGCCTGTCCGGCGTCATGGCCGTGCGCGGCACCGGTATGGTTGTGGCCGTGGTCGGAGCCGCTCTGCCCGGCCGCCTCGATGGCGAGTTCGACCTCGACGGTTCCGGCCTTCTCGAAGCGCAGGGTCAGCGGCACGCGCTCGCCCTTCACCAGCGGCTTCTTGAGGCCGAGCAGCATGACATGCAGCCCGCCCGGCGCGAGCTTCACCGACTCTCCGGGTGCCACGGCGATGAAGGGCACCTCGCGCATCTTCATCACGCCGTTCTCGTTCAGGTGGGTGTGCAGTTCCGCCTTTTCGGCGGCGGGGGTGGAGGCGGCGACCAGCCGGTCTTCCGCCGTGCCGGTGTTGGTCAGCGACAGATAGGCGCCGCCGTTGGGTGCCGACGGCGCGGTGGCGCGCGCCCAGGGATGGCCGATGTCGATCGGACCGGCCTTGTAGCTGTGGGCCAGCGCGGCACCGGCGCCGAACAGGACGAGGGCGGTGGCGATGCCGAGAATGCGCTTCATTGACATGGTCTCCTGATGACGAATGGGCATGGCAGGCGGCCGGCGGAATCCCGGCGGGATCGGGCACGCGATGCGCAGCGACGTGAATGGCAAAGGAAGGGAAGATCGGGCGTGAACGATCACGCGTGCACGATCAGGCGCTCAACGGAGGCGCCCGGGCCTGGAGCGTCGACAGGAACCAGCCCGCGGCGATGCGTTCGCCCGGCAGCAGGCGGGAATCGGCGGCAACCGCCATGGCCGGACCGACGCTCAACAGCGGCGGCGGCAGGGCAAGTCCGCTCACCAGCGGACAGAGCGGGCAATGGCCGCTGCCGAAGGGCTTCGGGTCGGACGGAGCGCCGTGGCCGTCGTCGGCAGCGTAGCCCTTGCCGATGACCGCGCCGCCATAGTGCGCCAGCCCGTATTCAGCGGGATCGACATCGACCGTCGCGAAGCTGCCGGCCGAACAGATTTGCAGAGACGTCGTCTCTCCGGTCCGGGCAGCGGCTGTTGCGACGGGCATCCAGCTCCAGGCGACGACCTGCAGCAACAGCGCGACCATCCCGGCCAACAGGCCGAGCCGCCGCACCCGCCGCACCGTGCATCGACCGAACGCCATCCGGTTCCGCCACCTTCCGCCACCGCCGGACCCAGCCGGCACGGTCGCACCATAGCGCACCCGCATCGGCCGGACGAGGGGCAAATGCACCGGAAAGCGGCAGGTGTCACGCCAGCAGGCGGAAGGCCGGTTCGGGACGGGACAGCAGGTCGCGGCGCATCGTCTCGATGGCGGAATCGTCGCGGGCGGCACGGGGTATGGCAACCGGCACCTCCGCCACCACGCGGCCCGGCGACGGCGCCAGCAACAGCAGCCGGTCGGCGAGCGCCAGCGCCTCGCGCAGATTGTGGGTCACCAGCAGGACGGTGGTCGGCCGACGGTCCAGCAATCCCGCCAGCAGCGCCCGCAGCCGCAACGCCGTCGGCTCATCCAGCGAAACGAAGGGCTCGTCCATCAGCAGCAGGTCCGGTTCCACGACGAAGGCGCGGGCCAGCGCCACCCGCCGCGCCATGCCCAGCGACAGCTGGGTGGGGAAGCGGTCGGCGAAGGGCGTCAGCTCCAGCGCATCCAGCATGGCGTCGACCGCCGGTCCCCTGCGCTGCGCCCGCGGCAGGACCAGCGCCAGATTCTGCCGCACGCTGCGCCAGGGCAGCAGTCGCGGTTCCTGGAAGACATAACCGAGGCGCGCCGGTTCGCCGTCCGGCCGGGTGCCGATGCGGACCTCCCCGTCGAAGGCGCGGTCCAGCCCGGCGACGATGCCGAGTGCCGTCGTCTTGCCGCAGCCGCTGGGGCCGACCAGGGCCACTACCTCTCCCGCCGCGGCGGACAGGGTCAGGCCGCGCACCGCCTCCACCGCGCCGAAGCGCTTGGAGCGGATCTCAAGCGTCAGCGGGCAAGCGCCGCCAGCGCTGGCTGCGCCGCTCGACCGGTTGGAGGACGCCGTACTCCAAAAGCTGGACCACGGCCACGAACGCGACGGTGTAAGCCAGGATTCCTGCGACATCGAAGGTCTGGAAAAGGAGGTTGATCTGGAATCCGACACCGTCGCTGCGGCCCAGCAGTTCGACCACCAGCACGATCTTCCAGATCAGGGCGAGGCCGGACCGCGCGGCGGCGGCGATGGTCGGGGTGAGTTGCGGCAGCAGCACATGGCGCAGCCGGTCGGCGGGCGACAACCGATAGACGCGGGCCATGTCGATCAGCCCTTCGTCGATGGCGCGGGCACCGGCGCGCACCAGGACGACCGTGTTGGGGATCTTGTTGACCGCCACCGCACCGATGGCGGCGGCCTCGGTCAGGCCGAACCAGACATAGGCCAGCACGATCACCACCAGCGCCGGCAAATTCAAAAAGAAGACCAGCCACAGCCCGAACAGCCGGTCGATAACGGGGGAGCGGCCCATCGCCACCCCCAGCCCGGTGCCGATGGACATGGCGAGCGCGAAGGCGCCCACCACCCGCAGCAGCGTGGCGCCGAGATGGTGGAACAGCGCCCCGCTCTCCGCCTCGCGCAGAAGGGATTCGGCGACCGGCAGCGGCCCCGGCAGCAGGCGCCCGCTGACCAGCATCGCCGCCGCCTGCCAGCAGGCCAGCAGCAGCAGGATCGACAGCAGCGGCATCAGGGCGCGGCGCACCGGCTATGCCCCGCCGGTCCAGAAGGTGCCGGGCGCGATCGTCGCCGCATCGCCGACCAGTTCCCGTCCGCCGAGCCGGGCCAGCAGCGCATAGAGCCTTGCGGCGCCGGCCTGCTCCTCCGCCGTCCAGCGGCGAGGGATGCCTTCGCGGTAGCGGTCGCGCAGGGTGCGGAAGGTGGCGTCGTCCTCCGCCTGCATCAGCGGGGCAAGCCGGTCCCAGGCCGCATCCGATTGTGCCAGCAGCGCCTTCGCCTTGCCGGTGGCCGCCTGGAATCCGGCCAGCGCGGCCGGGTTGGCGCGCGCCCATTCCTCGCGGAAGACATAGCCGATGGACGGAACGTCGGCCGGCTGGCCCAGTGCGGTGAGCATGTCAGACACCGTGACCAGCACGCGCAGGCCCCGCGCCTCCAGCCGGGCGGCAAAGGGCCAGTAGGTCAGCACGGCGTCGAGGTCGCCGTCGGCGATCTTGCTGTTCAGCAGCGGCGGCGCGCCGAAGAAGGGCTGGGCGTCACGGTCGAGCGCAAGGCCGTGCCGGTCGCTGGCCAGCGCCTTCAGCAGGAGCCAGCTCTTGTCCAGCGGGCTGCCGGCCACGCCGATGCGCTTGCCGCGCAGGTCGGCGATCCCGGCAATCGGGGAACCGGCCGGCACCACCAGGGCGCCGACGGCGGTGGAATAGGGGATGAAGGACAGCGCCTCCCCCTTCGTGCGCATCCGCGACACCCACAGCCAGTCGGAGACGATGACCTCCACCCCGCCCGCCTGCAGCGCGACCTGCGTGGCCGCACTGCCCGCCAGTTCCACCAGCCGCAGGTCGATCCCGGCCTGCTCGTCGAAGCGGTTGGCGCGGACGGTGTCGAGTTCCCAGCTGACCGTGCCGAACTTCAGCACCCCGGCGCGGACGACCGGCCGTTCGGCGGCGAAGCCGGACCGGAGCGTGGCCGAAGCGACCAGCGCGCCGGCGGCCAGCAGCGTCGCCCGTCTCGTACAGCCTGCCGACATGGTCCGGTCCCCGGCGTCTGGTTGAACCCTCAGTCTAGGGGCATTGCAGATGGTTCGTATATTCAACGATAGGAGGATGGGGCGGCCTATGCGGAGGTGGCGGCCTTCGCCTCCCCGCTCCGCCCCGCAGCACCGTCACTGGTCGTAGGTTCCCGCCCCGACGATGTAGTTGCCGTCGCGGGTGACGTAGGAATGCTTGTGCTCGACCTTGTTGGTCTGGCGGTTCAGCCAGACATAGTCGATGACGGCGCTCGGCTTGTCCTTGGTCTCGGTGATCATCGCCTGAACGATGGGCTTGCCTTCCGCGTCCTTCAGGTCGGCGGCCTCGGAGCCGGCAAGGCGCGGGTTGGCGCCGGAGGCCACGTAACGGCCGTTGGTGTCGAAGACGAAGACATACAGCTCGCCGCGGCGGAAGTTGCCCTTCGGGTCCTGGAAGGCCTTGGTGGCTTCCTCCGGCCCCTTGGCCTTCAGATAGGCGACGGCATCGGCGACCAGCGACTTGGCCTGTTCGGGGGTGGCGCGGTCGGCGGCGAAGGAAACGGCGGCCGGCGTGGCGAGCAGGGCAGCGGCGACGGCGACCAGGGAAGCGGTTCTGCGGATCATGGATAACCACCTTCAAGGAAGTAAAACGGGAGCGGAAAGCCGGCGCCTGACGACCGGCAGCAGGGGATCAGTCCTCGTGCACGGTTTCCAGCCAGGAGCGGATCGACCACAGCGCCTCCTGCCCCAGCGCGTCGCCGAAGGCCGGCATGTAGGTGACGCCGTTGCGGATCGACCCGTTGATGACGCGCTCCTTGAACCACTCGTCGCCGGCGTCGCCCTTTTCCAGGTAACGCAGGTCGGGAGCGATGCCGCCGGACACCGCACCCAGCCCATGGCAGCGCGCGCAGTTCTGGTTGAAGGCCGACGCGCCGATCTCGATGGCGCGCTGGTTGCTGCGGTAGGGGTTGCTGTCGCGCCACTTGTCGCCCAGCTTCTCCAGCCCGCTGGTGTCGACCGCCTGCGGGACGACATCGCCATGGGCATAGACGAGGCCGGGAAGCGCCACGGCGCCGATCAGACCAACAGCGGCTGCAATCCGAAGAATCCGTGCATTCATGGGTAAGACGTTCCCTCTGTTTCTCGCCGCCCTGCGGCTTCTGCTTCGCATGGACGGACGTTATCAGCAGTGGGGGAGGCAAATAATTGGACTATGGTAGGACATAACAAGAAGCAGCCGCATTTTGACTGTGCAGTGTTTACAGACAGGCATGAGCGGACCGGATTGCTCCGGTCCGCTCCTTCCCATCGGCCTTTCGGGTCGGTCGGGAACCGATCAGGAAACGATCAGGCCTTGGGCAGCTTGAAGACCCAGAGCGAGCCGCCCTGGTTGATGTCCTTCACCAGCTTGGCAACGTCGCCGCCCCACAGCGGCACGGCACCGCCCCAGCCGGAGACGACGGCGACATACTGCTCGCCATCCATCTTCCAGGTGACCGGGCTGCCGACCACGCCGGAGCCGGTCTGGAACTTCCAGACCTCCTTGCCGGACTTGGCGTCGAAAGCCTTCAGGAAGCCTTCCGGCGTGCCGGTGAAGACGAGGTTGCCGGCGGTGGTCAGGACGCCGCCCCACAGCGGGGCCGGGTTCTTGTATTCCCAGACGATCTTGCCGGTCTTCGGATCGACCGCGCGCAGCGCGCCGATGTAATCGTCGTACAGCGGCTTGATGGTGAAGCCGGCGCCGAGATAGGCAGCACCCTTCTTGTAGGTGATCGGCTCGTTCCAGATGTCCATGCCCCACTCGTTGGCCGGGACATAGAACAGCTCGGTCTGCGGGTTGTAGGCCATCGGCATCCAGTTCTTGGCGCCGAGGAAGGCGGGGGCCGCGAAGACCGACTTGCCCTTGGCGTCGCCGCTGCCTTCGGTCGGGGCGCCCGGACGGTTGTCGTCGATGTAGATCGGACGGCCGGTCTCGATGTCGATGCCCTTGGCCCAGGTGATCTTGGTGACGAAGGGCGTGGCGTTGATCAGTTTGCCGGTGTTGCGGTCGATGACATAGAAGAAGCCGTTGCGGTCGGCCTTGCCGCCGGCCTTGATGACCTTGCCGTCCTTCTTCAGGTCGAAGGACACGAACTCGTTCACGCCGTCGAAATCCCAGCCGTCATGCGGCGTGGTCTGGTAGTGCCACTTGATCTCGCCGTTGTCCGGATTGATGGCGAGCGTGGAGGAGGTGTAGAGGTTGTCGCCCGGGCGCAGGTGCGAGTTCCACGGCGCCGGGTTGCCGGTGCCGAAGAACAGGCTCTTGGTCTCCGGATCGTAGGTGCCGCCCAGCCAGGTGGCGCCGCCGCCGGTCTTGTACATGTCGCCCGGCCAACTGGCATTGGTCTTGCCGGTGACGGTCGAATCCTTGCCGTTCAGCGTCCCCATGTTGCCTTCGATGGTCGGGCGCTGCCACACCAGCTCGCCCGTCTCGGCATCGCGGGCCTCGACCATGCCGATGACGCCGAACTCGCCGCCGGAGTTGCCGGTGATGATCTTGCCGTCGACGATCATCGGGGCGGCGGTGTTGGAATAGCCTTCCTTGTAGTCCTGCAGCTTCTTGTTCCAGACGACCTTGCCGGTCTCGCGGTTCAGCGCGACGAGGCGGGCGTCCAGCGTGGCGAAGTAGATCTTGTCCTTGTAGATGGCCGCACCGCGGTTCACCACGTCGCAGCAGGGCATGATGCCGTCGGGCAGGCGGTGGTTGTATTCCCACTTCTTCTGGCCGGTGCGGGCATCGACCGCATAGAGGCGGGAATAGGAACCGGTGACGTAGATGGTGCCGTCATAGACGATGGGCTGGGCTTCCTGGCCGCGCTGCTTTTCGCCGCCGAAGGAGAAGGACCAGACCGGGACCAGCTTCTTGACGGTGTCGGCGTTCAGGTCGGTCAGCGGGCTGAAGCGCTGGGCCTGCGGACCCATGCCATAGGTCAGGACCGCTTCGGTGTTGGTGGCGCTCTTCAGCAGATCGTCGTTGGATGGGCCTTCGGCGGCGAGAACGCCGGTGGCGCTGAACGCGGTCAGCGAGGCTGCCAGGGCGAGACTTGTAACCAGACGCTTCATGTGCGGTTGCCTCCCAATACTGATGATGACGGCACCGCCCGGGCAAGGTCCGACCGTTGCCGCAGGACGGGCGGGTCCGGCGGTGCTGGGCGGGATCGGGGCGGCAATCAGGATGTTGGCGGCCGCAAGGGCCGCGTCGCTTCACGATATCGGCAGTGTAGACGGATGATCGGTCGGGTAAATTGTCGGATAGTAGCAGGCGCAAGCGTCAATTGACTTTGGGAAGGCTCTCCTGCTCGATCTTCGGCCAGAGATGGGCGACGGAGCGGCGATACTCTTCGCGCAGCACGTCGAGCACTGCGAATCGCTCCGGAATCGGCAGTTCCAGCGCTTCCGCCATGTCCATGCCGGACTCCACCGCATGGCGCAGCGTGCCGTCCAGCCAGGTCAGCCAGTCGCGGGTCTGGGCGACGCAGGCCTTGTCGGGGCGGATGTTGCCGTGGTTGGGCACCAGCAGCCGGATGTCCAGCGCATCCACCGCGTCCAGCTCCTTCAGCCAGTCGGCGATGGTGGCATGGGGCGTGGTGGGGGTGCGGTTGCAGAAGACGACGCCGCCGGCGAACAGCACGCCCGTCGTCTCGTCCAGGATCATCAGATCGGCGGCGGTGTGGCCGGACAGCGGGATCAGCCGCAGCCGGTGGTCGCCGAATTTGACGGTGGAGCCATAGACCGGCTCGGTCGGCACCGTCACCTCGGTCCCGCGCATCCAGTCGCCGACCAGCCGGTACATGTTGTCGGCGATGCCGTTCCCCTCCTCCTGGATGCCGGCGATGGTGCCGGGCAGCGCCGCGACCGGCACGTCGGCGAAGGCCTGGGAACCCAGCCAGTAATCAGGGTGCAGGTTGCTGACGAAGACCTTGCGGATCGGCTTGTCGGTGACCTTGCGGATGGCGGCGCGCATCTCCTCGCCATAGCGGCGGGACGGGCCGGTCTGGATGACGATCACCCCGTCGGCGGTGACGATGAAGCCGGAATTCAGGATGTTGCCGCCGTTGGCGCGGGTGAAATGCTTGGTTGATCCTTCGAACACATAGGTGTCGGGGGCGATGCGCGTCGGCTTCAGGTCGTAGGTCAGCGGGCCGGCGGCCTGGGCGGCGGCCGTGAGAACCGTGGCAAGGGCGGCGGCGAGCGCCAGCCGGCGCAGGAGCTTCATCGTCATTGTCCGACGCTCCGCAGCGGGTCGGCCGGGCGCAGCGTCATCGCCGGCCGGGCGCCGGGCGGCGGCATCGGGATGACCGCGTCGATCTCGCCGCCCTGGTTGTCGCGGCCGCGCAGCACCAGCGCCTTGGCGTCCGGCGGCGGGCGGACGTCCAGCGAATAGACCGGGTTCTCCGACACCGGCTCCAGGCTGTCGATCCGCGCCAGCTCGGCCGGACCGCCGGGGGTCTGAGCCTGGACCGTCAGCGTCTCGACGAAGAAGGCGGGGATGCCGTCGACGAGACCGGTGTCGTTGGGATGGCGGATGCGCAGCCGCAGCCGCGCCACCCCGTCCGCATCCGCCGGCCACAGCCGCGCCTGCACCTCGCCGACATGGTCGGCCCAGTCCTTCTGCGCGTAGGACACCGGCGGGGCGCTGCAGCCGCCGCCTGCCGCATCGACCAGGACGCCCGACACATGCCAGACGCCGTCGGCTGTCCGCGCCGCGCCGCGCACGGCGGTCGCCTGCTGGATCTTGATGCGGGTGGCGATGTAGGGCGCGGCGGTGCCGGGGTGATAGCGCAGGATCAGGGGGAAGGGATTGAGGTCGGCAATCGCCAGCATCTCCACCACCTGCCCTAGGGCGGTGGCGTCGACGGAGAGCGGGACGGCGCGCGTGTCTTCCGCCGAGGCTGGGGCCGTGACCTTCACCGCGCTGTCGAACACCACCGGCGCGCCGGCGAAATACTGCTCGCGCAACACCTCCCACATGACGGAGCCGAGCGGGTCGGAGGGAGAGGCCGCGGCGAATGCGGGGGCGGCTGCGAACAGCAGCGCTGCGGTCAGTTGGCCTCCGAGCAAGGCGTGTCGCATGCAACTCCTCCCAATCGGCAGTTTCCCCTCTCCCCGGGGGGAGAGGGAACCCTAGCTCTCACTCCACCAGCGGGGGCGGGGTGTGGGTGGCGCCGTAGCTGGCGAAGATCTTCGCCATCGTCCCGTCCTCGGTCAGGGCGCTCACCGCGTCGCCGACGGCATAGACGAGATCGCGGGAGTTCTCCTTGGTCGCCATGCCGACGTTCCAGCTCGAGGTCATCATCCCCGGCAGGGTCACCGTGGTGATGGGGAACTGCTCCGCCCGCGCGCCAAGCGCCGCCTGCACCTGACTGAGCGGCGCCAGCACCGCGGCGGCCTCGCCGGAGGTCAGCTTCTCCACGGCGGCCTCGGGCGTCGGGCAATGGATGATATGGCTGCGCAGCCGGCCGCCCTGCAGGCCCAGCAGGAAGAAGTCGGGGATGCTGTCGATCTCCACCGCGATCGGCTCGTCCGGCAGGGTCGCCAGCATGGCGGAGCGCACCCGCTGCGGATTGCGGGCCAGGGCGAACACCTCGTGATGGTAGGGGCCGAACAGCACCGCCTCCGGGTTCATCAGGCCGAACTGCTTGTCATAGGGGATGTGCATCATGATGTCGGCCAGCTCGCCGCCGAACAGGCTGCCGCGCCACACCGCGACGCGCAGGTCGTCGGACACCGTCTCCCCGGCGATCTGCTCCACGATGTCGGCCTTCACCCCCAGCTTTCCCGCGATTGCACGGGCAAGATCCACGTCGATGCCGACCAGGGCCCCGTCCTGCCGGAAGGAGAAGGGTCGGAAATCGCGATACACGGCGACGCGCAGCCGGCCGCGCTCCATCACCTCGTCGAGCGGGCGGGCGGAGGCATTCCGCGGAACGGCCGACCCGACCGACGCCCCGATGGCGGCACCGGTTGCGGCGAGTCCGGAGAGAAAGCGGCGGCGGGTGACGGGCGCCATCGGAGGTTCCGGCAGTGGTTTCCTGATCGAACGGACCGCCAGGATAGCCATCAGTCAGTCACGCCAATAATTGGACTTTCGTACAAGATGAGGGTGGGCCGCAGCCGTTCTGCGGACGCTTCACCCCCACGGGACCCTGTCCATCCTCCCATAGTCGCATTCCGGAGGTTGGATTCGCCGGATAGGCTGCACACCAAACTGTTTGCGTTCCGACGGATACGATGACGAAGACACGCCTGCTCCACAGCCTGTCGCTGGCCGCATTCGGCGCCGTTCTGCTCGCCGGGACGCCGGCCGGCGCCCAGCAGCCCGCCGATGCGGATGCCGGCGAGATCCGCATCGGCTTCCTGTCGCAGACGCCGGAGCCGCCGCCCTATGTCGCCAACCCGGACGAGCCGCCGACGGACGACGGGCTGGCCGGCGCCACGCTGGCCATCGCCGACAACAACACGACCGGCAAGTTCCTCAAGCAGTCCTTCGTGCTGGACAGCGTTGAGGTGCCGCCGGACGGCGACGCGGCGGCGGCCCTGCGCGAGTTGGCAGGACGCGGCGGGCGCTTCGTCGTCGTCGATGCGCCGGGTGCCACGGTGGACGCGCTGTCGAAGCTGCCGGAGGCGCGCAACCTGCTGATCCTGAACGCGAATGCACCCGACGATGCCCTGCGCGGCGCGGCCTGCGCGCCCAACCTGCTGCATGTGGCGCCCAGCCGGGCGATGCTGGCCGATGCGCTCGGGCAATATCTGGTGAAGAAGCGCTGGCCGCGCTGGTTCCTCGTCACCGGCCGCCGGCCGGAGGACAGGCTCTATGCCGACGCCGTCCGCCGCACCGCCAAGCGCGTCGGCGCGCAGATCGTGGCGGAGAAGGATTGGACCGCCGACAGCGACGTGAACCGCACGGCGGAGGCGGAAATCCCCGTCTTCACCCAGGCCAAGTCATACGACGTGCTGATCGTCGCCGACGAGGTGGGGGAGTTCGGCGATTATCTGTCCTACCGCACTGCCGATCCGCGCCCGGTTGCCGGTACCCAGGGGCTGGTGCCCACGGTCTGGCACCGCACCCACGAGCAATGGGGGGCGGCGCAGCTGCAATCCCGCTTCAAGGCGGCGGCCAAGCGGCCGATGACCGCCCGCGACCACAATGGCTGGACCGCCGTCCGCGTGGTGGGGGAGGCGGCGGCCCGTGCCCGCACCGCCGACCCGGACCGGCTGATCGCCTTCATCCAATCGCCCGACTTCACCATGTCCGCCTTCCGCGGCGCGCCGTTGACCCTGCGTCCGTGGGACGGGCAGCTGCGCCAGCCGGTGCTGCTCGCCGCCGACCGCTCCGTCGTGTCGGTGTCGCCGCAGGAGGGCTTCCTGCACCCGCGGACCGAACTGGACAGCCTGGGCTACGACCAACCCGAAACACTCTGCAAGACGCGAGGGAAGAAGACGCCATGACATCCGCCCGCCTGCCCTGGTTGCCCTTAACGGCTTCCCTGCTGACCGCCTTCCTGGCGTCCGCCGCGTCGGCCCAGACCATCTACGTGTCCAACGAGAAGGACAACAGCCTGTCGGTGATCGATGGCAAGACGCTGGCGGTTGTCGATACCATCAAGGTCGGCAAGCGTCCGCGCGGCATCACCCTGTCGAAGGACGGCACCCAGCTGTTCATCTGCGCCAGCGACGACCACGCGGTGCAGGTGCTCGACCTCGCCACCAAGAAGGTCGTCCACAATTTGCCCTCCGGCGAAGATCCGGAACAGTTCGCGCTGAGCCCCGACGGCAGGAGCCTGTTCATCGCCAACGAAGACAGCAACGTCGTCACCGTGGTCGACGTACCCACCCGCAAGGTGGCCTTCCAGGTCGATGTCGGGGTGGAGCCGGAGGGGATGGACGTGAGCCCCGACGGACGCTGGGCCGTCAACACGTCCGAGACCACCAGCATGGTGCATTGGATCGACGTGGAGAAGCGGCAGGTCACCGACAACACCCTGGTCGGCCCCCGCCCGCGCCATGCGGAGTTCACCAAGGACGGCGCGCAGCTGTGGGTGTCGTCGGAGATCGGCGGCACCGTCAGCGTCATCGACACCGCCACGCGGCAGGTGAAGAAGGCCATCGACTTCCACATCAAGGGCGTCGCCAAGGACCGCATCCAGCCGGTGGGCGTCAAGCTGACCGACGATGGCCGCTATGCCTTCGTGGCTCTAGGGCCGGCCAACCATGTCGCGGTGGTGGACGCCAAGACCTTCGAGGTGAAGGATTACCTGCTGGTCGGCCGCCGCGTCTGGCATCTGGCGCTGACGCCCGACCAGAAGACGCTCTACACCACCAACGGGGTCAGCAGCGACGTGTCGGTGATCGACGTCGACAGCCTGAAGGTGACGAAGTCCATCAAGGTCGGCCGCTATCCCTGGGGCGTCGTCGTCAAGGGGTGATGGGAAGAGGGAGCAGCAGGATGACGGTGCCGGCACTGGAGGTGGAGGGGCTGCGCCACAGCTATGGCGGGGAGCGCCATGCGCTGGAGGATGTCGGGTTCCGCGTGATGCCGGGCGCCTTCACCTGCCTGCTCGGCCCCAACGGGGCGGGGAAAAGCACGCTGTTCGCGCTGGCTGCCGGACTGCTTCGCGCGAGCGCGGGCCGAGTGCGCATCCACGGCCACGACATGGCGCAGGCTCCCAGCGAGGCGCTGGCCCGGCTGGGGGTGGTGTTCCAGCAGCCGACGCTCGATCTCGACCTGACGGTGATGCAGAATCTGCGCTACTTCGCGGCTCTGCACGGCATCGGCCGGCGCGAGGCCGACCGGCGGATCGAGACGGAGCTGACCCGCCTGTCCCTGTTCGAACGGCGGGGCGAGAAGGTTCGCGCCCTGAACGGCGGGCATCGCCGGCGGGTGGAGATCGCCCGCGCCCTGCTGCACCGCCCGTCCCTGCTGCTGCTGGACGAACCGACGGTCGGGCTGGACATCCCCGCCCGCCGCACCCTGATCCGCCATGTTCATGCGCTGTGTGCCGAGGACGGCATCGCCGTGCTGTGGGCCACCCACCTGATCGACGAGATCGACCCGGCCACCGACCATGTGGTGGTCCTCCATCGCGGCCGGGTGCGGGCCAGCGGCCCGGTCGCCGCGGTGAATGCCGAAACCGGATGCGCCACCGTGGCGGAGAGCTTTGACCGGCTGACTGCCGCCAAAACGGTCGCCGACCCGAGCGCCGATGTGGGCGCGAATGCGGAGGCCGCGGCATGAGCGGATGGTGGATCGCCTTCCAGGGGATCGTGGCGCGCGAGGTCCTGCGCTTCGTCCATCAGCGCGAACGCTTCCTGGGCGCGCTGGTCCGGCCGCTGGTCTGGCTGTTCGTCTTCGCGGCGGGATTCCGCGCGGCGCTCGGCATCGCCATCATCCCGCCCTACGAGACCTACATCCCCTACGAGACCTACATCGTGCCGGGGCTGATCGGCATGATCCAGCTGTTCAATGGGATGCAGGGCTCGCTGTCGATGGTCTACGACCGCGAGATGGGCAGCATGCGCATCCTGCTGACCAGCCCGCTGCCGCGCGGTTTCCTTCTGCTGGCGCGGCTCTTGGGCGGGGTGGTGGTGTCGGTGCTGCAGGTGGCGGCCTTCCTGCTGATCGTCCGGCTCTATGGCATTGACCTGCCGGCCTGGGCGCCGCTGACGGTGCTGCCGGCCCTGCTGCTGAACGGGCTGATGCTGGGCGCGCTGGGCATGGTGCTGGCCTCCACCATCCGACAGCTGGAGAATTTCGCCGGGGTGATGAATTTCGTCGTCTTCCCCTTGTTCTTCCTGTCCTCCGCCCTCTATCCGCTCTACCGCATGGAGGAGGCCGGGCCGCTGCTGTGGTGGCTGTGCAGCCTGAACCCCTTCACCCATGGGGTGGAGCTGATCCGCTTCGCGCTGTACGGGCAGGTGGATGGGCTGGCGCTGGCGGTCGTCACCGGCGCCACCCTGCTGTTCGCGGCGCTGGCCGTGCGCGGCTACTCCCCCGCCCGTGGGATGGGATCGCGGGCGCCGTCGGCTGCGGGGTGACGCCTCACGCCGCGTCGTGGAAGATGATGCCCAGCGTGTAGCGTTCGCCCGACCTGACCGGGCTGACGCCATGGCGGTGGCGGACGCGGTAAGGTCCGCGGGTTCCCTGGACCGGGCGCTGGTCCACCGCGAAGATCACCCCCTCCCCCAGCCCCAGCGGCACGACGGTGGCGCGCGACTGCATGCGCGGGCGCTGTTCGGTCAGCACGAACTCGCCGCCGGTGAAGCCGCTGCCGGGCTCCGACAGCAGGATGGCGATCTGCAGCGGAAACACCGTCTCGCCATAGAGGTCCTGGTGCAGGCAGTTGTAGTCGCCGGGGCCGTATTTCAGCAGAAGCGGCGTCGGGCGTGTCTGTCCCGCGGCGTGGCAGCGCTCCAGGAACTCCGCATGCTCCGCCGGGTAGCGGGTGTCGAGCCCCATCGCCGCGGCCCAGCGGTTGGCGACCGGCGCCAGCCGGCGGTAGAGCGGCGCCCGCAGGGCAGCGATCGGGTCCGGCAACGGGTGGGTGAAATACTTGTACTCCCCCTTGCCGAAGCCGTGCCGCTCCATCACCACCCGGCTGCGGAAGGGGCCGTCCTGCGGGTAGAGGCCGGCCAGCGCCGCACAGGTCCCGGCATCCAGAAGCGGCCCGGTCAGGGCATGGCCGGCGGCGTCGAGGTCCGCCCCGATGCGGTCCCAGTCCAGATCGTCCACCGCCGTCACCGCGCCAACTCCTTGCGGTCTTCCGCCCTTTCCCTCTCCAGCAGGTCGCGCTTGCGCTCCACGCCCCAGCGGTAGCCGGACAGGCCGCCGTCGGAGCGCACCACCCGGTGGCAAGGAATCGCCACCGCCAGCGGGTTGGCGCCGCAGGCCCGCGCCACCGCCCGGACCGCCGCCGGCTCGCCGATGGCACGGGCGATCTCGGCATAGCTGGCGGTCCGCCCGGCGGGGATCGCGCGCAATGCCTGCCAGACCCGCTGCTGGAAGGCGGTGCCGCCGATGTCCAGCGGCAGGGCCAGCCCGGTTCCCGGCGCCTCGACCAGCCCCACCACCTGCGCCACGGTCGCCTCGAATCCGGCGTCGCCGCCGATCAATTCGGCCTTGGGGAAGCGGTCCTGCAGGTCGCGCAGCAAGGCCTCCGGATCGTCGCCCAGCAGGATGGCGCAGACCCCGCGTTCCGTCGCCGCCACCAGGATAGACCCCAGCGAGCAGACCCCGACCGCGAAGCGGATCGCCTCCCCCACCCCGCCGCGGCGGTAGGCGGTTGGCGTCATGCCCAGCCTCGCCCCCGCCGTCTCGTAGAACCGGCCGGACGAGCCATAGCCGGCCTCATAGATCGCCTCGGTCACGCTGCCCGCCTCCTGCAGGGTGCCGGCGACGCGGGCGGCGCGGCGGGCTTCGGCATAGGCGCGCGGGGTGACGCCGGTCGCCTGCTTGAAGATGCGGTGGAAATGGTGCGGGCTGAGCCCGGCAGCGGCGGCAAGCTGGTCCAGCGGCGGCACCTCCTCCGCCTCGTCGATCAGGCGGCAGGCGCGGGCGACGGCCTCGGCCCGCCGCTCGGCCTGGCTCGGGCCGTCCGGGCGGCAGCGCTTGCAGGGGCGGAAGCCCGCCCGTTCGGCCTCGGCATTGGTGTCGTAGAATGCGACATTC
This sequence comes from Azospirillum sp. VT-I1, assembly GCF_055698305.1. Classification (NCBI taxonomy): domain Bacteria; kingdom Pseudomonadati; phylum Pseudomonadota; class Alphaproteobacteria; order Rhodospirillales; family Azospirillaceae; genus Azospirillum; species Azospirillum sp. VT-I1. The sequence goes on along the minus strand of NZ_CP168802.1, from coordinate 906,968 downwards.
TCCGGCCGGGCCGGGCGCGCGGCACAGCTGGGACGGCAATAGACGCCGGTGCTGCGGACCGCATAGACGAACCGCCCGTCGGCGGCGGGATCGCGGCGGCGCAGAGCATCCCAACGGCCGGCGTCGGTGTCGGTATCGGCGATGGCGGGTGCGGCGGTATCGAGTGCGACGGTCATCTGTCCCTCTCCCTCCTCGAACCATACAGGCATCAAGGCGTGTTGAGGGGGCAATCTGGGCCGGCGGACAACACCGCGCACTCCGCCGCTTGCTTTCAAATTGCGCTTTCCTTCTTCCTCCTCTGTGCCTTGCGGACAATCGCCTCGATGCAGTCCAGCACCCGTTCGGCATTGGCGAGCCGCCCGTCGGCGTCGGGGGCCTCCAGCGCGGCGGTCAGACGGTCGTCCTGGGCGCGCAGCAGGCCCTTGGAACGCTTCGCCAGAGTCGCCGCCCGCTTGTCGGCGCGCTCCCCGCGCAGGGTCGCCGCCACCCCGGCCGGACCGCAGCCGAGGGAGGCGATTCCCAGCGCCCGGCAGCGGCAACGCAGCGACGCCACGGCCAGCAGGCGTTCCACCGGATCGGGCGGCGGGCCGAAGCGGTCCTCCATCTCCTCGCGCAGGGATTCCAGCTCGCCGGCCTCGCGGGTGCGGGCGATGCGGCGGTGCAGGCCGATGCGCAGCTCCTCCTCCGGGATGTAGGCGGTGGGGATGCAGTGCGGCACCGCCACCGTCACCTCCGGGTCCCAGCGTTCGTCCGGCTGGCGGCGCAGCGACCGCAGGGCGTCGGCCAGGATGCGCTGGTAAAGCTCCGTCCCCACCGCGCGCAGATGGCCGGTCTGGTCCTCGCCCAGCAGGTCGCCCGCGCCGCGCTGGTCGAGGTCGAGCATGCTCAGCACGAAGCCGCCGCCCAGGCTCTCGATCACCTCCAGGGAACCCAGCCGGCGGGCCGCCCGCTCCTCCAGCGGGTGGTCGGTATCGGTCAGGAGATAGGCGTAGCCCTGCACCGCCCCGCGCCCCACCCGGCCGCGCAGCTGGTGCAGCTGGCCCAGCCCGAACAGGTCGGGGCGGAACAGCAGCAGCGTGTTGGCGCGCGGGATGTCGATGCCGGATTCGATGATCGGCGTCGACAGCAGGATGTCGCTCTCGCCGTCGACGAAGCCCATCACCGCGTCGTCCAGCGCCGCCGCCCCCAGCCGGCCATGCACCACGGCGATGCGCGCGGCCGGCACCAGCTCCCGGATCCAGTCCTCAAGCTCGCCCAGGTCGGCGATGCGCGGGGTGACGCAGAAGACCTGCCCGCCGCGGCCGAGTTCGCGCAGCAGGGCGGCGCGGGCGGTGGTGGGATCGCGCGGGGTCACGGCGGTGCGCACCGGCCGGCGGCGGGCCGGTGGGGTGTCGATGATGCTGAGCCCGCGCAGGCCCGCCAGCGCGCCCTGCAGCGTGCGCGGGATCGGCGTGGCGCTCAGCGCCAGGCTGTGGACGCCCTTGGTCCGCCGCTTCAGCGCCTGTTTCTGGGCGGCGCCGAAGCGCTGCTCCTCATCCACCACCATCAGGCCCAGACGCTGGAACCGGACGTCCTTCGACAGCAGCGCATGGGTGCCGACGACGATGTCCACCGACCCGTCGGCCAGCCCAACGCGCACCCGCTCGCTCTCCGCCTTGGTCATGGCGCCGGTCAGGGGCTCCACCGTCAGGCCGAAGCCGGCGAAGCGGCGGCGGAACACGTCGAGATGCTGGCGGGCGAGGACGGAGGTCGGGGCCATCACCGCCACCTGATGCCCGGTGAAGGCAACGGCCGCCGCCGCCCGCAGGGCCACCTCCGTCTTGCCGTAGCCGACGTCGGCGCAGACCAGATGGTCCATCGGATGCCCCCGGCGCATGGCGTCGAGCACGGCCTGGATGGCGCTCCGCTGCCCCTCCGTCGGGTCGAAGCCGAACCGGGCGCCGAAGCGGCGCATGCGGTCGGCCGGCGGGTCGATGACCGGCGCCGTCTCCCGCGCGCGGCGGCGGGCTTCCCGCAGGATGCCCTTGGCGGTCTCGCCGATCTCCGCCTCCAAGGTGGCGCGGCGGTCCAGCCAGCTGGCGTTCTTCAGGCTGTCGAGCCGGGCACCGGTGTCGGCCGAGCCATGGCGCCACAGCCGGTCGAGGTCGGCGGTCGGGACCAGCAGCCGGTCGTCATGGGCATAGTCCAGAACCAGGAAGTCGGCGGTCGCCTCCCCGCCCGCGCCGTCGTCGGACGCGATGGCCTCCAGCCCGACCAGTTGGCCGATGCCGTAATCCAGATGGACGACGAAGTCGCCGGGCGCCAGTTCCGACGGCGCCAGCGGCGGCCGGGCCGGGGCCTCGCGCCCCCGCTCCCCGGCATGGCGCGGCGCCACCAGCACGGTCATGCCGTCGCAGACGAAGCCGCCGCCGGTCCGCAGAGCCAGAACGGCGCAGTCCCCCGGCGCGAGCGGCGGGTCCGGCCAGCGCTCCAGCAGCGGAACCGGCCGCTCCAGCACCGCCGCCGCCCGCTCGGCCAGCCGTTCCGCCTCGCCCGGACCATCACCGGGACGGGCGGCGAGCAGCACCGCCCCGCCCTCCCCGGCCAGGGCCGCCGCCCGGCGCAGAAGCGTGCGTTCGGTCCGCACCGCCTCCACCGCCGGCCCGGTGAGCATTTCCACCGGCAGGACCCCGCGGGCGGCGAGCCTGTCGTCCAGGGCCTCGGCGCCGATCAGGCGCCGTTCCAGCACCGGCACCGGCAGGATGCAGGCGTCGTCACGGCGGATGCGGCGGTCGGGGCCGGACTCGGCCAGATCGTCAGCCCGCGCCTCGATGCGGTCGCGCGCGCCGGCATCCAGAACCACCTGGGCGTCCGGCAACAGGTCGAGCAGCAGCGGGCACTCATCGAAGACATTGGGAAGCTGAAGGTCGAAGGCGTAGGGCCGGCGCCCCTCCTCCAACTCCCGCCGCAGGCCCTCCGGCAGGACATAGCCCAGCTTGGCGAGATTTGCGGTCAGCCGGTCGAGCATTTCTGGCCCGACGATCAGGTCGGTGACCGGGCCGAGCGCGATCCCGTCGATGGAGGCGATGGAGCGCTGGGAAACCGGGTCGTACAGACGCAATTCGCGCACCACGCCATCGGCGATGTCGCAGCGGACCGGCCGGTCGCAGTCGCCGGGGAACACCTCCACCACCGCGCCGCGGATCGCCGCCTCACCGGGTTCGTCGACCCGCTCGTCCAGCACATAGCCGGCCCTGGCGAACCAGCCGCGCCACGCCGCCTCGTCATAGGCCATGCCGCGCGTCACGTGGAATCTTGCGCCCGTCCAGGCTTCCGGCGGCGGCAGCCGTTGCAGGGCGAGGTCGGCCGACGCCACCACCAGCCGGCCGGCCGCCGGTGCCGCCTCTTCCGCGAGCCGCATCAGCCCGGCGGCGCGGCGCCCAAGCACGGCGCGCGACGGCGCGGCCCGGTCTCCCGCAGCCGTCTCGTCGATGGGCAGCAGCACGACGTCGAGGTCCGGCGCGATGTCGCCGGCCAAGGCGGCCAGCCGGGCGGCACGCCCGTCGCTGCGCGCAAGCAGCAGGACGCCGCCGGGGCGGCGGGCGAGCGTCGTCAGCCGGACGGCCAGTTCGCCTTCGCTTCCGACGGACAGGCCGCTCGGGGAAGGCGGCGGGGAAGGCGATGCCTCGGGGGCGGGATCGGCGACGGGCACTCCGTCAAGCATGATGGGCAGGCATGGTGGGAGGGCTCCGGTCGGTGAGGCCGTGCGGCAGGAAGGGCCGCAGGGGTTCAACACCGCCAGGTCCTTCCGGTTGCCTACCCTTCAGTCTAGCGGAACCTTCCCGATCAATGCAGCGTCAACCAGCCCGCCAGAACGGCGATGAAGGCGCCGGCCGTCGATCCCAGCACGGTCAGCAGCGGCGACCAGCCCGTCCCGCCGCCCTTTTCCGCGGCGGCGCCATCCAGCCCGCGCAGGGTCTGGTCCATCCGCATCAGGAACACCTCCAGGCCGCCGACGCGCTCCGTCAGTTCCTGAATGGCGGCGGCCATCGCCTCGGTCCGCTCCGCCTGTGCGGTCTCCAGGCGGGTGGCGTCGGTGCGGAGCGCCGCCACCCCCTCCCCGGCATCGCGCAGAATCCGGCCTATGGTCTGCTGGGCGGCGGCAAGCTGGCGCTGGTCGCGGCGAAGCGCATCGATCCGCTCGCCGATGCGCTGCAGATGCGGCCCCAGCAACCGGTCGAGCCGCTGGTCCTCCGGGTTGGGCTGCGCGAAGGTCACGGTCTCGCCGGTGGAGGGCGAGCGGACGACCGCCACCACCCGCGATGGATCGGCACCGTCGGGCAGGGTCAGTTCGGCTTCGAAGGCGTGCGCGCCGTCGCCGATGCCGCCGCCTTCCAGATCGGGCCGCGGCCGGTCGGCCAGCACCCGCGCCAGCGTCACCGGCGGACCGCCGTCCCGCTCCAGCCGCAGTTCCACCTCCAGCCGGTCGCCGGGATGGTTGCCGTCCCAGCCCCAGCCGAAGACGCGCCCGCCCTGCAGGGCGTCGATATGGCCGACGATCGCAGCACCCTGCGGCGCCTCGGCCGCGGGAGCGGGGTCGTGAAGCTCGACGATCTTGGCGGTAGCGGACATGGGACCCGTTCCGGTTGGTTGGAGAATTGGCTATTTCCCTCTCCCTCCTCGGGAGAGGGAAATAGGGCGCCCCCTCACGCCGCCTTGCGTTCGGTGCTGCGGCGCAGGGTGTGGCTCGGCATGCGGTGGGGGACGTAATTCTCGTCCAGGAACTCCCGCATGTCGCGATAGCGCTGGTAGTAGGTGCGGTTGAACTTCTCGAACAGGCTCTGGTCCCAGTATTCCTCCAGGACGAAGGGCTTGTCCGAATAGACGTTGTAGCAGGGGATCGCGAAGGTCTCCGCGAACTCGGCCGTGCGGCTGTCGTAGCTGAAGTAAACCGACGGCGTGGCGTTCGACAGGGCCATCAGGTTGCCGTGCAGGCGGTAGCCCAGCACCAGATCCTTCGACCGCACGAGGCTCTCGTAATCGGCGACGACGTCCGAGTACCACAGGCGCTCGCGGTACAGCGCGTCCATCTCGTCGTCGAAGTACCACTGCTTCAGCCAGGCGCTGTCATGCAGGTGCGTCCAGGCATCCGCCTTCTGCTCCTCGGTGCCCCACAGCAGCTTCTTCTCCTCCACCTCGCCCTGCATCATCAGCACGGTGTCGAAGCGGCGGGAGATGTCCTTCACGAAGTCGCGGTGGCGTTCCAGATACTTCCGCACGTCCGGCGAATAGTGCTTGGAGACCTCGCGGCGCATGGTGATGCCGACCTTGCGCACGCTGTCGAGCGCCGGCAGGTCGATGCGCAGTTCCGGGTCGCGGTTGCGGAAGGCGGTCGGGCAGCCGACGATGCGGGTGTTCTTGATGCCAAGATCCCACAGCACTTCGGCGGTGTAGGTGCCGCGCACGCCCAGTGTCGTCGACTTGTCGGCGATCAACCGCCAGATGCGCTTGCTTTCCTCGGTCAGCGTCAGCTTGCCGGTGGCCGGCGCCTGGGCGCCGACGCCGAAGGCGATGACGGGGATGCGCAGCTTCGTCAGCACCTGGATGGTGGCCGCCGGCCAGTCCATCGAATCGTGGATGTAGTTGCTGCCGCGCAGGAAGACGTAATCATATTCGGCGTTGATCCGGTCGACGACCTCCTGCCGGAACTCGCGGATTTCCAGCACGTCGAGCTTGTCGTAGGTCAACAGCTTCAACGAAGAGTCGAAGACGAAGGCGTCGCCGATGTTGTGGTAGTGGTCGATGCTGCGCTGAATGTCCTGGTAGCTGTACCAACGCACGCAGTCGTGATCGTAGACTTCGCCCGACGGAATCATGACGAGGATGTTGGCCACGGCGGCTCTCCCTTGGTTGGGCGGCAATAGGGTGGATTATACCCGGATCGTCGCCGGGCGAATTCGAATCGGCGCGCAGAACCTGAATGGAAGGCCCTGCGACTTTCATTCCAACCTTATCAATTTATTCTGTGAGTGATGGAATGATTTATTGCACGACTTCGAAAATATCACAGGCTATCCCATTCTTCACTATCAGGACCGCTGCGCCACCGCCCGTTCGGGAATGGAGGCTGCGGCCCCGCCGGCGGCCAGCAGCGCGTCGAAGACCTCGGCATGCTGGCGGGCGCATTCGGCGCGGTCGATCGGGCGGCGGATGCGCAGGCGCAGGCGGTCCCACAGGTCGGGGGAGGTCAGCGCCTCCGTCATGCGGTCCACCAGATCCTCGACGCTGCCGTTGCGGAAATGCAGGCCGTCGACGCCGTGGGTCACCTTTTCCGCCATGCCGCCGATGTTGCTGGCGATGATCGGGCGGCCGTGCAGGAACGCCTCCTGGATGACGACGGGGGAGTTCTCCCACCAGATCGACGGGATGATCATCCAATCGACGTCCTTCATCAGGCCCGGCAGCTCGGCGGAGCGGTAGCTGCCGTAGAAGCGCACCCGGTCGCCGGCCTTCTCCACCGCGTCGTTGAAGCGCTTCTGGTAGGCCTCCGGCTGGCGTTCCAGGTTGCCGCCGAAGATCATCAGCGCGCCGTCCTCGCCCCACGCCTTCTCGGAGATGCGCGACACCGCCTCCACCAGCAGATGGGCGCCCTTGAACTCGGTCAGCTGGCCGAAGAAGGCGAAGCGGTTGCGCTTGCCGCCGCGGGTGACCGGGCGCGGCGGGGCGATGCCCTCGATGGTCAGGCCGTTCTCGATCATGCGGAACTTCTCGCGCGGCAGCCCCCAATCGATGTAGCGGTCGATCAGGAAGTTCGACGGGCTGACGTAGAAGTCCGCCTGCTCCAGGAAGGTCTTCAGGAACAGCTCGCGCTTGAAGAACTCCGCCTCGCCGATGTGGGGAAAGCAGCCGGCGCAATCGGCCGGGCTGGCGCGGTAGCACAGCGTGTTGCGGCTGGTCTTCACCATCTGGCCGTGGTGATGGCAGATCGACAGGTATTCGTGCAGCGTCACCACGATGGGCACGCGCGGCAGCGCCTGACGCACCGCCTGGATGGTCTCGATCCCCAGCCCCAGGAAATGGTGAAAGTTCACCACGTCCGGCTGAAGGTCGCGGACATAGCGGACGAAATCCTTCTCCAGCCCCGGCAGGTTGCGGTTGGACAGGCGGAAATGGTCGTAGTCGTTGGCGTAGTACAGCACCTCCCGCTCCTTCTGGCGGAGCGCCATCAGGGCGGAACCGCGATGCTGGGCGATGGGCGGCGCCACGCGGGCGAGGTAGTGGCTTTCCCAGCCCGGCAGGTCGTGCAGGCCATTGTGCAGGTTGTAGGAGGCGACCTCACCCCCGCCCAGCGAGAAGGAGGGGTGGCCATGGCTGATGATCAGCGCGCGCTTGGTCTTGCTCATCGGGTGACCGTCTGTCCTAAGCGGGGGGTGGTGAAGTGGTTGTGTCGCTTGCCCCCACCCCGACCCTCCCCGCCCAGCGGGGGAGGTTAGGTGGGGGCAATAACTCAGGCCGCGATCGACGCCTTCCAGCGCTCCGCGAAGCTCCACCCGTCGACCAGCGCGCTCAGGCGCTCCAGCCGGGGGTCGCGGGTGTGGCGGGGCTGTTCGTCGACCGCCACCAGCCGGACCTTGGGCAGCCACAGGCAGGAGCCGCCGGCCGCCCGCACCCGCAGGCACAGGTCCAGCCCCTTCGGCTCCGGCGCCAGATAGCGGCCGCCGTCGGCCATCGCCCGTACCAGCAGCTCGCGCGGCAGCAGGGCACAGTCGGCGGACGCGGCGTCCACCGCCGACGCCTCCTGCTCCTTCAGCCAGTCGCGCGGGTAGCCGGCATAGCGGCGCTCGTAGGTGACGGCACCGCCCGGCCCTTCCACCGCGACGATGCCGGCGAAGCGGATCGAGTGGTCCTCATACAGCAGCGTCGGGCTGGCCATGACCGGCGCCAGTGCGGCGGAACCCACCGCGTTCGGCTTGCGGATCGCCCGTTCCAGCGCCGACAGCCAGCCGCGTTCGGTCGGCAGCACCGACGGCGACAGCAGCAGGACGCGGTCGGCCCGCGCATGTGGCAGCGCCGCGGCGACCGCCTCGAACGGGTCGGATGCCGTGGCTGCGGCGACGAAGCCGACCGCCAGACGGTAGAAGCCGGCGGCCTGCCGTACCATGCCGGCCAGCCGTTCATGGGTGCCGGCGCCGGCCACCACCAGGATTTCCGCTTCGGCGAAGTCCGGGTCGTTCGCCATGCGGGCGAGGTTCAGGTCCACATCCTCGCGCCCGTCGCAGACCGGCAGGATCACCGACACGCGCGGGCTCTTCAGCGCGCGGCCCATCGGGTGCAGGACAGAGGACGGCGCCGGCTGCCCGGACGCCGCGCTGCGCAGCATCGGCCCCAGTTGGGTGGCGACGACGCGGTCGATGGACGGGCTGTCCGGGTTGACCGACCCCAGCATCCGGCGCAGCGAATCGCCGGTCGGCGGCTGGCAGGGCAGCGGCAGGAAGGCGATGCCGTCGGCGAGCGCCAGTTCCAGGTGGAACTCCGCGTCGGCGGCGATGCCGGCCGGCTCGCGTGCGAAGGCGGTGAAGCCATGGGCGTCGTTGCCGGGAACCAGGCGGCCGGCGAACAGCGGGTCATGGGCGAAGGCGTCGGACACGTCCTTGCGGCCCAGCCGCGACCAGTCAGCATCCAGCCGCGCCGTCAGGCCGCCGCCCTTCACCGTCACCGCCCGCACCGCCTGGGTGGGGTCGAGCAGCCAGCCGCAGACGAACAGCCCCGCCCCCGGCACCCGCACCGCCATGTCCAGCCCCATGCGCACCGGCGCCTGGATCTGCGACACCGTCTCCACCCCGTTGTAGCGGGAGGCGATGGCGGCGGCGACACCGCGGCGGGCGGCATCGCCCTGCAGCTGGCCCAGCATGTCGCGGGCATGGGCGGAGGCGACGCCGTCGGCCAGAAGCTGCCGATGCTCGAAGATCGCCAGATGGCGCCAGCCGTCGGCGGCGCGGAAATGGATGCGGCGGATGGTTTCGGGGGCAGCGACCGGCCCTTCCAGTACCGTCAGCAGCCCGGCGGCATCGTCGGGCAGGTCCGGACGGTGGAAGGGGGCGGCGGCGCTGGCATGGGCGCGCAGATCGTCGGCCTCGACCAGAACATGGGCGGCACCGGCCGGGAAGCCGTGCGACCAGCCCTGCACCATCAGCGCACCGTCGCGGAAGCGGCCCAGCACCTCGGCGAAGCCGTCGGGGCGGGACGCCTCATGCGCCAGACCGAACAGCAGGCGGGTGCGGCGGTCGGCCTCCCCTTCGCCCGTCTTCAGCCCGGACAGCAGGGTGACGGCCACATCCAGTGCGACGTCGAGCGATTGCGGCTGCACCTCGCGCAGGGCCGCGACCAGATGGGCGGGGTTGGTGCGGACGTTGGACAGGCGCGGCAGCAGCAGATGCTTGCCCTGCGCGTCCTCGATCTCGATGCGGGACGGGCGCATGTGGGCCAAGCCGGTGACGCGGATGGCGCCCAGGAACCAGCGCTCCCCCGCACCGTCGGTCCAGCAGCCGCCACGGAAACGCCCGTCGATCATGCCGTCCAGCATCACCACGCTGTCGGCCGGCAGGGGCTGGTCGATCGCCCCGAACAGCATCAGCGTGTCCTCGTCCAGCAGGACGGCGGCGGTGATGTCGGCCTTGGTGCTGCGGTCCTTCATCGGTTGCGGTTCCCCTGGGAAAGAGCGGCGGATGTGGGCGACAGAAGTTCGCCGTAGAGCGCGAGGTGGAGCGACGCGGCCTCCTCCGTCGGGCGGACGGCGGGGATGTTGGCGGAAAGCCGCTCCCACAGGCCGGGTTCGGTCATCGCGCGGGTCATGACGCGGGCGAGGTCAACGGGGTCGTTGGGGCGGACATGCAGGCCGTCGACGCCGTCGCGCACCGCCTCCGCCATGCCGCCGATGCCGCTGACGATGACCGGGCGGCGGTGCTGGAAGGCCTCCTGGATCACCAGGGGCGCGTTCTCCCACCAGATCGATGGCATCACCACCCAGTCGGTGGCGGCCATCAGCGCTGGCATCTCCTGCGACCGGTAGGGGCCATGGGCGGTGGCGAGCCCGCGCGTCGCCTCGAAGCCATCGGCCACCCGCTGGCGGAACTCCGGCGCCTGATAGAGGCTGCCGCCATGAACGGCCAGCGAGGGGGAGAGCCCCTGCCGCGCCATGCGGGCGACGGCGTCCAGCGCCACGGTGACGCCCTTGAATGGGTTCAGGTTGCCGAAATAGGCGAAGGCGTCGCGCGCCGCACCGGAGGCGAGGTCGCGGGCCGGGGCCGGCTCCACCGCCGGGCGGCTGTTGGCCATCACCTCGATGCGGGCGGGGTCGAGACCCCAGGCGACATAGCGGTCGCGCAGGAAGCGGCTGGGCGCCAGGAAACGGTCGACCAGCCCGAACATCGACTTGATGTGCTTCTCGCGCAGCAGGAACTGGTCGGCCGGGCGGTCGGGGAAGCAGCGGTGGCAGGCATCCGGCGACGCCTTGCTGCAGAGCGCCCGCCCGCCCTCACCGCGCGGCGGGGTGACCATCTGCCCGTCGTTGGCGCAGATCGGGTAATAGTCGTGCAGGGTGTAGACGATCTTCGCATCCGGGCAGACGCGGCGGATCAGGAACAGCATCTCCACGCCCAGCAGCAGCGTGTGGTGCACATGCACGATGTCCGGCCGGAAGGCGCGCAGCAGGTTCGACAGGTCGGGGACCAGCCCGTGCAGGTCGATCTGGCTCTGGTGGAAATGGTCGAAATGACCGGCCCACAGCAGCACCTCGTCGGCGCTGCGGCCCAGCGTCTGGAAGCCGGTGCCGGGACGCGGAGCGCGGTGGGTGTCGTTGGTGCAGGCCAGGAACAGGCACTCCGCTCCCGCCGCCTTCAGGCCGCCGAACAGCTCGTGCGCGAAGATCTCGGTGCCGCCGGGATGCAGGCTCGGGTGGTTGTGCGCGATCAGCAGCACCCGCGGCGGCCGGGCAGCCACCAGCGGACGCGCCGGCTGGCGCGGAGCGGGACGGGCCGCAGCATGGCCGGCGGGGAGAAGAGGGAGACGACGCCGGCTCATGGCGCAGCCCCTTCTCCAGAACCAGCAGGTCCTGGAAATTCTCGGCCTCGCGCTGGCCGCTCCAGTGACCGCGCATGACGACGCGGGCGGGACGCAGCCCATGGGCGGCGAAGCGGCCGAGCAGGAACGCCTCGTCATAGGCTACGGCGGCGTTGGGATGCTCGGGATTGGCCAGCAGTTCCACGCCCGGCGCATCCCGGAAGGGAGGACGCGCCGTGCCCTTGGCGATGCCGGCGCGCGCGGTGGCGTCGGCCAGGAACAGGCTGAGGAAGCAGCGCCCGCCCGGCTTCAGCACCCGCGCGATCTCCGCCGCGTAGCGCTCAGTATCGGCGGTGCGCAGGTGGGTGATGACGGAGGTCAGGATGACGAAGTCGTAAGTCCCCGCCTTGAAGGGCATCGTCGCCGTCTCCCCCTCGATCCGGCCGTCGGGATTGTACAGGCCGTTGGCGACGTCGAGGTGGTGGAAGCGGAACTCCGGATAGGCCGGGGTGATGGTCGACGCGCACCAGCGGATGCCGTCCAGCACGATGTCGATGCCGTCATAGGACGAGTCCAGATACTGGGTCAGCGGCAGCGCCATGCGGCCGACGCCGCAGCCGATCTCCAGCACCTTGTGGTCCGGGCGCAGGCCGCCCAGCCGCACGAAATGGCGCAGGAATTCCGCCCCGATGGCGCGGAAATCGCCGTCGCCGATGAAATGCAGCTCCGGCGGCGGCACCGGCAGGAAGCGGTTGCGCGCGATCTGGGCGCAGAGCCATTCCAGCCGCGGATCGGTCTGGCGGCGCAGAACGGCAAGCTGCGGGTTCGGCAGAATCGCATTCATCGGGTCACCTGTGCTGTCTTGCGGGCGCGGCCGGCTTTGGCGGGCTGCACCTCGTCGTCGGCGTCCCAGTCGCGCGCCATAAGCTGGGCCATACGGTCGGCCCAGCGGCGGCCATGGAGCCAGCGGTTGTATTCGGAGGCGACTCCGCGGGTGTAGCCCTGGTGCCGGCCGATGGAGCGGCGTTCCAGATGGTACAGCTCCACCGACGGGGCATAGCGGATGTCGAGACCCTGGCCGCGGATGCGCAGGCACAGGTCCGAATCCTCGAAGTCGCCGATGATGTAGTCCTCGCAGAAGCCGCCGGCGGCGGTGTAGGCGGCGCGCGTCGTCAGCAGGCAGGCGCCGGTGACGCCGGGAACCGAGCGCGGCCGGCAGGCGGCGGCGAAGTCGCGCGGCAGGCCCTTGAAGTAATGGTGGTTGTACCAGGCGCCCTGCAGGTCGCGGTCGAAATAGAGGCCGGCATGCTGAAGGCTGTCGTCGTCGAACAGCAGCTTCGGACCCACCGCACCGATGCCCGGACGCTCCTCCAGCGCCGCCACCAGCTGCGGCAGCCAGCCGGCGCGGTCGGGCACCACGTCGGAATTGAGGAACAGCAGGCGGTTGCCGCGCGCAACGGCGACGCCGGCATTGTTGGCGGCCGAATAGCCGTAATTGGCGCTCTGCACCAGCAGCAGCATCGGCAGGCCGTAGAGACCATGGAAGCCGCGCAGCAGATGCACCACCTCGTCGCGCTGCTCCGGGCTGTCCAGCACGAAGACCAGCTCGGCATCGGCCATATCCTGGTCGGTGGAGAAGCTGGAAATCTGGAAGCGCAGGAACTCCAGCGTGCGGTAGAGCGGGATGATGACGGACACCGCGGGCCTGGCCTTGCGCTCGCCATAGACGACCAGTTCCGGCTCGCCACGGGTGGCGAGATGGGCGGCGTGCAGCGGGGCGACGGCCGGACCGATGACGGTTTCCAGCAACTCAGGCGTGGCGAAGCGCGGCGGCAGGCTGCCCAGCACGGCGGCACGGGCGTCAGAATCGGCGCGCGGACGCGGCGGCGGGACGAGGCGGAGTGCGCCGCCCGACGCCAGCCGAAGCTCCGCCGTCACCTGAAGCGCCTCCGCCGGTTCGGGATTGCCCGGCAGATGCAGGACGAAGCCGCTGCGGTCGACTCCGGTGTTGCCGTAGAGCTTCGCCACATCCTCGCGCGGGAAGCGGTGGGCGAAACGCTCCACCCGGCGTTCGCCGCCGAAGGGGGTGCGCACCACCAGCTCCGCCGCCAGCCCATGCGGATCATGCAGCCAGCCGGCGAGGAACAGCCCGCCGTCGGAGGTCGGAACCGCGAGGTCGAGCGAGGCGCCGATCGGCCGCTTGGCGTCGGCGGCCTGACGGCGGGGCAGCGGCGCCAGCGCCTGCAACTCGCTGACCGCCGACGCGGCCGACGCATCGCTGCGGCCACGCTTGGCGAGGCAGGACAGCAGATAGTGGCGCAGCGCGGCCGGCGTGTCGGGGCGGGCGTTCAGCCGGTCGGTGAGGGTCGGCAGGCCGGCCGGCTCCTCGGGGAAGCGGCGGCAGGCGACACCGTTGGCGCCCAGCACCACCAGCAGGTTGCCCGGCGCGCACAGCCCGCGGTCGATCAGCAGGTCGAAGGCGACACGCCCCTTCCCCGCCGGATCAGGGCCGATGCAGGCGTCGAACGGCGCCCGAACCACCGCACTCGGCGACAGAACCACCAGACCGGTGATGGCGCCGAAGCGGCCGGACAGCGCACCGGCGCACAGCAGCAGGTCGCCGCCCGCCGTTGCGCGGACCGCCAGCATCGCCGACTCCGCCGCACGATCCAGCACCAGCCGGCGGCACAGCGCCGTGAATGCGGCGTCGCGGCGCAGCGCCGGGGTGGAGCAGGCGAAATCGAACAGGAAGCGCAATACCCGCAGCCGACCGGCACCGTCCAGGCTGCCCAGCAGCCCGGCGGGATCGAGGTCGGCGGCACCGGATTCGGTGCGAAGCTCGGCGATCACGCGGTTGTTGGCGATGAAATGGATGGGCATCCGCGGGTCGCGCGGTGCCGGCAGGATCGACAGGACGCGGCGGGCGCCCCAGCCGCTGTCGATGGTCAGCGTGGTGAAGGGCGGACGCACCGGCTCGCCATCGACGCTCGGCGTGATCGAACCGACGGCATCGGCCGCGCCATCCATCGTCCAGGAGACGAGGAGGAAACGGCGGCCCAGCGCCAAGCGTTGCGCGGGGGCGATCGACACCGAATTCGGCAGGACGGCGATGACGGTCATGGATGGGATCCCGGCAGCGTCGATGGTTTAAAGATCGGGGTTTGAAAGACGGGTGTTTGAAAGTCGGACAGGCGGAATTCGGGCAAAGGGGGACCGGCGGCGGCTTTGACGCCACCGGTCCGTCCTTTTCATTCACTGCCTAGGAAGCAGCGGACGGTTAGTGGATGACGAAGAAGTCGTTCGGGTGGTTGTGGATGTCCGCAGCCGAGACACCCTTCAGCGTGATGCTGTCGCCATGGCCGAGGTCGATCACGGCGTCGCCATGCTGGTCGGTGACGCGGGCGGCCAGATCGGCAGCGTCGGTCACCTTCAGGCCGTTGATGTTGCGGGCGATCTGCAGGACGTCCTCGCCGGCCTTGAAGTCCAGGACCACGTCCTGGCCGCCGCCGCCGGAGAAGATGAAGACGTCGTGGCCGGCGCCGCCGATCAGCAGGTCGTCGCCCTTGCCGCCTTCCAGGCGGTCGTTGCCTTCGTCGCCGAACAGCGTGTCGTTGCCGTCGCCGCCGTTCAGAACGTCGTGGCCGGTGCCGCCGCGCAGCAGGTCGTCGCCCTTGCCGCCGTTGAGGATGTCGTTATGGCCGCCGCCGAACAGCGTGTCGTTGCCGTTGCCGCCGTTCAGAACGTCGTCACCGTCACCCCCAGACAGCACGTCGTGACCGTTGCCGCCGTCCAGCAGGTCGCGGCCGGCGCCGCCGATCAGCACGTCGTCACCATTCCCCCCAGGATGATGTCGTCGCCCGAACCGGCGTCGATGATGTCGCTGCCGTTGCCCCCCAGCAGGATATCCGCCGACGCGCCGCCATGGATCACGTCCGCCCCGTTCCCCCCGAACAGAGCATCGTGTCCGGCACCGCCGAGCAGGGTGTCCGAGCCGTTGCCCCCCAGCAACAGATCGTTCCCCTGCCCGCCGGCGAGCAGATCGTCATGGTTCGTGCCGAACTGCACGTCGTAATTGCCCCCAGGAACCGTAGCCATCGTAGGTGTCTCCTTGCGATGTGATTGGGATTTTTGGGCCGTCTTTCGGCCTCGCTCGAAAGGCTGAGCTTGCCTTTCGGTGTAACCAAATCTTTCGAGGGGATAGTGTGATAAAAGAGGGGCTGTGGGAAGAAAAAGTTGAGTCAGAACAGAAGAATCTCACAGAAAAACGTATTGTCTGTATTTTCAAAAAGAGAGTTAGTCTGAATTGCTTCGAATTTCTAAGCAGTTCCCGTTTTAAAAAATGTTGGTCAGACTCACTTCCAAACTCTGGATTGCCGTCAACCCACGGGATCACCAGGAAAAGTTCTCTTGGTTAAGAGATGGTTTTTAAAAATCAGTTCACCCAAACAATGCCACGGGCGCGCCCAGCGGCCGGAGCCGATGGCGAACCGCTTTCATGACCGGACGAAGGCGACAGTCCCGCTGCCAGCGAGATCGCCGCAAATACTCCGGTATGCAAGTAAAGACGGAATTTGATGCAGTAAAAGCGTCATGAACCCGTCCTCGAACTGCAAAAGGGCCGGCGCGGGGGACGCCGGCCCTTTCACGGGACCGCTTGCGGGGGATGGACACCCATGCCGGCGGCCCCAGCCCGCACCGGCCCAACGGGGGAGGGCCGGGGGGAC
Source organism: Azospirillum sp. VT-I1 (assembly GCF_055698305.1). Classification (NCBI taxonomy): domain Bacteria; kingdom Pseudomonadati; phylum Pseudomonadota; class Alphaproteobacteria; order Rhodospirillales; family Azospirillaceae; genus Azospirillum; species Azospirillum sp. VT-I1. Next base: position 891,207 of record NZ_CP168802.1, on the reverse strand, counting down.
GGGCGTGGCGTTACTTCTCCCGGAAGGCCCGCTGCATGCCGTCGGTCAGCGGCGTCAGGAAATAGTCGATGGCGCGGCGGGCATGGCCGTGGATCATGACCTCCGCCGGCATGCCCGGATGCAGGTCGACATCGGGCAGCGCCTTCAACTCCGCCGCATCCATGCTGATCCGGGCAGCGAAATAATAGGCGCCGGTGCGTTCGTCCTGCAGCTGGTCGGCGGACAGCGACAGCACCTGCCCCGCCACCGGCGGCACCGTACGCTGGCGATAGCCGGTCAGCTTCACCATCGCCTTGCTGCCGACCTCCACATTCTGCACGTCGTGGGGAGAGACGCGGGCCTCCACGATCATGGCGTCGTCCTGCGGCACGATGTCGAGGATGCCGGCGCCGGCGGGGATGACGCCGCCGGTCGTGAAGAAGCGCAGGCCCGTCACCCGTCCCGCCTGCGGTGCGGTGACCGCCTGACGCAGCAGAATGTCGTCGGCGCTGCGCAGCCGTTCCGACAGGTCGGAAACGCTGGCCTGGGCCGTCTGCAGATCGACCGCCACCTCGGACCGGCGGGTGTTGCCGAGGTTGATCATGGTCAGCTCGGCCGCCGCGATGGCCTGTTCGGCCTTTGACTTGTTCGCCATCAGCTCGCCCAGCCGTCCTTCGGAATCGGCGACGTTGCGCTGAAGCTCCAGCAGGCGCGGCTTGCGCTCATAGCCCTTCGCCAGCAGGCCCTGCACCACCTGCAATTCGTCCCGGGTGTAGCGCAGCCGGTCGGCGGTGGCGACGCGCTGGGATTCCAGCGCCGCGATCTCATCCCGCAGCTGGGAGATCTGCCGGCGCTGGATGCCCATCTGCGCCTCGTAACTGTCCAGACGGGAGCGGAACAGCCGCTCTTCGACCGCCATCGCCTCGGCGGCGACCGGATTGTCGCGGGCCGCCTTCACCAGATCCTCGTTGAACAGCGGCTTCGGACCGTCGGACTGCTCCGCCCGCAGCCGGCCGAGCCGGGCCAGCGCCGTCCAGTATTGGCCCTGCAGCTGCGACACCACCGCCTGACTCTGCGTCGAATCCATCCGCAGCAGCACCTGGCCCGCCCGCACGAGGTCGCCGTCCTTGACCAGCAGGTCGCGCAGGATGCCGCCTTCCAGGTGGGAGACGGTCTTGCGGTGGCTTTCCACCATCACCGTGCCGGCGGCCAACGCTGCGCTGTCCAGGCTGGCGGTGAAACCCCATGTCAGGAAGCCGCCGAAACCGACCAGAACGGCCATCGCGCCGGCCAGCGCGGTGTTGCGCAGCGACGGTTCGGCGGGAACGGCGTCGATGGTCGCCGTCCAGACCGTTGGGGTCGTCAATGCAGGCGTTTCGCTGGTCATCGTTGCTCTCCGCTGCGGACGAGGCGGGTCACGCCGGCGGGCACCCCGGCCGGCTGCACCAGTTTCAGGACGTCGGCGCGGGCGCCGAAATGCTCGACGACCCCTTCCTTCATCACCACCAGCCTGTCGGCCACCGCGACGATGGAGGGGCGATGGGCGATCATCACCACGGTGGTGCCGTCGGCCTTCACCTTGTGGATGGCGTTCAGCAGGGCCTGCTCGCCCTCATGGTCGAGGTTGGAGTTCGGCTCGTCCAGCACCAGCAGCCGCGGCCGGCCGAACAGCGCGCGGGCAAGCGCGATGCGCTGCCGCTGGCCGCCGGACAGGGAAAAGGCGCTCTCGCCCACCGGCGTGTCATAACCGAAGGGCAGGCGGCCGATCATCTCATGCACGCCGGCCAGCCGGGCGGCGCGGACGATCTCCGCCGGATCGGCGTTGGCCATGCGGGCGATGTTCTCGCCGATGGTGCCGTCGAGCAGTGCCACCGACTGCGGCAGATAGCCGACATATTTGCCGAAGCTCTCGCGCTCCCACAGGTAGGTGCTGGTGCCGTCCAGATAGATGCCGCCGGCCGTCGGCTGCCAGACGCCGACCAGCAGGCGGGCCAGCGTCGATTTGCCGGCGCCGGACGGGCCGATGATGCCCAGCACTTCTCCCGCCTCTGCGGCGAAGGAGACGTTGCGCAGCACCGGGCGGTTCAGGCCGGCCGGCACATGGCTGACGCGGTCGATCGTCAGCTTTCCCTGCGGCGTCGGCAGCGGCATGGTCGAGCGGGCGGAGGCCCCGTTGTTCAGCAGGTCGCGGATGCGGCGGTGCGCCTCCAGCGCCTTGACCCACTGGCGCCAGCCGTCGACCAGCTGTTCGAAGGGTTGCAGCAGCCGTCCGGTGATGAGGCTCGCAGCCATCATGCTGCCGGGGGTCACCAGATTGTCGATGACCAGCGTGGCGCCGGCGGCGATCACGCCGACCTGCAGCATCAGGCGCAGCGAGCGCGACGCCGCGGCCAGCGCGCGCGAGGTCGTAGCACCGCGGTCGATCATGCCGGCCGATCCGCTCTGCGCCGCCTGCCAGCGCCGCGCCAGCGCCGGCAGCATCCCCATCGCCTCGATGGCCTCGGCATGGCGGACGGTCCCGGCGATGTCGGCGAAGACGCGGGCCGATGCCTCGTTCGCCTCGGCCATCGGCCGCCGGGTCAGCGCGTCGGTCAGCACCCCCATCACCATCAGGACCAGCGCGGAGCCGATGGCGAGGAAGCCGTAGACCGGGTGCAGCAGGAACAGGATCACCAGGAAGATCGGCGCCCAGACCAGTTCCAGCGGAGCGGTGACGGCGCTGCTGGTCATGAAGGCGCGCAGGTCGTTCAGGTCGCGCATGGTCTGCGCTGCGTTGCGCGGGCCGCCCGACAGCGCATCGACGATGGACGCCTCCAGCGCCGGCACGTTGAAGCGGTGGGCGATCACGGCGCTGGTCACCAGGAAGGCGCGGGCGCGGATGAAGTCCAGCACGCCGTAGAGCGCCAGCGCCCCCACCGCGATGATCGCCAGCATCGTCAGCGTTTCCAGGCTGCGGCTGCTCATCACGCGGTCGTAGACCTGCATGGTGAAGAGCGGGACCACCAGCATCAGCACATTGACGAACAGGCTGAGGATGCCGGCCAGCAGCAGGCCGTGCCCGATCTTCCGGTAGGCTTGGGTCAGCAGGGGCCGATCCACGGAACTCATCTTCGATCCTTCCTGATGGAGGATTGGCCGATCGAGGCGGCGCTGGAACTCGGGAGGGCGGGGAAACGGAAAAGGCTGCCGGCGGCGACGGGACGCGGGACAGGAAGCCGGCCGGGGGAAGCCGGGTGCGGCCGATCCATGAGGAACGGCTGCCTATGTGAAGGACAAATCCAGACGCGGGGGGAAGCGCCGACGGACTTGGCACGCTTAAGCTTTACACCGGGGACATTTTAGAGACGTGTGACAAGTTTCGGGTCCCACCCCTTTCCAGTTTCCGCAAAAGAGGTATATCGTCGCCTGCAAACAGCTGATTTAATTGAGTAAATCCGGCATTCACCTAAGGTCTTATGCCATTTTGGGTGGGGTTTCCAGCCATCTGGTCAGAGCGCTGGGTTATCGTGCATGCTGCGTCGCGATGAATTGCGCAGGGCGCCGGGCCTCCCCCAGCCCGCCCCTGCCCCGCCCCCTTTCCTTCCACCATGCCGGCCGCCCGCAATCGGTCGCGGCCCGAATTTCGGTTCAAGGAAACCTGATCCATGACGAACCCGAAGACCGTTCTCGTCACCGGCGGCGCCGGCTATGTCGGCAGCCATTGCGTGGCGGAGCTTCTCGACCATGGCCATCGCGTCGTGGTGTTCGACAACCTGCGCCAGGGCCATGCCGCCGCCGTCCCGCCCGAGGCCGCCTTCGTCCAGGCCGACCTCGCCGACGAGGCGGCGCTGGCCCGCGTCTTCGCGGAGTGGCGCTTCGACGCGGTGTTCCATTTCGCGGCACTGTCGGTGGTCGGCGAATCGATGCGCGACCCGCACGCCTACCTGCACGGCAACACCGTCACCTCGCTGAACCTGATCCGCGCCGCGGTGAAGGCCGGGGTGATGAAGCTGGTCTTCTCCTCCACCGCCAACCTGTTCGGCTCGCCCAAGCGCATCCCCATCGACGAGGACGAGGCGATCGACCCCGGCAGCCCCTATGGCGAATCGAAGTTCATGATCGAGCGCGCCCTGCATTGGGCCGACCGCTGCCATGGGCTGCGCTCCGCCTGCCTGCGCTACTTCAACGCCGCCGGGGCGCATCCCAACGGCAGGCTGGGCGAGGACCACAGCCCGGAGACGCACCTGATCCCGCTGGTGATGGACGCCGCCACCGGCAAGCGTCCGCACATCGAAATCTTCGGCGACGATTACGACACCCGCGACGGCACCTGCATCCGCGACTATATCCATGTCTGCGATCTGGCCGACGCCCATCTGCGGGTGCTGGACGTGCTGGAGGAGCGGTCGGTCCGCTACAACCTGGGCAACGGCACCGGATACAGCGTGCGCGAGGTGATCTCGTCGGTGGAGCGCATCACCGGCCGGACGGTTCCGGTGAAGATCGGTCCGCGCCGCCCCGGCGACCTGCCGGTGCTGATCGCCTCGTCGGAGCGCATCCGCCGCGACCTCGGCTGGCAGCCGCGCTTTCCCGACCTGGATAGCATCATCGCCGGCGCCTGGGCCTGGCGCAGCGCGCACCCGCATGGTTTCCGCGGCCTCGCCGCCGCGGCGGAATAAGGCAGAGGCGAGAAGGATGGCGGCAATGGTAGAGCCGGGATCATGGACGCGATGAGCAACCTGAACTGGGACGACGACGACGCGCCCGAACCGGGACCGGACGGCAAGCCGGGCGGCGATCCCGCCAGGAAGCCCGGCGAGGACCTCGACCTCGCCGACTTCCATGGCATGGCGCGTCTGATCGAGCGGATGCACCGGCGTTACCTGGACGTCGTGCGCGTCGGCTTGTCAAAGCAGGGCATCGAGGACATCGGCCCGGTGCAGGCGCTGATGGTGATGCTGATCGGCGAGGACGAGCTGTCGGTCCGCGACCTGATGGAGCGCGGCTATTACCTGGGCTCCAACGCGTCCTACAGCCTGAAGATCCTGGTCGATGCCGGCTACATCAACCGCGCCGCCAATCAGCGCGACCGGCGCACCGCGCGGCTCCAGTTGACCGACAAGGGGCGGGAGCTTTGGGAGGGGCTGCGGCGGATGGAGCAGGCGCAGGCCGAGGCGCTGGTGCGCAACGAGACCGAGGCCCGCGACCTGAAGGCCAGCTACCGCACGCTCCGCCGGCTCGACCGGCTGTGGGGCGACATGGTCCGCTACTCCTGCCTCGATTTCGACTGATGGGTTTTCGACCGATGCCGCAGCCGGGTGCCCCCATGCCACACGCCGCCCAACCGCAGTCTCCCCAGCAGGACGCGCCCAACCCGAACGCCCTGTCGTCGCGGGATGTGGAGCGGCTGCTGACCTCGCCCACCGCGGAGACGCGGATCGAGACGATGAACAAGCTGTTCCACGACCTGGAGGCCGGCGCACTCAGCCCGGCCGAACGGTCGCTGGCGATCGAGGTGGTGCATTGCTTCGCCGGCGACGCCCAGGTCGCGGTGCGCGAGGCGGTGGCCTGGCAGCTGCGCAACAGCCCGCTGCTGACCGAGGATCTGGCCGAACGGCTGGTCCGCGACGTCGGGCGGGTGGCCTTCCCGATCCTGCGCGACGCGGCGGGCCTGACCGACGACCTGCTGCTGGACGTCCTGTCCGATCCCGATTCCGGCAAGCATGTGGCGGTCGCCAGCCGATCGAAGGTCTCGGCCCGCGTATCGGGTGCCATCGCGGAGCGCGGCAACGTCGTCGCCGTCACCGCCCTGCTGCGCAACGATGGGGCCGACGTGCCGGACAGCGCGATGCACCGCGCGCTCGACCGCTTCGGCCGGGTCCGCATGGTCAGCGAGGCGGCGGCGACCCGCCCCGGCCTGTCGCTGGCGATGGTGGAGCGGGTGGTCGCCTTCGTGTCGGACAGCATGCGCACCACGCTGATGCAGGCGCACGGGCTGTCGCGCGAGCTGGTCGAACGGCTGGTGGAGCGCGGGCGGGAGGCGGCGACCATGCGTCTGCTGCGCCCGGTGCTGCGCGGGGCGGAGGACATCGATTCGGTGATCCAGTGGCTGCACGCCAACCGCCGCCTGACGCCGGTGCTGCTGTTCCGCGCGCTGTGCGCAGGCGACCTGTCGCTGTTCGTCGCCGGCATGGCGCTGCGCGCCGGCATCCCGGCGGAGAACGCCCGCCGGCTGGCCTGGGATGACGGCGAGCTGGGCATGGCGGCGCTTTTGAAGAAGGCGACCGTCGCCCCCGGCCTGACCCATCCCTTCCAGGTCGCGGTCGGCGTCGCCAAGCGGATGGAGTATGAGGGTGAGGAGGACCGCCGCGAGGACTTCCAGTCGGAGGTCATCAGCGAACTGTTCACCGCCTGCACCCCCACCAACGACTGGATGGTCGACGACCTGCTGCTGCAGCTGTTCGACCAGAAGTCGGAGGAGGTCATCGACCGCGCCCTGGATCAGGCCGGCCTGCCCTTCTCGCCGGTGCGGACGGTGCAGTAGGAAGGGGCGTCCTCAGCCGGCCGCCCCGCCTCCGCCCGCCCCGCCCCCGCCCGCCGTCACGCCGCGCAGGATGTCGGACATGCTGAGGATCGCCTCGGCGACCTCGATGATGCGCTTGTTCTGGTTCATCGCCGTCTTGCGGATCAGCTTGTAGGCCTCTTCCTCCGACAGGTTGCGGGTGGACATCAGCAGGCCCTTGGCGCGGTCGATCACCTTGCGCTCGTTCAGCGCCGCCTTGGCGGTCTCCAGCTCCAGGCTGACGTCGCGCAGGCGCTGTGACTGCGCCTGCACCACGTCGAGGACGGAGCGCATCAGCTTCGGCCGCAGCCCGTCCGGCGCATAGAGCCCGGCGCCGTCCTGCCCCGGCAGGGCCGGGTCGGCGTCCATCAGCACCATCGCGACCGGCATCACCGCGTCATGTCCGCGCAAATCGGCCTGCTCCAGGTCGGCGCGCGCCTGGGCCAGCTTCGCCTCGCACAGCAGGCGCAGATCCTCGGTCAGCCGGTCTTCCACCGTCTTCAGCAGATCCATCCGCCGCGTCGCCTGCTCGAACCAGGACTCCGGCGTGATGCCCGCCAGTTCGCCATGGCGGGCGCCATCGCCGAGCGCCACCGCCCGCATCCGCTCCACCTCCGCCACCGCCGGGTCGGACAGGGCGGCGCGGAAGGCGGCGACGTGGGCCGGGTCGGCGAATTCCGCGACGATGCGGAACGCACGGTTCTGCGCGTCGATCAGCTGGGCGAGGCGGCCATGCTCCGCCCCGTCGAACCGCCCGCGCGAGAATCCGGCGCTGGCCGTCGCCCGCTCCTGCCCGGCGAATTCCTTGCCCTGCACGATGTTGAACAGCGCCACCAGCGCGCGGGAGATCGCCGGGTCGGCCGCGATGTCCGCCGCCTCGAACACCACGGCCAGCAGGTGGCCGACGATGTCGGTGAAGGACTTCACGGCGTCCTGCGGCACCAGCGCCAGCGACGCCACCTGCTCCCGCAGCGCCGGCAGCCCGTCCAGCGCATGCAGGGCGATGGCGACGCGGTTGTAGAACTGCGCCCCCGAACCGAGGCGGCCGAGCTGCTCGTCGATATGGTCGAGCCGGTCGCGCAGGACCGCCTCCAGCGCCTTGGCGTCGGCCTGCCAGCGGGCACGGTCCTCAGCAAAGCGCTTGCCGCTGGAGCCGAGATAGATGGAGGAGGCGCCGCGTTCCTTCTGCAGCGCGTGGATCAGCCCGCCCATGTCGCGGACCAGGGCGCTGACGGCCAGAAGCTGTTCGACGTCGCGGATGCGGCACAGCTTGGCGGCGCGCAGAAACCGCGCGGCTGCGGTGTCCGCCCCGCCGTCCTTGGTTTCCCGCTGCCTAGCCATCCGGCCCGATCTCCCTGCGCTGCACCCGTCACCGGTTAAGCAACGCATATGCCAGCAAAAACAGGCCCCTCTCCCACAAGGGGAGAAGGGCTTCCACACCGCAAGCCGGCTGCTCCGAGATCATGCGATTGCCTAAGAATGCGGCGAATTCGCTGAAAATTTGCGCACAGGACCGGCCAAGCCGTGTGCGCCGCAACAAACACTCCGCCGCCGCTGTTGAGTCGGCACCCCAACCGTCCCGGAGTCGTCCCGCCATGGCCAAGAATCCCTTCATGAGCGCCTGGCTGTCCTGGGCCAACCGTGCCACCGGCATGTGGACCACCGCCGCCATGTCGGCGGCCAAGCGCAACCAGTCGGCGGCCCTGAAATCCATGATGACGCCGCCCAAGACGTCCAAGCCGAAGCGCAAGGCCAAGCCGGCGCGCTGACCGGCGGACGGGCGGATTCTGCAAGCGGCGGGCGAGGGCGTGCTTGACGGTGCGCGGAGGGGATGGCCAAATCCCACCCCCTTCGTTTCACGCGCAACCGTTGAGACACGCCCCATGACCTCCGTTCGCATGCCCTCCTCGCGGCCGCCGTCGCGCTGGGCGAACCTGTTCACCGACCGGCCCGTCACCTGCATCGAGGATCTGCGGCAGCTGGCGGAATGGCGCGTGCCGCGGATGTTCTACGACTATGCGGATTCCGGCTCCTACACGGAGTCGACCTACCGCGCCAACGAATCGGACTTCGGCCGGATCAAGCTGCGCCAGCGCGTGGCGGTGGACATGACCAACCGGACGCTGGCCAGCACCATGGCCGGCCAGCCGGTGGCGATGCCGGTGGCGCTGGCCCCGACCGGCCTGACCGGCATGCAGCATGCCGACGGCGAGATCCTGGCCGCCCGCGCTGCGGCCAAGGCCGGCGTGCCCTTCACCCTGTCGACGATGAGCATCTGTTCCATCGAGGACGTGGCGGAGAATACCGACAAGCCCTTCTGGTTCCAGCTCTACGTCATGCGCGACCGCGCCTTTATCGACAAGCTGATCGACCGCGCCAAGGCGGCCGGCTGTTCGGCGCTGGTGCTGACGCTGGACCTGCAGATCCTCGGCCAGCGCCACAAGGACATCAAGAACGGCCTGTCCACCCCGCCGAAGCTGACCATCGGCAACATCCTGGACATGGCGACCAAGCCGCGCTGGTCCATCAACATGCTGCGCACCCACCGCCGCACCTTCCGCAACATCGTCGGCCACGCCACCGGCGTCAGCAACCTGTCGTCGCTGTCCTCCTGGACGGCCGAGCAGTTCGACCCGACGCTGAACTGGGACGATGTGCGCCGCATCCGCGACCGCTGGGGCGGCAAGCTGATCCTGAAGGGCATCCTCGACGCGGAAGACGCGGTGATGGCGGCGGAGACCGGAGCCGACGCGCTGATCGTCTCCAACCATGGCGGCCGCCAGCTGGACGGCGCCATCTCCTCCATCGCCGCCCTGCCGGCCATCGTCGAGGCTGTGGGCGACCGGATCGAGGTGCTGATGGACGGCGGCATCCGCTCCGGCCAGGACGTGGTGAAGGCGCTGGCGCTGGGCGCCAAGGGCACCTTCATCGGCCGCGCCTTCCTCTACGGGCTTGGGGCCGGCGGCGAGGCCGGCGTGTCCCAGTGCCTGGAGATCATCCGCAAGGAAATGGACGTCACCATGGCGATGTGCGGCCTGCGCGACATCAAGGACGTCACCTCCAACATCCTGGCCGGAAAGCCGAACTTCGGGGTCTGACGGCCTCGCCGGCGGTCATTGCGGAACGGGGCGGAGGCGTGACGCCTCCCCCGCAACGCTTCCTCCCCTGCCCTGTTGTATCGGGGCAACGTGCCGCGTCGGCGCGTAATGGGGAGTGGTTCATGAGCGAACTCCGTGAGGGCAGCGCCACCGTCTCCGCGGAAGCCGAAGCCTTCTATACCGAAAGCCTGAAGCTGCTGACCCAGTCCGGGATCCCGTTCCTGCTGGGCGGGACCTATGCGGTCAGCGCCTATACCGGGATCAACCGGCCGACCAAGGACATCGACGTCTTCTGCTGCGGCGGCGATTTCCCCCGCATCCTGGGCCACTTCCAGGACCATGGCTTCGGGACGGAGATCGAGGACGAACGCTGGATCGGCAAGGTCACGCACGGCGACCTGTTCTTCGACGTCATCTTCAATTCGGCCGTCGCCATCAACCCGGTCAACGACCGCTGGTTCAAGGAGGAGCATCGCGCGGTGATCTGCGGTGCCGACGTGCGGCTGGTGGCCCCGACCGAGATGATCTTCTCCAAATCCTTCGTCCAGATGCGCCACAAGTACGACGGACCGGACGTGGCGCACCTGATCCTGAAGCAGCACGACAAGGTCGACTGGAAAAGGCTGCTCGCCCACATGGAGCAGTATTGGGAGGTGCTGCTGATCCACCTCCTGAACTTCCGGTTCATCTACCCGACCGAACGCGACCGCGTGCCCGACTGGCTGGTGGCGGAGTTGCTGGAGCGGATGCAGGAGCGCGCCAAGCTGCCGGTCGCGCAGACTCGCATCTGCCGGGGCCGGCTGTTCTCGCGCGAGGATTACCTGATCGACGTCACCCAGTGGGGCTTCGCCGACGTCGTCGGGGAAGAGGGCACGAAGGAGAGGCCAAAGGAGAATGGGAATGGCTGAGCGCAGGCTGACCGTCGCCGCCATCGGCGACATCCATGTCGGGGAGACCACCCAGTATCCCTATCGCGAACTGTTCCAGGAGATCGCCGGCAAGGCCGACGTGCTGGCTCTGTGCGGCGACCTGACCAACCATGGCAAGCCGCGCGAGGCGGAAATCCTGGCCGACGCCCTGCGCGCCATCGGCATCCCCATCGTCGCGGTCTTCGGCAACCACGATTACGAATGCGGCCATCTGGAGGAGGTCCAGCACATCCTGACCCAGGCCGGCGTGCGGTTCCTCGACGGCGCTCCGCAGGAGATCGGCGGGGTGGGCTTCGCCGGTGTGAAGGGCTTCGGCGGCGGCTTCGGCAACCGGATGCTGGACAGCTTCGGCGAACCGGCCATCAAGCAGTTCGTCCACGAGGCGGTGAACGAGGCGATGCGGCTGGAAAGCGCGTTGCGGCAGCTGGACACCGAACGGGTGTTCGTGGTGCTGCACTATGCCCCCGTCGCCGCGACGGTGGAGGGGGAGCCGACGGAGATCTATCCGTTCCTGGGCTCTTCGCGGCTGGCCGAGACCATCGACCGCTTCGACAATGTCCGCGCCATCGCCCACGGCCATGCCCACCATGGCACCTATTCGGGAACGACGCTGCGCGGCACGCCGGTCTACAATGTGGCGCAGACCATCCCGAAGGACAGCGGCCGGCCATATGCGCTGATCGAGATTTGACTGTTGGACGCCTTCGGTCCGTGGAGGACGAAGGCCAGGATCGGGGAACGGCGCCGTCGAAATCGCGGTTACGGCGCCGCCCCCTTCCCGTCTCTCCCCTCCGCGCGAGGCGGAGAGGCCGGGCATCAGCCCATAATGTTCTCGCCCAGCGAGCGGCGCGGCACATCGACACGCTGCTCACGGTCCTGCTTGGGCGGCTTGGTGACGCCGAAACCGATACCCGACAGCAGGAGGACGCCGATCGAGGCGACGGCGACGAAGTTGCAAAGCATGGTGACCAACCCTTTCCCTAACCTCTTGCGGCCACCCGACCGGGGTGGCCAGACCTTTTTCTGCGGTCTCCTGCGCAATGGACGCAGGAGGCCCGTCCTTTCTTCCGTCAGCTTCGTGGGGATGAATGAAAATTAATCGTCAGCGTTACGAACTGCGTTTATTCCCAGCATCTTGCCAGCGTGGACTGTGCGGAGCGGTCAGATAGTCCCGCACCTGCGAACTGGCAATGGACAGGCCGCCGAAATCGGCGCAGCTCTGGTTAACAAAATTGTCATGGCAGAGCGCAGAGGTAGGTTTTAGGCCGGTGGCGGCGGTCAGGCCGAGCGTTCAGACGGCGACCGTCCGGCCGGCCACGATGTGGTTCATGATGCAGGTCATCACCGGTTCGCCCCGCTGGTTCACCGTGGTGTAGGCCAGCCGCACCGTCCCGCGGTCGCCGCGGCGCGACGGGATCGTCTCCACCACCTCCACCCGGACGCGGATGGTATCGCCGGGGCGAACCGGGCGCAGCCAGCGCAGCTCGTCCATGCCGGAGCCGCCCAGGCTGGTGCCGGTGATGATGCCGGTGTCGCGGATCAGGCGGAAGGTCAGCGACAGGGTGTGGAAGCCGCTGGCGATCAGCCCCTGGAACGGCCCGTCCGCCGCCGCCACGGCGTCGATGTGGAAAGGCTGCGGGTCGAAGCGCAGGGCGAAGTCCATGATCTGGCTGTCGGTGAGGGTTGCCCCTTCCGATTCGATCACGTCGCCGATGCGGAAATCCTCGAAATGGCGGCCGGGCATTGTCTCGTCTCTCCCTTGGTCGTCGGTTTGGTTGGTCGTTGCCGGCTTTCCGACATGACGGAAGACAGTAGATTGGCGAAGCAATCCGGCAAAGGTCCCGATTCCGGCGGCCGGGGCATAGATCGTCTGACGTAAACCTTTGGCGTAATTCGCATTCCAGTCGTGATCGGGCATGTTCCCGGTCGGATCCCAGACCATCGACGGACGGATGTCACCGCACCCCACGCAAAGCCCCTCCAGCCCCTCCACGCCATCGCCCGTCCGTTGCGTCGTGTTCTCGGTTGCCGGTCAAGCGCTGGCGCTGCCGGTGGAAGCCGTGCGGCGCTTCCTGCCGTTGCCGCGCCTCGACCGTCTGCCGACCGCGCCGCCGCCGGTGGAGGGGGTGTTCCGTTATCATGGGGAGGTGGTGCCGGTCCTGCGCCTGGGCGTTCTGCTGGACCTCGCAGCGGGCGGGGCGGCCGGCGGGGAGACAGGGCTCTACGCGCCGCTGATCCTCATCACCTGGCAGGGGCGGCCGACCGCCCTGTTGGTCGATCAGGTCCATGGCGACGTGGCGCTGGCGGCGGAGGAGCGCGTGGCCCCCGACCCGTCATTGTCCTTCAACGGCTGCGCGGCCGGCGCCTTTCCGGACCGGGTGACCGGCCGCGCCGGCACCGTCACCCTGCTCGCCCCCGACCGGCTGCTGAGCGAGGCGGAGGGCCGGTTGCTCGACGCCTTCCGTGCGGCGGAGGAACGGCGGCTGGCCCGGTGGGAGGGCGCGGAATGACGCCCTCCGGTCCCGCCGCCGCGGCAGCCGCCATCGAGGCCATCCGCCGCGACCCGCATTTCCCGCGCCTGAAGGCGATGGTGATCGACGCCACCGGGCTCGCCTATTACGCCGACAAGGATGCGGCCTTCGCCGAGCGGATCAACCGCCGCCTGCCCTTCGGCCGGGTCACGACGGTCGCCGGCTATCTGGCGGCGCTGGAGGCGCAGGGGCCGGGCGGTGCGGAGTATCAGGGGCTGATCAACGAGCTGGCGGTGGGGGAGACCTTCTTCTTCCGCTACATCGAGCAGTTCGACGCCCTGCGCGCCGTCGCCATCCCGGAATGCCTGCGCCGCAACCAGGCGACGCGGCTGCTGCGGATCTGGAGTGCCGGCTGCTCCATCGGGCCGGAAGCCTATACGATGGAAATCCTGCTGAAGCAGCATTTCGCCGACCAGTTGGAGGGCTGGCAGGTCCACATCGTCGGCACCGACATCAACGGCGCCTTCCTGGAGCAGGCGCGCCGCGGCGCCTATGGCGACTGGGCGGTGCGCGGCCTGTCGCCGGAGACGCTGGACGCCTGCTTCGACCGCCAGGACAGGCTGTGGTCGGTGAAGCCGAAATACCGGCAATGGACCAGCTTCATGCCGTTCAATCTGGTGGAGGGGGCGATCCCCTCTTACCCCCACGGCATCGGCCATTTCGACATCATCCTGTGCCGCAACGTCATGATCTATTTCGACGAGGCGACGCGGCACCGGCTGCTGGGGAACCTGCACAAGGCGCTGGCCGACGGCGGATGGCTGGTGGTCGGCCATGCCGAAGCCGGGCCGCAGATGAACGAGCTGTTCATCCCGGTGTCGGTCCCCGGCGCTACGCTCTACCGCAAGCAGACCGAACGGGCCGCACCGGCGCCTGTCGTAGCACCCGGCCCGGCCCCGGCGCCGGCGGACCCGACACCCACCGTCAGGCCGCGGCGCGCCGCCGCCGCCCGGCCCGCGGCGAAAGCGGCGACCAAGGCGGCGGCCCCGCCCGCGGCGCCGACCCCGCCCGACCGGGACCCCGCGGATCCGGAGGCCAACGAGCGGTCCTCCCTGCTGGAAGCCTGTCTGGCGCGGGTGGAGGCGAACCGGATGGACCCCGGCGCCCATTATCAGCTGGGGCTGGTGGAGGAGGAGCTGGGGGTCGGCGACCCGGTCGCGGCCTTCAAGCGCGCGCTGTATCTCGACCCGCGCTTCGTGCTCGCCGACTACCATCTGGCGCTGGCCTACTGGCGGCGTGGGCGGCTGGTCCCGGCGCAACGCCATTTCCGCAATGCCCGCGAAGCGTTGGAAAACCGTCCGGACGACGAGGCGGTGACGGAGGGCGGCGGCCTGACCGTGCAGGAGCTGCGCGGGATGCTCGACCTCTGGCTGACCGGTGAGGAAGGCTGATGGACCGGAACGCTTCGCAAGGACGGAACACCGACGGCTCCATCGACTGGCAGTCGGTGCGCGAGAAGCTGGCGCAGCGCAACGCCGTGCTGGCGCAGACCTTCGCCGGCCGCGGCCCCTGGGCCGACGCCGTGCTCGACCGCCGCGCCGAGGAGCTTGCCGAACCGCCGCCGGCCTTCGACCGGGAAAGCGCCGGCATCCCCATGCTGGTCGCGCGCGGGAGCGGGACGCTGTACGGGCTGGACCTGCGTCATCTCGGCCAGATCGTCCCGATGCCGCGGCTGGCCCGCGTGCCCGGGGCGCCGCACGCCGTGCTGGGAGTGATCGCCGTCGCCGGCCGGGTGATGCGGCTGTTCGACGTCGACCGGCTGTGCGGCAGCGGTGCGGGCGCCGTCGGCGAGGCGGAGCAGCCCGGCTATGCCGTGGTCCTGCGCACCGGCGCCGGCCGGCCGGCGGCGCTGCGGCTGCAGGAGGTGGAGCGGGTGGCCGACATCGTCCCGCCGCGCACCCCCGCCCCGGCGGAGGCCGGGCCGCTGGTCCGGGCGATCGCCGAGGACCGCATGGCCATCCTCGACATGGCGGCGTTGCTCGACGCCGTGAAGACCTGAACGCTGCCGCCAAGAACGATCCACCTGCATAGAGCCGTCCGGGGCTGGAGTCCGAGAATGAACATCAAAGTCGCGCACAAGCTGGTCCTGGGGTTCGGCGTGGTCTGCGTCCTGACCGCCCTGCTGGCGCTGTACCAGATGGCGCGTTTCTCCGACGCGCTGACCGTCATCATGGCGGTGTCGAGCTACGACACCGAAGCCGCCAATCTGGTGACGGACGTCGGCAACCTGCAGGCGGAGCTTCGCAGCACGCGCGAGACCGCGCTGAACGCCGTCACCGTCGCCAATGCCGAAGGGAGGGTCCTGGACATCCCGAACATCATGTTGCCGCTGCACCGGCAGTATGACGAGGTCGGGACGAAGCTGCGCAACACGCTGGGCCGGCTGCGCGCGCTGGTGGCGGAGCGTTCGTCCTACAGCGTGACCGACAACCGCCGCAAGGGCTGGGTCGAGCTGGACACCGCGGTCAACGAGATGAGCCGCGCCATCACAGCGGTCGGCGACGAGGCGCGGACCATCTACACCATGCTGGAGCGCAACCAAGTGCCCGAGGCGCTGCAGCGCCGCCAGCGCGTGGACGAGCTGCGCAAGAACATGGAGGCGCGCATCGCCGCCGCCCAGGCCGCCATCGACAACCTGACGGAGACCGGCCGCGGCGACATCCGGGCGATCTACAACTCGGCCATCCAGTCGTCGATCATCGCGCTGGTCGTCGTCTTCCTGATCGCGGTGGGCGTGGCCTATCTGATCGGCAGCTCCATCACCCGCCGGCTCGGCCGTGCCATCGATTTCGTCACCAAGGTCGGCCATGGCGACCTGACGCAGGAGGTCACGATCCCCGGCAAGGACGAGCTGGCCGTCCTGGGCCAGCATCTGAACGAGATGGCCGGCCGGCTGAAGTCGATGGCCCGCACCACCCGCGAGACCGCCGAGAGCGTCCACGCCGCCACCGCCCAGATCCGCGCCTCCACCCAGCAGCAGTCGGCCAGCGTCGCCGAACAGCTGGCGGCGGTGGAGCAGACCACGGCGACCCTGTCGGAAATCACCGAATCCGGCGCCCAGATCAACCGCCGCGCCCAGGACGTGGCCCACGGCGCCCAGACGGTGGCGACCTCCAGCCATTCCGGCATGAAGGCGGTCGACGACACCATCCAGGCGATGGACGCCATCCGCGAACAGGCCGAGGCGGTGGCCGAGAACATCGTCATGCTGTCCGAACGCACCCAGGCGATCGGCGAGATCATCGTGACGGTGAACGACATCGCCGAGCGCTGCCACCTGCTGGCGCTGAACGCCGCCATCGAGGCGGCGGCGGCCGGCGAGCATGGCCGCACCTTCTCCATCGTGGCGGGCGAGATCAAGAGCCTGGCCGACCAGTCGAAGGAGGCGACCGCCCAGGTCCGCTCCAACCTGTCGGAGATCCAGCACGGCATCAACGCCTCTGTCATGCTGACGGAGGAGGCGGTGAAGCGCGTCGCCGCCGGCAAGCGCCAGACCGACGCCACACAGTCCACCATCCGCACCATGGCGGAGAACATCCAGGAGAGCGTGCTGGCCTTCCAGCAGATCGTCGCCGGCACCAACCAGCAGCAGATCGGCCTGGAGCAGGTGATCCAGGCGCTGCAGAACATCCGCGAGGCGAGCAGCCAGACCGCCGCCGGCACCCGCCAGCTGGAAGGCGCCGCTGCCAACCTGAACAACCTCGGCCAGGGGCTGGTCGAGGCGGTGCGGAACTACCGGGTGTGACGATGCGCCGCCGGATCGCAAGCTCCCCGCCGGAGCGCCTGATGGACATCCGCCAGCGCCTGCTCGCCGCGTTCGAGATCGAGCACAAGGACCATCTCGCGGTGATCCGCGCCGGGCTGCGCGAGGCCGAGGCGACGGGGGAGCAGCCGGACCTCGTCGACATCCACCGGCGCGCCCACAGCCTGAAGGGCGCCGCCCGCGCCGTCGACCTGCCGGAGGTGGAAGCGATTTCCCACCGGCTGGAGGCCGCCTTCATCGCCGTGCAGAAGGGCGAGGCGGTGCTGGATTCCGCCGCCATCGCCGTGGTCCGCCGGGCGCTCGACGCCATCGAGGATCTGGTCGCCTGGTCGCTCCAGGGCGGCGAGGAGGTGGAGATCGCCGCGGTTCTGGCGGACCTCGACCTGCTTGCCGGCGGTCGCAACGGTGACGGCCCGCAGCTGGCCGCAGCCGCGCCGACCACCCAGCCAAGGGCGGAGCGGCGGGCGCAGCGGGCGCGCGCCGGGACGGTCGATGCCGACTCCGCGGCGCTGGTCCGCATCGCGGCGCAGGGGCTGGAACGGCTGTCGGAAACCGCGTCGGCCCTGCTGCCGGAGGTGGAGGCGCAGGCCGGGCTTGGCGAGGAGCTGCGGGCGATGCGCCAGGAATGGCGGGCGCTGGACCGGGCATGGCGCCATCTGCGGCTGCAGATCGGGCGCGGCTCCGGTGCGGAGGCGCTGGACGGGCGCGGCGCCCTGCCGGCGCTGATGGCGTTCGAGCGGCGCTTCCGCGCGCTGGGCGGGGCGCTGGATTCGGCGCACCGCAGCCATGACCGGCTGCTGTGGTCGATGCGGCGCTGGGGCGGCGGCTTCCAGCAGGACATGCGGCGCCTGCGCATGCTGCCGGCGGAGAACCAGCTGAGCGGGCTGGGCCGCATGGTGCGCGACATCAGCCGGGCCGAGGGCAAGGAGGTCGAGGTCGACGTCCGCGGGCTGGAGGTGGAGGCCGACCGCACCGTCCTGCAACGGCTGAAGGACCCGATCCTGCACATCGCCCGCAACGCCGTCAGCCATGGCATCGAGACGCCGGCGGAACGGCTGGCGCTGGGCAAGCGGCCGGCGGCGCGCGTCACCATCGCCGCGTCGGTGGAGGGCGCGCGCCTGCGCCTGCGCATCGAGGATGACGGGCGCGGGCTGGACCGCGGCGCGATCCTGCGCAAGGCGGCGGAGCGCGGGCTGATCGACGCCGACGAGCTTTCGGCGGGCGAGGAGATGCCGCTGGAGCGGCTGACCGAATTCCTGTTCCATCCCGGCTTCTCCACCGCCGCCCGCACCACCGAGCTGGCCGGGCGCGGCATGGGTCTGGCCATCGCCCGGCGGGAGGTGGAGCGGCTGCAGGGCAACCTGACCATTGCGGAGCGGCCCGAGGGCGGCACCGCCGTCACCATCGAGGTGCCGCTGAGCCTGCTGAGCCAGCGCCTGGTCTTCGTCGCGGTGCAGGACCAGATCCTGGCGATCCCGTCGGCCGACGTGGTCCGGCTGCGCACCACGACCGCCGACACGCTGTTCTCCGGCGTCGGGATCCCGATGATCCGCATCGGCGAGGAGGAGATCCCCGTCACCTCGCTGGCGGCGCTGCTGGGCATGGAGGCGCCGGTGGTGCCGAGCGCCGAACGGTCGCTGTCGCTGGTGGTGGTGCGGGCGGCGGACCGGCGGCTGGCGCTGGCGGTCGACCGCTTCGTCGCCACGCGCGAGACGGTGGTGACCGCGGCTGAGGAGACCGGGCTGGACTCCGGGCGCTATCTCGGCACCGTGCTGATGGACGATGGCGGGCCGGCGCTGGTGCTGAACATTCCCGGCTTGATGCCCCTGCCCGGCAGCGCCCTGCCCGCCCCGGCACGACCTGCGGACGATGCCGCCCCTGCCCGGGCGCATATCCTGGTTGTCGATGACAGCATCACCACCCGCACGCTGGAAAAGAGCATCCTCGAAGCCCATGGTTATCGGGTGACGCTGTGCGTGGACGGGCGCGAGGCCCTGGAGCGCCTGTCGGAAGGGATGGAGGTTGGCCTGATCATCAGCGACGTCGAGATGCCCCGGATGGACGGCTTCGCCCTGTTGCAGGCGGTGAAGGCGGACAGGCGGCTGGCGGAGATCCCGGTGATCCTCGTCACTTCGCGCGCCAGCGACGAGGACCGCGAGCGCGGCCTGCGGCTGGGGGCCGACGCCTATATCGTCAAGACACGCTTCGACCAGAACGAGCTTCTGGCCGGCATCCGGCGGCTGCTGTGAGCGGGCCGGAGAAGGCGGGGTCCCGACGCATCCGCGTGCTGGTGGTCGAGGACAGCCCCGTCATCCAGCAGCTGCTCAGCCACGTCATCGGCGCCGATCCGCGGCTGGAGGTTGCGGGCATCGCGTCGAGCGGCGAACAGGCTCTGCGCATGATCGAGCGGTCGGCCCCCGACGTGGTCTCGCTCGACATCCGCCTGCCGGGCATCGACGGGTTCGAGGTGACCAGCCGCATCATGCGGCAGAACCCGCTGCCGATCGTGGTGGTGGCGTCGGACGTGCGCGACCTCGACATCCCGATGCGGGCGCTGCAGGCCGGCGCGCTGGCGGTGGTGGAGAAGCCGGGCAGCATGGCGCGCGCCGACTACCAGACGGTGGCGCATCATCTCTGCACCCAGCTGGTCATCATGAGCCAGGTGAAGGTGATCCGCCACCGCATCACCGCCCGCCCCGCCCGGCCGGCGACCGGCGCCGCCCCCTCCGACGGTGCCGCCGACGGCGGGCTGCCCGAAGCGGCGGTGACGGCGGACGGGCGCCCGCGGCGGTTCCGGGCGGTCGGGCTGGTGGCGTCCACCGGCGGGCCGGCGGCGCTGGCGCGCATCCTGAAAGACCTGCCGCCGGGCTTCCCGCTGCCGGTCTTCGTGGTCCAGCATATGGGCGCGCCCTTCATGGCCGGCTTCGCCAGCTGGCTTGGCACGGTCTCCCCTCTGCCGGTGCGGTTGGGCGAGGCGGGTCTGGTCCCGCGGCCCGGGACCGTCTATGTGGCCCCCGGGGACCGCCACATGCTGGTGGACGGCGGCAGCATCCGCCTGTCGGACTCCCCGCTGGTCTGCGGCCAGCGCCCGTCCGGCGAGGAGCTGTTCCGGTCGATGGCGCGCGCCTACGGTGCGTCCGGCATCGGCGTGCTGCTGACCGGCATGGGCGAGGACGGCGCGCGCGGATTGGTGGACATGCATAAGGTTGGGGCCTACACCATTGCCGAACACGCCTCAACGGCGGTGATCCACAGCATGCCGGGCACCGCGGTGCGGCTCGGCGGTGCCGTGGAGGAGCTGCCTCTCGACCGGGTGGCCGGACGGCTGCTGCAACTGACCTCCGACGATAAGATGGCGTCATGAACGGACTCCGCACCTTGGTTGTCATGGGTTCCCAGACGCAGGGGCTTCTGCTGAAGCTGCTGCTGGAGGAACGCGGCGTGGAGACGGTCTGCGTCGAAGGCGTCGGGCCGGCCCTGGCCGAGATCGCCGTCATCCCGCGGGATCTGCTGATCGTCGAGGGCGAGCTTGCCGGTCCGCAGGGCCTGGCGGAGCTGCGGGCGCGCAGCGATGCCGCGGTGCTGGTGCTCGGCCGCGGCGCCGGGGAGCACGACCCGTCCGATCCAAAGGCGGTGGTGGAGGCCGCCTGCGCGCTGCTGGACCGGCGCACGGCGCCGCCGACGGTGCCGGAGATCTTCCGCCGCGCCCGCATCCTGATCGTCGACGACAGCGCGACCTACCGCGAATTCCTGCGCGCCGAACTGGAACAGGAGGGCTGCACCGTCACCGCCGCCCGCAACGCCGACGAGGCAGTGGCGGCGCTGGCCGGCGACGGGCTGGACTGCGTCATCCTGGATCTTGTGATGCCGGGAACCAGCGGCACCCAGCTCTGCGAAAGATTCGATAGGTTCCGGCGCCAGCGCGGACTGTTCTTCCAGATTGTCATCCTGACCAGCCAGGACGACGAGGAACAATTGATGATAAGCCTGAATGCCGGCGCCGACGATTTTGTTGGCAAGGCTCAGGAGATGGATGTGCTGAAGGTCCGCCTGATGGCGCTGCTGCGCCGGAAATACTTCGTGGAGGATCATCTGCTGCGGCTGCCGCGGCCTTCACCTTCCGCATAGGAGGGAGTAGAGCCATCGTGTGATTTCACAAGCACGACCGTCCGTTTATTCTCTGCGGACTTTCCCAATCTGTCCGACGGTCGAGCCGGTGCCCATGGCGATCAGCCTTCAGCCCTTCCACGGGACCTCGATCCCCAAAGATACCGACGCGAAAGACACCGACGCGATGCCCCGATCCTCGGCCAACCCCATGTCACCGACCGATCAGCGTTACCGGGAGTGTCTGGACAACGCGCGACGCGTCTGCGCCGCCGGCACGGTTCCGACCATGCTGGTGATCGGCGGCCCGGAGATGGCCGCCGTCCGCTGCAACGAGGCGCTGGCCGCGCTGCTGAACCACCCGCGCGCCGCCGTCCGTGACGAGAGCGGCCCCGGCCTGCTGCCCGGCGGCTGGCCAGCGGTGGCCGAGGCGCTGCGACCGCTCTACGCCGACCGGGACGATCCGGCGGAGCGGCCGGACTCCGCGCCGCTGACCCTGCCGACCGACCCGCCGCTGAGCCTGCGCGCCACGCCGCTGCTGGTGGACGGCCATGTGGTCGGCGTGCTGGCCTCGGCGACGCTGGACGGCGCCCTCGCCCAGATGGCCGAGACCATGCGGGCAGAGGTGGCGCGCACCACCGCGGCGCGCTCCCGCTTCCTTGCCTCGGCCAGCCACGACCTGCGCCAGCCCTTCCAGGCGATGCGGCTGTTCCTGGACGCCCTGACCAGCCAGGTGGACGGCAATGCGCGGGCAACCCGCACCGCTGGGATGCTGGCCAACGCCATGACGGCGG
This sequence comes from Azospirillum sp. VT-I1, assembly GCF_055698305.1. Lineage (NCBI taxonomy): Bacteria > Pseudomonadati > Pseudomonadota > Alphaproteobacteria > Rhodospirillales > Azospirillaceae > Azospirillum > Azospirillum sp. VT-I1. The sequence continues at coordinate 869,465 of NZ_CP168802.1, read as the reverse complement.
GCGAACAGCTGCTGAACGCCCTGCTGGACATCTCCACGCTCGACGCCGGCACGGTGGAGCCCGACCTGCAGCCGGTGTCGCTGGAGGCGCTGCTGCAGTCGCTTGCCGACGAATTCCGTCCGCAGGCAGAGGAGAAGGGGCTGCGCCTGCGCGTCCATGTGCCGGAGGTGCCGGGCGGCGCGGTGACCCGCAGCGACCCGATCCTGCTTGGCCGCATCGTCCGCAATCTGCTGGCCAACGCCATCCGCTACACCCAGCGCGGCGGCATCCTGCTGGGCCTGCGCAAGCGCGACGGGGAATGGCGGATCGAGGTGTGGGACACCGGGTTCGGCATCCCGCAGGACAAGCTGGACGTCATCTTCGACGAGTTCCACCAGCTGACCAACCCAAGCCGCGACCCCACCCGCGGGCTCGGCCTGGGGCTCGCCATCGTGCGGCGGCTGTCGGTGCTGCTGCAGGCGCCGATCGACGTGCAGTCGCGGTCGGGGCGCGGATCGGTCTTCGCCGTCACGGTGAACCGGCTGGAGGGGGAGGCGCCGGCCGGCGCCCCGGCCGCCGGGGTCCACGCCGAGGGCGGTCCGTCCGGGGTGCCGCTGGACGGCATGCGCATCCTGGTGGTGGACGACGACAGCATGGTGCTGTCCGGCCTGCTGCTGACGCTGGAAAGCTGGGGCTGCGCCTTCGTCTCCGCATCGAACATGCGCGAGGTGTTCGCGGCGGTCGACGGGCTGGAGGGTCCGCCCGACGCCATCCTGACCGACCTGCGCCTGCCGGGAAAGGTGTCCGGCTTCGACGTGATCGACCGCGTGCGCAAGCTGTTCAAAGCCGACATCCCGTCCGTGGTGCTGACCGGCGAGACGGCGCCCGAATCCCTGCTGGAAGGCCAGCGCCGCGGCTGCGCCTTCCTGCACAAGCCGCTGCACCCCGGCGAGTTGCGCCGGGTGCTGGAGGAGGTACGGCGGGACGGGAAGGCGGGCTGTTAGGGGGACTGCGGGCGGGCTCTCTGCACTCTCAGCCACTTAGCCCATTGGACGGATCAGGTCAGCCGAACCGTTGCCGCAAGCAGTCTCTCCAAGATTTCCAGCGCTTCGGAAATCGCGCGTGGCGATGGAGGTGGTGATTCGTCCTCTGGTGGATAACGATACTCGGTGGCCCAAGACGTAAACGGGCGGCATTGATCCAAGTCTACGGCCAGAGCCGGATACAGCGGGATGGTGACCGACGCCAGTTCGTCAAGATCATGGACTTTCCGGAAGCCGATGCCAGCGGCCACAAGAAGCCCCTTCATCGTCTTCTCGGCAGCCTGTTGGCAATGATAAGCGGCATTTCCCAGTGATGGCGGATCCATCGCCAGACAGGCTTGCGCGACCCGACGATCCTCCGCGGCTACTCTCCACCAGCGCCGTGCCTCTTCCAGTATCGCCGAGCGGTCACTGTCGCTCATAGACGATCACCCCCTCCCGATCGGCAATGTGGGAAAGCGACCCTGCCACGCCGCGCCTGCGTTCGAAAACCGAAGCGCGACATGCGACGATATCGACGGCGCGGTGATAGGAGCTGCGGGCTTCGTACTTGCTCCGCCAGGACAGCCGCTCCGGCGGCGTGTCGTCTTCAACCACCACGAACAGGTCATAGTCGCTGTCGCCCGTGGCATCGCCCCGCGCCTGTGAGCCGAACAAGATCACCTTCCGCGGCTGGAAATGAGCAATGACCGGGCGAAGCAATTCGTCCGGCACGGTCGGCGCAGGAACATGGCTGAGTCGGTCGGCGCCCGCCATAATCATCCTCCGAGAAACGACTCCAGTCTAACAGGCCCGAGCCGTTCCCCTCAATCCCGCGGCGGGCTTTGCATGTACAGCACCAGCAGCCGCGCCACGCATTCCAGCGCGTCGGCATGGATGCGCTCGTAGCCGTGCGAGGCGTCGATGCCGAAGCAGACCAGCGCCGTGCGGATGTCGTTGCCGGCCTCGATGGCGGATGCGCTGTCGCAGCGGTAATAGCGGAAGACGTCGCGCTGGTGCGGGATGTTCTGCGCCTGGCACAGGGTCAGCAGGGAGTGGGTCAGCGCCATGTCGAAGGGGCCGGTGCTGTCGGCCATGGCGATGGTGACGCCGTATTCGCTGCTGTTCTGGCCGGGGGCGGTGGTGCCGTTGTCGATGGTCACCATCTCCGCCACGTCCTGGTGCAGGATCGACGAGGCGCCGGACCCGACCTCTTCGGAAATCGTGAACAGCAGGTGGCAGTCCACCGGCAGGGACGCCCCGGCATCGACCACCGCCTTGGCCGCGCCCAGCATCACCGCCACGCCGGCCTTGTCGTCGAGATGACGGGAGACGATGAAGCCGTTCTCCAGGAATTCCGGCTGCGGGTCGATGGCGACGATGTCGCCGATGTTGAAGCCGCGCTCCTCCAGGTCCCGCCGGTTGGCGACCGGGGCGTCGACGCGCAGTTCCACCTGCTGCCAATTGACCGGCTGGGTATCGACCTCCTTGTTGAAGGTGTGGCCGGACGCCTTCAGCGGCAGGATGGTGCCGCGCCAGGGACCGCGGTCGGTCAGGATGGTGCAGCGCGCGCCCTCGGCGAAGCGGGAGGACCAGTGGCCGATCGGCACCAGCTCCATCCGGCCGTTGTCCTTCAGCATCTTCACCTGCGCGCCCAGTGTGTCGACATGGGCGACCAGCGCCCGGTCGGGGCTGCCCCGCACGCCCTTCAGGTCGGCGCGGATGGCGCCCCGCCGGGTCAGCTCATAGGGGATGCCCATCCGCTCCAGCTCCGCACAGCACAGGCGGACCACGTCGGTGGTGTATCCGGTCGGGCTGGGCGTGGTCAGCAGCCGATAGAGGATGTCGGTGACATAGCCCATGTCGATGGGCAGCGGCACGGCCATGGTCGGATTTTCCTCCTGCTGAGGCGCCTCTCTCCCCCGACGAAAATCCCCTCTCCCCCGGGGAGAGGGTTAGGGTGAGGGGGAGCGTGGCGAGGATTCTCGGGAGGGCACGCAATGCATCCCCCTCACCCTCCCCACGCCTCCGGCGCGGGGCCCCTCCCTCTCCCCGGGGGAGAGAGGGTGGACTTGCTAGAACACCCCCGCGTCTGGGGAAACAGCAGGTCGACGAAGCGTTCCGCCGTCGGCTGCGGTTCGTGGTTGGCGAGGCCCGGCCGCTCGTTCGCTTCGATGAACACATAGCCCGGCCGGTCCGGCGCCTCGACCAGCAGGTCGAAGCCGACGACCGGGATGTCCAGCGCGCGGGCGGCCACCGTCGCCACCTCCACCAGTTCGGGGTGCAGGCTGTCGGTCACGTCGTGGATCGTGCCGCCGGTGTGCAGGTTCGCTGTCTTGCGCACCGGCAGAACCTCCCCCGCCGGCAGAACGTCGTCCAGCGTCCGGCCGGCGGCGGCGAGGCAGCGTTCGGTCTCGGCATCCATCGGGATGTGGCTCTCCCCGCCGGTGGCGGCGGCGCGGCGGCGGCTCTGCGCCTCGATCAGTTCGCGGACGCTGTGGCTGCCGTCGCCCATCACCTCAGCCGGGCGGCGGACCGCGGCGGCGACCACCTTCTTGTCGATGACGACGATGCGCAGATCCTGCCCCTCGCAGAACTGCTCCAGCAGCACCGTGTCGCAATGCTGGCGGGCCGCGGCGATGGCGCGCTCCATGGTCTCCGCGTCGCGGACGTCCACGGTGATGCCGCGCCCCTGCTCGCCGCGGGCCGGTTTCACCACGATGCGGCCATGCGTCGCCAGGAAGGCGGCGTTCTCCTCCTCGTTTCCCGCGACCGCCTGTGCCGGAACGTTGAGCATGGCGCGCTCCAGCACGCGGCGGGTCACGGCCTTGTCGTCGCAGCGGCTCATGGCGACGGCGGTGGTCAGCTCGCTGAGGGATTCTCGGCAGACCACGCTGCGCCCGCCCCAGGTCAGGCAGAAGTAGCCGCCCTCCGCATCCAGCACGTCGACGCCGATGCCGCGCCGCCGCGCCTCGTTGACGATGATGGTGGCGTAGGGGTTCAGCCGTTCGCCCGGCAGGGGGCCGGTGAACAGCCGCTCGTTGATCGGGTTCTTGGTCTTCAGCGCGAAGGCCGGGATGCGGCGGAAGTTCAGCTTTTCATAGAGCGCAATGGCGTTCTCGTTGTCGTGCAGCACCGACAGGTCGAGAAAGGCGCGGCCGCGCGCCTGCACATGCTCCGCCACCGTGCGGACCAGCGTCTCGCCGATGCCCGGAAATGAGGCCTGCGGATCGACCGCGAGGCACCAGAGCGAACTGCCGTTCTCCGGGTCGCCGAAGGCGTGGGCGTGGTCCACCGCCGTCACCGAGCCGATCACCTCGCCGGTCGCGTCGTCGCAGGCGATGAAATGGGTCAGCACCCGGCTGTTGCGCGCTGCCACCAGGAAGGAGGCGGAGACCGGCACCATCCGCCGCCGGGCATAGATGCGCTGCACGGCCTCCGCATCCTCCCGGGTGCGCAGGCGGCGGACGCTGTATCCCTTCGGCCGGCGGCGCGACGGGCGGTAGTCGGTCAGCCAGAGCCGGAAGGTGTGGGAGGGGTCGAGGAACAGTTCCTGCGGGGCGCGGGACAGCGCGACATGCGGGTCCTGCAGGTAGAAGACGATGTCGCGGGTGCCCGGCGCCTCCTGCCGCAGGGTTTCGATCATACGGTCGAGATCGTCGAAGGTGTGGGCGAAGATCAGCCGGCCCCATCCGCAATCCACCACCACGTCGGCGCGCGGTGCCTCCGCCTCCTCCCCTGCCCCCGGCCCGGCCGCCGGCGGCCGGCCGGTGTAGCGCCGGGTGTGGCGCAGGCTGGCGCTGGCGGCGCGCTCCAGCCGGTGCGGTTTCACGCGGGCGTAGCTCATGGGATCCCCCTGATCGTCGGATGCGGCTCCATATTCGGAAAACATCCCGGGGCGCGGATCGGTCCCGCGCCCGGATGCCCCGGCGGAGCCATTGTTTGGTATGGAATGGCCGGACGGGCCGTCAGAGGCCCTGTTCCTGGAACCAGAACTCCAGCAGCGCTACCTGCCACAGCTTCGACCCGCGCAGCGGCGTGATGTGGCGTTCCGGATCGGCCAGCAGCCGGTCCAGATAGTCGCGCCGGAACAGGCCGCGCTCGCGCGCCGCCGGAGCGGCCAGCACGTCGCGCACCAGCTGCAGGAAGGGGCCGCGCAGGTATTTCAGCGCCGGCACCGGGAAATAGCCCTTCGGGCGGTCGATCACCTCGGCCGGCACGACGCGGCGCGCCGCTTCCTTCAGGACGTATTTGCCGCCGTCGGCCAGCTTCATTTCGGCCGGGATGCGGGCGGCAAGCTCCACCATCTCGTAGTCGAGGAAGGGCACGCGCGCTTCCAGCCCGGCGGCCATGGTCATGTTGTCGACCCGCTTCACCGGATCGTCCACCAGCATCACCGTGGTGTCGAGCCGCAGCGCCTTGTCCACCGGCCGCTCGGCGCCGGGCATGGCGAACTGCCGCTCCAGCCAGCGGCGGGAATGGTCCTCGCCGATGAAGCGGGGGTCGAGGGCGTCGGCCATCTCCGCATGGTCGCGGTCGAAGAAGACGCGGGCATAGTCGCCGACGGCGTCCCTGCTCTCCAGCAGCGGCGGATACCAGTGATAGCCGCCGAACACCTCGTCGGCGCCCTGCCCCGACTGCACCACCTTCACCTGTTTCGCCACCTCCTGCGACAGCAGGAAGAAGCCGATGTTGTCGTGGCTGACCATAGGTTCCGACATCGCCCGCACGCAGTCGCGCAATTCAGGCAGGGCGCGGGCGGAATCGACGAAGATGCGGTTGTGGTCGGTGCCGAAATGCTTTGCGACGATGTCGGAATACTGGAACTCGTCGCCGCGCTCGTCCCCGACCGTCTCGAAGCCGATGGAGAAGGTCTTCAGCCCGCTCTGCCCGTTTTCGGCCAGCAACGCGGTGATGAGCGAGCTGTCCAGCCCGCCCGACAGCAGGACGCCGACCGGAACGTCGGCGACCAGGCGGCGGCGCACGGCGAGGGTCAGGGTCTCCAGCACCAGCTCGCGCCAGTCGGCGAAATCGCGGCCCTCGTCGCCGGCCTGCGGCCCGAAAGTCAGCGACCAGTAGCTGTGTTCGCGCCGGGTGCCGTCCGGCTCCACCACCAGCACGGTGGCGGGGAGCTTGCGCACGCCCTTCAGGATGGTGTGCGGCGCCGGGACGACGGCGTGGAAGCTCATGTAATGGTGCAGCGCCACCGGGTCGATGTCGGTGTCGATGCCGCCGGACGCCACCAGGGCCGGCAGCGAGGAGGCGAAACGCAGACCGCCGGGAATGTCGGCGAGATAGAGCGGCTTGATGCCCAGCCGGTCGCGGCCCAGCACGACGCGGCCGCTGTCGCGCTCGTGGATGGCGAAGGCGAACATGCCGTTCATGCGCTTGACGAAGTCCGGCCCCCAGGCGTGATAGGCCTTGATCAGGACCTCGGTGTCGCCATCGGAGAAGAAGCTGTAGCCGAGCCCGGCCAGCTCCTCCCGCAGTTCGCGGTGGTTGTAGATGCAGCCGTTGAAGACGATGGCGAGACCGAGGGACGAGTCCACCATCGGCTGCTGCGATGCCTCGCTGAGATCGATGATCTTCAGCCGGCGATGGCCGAAGGCGACGCGGCCATGGGCGAACAGGCCGTGGCCGTCCGGCCCGCGCGCCGCCATCCGGTCGCACATGGCCTGGACCGCCGCCGTGCTGGCGGCCTCGCCGGTCTTGAAACGAATCTCACCACTCAGTCCGCACATCGGCTGTCGAGCCTCCTCGTTGGTTCAGGACGAAGGGGCGCTCGACCCGCAATCAGGGCCAAACACCGGGGGCGCCGGCTGCGGAATGCGGCCGCCACCCGTTGGGAGCGATCATTGGATGCCGGCCCTCCTCCCGCTCGATGCACCACCGGCACCCGCGCGGCATAACGGTTGGCGGCGTCCAAGGTTCCCGGACGGGGGCTTTTGGGAGGGGCAGCGTCCTCTCAGAGCTTGAAGAAGTTGCGCAGCCGGGCCAGCAGCGCCTGCGATTCCACCGGCGGCGGCGGGGCGACGCCCTGCTGGCGGTTGCGCTCGGCGGTGTTGCGGGTCTGGCGGTCGGCCATCAGGTCGGCCAGCCGCTCGGCCAGTTGGGGACGCTGGCGCAGCACCGGGTCGAGGTGGCTGCGCGCCAGTTCGTACACCACCGCATCGGTGCAGGCGACGACCGAGGCGCTGCGCGGCTGGCCGGTCAGCAGGGACATCTCGCCGAACAGGTCGCCCGGCCGCAGGCGGGTCAGGTGGATCACGCCGGGACGCTGGCCGTCATTCGGAATGATGGGGGCGGCGTCGGTGGAGCTGGGCGCGGCGACCTGGACGTCGAACACGCCTTCGGCGATCACGAACAGCGATTCGCCCGCCTCGCCCTGCCGGACGGCGGCAGTGCCGGCGGGAAGGTAAAGCTCGCGCATGGCCTGGGCCAGCGCTCCGACCTCCTCGTCGTCGAATGCGTCGAAAAGCTCCAGCTGGCGCAGCAGGCTGTGCCGCAGCACATCGGTGTCGGGCGGGACGGGCTGGCGGCGGCGGACCTCCTGCTTGGGACGGGCGGGCTCGATCCCGGCGCGGGCGAGGTTGGCCAGCACCCCGGTCAGCACGGCATCGCGCACCAGCGACACCCGCCCGCCGTCATCCGTCCAGAAGCGCGCCAGATAGGTGATGCCGTTGGGCGTCACCCCCTCCACGATCACGTCGGGCCGTGGAATCGGCAGCACGCCGTCGGCGCAGAGCATGGCGGACAGCAGGATGCGCTTGGCGCGCTCCACCGGCAGCTCGTGATCCAGCAGGATTGGCACGCTGGCGCGGAAGGAGGGGTTGGGACGGCTGAAATTGACGAATCGGCTGCCGGCGACGATGCCGTTCGGCACGATGACCGCGGTGCCGTCGCTGGCGATCAGGCGGGTGGCGCGCCAGTTGATCTCGTCCACCCGGCCGGCCACGCCGGGCGACAGCTCCAGCCAGTCGCCGATGCGGTAGGGATGCTCGATGTTCAGCGCGATGCCGGCGAAGATGTCGGCGATCATGTTGCGCAGCGCGAAGCCCAGCACGGCGATGGCGACGCCGGAGGTCGCCAGAAGGCCGGTCACCGGCTGTTCCAGCACGAAGGCCAGGATCGCCAGAACCGCGACGCCATAGACGAAGAAGCGCAGCAGGTCGGCCAGCAACCGCGGGATGCGCGGCGGCCGGGGCAGGCCGTCCGGGCCGGTGCCGCCGTTGCCGGCCGCCAGCAGGTCGATCAGGCGCGCGCCGCCCCAGGCCGCGACCAGCCATGCGGCCGAGGCGACCGCGATGTCGAACCCGGTGCTGAGCGACCGGCCGACGATGGGCTCCATATGGCCGTGCAGCCAGGGCTTGGCGGCGGCCAGGGCGGCCAGCAGGGCAAGCAGCAGTGCGGGTGCGGACAAACGCCGCAAGGCTTTCATCGGACGGGGTTCTCCTCGGCGGCCGGCCACCCTTGGCCGGGCGAGGTGCGACGATGTCACAGACACGCGCCATCCCGTCAAGCGGTCAGTGCTTCAGCGTCTTCCGGCGTTCAGGCGCCGACCGGCTGCCGGGCCGGGTAAGACAGCCCCATTACGAAGTCGCCGATCACCGGATCGGAACCCGCGACCTTGCCGGCGAAGGCATAGGCCCGGCACAGCACGGCCAGCGCCGTTTCTGGATCGCAGCTTTTGCGTCGGAACGCGTCGCCGCTGCGCAGGCCGGCGAATTCGCCGTCCCAGAAATCCGGGTTGTCCAACGGCCCGAAATTCATCGCCCAGAAGCCGAAGGAGCGTTCCGGCTGCTCCCAGCGGCCGAGTACGGCGAGGTTGCGGTGCCGCTCGTCCCTTGAGATGCGGGCGAACAGGTCGCCGACGGCATCCGCCTCCCCTTCCAGCACCTGAAGGAAGGTGCCTTCATGTTCGATCAGGAAACCCGTTACGCCAAGACGCCGGTTGTTTGAAGAGCTTCGCACACAAATGTCTGCCAGCGCCGAGAACGGCAACAGAGCGACGGCATCACTGCGATAGAGAAGAGTGAGCATCGGTTTCCTCCCCGCCCCCCTATGGGAAGAATGGGGGGAAACTGACAATCAGTAACCCTTTCTTTCGTCGATTCAGTGTCGCAGCCGACGGATATATCCGGGATGGCGGTGAGGCGGATTGTCGCCCGCCGCCATCCCGGACTTGACGCCGCTCGGATGATTTCTCCTCAGATGATCATCCCTTCAGATGATCTCCCGGGCGCGATCCTTGAACACGGTGGCGGCGATCTTCAGGGCGTCGGGGGTGCCGCGGGCAAGCGCCTCGGCGAAATGGGCGGCCTGCTTGGCCTTCACCTTGGGCGGCATCGGCGGCTCGTTGGTGTCCACCAGGCAATCGACCACCACCGGACCGGGATGGGCCAGTGCGGCGTCGAGGATTGCGCCGCAATCCTTGGGGTCGCGGATGGTGAAGCCCTTGCCGCCGCAGGCTTCCGCCACCTTGGCGAAGTCGATGGGGTGCAGGTCGCAGACATATTCGGGATTGCCCAGCATCACCATCTGCTCCCACTTGATCTGCCCGAGGGAGCTGTTGTTGTTGATGATGACCTTGACCGGCAGATTGTACTTCACCGCCGTCACGAAATCAGCCATCAGCATCGAGAAGCCGCCGTCGCCGACATAGGCGATCACCTGCCGGTCCGGGTAGGCGATCTGCGCGGCGATGGCATAGGGCAGACCCGGCGCCATGGTGGCGAGATTGCCGGACAGGGAGTGCATCTGGCCGCGCTTCACCGGGATCTGCCGCGCCCACCATGTGGCGATGGTGCCGCTGTCGCAGGCGACGATGGCGGTGTCGGACAGCCGCTTGCCCAGCTCCCACGCCGCCACCTGCGGCTTCATCGGCATGTCCTGGCGGGTGCCGCGTTCCTCCATCAGGCGCATCCACTCCGCCTTGCCGGCCTGCGCCTTCTCCAGGAAGCTGCGGTCCTCGTGCCGCTGCACCCGCTCGGTCAGGATGTCCAGCGCCAGCCGGCAGTCGCCGACCAGCCCGGCCTCCACCGGATAGCGCAGACCGATGCGGGCGGCGTCGATGTCGATCTGGATGCCGCGGGCCTGATCCGGCTTCGGGTAATATTCGATGTAGGGGAAGGTGGAACCGGCGATCAGCAGCGTGTCGCAGGTCTCCAGCGCGGTCTGCGACGGCTCCGTGCCCAGCAGCCCGACCGACCCGGTGGTGTAGGGGCTGTCGTCCGGCACCGCCGCCTTGCCCAGCAGCGCCTTGACGATCACCGCCCCGGTCTTTTCCGCCAGCCGTTCCAGCTGGTCGCCGGCCTTCAGCGCGCCCTGCCCTGCCAGGATGACGATCCGCTTGCCGGCGTCCATGATCTCCACCGCACGCCGCATCTCCTCCTCCGACGGGACCGGCAGTTCCGGGGCGAACAGGGCGGTGTTGTGGCCCTTGACGTTGCGCGGCGCCCGCATGTCGTCGCCGGCCGCCTGATCCTGCAGATCGACGGGGATGGTGATGTGGGCGACGCCACGGTGGGCCAGCGCGGTGCGGCAGGCCAGTGTCGCGATGTTGCGGACATGGGCGGCACCCATGATGCGCTGGTTGAAGACCGACACATCCTGGAAGACCTTGTCCAGTTCCACGTCCTGCTGGGTGTGGGTGCCGACGAGGTCGTGATACTGCAGGCCGGTGATCGCCAGCACCGGCTGGTGGTCCAGCTTGGCGTCGTAGAGGCCGTTCAGCAGATGCAGCCCACCGGGGCCGGAGGTGGCGAGGCAGACGCCGAGCCTGCCGGTGAACTTGGCATAGCCGCAGGCGGCCAAGGCGGCGGCCTCCTCGTGCCGGACCTGGATGAAGCGGATCTCGTCCTTGCGCTGGCGCAGGGCCTCCACCACGCCGTTGATGCCGTCGCCGGGGATGCCGAAGACGGTGTCCACCCCCCAGTCCACCAGGACGTCCACCAGGATGTCGGCTGCCGTGCGTGCCATGGGTCCTCTTCCTTTGCCGGGTCATGTCGTCTTGTGCCCAGCAACAGGAGGCCGATGGGGCGGTTCCCTCGACGCCCCCGCTCAACGGCAGGTGCTGAAGGCGCCCATGTCCAGGTGGAAGTGGTTGCGGTGAGCCTCGTTGTAGTCCGGCCCCAGCACCACGTCGAAGAAGCGGCAGGCGCCGTCGCGCACGTCGCGCAGGAAGGCGGCCTTGCGGCCGTCACCGCTGCTTTTCCAGTCGTTCAGAACGCCGATCCGCGTGCCGTCAGCCAGCACGAAGCCGCCGAGGTCGATGGCGTTGGCGCTGGCATGCTCGCTACGCCGCCCCTCCGCCCGGCCATAGACGTTGCGGCAGGCATAGGTGCCGAGATGCTCCACCCGCGCCACCGTCTGGCCGAAATGCTTCTGTGCGGCCGGCTGCAGGGCGTGCGTCTCGAACAGCGTCCAGGCGGCGGCGAGCCCGCAGGTGGCGATGAAGCCGCTGCTGAAGGTGATGTCGGAGCGCGAGACCCGCACCACCCCCTGCAAGGCGCAATTCTCATCGGATGGACGGTCGGGCATGGGGGTGAAACGCATGCCGGTGTTGCCCAGCGCCGCCCGGCACTGCTCGGGATCGCGTTCCAGCCGCGACAGCTTGAACCCGGTCAGCCAGTCCGGCTCCGCCCGCAGGTCGAGTGGCGCCCAGGGATCGTAGCGCGGCGGCACGACGATCAGCCCGCCCCAAACCGCGGCCGCCGCCCCGGCCAGCGCCAGCAGGACCAGCAGCGCCAGCCATCGCAGCAGCCTTGCCATGATGGGCCGTCTAGCGGTCCAGCAGCCCGTGGCGACGGTGCCAGTCCTCCAGCGATTCCTCCGGGTATCGGGCGAAATGCACGTCGTTCGGGCCGTTCGGCACCTCCACCCAGGGCGCCTTGAAGTCCAGCATGATGTGAACCCGCTCCGGCGGGGTCGGCAGCGGCGTGTCGATGGCCGAGGCGAAGGGATGGACCAGCTCCGGCCAAGCCGGATCCTCCGCCCACAGCGCGGTGCCGCAATGCTTGCAGAAATGCCGGTGCGACGGGCCGAGCGGGGTATGGCCCGGATGGTCGGGGTCGTCGAGGGGCGCGCGCCACATCTCCACGGCCTCGCGCCCCTCGACCTCCAGCGTGTCGGCATCGCCGCCCAAATTGATGGCGTAACCGCCGCCGCCGGCACTCTTGCGGCAGATCGTGCAGTAGCAGTGCATGTAGGGCACCGGCGTCGGCGAGTTCAGCGTGAAGCGGACGGCGCCGCAGCGGCAGGAACCGGAAAGCTTCATGGCAGGGATCTCCGGGAATCTGTGCCCTCTCCCGCCCCGGGAGAGGGAGGGGACCCACCGAAGGTGGGGAGGGTGAGGGGATTCCAAGAATCCCGGACCGCATGGCGTCGTGCCGAACCCCTCACCCTTCCCACCGCTACGCGGCGGGCCCCGAGGTCGCTCGCAAGTCTCGCGACCGCATTCCACCTACAACTGCGTTGCAGTCGTCCGACCTTCGGCCGTCGGTTCCATGCCCTCTCCCGGGGCGGGAGAGGGGCTGATCCGCCAGCCAAGGGAACGCAGCGGAAGGGCGGCTGTTACCCCCTGCGAGCCAAGACACGCCGCCGCGCCCCCCAGTGGCCCGCGGCGCCCCCTGCCAGCAGTCGGAGCGGTCATGTCCCAGCCAACAGGCCCAGCATCCCGGGGCCATGCCCACACGCAGCCGGCGCCTCCGCCGGAAGCGATGGAAGTCACCCTGACCCTCAACGGCAGCCGCCGGACGTTGCACGTCGCCCCCTGGACCAGTCTGCTCGACGCGCTGCGCCTGCATCTCGACCTGACCGGCACCAAGAAGGGCTGCGACCATGGGCAATGCGGCGCCTGCACCGTGCTGGTCGACGGACGGCGCATCAACTCCTGCCTGACTTTGGCGGTGATGATGGAGGGGCGGACCGTCACCACCATCGAAGGGTTGGCCAGCGGCGACACGCTCCACCCGCTGCAGGAAGCCTTCGTCGAGCATGACGCCTTCCAGTGCGGCTATTGCACGCCGGGGCAGATCTGCTCCGCCGTCGGCATGCTCGAGGAAGGCCATGCCAGGACCGACGACGACATCCGCGAGCTGATGAGCGGCAATTTGTGCCGCTGCGGCGCCTATCCCAACATCGTCGCGGCGATCCGTCAGGTGATGGACGCGCAACCGAAGGACGGGGGCACGCCATGAGAGCCTTCTCCTACGACCGGCCCGGCAGCGTCGATTCGGCGCTGCGCGGCGTGGCGGGGCAGCCGGGCACGACGACCGAGGCGGCGGTGAAGTTCGTCGCCGGCGGCACCAACCTGCTGGATTTGATGAAGGCAGACGTGATGCGGCCCGAACGGCTGGTCGACATCTCGCGCCTCAACCTCGACCGGATCGAGGAAACGGAAGGTGGAGGGCTGCGGCTCGGCGCGCTTGCCCGCAACGCCGACACCGCTTACGACGAACGGGTGCAGACGCGCTATCCGATGCTGTCCAAGGCGATCCTGGCGGGGGCGTCGGCGCAGCTGCGCAACATGGCGACCAACGGCGGCAACCTGCTGCAGCGGACGCGCTGCTACTACTTCTACGACACCGGCACCCCCTGCAACAAACGGGAGCCGGGGACCGGCTGCGGCGCGCTGACCGGGGTCAACCGCATCCACGCCATCCTGGGTGCCAGCGACCATTGCATCGCCACCCACCCGTCCGACATGTGCGTCGCCCTGGCGGCGCTGGAGGCGGTGGTGCGCGTCAGCGGCCCGAAGGGGGAACGCACCATCCCCTTCGCCGAGTTCCACCGACTGCCCGGCGACACCCCGCACATCGACAGCACCCTGGCCGCCGACGAACTCATCACCGCCATCGACCTTCCGGCGGAGAGCTTCGCCAAACACTCCACCTACCTGAAGGTGCGCGACCGCGCCTCCTACGCCTTCGCGCTGGTGTCGGTGGCGGCGGCGCTGGAGATGGATGGGCAGACGATCCGCACCGCGCGGCTGGCGCTGGGCGGCGTCGCCCACAAGCCATGGCGCGACCCGGCGGCCGAAGCGGAACTGACCGGCAAGCCGGCCTCGCTGGAGACATTCGCCGAGGCCGCACGCGTGCTGCTGCGCGACGCCAAGGGCCATTCCCACAACGCCTTCAAGATCGGACTTGCCGAGCGCGCCATCGTCCGGGCGCTGGCCGAAGCCGCCGGAGTGGAGCACCCATGATCGCCAAACCGAGCATCCCCGATCCGCTGGACAATCCCAAAGGATCTTCGGGGGCCCAGATCGGCAAGCCCGTCAGCCGCGTCGACGGCCGGCTGAAGGTGACCGGCGGCGCCAAATACGCCGCGGAGTTCAACACGCCCGGCCTCGCCCACGGCTATATCCTGTCGAGCGCCATCGCCCGCGGGCGCATCCTGCGCATGGATACGTCCAAGGCGCTGGCCCTGCCCGGCGTGTTCCAGGTCTTCACCCACGAGAACCGGCCGAGCCTGCCCTGGTTCGACCGCAAGTGGAAGGACGACGACGCGCCCAAGGGCTCCCCCTTCCGCCCACTGTACGACGCGACGATCCACCATTCGCTGCAGCCCATCGCGCTGGTGGTGGCGGAGAGCTTCGAACTGGCGCGCTACGCCGCCCGCCTGATCCATGTCGTCTATGAGGCGGAGGAGCATCAGACCGACCTGCACAAGGCGCAGGCCAAGGCCTTCACCCCCGGCAAGGACAAGGGCGGGTTCCAGCCGCCGCCGAAGCCGCGCGGCGACGCCGACCGCGCGCTGGCGGAGGCGGAGGTCAGCATCGACCTGCATTTCACCCAGGCGGTCGAGCACCACAATCCGATGGAGATGCACGCCTCCACCGTCATTTACCACAATGACGGCACCCTGACCGTCCACGACAAGACCCAGGGGCCGCTGAACACCCAGACCTATGTCTGCAACGTCTTCAACCTGTCGAAGGACGCGGTGCGGGTGATCTCTCCCTTCGTCGGAGGTGCCTTCGGCTCGGGGCTCAGGCCGCAGCATCAGCTGTTCATGGCGGTGCTGGCGGCGACCACGCTGAAGCGATCCGTGCGGGTGGAGCTGTCGCGCCCGCAGATGTTCAGCTTCGGCCACCGGCCCGAGACGCTGCAGCGCGTGGCGCTGGGCGCCCGCAAGGACGGCACGCTGACCGCCGTCATCCACGAGGCGGTGCAGGAGACCTCACAGAGCGAAAACTATGTCGAGGTGGTCGTCAACTGGTCGGGCCAGCAGTACCGGTGCGACAATGTCCGGCTGGACTACAAGCTGGCGCGGATGGACACCCACACCCCGCTCGACCAGCGCGCCCCCGGTGCGGCCACCGGCGTCCCGGCGCTGGAAATCGCCATGGACGAGCTGGCGGCCAAGCTGGGCATGGATCCGCTGGAACTGCGGCTGAAGAACTACACCGAGGTCGATCCCAACACGGACAAGCCCTTCTCCAGCAAGGAGCTGCGCGCCTGCTTCACGCAGGGGGCGGAACGCTTCGGCTGGCACAAGCGCACCCATACCCCGCGGTCGATGCGGGAGGGGCGGCAGCTGATCGGCTGGGGCATGGCGACCGGTGTGTGGGACGCGATGCAGGGGCAGGCCGCGGCGTCGGCCCGGCTGGGCATCGACGGGACACTGACGGTGGGCAGCGCCACCGCCGACATCGGCCCCGGCACCTATACGGCGATGACGCAGATCGCCGCCGACATCCTGGGCCTGCCCATCGACAAGGTGTCGTTCCAGCTGGGCGACAGCAACCTGCCAATGGCGCCGCTGCAGGGCGGCTCCTGGACGGTGTCGTCCGTCGGGTCGGCGGTGAAGGCGGTCTGCGACCGGCTGCGCGGCAAGCTGGCCGGGCTGGCGGTGGGGCTGAACGACGGGCCGCTGAAGGGGCTGAAGGCCGACGATCTGGTCTTCGCCGACGGCTTCCTGATCGCCAAGGCCGACCCGTCCTGGCGCATGTCGATCACCGAGGTGATGCGCGCCAACGACCTGCTGGTGCTGGAGGACGAGGCGCGCTCCATCCCCTATTACAAGTCGCAGATGCAGCATGCGCTCGGCACCCACTCCGCCGTCTTCGCGGAGGTGCGGGTGGACGAGGATCTGGGCACCGTGCAGGTGACGCGGGTGGTCAGCGCGGTCGCCGCCGGCCGCATCATCAATCCGAAGACGGCGCGCAGCCAGGTGCTGGGTGCCGTGGTGTGGGGCATCGGCATGGCCCTGGAGGAGGAGTCGATGACCGACCAGCGGCTCGGCCGCTTCATGAACCACGACTTCGCCGAGTATCACATCCCGGTGAACGCCGACGTCCACGACATCGACGTCATCTTCGTCAAGGAGCATGACGACATCGTCAACCCGCTGGGCGCCAAGGGTGTCGGCGAGATCGGCATCGTTGGCGTCCCCGCCGCCATCGCCAACGCCATTTACCATGCCACCGGCAAGCGCCTCTGCGACCTGCCGATCACGGTGGACAGGATTTTGGGGGCGTAGAGAGCATAAATCTCCCTCTCCCCGCTTTCGGCGGACCGAAGGTCCGCCTGTCGCGTCAGCGCAAACGAAGTTTGCGCGTGAGCGGGGAGAGAGGGGATCCACTCACCCCCGTGCCGCCAGGGTGCGGATCGCCAGCGCCGCGGCGGAGGCGCGGTTCTCCACGCCCAGCTTGGCGAAGACCTGTTCCAGATGCTTGTTCACCGTGCGCGGGCTGATGCCCAGGATCTCGCCGATGTCGCGGTTGGGCTTGCCGTTGGCGATCCACAGCAGGACCTCCGCCTCACGCACGGTCAGGCCCAGCGCATCACGCAGGATCGCCTCCTGCCGGCCGGCGGCCGGTTCGCTCAGGCGGAACAGGTATTCGTCCGGGTTTGCCGGGCTGAGATAGGTGAATTCCAGCCGGCGCACCCCCTCGCCGTCCGGCAGGTCGAGCGTGAAGCTCTCCGCCGCGGCGCCGGGGTTGGAGGCCTGCCGTAGACGGACCAGACCGGCCGCCAGCGTGGCCGCCAGAGCCGGGCGCACGCCGTCCGGTCCGGGCAGCAGGCCGCCCAGCAGGCGTTCCGCCTGGGGGGTGCACCACAGCAGCCGCCCCTCCCCGTCCGTCGCCAGCAGGAAGCGGCCGGTGGCGTCCAGCGCGGCGCGGGCGCCGTAGGCGACGCGGGCGTTGGTCAGGTGGACGCGGATGCGGGCGATCAGTTCGTCCACCACGATGGGCTTGGTGACGTAATCGACGCCGCCGGCCTCCAGCCCCTTCACCACATGCTCGGTGTCGCTGAGCCCGGTCATGAAGATCACGGGCAGGTGCGACAGGTGGGGGATCTGCTTCAGCCGCCGGCAGGTCTCGAAGCCGTCCAGCCCCGGCATGACGGCATCCATCAGGATCAGGTCCGGCGTGATCTGGCCGACCAGATCCAGCGCGCTTTCGCCATCGACGGCGACCAGCACGGTCAGGTCGGCCTGTTCGATGGCTTCCGTCAGGAATCCCAGCGTGTCGGGGGTGTCGTCCACCACCAGGATCATGTCGCGGCGCTTCATCCTGTCACGGCCCCGTCCACTGCCTCTCCCTTCGGTCCCTTGCCGTCGCCTTCGGCGGCCTCTTCCACCGCACGCATATAGCCCTTCAAGTCGAAGGCGCGCACCAGTGTCCGCAGCCGCTCCACGAAGGGCGCGGCGGCGGCGTCCTCCGCCTCGATCTCGCGCAGCTTGGCCTCGATCCCGCGAATGTACCCGATCCGGCCCAGCTGGCGCAGGTCGTCGAGATGACGCAGCGCCGAATCCGGCGGCCGGGCGGGGGCCGACGCGACGATGGGCGTCGGGGACGGGTCCGCAGGCTTGACCGCCACCGGCGCCGGCGCAAGCGGTTCCGGCGGCTTTTCCGCGGCATGGATCCATTCCAGCCCGGTCAGCGCCTGGATGCGGTCGAGCAGGGCGTGGATCTCGATGGGCTTGGCGACGAAGGCGTCGTGCGGCGCCCGCCCGTCGCCCGGCCCCTGCGCCTCATAGGCGTTGGCGGAGACCATGACGATGCGGATGCGGTCGCCGAACTGCCGGCGCAGCCCGTCCGCCACGTCCCAGCCGCTCTCCCCCGGCATGGAGATGTCGAGCATGGCGAGGTCCGGCTTGCACTGCGCCGCCAGCTCCAGGCAGCCGGCGGCGTCCGACGCGGTGAACAGCACGAACCCCAGCGGGCGCAGGATGTCGGTCATCAGCGCCAGATGGTCGCGGTCGTCATCGGCCAGCAGGATGGTGATCTGCGGCCCGGCATAGCCGGTGATGGCGCGCCGCTCCGCCTGCTCGCCCGGCCGGTGCATGGCCTCCGACAGCAGCAGGCGGACGGTGAAGACGCTGCCTTCCCCCAAAGTGCTCCGCACGGCGATGTCGCCGCCCATGATCCGCGTCAGCACCCGCGTGATGGTCAGGCCAAGGCCGGTGCCGGCCACCGCCCGCACCGCCGCGCCCCGCCCGCGCTCGAACGGCTCGAACACGCGGTCGAGGTCCTCCGGCCGGATGCCGATGCCGGTGTCGACGATCTCGAACTCGGCGATCTGGCTGCGGTAGCGGACATTCAGCGCGACATGGCCGGTCTCGGTGTATTTTACCGCGTTGGACAGCAGGTTGATCAGGATCTGGCGCAGGATCTTGCTGTCGGTGTGGACCCATGCCGGCAGGTGCGGCACGCGGGCATAGCGGAACTCCAGCCCCTTGGCGGTTGCCTGGATGCGGAACATGTCGGCCAACTGGTCGAGGAAGTCGATCAGCTGCACCTTGTCGCGGCTGAGCCGGCGCAGGCCCGATTCGATCTTCGAGATGTCGAGCAGCCCGTCGATCAGGTTCGACAGATGCTCCGCACTGCGGCGGATGACGCGGACGGCGTCCTGCGGGCGCTGGGTGCTGTTGCTCTCCAGAAGCTGGGCATAGCCGGAGATGGCGTTGAGCGGTGCGCGGATTTCGTGGCTGACGCCGATGATGTAGCGGCTCTTGGCGGCATTGGCGGCCTCCGCCACCTCCTTGGCCTTCTGCAGGGCGGCGTCGGTGCGTTCGTGGGCTGCGATCTCGTCCATCAGCATGGCGGTCTGGCGGGCGGTTTCCTCCTCCGCCTTGCGGCGGCTCTCATGGGCCAGCACCAGCAGCCAGGCGGCGACGCCGGACAGGATGAACAGGCAGACGAAGACGGTGAACAGCGCGGCGTGGATCGCCGCCCGCTCCGCCGCGTCGGCATTGGCGTACTGGAAGTCGATGACCACCAGCACCCCGCCCAGCACCAGCGAGAACAGCGTCATCACCCCGATGAAATGGCCGGTGCGGGTGTGGACCCCCGCCGCCATGCGTTTGGGCAGGACCCGTTGCAGGCTGTGGGCGATCTGGTCGGCGAAACGGCTGTCGGTCTTGCACAGGTCGTGGCAGCGCGCCTCCAGCGTGCAGCAGAGCGAGCAGATCGGCGCGTCGTAGGCCGGGCAGAAGGCCATGTCCTGCCGTTCGAAATGGTTTTCGCAGATCGAACAGCGGATGGTCGCGGCATCGCCGGGCAGGGTGTCGGACTTGCGGGCGATGTAATAGCGGCCCTTGGTCCTCCAGGCGATCAGCGGGGCGGCGGCGAAGGCGACGACCAGCCCGATGAAGGGGGCCAGCGCCTGGGCCACCGGCCCCAGAAGCCCGAAGAAGGCGGTGGTGGAACATAGCACCGACAGGCCCATCGCCCCGGTGCCGACCGGGTTGATGTCGTAGAGGTGGGCGCGCTTGAACTCGATATGCGGCGGGCTGTAGCCCAGTGGCTTGTTGACGGCCAGATCGGCGGCGACCGCGCCCAGCCAGCCCACCGCGACGTTGGCGTAGAGGCCGAGGATGCTCTCGATCACGCCGAGGATGCCGATCTCCATCAGCAGCAGGGCCAGCAGCACGTTGAACACCAGCCAGACGACGCGGCCGGGATGGCTTCGGGTCAGGCGGGAAAAGAAGTTCGACCAGGCGATGGAGCCGGCATAGGCGTTGGTGACGTTGATCTTCATCTGGCAGACCACGACGAAGATGCCGGTCAGCGCCAGCGCCACGGCAGGCGAGCCGAACACGTCGAGGAAGGCCATGTGGTACATGCTGTTGGGCTGCACCGCATCCGCCGCCGGCATTCCGTGCTTCAGCGCCAGGAAGGCCAGCAGCGACCCCGCCGCCAGCTTCAGGCTGCCGATCAGCACCCAGCCCGGCCCGCCGGCCAGCATCGCCGCCCACCAGCGCAGGCGCCCGATGCGCGCCTGGGAGGGCAGGAAGCGCAGATAGTCCACCTGCTCCCCGATCTGCGGCAGCAGCGAGAGCAGGACCGAGGCCGCCATGCCGAAGGGCAGCAGCGACAGCCCGCCGTCCGGCGCATAGACGCCCGGCAGCGAGGTCCATTGCGCCAGCGTCTCGCGGTCGAGCAGGAAGAAATAGGCCAGCGGCACGCATTGCAGCAGGATCCACACCGGCTGCGTCGCCCATTGCATGCGGCTGATGATCCGGATGCCGTAGATGGCGATGGGGATCACCGCCAGCGAACTGATGACGTGGGCGACCGAGGCCGGGATACCCAGCACCATGGTCAGCCCGGCCGACATGATGCTGGCCTCGATGGAGAACAGGATGAAGGTGAAGGAAGCGTAGACCAGCGAGGTGATGGTGGAGCCCAGATAGCCGAAGCCCGCCCCACGGGCCAGCAGGTCGATGTCCACCCCGGCCTTGGCCGCATGGTAGGTGATGGGCAGCCCGACCAGGATGCTGAGCACCGCCACCGCCAGGATGGCGGCCATGGCGTTCTCGAAACCGTAGGTCAGGGTGACGGCGGCGCCGATGGCCTCGCAGGCCAGGAAGGAGATGGCGCCGAGCGCGGTGTTGGCGACGCGCCAGGCGCTCCAGCGCCGTGCCCGCTCCGCCGTGTAGCGGAGCGCATAGTCCTCCAGCGTCTGGTCGGCGGCGAGCTGGTTGTACTGCCGGCGTTCACGGACGATCCGTTGCCTCGCGCTCATGCCCGTCCGCCGTTCCCGTCCATCGCCCCTGCCCGACCGCATCGTCGGGAGTTTGGCAGTGCTTGGCAAGCCGCAAGCGCGTTGACAGCCTCCGAGCCGGTCTCTAGCTGTCGGGCCGTACGTATCGGGAAACCACTGGAAACCGAAGCATGACCGTCGAGCTTGTCGTCTGCGAAACATGCCGCCGTCCGGAAGACCCGCCCGACGCCGTCCGTCCGGGGGCGGAGCTGGTGGCGCTGATGGAACGGGTGCTGGCCGACGCCCCCGATCTGGCGGCACAGGTGCGGCTGCGGCCGATGCGCTGCCTGATGAGCTGCAAGCGCCCTTGTGCCGTCGCGGTGCGTTCGGCCAGCCGCATGAGCTATGTGCTGGGCGATTTCGCCCCGGACGAGGCGACGGCGGAGACGCTGACCGCCTATCTGCGCGCCTACGCAGCGACCGCCGACGGGATCGTTCCGTTCAAGCAATGGCCCCAGGGGGTCAAGGGTCGTTTCGTTTCCCGACTGCCGCCGCTGGAGGATTGAGCGGGACGGACGGTACTTAGGTGCTTTCCCTTACTGCTGAAGGACGTGTTTGACAGACCAAGGCCGCGCCCCAAATATTGTTGGTCACACCAATCAATCTCCCCCGCGAGCAAGGAGGAGTGCCCGATGAAGGTCGACCCCGAGGTCCTGAATTGCGCCACCGGCCTGCTGCACATGGCGCGGGAGGCCGAACGCTCCAACGGCTGGGAAGCCGGCGACCTGCTGCGGACCACGCTCCGCCTTCTGGTCGTGGCCGGCGCCGACGGGCATGGCTGGAATGCGGACGACCTGACCGAAGAGGTGCGCGATCTGGTGCGGGCGGTGCAGATGACCAACGCAGACGAGGGCGTGCGGTGCTGCGGCGGAGCGGCGGCGGTGCATTGAGGAGTTTGGACGGCCGACTGGTGGATTGAGGTGAGTTAACCCCCACTTATCCTCCCCCGCCCAGCGGGGGAGGATAAGTGGGGGCTAGCTTCGCGAGAATCCGACACCAGCCCCCCTCACCCCTCCGAGATCTCCGGGTTCAACTGGATCAGCACCTTGTCGATGCGGCGGCCGTCCATGTCGACGACCTCGAAGCGGATGCCGTTCCAGAACAGATGCTCCGCCGCGGTCGGAATATGGCCGAAATGGTCGAGGAGGAAGCCGGCGATGGTGTGGAAATCGCCCTCCCCCTTCATGTTCTTGACGCCGACCAGCGCCTCGACCTCCTCCACCGGGGTCATGCCGTCGACCAGCCAGCTGCCGTCCTCGCGCTGGACGGCGGCGGCCTCGCCCTCGTGGGCGCTGTCGGGCAGTTCGCCGGCGATGGCCTCCAGGATGTCGGTCATGGTGACCAGACCCTCGACGCTGCCATATTCGTCGACCACGATCGCCATGTGGACGCTGGCCTGCTTGAACAGGTCCAGAAGCCGGAAGACCGGCGTGCCGTCATGGACGACCAGCGGCTGGACCATCGCCGCCTTCAGGTCGAAGGCGATGCCGTTCAGCGACTGGTCCAGCAGGGCCTTGGCGGCCACCACGCCCTGCAGCTCGTCCACGTCGCCGCGGCAGACCGGGAAGCGGGAATAGCCGCTCTCGCGGATCTCGCGGCCAACCAATTCGGGCGTGTCGTCGATGTCCAGCCAGATCAGGTCGGGGCGCGGGGTCATGATCGACCGCACCGTCCGATCGGACAGGTGCATCACCCCTTCGATCATCTGGCGCTCGGCCGGCTCGAAGACGCCGCTCTGGGTGCCCTCGGCGATCAGGGTCTTGACCTCCTCCTCCGTCACCGTCTGCTCGCGCGAGGTCGGCAGGCGCAGCAGCTTCAGCACCGCGTCGCTCGACACGCCCAGCAGCCAGACGACCGGGGCGGACAGGCGCGAGACCGTCCGCATCGGGCTGGCCACCAGGGCGGCGATCCGCTCCGATGCGATCAGCGCCACGCGCTTGGGCACCAGCTCGCCGATGATCAGCGAGAAATAGGTGATGGCGGCGACCACCAGGGCGAACGCAACGGTGTGGCCGTAGGGCGCGATCCACTCGACCTGTTCGTTCAGGACGCCGCCCAGCCGGTCGGCCAGGGTGGATCCGCCATAGGCGCCGGCGATGATGCCGGTCAGGCTGATGCCCACCTGCACCGTGGACAGGAAGCGGCTCGGATCCTCCGACAGCTCCAGCGCGGCGCGGGCGCCCGCGCCGCCCTTCTGCTCGGCCATCTGCTGAAGCCGGGCGCGGCGCGCCGACACCAGCGCCATCTCCGACATCGCGAAGAAGGCGTTGAGCAGGATCAGCAGGACGATGACCAACAGTTCCCAAATCATGGCGGTATGCCCGAAGGGCGCTCCCTCAACCGATCAATTGTTGCGCCACGGCGACCGCCGCCTGCCCGAGACCGAGCAGGAGGGCGGCGACGAAGGCGATGGACAGAAGGCCGGCGATCAGGCCGGCCGACACGAAGGCACCGTCGGATTCCATCAGCCCCAGCGCGATCAGCGCGATGGAGAAGGCCGGCGGCTGGTTTCCGAAGACGATGGGAAGGGCGAGGACGGCGGCCAGCACCATCACCGCCACGCCGACGAAGCGTTCGGCGGTGGGGCCGGCCAGCACCGGCAGACGCGGGCGCAGATGCCGCTCCAGCCGGTCGGCCCAGGGCTTGGCCCGGCGGATCACGCCCAGGAAAGCCTTGCGGTCGAAGGTGGCCGCCAGCATGCGGCGCGGCAGCCAGGGGCTGTGCCGGCCCAACGCCATCTGGGCGCCGATCAGGATCATCGGAACGCCGGTGGCGGTCGACAGGCCGGGCACCGGCAGCACATTGGGGATGGACAGGATCAGCAGCAGCGCCCCGAAGGCGCGGTCGCCCCGCGCATCCATGATCTCGCCCAACGAGATGCGGTCGGACGGGACGCCGGAGGGAGGAAATTGGCCGGATAAGCCGGGGGCGGAAGGGGAATCGGGGGAGCCGCAGGAGGCCACGTCGCCACGGGCCAGAAAGTCGTCCAGCAGATCGGAAACGCGCGCACAGGCCCGGTCCGCACCGTGGGGACCGGCGTCGTTCGACCTGGGGGACGACCCGGGAGGTCGGTCTTTGCTCACGGCTCTCCCCGATGCCGGAAACGGGATCGGAGCGGGCCGGGCGAAGGATGGCAGGAAACCATGGACCTTTCGCGTCGCGGCGGCATCGATCTCCCTTCTACAGGAAGGGCGACCAAAGCGCCAGAGCGGGTTCGCCCCCGCAAAAGGCGATCCGGCCATCCGAACAGCCTATTGCTTCTTCTGGATGGCGAAGCTCAGCCGCTTGGTCAGGTCCGCCTTCGACACCGGCTTCACCAGGTAGCCGGAGATGCCGTAGGCGATGGCGCGCTTCACCACGTCCGCCTCGCGGTGGCCGGTGAGGACCAGGACCGGCAGGTCGGCCAGCGGGTTGCCGGTGGCGGTGCGCAGCGCGTGCAGCAGGTCCAGCCCGCCCATGCGCGGCATTTCCAGGTCGCAGATCGCCGCATCGACGTCCCCGCCGTTCTTGCGCAGGATGTCCAGGGCCTGGATCCCGTCCGCCGCCTCGAACACCGCCCGCACCTTGATGTCGTGCAGCAGGCGCGAGATCAGCTTGCGGGTGAAATCGTCGTCCTCGACCAGCAGCACACCCAGATCGTGGATCGTCCGGATCTTCCGGGTGCCGCCGCCTGCCTCCACCACCATGACGCTCTCCGCTTGGCCCGTTTGCGTCCGGCGATCACGCCGGTCGCTGTTCGTCACAGTTTTTGTAATGCACCGTTGCTCAGTCGTTAACGAAATTGCGTTAAAGGGTGCCGACCGCGCAAATCCTGCCGACGGGCAATGGCATTCGGCTGCGCGACACCTTATCCTTGCAACCCGACCCGGAGAAGGACCGCCCGCCCCGTGACCCCACCGCCCGCCGCCCCCGCCCCGCCCTTCGGCGCTTCGCCCGACGCGGCGATGTTCGCCGCCGTGGTGGAGGCCAGCGGCGCCGGCATCGTGGTGAACGACGCGACGCTTCCCGGCCAGCCGATCGTCTACTGCAACCGCGCCTTCCTGGAGATGGTCGGATATGCGGCGGAGGAGGTGATCGGCCGGGACGGCTCGTTCCTGCAGGGGCCGGACACCGATCCGGAGACCGCCGCCCAAATCCGCGCCGCCCTGGCGGAGGCGCGCCCGCTGTCGGTGGAGGTGCTGAACTACCGCAAGGACGGCAGCGCCTTCTGGAACGCGCTGACCCTGCGGCCGGTGCCGGGGCCGGGGGAGCAACCGGGAGAAGGGTCCGGGGGCGGACGCGCTGGATCGCCGCGTCCTGCGCCGACGTCACCCGCAGCCGCCGGTCGGAACAGGAGCTGCGCACCGCGGAGGACCAACTGACCCGGCTGGCGGCGGAGACCTTCGCCCTGGCCGAGAATTTGGACCGGGCGCGGGAGGAGGCGGAGGCAGCCCAGATGGCGGCGGAGAATGCCAGCCGCGCCAAGTCGCGCTTCCTGGCGATGATGAGCCACGAGCTGCGCACGCCGATGACCGCGGTGATCGGCATGGGCGACCTTCTGATGGGAACCGGCCTGTCGGACCAGCAGAAATCCTTCGTGCGGACCTTGCGGTCGTCGGCGGACACGCTGATGACCATCCTGAACGACGTGCTCGACTTCTCGAAGATCGAGGCCGGGCAGCTGATGCTGGAGGAGATCGACTTCTCCCTGCCCAGGCTGGTCGACGACGTGGTCCAGCTTTTCCTGGTGCGCGCCGCGGCGAAGGGGCTGAACCTGTCCGCCTCCATCGCCGACGACACGCCGCGCCACATCCGCGGCGACCCGACCCGGCTGCGGCAGGTGCTGTTCAACCTGGTGTCCAACGCCATCAAGTTCACCGAACGCGGCGCTATCGAGATCGCGGTGTGGTCGCCCGACCCTCCCCCGCCATGGACACGGATGGAAGCGGCACAATCCCGGACTCCCTGCCGGTCACCCTGCGGTTCGAGGTGCAGGACAGCGGCATCGGCATGACGATGGAGCAGCGCGGGCGGCTGTTCGACGCCTTCGTCCAGGCCGACGCCTCGACCAGCCGGAAATATGGCGGCACCGGGCTGGGGCTGGCGATCTGCAAGCGGCTGGTGGAGGCGATGGGCGGGGAGATCACCGTCACCAGCGCGCCCGGCCGCGGCTCCGCCTTCCGATTCTCGATCATGACGCGCACGGCGGAAGCACCGCCGGTGGGCGAGCTGGGCACCCGCGGCCTGACGTCGGCGGCGACGGACGAGCCGCCGCAGAGCCCGGTCGCGCTGCGGCTTCTGCTGGCCGAGGACAACGACATCAACCGCATGCTGATCACCGCCATGATGACCCGCATGGGCCACCGCATCGACGCCGTCAACGACGGGCGCGCGGTTCTGGATGCGGTGAAGGCGGCCGACTACGACGTGCTGATCCTGGACATGGAGATGCCGGTTCTGGACGGGCGGTCGACCGCGCGGGCGATCCGGCGGATGGACGGGGCGGCGGCGCGCATTCCCATCGTCGGCCTGTCCGCCGACGCGCTGCCCGAACATCGCGACGGCCACATGGCCGCCGGGCTCGACGCCTACCTGACCAAGCCCATCGACTGGGAACAGCTGAATGCCGTGCTGGTGGATCTGGCGACCCGGCCGGAGGAGGGGCGCGTGGTGCCGATCCCCGGCCGGCCGGCCCTGGAAGGCGGCCATTTCATGGCCTTGCCGCTGCTCGACCGGGTGAAGCTGGCGGAGCTGCGGCTGGCGCTGGGCGGCGAGGCGCTGGACGGCATGCTCAACCTCCTGCCGGAGACGGCACTGCGCGAACTGACCGCCATCCGCTCCGCCCTGCAGGCCGGACGCCCGAAGGAGCTGAGGCAGGCCGCCCACACCCTGTCCGGGCTGGCCGCGAATTTCGGCGCGCCGCGCATGGCCGCCATCGCCCGCGCCATCAACGACAATCCGGCCGACACCGACAAGGTGGCGGCCCTGCTCCCCCTGCTGGAGACCACCGTCACCGCCACCAGCGGCCTCGTGCGCGAACCGGCGGGCAGCGACGACTGAGGGGCGTACGGACGGGCGGTTGAGCGGCGGGCGGCCGATCTGCTAGAGATTAGGAAATGAAGAAAGCCACGCCGAAGCGGCGCAGCGGTTCGCCCCGCATCACCCATCCCGACCAGTTCGACCTGCTCGACGTGCCCGAGCCGACCGCGGTCATGATCACCTATTCGGGCCGTACGGTGGACCTGGAACGGCCGGACTTCGGCCCCTTCGACATCGAGGACATCGCCCGCCCGCTGGCCTACCAGTGCCGCTTCGTCGGCAACACCCAACGCTTCTTCAGCGTGGCCCAGCATTGCGTGCTGGCGAGCCGGCTGGCGCCGGAGGGCTATGCCTATGACGCGCTGATGCATGATTGCGAGGAAGCCTTCACCGGCGACTGGCCGACGCCGTGGAAGGTGCGGATCGGCCGCGACGCCATCCGGCAGGCGGTGGAGCCGATCAAGAGCGCGCTCGCCCTGCGCTTCGGCTTCCGCCACCCGGAGCCGAAGGCGGTCAAGCTTGCCGACCAGCGGGCGCTCGCCACGGAGCTGCGCGACCTCTGCGCACCGCACCGCGTCAACTGGCGCGACCTGCCGGCCCCGGACGAGGCCGCCATCGTGCCGCTCGGCCCCGAGGAGGCGCTGGCCGATTTCCTGGAGCATTACCGCCGCCTGCGGCCCGCCTGAGGCCGTCAGGCCCGCGCAGGCCGCGGAACGGGATCAGGCGTGGCCGCCCTGCTCCGCCCTTCGGCCGCGGCCGCGCTTGACCGCCGGTGCCGCATCCGCCCCGCCGCCGTCGGTCTGCTGCTCGGCGCAACGCTCCGCCAGTTCGCGGATGGCGGCGCGGATCTGCGGGTCGCGAATGCTCTGGAAATAGCGGGCCAGCATCAGCGCCTCGCGCGATTGCAGGGTGTTCTCCTGCTCCTCGCCGCCGCCCGCCGCCGGAATCTCGCCGCCCTCCGTGGCCGGCTGGCGGTTCTCCAGCCCTTCGAAGAAGACGGACACGGGCACGCGGAAGAACTGCCCCAGCTTGAACAGGCGGCTGGAGGACACGCGGTTGAAGCCGCGCTCGTATTTCTGCAACTGCTGGAATGTCAGGCCGAGTGCCGAGGCGACGTCGCTCTGGCTGAGGCCGGCCAGCATGCGCAGTTCCCGCAGGCGTTGACCGACGAACACATCGACCTCGTTCAGGCCTTCCTTCTTCTCGCGGCCACGCCGTTTCATGGCTCTCCCCCTTCGATCCTGTACAGGCCCCGGCCGCCGAACGGTGTCGACGCCCACCGGGACACCGGTTGGCCCTTCGAACCGGAAAGCGTCGCAGGCGGCGTCGATACTGGAAAGACGTCGGCGGGCAGGACGATCGGCCGGTTGCGGGCATGGAATGCAACTCAGCTATGACCGGCACCCCCCGATGTCAACCGCCGCTCGGCCGTCTACCTCTTTTGGACAGAGCCTGTTTCGCGGGAATCGCCGGCGCAGGAACACGGCTGCACTCTTTTCGCGCAAGGGACGGTATTTCCCTACCCACGGTCGCGCCGAGCCGCCCGCTCCGCTCAAGCCGGAAATCCGCTGCGGCATTGTGACCCATGGTTGCGGAAGGTTACCGTCGCAGGGCTGCAACATTTGCGGGGTACTAGGCATATTTTGCCGGGCGCCCGGCAAAAACTGCCGCTGATTAACCCTCTCTTCATCAAGACGACGCAGCATGCCCCAACGTAGGCAAGCCCGGCGCGGAACTTGCAAAAACCGTCTCGCATCAGCGAAACGGCCGATGCGAGACGCAAGCCGGGGAGACTTCCGATCGGGGACCGCGCGTGAACAACCTGCTGCAGACCTTGCGCAATCTCGGGCCCGCCCGCCTCGCGGCGATCGGCGGCGTCGGGCTGTTGCTGATCGGATTCTTCGTCTACCTGACGACCCGCCTGTCCACACCGGAGATGGAGTTGCTCTACGCCGAACTCCAGCAGACGGAGGCGGCGGCCATCGCCAAGAAGCTGGAGGAGGCCAAGGTCCCCTTCACCGTCGACAAGACGGGCACGAAGATCATGGTCCCGGCCGATCAGGTCGGGCCGATGCGCATGCGCATGGCGGCCCAGGGCCTGCCGTCCGGCGGTTCGGTCGGCTATGAGCTGTTCGACAAGGGCGAAGGCTTCGGCGCCACCAGCTTCATGCAGAACATCAACCACCTGCGCGCGCTGGAAGGCGAGATGGCGCGCACGGTGCAGACGCTGAACGGCGTCCAGCAGGCCCGCGTCCATCTGGTGCTGCCCAAGCGCGAGCTGTTCGCTCGCCAGCAGAACCCGGCGACCGCCAGCGTCTTCCTGAAGCTGCGCCCCGGCGCCCAGTTGAGCCGCGAGAACATCCAGGCGATCCAGCAGCTGATCGCCGCCTCGGTCCCCAACCTGGACCCCAACCGCATCTCCATCGTCGACGACAAGGGCAAGCTGCTCGCCCGCGGCACCGGCAGCGACACCGCCGAGGCGATGATGGCGTCGGCGGAGGAGAAGAAGCAGGCCTATGAGGGCCGGCTCGCCCGCACCATCGAGGATCTGCTGGGCCGGACGCTGGGCTACGGCAAGGTCCGGGCGGAGGTGTCGGCCGACCTCGATTTCGACCGCATCACCACCCAGTCGGAGATTTTCGATCCGGAAAGCCAGGTCGTCCGCTCCACCCAGACGGTGAACGAGTCGAACGAGAGCAGCGACCGCGACCCGCTGGCTCCGGTCACGGTGGACCAGAACCTGCCGACCTCCCAGGCCAGCAGCAGCGCCAGCCCGCTGTCGTCGAACAAGTCGAACCGCAACGAAGAGACGATCAACTACGAGATCACCAAGACCACCAAATCGCATGTGCGCGAGGCCGGCACCGTCCGCCGCCTGTCGGTCGCCGTGCTGGTGGACGGCACCTACCAGCTCTCCAAGGACGCTCCGCCGGCCTACCAGCCGCGCAGCGAGCAGGAGGTCGAGAGCATCAAGGCGCTGGTGCGGTCCGCCGTCGGGCTGGACGCCGTGCGCGGCGACACGCTGGAGGTGGTCAACATGCGCTTCTGGTCGCCCGAGGACGACGTCCAGAAGCCGGAAGAGCTGTTCATGGGCATGACCAAGGACGACCTGTTCCGCATCGCGGAGATGGTGGTCCTGGGCATCGTCGCCGTCCTCATCATCCTGCTGGTCATCCGCCCGCTGATCTCCCGCGCCTTCGAGAAGGCCGAGATGCAGGAGGAGGACGAGATGGACCGCCTGCTGACGGACCAGGCCGGCATGCCGGCGGCACTCGCCGCCCCCACCGGCGCGCTGGCCCAGGATCTG
Source organism: Azospirillum sp. VT-I1 (assembly GCF_055698305.1). Lineage (NCBI taxonomy): Bacteria > Pseudomonadati > Pseudomonadota > Alphaproteobacteria > Rhodospirillales > Azospirillaceae > Azospirillum > Azospirillum sp. VT-I1. The sequence goes on along the minus strand of NZ_CP168802.1, from coordinate 839,145 downwards.
GCGCTGGAGGCCGCGCAGGCCGACGAGGAACTGGAGCAGATGATCGACATCAACCGGGTGGAAGGCCGCGTCCGCGCGTCCTCCCTGCGCAAGGTCGGCGAGATCGTCGACAAGCATCCGGAAGAGGCGGTGTCGATCCTGCGCAACTGGCTGTACCAGGAGAGCTGAGCCATGCCGGCCTCCGTTTCCATACCGTCTTTCGAGGGAGGGCCGCGGCGATGAGCGTGCGCAAATTCCTCTTCGACGAGTCCTTCGATGTGGACGCCGTGCCCCGCATGACCCATGTGGAGGATGACGATCTGCTACCGGAGGACGAATTCGCCCTGCCGCCGGAACCGGAGCCGGAACCGGAGTTGCCGCCCGCGCCGACCTTCGGCGAAGAGGAGCTGGCCGCCGCCCGCGCCCAGGGTTACGAGGAGGGTCTGGCCGCCGGCAAGTCGGAAGGGACGGCCGCCGGATACGGCAAGGGCTTCACCGACGGCATGGCCGCCGGTCAGAACACAGGGTACGAGCGCGGCAAGGCGGAGGTCGAGGCGACGGTGAACAACCGCATCGCCGGCGCGCTCTCCCAGATCGCCGACGGGGTGTCCCGCCTGCTGGCGGAGCACGAGGCGGGCAGCGCCGCGCGCACCGAACAGCCGGTCCATCTGGCCCTGGCCATCGTCCGCAAGCTGCTGCCCGAATGGGCGCGGCGCGGCGGGATGGCCGAGGTGGAGGCGATGGTCCGCAACTGCCTGACCGACCTGATCGACGAGCCGCGGCTCGTCATCCGGGTGGCGGAGGATACGATGGGGCTGGTGCGCGACCATCTGGACCGGACGGTCGGGGCGAGCGGATTCGGCGCCAAACTGATGGTGATCGGCGACCCGTCGATCGCGCCGGGTGGCTGCCGCATCGAATGGGCCGAAGGCGGCATGGAGCGGGACACCGCCCAATTGCTGGCCGAAATCGAACGCCGTGCCGCGCACATGCTGGAGGCTCCGGCCCCCGTCTAAGGGGTGACCGGATTGAAGGAGGTCCGAGACCGACATGCCGAGCGACAATTTCTCGCTGAACGACCTGCACGGTGGCGATGGCGACGAGTATGCCAGCCCCGGGATCGCCAAGGATCTGGAGGCGGTGTACGACATCCCCGTCCAGATCTCCGCGGTTCTGGGCAAGTCGACCATGCAGGTGGCGCAGCTGCTGAAGCTGGGCCGCGGCGCCGTGGTGGAGCTGGACCGCAAGGTCGGCGAGGCCATCGACATCTACGTCAACAACCGCCTGGTCGCCCGCGGCGAGGTGGTGGTGGTGGAGGACCGGCTGGGCGTGACCATGACGGAAATCATCAAGTCGGACCGGGGCTGATGGCGATTTCGTCCGACAGCGCCGCATCCCGCGCCAAGGCGGCCCAGCCGCAGCCGGCGGCCCCCGCCGCCGCAGCCGCCGCTCCCGGGCGGGGCGTGCGGCTGCGCGGCGGGCTGGACGTGGCGACCCTGGTCGGGCTCGCCGCGGCGGCCGGGGTGATCCTGCTGGCCATCACCACCGGCGGTTCGGCGCGCGCCTTCCTCGACCCGCCGTCGCTGCTGATCGTGCTGGGCGGGACGCTGGCGGTCACCACCGCCTCCTTCTCGCTGGGTGACGTGGCGGTGGCGTGGCGCAGTGCGGCGGCGGTGCTGGTCCACCAGACGCTGGACCCCAAGGGCGTGGCGCGGCAGGTGATCCTGCTGGCCGAGGCCGCCCGCCGGGCCGGGCCGGAGACCCTGCGCAACGTCCTGCCGGAACTGCGCGGCGAGCCCTTCCTGCACCGCAGCGTGACCCTCATCACCGAAGGCCATCCGCCCGACACAATCGAGCGGATGCTGACCGGCGAGGTCGAGGCGACGGCCGGCGCCCTGGGCAAGAGTGCGGGCGTACTGCGCCGCGCGTCGGAAGTGGCCCCCGCCATGGGGCTGATCGGCACGCTGGTCGGCCTCGTCCAGATGCTGGGCAGCCTGAGCGACCCGTCGGCCATCGGGCCGGCGATGGCGCTGGCGCTGCTGACGACCTTCTACGGGGCCGTGCTCGGCAACGTCGTCCTCTCCCCGCTCGCCGCCAAGGTGGAGCGGTCGGCGGAGGAGGACGCGCTGGTCAAGACCCTCTACACCATCGGCGCCGTGTCCATCGCGCGCCAGGAGAATCCGCGGCGTCTGGAGATGCTCCTGAACGCCGTCCTGCCGCCTGGAAAGCGGATCCAGTATTTCGACCGGGAAGCCCCGAGAGTGGGAGCGTAAGGCTATGCGTCTGCTGATCGTTGGAACGTTGGAAGGCTACATCACCGCCGCCGGCAAGATCGCCATGAAGCGCGGGGCCAAGGTGTCGCACACCGACAGCATCGAAGGGGCGCTGACCGCCTTGCGGGCCGCCGCGGGTGCCGATCTGGTGATGATCGACGTCAAGCTGGACATCGCGACCTTCATCGACAGCCTGAAGTCGGAGCGGATCACCATCCCGGTGGTCGCCTGCGGCATCGGCACCGATGCGGCCGCCGCCGTCCGTGCCATCCGCGCCGGTGCCAAGGAATATCTGCCGCTGCCCCCCAACGCCGAGCTGATCGCCGCGGTGCTGGAGGCGGTGGCCGAGGAAAGCCATTCGATCGTCTGCAGCGACCCGGCCATGCTGGCCACGCTGCGGCTGGCCGAACAGGTGGCGCCCAGCGACGCATCGGTGATGATCACCGGCGAGAGCGGCACCGGCAAGGAGCTGATGGCCCGCTTCATCCACCGCAAGAGCCGGCGGGCCAACGAGCCCTTCGTCGCGGTGAACTGCGCCGCCATCCCGGAGAACCTGCTGGAATCGGAGCTGTTCGGGCATGAGAAGGGCGCCTTCACCGGCGCCGTTGCCCGCCGCCTGGGCAAGTTCGAGGAGGCCAACAACGGCACCCTGCTGCTGGACGAGCTGTCGGAGATGCATCCGCGCCTGCAGGCCAAGCTGCTGCGCGCCATCCAGGAGAAGGAGATCGACCGCATCGGCTCCAGCCAGCCGGTGAAGGTCAATGTCCGCCTGATCGCCACCTCCAACCGCAACCTGGAGGCGGAGGTCCGCTCCGGCAATTTCCGCGAGGATCTGTATTTCCGCCTGAACGTGTTCAGCGTGGCGATCCCGTCCTTGCGCGAACGCCCGGCCGACATCCCGCTGATCGCCGAGCATTTCCTGAAGAAATACGCGGAGGCCAACGGGCTGGGCGACAAGCGCCTGACCGAGGACGCCCTGCTGATGCTGAAGTCCCACCACTGGCGCGGCAACGTGCGCGAGCTGGAAAACACCATGCACCGCGCCGTCCTGCTGTCGCGCGGGGAGGAGGTGGGTCCCGAGGCCATCATGCTGACCAGCAAGATGCTGGCGCCGGAAGGCAGCGCCCAGGCCTCCATCCCCGCCGACTCGCCGGTTGCCAACCCCTTCGCCGGCCCCGGCGGCACGGTGCCGGCTGCCCAGCCGCAGGCGCCTCAACTGCCCGTCTCCGCCCCGCCCCTGGTGGTTCCGCCGCCGGGCGCCCTGCCGACCAGCTACGGCCCGCCGAAGGGCGGCAAGGCCGGCCCCTACGGCATGGCCGCCAACAGCGGCGCCGCCGCCGCGGCGAATGCCGGCGGCACCGGCGCCGGTCTGGCGGCGCTGATCGGCCGGACGGTGGCCGACGTGGAGCGCGACCTTATCCTGGAAACGCTGACCCACTGCCTGGGCAACCGCACCCATGCCGCCAACATCCTAGGCATTTCGATCCGGACGCTGCGCAACAAGCTTAAGCAGTACGGCGACGAAGGCCGAAGCGTGCCCGCCCCGGGCAACGACGAACGGGCGACCGCCTGACGGCGGGTCCGGTCAAGGCCTGAGCGGCGGGAGCACACATGGCGCTGACGGAGCAGAATGGTGGCGGGGGCGGTGGCGGCCGGGGCGGCGGTCCCGGCAACATGGCCGCCTTCGGCGAGATGTGGACGGTCGCCAAGGCGTCGCTGAAGCGCGGCGACGTGGCGATGGCAATCGGCATCCTGATCGTCGTGGTCGGGCTGATCATGCCGCTGCCCAGCGTCATGCTCGACATGATGCTGGGACTGAACATCACCATCTCCATCCTGATCCTGATGGTGGTGCTGTTCATCGAAAAGCCGCTGGAGCTGTCGTCCTATCCGACGATCCTGCTGATCACCACGCTGCTGCGCCTGTCCCTGAACATGGCCTCCACGCGCCTGATCCTGACGCAGGGGCACGAGGGAACGTCGGCCGCCGGCCATGTCATCGAGGCCTTCGCCAACCTCGTCATGGGCGGCGATTTCGTCATCGGCGTGATCATCTACGCCATCCTGACCATCGTGAACTTCAAGGTCATCACCGCCGGTTCGGGCCGCATCGCCGAAGTGGCGGCGCGCTTCACCCTCGACGCCATGCCCGGCAAGCAGATGGCCATCGACGCCGACCTGTCGGCCGGCATGATCGACGAGGCCACCGCGCGCGCCCGCCGCAAGGAGTTGGAGGACGAGAGCGCCTTCTTCGGCTCCATGGACGGTGCGTCGAAGTTCGTGAAGGGCGACGCGGTCGCCGGCCTGATGATCATGTTCATCAACATCATCGGCGGCGTCACCATCGCGGTGCTGCGCCACGATATGCCGGTGATGCAGGCGCTGGACACCTTCACCAAGCTGACCATCGGTGACGGCCTCGTCTCGCAGATCCCGGCGCTGGTCATCTCAATCTCCGCCGGCTTCCTGGTGTCGAAGGCCGGCATGGGCGGCTCGACCGACAAGGCGGTGGTGGGGCAGCTGACCGGCCACAGCCAGGCCCTGGCCCTGTCGGCCGGCGCCATCGGCATTCTGGCCCTGATGCCGGGCATGCCGATCCTGACGCTGGCCCCGGTCATCGCCGCCGTGGGCGCCGCCGCCTGGTACATGCCGCGCCTGCGCGCCAAGAAGGAGGCGGAAGAGGCCGCGGCGGCGGAGGAGGCGGCGGCAGCCGGCGGGGCGCCGGGCGGCATGCCCGGAGCCGGACCGGCACCGGACGAGCCGATCGCCACCGCGCTCGCCATCGACCTGATCCGGCTGGAACTGGGCTACGGCCTGCTGTCGCTCATCAACCAGCCGCAGGCGGGCAGCCACCGGCTGACCGACCAGATCAAGGGGCTGCGCCGGCAGATCGCCGGCGAGGTCGGCTTCGTCATGCCGGCGGTGCGCATCCAGGACAACCTGCAGCTTCCGCCCAACACCTACATCATCCGCGTGAAGGAGATCGAGGCCGGGCGCGGCGACATCCGGCCCAACATGCTGCTGGTCATGGACCCGCGCGGCGACGCCATGAGCCTGCCCGGCGAACAGACGGTGGAGCCGACCTTCGGCCTGCCCGCCATCTGGATCGAGCCGGGATACCGGGAGGAGGCGCTGTTCAAGGGCTACACCGTGGTCGACCCCTCGACCGTGGTCACCACCCACCTGACCGAGCTGATCAAGGACAACATGCAGGAGCTGCTGTCCTTCACCGAGACGCAGAAGCTGCTGGACGAGACCGACAAGGAACACCAGAAGCTGATCGCCGATGTGGTGCCGAATCAGATCACTGTGGGCGGATTGCAACGGGTGTTGCAGAATCTCCTTGCCGAACGCGTTTCGATCCGGGATCTTCCCACCATATTGGAAGGGGTATCCGAAGCGACCAGCCAGACCCGCAGCATCACCCAGATCACCGAGCATGTGCGGTCCCGCCTTGCCCGGCAGATCTGCGACGCGAACACGAACGAGATGGGCTTCATCCCGCTCGTCACCCTGTCGCCCGAATGGGAGCAGGCGTTCGCCGAGTCTCTGGTGGGCGACGGCGACGACCGGCAGCTGACGATGGCCCCGTCCCGCCTGCAGCAGTTCATCACCTCCGTCCGTCAAACCTTCGAGCGACATGCCATGATGGGCGAGAGCCCCGTTCTGTTGACCAGCCCGCTGATCCGGCCGTTCGTCCGCTCCATCGTCGAGCGGTTCCGGCCGGCTACCGTGGTCATGTCCCAGAACGAGATCCACCCGAAGGCCCGCATCAAGACCCTGGGGCAGATCTGATGGTGCGCGCCCTTCTCTCCCCTTGCCTGACGGAAGGCACCGCCGATGCGGCTGAAGTCCTTCCACGCCAAGACCATGTCCGACGCCATGCGGATGGTGCGCCAGTCGCTGGGCGACGACGCCATCATCGTCGCCACGCGCGAGGAGGAAGGCGGCGGCGTGCGCGTCACGGCGGCGGTGGAGGAGGACGACCTGCCGGCCGCCCCGGCTTCCGGCGGCGCGCGCGGCGGCCGGGCCAAGGCGCCGCCCCAGCCGGTCGAACCCGAGATCGACGTGGGCGAAATGGTGGCCGATGCCCTGCAGCGCCACGGCGTCCCCGCCAGCCTGGCCGAACAGCTGATCGACGCCGCATCCGGCCTCGATACCGAGGATCCGCGCCTGGCGCTCGGCTCCGCTCTCGACTCCTACTTCACCTTCAATCCGCTGCCGGACGGGCGCACGCCGGTGAAGCCGCTGGCGCTGGTCGGGCCGCCGGGATCGGGCAAGACGCTGGTCGCGGCCAAGCTGGCGGCCCGCGCCGTCTTCAAGAAGCGGTCGGTCGGCGTCATCACCACCGACACGGTGCGCGCGGGCGGGGTGGACCAGCTGGCCGCCTTCACCCGGCTGATGAAGCTGAAGCTGGCGACGGTGGAGGACCCCGACGCGCTGGCCGGCGCCTTCGAGGTCCACCGCAAGACCGACCTCGTGCTGGTCGACACCGCCGGCCGCAACCCGTTCGACGCCGAGGACATGCAAGACCTGCGCGCCATGCTGTCCGCCGGGGAGGTGGAGCCGGTGCTGGTCCTGCCCGCCGGGCTGGACGCGCTGGAGGCCGCCGACATGGCGCTGGCCTTCAAGGCGGTCGGCGTGCGGCGCATGCTGGTCACCCGGCTGGACATGGCCCGCCGGCTGGGCAGCCTGCTGGCGATCGCCGCCCGCGCCCGGCTGTCCTTCTGCGACGCCAGCGTGTCGTCCAAGGTGGCGGAGGGGCTGACCGCGCTGAATCCGCTGGCGCTCGCCCGTATGATGATCCCGGCCGAGGAAAAGGCGCCCGCCGCCAAGGAGACGGCGCCGCGCCGCACCGCCCGCCCCGCGGATTGGGACGAGGAGGACGACGGGCAGCCGGATCATGGGCCTGACCCGACGCCGGAGCGCAAGCCGAGCTTCGGACGGGGCTATGAGCCGGAGGAGGATGAGCCGGAACTCGCCCCGGCACCGCCGCCGGCACGCAGGGCCGCCGCCGCCAAGCCTACGAAACCCGCAACCGCCAAGTCCGCAACCAAGGCAAAAGCCGCCAGTTCCCCCTCGTCGAGGACCCTGCCATGACCGATCCGGTGTTCCCGGCCGCCCTCAAGAACGTTCGCCCGCTGCGCGGCGCCAACGTCATCGCCGTGGCCAGCGGGAAGGGCGGCGTCGGCAAGACGTGGTTCTCCATCACGCTCAGCCACGCCCTGACCAAGGCGGGAATGAACACCCTGCTGTTCGACGGCGACCTCGGCCTCGCCAACGTCGACATCCAGCTGGGCTTTTCGCCGAAGAACGATTTGGGCGCCGTCATCAACGGCGAGGTGACGCTGGCCAAGGCGGCGCAGCGCTTCCCCGACACCGGCTTCGACATCATCGCCGGCCGGTCGGGGTCGGGCACGCTGGCGCAGCTGCCGAGCCAGCGCCTGTCCGGCCTGCGCAACGACCTGCTGGAACTCGCCAGGAGCTATGACCGCGTGGTGATGGACATGGGCGCCGGCGTCGACCGCACGGTGCGCACGCTGTCCGGCCCGGCCGGCACCACCCTGGTGGTGACGACGGACGAGCCGACCTCGCTGACCGACGCCTATGCCTTCATCAAGCTGACCCACGCCACCAACCCGTCGGCCGACCTGCGGATCGTGGTGAACATGGCGCAGAGCGTGAAGGACGGCGAGCGGACCTACGGCACCATCCTGAAGGCCTGCCAGAACTTCCTGAAATACAAGCCGGCGCTGGCGGGCATCATCCGCCGCGACCTGAAGGTGCGCGACGCCATCCGCAACCAGACCCCGCTGTTGACCCGCTCGCCCGCCTGCGACGCGGCGCGCGACGTCGAGGCCATCGTGCAGCGGCTGCTGGCAAGCTCCAAGTAACGGGACCGATGGGCGGGGCGCTCCCACCGTCGGTCACGCCTGCCGCCGCCGCCACCGCCGCGGCGGCTCCCGCCACGCCCGCACCCGTCACGGCCGAGGCCAAGGTCGTCCAGCTGCCCGAACGGCTGCCGGAGGTGACCCGCCCGGTGGTGCTGACCGGCACCGTCGCCGGCCAGACGCCGGAGGGACTGACCCGCGTGCGCACGTCGGCGGGCGAACTGCTGCTCGACAGCAAGGCGGAACTGCCGCCCGACAAGCCGGTCACCGTCCAGCTCACGCCGTCCACCTCCACTCCGGCGGCAGCGGTCCCGGCCAAGCCGAGCGCGCTGATCCTGCTGCAGGCGCTGGGCACCCCAGCCGGCAATGCTGCGGGCGGAACGGCCCCGGCCACGCCTGCAGGCACCCCGGCGGCCGGCAATGCGGCCGCTCCCGCCGTGCTGCTGCCGACCCCTGCCCCGGCCACGCCGTCCGCCCTGCCGCCGCTGCTGCCGGGCACGGTGGTGCCGGCGCTGGTGATCGCCGGCGGATCGGGCGCCAAGCCGTCAACGGCGGCACCGGCCGGCGGCGCGGCCCCCAACCGGCGGCTCCCGCCCCAGCCGGCACGAATCCGGCCGGACCGGCCAAGCCTGACACCGGGCCATCCACCGCACCGGCGCCCGCCACACCGGCACTGGCCACCCCGACCATGCCGGCTCCGCCGACGGGCGGGGGAAGCGCAACTTTCGGCACTCCGGTCCAATTGGGCGGCGATGCGGCGCACCCCGGTGCCGGTTCCCCGGCGACGCCGGACCGCCCGTCGGCCCCAACAGCCGGCACCCCCGCCGAACCGCCCGACCTGCCGCGCGGCGCCACCGTGGCGCTGAAGATCCTGACCGTCACCCCGCCGCCGCAACAGCCGCGCCCGCCCGGCGATCCGGAAGCCGGCGGACGCGGCGGGCAAACCGGAAACCAGGCGGGTGGTCAGGCCGCAGGCCAGCCGGCGCTCCCGGACGCCGCGGATCCCGCCGTCCCGCCCGACACCCCCGTCCTGCGCGGCACCGTCGCCGGCAGCACGCCGCAGGGCCAGCCGATCCTGGCGACCAAGCAGGGCATGCTGGCGCTCAACGTGCCGGCCAGCCTGCCGCCGGGCGCCAAGGTCACCGCCGCGCTCGCCGACCTCGCCCAGGCGACCCAGGCGGCGGCCCCCACCCTGCCCGGCGCGCCGGGGCCGCTCGGCGACCGCGACTGGCCGGCGATGAGGCAGCTGATGGCGACGCTGGCGGCGTCGGACCCGGCGCTGGCCAAGTCGATGCTTGCGACCATGCCGCAGCCGAACCGCAAGCTGACCGCGGCGCTGGGCTTCTTCCTGGCGGCGATGCGCGGCGGCGACGCCCGCGGCTGGCTGGGCGACGATGCATCGTCCGCGCTCGACCGGGCCGGGCGGCGCGACCTGCTGGACCGGCTGGAAAAGGATTTCGAAGGGCTGCGCCGCGAGGCTGCGGAGCCGCTGCCGGGCGACTGGCGCAGCTACACCATCCCGCTGATGGATTCGACCGGCCCGAAGCCGATCAAGCTGCATGTCCACCCCCTTAAGGAGGATGAGGAGGGCGACGGCAAGCCGCGCGGCAAGCCCGGCAGCCGCTTCCTGATCGACCTGGACCTCAGCCGCTTCGGGCCGATGCAGCTGGACGGGCTGGTGCGGCCGAACCATTTCGACCTGATCCTGCGCAGCCATGCCGCCCTGCCGCCGGAGCTGCGGGTGGAGCTGATCCAGGTCTTTGCCGACAGCGTCCGGGCGGTGGGTTACAGCGGCGGACTGTCCTTCCAGTCCGGCGCCCGCAGCTGGGTGAAGCTGACCCGCGCCGGGCAGGCCGGGCTTGGAGTATCCGCATGAGGCGCGAGCGGCTGACCACCCGCCCCTCCCCCGACGCCCGCCACGATTATCTGGTGGAGTTGCGCGGGGAGCCGATGGCCGGCACGCGCCTGACCCTGCGTCTGGTCCCGGACCGGCTGGTGCCGGACCCCGCCTCCGTCGCCGCCTATCTGGCGGAGTTCGCGGGATTCCAGGACGGGCTGGAGGCGCTGGCGCTCGCCATCCTCGACGATCTCAACAACGAACTGGTGCCGCGCTGGGTCGAGGTGGTGCTGGAGCGCGACACGCCCCTGCCCCACCGCGTGGTGATCGAGGACAGGCAGCCGAACTGGGACAACCCGCAACTGATGGGGCGGCTGCGTCGGATTTGAGGAAGCCCGGTCAATCCGAAGGCGGAGGCGGCACCTCCTCGCTTCCTTCCGTGCGGTCGCGGTAGAGGGCGGCGCGGGCCAGCAGCATCAGGGTGATCGGCGTGGTGACCACCATCAGGGCGGTGATGAGCAGCTCGTGGATGATCGCCCGGCTTTCCAGGACGGAAAAGAACAGCATCGAGGCCAGCAGGATGCAGCCGATGCCCAGCGTCGACCCCAGCGTCGGGGCGTGGACGCGCTGGTAGAAGCTGTCGAAGCGCAGCAGGCCGACCGTCCCGATCAGCGTCAGGACGGCGCCGGTCAGCAGCAGCAGGCAGGTCAGGACCGCCGCCCAGGCGGGAATCTCGGCCAGATGGGTCATTCGATCACCTCCCCGCGCATCAGGAACTTCGCCAGTGCCGCCGTCGACACGAAGCCCAGCAGGGCGATGATCAGCGCCGCCTCGAAATACAGGATGCTGCCGGTGCGGATGCCGAAGGTCAGCAGCAGCATGGTCGCCGTGACATAGAGGGTGTCCATCCCCAGCACGCGGTCCTGCGCCCGCGGCCCCTCAGCACCCGGTAAGCCGCGAAGGCCATGGCGATCACCAGCAGGATCTGGGTAAGGAAGATCGTTCCCGTCAGCATGTGCACGATCATTCGAACAGCTCCATCAGCCGTGTCTCGTACCGTCCCTTGATGAGGTCGATCCACTCCTGCTCGTCCACGAGGTCGAGGATGTGCAGCAGGATGGTGTTCCGTGACCGGTCATAGGCGACCCACACCGTGCCCGGGGTGGCGGTGAGGATGCAGGCCAGCGTCGCCAGCCCGTAGGGCGCCCGAAGGTCGAGCGGAATGCGCAGGAAGCCCGACACCTGTTCCCCGCGGCCCGGCCGCAGGATGATCTTCGCCACGGCGATGTTGGAGCGGACGATGTCCGCCAGCACCAGCACCAGCAGCGACAGCGCGGCCCGCGGCCGACGGAACCGCCCGGACGGCAGGTCCAGCGTGTTCAGCGTCGCCACGGTCGCCAGCGACAGCACGCCGCCCAGGATGATCGTCCCCGGCGCCACGCTTTCGTTCAGCAGCAGCCAGACTCCCAGCAGGGTCGCGATCATCATGGGATAGGGCAACCATCTTCTCATTCCTTGCCTCCCATCCCGGGGGCGCGGGTCACGGACAACACGGCACCGGCATAGCCGCCCGGATCATGCAGCGAACGCGCGGTGTCCTCCATGTAGCGCATCGCCGGAGCGGCCTGGACCGTCAGCGCCACGTTGAGGGCGAGCAGCAGCAGGACCGGGGCGATCTCCGCCACCCGTACGCGCGGAACCTCCTCGGTGGGGGAGGCCCAGAAGGCGTTGATGCCGGCACGCGTCATCGCCACCACCGTCGCCAGCCCGGACAGGACCAGCGCCGCCAGCAGCGCCCAGGTGGTGGCCGGCACGTCCGGGCCGGCGGCCAGCAGCGGCGACAGGATGGCAAACTTGGCGAGGAACCCGGACAGCGGCGGCAGTCCGGCGAGCAGCAGCGCGCTGGACATGAAGCCGATGCCGAGGATCGCCATAGTCGCCGGGATGGCGACGCCGGCCCCGCCGTCGTCCGCATCCTCGTCGTCGCCCTCGCCATAAGCCTCGCGGGTCACCGCCAGCACGTCGGCGCCGACGCCGCGGCCGCGCTCCACCAGCTCCACCACCAGGAAGAAGCCGGCGACCGCCAGCACGGAGCTGGCGAGGTAGAACAACGCGCCGCCGGTCACCGACAGCTGCCCGGCGCCGATGGCGGCCAGCAGGGTGCCAGACGACACCAGCACGCTTGCCCCGGCCAGCCGGGCCATGTTCTGTGTCGCCAGCACGGCGATCGAGCCGAAACCGATGGTCAGCAGCCCGCCGATCAGCAGCACGTTGCCGCCGAAGCCGGAGGAGGCGCCGGCATCCTCGCCGAACACCAGCAGCCACAGCCGCAGCACGGCATAGACGCCGACCTTGCTGAGGATGGAGACGATGGCGGCCGACGCCGCACCCAGGGTGGAATAGGTGTTGGGCAGCCAGAAGCCCAGCGGCCACATCCCCGCCTTGATGAGAAAGGCGACGCCGAGAATGGCCGCCCCCGCCTCCAGCAGCCCGCGGTCCTCCGTCGCCAGCCCAGCGACCCGCCCGGCCAGATCGGCCATGTTGAGCGTGCCGGAGATGCCGTAGATCATGCTGACGCCGATCAGGAACAGCAGCGACGCGGCGAGGTTGATGGCGACGTAATGCAGCCCCGCCCGCACCCGCGCAAGGCCCGAGCCGTGCAGCGCCAGCCCGTAGGAGGCGGCCAGCATGATCTCGAAGAAGACGAACAGGTTGAACAGGTCGCCGGTCAGGAAGGCGCCGTTCAGCCCCATCAACTGGAACTGGAACAGCGAATGGAAATGCGGCCCCGCCTTCTGCCAGCGCGGCAGCGAGAACAGCAGGGCGGCCACGCCCAGGATGCCGGTCAGCACCAGCATCAGCGCGGCGAAGCGGTCCAGCACCAGCACGATGCCGAAATTCGCCGGCCAGTCGCCCAGCCGGTAGACCCTGGTCCCTCCGGCGCCGGCATCCGCCACCGTCATCGCCAGCACGGCCAGACCGAGCAGCGCCAGCGCCGAGGACATGCCGATCACCGCCTTCAGTGTCCGCTGCCGCTCGTCGATCAGCATCATCGCAGCACCCGCGAAAAGGGGCAGGACGATGGGCGCGATCGTCAGATGATCCATCCAGCCGGTCACCGGTCCTTCTCCTTTCCGTCGACATGGTCGCTCCCGGTCAGGCCGCGGGACGCGAGCAGCACGACGAGGAACAGGGCGGTGGTGGCAAAACCGATGACGATGGCGGTCAACACCAGCGCCTGCGGCACCGGATCGGCATGCATGGCGAGATTGCCGGCCTGCCCGCCCTCCAGAATCGGCTCGGCGCCCGTGCGCAGGCCGCCAGTGGAGAAGATGAACAGGTTGACGGCATAGGAGAGCAGCGACAGCCCGACGATCACCTGGAAGGTGCGGGGCCGCAGAAGCAGCCACACGCCGGAGCCGGTCAGCACGCCGATGCCGAGCGAAAGGATCAGTTCCATGTCAGTCGTCTCCCACGGCGGTCGGCACGCGTTCGGGAATGGCCGGCATCTCCGCCGGGCGCGGCGTCGCGGCGCGGTGGCCGCGCACGGACTGGCGGGCCAGCGCGATCAGGATCAGGATCGTGGCGCCCACCACCAGGGCGAAGACGCCGATGTCGAACAGCAGGGCGCTCGCCACCGGGATCTTCCCCAGCACCGGCAGCTCGGCGTAGGTGAAATAGCTGGTCAGGAAGGGCCGGCCGAACATCCAGGCGGCAAGGCCGGTCCCGGCGGCCAGCAGAAGCCCCACCCCCATCCAGCGCATCGGCAGCACGCGCAGCCGCGTCTCCACCCACTGGATGCCGCCGAACATGTATTGCAGGATCATGGCGATCGCCACGGTCAGCCCGGCCGCGAAGCCGCCGCCCGGCAGGTCGTGGCCGCGCAGAAGCAAGAACAGCGCCACCATCAGGATCAGCGGGAACAGAAGCCGCGCGATCAGCGACGGGATGAACAGCCACTCCATCACCGTGTCGCCCTCCTTGCGGTCGGGCTGGGAGATGTCGTAGGCGCTCTGGTCACGCTGCTGTTCGGGAACGTCGACGCTGTCGGACGCCGGGCGGAAGCGGCGCAGCAGCGCATAGGCGGTCATCGCCACCGCGCCCAGGACGGCGATCTCCCCCATGGTGTCGAAGCCGCGGAAATCGACGAGGATGACGTTGACGACGTTGGTGCCGCCGCCCTCGCTGTAGGCAAGCTCCAGGAAATGCTGGGCCAGCAGTTCCGGCGGCAGGCGCGTCATCACGCCGAACGACAGCCCGGCCATGCCCGCCCCGGCGGCGATGGCGATGCCGAGGTCGCGCAGGCGGCGGCCCAGGGTGACCGCCTCCGCCCCGCGGGAACCGGGGATGTCCAGCCGCTTGGGCAGCCAGCGCAGGCCAAGCAGAAGCAGGATGGTGGTGACGACCTCCACCAGCAGCTGGGTGAGGGCGAGGTCGGGGGCGGAGAACCAGACGAAGGTGACGCACACCACCAGCCCGGCCCCGCCCAGCAGGATCAGCGCCGCCAGCCGGTGGAACTTCGCCTGCCAGGCCGCCCCCAGGGCGAAGGCGGCGCCCAGCGCCCAGATCAGCGCCAGCACCGGGTCGATGCCGGCCGGCTGCAGGTTACCCGGCGCCAGACCGCGCAGCCAGACTGCCACCCCGGCGGCCAGCACCGCCGCGCACACCACCAGCCTCAGCTGCGGCTGCAAGCGGCGGGTGCCGATCACCCCTTCCGCCGAGCGGGCGAGGCGCCAGGACAGGAAGACCATCGTCCGCTCGAACATGCGCCGCCCTTCCAGGCTGCGGATCAGCGGCGGTCCCTCGATCCCCTTGGCGAGATGGTCCTGCAGCAGCCGGTAGAGGCCGAGCCCGGCGGCGAAGGCGATCATGCTCATCAGCAGCGGCCGGTTGAAGCCGTGCCAGACCGCAAGGCTGTATTCCGGCGGCGTCCCGCCGAGCGCCGCGCGGGCGGCCATGTCCAGGTACGGGCCGACGGTGGCGGCCGGCAGGATGCCGATGACGATGCAGGCCAGCACCAGGATCTCCACCGGGAAGCGCATCCAGGCGGGCGGCTCGTGCGGCTTCTTCGGCAAATCCACCGGGTCCGGCCCGAAGAAGGCGCCATGGATGAAGCGCAGCGAATAGGCGACGCTGAAGGCGCTCGCCACCATCGCGGCGACCGGCAGCACGTCGAAGAACAGCGGCAGCGGCTCCTTGGCGGACAGCGCCTCGGCGAAGAACATCTCCTTCGACAGGAAGCCGTTCAGCAGCGGCACCCCCGCCATGGCGCCGGCGGCGATCAGGGCGAGGCGGGCGGTGAAGGGCATGAAGCGGTTCAGGCCGGACAGGCGCCGGATGTCGCGCGTTCCCGTCTCGTGGTCGATGATGCCGGCGGCCATGAACAGCGACGCCTTGAAGGTCGCGTGGTTGATGACGTGGAAGATCGCCGCCACCATCGCCAGCTCGCTGTTCAGGCCCAGCAGCAGGGTGATGAGCCCGAGATGGCTGATCGTCGAATAGGCCAGCAGCCCCTTCAGGTCATGCTGGAAGATGGCGACATAGGCGCCGATCAGCAGGGTGGCGAGGCCGGCGGAGCCGACGATCCAGAACCACGCCTCCGTCCCCGCCAGCACCGGCCACAGCCGCGCCATCAGGAAGACGCCGGCCTTCACCAGCGTCGCCGAATGCAGGTAGGCCGACACCGGGGTCGGCGCCGCCATGGCGTGCGGCAGCCAGAAATGGAAGGGGAACTGCGCGCTCTTGGTCAAGGCACCGAGCAGGATCAGCACCAGAGCCGGCAGGTAGAGCGGATGCGCCCGGATCAGGTCGCCCGCCGCCAGCACGGCGTCCAGCTCGTAACTGCCGACGATGTGGCCGAGAATCAGCACGCCCGCGAACAGGCAGAGGCCGCCGGTCGCCGTGACGGTCAGCGCCATGCGCGCGCCGTCCCGCGCGGCGGCGGTATGGTGCCAATAGCCGATCAGCAGGAAGGAGAAGAGGCTTGTCAGCTCCCAGAAGAAGGCGAGCTGGATCAGGTTGCCCGACAGCACCACCCCCGTCATCGACCCCATGAAGGCGAGGAGGAAGGCGAAGAAGCGCGGCACCGGGTCCTCGGCCGCCATGTAATAGCGGGCATAGACCACCACCAGCGTGCCGACACCGAACACCAGCCCGGCGAACAGCCAGGCGAAGCCGTCCATGCGCAGGGAGAAGTCCAGCCCCAGCGTCGGCATCCATTCCGCCGAATAACGGATCACGCCACCCGCCGACACCGTCGGGTAGGCGGACCACACCATCGCCAGCCCGACCAGCGCCACGCCGCCGGCCAGCCACGCCGCCGCGTTGCGCGCATGCGTGGGCAGCAGCCCGGCGGCGAGCGCACCGGCGAAGGGGAAGCCAACGGCGATCATGAGCAGCAGGGCGTCGGGCATGAAGTCCTACGGTCGGATGGGGCGGCGGGGACGGGCGGAGGTCAGAGGCCCGGCGGCGGGTCGTCCGGGTCCTTGACGAGGTCAGGGTCGTCCGCGTCGCGCGCGACGGCCTGGAGGACGATCCGGGCCGCGTCGTCGGGCGTCGCGGCACCGCGCAGCCGGCGCAGTGACTGCGGATCGCGCAGCGCCCCGCAGATCTCCGACATGGCGGCCAGCAGCCCCTTGCGGTTTGATGCCGGCCAGAGCGCCAGGAAAACGAGGTCGACCGGCTCGTCGTCGCGCGCGTCGAAATCGACCGCGCGCTGGAGCCGGGCGAACAGGACGACCGGCTCAGCGAGGTCGGCGAGTTCCGTATGCGGAAGCGCCACGCCCTTGCCCAGCGCGGTGGAGCCGATCTTCTCCCGCGCCAGCAGGGCATCCAGGATTTCCGGCGCCGGCCGGCCGCTGCGGGCCGCCGCCTCCGTCGCCAGCCGGTCGAGCAGCGCCGCCTTGTTGGCGGGAGCGGCGTCGAGGATGACGTCGTCCTCGGAAAAAAGCTCAGTGATGGCCATCCGGTTCTCCGCCATCTGGTTCTCCATAGTGGCCAAGGGTCGATGCGGACGGCGGGGCGCGGTCGGCACCCGTGCCGCCGACCAGCACATCGCAGGGCAGCGCCTCGATCACCTCCGAGGCCGTGCTGCCCAGCAGGGCGCGCGAAACGCCGCCGCGCCGGGCCGAGCCCAGCGCGACCAGATCGTAGCGTCCCTCCCGCGCCAGCTCGACGATCCGCCGTCCCGGCGAGCCGGTGAGGACGATCGTCTCGACCTCCGGGCCGCCGGCCGAGCTGCCGAGCGCTTTCCGGAAATCGTGCGCGAAGTGCCCGGTGTCCAGTGCCGCCGCGTCCGAGGCGGACAGGGACCGACCGGCGATGCCCGGCAGATCGACGACATGCAGCAGATGGATGCTGCCCTCCGCCATCAGCATCCGCACCCCGTCCACCGACGCGGCCGACCGTTCGGAGAAATCGACCGGCACCAGCGCCCGCAGATAGGGCTGAAGCGGCTTGTCGCGCACGATCAGCATCGGCGTTCCATCGGCGATGGCGATGCGCTCGACGGTGGAGGCCAGGAACAGGTCGGCCACCCGGTCGCGCTGGTGCAGGCCCACCACCAGCAGGTCGGGCCGCCACAGCCCGGCATAGCCGGCAACCCGGTGCTCGACCGCCTCACCGCGCACCGCGACCGCCTGGGCCCGGATCTCCGCCCCGCCCGGCACGGCAAGGATATGGCGCTGGAGTTCCGATTCGACATGGTGCAGCGGCAGGCAGCCGTAAGGACCGCCGGCGCCGTCGACGACATGCAACGCCGTCAGCTCCGCATCGAACCGGCGGGCGAGCTGGACGGCGCGCTCCAGGGCTCGGTCCGATTTCGGTTCCAGGTCGGTTGCCAGCAGGATGCGTCGAAGGGTCGCCATCGTGACTTTCCCGGTTTGGTGGTGTCTCCGGCCTGTTTCCGGGCCCCTGCTTCACGAAGGCGCCTCGCGACGAGAACGCCTTGCAAGGGACGGCTTGATGATCGGAAGTCGGCCCCAGTCTGTCCATGCCGGGAAATACGGACCCGAAAGCGTCGCGCGGCGTCCCGCAGAGTGTCCGTAGTAATACGGGGAAGATGATTTCACCTGATGCGGTCGGTGCCGGTCGGCGTTACCATCGCTCCATGCCACAGACTGTCCGCGACCGATGGATGTTCATTCCGGCCTATCTGGCCGCCCATATGCTTTTGGACTGGGTCAGCTTCATCCATGCGGTGTCGTCGATCAACATCACGCCGTGGAACCCGCCGGCCGGCCTGATGATGGGACTTTCGCTGCTGCTGGGCGTACGCGCGGTGCCGCTGGTCTGGCTGGGGCTGACCGCCGCCGACATCGTGGTCCGCGACCTGCCGGTTTCCCTGGGAACCACCCTTCTGGCGAACGGCGTCGTCGCCCTGGGCTATGGGGTGGCCGGCCAGTTGCTGCGCAAGGCCATCGATCCCGGGCTGTCCTGCCTGCGCGACATCGTCCTTCTGCTGGGCGGCAGCGCCGCGGCGGCGCTTGCCATCGGGCTGGGCTTCGTCGCCGTCCACACGGCGGCGGGCCTGTTCGGCTGGGCGGATTTCCCCGAGGTGGTGCTGCGCTTCTGGACCGGAGAGATCATCGGCATCGCCGTCCTGACCCCGATGGTTCTGCTCGCCCGCCGCATGACGGCGCCGCGCTGGTCATGGAGCGGCGCTGCCGAGATCCTGGCCCAGGGCGCGCTGATCGGCTTCACCCTGTGGCTCGATTTCGGCCCGCTGGCCTCGTCGCAGTACGAGCATTTCTATCTGCTGTTCCTGCCGGCCATCGCTGTCGCGGTGCGCCACGGGCTGGGCGGGGCGGTGCTGGCCTCCGCCGCGACGCAGGCAGGGCTGATCGCGGCCATCCAGGCGACCGGCGTCGATACCGCGCGCATGGCGCATTTCCAGCTTCTGATGCTGACGCTGGCCATCACCATCCTGCTGCTGGGCGCCGTGGTCAGCGAGCGCCGACGGGTGGAGGACAGGCTGCGGGTGCGGCAATCCGACCTCGCCCACGCCTCCCGCCTGATCGAAGCGGGCGAGATGGCGGCGGCGCTGGCCCATGAGCTGAACCAGCCGCTGGCGGCGACGATGGGCTATGCCCGTGCCGCCCGCAAGATCGCGCGAATGGAAGAGGCGTCGCCTCGCCTGAGCGAGATCCTCGACAAGACGGTCACCCAGGCGGAGCGTGCCGACCGCGTCATCCGCAGCCTGCGAGACTTCGTGCGCAAGGGCGCCCGCGACCGGGCGCCGCTGCCGGTCGCCACGCTGGTCGCCGACTGCCTGACGCTGGCCGGCCCGCTCGCCAGCCGGCATTCGGTGGAGATCGCCGCCGAGGTCGCCCCCGCCCTGCCGGCCATCGCCGGCGACGCGGTGCAGCTGCAGCAGGCGATCCTGAACCTCGTCCGCAATGCGGCGGAGGCGATGACGCCCGACGGCGGCCCACCCGAAGATCGCCGGGAGCGGCGCCGCATCGTGATCTTCGCCGGTCCGGCCGCCCAGCCCGGATTCGTTGCCATCGGCGTGCGCGACACCGGCCCCGGCCTTGCCGAGGTGGTGGAGCGCAACCTGTTCGCGCCCTTCGTCACCACAAAGCCGACGGGCATGGGGCTGGGCCTGTCCATCGTGCGCACCATCGTCGACTCCCATGGCGGCACCCTGACCGTGCGCAGCGGTAGTGGCAGTGGAGATGGGGGCGGAGATGGGGGCGGGGGCGGTGCGGAAGGGGGAACCGTGTTCCAGTTCACCATTCCCGTCCATGCGAAGGACACGGAAGGAGAGTCCGTATGACCACCGTGAAGCCCGTCGCCTTCGTGGTGGACGACGACGAGGCGGTGCGCGACGCCCTGGCGCTTCACCTGGATCTGGCCGGGTTATCGGTCCGCTGCTGCGCCTCGGCCGCGGAGTTCCTGGAGACGGCGTCGCCGGACCAGCCCGGCTGCGCCATCCTCGACATCCGCATGCCGGGCATGGACGGGCTGGACCTGCAGCAGGAGATGATCCGCCGCGGCCTGACCCTGCCCGTCATCATCATCACCGGCCATGGCGACGTGACCGCCGCCGTCCGCGCCTTCCGCGCCGGAGCGGTGGATTTCCTGCAGAAGCCCTTCGACGAGGATCTGCTGATCGAACGGGTGCAGGAGGCCTTCGAACGCGACCTCGCCGCCCGGCGCGCCGACGTGGAGGCCGGGGAGATCCGCCGCCGCCTCGCCCTGCTCAGCCCGCGCGAGTTGGAGGTGATGGAACTGGTGGCCGAGGGGTTGCCGAACAAGACCATCGCCCACCGGCTCTCCATCGGCATCCGTACGGTGGAGACCCACCGCGCCCGCGTGCTGGAGAAGATGGAGGCGCGCAACGCCCCGGAACTGGCGCGGATGCAGATGCGCCTGGGCGAGCGGCGGGAGTAGCCGGACGCCTCACTCGCCGACCTCCGCCACCTGGGTTTCGGCCGGGGCCGTGCGCTCGGCCGGGGCGGGCGGGTAGCGGTAGAAGGAATGGTCGCCGATGGAGGCGGTGCGCAGCCGCGCCTGCGCCCAGTCCGGCTTCTGCCGTCCGAGCGCCGCCTGGGTGGGCGGGCTGTAGAACAGCGAGGCACGCGCGGTCGGATCGGGCATCTCGTCGTCGTTCAGGCTCCAGGCGAGCCCGCGGGCCAGCCGCAGCGCCTCCTGGTCGGGGGCGAGCCGCAGCTTCGGCCAGGACGGCATGCCGCCCGCCCGGATCACCTGCGCCTGACGGCGGATGTCCGCCAGGATGCGCCGGGCCTCCGCCCGGTTGGCGACGCGGGGATCCTCCGCCACCTGCTGCGGTTCCGCCTGTTTCGCACGGGATTTCGCCGTCTTGGCCGGCTTACGGCGCTTCTGCGGTTCCACCTGCTGGGGCGGGGAGAAGGGTTCGAACTGGCCGGCCGCGACGACGACCCGGCAGGGCAGCGACGGCTGCGACGCCGACGCCGCCCGGTTGGCGACCACCCACATGACGGCGGCCATGGCGTCGGCCCCCTCGCCCCGCGCCTCGGCCCAGCCGGCCAGCGCAAGGCAACGGCGCTCGCGCTCCGCCTGCCAGGGGGTCAGCATGTAGACCGAGGAGCCGATGACAACGGGCTGCTTCGCCCCGCCCCGCTTGGGCACTCCGCCTTTCGCGTCGCCGACGAAGCGGGCGCAGCCGTCGTCGCCGGCAGGGCAGACGGGCTTCTCCGCCTGGAAGCCCCCGCTGATGAGAGCACCGATATCGGCACCGGCTTCCTGTGCGCCTGCGCCGGCGGGAACCAGAACGGTCGCGAACAGCAGGGCGAGGAGGGAGTGGCGCATCCCGGTCTCTCCGGTCTGGGGAAGGGGACTTCCTTCGACAGGAGCGGCAGACCGCAAGTTCCGTGATTCGTCTACCTCTCCGACGGCTTAAGCCTGAGGGCGGCGGACGTAATCCGGTCGAGTCCCGGATGGGCTTTCCAGGCGGTGGGATGTGTCGGATTCGGACATGAACCCGGGTACGCGCACATGCGAGGGAATGACCAACCCTCTGCCGCAGCAAGAATTTTCCGTCATCCCCGCGAAGGCGGGGATCCAGGGTTCCCGATGGGGACTCTCCTGGGAAAGCCCGGATTCCCGCTTTCGCAGGGATGCCGGCCGGGTTGGCTTTGCAGTCCCAGGGTTCGGCCTGACGCGGGGGCACGTATCGCGCAGTGTACACATGCGATCGGGCCGGCAAGCCTTCGGATCCCTCCGGCTCCCAGCCCGATCGGCGCAGCGGATGTTCAGGGATATATGCGGCGTCAGCCGTCCCGGCGGTCGTCGTCCGGTTGGCCGCCCTCGCCGGTCCAGTCGTCGGTCAGATAGTCCTGGGAGCGGCTGATCTCCTCGACCTCCTCGCGGGAGGGAGATTTGGGCACCTGCTCCTGACCGGACTTGCGGTCGTCACTGTCGAGGGTGCCTTCAGGCTTGCGGGGCATCGGTTCCTCCTGGGTCGCATTGGACAGTCCAGGGAACAGGGACAGGCCCGCAAGATCACGAGTTGGGGGAGCGGTTGAAGGAAACCCGTCCCCCTCGCACACATCAGTTGGCGGCGTCAGCCACCGTGACCGGCATGGTCCGCACCATTTCCAGAGCGACAGCGGCGCGGACTTCGTCGGCAGCCAGGACAGCGGGGGTGTTCACGTTGGCGACGGCGGCGACGACCGCGAACAGCAGGGCGCCGACAACGATACGGACAACGGCGAACTTGGCGGCGAAGACAGCGGATTCGGTTTCATGCGTGGTCATGATGATCTTCCTTCAACTCGGTTTTGATTTCCGGCGGCCGATGCAGCGGCCTGTTGAGGAAGATATTGGCACAATCACGCCACCGCAAAAGCGGAGACATAACATTCCAGCCCGCGCTATTTTGCATCGCAGCATAGCGCTGTGAAAGACGTCATACGGACTTTTTCTTGAGTTATCCGCGCCGTTCGCAGCGCTCTACAGGGCTTTATGGGAAGTTTCGCAGCGCTATTACTGGCTGCCGTCTGTACAGATTAAAGACATGTGGGTTGGCTTGTGTCAACGGCAACGGCCGATGCGCGGAATTGGCGCAGACGCCGTCAGCGTCCGGGCGACAGCCGCTCGGCACTGGCCTTCAGCGTGTCGATCATTGCCTGCTGCGCCTCCTCCGTCGTGTCGGCCGGGACGACGAAGCAGATTGTGGCGATGCAGCGGCCGGCCGGATCGCGGACCGGGGCTGCAAGGCAGGTGGTGAAGCGGTCGACCAGCGCCGTGGTGCGGACATAACCCTGGGTGCGGGCGCGGCTGATGTCCTCCAGAAACTCGTCCTCGGCGATGCGGCGGCCGTCAGGCAGGGTGAAATCCTCCGGCGGGATGAAGCGCCGGATCTCGTCGGCGGCCATATGATCGACCAGCAGCCGGCCGGACGCGGTCCAGGGGATCGGCACCTTGATGCCGATCTCGGAGCTGATGCGGAACATGCGCCGGCCCGGCTCATTCAGCACGACCAGATACTTGTCGCCCTCCAGCGTGCAGAACTGCGCCGTCTCTCCGACCGTCTCGGCGATGTGGGCAACCTCCACCCGCGCCTTGCGGATCAGGTCGACGCTGTCGAGGTAATCGCTGCCGTAGTAGTGCATCGCCGGCCCGAAATAGACCGTGCCCTCGCCGTCGCGCAGCTCCAGCCAGCGCGCCTCCACCAGCGTGTTGACCAGCTCGTACATGGTCGAGCGCGGTGTGCCGGTATCCCGCGCGATGTCGGCGATGCGCGTGGGCGCGCGCCGGCTGTGCAGATGCTCCATCAGCGCGATGACGCGGTCGATGCCGCGCGCGCGGCCCGTCGACTTCTCTTCCGCCTGTTTTTCCGCCACGCCGTTGCTCTTCATCTGATCCGCGCTCCCTGGTCGTCGCACAACCGATTAGCACGCGGATTTTCGGCTTGCCAGCGGTCTTTGTCCGATATACCGTTCGCTTGTCTGGAATACAAGACCGACGTCCGATATTTCGGACAAACGGTCCGGGAGGCAGAAATGACAGGGATCACGCGACGTCTGTTCAACACCGCTCTCGGTACAACACTGGCCGCTGGCGGGCTTTCCACCGGAATTCTGGGAGATTGGGCTACACCGGCGCTGGCCCAGCAGGGCGGCGCTTCGGTCGTCACCGTCGCCACCATCGGCGAGCCGCCGACGCTGGACCCGGTCGGCACCACGTCCGACCTCGTCAGCATCATCACCCAGCACATGTTCGAGACGCTGTTCACCTTCGACGGCGACTGGAAGCTGGCCCCGCTGGTGGCGTCGGCCCTGCCCGAGGTGTCGGCGGACGGCAAGACCTACACCATCCCGCTGCGCAGCGGCGTCACCTTCCATGACGGCAGCAAGGTCACGGCGGACGACGTGGCCGCCTCGCTGGACCATTGGACCAAGGCCTCGCCGCGCGGCAAGACGGTTGCCCCGCTGGTCGAGAGCATCGCCGTCAAGGGTGCTGATGCCATCGTCATCACGCTGAAGGAGCCCTTCGCGCCGCTGACCGCGCTGCTGGCGATGAACAACGGCGCCGCCGCCATCGTGCCGAAATCGGTGATCGACGGGCCCGGCGCCCTGAAGTCGCTGGTCGGCACCGGCCCCTACAAGCTGCTGGAGCACAAGCCCGACCAGTATATCCGGCTGGTGCGCCACGACGGCTACGCCTCGCCCGCCGGCACGCCCAGCGGCTATGCCGGCAGCCGCAAGGCCGGCATAGCCGAGGTCCGCTTCGTCCCGGTGCCGAACGCCGCCACCCGCGTGTCGGGCGTGCTGGCCGGCCAGTACCAGTTCGCCGACAGCCTGCCGGCGGAAACCCTGCCGCGCATCAAGAGCGCGGCCGGCGTCAAGCCGGTGATCGTCAAGCCCTTCGGCTTCCCGCTGATGATCACGAACACCAAGACCGGCGTGATGGCGAACCCGAAGGTCCGTCAGGCGGTTCTGGCAGCGCTGGAGCCGAACGACATGCTGCTGGCGGGCCTCGGCGATCCGGCCTTCGTCCAGGCGGAGGGGTCGATCTATGCCCAGGGCACGCCCTATTACGACGCGGCCAGCGCCAAGCCCTACAGCGACCACGCCGCCGGCAAGGCGGCGGACCTGCTGAAGGCCGCCGGCTACAAGGGCGAGCCGATCCGCATCATGACCTCGGTCCAGTACGAATTCCTGTACAAGATGAGCATGGTGGCGCAGGCCCAGCTCGAAATGGCGGGCTTCAAGGTCGACCTGCAGGTGCTGGACTGGGCGACGCTGCTGCAGCGCCGCGGCGACGACAAGGGGTGGGACGCCTTCTTCACCTACCACACCTTCGTGCCGGAACCGTCGCTGATCACGGTGCTGAACCCCAGCTATCCCGGCTGGTGGGACAGCCCGGCCAAGCGCGAGGCGCTGGCCGCCTTCAACCGCGAGATGGACCCGGCCGCCCGCAAGGCGAAATGGGTGACCCTCCAGTCGCTGTTCTACAGCGAGGTGCCGAGCGTGAAGGTGGGCGAGTTCTACAACCTCGCCGCCAGCAGCGACAAGCTGACCGGCTACACGCCGACGCCCTGGCCCTTCTTCTGGAACACCGAACTGAAGAACTGAGAGCGGGATAACTCCCTCTCCCGCCCCGGGAGAGGGAAGGGGCCCAAGCAAAGCTTGGGAAGGGTGAGGGGTAGTACAAGGAACCATGCGCTTCCGGTTTCTTGGACCACCCCTCACCCTCCCCGCCTTCGGCGGGTCCCCCTCTCTCCCGGGACGGGAGAGGGCTCAAACTCCCCTCGGTCCAGGACCGCAACCATGCTCGTTTACATCGTCCGCCGGTTCGCCGGCATGATGGTCGTCATGCTGCTCGTCGCCATGGTGGTCTTCGTGATCGCCCGCGTGGTGCCGGGCGATCCCGCCGCCGTCATGCTGGGATCCTCCGCCACGCCGGAGGATATCGCGGCGCTGCGCGGCCGGCTGGGGCTCGACGAGCCGCTGCTGACGCAGTTCCTGCTCTATCTCGGCCAGATCATCCGCTTCGACCTTGGCGAATCCATCTTCCTGAACCGTCCGGTGGTGCAGGCGCTGGCCGAACGGTCGGAGCTGACCGGGCTGCTGACCATGATGTCGGTGGGGATCGCCATGTTGATCGGCGTGCCGATCGGCATCCTGTCGGCGGCCAAGCGCGGCGGGCTGATCGACCAGACCGCGGTCGGACTCGCCATGCTGGCGGCCAGCGTGCCCAGCTTCTGGATCGGGCTGACCCTCATCAAGTATCTGGCGGTCGACCATGCCTGGTTCCCGGTCGCCGGCTACGGCCCGCCCGACGCCGACCTGATGGAGCGCATGCGCCATCTGGTGCTGCCGGCCATCGCGCTGGGCATTCCGAACTCGGCACTGATCCTGCGCTTCACCCGCACCAGCATGCTGGATGTGATGAGCCACGATTACGTCCGAACCGCGCGGGCCAAAGGCCTGCCGCCGCTGGTCGTCGTGCTGAAGCATGCGCTGCGCAATGCGATGATCCCGATCCTGACGGTGATCGGCCTGACCACCGCGGTGATGATCGCCGGCGCCATCGTGACGGAGACCGTGTTCGGCCTGCCCGGCGTCGGCAACCTGATCGTCTCGGCCGTGCTGCGCCGCGACTATCCGGTGATCCAGGGTGCCCTGCTGGTGGTGTCCGCCATCTATGTGCTGATCAACCTGACGGTCGACCTGCTCTATGCCGTGGTCGATCCGCGGGTCCGTTATTGAGAGGGAGGGTTTCCATGGCAAGCGTCCCCGCCGGTCACGGCAGCGTCACCCTTCCCTCCTCCGCCAAGGGCCGGAACAGCCGCTCGCCGGCCGCCCTGCTTCTGCGTCAGCTGTTCCGCCGCCGGCTGGTGGTGCTGTCCTTCCTGATCATGCTGGCGATCCTGGCAGTGGCGCTGCTGGCGCCGTGGATCACGCCCTTCAACCCGATGAAGATGGACATCCTCGGCCGGCTGAAGCCGCCCTCCGCCGCCCACTGGTTCGGCACCGACGAGTATGGCCGCGACGTGCTGTCCCGCGTGATGCTGGGCGCCCGGCTGTCGCTGCTGGTCGGGCTGCTGGTCGTGGTGGTGGCGACCCTGATGGGCACGCTGCTGGGGCTGGCCGCCGGCTATATCCGGCCGCTGGACGGCATGCTGATGCGGCTGACCGATGCGCTGATGGCCTTCCCCGACATCCTGCTGGCGATTGCCTTCATGGCGGCGCTGGGACCGTCGCTCTACAACGTCGTGCTGGCGCTCGGCATCGTCTACACCCCGCGCGTCGCCCGCGTGGTGCGCGCCGCCTGCCTTGTCGTGCGCGAGATGCCCTTCATCGAGGCGGCGACGGCGCTCGGCGCCTCCACCCCGCGCATCGTCTTCCTGCATATCCTGCCCAACCTGATCTCGCCGATCCTGGTGCAGGCCACCTTCATCTTCGCCTACGCCATCCTGACGGAGGCAGCGCTGTCCTTCCTCGGCGTCGGCGTGCCGCCGACCACCCCGACCTGGGGCAACATGATCGCCGGCGCCCAGCAGTATTTCCAGCAGGCCGACTGGCTGATCCTGTTCCCCGGCTGCGCCATCGTCCTGACCGTGCTGTCGCTCCAGATCGTCGGCGACGGGCTGCGCGACGCGCTCGACCCCCGGCTGCAGAAGGCGAAGTGAGATGAGTGCATCCCTCCTCATCAAGGGCGCCCGCGTCATCGACGGCACCGGCGCTCCCTGGTTCCCGGCCGACGTGCTGGTGGAGCGCGGGCGCATCGCCGCCATCGGCCCGATGCTGGACGCGCCGGACGCCGAACCTGTGGAGGCCCAGGGCCGCTTCCTCGCCCCCGGCTTCATCGACGCCCATTGCCACGACGATTTGATCCAGCTGCGCCAGCCCGGCCGGCCTGAGAAGGTGGCGCAGGGCGTCACCACCGTGGTGGTCGGCAACTGCTCCTTCGGTCTCTATCCGCAGAGCCCGGCCAGCGCCGGCTCCTTGCGCGAGCATTTCGGCAATCTGCTGGGCACCGTCGAGACCCAAGAGACCTTTGCCGACTTCGCCGGCTACCGCGCGGCACTCGACGGCCGCGGCACCGCGATCAACCTCGTCTCGCTGGTGGGTCACGCGGCCCTGCGCCTCGCAGTCATGGGCTGGCAGAACCGCGCCGCCACCACCGAGGAGCGCGAGGCGATGGCCGCCCTGCTGGCCGAGCAGCTTCGCCAGGGCGCGCACGGCCTGTCTCTCGGCCTCGTCTATCCGCCCAGCGCCTGGGCCGACCGCGCCGAGCTGGTGCGGCTGGCGGAGGTGGTGGCGGAGCATGGTGCGCTGCTGACCGCCCATGTCCGCTCCTACGAGGGCGGGCTGATCGCCTCGGTGGACGAGTTCCTTGACCTGCTGAAGGCCGGCGGGGCGAGCGGCCTGCTCTCCCACCTGCAAGCCGCCGGACGGCCCTATTGGGGCAGCCTGCCGCGGGCGGTGGAGCGGCTGGAGATCGCCCGCAAGGGCGGCACCGACGTCAGCTTCGACATGTACCCCTACCCCGCCGGCTCCAGCACGATCCTGCAGCTGCTGCCGCCCTCGGCGCTGGCGGGCGGGGTGGAGGCGCTGCTGGCGCGCATGGCCGACGCCGACGGGCTGGCGGCCCTGCGCCGCGCGGTGGAGGACGGTGAGGCGCCGTTTGACGCCGGCTGGGAATCCAAGATCCGCCTGATCGGCTGGGAAAATGTCCGCATCGGCGGCGTTTCGGCGGACGATCTTCGCGATTTGGAAGGGCTGTCGCTGACCGAGATCGCCGAGGTGGCGAAGGAATCCCCTTCGAGACGCTGGTCCGGCTGATCCGCGCCGACCGCGGCCGCACCAACATCGTCATGTTCCAGCTGGCCGAGGCCGATCTGGAAACCGCGCTGTCGCATCCGCTGCACATGCTGGGATCGGACGGGCTGCCGCGCGAGACGGGCAAGCCGCACCCCCGCGCCTTCGGCAGCTTCCCGCGCTATCTCGCC
The DNA here is from genome assembly GCF_055698305.1 of Azospirillum sp. VT-I1. Classification (NCBI taxonomy): domain Bacteria; kingdom Pseudomonadati; phylum Pseudomonadota; class Alphaproteobacteria; order Rhodospirillales; family Azospirillaceae; genus Azospirillum; species Azospirillum sp. VT-I1. The sequence goes on along the minus strand of NZ_CP168802.1, from coordinate 810,720 downwards.
CGCGCCCTGGCGGGCGAAGGCAAGCTCGGGCTGGAGGATGCCGTCCGCCACATGACCGCCGTCCCGGCCCAGCGCTTCGGCCTGTCCGTCCGCGGGCTGGTCCGGCCGGGCATGGTGGCCGACCTGACCCTGTTCACCGCCGAGGTGGCGGACCGCGCGACCTTCCAGGAACCGACGCGCCCGCCCCACGGCATCACCGACGTGCTCGTCGCCGGACAGTTCGTCCTGCGTGACGGCGGGCACACCGGCGCGCGTCCGGGCAAGACCCTGGCCCGCGCCTGATATTCCAACCTGTGAGGACCGAATGACCAACCGCAAGCCGATCTTCGCCGAAAAGGGGGCGAAGCCCGCCGGCCAGTACAGCCACGCGATCGTCGCGAACGGCTTCGTCTATGTGTCGGGCCAGGGGCCGCACCATCCGGAGACCGGCGCGCTGCCCGAGGATTTCGCCGGCGAGGTGCGCCAGACCCTGCGCAACCTGGAGATCATCCTGAAGGCGGCCGGCACCGACCTCGCCCATGTGGTGAAGGTCAACAGCTACCTCAGCGACCTCGGCCGCTTCCAGGAATACAACGCGCTCTATTCGGAGTTCTTCCCGACCGAGCCGCCGGCCCGCACCACCATCGGCTGCCAGCTCAACAACATCCAGGTCGAAATCGACTGCATCGCCGTCCTGCCGACGGCGTAACATCGTGTGCCTACGGCCGATCCCACGGCATCACCGCCGGGATCGGCCCCTTCCCTCTTATCGCGTTCCGGAGCGGTCCCATGCGCGTCGACGATCTCGACACCCCCGTCCCCGTCATCGACCTCGGCCGGGTCGAACACAACCTGACCAAGATGCAGGCCTATTGCGACCGGCACGGGTTGGCGCTGCGCCCGCACATCAAGACCCACAAGCTTCCCCAATTCGCGCTGCGGCAGATCGAGCTGGGCGCCGTCGGCATCACCTGCCAGAAGATCGGCGAGGCGCTGGTGATGGCAGAGGCCGGCTGCGCCGACATCCTGCTGACCTACCCCATCGTCGGCGCCGCCAAGGTGAAGCCCCTGGCGGAGCTGGCCGGCAAGACCAAGCTGACGGTGGCGCTGGACAACGCCGTCGCCCTCGACACCGTGGCCGCCGCCGCCGCGGAGGCCGGCGTCGAGATCGGCATCCTGGTGGAGTTCGACAGCGGCGACGGCCGCTGCGGCGTGCAGACCCCGGACGAGGTGCTGACGCTGGCCCGCCGCGCCGCCGGCAATGGGCTGACCCGCTTCCGCGGCCTGATGACCTATCCGCGCGGCCCCCGCACCGTGCCCTTCGTCGCCGAAACGCGCGCGCTGCTGGAAGGCGCCGGCATTCCGGTCACCACCGTGTCGGTCGGCGGCACCCCAGGCTGCTGGGACACCCACGAGCTTCCCGGAGTGACCGAGCTGCGCGTCGGCACCTACATCTATCACGACCGCGCCACCGTCGGCGCCGGGGTGGCGACGCTGGACGAGTGCGCCGTGCATGTCCACGCCACCGTGGTCAGCCGACCCACCCCCGACCGCGCCGTGCTGGATTGCGGCAGCAAGACCCTGTCGAGCGACCGCGTCGCCCCGTCGGTCGGCGAAGGCTTCGGCCTGATCCTCGATTACCCCGACGCGGTGATCGTCCGCGTCAACGAGGAGCATGCGGTGGTCGACCTCAGCAGGAGCGAGGCGAAGCCGGAGATCGGCGACCGCGTGATGATCCTGCCCAACCATGTCTGCGTGGTGACCAACCTGCACGACCGCATGGCGGTCACCCGCAACGGCGAGGTCGTGGGCGACTGGCCGGTGCCGGCGCGCGGCTGCACCCGCTGACCGGTCCTTCGGGGCAACAGCATTCAGCTCCCTCTCCCGCCCCGGGAGAGGGAAGGGGCCCATGCAGAGCATGGGAAGGGTGAGGGTTGGGCACGGAGCCATGCGCTTCGGGGCCATGCGGTTCGGGATTCTCGGACCACCCCTCACCCTCCCCGCCTTCGGCGGGTCCCCTCCCTCTCCCGGGACGGGAGAGGGCGATTATCGGCAAATCCAGGATCCCGTCATGGACGCTGACATCACGCTCGACATCCGCAACCTGCAAACCCACTTCACCGCCGATCCCGGCGTGTCGAAGGCGGTGGACGGCGTGTCCTTCGCCGTGCGCCGCAACGAGACGCTGGCCGTCGTCGGCGAATCCGGCAGCGGCAAGTCGGTGACCAGCCTGTCGGCGATGCGGCTGATCCCGTCGCCGCCGGGCATCATCGCTGGCGGCGAGATCCTGTTCCGCGGCCGCGACGGGCAGGTGCGCGACCTCGCCCGCCTCAGCGAGCGCGCCATGCGCAGCGTCCGCGGCAACGAGATCGGCATGATCTTTCAGGAGCCGATGACCTCGCTGAACCCGGTCTACACCGTCGGCGACCAGATCGGCGAGGCACTGCGCTACCACCAGGGGCTCGACCGCCGGGCGGCGCGGGCGGAGGCGCTGGCCATGCTGAAGAAGGTCGGCATCCCGGCGGCGGAGCGGCGGCTGGACGAGTATCCGCACCAGATGTCGGGCGGCATGCGCCAGCGCGTGATGATCGCCATGGCGCTGGCCTGCCGCCCCACCCTGCTGATCGCCGACGAGCCGACCACCGCGCTGGACGTGACCATCCAGGCGCAGATCCTCGACCTGATGCGGCGGCTGCAGGAGGAGACCGGCACCTCGATCCTGTTCATCACCCACAATCTGGGCGTGGTGGCGGAGGTGGCGCACCGGGTGGTGGTGATGTATTCCGGCCGCATCGTCGAGGAAGGCGATGTGCGCTCCCTGCTGAAATCGCCCAGGCACCCCTACACCCGCGGGCTGCTGGCCTGCATGCCGCATCTCGGCCAGCGCCGCGGCGACGGCGGCCGGCTCTACGCCATCCCCGGCAGCGTGCCGAGTCCGGTGAACCGCCCCCAGGGCTGCACCTTCGCCCCACGCTGTGCGCTGGCCGAACCTGCCTGCCTCGCCGCCGAACCCGTTCTGGAGCCGGTCGGCCCCGACCATTCCGCCCGCTGCCGCCGCTGGAGAGACGTGCAATGAGCATCGATACCGTTACCGAACAGCCCCTGCTGAGCGTCCGCAATCTGGAGAAGCGCTTTCCGGTGCGCGGCGGGCTGCTGCAACGGCCGGTCGGCTGGGTGAAGGCGGTGGACGACCTGTCCTTCGACCTGAACCGCGGCGAGGTGCTGGGGCTGGTCGGCGAATCCGGATCGGGCAAGACCACCGCCGGGCGCAGCATCCTGCGGCTGATCGAGCCGACCGGCGGCTCCATCCGCTTCAACGGGCAGGAGATCACCGGCCTGGGCACGGCGGAGATGCGGGCGCAGCGCCGCCGCATGCAGATCGTCTTCCAGGACCCCTATGCCAGCCTCGATCCGCGCCAGCGCGTGCGCGACGTGATCGGCGAGGCTCTGACGATCCACAACATCGGCACCCGCGCCGACCGCCGCGACCGCGTGGCGGCCCTGCTGGAGAAGGTGGGCCTGGGCGCCGACGCCATGGACCGCTTCCCGCACGAATTCTCCGGCGGCCAGCGCCAGCGCATCGGCATCGCCCGCGCGCTCGCGGTGGAACCCGACTTCATCGTGGCGGACGAGCCGGTATCGGCGCTCGACGTCTCGGTGCAGGCGCAGGTGGTGAATTTGCTGGGCGATTTGCAGCGCGAGCTGGGGCTGGCGGTGCTGTTCATCGCCCATGATCTGGCGGTGGTGCGCTACATCAGCGACCGGGTGGCGGTGATGTATCTCGGCCGCCTGATGGAGATCGCGCCGAGCGACAGCCTCTACGAGCGCCCGCGCCACCCCTACACCATGGCCCTGCTGTCGGCCGCCCCCGACCCGGACCCCGACGCGCCGAAGTCCCGCATGCTGCTGGACGGCGACGTGCCGAGCCCGATGAACCCGCCGTCCGGCTGCGTCTTCCGCACCCGCTGCCCGTTCGCCCTGCCCGCTTGTGCCGAGCCGGAGGCCCGGGCGCTGCGCGAGGTGGCGCCGGGGCATTCGGTGGCTTGCATCCGGGACGATGTGGGGGCGGGGTGAGGCGGCAGTTTGCTGATGCAGAGTCAGCATTGCGCCAGGAGTAGACCTTTCGAACGTTGAACTTGAAGATCTAGGAGCCATAAATATTTGTAGGCACTGCATCCAGCTCTGCTTCTAAGCGGGAGCTCCGTTCAAATTTTCGCTTTCAAGACCACATTGAGGAATTGTTTCAATCCCCCATTGCAATATAATCTAATGATGCGCTAAATTTGGGGACTATGATCAAGCGACTGCCACGATATGCTGAGATTGAGCTACAGCGCCTGTGTGCCAAGGCTGGCGCATTATGCCATGCGGTTGATGAAGACGAGAGCGGTTGGGACCGCTTAATCGAGTTCCCCGAAAAGGTTTTTCATGGGCCGGCGGATATGCGGCCACCACGTGCAGTTGCCTATGCGCAGGTAAAGTCGGTCGAAAATGGACCACCCGTTTGTCGCGTCAAGCTATCAAACGCGTTGCGCGCTGCCCAATCGCCTCAGCCGTGGTTTGTGGTGCTGGTTACAGGAGAAACACCTAGTCAGCCATCCAAGGTGTTCGCAGTGCATGTTTGGGATGATCTTATTCGCCGTACCTTAGAGGCGGTACGACGCGCTCATAACGGAAGGCGATCACTACACAAGTGCTCGCTCACAATCAGGTTTCAGCCGGAAGATGAAGTAGGCGAGCGTCTTGTACAATGGATGCAGGAGGCGATCGATACTGTACAACCAATGTACGAATCTTCTAAACGACTTATTAACAGAACAGCAGGTTATGAGGATGGCTGCGGAACCGGCATACTAACAGTTGAGGGTAAAGACGAAGAGGAGATACTGAAGAACTTCCTTGGGCTTGGCGCCGGCCTTCGCATCAACAATTTTACCTTCACACCCAGCCGGTTCGGGATTCCTTTATTGGCACCAGAAATCGACATATCGGAAGGCATTATTTATATTGAACCTCATCCAAGAGGTGATATCGAGATTCGTTTGCGTAGCCCTGAAAGTGCCCGTACCATTGTTCTACAAGGACACGCATATGGAATTGGTTTGCCTGGGATTCCGGACCATCAGAAGAGAATTCGCTTTTCAGCCGGATTTATGGAGGTGCTTTGCGCTCTCGATGGGCATGCCGAGTTCACCGCGCGTCTGAATAAACAGGATAGGCATAAACTTGCGACTCTCGAGGATTATGCCGTACTGAACGAGTGGCTTACTGCAGGCCAGGTCAATCTACAGGTGTGGGCAAATGGCAGGCGCGTAATTGCCAGCACACTAAATAATTGCGTTGATAGTACCGGTATTAACTGGTCGAATTTTTCTTCGGCACTTAGCCTTCTACGCTTAATTGCAGGGAATCAGAATCCAGAAATAAGCCTTTACGATCTTTGCCTCGCACCGGGGCTAGGTACATTCTCCAATTTCGCCGACGCCGGTTCTCTGCGACTTGAGTTCGATCCTCTTGCCTATGCGCCTACTGAACCCGCCACAGCGATTTTGTACTGGTTTAGCGTTGATGTTGGAGAATATTCATTTTACGCAATGGCAGAATGGCCGGTGATTGAAGACATTATGGTCAATAATAACAAACGGCGCGTAACAGCGTTGCACGGGCGGATCGTTGAGTCTTACGTCTTGCAAAATCCTTCGGAGAAAGAACGAGGGATGATTGAACGTGACTACAGGCATTACTGCGATAGCATTGCAAAAGATGGTGTGCCACTGGAACTGGGCGACTTACATACGTTCATTCTCTCTTGCCAAAGAAAAAATTCCCCAGACAATTGAATGACTGGCTTCAATAATGACTTTTATCTGATTGGCCACACTCCAAGATCATTGCATAATATGGTCTTTGAACGCCGTTCCTCAAAGTTTAGCAGAGCCACATCCCCCTCACCCCCGCCTCGCCGCCTCAATCGCCGCCACGTCGATCTTCGTCATCCCCATCATCGCCTCGAACGCCCGCTTCGCCTCGTCTCCGCCCGCCGCCAGCGCATCCGTCAACACCCGCGGCGTGATCTGCCAGGAGATCCCCCAGCGGTCCTTGCACCAGCCGCAGGCGCTCTCCTGGCCGCCGTTGCCGACGATGGCGGTCCAATAGCGGTCGGTCTCCTCCTGGTCGTCAGTGGCGATCTGGAACGAGAAGGCCTCGCTGTGGGTGAAGGCCGGGCCGCCGTTCAGGCCGAGGCAGGGGAGGCCGGCGACGGTGAACTCGATCGTCAGAACGTCGCCCGCCTTGCCGGACGGGTAGTCGGCGGGGGCCCGGTGGACGGCATGCACGGCACTGTCGGGGAAGGTCTCGGCGTAGAAGCGGGCGGCGGCTTCGGCGTCCTTGTCGTACCAGAGGCAGATCGTGTTCTTGGCGACGGCCATGGCGTGTCCTTTCGCGCGGAAACCGGCTCCGGCTTGTTGCCGTGTGCTGCTGGGTATGGTTTTACCACCGCAAGTGTCGTGATGGCGATAGGCCGGGCGTCCAGGGGCGCCATTCTTGACGCCGCCCTCGCCCCGGGCATAGGATCCCGCCGTCTGAAACAGGTTAGGCTCGGGACGGTTGGCCCGGCCCCCGCGATGCGGGTCCTTCCGTTGCCCAAGGGTCGGCCCTGGGTAACGGCCCAAGACTATCAGGGTGCGTGCATGATGCGGGCGCCGATAGCGGGGGCATGGACATGAAGCCGAGAATTTCCGTTCTGACGCTTGGCGTCGCCGACCTCGACCGGGCGCTTGCCTTCTATCGCGACGGCCTCGGCCTGCCCACCGACGGCATCATCGGCCGCGAGTTCGAGCATGGCGCGGTCGCCTTCTTCGATCTGTCCGGCGGGTTGAAGCTGGCGATCTGGGCGCAGGACGACATCTGCCACGACACCGGCCTGGCCAAAACTCCCGTCAGTTCCACCGCCGTCACCATCGGGCACAATGTCACGCTGAGGAGCGAGGTGGACGATGTGATGGATGCGGCACGGCGCGCCGGCGCCGAGATCGTCAAGGGCGCGCAGGACACTTTCTATGGCGGCTATGCCGGATACTTCCGGGATCCGGACGGGCATCTGTGGGAGGTCGTCTGGAACCCCCAGCTGCTCCCCGACGACGCCTGACCGGCAGCGATGACCGGCTCCGCACACCGGACCGGCCGCGGCCCCGTGCCGCGGAACGGCTCAATAGGGCTTCACCACCGCAAGCGTGACGATGGCGATGGCCCCGGCGATGATGGCCAGCGGGGACAGGCGCAGCAGGCGGGACACCGGCCGTCCGGACGGGGCGGCGAGACGGCGCAGTCCGGCGGCGAGCGTGCCGTGCAGAGCGGACAGGGCGACGACGATTGTGACCTTCGCCACCAGCCAGGGCTCCAGGCCCCAGCCGCCGATCACCACCAGCGTCAGGCCCAGCAGCCATGCCAGCCCCATGGCCGGTGAGGTGACGCGGCGGTCCCAGCGGCCGGCCGCGCGCAGGATGCGGGCCGGCCCCTCCTCTGCCGCGGTCACGGGATCGAGTGCGCTGATCAGGATGGCGGCGAAGAACATCCCGGCCATCCAGACCGTCACCGCCGCGACATGGAGCCCGATGACCCAGATGTAATCCACCGCCACCTCGTCGACTGTCCGGCCTGCCCTCGTCAGGCACCCACTTGCAGGATGATCTTACCGCGGCCGTGGCCGGAATCGAGCCGTTCGTGCGCCTTGCCGACCTCTTCCAGCGGCAGGACGGCATCGACGATCACTTTCGCCTGCCCGCGCACGAACAGCGGCGCCATCTCGCGCAGGCGGGCACCCTCGCGCGTCAGGAAGGTGCCGTAGAGGGTCTGGTTCTTCACATAGAGCGCATCCAGGTCGCCGGTCGGCGGCAGGATGGTGGCGATGCGGCCGAAGGGGCGGGTCACCTGCGTGCTCATCGGCACATTGCCGCCAGCGGTGTCGAAGGAGGCGTCCACCCCCGCCCCGCCCGCCTCGCGCAGGATCTGGTCCACCACGTCGGTGTCGCGGTAGTCGAGCGTCACGTCGGCGCCGAGGTCGCGCATCGCCTCGTGGTTGGCCTTGCTGGCGGTGGCGAGCACACGGGCGCCGGCCGCCTTGGCGAACTGGATGGCGAAACTGCCGACGCCGCCGGCCCCGCCATGGATCAGCAGCGTCTCGCCCGGCCGCACCGCCAGACGGCGGACGATGGCCTCCCACGCCGTGCCGCCGGCCAGCGGGATGCCCGCCGCCTCGACATGGCTGAGGCCGGGCGGCTTGTGCGCGACGATGGATGCGGCGGCGACGGTGTATTCGGCATAGCTGCCGTTGGGATTGCCGAAGATCTCCGGCGTGTAGAACACCTCGTCGCCGGTCTTGAAGCCGGTCACGCCGGGGCCGACCTCCTCGACAACGCCCGACACGTCATAGCCGAGCACCGCCGGAAAGGGGATGCCGGCCCAGCTTCCGGCCTGCCGGATCTTGGCGTCCACCGGGTTGGTGCCCGACGCCACCACCCGCACCAGCAGTTCGCCCGGCCCCGCGACCGGGCGCGGCCGGTCCTGCAGTTCGAACACGTCGGGACCGCCGAACCGCGAAATCACCATCGCACGCATGCCGCCATCCTCCGTTCCGGGCGTTGCACTGGAGAAGCACCAACGTGGGACGCCGACCCCCGCCTGTCCAGCGGGGAGAGGGGACTTTCCCGTCGGTGGGGTCAGCCGATGCGGTACTCTTCGCGGTGGATCGCGGTCATCGCCAGCCCCTCCGGGCCGATGGCGCCGCGGTACATGCCGGAGCAGTTGAAGGGCAGCGCCACCCGGCCGTCGCGGTCGATGGCGACGAGACCGCCGGAGCCGCCGATCACGCCCAGCTCGTCCACCACCTCGCCGGCGGCGCGCTCCAGGGTCTGGCCGGCCCAGCGCATGCGGGCGTCGATCTCGTGGGCGGTGCAGCGACGGATGAAATGCTCGCCATGGCCGGTGGCGGAGACGGCGCAGGTGATGTTGTCGGCAAAGGTGCCGGCGCCGATCACCGGGCTGTCGCCGACGCGGCCCTTGGCCTTGGCGGTCATGCCGCCGGTGGAGGTGGCGGCGGCGAGGTTGCCGTCACGGTCGCGGGCGACGGCGCCGACGGTGCCGTGGCGGCGCTGCTCGTCCCCATCGTCGGGGGCGCCGGCGCGGCGGCGCTCAAGCTCCGCCTGCAGGGCGTCCCAGCGCGGCTGGGTAAAGAAATAGGGGGCCTCCTCCATCGGCAGACCCTGGCGGCGGCAGAGATCCAGCGCGCCCTCGCCGATCAGCAGGACATGCTCGCTGTGCTCCATCACCGCGCGGGCGGCCAGGATGGGGTTGCGCGGGCCGAACAGGCCGGCCACCGCACCAGCGGCGCGGTCGCGGCCGTCCATGATGGCAGCGTCCATCTCCTGCTTGCCCTCGGCGGTGAAGACGGCGCCGCGGCCGGCGTTGAACAGCGGCTCGTCCTCAAGCGCCATCACGGCGGCGGTGACGGCGTCGAGCGCGCTGCCGCCGTCGGCCAGCACCTCGTGCCCGGCGGCAAGCGCCCGGCGCAGGCCGGCATGGTAGCCTTCGGTCAGCACGGGCGTCAGCGCGCTGCGCTTGATGGTGCCGGCACCGCCATGGATGGCGAGCGCAAAGGGCTGCGGTTCGGTGAAGGTCATGGTTGCGGGTCTCAGCGCAGGGCGGCCGACATGGCCGATAGGGTGTTGATCCAGCCCAACGCGGCGGCCATGCTGGCGGCCGGCAGGCGGACGGTGACGGGATCGAGGCGCTCGGACACCGGGATCAGGGCAGCCAGATCGGCCAGCGCCGGGCTGTTCATCTCGATCTCCAGCCGGTAGGGCGCGCCGTCGGCTTGCGGCGGAACGCGGAAGGGCGGGATGCTCGAGGCCCGGCGGACGGCGCGGCATGCTGCCTCGCGGATGCGGTCGCGGGCGACCGTGGGTGCCACGGACCGGGCGGCGCGCTGGCCGAGCGCCTGCTTGACCACCACCCGCTCGGATTCGGGGAACAGCGGCGCCATCTCGGCGGCGAAGCGGTCATCGCCGGTCAGCAGGATCACCGGCACGCCGATCTCGCCGGCATAGGCGCCGTAATTGCCGGCCTCGCCCAGCTCCAGCCCGTTCACCCGGACGCGGCCGAAGGCGAAGCTGTTGGTGGTGTGGGCAAGGATGCCGTATTGCCGGGCCGAGGTGTGGAAGCCGACGCACATCACCCCGGCGGCGTCCGGCTCCAGACCGGCGAACATGCCGATGGGCTTGGGACGGCCGAGGATCAACTCGGCGGCCGGGTGAATCTCGTCCGGCAGCAGGTTGACCATCGGGCCATGGCTGTCGTTGACCAGGATTTCGGTGGCGCCGGCATCCAGCGCGCCTTCGATGGCGGCATTCACCTCGGCGGTCATCAGGCGGCGGGCGCGCTCGTACTCGGGATTGCCCGGTGTCACCTGCTGCTGGGAGACGACGCCGGCCACCCCTTCGATGTCGGCGGAGATGTAGATCTTCACTCTGTGCTCCCGGAGGTGAGCGTATCTGACAGGCAGGGCCGGCTAGCGCCGTCGCGGCCGATCACCGGCGTGGCGGCGGCCAGCGCGTCGAGAACGGCTTCCTGCGTCGCGTCGGCCATCGCCTCGAACAGGGCGTCGATGCGGCGTTCGTTCAGCATGCGCATGGGAAGGATGTCGGCGCGCTCGTCATGGTCGATGCGGTTGGCGGTGGTGAAGCCGAGTGCGATGTCGCCGCTGCCATGGCCCCAGAAGGATCCCACCCGCGCCAGCCCGACCCCGGCGCGGCGGATCACCCGGCGCAGCTGGCGGTGGTCGAGCGGCACGTCGGTGGCGGCGATGACGATGACGGAGCCCTTCTCCGGCGCGTCGTCCTTCTCCGGCACGGCGACGCGGCGGCCGTCGGGCAGGCGCAACTCCCCCGGCCGGCCGAAATTCGCCAGCACCAGCACGCCCAGGTGATGACGCTTGCCGTCCAGCTTCAGGCGGCGGGAGGAGGTGCCGATGCCGCCCTTGAAGCCGAAGCAGGACATGCCGCGCCCGGCGCCGACTGACCCGACCGCGACCTCGGCACCGTCCGGTTCGGACAGGGCGGTGGCCAGGGCGGCGGCGGCATGGGCCTCGGTCACCGCCAACGCCTGGATGTCGTTCAGCGGGCCGTCGTTGCACTCCATCACCACCGGGTTGACGGTGGCGGTGGTGCGGCCGATGTCGGGATTGGCGGCGATGGCATGGCGGACCAGCGCGGTGGACGCGGTGCCGACCGAAAGCGTGTTGGTCAGCAGGATCGGGGTTTCCAGCGCCCCCAACTCCTCCACCTGCATCAGGCCGACGCTCTTGCCGAAGCCGTTCAGCACCTCCGCCGCAGCAACGGGCTTGTCGCGGTAGAGGTTGCCGGCATGGGGCAGGATGGCGGTGACGCCGGTCTGGATGGGCCCGTCATCCAGCGTGACGTGGCCGACGCGCACGCCCGGAACGTCGGTGATGGCGTTGCGCGGCCCCGGCGTCAGCCGGCCGCAGGCGAGCCCGAAGGCCCGCGCGCGCTTTGCCGGTTCAACGGAGTTTCGGGTCGAGGGCATCGCGCAGTCCGTCGCCGAGCAGGTTGAAGGCCAGCACCGTCAGGAAGATGGCGAGGCCGGGATAGAAGGTCACATGGCTGGCGACGCCGATATAGCTGCGGCCGTCGGCCAGCATGGCGCCCCACTCCGGGCTGGGCGGCTGGGCGCCGAGGCCGATGAAGCTGAGGCTCGCCGCCGTCAGGATCGAGGTGCCGATGCGCATGGAGACATAGACGATCACGCTGGGCAGCGTGCCCGGCAGGATGTGACGGACCATCAGCAGCCGGTCGCGCACGCCGATAGCGCGGGCAGCGTCGACATAGACCGCGCGCTTCAAGGACAGCGTGCTGCCGCGCACCAGACGGGCGAAGACCGGCACGCTGAAGATCGCCACGGCATAGATGACGTTCTCGATGCCCGGCCCCAGGATGGCGACGATGCCGATGGCCAGCAGGATGCCGGGGAAGGCCAGCAGCACGTCGCAGATGCGCATGATGAGGCTGTCGATCCAGCCGCCGCGGAAGCCGGCGATCAGCCCCAGCGCCACCCCGGCCACACCGCCGAGCAGCACCGACAACAGCCCGACCGACAGCGAGATGCGCGCACCCCACAGGATTCGGCTGAAGATGTCGCGGCCATAAGCGTCGGTGCCGGCCCAATGGTCGGCCGACGGGCCTTCCAGGATGCGGTCGTAATCGAAGGCCGCCGGGTCGAACGGCGCGATCCAGGGTGCCGCCGCAGCGGCCAGCGCCAGCGCCAGCAGACAGATGCCGGCCACCATGGCGGTGCGGTTGCGCCGGAACTTGCGCCAGAACTCGCGCAGCGGCGAACGGACGGCTTCGTGGGTTGCGGCGGCCACGCCGGTTGCGTCTGTCGTGGTCATGAGTAGCGAATCTCGGGGTTGGCGAAGGCGTACAGCACATCGACCAGCAGGTTGATGATGATGAACTCCAGCGAGAACAGCAGGATCTCCGCCTGGATGACGGTGTAGTCGCGGTAATTGACGCTATCCACCAGCAGCCGGCCCAGCCCCGGCCAGGAGAACACCGTCTCCACCACGATGGACCCGCCGAGCAGGAAGCCGAACTGCAGGCCGACCATGGTGATGATCGGGATCAGCGCGTTGCGCAGCGTGTGCTTCCACACCACCAGCCGCGACGGCACGCCCTTGGCCCGCGCGGTGCGGACGTAATCCTCGCGCGCGATCTCGATGAAGGCGGAGCGGGTGAAGCGCGCCATCACCGCGGCGACACCGAGGCCGAGAGTCAGCGACGGCATAATGAAATGCTGCCACGTCCCGTAACCGCTGGTCGGCAGCCAGCCGAGCTTGACCGAGAACAGGTCGATCATCAGCAGGCCGAGCCAGAAGGACGGGAAGGCGATGCCCGACACCGCAACGATCATGCCGGCATGATCCTGCCAGCGCCCGCGCTTGGTGGCCGATGCAACGCCGATCAGCAGTCCGGCCAGCGTCGCCCACGCCATGGCGGCGACGGTGAGGTAGAGCGTCGGCATGAAGCGTTCGCCGATCTCCTGCGACACCGGCCGCTTGGTCTTCATCGAGCGCCCGAACTCGCCCTGCACCGCATTGCCGAGGAAGCGGCCATACTGCACCCACAGCGGCTGGTCGAGGCCGAGGTCCTGGCGCACCAGTTCGACGTCGCGCTGGGTCGCATCCGGACCGGCAACCAGCCGCGCCGGATCGCCCGGCAGCAGATGGACGAAGCCGAAGACGAAGACGGAAATCACCAGCAGAACCGGCAGGATGCCGGCGACACGGCCGACGAGATATTTCAGCATGGGGCAGAGGTCCTGGAAGAGATGTCGGCTTCGAATGCCCCTCCCTAACCCTCCCCCACCTTTGGTGGGAGAGGGAACTCCGCCGCTCTCGCGCAAAGCTCCCTCTCCCTCGAAGAGGGGAGGGTTGGGGAGGGGCAACGCGGCGCCAGCCGCAACGACGACCGGCGCCACACTTCACATCACTGCAGATCAGCCTCTTCCATCTGCAGCCCGCCGTCGGCGACATAGTAGAAGCCCGTCAGCTTCTTCGACTTGCCGGCCAGCAGGTTCTCGACGCCGAGGAAGATCCAGGGCGCATCCTTCCAGATCTGCTCCTGGGCGACGCGGTAGGCTTCGGCGCGCTTGGCGGTGTCGGCGGTGCCGATGCCGGTCTCGATTGCGGCGTCGACCGTGTCGTTCTTGTAGTACGCCACGTTGAAGAACTTCGGCGGGAAGCCCTTGCCCCACAGCAGCGGGCGCAGGCCCCAGTCGGCGTCGCCGGTCGAAGCCGACCAGCCGCTGTACTGCATCTGCACCGTGGCGTCCTCCGGCTTCTCGACGCTCCAGACGCGGGATGCCTCGACACCGGATTCGAGCGGGGTGACGGTCAGCTTGACGCCGACCTGGGCCAGCTGCTGCTGCACGAACTGCATGCCGCGGATGAAGTTGGTGCTGTTGCGGCCGATCATCTCGGCTTCGAAGCCGTTCGGGTAGCCGGCCTCGGCCAGCAGCGCCTTCGCCTTGGCAAGGTCGTAGGTGTACTGGTTCGGCTGCGGGACGTGGAAGCCCAGCTTGGACGGGATGGCCGAATCCAGCGGGCCGGCATAGCCGCGATAGACCACCTTCGCGTAGGCGTTCTTGTCGATGGCGTAGTTCAGCGCCTGACGGACGCGCGGGTCGTTGAACGGCTTCTTCATGGTGTTCATCGCCACGTAGCGGGCGATGATCGACGGAGCGTCGATGATCTCCAGCGCCTGGTTGGCTTCCACCATCTTCACCATTTCCGGCGGCAGCGGATAGATGAACTGCGCCTCGTTGGTCTGCAGCATGGCGATGCGGCTGCCGTTCTCCGGCACGCTCTTCAGCGTCACGCTGTCAATCTTCGGCAGGCCGGGCTTCCAGTAGTTGGCGTTCTTCTCGACCTTGAGGGTGTCCGCTTCCCAGCTGACGAACTTGTAGGGGCCGGTGCCGACCGGATGGCGGCCGATCTCCTTGCCGAAGGTCTCGAGCGCCTTCGGGCTGTGGATCATGGCGCCGGGGTGGGCCAGGTTGTTGTTCAGCGCGCCGAACGGCTGCGACAGCTTGAGCGTGATGGTGTAGTCGTCGACCACCACCGTCTCGGCCAGCATCGCCAGCAGGCTCTGGCGCTTCAGCCGGTTGGCCGGGTTCGACAGGCGGTCGAAGTTGGTCTTCACCGCCTGGGCGTTGAAGGGCGTGCCGTCATGGAAGGTGACGCCCTTGCGCAGGCGGTAGGTGTATTCGGTGGCCGTGTCGTTGACGGTGAAGCTTTCCGCCAGCAGCGGGACCAGCTTCATCTCCTTGTCGAAGCCGAACAGGCCCTGCATCATCGTGCGGCTGGCCGACTGCGACAGGGTGTCGTTGATGTCGGCCGGGTCCAGACCGGTGATGTTGTCGGGAAGGCCGACCACCAGATCCTTGGCGGCGAAGGCCGGACCGGCCAGGGCGGTGCCGGCGAGCAGGCCGGCCAGCAGGGGAAGAGCGAAACGCGTCACGTGATGTCTCCCTTTTCTTGATTCAGAAGTCGCCGCCAACGGCGTGGCGCGCGACGAAATGGTCGTCGCCGACCGGCACCAGCGGCTGCACCGCCGGCTCGTCGCCGATGTTGCGGATGGGGCTCGGGATCTCGCCGGTCAGCAGCCGCAGGTCGCGGGTGCGCCGGCTGGGATCGGCGATCGGCACGGCCGCCATCAGGCGGCGGGTGTAGGGGTGCTGCGGATTCTCGAACACCGCGCGGCGCGGCCCGAGTTCGACGATCTGGCCGAGATACATCACCGCAACGCGGTGGCTGACCCGTTCCACCACCGCCATGTCGTGGCTGATGAACAGGTAGGACAGGCCGCGCTTGGCCTGCAGTTCCATCAGCAGATTGACGATCTGCGCCTGGATCGACACGTCGAGCGCCGCCACCGCCTCGTCGGCGATGATGAGCTTGGGATCGCAGGCGAGCGCACGGGCGATGCAGATGCGCTGGCGCTGTCCGCCGGAGAACTCGTGCGGGTAGCGGCGCGCATGCTCCGGCTTGAGGCCCACCTGGGTCAGCAGCTCCGCCACCCGCTCCTCGATGGCGCGGCGGCGGGACACGCCGGGCTTGGAGGTGGGGACGTAATCATGGACCAGCATCGGCTCGGCGATGCTGAAGCCGACGGTCATGCGCGGGTTCAGCGAGGCGAAGGGATCCTGGAAGATGTACTGGATCTTCTCCTTCAGCTTGGCCTGACCGTTGGAATCCAAGGTCGCGGTGTCGGTGCCGTCGAAGCGGATGCTGCCGGAGGTGGCGGACTGCAGCCCCATGATGGTGCGGCCGGTGGTGGACTTGCCGCAGCCGGACTCGCCGACCAGCGCCAGGGTCTCGCCCGGACGGACGGCGAAGCTGACCTTTTCGACCGCATGCACGCGGGCCTTCAGCGATCCGAAGATACCCTTGCGCACGTCGAAGCGGGTGGTGAGGTCGCGCACCTCCAGAAGCGGCGCGTCGGCGGCGCGCACGGTGTCCTGCACCGGCGGCGGGGCCGGCGGCGCAGCCTCGGCCTTCGCCTCATCCACCACCAGCAGCGGGAAACGCATCGGCAGGTCCTGGCCGCGCAGCGCGCCCAGCTTCGGCACGGCCGACAGCAACGCCTTGGTGTAGGGGTGCTGCGGCGCCTGGAAGATGCGCTCTACCGTGCCCTCCTCCACCTTGCGGCCGCGCCACATCACGACGACGCGGTCGGCCACCTCCGCCACCACGCCCATGTCGTGGGTGATGAAGATGACGCCCATCCCCATCTCGTCCTGCAGCAGGCGGATCAGCCGCAGGATCTGCGCCTGGATGGTCACGTCCAGCGCCGTGGTCGGCTCGTCGGCGATCAGCAGCGACGGCCGGCAGGACAGCGCCATGGCGATCATCACGCGCTGGCGCATGCCGCCCGACAGCTGGTGCGGGTGGCGGTCGAGTAGCCGGGCCGGTTCGGGAATCCGCACCTTCTCCAGCATGCGCAGCGCCTCCGCCCGCGCCGCCTTGCGGTCAAGACCCTGGTGCAGCATCACCGCCTCGGCGATCTGGTCGCCGATGGTGAAGACCGGGTTCAGCGACGTCATCGGCTCCTGGAAGACCATGGCGATGTCGTTGCCGCGCATGTCCGTCAGCGCCTCCGCCGGCGGCGATGCCAGGTCGCGTTCGCGCCCGTCGCGGCCCTTGAAGCGGATGCGACCGCCGACGATACGGCCGCCAGCATAATCGACCAGCCGCATCAGCGACAGCGAGGTCACCGACTTGCCGGAGCCGGACTCGCCGACAATGGCGACCGTCTCGCCCGGGGCCACGGTGAAGCTGACGTCGTCGACGACGCGCACGGGACCATGCTCGCCGTCGAAGGCGACGCTCAGCCCCTCCACCGACAGCAGCGCCGGTGCCGCGTCGACCGCCCGCATCGCGGCGGCGCCGCTCATCGCCCAAGCCTCTCGGCGAACAGCGCGAACAGGTGGCGCCACACCATGCCGGGCGCGCCGGTGCCGACCGGCTTGCCGTTCAGGCTGGTGACCGGCGTGATCTCCTTGGTGGTGCTGGCGATCCAGATCTCGTCGGCCGTCTCAAGCTCAGCCGCCGGGATGTCGCGCTCCTCCAGCCGCAGGCCGGCCTCTGCCGCCAGCCGCAGGATGACGGTGCGGGTGATGCCTTCCAGGATGCGGTTGTCGTTGACCGGGGTGGCGATGACGCCGTCATTCACCACGAAGATGTTGGTCGCGGCCCCTTCGGTCACCAGCCCGTCGCGCAGCTGCAGCGCATCGACCACGCCGGCATCGGTCGCCGCCTGCTGCGCCAGCACGCTGCCGAGCAGCGCCACCGTCTTCAGGTCGCAGCGGCCCCAGCGGATGTCGGGGATGGTGATGGCGGCGACGCCCTGGTCGCGCCACGCCGCGGGCGGACGCTTCAGCGGGCTCGCCATGCCGAACACCGACGGGGTGACGCCGGCCGGAAAGGCGTGGCCGCGGCTGGATGCTGCACCGCGCGTGACCTGGAGATAGACGGTCAGGTCCCCGTCGATGCCGGACTCGGCGGCCAGCCGCTCCATGATGGCCATCCAGTCGCCGGCCGACAGGGTGCAGTCGATGCGCAGTTCGGACATGCCGCGCTGCAGGCGGGCGATGTGCGCCTCCGGCTCGAACAGGCGGCCGTTGTAGGCGGCGGTCACCTCATAGAGGCCGTCGGCGAACAGGAAACCGCGGTCCAGCGGCGACACATGGACCTCGTCCAGCGGCAGGTAACGCCCGTTCCAATAGGAGATCGTCATCGCTTTTCAGCTTCTTTGGCGCGTGGAAAGGAAAGCCCGGCTCACTCGGTCGGCCGCTTGTTCTTCGGCACGACGTGGAGGTAGGGCAGGATGCGTTCGGCGACGTCGGCGGCCTGTCCGACGCTGTCGGGACCGGAGCGGGACAGCGCGGTGCCCAGCGCCACGATCAGCGCCATCAGCCCGGTGGGGGAGCTGTGGCGCACGCCGTGGTCGGCACCCGCCAGCAAGGTGATGTCGGCCAGCGGGACAAGCGGGCTGTCCGGCGCGTCGGTCAGCGCGATGGCCTTCGCCCCGCGCTCGCGGCACAGCTGCAGATGCTCGATGGTCCGGCGCGAATAGCGCGGCGAGGTGATGGCGATCACCAGATCGCCGGGCTTCACCGTCATCAGCCGGCGGATGGTGCGCTCCGTGCCCGCGAACTCGATGGCTTCGCGGACATGGTCGACATAGGGTTCCAGCACGTCGGCCAGGAACAGGGCGAGATAGGCGCTGTCCCCCAGGCCGAGCGCCACGATGCGGTTGGACTCGCGGATCAGGCGGATCGCGGCCTCGCACTGTTCGGGCTGCAGCAGATCCATGGTGCGGGTGATGTTGCCGGCGTCGCTGGCCAGCGATTCCCGCATGATCTCGGCGTTGGACGTGTCGCGCTGCACCGCCACGCGCAGCTTCTCCACCGGGGCGAAGGTGGATTCGAAGGCGCGCAGCAGATCCTCGCGGAATTCCGGATAGCCATCATAGCCGAGGAAGCGGGCATAGCGGTTGACGGACGCCACCGACACCTCGGCCGCCGCCGCCAGTTCGCCGATCTTCAGGGTCGCGGTGCGGAAGGGATAGGCCAGCGCCCACTCCCCCACCTTGGCGAGGGCGGCCGGAAGCTGCGGCTGGCAGTTCTGCATCCGGATCAGCAGCGATCCCGTCTGAATGGGTGGCTCCATCCCCTCGATGCTCCTCCGGAAAGCCCAAGCGTGGCTTGCGTGAGCACAGAGTTACAGGTTTTCCACATTCCTGTAAATTCATTTTCACATAGTGGCGTATGCCAAAGGGCAACGTGCCGGGAGCGACGCCCATGGGGAGCCTAGGACGGACGGTGAAGGGGCGCCGGTTATTGCTGCGGGGTGCGCAGCAGCTGATTCGGCTCCGTCAGCCATTCCTCCAGCCGCTGCGGCGCGACGGCGTCGGCTGGCGGCGATGCGGGAGCCGGCGGAGGAACGGATGCGGCTTGCGGCGGACGGTCGAGAGGAGCCCCGGCGCTGACCGTTCCGCGCGCGTCGATCCGGGCCTGGAAGCGGCGGCCGTCGGCGGTGACGAACTCGCCCGGACCGGTGGGGCGGTTGCGGTGGAATTCGCCGACATACTTGTTTCCGCTCGGGAAAATGAGCGTGCCGAAGCCGGTGCGACGGTCGTCCCGCCATTCCCCCTCATATGTGCGCCCGTCCGCCCAGACATGGGTGGCCTGTCCCGAAACCAGCCCGTCCCTGAAATTGCCGTTGAGGCGGCGGCCGTCCCGCCATGTGATGCGGGCCGGCCCTTCGATCCGCCCGTCGACGAGGGTCGCCTCCGCCCGGCCGTCATAGCGGCCGTCATGGAACCAGGTCAGCACGCCGGACCCGCTCGCCCAGCCGTCCACGCAGGCGCCGGACCAGCGGATGGTCTTGCGCCGGTCGGGATACTGGTCGCGATAGCGGCAGTCGGAGCCCTCCAGCGTCACCGCCTGCTCCGCCAGGACGGGAGCCGGCAGGGCGACCATCAGGCCGGGAAGGAACAGGACGGTCGCGGCGCCGCGAAGCCCGGCACGGATCATCAACGCCCGGATGACGGCAGCGGCGGGACGGCGGAAAATGTCCGGCGGGGCAGGCATGGGCGCCTCCCATTCTTGTGCAGGGGAATGACGCAGACCCCAACCGCACCGGCCGGGTTCGGTTCCGGGACGCCGGAGGAAAGCTGGCGCGACAGCCGCTTTCGCTATTCCTGACCGGCTTCCTTATCGTTTGTTAACGATGTTTGCCGCAATGATCTGCCGGTAATGGCAATCGCGCAGGCATGAAGGTCAGCAATGGCTCAAAAGGTTCGTGAGGACTACCGGACCCTCACCGGCCCGGAAAAGGCCGCCATCATGATGCTGGCCCTGGGAGAGGAGCATTCGTCCAAGCTGTTCTCGCTGATGGACGACGAGGAGATCAAGGAGCTGTCCCAGGTGATGGCCAACCTGGGCACGGTCTCCGCCAACCTGATCGAGCGGCTGTTCGTTGAGTTCGCCGAACAGATGTCGTCGAGCGGCACCGTCGTCGGCTCCTTCGATTCGACCGAACGGCTGCTGCTGAAGACCCTGCCGAAGGACAAGGTCGACCAGATCATGGAGGACATCCGTGGTCCTGCCGGCCGCACCATGTGGGACAAGCTGACCAACGTGAACGAGTCGGTCCTGTCCAACTACCTGAAGAACGAGTACCCGCAGACCGTCGCCGTCGTCCTCTCCAAAATCCGCTCCGACCATGCCGGCCGCGTGCTGGCACAGCTGCCGGAAAGCTTCGCGATGGAGGTCATCATGCGCATGCTGCGCATGGAGGCGGTGCAGAAGGAGGTTCTGGACGACGTGGAGCGCACGCTGCGCACCGAGTTCATGACCAACCTCGCCCGCACCAGCCGCCGCGACAGCCACGAGATGCTGGCGGAGATCTTCAACGGTCTGGACCGCACGACCGAGCACCGCTTCATGGCCGCCCTGGAGGAGCGCAACCGCGACAGCGCCGAGCGCATCAAGTCGCTGATGTTCACCTTCGAGGACCTGTCGAAGCTCGACCCCGGCGGCGTCCAGACCGTCCTGCGCACGGTGGACAAACAGAAGCTGGGCACCGCGCTGAAGGGCGCGTCGGAGTCGCTGAAGGATTTGTTCTTCTCCAACATGTCCGAACGCGCGGCCAAGATCCTGCGCGAGGACATGGCCGCCATGGGCCCGGTCCGCGTCCGCGACGTGGACGAGGCGCAGATGTACATGGTCCAGTTGGCGAAGGACCTTGCCGCCCGCGGCGAGCTGGTGCTGGCCGAGGGCAGCGGCGAGAACGAGCTGATCTACTGAGCCCGCACTCATAAGCGACGGGCAGCGCTGATTTTTCCCCGTTTGTAACATTGGAGGTTTGACGGATCGCTCGGAACGGTGAACCCTTGGGGACCGAATGGGCAGGATCAGGGAGGCCGCCGTCACGATGCCTTGGCTAAGGGCTGCTCGCGCAGGCTCCGGCCGGGCCGGACATCCGGCTTCTGCCCACCGTCCGACCGGCCATAAGGCCGGCGGGCGCCGCTTCGGCCAACAAACAGGGAGCTTCCGAACATCATGACCGCTGACATGCTGCAATCCCGTCTCGTCGCCCGGATGGCCGGCCCGATCGTCGCCGGCCTGCTGGGGCTGGGCGTCGCCGCCGGGCCGCTGGCAGCACTCGCCGAGACCTGGGACATGCCGACCCCCTATCCCGACACGAACCTGCACACCGTGGTGGTGAAGCAGTTCGCGGAGGACGTGAAGGCGGCCACCGGCGGCAAGATCCAGATCACCGTCCATTCCAACGGCTCGCTGATCCGCCATCCGGAGATCAAGCGCGCGGTCCAGTCCGGACAGGCGCAGCTGGGCGAGGTGCTGATCAGCTCCTGGGCGAACGAGGACCCGTTGTTCGGCCTCGATTCGGTGCCCTTCCTCGCCACCGACTTCCAGGCGTCGCGCAAGCTCTACGACGTCTCTAAGCCGTATCTCGAGAAGAAGCTGGAGCGCCAGCGCCTGAAGCTGCTCTACTCGATTCCGTGGCCGCCGCAGGGTCTCTACGTGAAGGACGAGATCCAGTCGGTCGAAGCGCTGAAGGGGCAGAAGTTCCGCGCCTACAACCCGGCCACCACCCGCATCGCCGAGCTGAGCGGCGCGGTTCCCGTGAAGATCGAGGCGGCAGAGGTCGCGCAGGCCTTCGGCACCGGCATCGTCACCGCGATGATCACCTCGGCCGCCACCGGCGTCGACACCAAGGCCTGGGACTTCGTGAAGGTCTATTACGACGTCCAGGCCTGGCTGCCGCGCAACATGGTCTTCGTCAACGCCGAGGTGTGGAAGGGGCTGGACGCCAACACCCAGAAGGCCGTCCAGGATGCCGCCGCCAAGGCCGAGGCCGCCGGCTGGGCCGAGTGGGAGAAGAAGACGGCCGAGCTGAACAAGACCATGGCCGGCAACGGCATGAAGGTCCTGCCGCCGTCCGACAAGCTGAAGGAAGGCCTGTCCGCCATCGGCAAGACCATGACCGAGGAATGGACCAAGGCCGCCGGTGCCGACGGCGAAGCGATCATCTCCGCCTTCCGCAAGTAACCGGCCGCAGGGACCTTGGGGTGATCCGACCGGCATGCCGCAGCGTGGCGGCCGGCCGGATCACCACCGGTCCATGACGCCCCTTCGCCCCGACCGACCGCAGGAGGTGGTTGCGCCATGCGCACCGCACTGTCCATTCTTTACCGAACCGCCGAGATTCTGGGCGCGGTCGCGCTTGCCGCCATCGCCGTGCTGATCGTCACGCAGGTGGGAAGCCGCCTCGTCGGCCGCATGGTACCGGGAGCCGACGAACTTGCCGGCTACTGCATGGCCGCGTCCTTCTTCCTGATGCTGGGACCCGCGCTGCGCCGCGGCGCCCATATCCGCGTCGGCGTGCTGGTGGAGCGGCTGCACGGCGCGCCCCGCCGCGCCTTCGAACTGGCCTGCCTCGTCTTCGGCACGGCGCTCAGCGCCTATTTCGCCTGGTACTGGATGCGCATGACCTATGATTCCTATGATTTCGGCGACCTCAGCCAGGGCGTGCTGCCGATCCCGCTGTGGATTCCGCAGGCGCTGATGGCGGCCGGGCTGGTCGTGCTGGTGATCGCCCTGCTGGACGATCTTGTCGCGGTGCTGCGGGGCGGGGAAGCGTCCTACCAGCAGGCCGGCATGCAGAGCGAGGGCTGAACGATGGACCAGACGACCGCATCCCTCGTCGTCGTCGTGACGATGTTCCTGATGCTGGGGGCCGGCGTGTGGGTGGCGCTGGCGCTGGCCGGCGTCGGCTTCGTCGCCATGGCGCTGTTCACCGCAAGGCCGGTGGGCATGGTGATGGCGACCAACATCTGGGGCGCCAGCACCTCCTGGACGCTGACCGCATTGCCGCTGTTCATCTGGATGGGCGAGATCCTGTTCCGCACCCGCATCTCGTCCGACATGTTCAAGGGGCTGGCGCCCTGGACCGGCTGGCTTCCCGGCCGGCTGATGCATGTGAACGTCATCGGCTGCTCGATCTTCGCCGCCGTGTCGGGATCCTCGGCCGCCACCGCCGCCACCATCGGCCGCATGACCATCCCGGAGCTGAACCGGCGCGGCTACGACCCGATGATGACTCTAGGATCGCTGGCCGGGGCCGGCACGCTGGGGCTGCTGATCCCGCCCTCGATCATCATGATCGTCTATGGCGTGGCCGCCGACGTGTCGATCGCCCGGCTGTTCATCGCCGGCGTCATTCCCGGCATCGTGCTGACCGGCCTGTTCATGGCCTATGTCGGCGGCTGGTCGCTGCTGAACCCCGGCCGGGTGCCGCCGCGAGAGCCGTCGCAGAGCTTCGGGGAGAAGATCCGCGACACCGGTGCGCTGATCCCGGTTATGCTGCTGATCGCCGCGGTGCTGGGCTCCATCTATGTCGGCATCGCCACCCCGACCGAGGCCGCCGGCATCGGCGTGCTGGGGTCGCTGGTGCTGGCGCTGGCGACCGGCACTCTGACCTGGACGACCTTCCGCGACAGCCTGTTCGGAGCCGCCCACACCTCCTGCATGATCGGCTTCATCCTGGCGGGTGCGGCCTTCCTGACGGTGGCGATGGGCTACACCGGCATCCCGCGCCTGCTGGCGGAGTGGATCACCACGATGCAGCTGTCGCCGGCGGCGCTGCTGGTGGCGTTGACCGCCTTCTTCATCGTGATGGGCTGCTTCCTCGACGGCATCTCCATGGTGGTGCTGACCACCTCGGTGATCCTGCCGATGGTGCAGCAGGCGGGCATCGACCTGCTGTGGTTCGGCATCTACATCATCATCGTGGTGGAGATGGCGCAGATCACGCCGCCGGTCGGCTTCAACCTGTTCGTGCTGCAGGCAATGACCGGCAAGGACATCTTCACCATCGGCAAGGCCAGCCTGCCCTTCTTCCTGCTGATGGTGGTGATGGTGGCCCTGCTGTGGGTTTTCCCCGGCATGGTGACGTGGCTGCCGTCGATGATGATCGGGTGAGGAGCGTGGGCGTGGAGATCCGCTTCACCACCGCAGGCGACACCGCCTTCAACGTCGAGTTCGGCGAGGCCATCGACCGGGCGACCAACGCCCGCGTCATGGCCCTGCACGCCCGGCTGAAGGCGGCCCCGCCGCCGGGACTGGTGGAGACGGTACCGTCCTTCCGCTCGCTTCTGGTGGTCTACGACCCGGTCGCTACCGGCCGGCGGGAGATGCAGGCGGCGGTGGAGGCGGCGCTGGCCGGCGGCGACACCGCCACGGCCGAAGGCCGGCTCTGGCACCTGCCGGTCTGCTACGACCCGGATCTCGGCCCCGATCTGGCCGAACTGGCCGGTGGGCTGGGGCTGACCGTGGAGCGGGTGGCGGAGTTGCACGGCTCGGCCGAGTATTTCGTCTACATGCTGGGCTTCATGCCGGGCTTCGGCTACATGGGCGACCTGCCGGCCGAGCTGGAACGGCCCCGGCGGACGGAGCCGCGGGTGCGGGTGCCTGCCGGATCCGTCGCCGTCGCCGGGCGGCTGACCACCGTCTATCCGTGGGAGAGCCCCGGCGGCTGGCACCTGATCGGCCGCTGTCCGATTCCGCTCTACGACGCCGGCCGGGCCGATCCCATCCTGCTGGCGGCCGGCGACCGGGTGCGTTTCGATGCGGTGGACCGCGCCGCCTTCGACGGCATCGCGCAGGCGGTGGCCGCCGGCCGCTTCGACCCTGCAAGCCTGAGGGCGGCATCATGAGCGCCTTTCTGACCGTGGTGCGGCCGGGCCTGTTCGCGACGATCCAGGATCTGGGCCGTTTCGGCTTCCAGGAATTGGGCATGCCGGTTGCCGGTGCGCTCGACCCGATGGCGCTGCGGCTCGCCAATGCGCTGGTCGGCAACCCGCAGGGCATGGCGGGGCTGGAGATCGCGCTGCTCGGCCCTGTCCTGCGGGTGGATTCTCCCGCCGTCCGCATCGCCGCGGTCGGTCCGCTGGCGATTTCCCTGGAGCGCGAGGGAGAGGCCACCCGGCCGCTGGAGCCCCACCGCAGCCACAGCCTGCGCCAGGGCGACCTGCTGCGGCTGGGAGCAGTGGATGGCGCGTCGGTCGCCTATCTGGCAGTGGCTGGTGGCTTCGCGCTGGCTCCGGTGATGGGCAGCCTGTCCACCTATGTCCGCGCCGGCATCGGCCCGCTCGGCGGGCGCCCCCTGGGCCAGGACGACCGGCTGCCGCTTGTCCGCAATGTCGCTCCCGATGGGCCGGACGTGGAACTGCCGCAGCCGCCGGACTATGGCGCCGGACCCTTGCGCGTCGTTCTCGGGCCGCAAGACGACCGCTTCACCGAGCAGGCTTTGGCAACCTTCCTGTCGGCGGCCTACCATGTCGGCAAGCAGGCCGACCGCATGGGTTTGCGGCTGGAAGGACCGGCGCTGAAGCATCGCGGGTCGGCCGACATCCCGTCGGACGGGCTGGTCACCGGCTCCATCCAGGTGCCGGGCAACGGGCAGCCGATCCTGCTGCTGAACGACCACCAAACCGCCGGCGGCTATGCCAAGATCGCCACCGTGATCTCCGCCGACCTGCCCCGCG
This sequence comes from Azospirillum sp. VT-I1, assembly GCF_055698305.1. Lineage (NCBI taxonomy): Bacteria > Pseudomonadati > Pseudomonadota > Alphaproteobacteria > Rhodospirillales > Azospirillaceae > Azospirillum > Azospirillum sp. VT-I1. The sequence goes on along the minus strand of NZ_CP168802.1, from coordinate 785,035 downwards.
CCGGCCGCCTGCGCCCCGGCGATGACCTGTCCTTCAAGGCGGTGACGGTGGACGAGGCGGAGGCGATCCGCCGCCGGCAGGAACAGGCGATATCAGGCTGGATCCGCGCCATCCGCCCGGTGCGTCCGGCCGGCGGCATCGACCTGGAGGCGCTCTATGCGGAGAACCTGATCTCCGGCACGGTGGACATTGTGAATGGCGGCAGCGATCTGCCGCTGGTTTGAGGGGAGTTAGACCCCCACCTATCCTCCCCCGCTGGGCGGGGGAGGGACTGCCGCCGTTCTCCCGAAAAAGACTTGTCCCCTCCCCCGCCCAGCGGGGGAGGGTTAGGGTGGGGGCAGACAACCCAACCTATCTGGCGCCAAATGCGGCAATTGCCTGCGCCTGCCGCTTATTTCAGCATCATCTGGGCGCCGCCACCCGTCTACCCAAAGATCAATAATACACATAAGTCGCTGATAAAACAGTGAAAGTCCGTAAACGGCATGCGCTTTGCTATCTAACGATCTGCAAAGCGCAACGCGAAACGGACGGTACAGTCATGGTCGGAGCCTCGCAAAGCAGCCAGTCGGCCCAACGTGGGCAGACGCTTCTTCTCGACGGGATCACCCAGCGCTACGGCAACACGCTGGCCGTCAACGACGTGACGCTCGACATCAAGGGCGGGGAGCTGGTGGCCCTGCTCGGCCCGTCGGGTTGCGGCAAGACGACCCTGCTGCGGATCATCGCCGGCTTCATGGCCCAGACAAAGGGCCACGTCATCGTCGGCGGCGAGGCCATCGACGGACTGCCGCCCAACCGCCGCTCCGTCGGCATCGTCTTCCAGAACTACGCGCTGTTCCCGCACATGACGGTGGCGGAGAATGTCGCCTATGGCCTGGACGCCCGCGGCGTCGACCGCGCCACCCAGCGCAGCGAGGCCCGGCGCATGCTGGATCTGGTGAAGCTGGGGCATCTCGGCGACCGCATGCCGCGCCAGTTGTCCGGCGGGCAGCAGCAGCGCGTGGCACTGGCCCGCGCGCTGGCGGTGAACCCGTCGATCCTGCTGCTGGACGAACCCTTCGCCGCACTCGACAAGAACCTGCGCCTCGACATGCAGATCGAGGTGAAACGCATCCAGCGCCTGTCCGGCATCACCACCATCCTGGTCACCCACGACCAGGAGGAGGCGCTGTCGATGGCCGACCGCGTCGCGGTGCTGAGCCAGGGCCGGCTGGAGCAGTTCTCCCCGCCGACCGACATCTACGACGCGCCGGACAGCCTGTTCGTCAACACCTTCGTCGGCTCCGCCAACCTGCTGGGCGGCGTGCTGGTCGATGCCGACCGCAGCGGCGGCACGGTGCGGCTGGATGCCGGCGGCATCATCGAGACTCGGGCACCCAAGGGCGACGTCCGCCCCGGCGGCCGCGTCACCGTCTGCCTGCGGCCGGAGCATCTGCGCGTCGATCCGGCGGCGGACGGCGCCGACACGCTGAACGGGGTGGTGGAGATGGGGCTGCCGCTGGGCGCCACGGTCGTGCACGAGGTGCGCGTCGCCGACGGATCCGCCGTGAAGGTGTCCGAACCGCGCATCGACCGCGCCGCCCTGTTCGCCCCCGGCACGCCGGTGCGCCTCGCCCCGGTCGCTCCCCGCCTCGCCTCGGTCTTCGCCGCGGCCTGACCCATTCCTTCCCCGCTTCTTCCTCCCCCACCCGACAGGAGTGATCCATGCTGCTGACCCGCCGCACCCTGATGCAGACGGCGCTGACGCTGGGTGCCATGCACGCCTTCCCCGGCCTGACCTGGGCGCAGGCACGCCCGCTGGTCTTCGCGACCTTCACCGGCAGCTGGGAGGAGGCGCACAAGGCCGTGCTCGTCCCCGCCTTCCGCAAGGCGACCGGCAATGCCGACATGGTGCTCGACCCCATGCTGTCGGTCGACCAGATCGCCAAGGTGAACGCGGCGAAGAACAACCCGCCGATCGACGTCATGCTGCACGATCCGGGTCCCGCGTTGCAGGCCATCGCCCAGGATCTGGTTGAGCCCTATCCGGTGGAGAAGAGCGCCTATTACAAGGACCTGATCCCGGAGGCCCAGGTGCCGATGGGGCCGTCGCCCTTCTTCCAGGTGGTCGGCATCACCTACAACCCGGAAACGGTGAAGACGCCGCCGACCTCCTGGGCCGACCTGTGGAAGCCGGAATTCAAGGGCCGCGTCGGCATCACCAACCTGAACTCCACGCTCGGCACCGGTTTCATGGTGGAGCTGGCCAAGATGCATGGCGGGTCGGAGTCCAACATCGACCCCGCCTTCAAGGCGCTGGAGGCGCTGCGCCCCAGCCTCGCCGCCGTCGCCGCCAACCCCGGCCAGCTCGCCACCCTGTTCCAGCAGGGCCAGATCGACATCTCCCCCGGCAACTTCAACGCCATCCAAATCCTGAAGGCGCGCGGCGTGCCGGTGGAGTTCGTCATCCCGAGGGAAGGCGCCATCGCCTTCAAGACGACCATCCACATCGTCAAAAACTCCCCCAACAAGGAGCTGGCCTTCAAGCTGATCGAAGCCGCCCTGTCGCCGGAGGTCCAGACCAAGCTGATGGAAGAGCCGTTCCTGATCGTGCCGACCAACACCAAGGTCGCGATCAAGGGCGAACTCGCCAAGACGCTGGCCAAGGACCATGCCGAGATCGCGAAGAAGTTCGTGTTCCAGGACTGGGCCAAGATCAACGAGCAGCGCAGCGCCTGGATCGAACGGTTCAACCGCGAGATCAAGGTGTGATGACGCGAACTCCCCGCTGAAGCTCTCCCTCTCCCGCCCCGGGAGAGGGAAGGGGCCCAAGCAAAGCTTGGGAAGGGTGAGGGGTGATCCAAGGATCGGGAGAAAATCCATGTTCGGATCGCCCCTCACCCTCCCCGCCTTCGGCGGGTCCCCTCCCTCTCCCGGGGCGGGAGAGGGCTATCGGAAAGGAACCCCCCAATGGCCGCGACGCTGCGCAACGTCACCACCTACGACCTGAAACTGGCGGCGCCGCTGGCGGCGGGGTTCGTCGTCTTCTTCGTCACGCCGCTGGTCATTCTGCTGGCGCTGAGCTTCCAGACCGATCCGCAGGGCGGGCACTTCGGGCTGACCCAGTACGTCAACTTCCTCGGCGACAGCTTCAGCCTCGGCGTGCTGGGATCGACGCTGTGGCTGGGGGTGAAGGTCACGGCGCTGACGCTTGTGCTGGGCTATCCGGTGGCGTGGCTGCACCAGCGCTCCCCCGGTTGGGCCAGGGGCGTCATCATGCTGCTGGTGCTGCTGCCGCTGCTGACCAGCGTGGTGGTGCGCACCTTCGCCTGGGTGGTCATCCTGGGACGGCAGGGAATCGTCAACGCCTCGCTGCTCGGGCTGGGGCTGATCGACACGCCGCTGAAGCTGCTCTACACCGAAAGCGGCGTGGTGATGGCCCTGGCGCAGGTGCAGATGCCGCTGATGGTGCTGCCGCTGATCACCGCGCTGAGCCGGATCGACCCGAACCTCGCAGACGCCTCCTCGGTGCTGGGGGCGGGACATTGGCGGACCTTCCGCAAGGTGATCCTGCCGCTGTCGCTGCCGGGCATCATCGCCGGCTGCCTGCTGACCTATGCCGCCGCCATCACCGCCTTCATCACCCAGAGCCTGATCGGCGGCGGGCAGATGCTGTTCATGCCGATGTACATCTACCAGCAGGCCTCCACCCTGCAGAACTGGCCCTTCGCCGCCGCGATCTCCGTCATCTTCCTGGTCGCGGTGCTGGTGGTGGTGTCGATCTTCAACGTGCTGGGCCGCCTGTCGCGCGGCTACACCAACGCCTGACCAGCAGGGAACCGGACATGAGCAACCGACGCATCGATTTCGACGCGCTCAGCTTCCGCATCGTCATGACGGGGGTGGCGCTGCTGGCCTTGCTGCTGCTGGCGGCCCCGACGGTCGTGGTGATCTGGGTGTCCTTCACCAGCGGCTATTCGCTGAAATTCCCGCCGCCCGGCTATTCGCTGCGCTGGTATGTCGAGCTGTGGAACGCCTGGCAGCTGCAGTTCGCGCTGATGAACAGCCTGAAGGTGGCGGCCTGGGCGACGGCGCTGTCGATCCTGCTGGGCGTCGCCGCCTCGCTCGGCATCGCGCGCTCGGCCAGCCTGACGGCGCGGGTGCTGGACAGCCTGTTCCTGTCGCCGCTGGTGCTTCCGGCGCTGGCCTTCGGGCTGTCGTCGCTGATGTTCTTTTCGCTGGTCGGCGTGCCGGTGTCGCCGCTGACCCTCATCATCGGCCACACCGTGGTGTCGGTGCCCTTCGTGGTGCGCAACACCGTGGCGTCGCTGGCGCAGATGAACCCGACCCTGCTGGAGGCGTCGGCCAGCCTGGGCGCCACCCGCTGGTTCACCTTCCGCCGCATCACCCTGCCGCTGATCCGGCCGGGCATCATGGCCGGCGGATTCATCGCCTTCATGGCGTCCTTCGACAATGTGCCGGTGTCGCTGTTCCTGCGCGACGCCGCGACCGACATGCTGCCGATCCGCATGTGGCAGGATCTGGAAGGCAAGCTGGACGTGACGGTGGCGGCCCTGTCGGGCGTGCTGATCGTCGCCACCGTCGCGCTGATGATGGTGATGGAGCGCGTCGCCGGCCTGTCGAAGCGGTTGACCTGACCCGACCTACACACCCAGAAAGAGAGAAACCCCGAAGGGGGTGAATTTGAAGGGCAGATGCAGATGGCGGTCCAAGTCGGTCACTTTGAAGCGGAACGGCATGATGTCCAGGAAGCGGGTCTGCTCCTCCGGATATCCCGCCGCGCGCAGCCAGTCGCCGACATGGAACAGCACCTCGTGCGGGCCGGGGGCGATGCCCTCGCCGCGGACGGTGGGGTGGTCGAGCTGACCGTTGGCGCCGAGCCGGCCGTCGGCCAGCAGGCGGCGTTCGGGCGTCAGGGCGTAAAGCTCCACCCGCAGCCCCTCGGCGGCGATGCCGCGCGCCACATCCACGCCATGAATCGAAATTCCGCCGGCCATGCCGCCTCCAGGTCAGGGTTTCCGCGATGCTAGCCGAAACGGCGACGGTCAGGCCAGCACAGCCTCCGCTTTTGCCGGCACTGCTGGGAATGACCGGCCTGCAGGCGCTGGTGGCGCTCGCCCTGTTCGCGCCGGGCGTGCTGGCGCCGCGGATGGGGATCGACCCGGCGGGGCTCGGCCTGTTCACCACCACCGGCTTCGCGGTGGGGATGGCGGCGTCGCTGGGCGGCGGGGTGCTGGCCGGACGGCTGGGCTCCTTCCGGGTGGCCAGCTTCTGCGCGGTGGCGGTGGCCGCCGCCATGCTGTGCGCGATGATGGGGGGCGGTGCCGCGGCGCTGCTGGCGGCCGGGATCGCCATCGGGCTGGCCTGCGGTCCGGAGACGCCGGCCAGCGCCGCCATCCTCGGCCGGCTGGTGCGCGAGGCCGACCGGCCGATGGTGTTCTCCGTCCGCCAGACCGGCAACCAGATCGGCGCGATGGCCGGATCGCTGGCCCTGCCGCTGCTGGCCACCGTCGCCGACCCGCGCGCCGGCTATGCCGCAATCGCCGCGCTGGCACTGGTCTGCGTCCTGCCGTTCGAACGGCTGCGGCCGGCCTACGACCCGCTGACCCGCTCCGCCTCCACCGCCTTCGGGCTGGTGGCGGCGATCCGGCTGCTGCGGAGCGACCCGGCGCTGCGGCGGCTGGCGCTGGCCGCCTTCCCCTTTTCGGCGAGCCAGCTGACGCTGAACGGCTTCTTCGTCGTCTTCGCGGTGGCGGAGTTGGGGCTGGAACATGTCCCCGCCGGGGTGGCGCTGGCGGCCGGACAGGCCGGCGGGCTGGCCGGGCGGCTCGGCTGGGGGGTGGTCGCCTCGCGCTGGATGGCGCCGCGCCGGCTGGTCGGGCTGCTGGGGCTGGGCATGGCGGCGGCATCGGCGCTGGTGGCGCTGGCCGGCGCCTCCCTGCCCTTCCCGGCGCTGGCGGCGGCCACCTTCCTGTTCGGGCTGACCGCCAGCGGCTGGAACGGCGTGTTCCTGGCGGAGGTGGCGCGGCTGGCGCCGGTGGGCCGCATCGGTGAGGCGACGGGGGCGGTGATGGTCGGCGGCTTCGCCGGGCTGATCGCCGGCCCGATCCTGCTGGTGGCGGCTGCCGCGGCCAGCAGCCTCGCCACCGGCTATCTCGCGGTCGGCCTGCTGGCCGCGCTGGCGGGACTGAGCCTTCTCGGAGACAAGCGATGACCCTTCCCCTTCGCGCCGTGGCGCTGGCCGAGGCCGTGCGCGGCGGACGCAGCAGCGCCCGCGCCGTGACCGAAGCGGCACTCGCCCGCATCTCCGCCGGCAATCCGGCCCTGAACGCCCTGGTCGCCGTCGATGCCGAACAGGCGCTGGCCGAGGCCGGGGCGGTAGACCGCCGGCTCGCCAGCGGAGAGGATTTGCCGCTGGCCGGCGTGCCGGTGGCGGTCAAGGACACCATCTGGGTCGCCGGCCGCCGCGTCACCCAGGGATCGCGCCTGTTCGCCGACTTCCACGCCCCTGCCGGCGCGATCGCGGTGGAACGGCTGCGCCGTGCCGGGGCCGTCATCGTCGGCATGGCCAACACGTCGGAATTCGCCTGCAAGGGCGTCACCACCAACCCGCTGTTCGGCCCGACCCGCCACCCGAAGGACCCCAGCCTGACCCCCGGCGGCTCAAGCGGCGGGCCGGCAGCGGCGGTGGCGGGCGGGTTGGTGCCGCTGGCGCTCGGCACCGATGCCGGCGGGTCGAGCCGACGCCCGCCCGCCCATGTCGGTACGGTCGGCTTCAAGCCCAGCTTCGGCGCCATCCCCTACGGCCCCGGCTTCGCCGAGCCCTTCACCGGCATCGCGGTGCTGGCGCCCATCGCCGCCGACGTCGCCGACACCGCCCTGATGTTCGAGGTGCTGGCCGGCCCCGACCCGCGCGACCCCGACAGCGCCGCCGTTGCCCCGGCGGAGGAGCGGCCGGTTTCCTCCCTGACCGTCGCCTACAGCCCAACATTCGGCCTGGACGCCCCGGTGGACGACGACGTGCGCGAAGCGGTGGAGCGGGCGGTGGAAGCGCTGGCGCTTGCCGGTGCGCGCATCGTCCGTCCCGAAGGCCGCTTCCCGCACTGGCCGGCCGGCGTCACCGAAACGGCGCTGATGCCGCTGCAGCATGCGGGGCTGGCCGCGCTTTATGGGGAGGCGTTCCGCCGCGACCCCGGCCTGTTCGATCCCGACATCGCGGTGCAGATCGAGCGCGGCCTGTCCTTGTGCGGTGCGGAGGTCGCGGCGGCACAGCTGCTTGGCGTCGAGGTCGGCCGCGCGTTGGCCGCACAGTTCGCGGGGCTGGACCTGATCGTCGGGCCGACCACGCCCTGCGTCGCCTGGCCGCTCGACCGGCTGGGACCGGAGACCATCGGCGGACAGCCGGTGCCGCCGCGGGCCCATGCCGTCTTCACCCCGCTGTTCAACCACGCCAAGGTCCCGGCGCTCAGCCTGCCCTGCGGGACCGGGCGCGACGGGCTGCCGGTGGGGTTGCAGATCGTGGCACCCCGCGGCATGGACCGCAGGGTGCTGCGCTTCGCCGCTTTCGCAGAGGAAACGCTCGCCGGATGCGGGCCGGAATCCCAGCCATGAGCCCGACCATGAGTTTCGACAACGACACGCCGGACGCCGCCCCGGACACCGTCCCCGCCCGCCGCCGGCGTGCGGTTCCGCCGCCGCCGCTGGCCGACATGGCGGTGGACCGGCTGCGCGACATGATCATCTATGGCGAGCTGGCGCCGTCCGCCCGCCTGATCGAACCGGAACTGAGCGACAAGCTCGGCATTTCCCGCACGCCGCTGCGCGAGGCGCTGAAGCTGCTGGCGGCCGACGGGCTGGTGATGCTGCGGCCCAACCGCAACGCCATCGTCGCCCCGCTCGACGCCGCCGAACTGACCCACCTGTTCGAAGCGGAAGGCTGCATCGAGAGCTTCGCCGCCCGCCTCGCCGCCGAACGGATGACCGCAGCCGACCTGCGCCGCCTGCGCGGCTTCCAGGAGAAAATCGAGGCGCTGCAGGGCGCCGGTGCGCTGGAGGAGTATTTCGCGATCAACCAGAAGATCCACCGGCTGATTGTGTCGAGCGCGAAGAACCCGGCGCTGGTGGAGGCGCATGACCGGCTGCTCGGCCGGCTGGCGCGGGCTCGCTACTTCGCGTTGGGCGCTCAGGGACGCTGGAAGGAATCGGTGCTGGAGCACCGCGAAATCCTGGCGGCGCTGGAGGCCCGCGACGGCGCCACCGCCGAGCATCTGTTCGTCCACCATGTCGGCCGCACCGGCGAAGTGGTGGCCGCAGCTTGTGCGTCTCCCCGCGCCCGGCAGGCGGGGTGAGGGACGCGGACGGCGCTTAGACCGCCGGCACCGGTTCCGGCGGGCAGAGCGCGCGGTCGCGGCACACCCGGTCCCGGCCGTCCGACTTGGCGCGGTAGAGCGCCATGTCCGCCGCCTTGATCAAGGTGTCGGGCCGGTCCGCGTTCGGGGCCAGGGTCGAGACGCCGATGCTGACGGTCACATGCAGGACGGCGCCGTCATGCTGGATACCACAATCGCGCACGGCACTGCGCAGGCGTTCGGCAAGCAGAAAGGCACCCTCCAGCGACGTGCAGGGCAGCAGGATGGCGAACTCCTCGCCGCCGAAGCGGGCGACGAGGTCGCTCTGCCGCACGCCGCGCTGGAACACCCGGCTCAGGGCCACCAGCACCGCGTCGCCGGCATCATGTCCGCGCGCGTCGTTGACCTCCTTGAAATGATCGATGTCCAGCAGCAGGAGCGACACCGGCATGTCGTGGCGCAGCGCACCGGCGACCTCCCGGTCGATGGCTCCGAAGAAGGCCCGGCGGTTGGCAAGGCCGGTCAGCGGATCGCTGAGTGCGGCATCGCGGAGAACCCGCTCGGTGTGGACACGGCGGCGCTCGCGGGCCAGCATCGTTCCCAGCATCAGGATGCCCACCACCGTGAAGAGGGCGACCGGCGCGCCGCCATGGAGGAATGTCGGCAGCGCAACGCCCCAGGGCAGCACGAAGATGCTGAGCGTGTGGAACGACGCCACGGGTGCCAGCAGGAACAGCGGCCTCGCTCCCCGCCATTCCGCAGCGGGCGTCAGCTGGGCCATCAGGACTCCGATGCCGCCGGCCAGCAAAATCCCGATCACGCCGGGAAGCATGCCCGCGCCGCCGACGGCGATGCGGCCTGTCGCAACGATGCCGGCGGCCAGCATGGCGGCCAGCGTTCCGCCGAAGGGGCCGGCCAATGCCACCGGAACCGCCTTCACGTCCAGATAGACGCCGGGCGCCACCGGGACCGACTGCAGCATGGCCGCGACGCCGCCAGCGCCGAACAGCAGGCCCAGGCAAATCTGCCGCAGCAACGGCTGGTCACCCAGCCGGTAGAGGACGGTGCCGTAAGCGAGGGTCATCAGGGCCAGGAGGCCAACGCCCCCGGCCAGTGCCGTCATGATCGCCGCCGTGGCGTCCGGTTCCCCCACCCTGCCGCCTCCCGCATCCTGTCCGGTCTCAGCCCGCCATCCTCATGCGGATATCCTAATATTGTACATTAGGGTTACCCCCATGCGATGGCGGCGACCGCCCATTGTGATATGTGGCCGCGCAGGTTTTCGGCCAGCGGCGGACCTGACGAAATGCCGCAGATGGCGCGGTTGACCGCCGGCCGGGGGCGCAACTACCATACCAGCAACTGGAATGGTAGTATGCAACGCCACGAACGGTACCGATGCGGCACCGCTCCCGACGATGGCCGGACTGCTCCAGGAAACAGTGCTGAAGCGCGAGAAACCAACGCCCGACGCAACGTGGGAGCCCGGAATGCCGGCTTCCGCGCATGCCCTTCGGCGCGTTCATGACCGATGCAGGATCGGCCATGGGTGCGGGATCGAAGACCGGCGGCGGTGACCCGCGTCCTGGCTGGAGACGCCAAATCATGAGCGAACAGATCATTGCCGACGCCGCCCCCGCGCAGTCGGCGGAGCCGGCCGGCAGGACCGGCATCGGCAAGGCGGCGGTCACGGTAAGCAAGGCCATCGGCCGCTACCGCTGGACCATCTGCGCCCTGCTCTTCTTCTCGACCACCATCAACTACATGGACCGTCAGGTCCTCGGCCTGCTGAAGTCCACGCTGATGGGCGACATGGGCTGGACCGAGTCCGATTACGGCGACATCGTCGCCGCCTTCTCGCTGGCCTACGCCTTCGGCTACATCGGCTGCGGCCGGCTGATGGACAAGATCGGCATCCGCATCGGCCTGCCGGCCGCCGTCGCCGGCTGGAGCTTCTTCGCCTGCATCCACGCCTTCATGGGCAGCGTCTTCGGCTTCAAGGTGGCGCGCGCCGGCCTCGGCCTGACCGAAGGCGGCAACTTCCCGGCCTCGATCAAGGCGGTGTCGGAGTGGTTCCCGGCCAAGGAGCGGGCGCTCGCCACCGGCATCTTCAACGCGGGCTCCAACGTCGGCGCGGTGGTGGCGCCGATCCTGGTGCCGATCCTGCTGGTCGCCTTCGGCTGGCAGGCCGCGTTCCTGGTCACCGGCGGCATCGGCTTCTTCTGGGTCATCGCCTGGCTGCTGATCTACCGCAAGCCGGAAGAGCATCCGAAGCTGACGGCCGAGGAGTTGGCCTATATCCGCAGCGACCCGGTTCTGCCGCAGGAAAACATCCCCTGGATCAAGCTGCTGAGCTACCGCGGCACCTGGGCGAACATCGTCGGCACCTGCTTCTCCGCTCCGGTCTGGTGGTTCTACCTGAACTGGGTTCCGGGCTTCCTGAACAAGCAGTATGGCGTCAACCTGTTCGGGGCGATGCTGCCGCTGATCATCATCTACACCATGGCCGATTTCGGCAGCGTCGGCGGCGGCTGGTTCTCCTCCCACCTCATCAAGCGCGGCATGAAGCCCCTGCGCGCCCGCAAGCTGACCTTCCTGGTCTGCGGCATCTGCGTGCTGCCGGTCTTCTTCGCCTCCACCGTGTCCAACATGTGGCTGGCCGTTCTGCTGATCGGCATCGCCGCCTCCGCCCACCAGGGCTATTCGGCCAACGTCTACACCATCGTGTCCGACACCATGCCGCGCAATGCGGTGGGTTCGGTGGTCGGCATCGGCGGCTTCTGCGCCTACTTCGTCGGCATGTTCGTGTCGATGGGCGTCGGCCGCCTGCTGGACGCCACCAACGGCAACTATCAGGTGCTGTTCGGCATCGCCTCCGTCCTCTACCTCGTCGGCCTCGCGATCATGCACTTCGTGCTGCCCAAGACCGGGTCGGGCCGCACCCCGGCCGGCATCGAGGTCTGACACATCCGCCCCAAGGCTCCGGGGCACCCGCCCCGGAGTTCTTCCGAACCATCCAAGCCTGACCGAATGACGGTGCACCGGCCCCCCGCGACACTCCGCGACAGCGGAAAAAGGGTGACCGCAGCGACCGCCGCGAACCGGAGCCCATCATGCCCGACGCGAACACCGCCCTGCTGGCGGCCCGTCCTTCACAAACCCGCCTTTCCCCCGAAACCCTCCGCCGCCTGCCCGAATCCGTCGAGCGCCCCGCCTACGACCGCGCCGCGGTGACGCCGGGCATCGTCCATATCGGCCTCGGCGCCTTCTGCCGCGCCCATCTCGCCACCTACACCGACGATGTGCTGGCGACCGGCGACAAGAACTGGGGCATCGTCGGCGTCGATCCGCTGTCGCCGGCCATCCGCGACGCGCTGAAGCCGCAGGACTGCCTCTACACGCTGCTGGTGCGCGAGGAGAGCCGCGACCGCCTGCGCGTGCTCGGCTCCTTCCTCGACGCCATGGTGACCGCCGACCAGCTGGAGCAGGTGCTGGCCCTGACCGCGAAGCCGGAGATCCGCATCGTCACCCTGACGGTCACGGAAAAGGGCTATTGCCAGGACGCCGCCACCGGCTCGCTGGACGAGGCGCATCCGCTGATCCGCGCCGACCTTGCCGATCCCGCGGCGCCGCGCAGCGTTCCCGGACTGCTGTGCGAAGCCATCCGCCGCCGCCGCGCCGCCGGGGTGGCGCCCTTCACCGTGCTGGTCTGCGACAACCTCGCCCAGAACGGCATCAAGGTTAAGGGCATCGTCGTCCGCTACGCCGAGCTGCGCGACCCGGAGCTTGCCGCCTACATCGCCGAGCAGGTCAGCTTCCCCTGCACCATGGTCGACCGCATCACCCCGGCCACCCAGGACGCCGACCGCGCCACGGTGGACGCGGCGCTGGGCTGCGCCGACGCGTGGCCGGTGGTGACCGAGCCGTTCAAGCAGTGGGTGATCGAGGACCGCTTCCCGCTCGGCCGCCCGGCCTGGGAAAAGGCCGGCGCCATTCTGGTCGACGATGTCCATCCGTTCGAGCTGATGAAGCTGCGCTGCCTGAACGGCGCCCATTCGCTGCTGGCCTACCTGTCGGTGATCGCCGGGATCGAGACCATCGCCGACGCCATGGCCGACCCGCAGCTGCCCGCCGTCATGCGCCGGCTGTGGGCGTCCGACCTGATCCCCACCCTGCCGCCGGTGCCGGGAACCGACATCCCCGCCTACACCGCGGCGCTGGAGGCGCGCTTCCGCAACCCCGGCATCCGCCACCGCACCATCCAGATCTCGTCCGACGGATCACAGAAACTGCCGCCGCGCCTGCTGGAGCCGGCCCGCGAGCTGTTCGCCGCCGGCAAGGCACCGAGTGTGATCCCGTTGGCCGTCGCCGCCTGGATGCGCTTCCTGCTGGAGAAGGACGAGGCCGGCAACGCCTATGCGGTGGCCGATCCGATGGCGGCGGGACTGACCCGCATCGCCCGCGTCCATGCCGGCGATGCCGGTGCGCTGGCGGCGGCCCTGTTCGCCATCGAGGACATCTTCTCGCCGGAGTTGGTCGCCGAGACCGGCTTCCGCGACGCGGTGGTCCGCCATCTCGACAGCCTGATGACCGTCGGCGTCCGCGAAACGCTGGCCGCCTTCCTCGCCACCCCGTGAATTCGCGGCGGTCACGGCCGCCGCAGGCAAACCCGTTTTTGAAAGGACCATAACATGCAGGAAACCTGGCGCTGGTTCGGCCCGGACGATCCCGTCACCCTGGAGAAGGCACGTCAGGCCGGTGCCACCGGCATCGTCACGGCGCTGCATCACATGAATCAGGGCAGCGTCTGGACCACCGAAGAGATCATGAAGCGCCGCGCCATGGTCGAGGCCGCCGGCCTGACCTGGTCGGTGGTGGAAAGCATCGGCGTGGGCGAGGAGATCAAGACCCGCACCGGCGACTTCCGCACCAAGATCGACAATTACAAGCAGTCGATCCGCAACGTCGCCCGCGCCGGCATCCCGGTGATCTGCTACAATTTCATGGTCATCACCGACTGGAGCCGGACCAACCTGATGCACCGGCTGCCGAACGGCGGCTATGCCCTGCGCTACGACAGCGTCGATTTCGCCGCCTACGACCTGTTCGTGCTGAAGCGCCGCAACGCCGAGGCCAGCTACGATCCCGCCCACATCGCCGCCGCCAAGACGCGGTTCGAGGCGATGAGCGTGGAACAGGTGGCCGAGCTGGAGCGCAACCTGATCGACTGGCTGCCCGCCCGCGACTTCGCCTATGACCGCGACAGCTTCCGCGGCATGCTGGAGCTGTACCAGGAGATCGGCGTGGAGGATCTGCGCGCCAACCTGGTCGAGTTCCTGCGCGAGATCACGCCGGTCGCCGAAGAGGAAGGGGTGCGACTGTGCATCCACCCCGACGACCCGTCCTTCCCCATCTTCGGCCTGCCGCGCGTGATGTCCACGGCCGACGACGTGCGGGCGATGTTCAAGGCCGTGCCGCAGGAAGCCTGCGGGCTGACGCTGTGCACCGGCTCCTTCGGGTCCAACCCGAAGAACGATCTGGTGGCGATGGCGAAGGAATTCGCCCCGCGCATCCACTTCGTCCACCTGCGCAACACCACGCACGAGCCGGACGGGTCCTTCTACGAGGCCGACCATCTCGGCGGCGACACCGACCTGATCGGCGTGGCCGCGGCGCTGATCGACGAGGAGGCCCGCCGCCGGCAGGCCGGCCGCGCCGACGCCCAGATCCCGATGCGTCCCGACCACGGCCATCTGCTGGGCGACGACATCGGCCAGACGATGAACCCCGGCTATTCCTTCGTCGGCCGGCTGAAGGGCCTCGCCGAGCTGCGGGGCGTGATGCGGACCATCGAGGCCTTCCGCGAAAAGCGGGTGGCGTGACTGCGTCGGGGCTCCTCTCCAGTGCGGGGAGAGGGGCCCCGGCGCCCGTCGCCTTTCACAAACGATCCCCGCTGTCCGCCGGGCAAAGCGGTCCGCTCCCTCCGGCCCTGGGCGTCAGGTCGAACTCCCCGGCCGGGACCGGCTCGCCGAGGAAACGTCCCTGGGCGTAGACGCAGCGCACCTCGCCGGCCAGCGCCCGCTGTTCCCCCGTCTCGACCCCCTCCGCGATGACGGTCAGGTCCATGCTGCGGGCCAGCGCCACGATGGCGCGCACCATCTCCTGGTTGCCCGGGTTCCGGGCCATGTCCTGCAGGATCGCCTGATCGATCTTCAGGAACTGCACCGGCAGCCGCCGCAGATGGCCCAGCGACGCATAGCCGGTGCCGAATCCGCTGACGGAGAAGGCGATTCCCAACGCGCGCAGCGCCTGCATCGTCCGCGTCATCTCCGCCTGCGGCGACAGCATGGCCGCCTCCGGCAGTTCCAGCACCAGCCGGTCCGGCGGAACGCCGTGGCGGGCAAGGCTGCCGGCCACCTGGTCCTCGAAGCCGAAATGGCGGAGCTGCAGGGAGGACACCGGCACGGTCAGGCGCAGGCCGGCGGCGCCGCGGTCGCGCCAGTCCGCCAGTTGCCGGCAGGCGGCATCCAGCAGCCAGCCGCCGATCGCCACGATCAGCCCGTTCGCTTCGGCCAGATGCAGGAATCCGGCGGCGGGCAGCAGGCCGCGCTCGGGATGGTTCCAGCGCACCTCCGCCTCGGCGCCGGCCAGCAGGCCGCCGGCGACATCCACCACCGGCCGGAGGAAGAGCATGAGCTGCCCCTTCGCCACAGCCTCGTGCAGTTCGTTTTCCAGCTGCAGGTGGGCCAGGGCGTCGGCGTCCATCGCCGGGTCGTAGAAGGTCCAGTTGGCGGTGCCCAGCCGCTTGGCATGGTACATCGCGACGTCGGCGTTCTTCACCAGAAGCTCCGGATCGCTTCCCTGGTCGGGGGCGAAGGTGACGCCGATGCTGGCGGAGATGTGCAGGGTCTGCCCGGCGATGCGGAACGGCTCCGACAGGCAATCGAGCAGGCGGCGCGCCACCCGCTCGGCGTCCTCGCGGTCGCCGATGTCCGACAGGATCACCGTGAACTCGTCGCCGCCGATCCGGGCGATGGTCTCGGACTCGCGCAGGCAGGCGGCCATCCGCTGCGCAGCCTCGCGCAGCAGCACGTCGCCGGTCTGGTGGCCCAGCGTGTCGTTGACCCATTTGAAGCGGTTCAGGTCGATGAACAGCAGAGCCATGCGGTTGCGCAGCCGCGCCGCCCGCCGCAGCGCCTGCCGCAGCCGGTCGTAGAACAGCGGCCGGTTGGGAAGGCCGGTCAGCGCGTCGTAATTGGCCTGATGCCGGATGGTCTCCTCCGCCCGGCGGCGGGCGGAGACGTCCTGGATCGCGGTGATGAGGCCCAGCACGAGGCCGTCGGCATCGTGGAACGGCTCCCCCACCTCCTGAAGATCGAGATGGCCGCCGTCGGGACGGGTGACGCGGTATTCGATGTCGAAGCGGCTGTTCTCCTCCCAGGCGCGACGATAGGCCTCCTGCACCTCCTGCCGGTGCTCCGGCATCACGCGGTCGAGATAGAGGCCGGTGGTGGGCAGGCCGGCCTCGCCGGGCAGGCCGATCAGCTCGCGGAAATTGGCGGAGACCTCCAGCCGCTCCTCCGGCAGATGGACCGTGTAGGCCAGCCGGGCGACGCGCTGCGCCTGGGCCAGCCGCGCCTCGCTGAGCCGCAGCGGCTCCTGCCGCTTCAGCCGCTGCAGCACGCGCTGGAGCAGGAAGAGAAGCGCCAGCAGGGCGCATGCGAAGCCGGCGGCATAGGGGGCGATCCGGCGGACCAGCGTGCCGCCGGGCTGTTCCGGCATCCAGGTCAGGATGCCGACCGGCTGTCCGGCGATGGCCTGCAGGGGCAGGCTGGCCAGGGCCGGAACGGCCGGCGTGTCGATCGGGACCACGCGCAGGTCGTCGATGTGCCGCGAGCCGGCAAGCTTCGCCAATTCCCCCTCCAGCGTGGTCAGGAAGACCTGGACCGGCTGTTGCGGGTCGGGCGGCAGGGCGGCGCGCCCCTCCTCATATTCGATAACGCGGGCGCCGAAGACGAAGGGCGTCTGCCCGATATGGACGATGCCGCTGACCGACCGGCGGGCGGTCCGCGCCGCCGCCAGCACCGGCCGCAGATCCGCCGCCTCGCGGGCCGCCACATCCAGATCGCTGCGCAGGGCGCCGTTCCTGGACGCATAGATCAGCCCGTCGCGACCGTTCCAGGCATAGGCACGGTCCAGCCCCCACAGGCGCTCCGCATAGGGGCCGACATTGGCATTGGCCCAGACGCCGTCGAACCTGACCACCAGATGGTCGACGGCGTCGTTCCATAGGCTGTATTCCTCGGCCTTCTTGCCCATCGCGGCGCCCAGATCGGCCACCGCGTCGACGATCTCCGCCTTCGTGCGATCCGCCACCGTCCTGTCGATCCGGCGTGCCGTCTCCAGCGCCATGAACAGCAGGAACGCGATGGTCAGCACAACCATCGCGACAAAAAGCAAGCCCACCATATTGAGCCGGCGAGCATCGCCCGTGGCGCGATCGAAGAGTACCGGAGAGCGGGAGGAAATCATCACGAAAGTTACCGGTTTCAGAACATCACAATTATTATGCCCTCCCTCCCGTTAATTTTCCGCTTATGAGAACTGTCCGCAGGGCAAGCATATCAATCTTACCGCGCAGCCGCTCCCATGCTGCGCGATACCTTGCCTTTCGTCATAGAACCGGTTTTCGCAATCAGGTACGACCCTTAAAAAGGCAGTGCCGGTGCGGGCGCTCCCTTCGGGCGGGCCGGGGCCGGCAGGCCGCAGGGCAGGAAGGTGCCGCGGCCGGGCGACGCCAGCAGCGCGCCGTCACGGCACACCACCTCCCCGCGCGACAGCGTCACCACCGGCCATCCGGTGACTTCCATGCCCTCATAGGGGGTGTAATCGACCGCGTGGTGCAGGATGGCGTTGGTGATCGTCACCTTGCGCGCCGGGTCCCAGATCGCGATGTCGGCGTCCGATCCCACGGCGATGGTGCCCTTGCGCGGGTGCAGCCCGTACATGCGGGCGGGATTGGCGGCGGTCAGCTCGACGAACTTCGTCAGCTCCATGCGACCTTTCATCACACCTTCGGAGAACAGCAGCGGCAGCCGCGTCTCCACCCCCGGTATGCCGTTGGGCACGCAGCGGAAGGGGGCCTTCTCGCCGTTCACCTTCTTGCCGCCCGGCCCGTCGAAGCGGAAGGGCGCGTGGTCGGAGGAGAAGACCTGGAAGGTGCCGCCGGTCAGCCCATCCCAGATCACCTTCTGGTTGGCGGCGTCGCGCGGCGGCGGGGAGCAGATGCATTTCGCGCCCTCGAACCCCGCGTCGCCCCCTGCCCCGCCCAGGTCGTCGGCGGTCAGGAACAGGTATTGCGGGCAGGTCTCGGCATAGATGCGCAGGCCGCGCCCCTGGGCCCAGCGGATCTGCTCCACCGCGTCGGCGCCGGAGACATGGACGATCAGGATCGGCACGTCCACCAACTCTGCCAGCGAGATGGCGCGGTGGGTCGCCTCGCGCTCCGCCACGCGGGGACGGGAGACGCCGTGGAAGAAGGGTGCGGTCTGGCCGGCGCGCTCCAGCTTCTCGGTCAGCCAGGCGATGCAGTCGGCATTCTCCGCATGCATCATCACCATGGCGCCCTCGGACCGCGCGATGTCCAGCACCTCCAGGATCTGGCGGTCGTTCAGCTTCAGCGCGTCATAGGTCATGTAGATCTTGAAGGAGGTGTAGCCGTCGCGGATCAGCGCCGGCAGCTCCTGTCCCAGGACCTGCTCCGTCGGGTCGGTGACGATCAGGTGGAAGGCATAGTCGATCACCGGCTTGCCGGCGGCGCGGCGGTGATAATCCTCCACCGCGGCGCGCAGCGACTGGCCCTTCTGCTGGCAGGCGAAGGGCAGCACGGTGGTGGTGCCGCCGAATGCCGCCGAGCGGGTGCCCGACAGGAAATCGTCGGCCATCACCGAAGAGTCGCCGGTCGGCTGGTCGAAATGGACATGGCCGTCCACCCCGCCCGGCAGGACCAGCAAGCCGTCCGCGTCGATCTCCTCCCGTCCGGCGGCGAGCCCGCTGCCGAGTGCGGCCACCTTGCCGTCCCGTATGCCGACATCGGCCTTGAACACGTCCGACGCGGTGGCGACCGTGCCGTTGCGGATGACCAAATCGAAGTCCATGCTCCCCTCCCCTCTTTCCGCCGTCAGCCGTGCAGTTCCCGGAACAGGCTGCCCCAGCCCTGGACCCGGCGGGTATCGACGCCGGTCATGCGCAGAGACTTCCACAGCACGGTGGACACCGTGTCGTAAACAGGGATGCCCAGAGCCTTCTCCACCCGCTCCGCCACCGGGGCGCCGCGCATGTTGGTGCAGATGATGGCGATGGCGTCCGGCTTGGCCTCCGACACCTCCAGGCACATGCGCTCGATCCGCTCCTCGGAGATCTCGGAGAAGGAGAAGTTGCCGCGGTCGTTCAGGTGCCGCTCCGCCACCACCTCGAAGCCGGCGGCGTTGTAGTTGGCGACCATCGTCTGCTGGATCTCGTCCAGATAGGGGCTGACGATGGCGATACGCCTGCGCCCCGTCGTCTCCAGAATCTCGTTCAGTGCCAGCATGGAGGTGCAGGCGGGAATCCCCGTCTCATCCTCGATGGCCTTGCACAGCTTCACGTCGGCGTCGAAGCCGAGCCAGCCGGCCGAAGTGCCGTTCCAGCCGATCACGTTCAGCTGCGCATCGGCCAGCAGCCGGGCGGCGTCGAGAAAGGGCGCGTCGGTGAACTGGTCGAGTGCTGCGGCGCGCAGCGAGATCTCCTTGACGGTGAAGCGGCCGAAATGGGCGCTCACCTCCGGCAGGCCGCTCAGCATGGCGGCGGTCACCGGTTCCAGCACCGTGTTGGAGGACGGGGTCAGCATGCCCAGAAGAACGCGCTTGGTCATCTCGGGGGACTCGTCTTTCTTTGAATGAGTGGGGGTCAGGCACGCGCCCACAGGGCGCGGGCGGCCTTGTCGGCCTCTGTGCAAATCTCTTCCAGGTCGGCATGGACGGGGTGGCCGTCCTCGACCAGCGTTTCGCCGTCCACCATCACCATCTCCACGTCGCTGCCGCGGCCGGTGTGGACCAGCGTTCCCAGCGGGTTGGTCAGCGGGCGCAGATGCGGTCGGCGGGTATCGAACACCACGAGGTCGGCCACCTTGTCGACCGCCAGCGTGCCGATCTCGTCGGCCATCCCGACGGCGCGGGCTCCGCCCAGCGTCGCCATGCGGAAGACGTCGGCGGGCTGCCAGTCGGCGGTGACGCCGCCCTGGCCGATGCGGCCGGTGGCGAGTGCCCAGCGCATCGCCTCCACCATGTCGCCATGCTGGGTGTCGGTGCAGAGCGCCAGATTGACGCCCGCCGCCTTCAGCGCCGGGGTCGGCGCCAGCCGGCCCGACGCGGCGTTGCATTTCGGCACATGGACGGCATGGGCGCCGGCCCGCGCCAGCCGGGCGATGTCGGTCTCGTCCACATAGAGGCAATGGGTGGCGAGCAGCCGGTCGTTCAGCAGACCGGTTTCCTCCAGCAGCGCCGCCGGGGTCATGCCGGTGGCGGCCTTCACGCGCTCCACCTCCACCCGGCTTTGCGCCAGATGGGTGTTGACGCGCATGCCGCGCTCCGCCGCCGCCTCGGACAGCCTGCGCAGGAAGGCGGGGAGCAGGTATCGGGCGCATGGGCCGCCATCTGCACGCGGATGCGCCCGCCACGCGCCCCGTCCCAGCGGTCGTGCAGGTCGAGCGTCCGCCGCAGCAGATCCTCGCCGAGCGCGGCATCGAAGCTCCACTCGCCCTTGGGCACGCGGGCGAAATCGACGTCATGCACCCGCCAGCCGGCATGGATGCGCAGGCCCAGGTCCGCCATCGCGTCCAGCGTCGCGTCGGCATGGACGAAATGGTCGCAGACCAGGGTGGAGCCGGCGAGCAGCGCCTCCACCGCGCCCAGCCGGGCCAGCGCGCGGGCCTCCTCCGGCGTGGCGTCGGTGCCCTTGGGCACGCCCGGGGTGTAGGACGGGGCGAAGCCGAGGTCGGCGGCGACGCCGCGCACCATCACCAGCACCGCATGCAGATGGGCGTTGACGAAGCCTGGCGTCACCAGACGCCCCGGCAGCGCCAGCGTCCGCTTGGCCGGCGGCGTGGATTGTGCGGCCGGCGCCAGATGGACGATCCGCCCATCGCGGATGCCGAGTGCGGCATCCTCCATCACTCCCGCCTCATCGCCGGTGATGACGGTGGCACCGGTCAGCAACAAATCCAGCGGTTGGGAAGCGTCGGTCATGCTGCGGCGACCTGCCGCTGCTGCAGGCCCTCTTCGCGGATCAGGTTCAGGATGTGGCGCTTGTGGTCGTTGAAGCGCGGGCTGGTAATGTCGCGCGGGCGCGGCAGATCCAGTTCGATGCGTTCGCGCAGACGGCCGGGCCGGCTGGTCAGCACCGCCACCTGGGTGCCCAGCACCAGCGCCTCGTCCACGCTGTGGGTGACGAAGACGATGGTGCAGCGCTGCTTCTGCCAGATGGCGACCAGCTCCTCCTGCATGTCCATCTTGGTCTGGGCGTCCAGCGCGGCGAAGGGCTCGTCCATCAGGATGACCTGCGGGTTCATCAGCAGGGCGCGGGCGATGCCGACGCGCTGGCTCATGCCGCCCGACAGTTCGGCCGGATAATGGTTCTCGAAGCCCTTCAGCCCGACGAGGTCGATGTACTCCTGCGCCGCGGCGCGGCGGTCGGCCTTGCGCCAGCCCTTCAGGCGCAGGTGGAAGGCGATGTTCTCCCACACCGGCAGCCAGGGCATCAGGTTGGCCTGCTGGAACACCATGCCGCGGTCGGCGCCGGGGCCGTCCACCGGCTTGCCGCCGACGGTGACGGTGCCCTTGGTCGGCTTCTCGAAGCCGGCGATCATGTTCAGCAGGGTGGACTTGCCGCAGCCCGACGAGCCGAGCAGACAGAGGAACTCGTTGCGCTCCACCGTCAGGCTGACGTCGTCGATGGCCAGCAGGTCGCGCTTGCGCTTGGGGTCGCTGTAGATCTTGGTGATGTTCTGAAGTTCGATGGAGGCCATGGGGTCAGCCCTCCCGGCTCTGAAGCGTGGAGGCGTGCTGCCAGTGCAGCGCCGCGGACATCAGCAGCTTGATCAGCGCGTCGGTGACGTAGCCCAGCAGCCCGATGCTGGCCATCGCGGCAAGGACGAGGTCGTAGCGCAGGAAGTAATAGCTGTCCCACAGCACGTACCCCAGCCCGCTCTTGACCGCGACCATCTCCGCCGTGACGGTCAGCATCCAGGCGGCGCCGATGCCGATGCGCAGGCCGGCGAAGATGCTGGGCAGCGCCGCCGGGAACACCACATGGCGCAATAGCTGCTGTTCGGTGGCGCCCATCATCGAGGCGGCACGGATCAGGTTGCGGTCGGCGGTCTTCACGCCGTGGATGGTGTTCATCAGGATCGGGAAGAAGGCGCCGAGGAAGACCAGGAAGATCGCCGGCTTGTTGGCGATGCCGAACCAGATGATCGCCACCGGGATCCAGGATACCGGCGGCACCGGGCGCAGCATCTGGATGGTCGGCTCGATGGCGCGTTCGACCCAGCTCCACCAGCCGATGGCGATGCCCAGCAGCACGCCGGTCGCCACCGCGATGCCGTATCCGGCGGCGACGCGCACCGCGCTGGACAGCGCATCGGCCAGCCAGCGCCCGCTGTTCGCCTGCGCCGTCTCGTCGAAGCCGAAAACCCAGTCGGCCCAGCTGTGCAGCACGACGGAAGGCGCCGGCAGCAGCGCCGCCGGCAACAGGCCGGACCGCGACACGATCTCCCAGGCCGCGAGGATCAGGACGGGAACGACCGCGCGCTCCCAGTATTTAGACAATGCGGTCATGGACCGGCTCCTTGAATATCGTCGGCGGAAAAGCGTCGGATGCCCCTCCCCGACCCTCCCCCGCCCTCGGCCGGCCGAAGGCCGGTCCGATCGCGGGAGAGGGAGTAGGCGCAACAGCGGCGGAGTTCCCTCTCCCGCGTTAGCGGGGAGGGTTAGGGAGGGGGCTAAGTGGTCGACGCCCCCTCAGCCCCCCAGCTCGCTCTTCGGCTTCTTCGTCACCGCTTCCAGAAACCGGTAGTCGATGTTCCGCACCGCGGCGTCCGACACGTCCTTGCCGATGTATTTCAGCTCCCGCATCATCGTCGCGATGGCGACGGTGCTGTCCTTGTGGATGGCGTAGTCGGGGAAGGCGTTCTCCAGCGACGCGGCGGCGATGTCCTTGTTGAGGCCGGTGTATTTGTTGATGGTGTCGACCCAGACGGTGCGGTCGGTCTTCAGCTTGTCGACCAGCGCCACGACGGAGGCGACGGTGGCCTCCACCGCCTTCGGATGCTCCTTGATCACGTCGGACCGCGTGACGATCAGGTTGGTCAGGTTGCCGGCCGCCTGGTCATAGGGCAGCGCGAAATGTGCGCCGACGCCGGTGCTGCGGATTTGCGAGGCGAAGGGCTCAACGGTGCAGATCACGTCCACCTCGCCGCGCTGCAGGGCGGCGGCATGGTCGGACGGGTTGGGGATGTTGATGAACTGGACGTCCTTGTTGGCGTCGATGCCGTGCTTCTGCAGGGCGCCGCGCATGTGGATGTCCTGTGCGTTCCCGCGCGAGGCGGCGACGCGCAGCGGCTCGCCCTTCGCCTTGCGGGCGGCCGCCAGCGCCTTCAGCCCAGCCCAGTCGCCGGCCTTCAGGTCGATGCCCTTGGCGGTGACGATCTCCGACCCGCCATTGACCTGACCGGAGATGGCGACGACGTCGAACCCCTTGTCCAGCGCGGTGACGTAGTGGAGGTAGGTGACCTGCGCCACGTCGATGCTCTTGGACACCAGGGCCGTCAGCACGTCGTTGCCGGAGTTGAAGTTGATCGCCTCGATCGACACGCCCTTCGCCAGATCGGGCGTCAGCGCCATCGGCAGGCAATGGGCGCATTTGGCGAAGCCGAGCTTCACCGCTTCCGCATCGGCGGCCTTTGCCGTCGGAGCAGCGGCGGCCAGCGCGGACAGGGCCAGCGCGGTGGCGGTGATGGCGTTCAGGGTGAGGGACCGGATCGACATGGGGCTTCGGCTCCTGATGCGATTGCGTTTCCACACATGTCGCAAGCCCCGTGCCAGATTGTATACAAAATCTCTATCCTGTGATTATCCAAATTTTCCAGTGTCTTAGATTGGTTTATACGTAGAGCACCATCAACGAGGTTCCTTGCCTTATTTTTAAGCGCATGGCATCGTTTGGGCATGAATGCCCAAGTATGCAGCAGAACAGGCCCCACCGGATCGACCATGGACAGCCCCGCAAAGCCCGCCACCGGCCCCCTGCGCCGCGAAACGCTGCATCACTCCGCGGTGGCGGAGCTGCGGGCGATGATCCTGGAGGGGGAACTGCCGCCTGGCCGCCGCGTGCCGGAGATGGAGCTGTGCGAGCAGCTGGGCGTTTCCCGCACGCCGTTGCGCGAGGCGCTGCGCGTGCTGGCGGCCGAAGGGCTGGTGGAGTTGCGGCCCCACCGCGGCGCCGTGGTGACGCCCATCGATCCCAGGGAGATCGCGGCGATCTTCGAGGTGATGGAGGCGCTGGAGAGCCTCGCCGGCCGGCTTGCCTGCGCCAACGGCTCGGCCGAGGCGTTCGCGGAGTTGGACCGGCTGCACGCCGATCTCGTCGCCCAGTTCGAGACGGGGGAGCGTGCCGCCTATTCCGCCACCAACCGCCGCATCCATGGCTGGATCGTCGCCATGGCCGGCAATCCGGTGCTGGAGGCGACCTACCGCGGCTTCGCCGCCCAGCTCAACCGGGCGCGCTCGCTGGCGAATTACGATGCCGGCCGCTGGCAGGATTCGCTGGCGGAGCATGAGGCGGTGATGGACGCCCTGCGCCGCCGCGATGCCGCCGCTGCAGCCGCCCTGCTGGCCGACCACAGCCGCCGCACCGCCGATGCTGTCCTGCGCAGCCTGCGGCAGGATGGGAGCGAGGGCGGTCTCAGCACGGTCCGGTGATCAGGATCGCGCGGAAATCATTGACGTTGGTCAGGGTCGGGCCGGTGACGATGCCGTCGCCCAGCCTTTCGAAAAAGCCGTGCCCGTCGTTGGCGGCAAGGCTCTCCTTCGGCCGGAGCCCAAGGGCCCAGGCCCGCGCGAGGCTGTCGGGGCCGAGAGTGGCGCCGGCGATCTCCTCCACCCCGTCGACGCCGTCGGTGTCGCCGGCCAGCGCATGCACCCCGGGACAGCCGTCCAGTGCCACGCCCAGCGACAGCAGGAACTCCACATTGCGCCCGCCGCGGCCGGCACCGCGCACCGTCACCGTGGTTTCGCCGCCGGACAACAGCACGCAGGGCGCGGTGAAGGGCTGTCCTCGACGCGCCACCTGCAGGGCGATGCCGGCCATCGCCTTGCCGACGTCCCTCGCCTCCCCCTCGATGGCGTCGCCCAGGATATGGACGGGAAAGCCGGCCTCGCGCGCCACCGCCGCGGCGGCTTCCAGCGCCATCTGCGGGGTGGCGACGATGCGCGTCTCGGCACGGGCCAGCCGCGGGTCGCCGGGCTTGATGCTCTCGCCGCGGCCGCTTTCCAGCGCCTCAAGCACCGCCGCCGGAACCGCGATGCCGTAGCGCCGGATGATCGCCAGCGCGTCGGCGCAAGTCGTGGGATCGGCCACCGTCGGGCCGGAGGCGATGTCCATCGGATTGTCGCCCGGCACGTCGGAGATCAGCAGCGTGAGCACCCGCGCCGGGGCGCAGGCGGCGGCCAGCCGTCCGCCCTTCACCGCCGACAGGTGACGGCGCACGCAGTTCATCTCGGAAATCGTGGCGCCGGACGCGAGCAGGGCGCGGTTGACCGCCTGCTTGTCCTCCAGCGTCAGCCCGTCGAGCGGCTGCGTCAGCAGCGCGGAGCCGCCGCCGGAGATCAGGCACAGCACCAGATCGTCCGCCGTCAGGCCGCGCACATGCTCCAGAAGGCGGCGCGTCGCTTCCAGCCCGGCGGCATCGGGCACGGGATGCGCCGCCTCGACGATGCGGATGCGCCGGCAGGGCACGGCATAGCCGTAGCGGGTGATGACGATCCCCGTCAGCGGCCCCGGCCAGTTGTCCTCAACCGCCCGCGCCATGGCGGCGGAGGCCTTGCCGGCGCCGATCACGATCAGCCGCCCCTTCGGCGGCTCCGGCAGATGGGCCGGCAGACACCGCGCGGGCTGGGCTGCGGCGATGGCGGCGTCGAACATCCGCCGCAGGAGGTCGCGCGGATCGGCGGCCATCATGCTGTTCCTCGCTCGGGTCGATGATGGGAAAGGGAGGCGGCCGGTCGGTTTCCGACCACCCCGCCGGGCGTCAGTAGGCGCCCATCACGAGGTTGCTGGGGGAGCCGGCGACGAAGTTCTCGATGTTGTCGATCAACTGGTCGGCCAGCGCCTGCTGCGCCTCGTCCGACGCCCAGCCCAGATGGGGGGTGACGATGACGTTGGGTCGGCCGGCGATGCGCATCAGCGGGCTGCCGGCCGGCGGCGGCTCGGGCAGCGTCACGTCGAAACCGGCGCCGGCGATCAGCCCCTCGTCCAGGGCGGTCACCAGATCCTCCTCGACCACCAGACCGCCGCGCGCGGTGTTGATGATGAGCGGCCGGCGCTTCATCCGGCGAAACTCCGGCATGGCGATCATGCCGCGCGTCTCGGGCGTGAGCGGGCTGTGCAGGGTGATGATGTCGCTGGTCTCCAGCACCACGTCCCACGGCGTGTAGAGCGGGCCGAGGCCGGACTTGCCCTTGTGCGCGGCGAACAGCGGGACCATGCCGAAGGCGCGCGCGATGTCGGCGACCCGCTGGCCCAGCACGCCCTCACCGATGATGCCGAGCCGCGCGCCCTGCAGGTCGTGGATCGGGTGGTTGAAGAAGCAGAACTGGCCTGACTTCTGCCATTCGCCGTCCAGCACGTCCTGGCGGAAGGGCACGATGTTGCGGCGCAGGGCCAGCATCAGGGCGAAGGTGTGTTCCGGCACGGTGTTGATGGCATAGCCGCGGATGTTGCTGACGGCGATGCCGTGCGTCCGGCAATACTCCTTGTCGACGCAATCGGTGCCGGTGGCGGCGACGGCGATCAGCTTCAGCTGCGGCAACCGTTCCAGCAGGTCGGCGGTCAGCTGCACCTTGTTGACGATGGCGATCTCCGCACCGGCCAAGCGGTCCAGCACCTGATCGGGCGAGGTCCGGGCATGTTCCACCAGTTCATGCGGGAAGCCCGGCTTGCGCAGGCGGATCTGCGGGGCGAGGGTGGCGCGGTCGAGGAAGACGATCTTGCGCATAACGAGGTCCTTGGTCACGAAAGGGAATGGCGGCACGGTCAGAGCCGGCGCTTGACCTCGGCCACGATGTGGGCCGCGGTGATGCCGAAGCGTTCGAACAGGGCGTCGACCGGGCCGGAGGCGCCGAAGCCGCTCATGCCGATGAAGCCGCCGGTCTCGCCGACATACTTGTCCCAGCCCAGCCGGACCGCCGCCTCGACGCCGACGCGAACCGTGCCGGTGCCGATCACCTCGGCGCGGTACGCCTCGTCCTGCAGGTCGAACAGTTCCCAGCAGGGCATCGACACCACGGCGGTCGGGATGCCCTCGGCCTGCAGGGTTTTGCGCGCCTCCAGGGCCAGCGCGACCTCCGAACCGGTGGCCATCAGCGTGACCAGACGCCTGCCGCCCTCGGCCTCGGCCAGCACATAGGCGCCGCGGCGCGTCAGGTTCTCCGTGCCGTAAGGCCGGCCGGTCGGGGGCAGCGCCTGCTTGGAGCAGACCAGCATGCTGGGGCCGGTCCTGTGTTCCAGCGCGATCTCCCAGCATTCGGCCGCCTCGACCGCATCGGCCGGACGCATCACCAGGATGTTCGGCATGGCCCGGAAGGACGCGAGGATTTCCACCGGCTGGTGAGTCGGCCCGTTCTTGCCGACCGCCAGGGAATCGTGGCTGAACACATAGATCGCCGGCAAGCCCATCAGCGCCGCCATGCGCAGCGTCGGCCGCTGATAGTCGGAGAAGGCCAGATAGGTGACGCTGACCGGGATGATGCCGCCATGCGCGGCCATGCCGTTGACCATCGCCCCCATCGCATGCTCGCGCACGCCGCAATGGACATAGCTGCCGGCCGGCTCTTCGGGCGTGAAGGCCGTGCGGTTGCGCTTGTGATTGGTCGGCGCCTCCAGGTCGGCGCAGCCGATCATCATTTCCGGCAGCACGTCCGCCAGCAGCGTGGTGATGTCACCGGACGCCTGGATGGAAGGCTGGGCCACCCGCTCGTCGGCCATGCGCTTCTTGTAGGCGAGCAGCGCGTCGCGCCAGCCGTCGGGCAGCCGGCCCTCGATCACGCGGGTGAACTCCGCGCGCTCCTTGTCCGGCAGCGCGGCGACGCGGCGGCGCCAGGCGTCATAGTCATCGCCATGGCGCGCACCGGCGTCGCGCCAAGCCGCCAGCACCTCCTCCGGCACGGTGAAGGAGGGATACGGCCAGCGGAGGTTGGCGCGCGTCGCCTCCAGATCCTCCTTGAACAGGCGTGCGCTGTGGCCGCCGCGCTGGCCTTCCAGGCGCGGGATGCCGCGGGCGATCACCGTGCGGCAGGCGATCATCGACGGGCGCGGGTCCTTCTTGGCCAGGGCGATGGCCGCCGACACCGCCTCGATGTCATGGCCGTCGACCTCCTGCACATGCCAGCCGGCGACGCGGAAGCGGGTAGCCACGTCCTCGCTGATCGACAGCACGGTGCTGCCGTCGTCGGTGATGCTGTTGTCGTCCCAGAAGAAGATCAGCTTGCCCAGCCGCAGATGGCCGGCGAGCTGGATGACCTCCTGCCCGACGCCCTCCTGCAGGCAGCCGTCGCCGACGAAGGCGTAGGTGTGATGGTCCACCAGGGCGGGGCCGTATTTGGCGTTCAGATAGGCTTCGGCGACCGCCATGCCGAAAGCGTTGGCAATGCCCTGCCCCAGCGGGCCGGTGGTGACCTCGATGCCCGCGTCGGGATCATATTCGGGGTGGCCGGCGCAATGCGATCCGAGTTCGCGGAAATTCCTGATCTGGTCGAGGGAGATGCGCTCGTACCCCAGCAGATGGAGCAGGGAATAGAGCAGCATCGATCCATGGCCGTTCGACAGCACGAAGCGGTCGCGGTCCGGCCAGCGCGGATCGGCCGGGTTGCATTTGAAATGCCGGGTGAACAGCGCCGTCGCGATTTCCGCCATGCCCAGCGGCACGCCCTGGTGCCCTTCGGTGGCGCGCTCGATGGCGTCGATGGACAGGAAGCGGATCGCATTCGCCATCAGGCGGGGATCCGCGGCGGCGGGAACGGCGGGAATCATGGGCGCAGGTCTCCTCGTCGCGTCCACCCGGCGGGACGGCGATCGATGCATGACGGAATGGTCAGAAAAGGGAGAGGGCCGGCGGCTGCCCGCCGCCCCCCTGCCCCGCGGTCAACCGTGGATCAGCATGCCGCCGTTGACGTCGATGACGGCGCCGGTGATGTAGCCGGACAGGTCGGAGGCCAGGAACAGGAAGGCGCCGGCCACGTCCTGGACGTTGCCCAGCCGGTTCAGCGGGATGCCGGCCAGGATCTCCACCTTCTTGTCGTCGCTGATCTTGCCGGCATTGATGTCTGTCTGGATCAGGCCGGGCGTCACGCAGTTGACGCGGATGCCGTCCTTGCCCAGCTCGCGCGCCATCGCCTTGGCGAGGCCGAGCACGCCGGCCTTGGCGGCACTGTAATGCGGACCGCCGAGGATGCCGCCGCCGCGCTGCGCCGACACCGACGACATGCAGGCGATGGAGCCCTGACCGCGCTGCTGCATGTGCGGGATCACCGCCTGCGACAGATACAGCACGCCGCGCAGGTTGACGTCGAGGATGCGGTCCCAGCTTTCCGGGTCGATGTCGACGGTCTTGGCCGGCTGGGTGATGCCGGCATTGTTGATGAGGATGTCGATCCGCCCGAAATCGGCGATGACGCGCTCCACCGCGCCCTGGCAGGCGGCGCGGTCGGTGACGTTGCAGGCATAGCCGCGATGCGCCGGGCCGATCAGCGCCGCCGCATCGGCGGCGGCAATGCCGTCCAGATCGAGGATGGCGATTCTGGCGCCCTGTTCGGCGAACATCCTTGCGGTCGCCATGCCGATGCCACGGAGGGAGGCGGCACCGGAGATCACGGCGACCTTGCCGTCGAGGAGCGGACGCAGCTGCATTGTCGTGGGGCCTTTTCTGTTCGAGGAGCCGATCCCCGGCACGGGCGGGGACCGAGAAGGTTCATGAAGACGGTTCGTGGCTGCCGCCCTGCGGAGCGCATCCGGCCACGGTCGCCGCGGCGGCGCTCCCCTGCCCGGACATTGGCGGTTTTACTGTTCGAACCGGAAGGTTGATCTAGGCGGTCCACCAACCCGTTGATCTTTGCCTTGGCGAGTTCTTTCGAACGGCTGCGGCGCGTTGGAAGACTTGCATCATCGCGAACCATCTGGCAAACGCATCATTTGCAACAGGTCATGAACTGGATTCACCTATGGCCGGCCGCCTTCCTCTGACTCAGCTTCGCGCCTTCGAGGCGGCCTGCCGGCTCGGCAGCTTCGCCGCGGCGGCGCAGGAGCTGGCGGTCACCCCCTCCGCGGTCAGCCATGCGATCCGCGAGCTGGAACGCATGCTGGGGACGGTGCTGTTCCAGCGCTCCCCGCGGAAGGTGGAGCCGACGCCGGAAGGACGCACGCTCTTCCAGCATGTCACCCGCGGCTTCGACCAGTTGCAGCGCGGCCTGCAGGAGATCACGACCGCCGGGCCGGCGCGCATCAGGGTCCATTGCGCACCGTCCTTCGCCGCGCAATGGCTGTCGCCGCGGCTTGGCCGCTTCCTGGGGCTTTATCCGGCGGTGGAGCTGAAACTGTCGGCCAGCCCGGACTACCCGCTGTTCCCGTCCGAGGAATACGACCTCTCCATCGTCTATGGGGAGCCGCGCCAGACCGACGTGGTGGCGATCTCGCTGGGACAGGAGACGGTCTGCCCGCTGTGCACGCCGGGCATCGCCTCGCGCGTTACCGCCATCGACGACCTGCTGTCGGTCCCGCTGGTGCGCAGCGACCACAACCGGGTCACCTGGCCGATGTGGTTCGAAGCGAATTCCGCCATAGCCGCCACCCCGGCGGGACCGCGCTTCGACCGCAGCTTCATGGCCATCGCCGCGGCGGTGAACGGGGTTGGCGTCGTTCTGGAATCCACGCGCCTGGCGGAGCGTGAACTGCAGTCCGGCCAGCTGGTGGCACCGCTGGAAGGACGGTCGCAAAGCCTGCGGCACGTCGCGCATTGGATGGTCTGGCCGAAGGGGCCGAACGGAAGCATGCCTTCCGCTGCTTCGTGACCTGGCTCGTCGGGGAGTTGGGCATTCCGTCGGTCGAGTTCGACACGGTGACCGCGGGCTACCGGTCCCCGCCCGGTTGACGCATACGGATGCGATGGTATGTCGCTGGTATGACCACTTCATCGGCGCGCGGGAACGTGGTCTTAAAGGTGGCGGCGGCCGTTCGATGTCCGCCCTTTTCCAACACCTTCTTTGCCGCGGGCGTCCCACGCTTCCCGTCCGCGAGACTGGAACCAGAATGTCAGTATCCGTCCTCGTCGCGAAACCGGCCTCGCCCGTCGAAGCCGGTCAGCCCGTTTCCCACGCTCCGCTCAAGCACGGCAACCCGGCGGTCGTCGGTCTTGCTGGATTCGGGCTGTCGACCCTGCTTCTGCAGTTCCACAATGTCGGCTGGGTCGACATCGGCCCGGTGGTCTGGCTCGGCCTGATCTTCGGCGGGGCGGCGCAGATGATCGCCGGTTTGCAGGAGATGAAGGCCGGCAACAATTTCGGCTACAGCGCCTTCACCTCCTACGGCTGTTTCTGGATTTCGCTGTGCCTGATCCTGATCGGCAACAAGACCGGACTGTTCACGGTCAGCGAGACCGACATCGGCTGGTTCCTGGTTGCCTGGACGCTCTACACCGCGATCATGACCATCGGCGCGATGCGGATCAGCCGGGTGCTGGGGCTGATCTTCATCACGCTGCTGGCCGGCTTCGTCCTTCTGGATCTGGCGCATTTCGCCGATCACGTCTTCACGGTGATCGCCGGCTATGAGCTGATGGTCTGTGCCGGGCTGGCGCTGTACGGCATGGCGCATGCCGTCTTCCTCGACGTCTTCGGCCGCGACGTGCTGCCGATGGGCAAGCCGTTCCTGCGCTGAGCGGCCGGCCCGATCCTCGCCGATGCTTGCACGATCCTCTTGGAAGGCTGTGAGCATCGGCGTCCGGACGCTAGGATGGATGGCTGCGGACCGACCGGAATGGGAGCCTGCCATCCATGTTCAAGCAGACAGAATTCTCGCTGATCCTGGACCGCGTGACCTCCGACCTGGGGGACGGCGTCCATGAAACGCAGATCCCGCGGCTGGCGGTGATCCGCGCCAGCAGCCCGACCGAGCGGCTCCACACCGTCTATGAGCCGTCCGTGTGCATCCTTGCGCATGGGGCGAAGCGGACCATCGCCGGCGACCGCATCCTGGAATACCGGGCCGGACACTACATCGCCGTGTCGCTGGACCTGCCGGTGATCGGACAAGTCGTCCAGGCGACGGCGGACAGCCCCTACCTTTGCCTGCGCCTGACGCTGGACCCGGCGCTGCTGAGCGGCCTGATCCTGGAGGCCGGGTTGCGGCCGCCGCCGCCGCAGGCCGAACAGGGGCTCGGCCTGGCCACCAGCCTCGCCACGCCGGAAATGATCGACGCGGCGGCCCGCATGGCGCGTCTGCTGGAGACGCCGGACGCCATCCCGGTGCTGGCGCCGCTGGTGGAACGCGAACTGCTCTACCGCCTGCTGACCGCCGACCATGGGGCCATGCTGCACCGGATCGCCCTGGGCGAGAGCCGCACCGCCCAGATCGGCCGCGCCGTGAAGTGGATCAAGGATAATTTCCGCGAACCGCTGCGCATCGAGACGGTCGCCGCCAAGGCCAACATGAGCCCGTCGGCCTTCCACCAGCATTTCAAGGAGGTCACGGCGCTCAGCCCCCTCCAATACCAGAAGCAGTTGCGCCTGCAGGAGGCGCGGCGGCTGATCCTGGCCAATCTGGCCGATGCCGCCAGCGCCGGTTTCGCCGTCGGCTATGGCAGCCCGTCGCAGTTCAGCCGCGAATATGCCCGCCTGTTCGGGTTGCCGCCGATCCGCGACGCCGCCCGCCTGCGCTCCTCCATGGCCGGCGAGGATGCCGGCGCCCGGCAGGCCGCGCGGGCCTGAGGGGCTTACCCCGGTTCTGGAGGATCAGGCAATTCTGCCGGACCTCTGGTCTACCGGCCGCGGACCGCCCGCCCCTATTCTCTCCTCATCGGGACCGCAGCAGACAGCCGGTCCAACAGCGAAGAGGGAAGACGGACATGAGCAAGGTCTGGTTCATCACCGGCAGCGCGCGCGGCATCGGGGCGGAGGTTGCGAAGGCGGCGCTGGCCGCCGGCGACCGGGTGGTCGCCACCGGCCGCAAGCTCGACCAGCTGCAGGCGGCCTATGCCGGCTACGACGACCGCGTGCTGACGGTGGCGCTCGACGTCGCCGACGAGGCGCAGTCGGTGGCGGCGGTGCAGGCGGCGGTCGAGCGCTTCGGGCGCATCGACGTGCTGGTCAACAATGCCGGCTTCGGCCATCTCGGCCGCTTCGAGGAGATCGAGGCGGCGGACATCGAACGGCAATTCGCCACCAACGTGTTCGGCCTGTTCCACGTCACCCGCGCCGTCCTGCCGGTGATGCGCCGGCAGCGGTCGGGCCGCATCCTGAACCTGTCCTCCATCGGCGGCGTGCTCGGCTTTGCCGGCGCATCGGTCTACTGCTCGACCAAGTTCGCGGTGGAGGGTTTCTCGGACTCGCTGGCGCTGGAGGTGGCGCCCTTCGGCATCCACGTCACAGTGGTCGAGCCCGGCTTCTTCCGCACCGATTTCCTCGACGGCAGCTCGGTGCGCTACGGCACCAGGGAAATCGCGGATTACGCCGGCCACTCGGCCGAGCAGCGGTCGACCTACGACAGCTACAGCCATAAGCAGCCGGGCGATCCGGCGAAGCTGGCCGCCGCCATGGTCGAGCTTGCCGGCACGCCCGAACCGCCCCGCCATTTCCTGGCCGGCTCTGACGCCGTGGAGATGGCCGGCGGCGCGGTCGAGCAGCGCCGTGCCGAAATCGCCGCTTGGCGGGACCGGTCGGTGGCGACCGATTTCGCAGCCTGACGCCGCATGGACCGGGGGCGGCGATGTCCGCCCCCGACCCTCTGCTTTGGAGGATCAGGCAAACATAACAGTCACGACAGGAGATGCCATCATGCTCTGCATCGGGATCGTCGCCGCGTCGCTCGGCCTGTTACTGCTGATCGGCAGCGACCGCAGCTTTCAGATTCACTCACGCCACGAGCCATACCGCCCCGCCGCCCCCCGCCGCCCGCAGGGGGAGGAGCTGCTGGGGTGAGGATCAGAAAATCACCGCCTCAACACCCAAGCAACGCCGCCACCAGAGCGGAGTCTGGATCGGCCAGATCGTCGATGACGTCGAAGTGATGGCGCCCGTCGGCCAGCCGCAGTTCGGTCGCCGCCCCCAGCCCGCGCCAGATGTTAGCGAGCAGTTCGGTCTGCCGGACGAACTCCGGCCGTTCGGCGGCCCCCGCCCAGCAGGTGATGCGCGTGCCCGGCCGCGGACGCAGGAGGGCCGGGCTTTCCGCCGCGGCCTCCGCCTCGTCCAGGTTCAGCGTGGCGTTCATGCGGGTGTTCAGCAGCGGGCGCAGGTCGTGCACGCCGCTGATGGAAACGACATGCTCCACCCGCTCCCGCACCTCCGGCGGCAAAAGCGCGTCGGCACAGGCGAGGCGGCTTACCAGATGGCCGCCGGCGGAATGGCCGGTCAGGCGCAGCGGTCCCGGTTGGGTCCGCGCAATGGCCGTCACCGCGCTCGCGACCTGCCGGGTGATGCCGGCGATGCGGCTGTCGGGACAGAGCGTGTAGCTCGGCATCGCCACCGCCCAGCCGCGGGCGAGCGTGCCGGCCGCCAGATGCGACCAGCGCCCCTTGTCGAAAGCCATCCAATAGCCGCCATGGACGAACACGACCGTCCCCTTGGCGGCACCGCCGGGACGGAACAGGTCGTAGCGCTCCCGCGCCCCCCGCCATAGGGCAGGTCCAGCTCCGCCCGGCCGGCGGCGGACAGCTCCGCCCTGAAGGCCGCCGCCAGTTCCGCCCAGCGGGCGGGATAGGCGTCGCCGCCGGGGATATAGGCGCCGTTGCTGTAGGCGTCGTCCCAATCGGTAATCGCTTCCAAGCCGCTCACAGCACCGTCCTCACCCGCCAGAGTTCCGGGAACAACTCCACCGCCAGCATGTTGCGCAGGTAGGATACGCCGCCGGTGCCGCCGGTGCCACGCTTGAAGCCGATCACCCGCTCCACCGTCGTCACATGGTTGAAGCGCCAGCGGCGGAAGTAATCCTCGAAATCCACCAGCTTCTCGGCAAGCTCGTAGAGCGGCCAATGGTCTTCGGGAGACTGGTAGACGACCCGCCACGCCTCCGTCACCCCGTCATGGGGCTGGTGGGTCTGCGTCACGTCGCGTTCCAGCACCTCCGCCGGAACGGGGATGCCGTTGCGGGCCAGCAGGCGCAGCGCCTCGTCATACAGGCTGGGGCGGGACAGTTCCTGCTCCAGCATGGCGTGGATTTCCGGCCGGTGGGCGTGGGGACGCAGCATCGCCGGGTTGCGGTTTCCCAGCAGGAACTCGATCTCGCGGTACTGGTAGGACTGGAAGCCGGAGGACTGGCCCAGATCGTCGCGGAAGCGCGTGTATTCGCTGGGCGTCATCGTGCGCAGCACGTCCCAGGCCGAGTTCAGCTGTTCGAAGATGCGGGCGACGCGGGCCAGCATCTTGAAGGCGGGCGACAGCCGGTCCTCGCGGATCGCCTCGCGGGCGGCGCGGATCTCGTAGACCGCCAGCCGCATCCACAGCTCCGACGTCTGGTGCTGGATGATGAACAGCATCTCGTCATGGGCGGCGGAACGCGGGGTCTGCGCCCCCAGGATGCGGTCGAGCTGCAGATAGTCGCCGTAGGACATCCGCCCGTCGAAGGCCATCTGCGCGCCCTCGGCCGCCGGATCGTAAGGCTTGCTGCTGTCGTGTCCGGTCATGTTACGGCGGCCTTCCTGTGGTAGTCGGGGCGGTCCCAGAGCCCGCCGTCCATCACCTGTTTCAGCACGGCGACGGCGCCGCGCACCTCCGCCTCGCCGATGTAGAGCGGGGTGAAGCCGAAGCGCAGGATGTCCGGCGCCCGGAAATCGCCGATCACACCGCGGTCGATCAGCGCCTGCATGACGGCATAGCCCTGGGGATGGCGGAAGGACACCTGGCTGCCGCGCCGCATGCCGTCGCGCGGCGACGCCAGTTCCAGCGCCGGGCATTGCGCCTCCACCAGTTCGATGAACAGGTCGCAGAGCGCGATGGACGCCCGGCGGACATCGGCCATGTCCACCCCGTCCCAGACATCCAGTGCCGCGTCGAGTGCGGCCAGCGCAATCACCGGCGGGGTGCCGACGCGCATCCGCTCCACCCCCTCGCCGGGGCGGTAGTTGGGCGCGAAGGCGAAGGGCGCCTCGTGCCCCATCCAGCCGGACAGGGCCGGTCGCGCCGTCTGGGCATGGCGCGGCGCGACATAGATGAAGGCCGGCGCCCCCGGTCCGCCGTTCAGATACTTGTAGGTGCAGCCGACCGCAAAGTCCGCGCCCGAACCGGCCAGATCGACCGGCAGCGCGCCGGCGGAATGGGCGAGGTCCCATACCGTCACGACGCCCGCTGCATGGGCCTTGGCGGTCAGCGCCGCCATGTCGTGCAGGCGGCCGGTCCGGTAATCGACCTCGGTCAGCATCAGCACGGCGACATCCTCGCCGATCGCCCCCTCCACCTCTTCAGGTGCCAACACCTTGAGGACATGGCCGCGGCCCAGCGTTTCGATCAGCCCTTCCGCCATGTAGAGGTCGGTTGGGAAATTGCCGCTGTCGGACAGGATGACGCGGCGGTCCGGCCGCATCGCCAGGGCCGCGGCCAGCGCCTGATAGACCTTGATCGACAGGGTGTCGCCCACCACCACGCTGCCGGCCGGCGCGCCGATCAGCCGGGCGATGCGGTCGCCGACCACGCGCGGCTGCACCATCCAGCCAGCGCTGTTCCAGCCGCGGATCAGTTGCCCGCCCCATTCGGCGGCCAGGGTGCGGCCCACCCGCTCCTCCACGCCGACCGGCAGCGGCCCCAGCGAGTTGCCGTCCAGATAGATCACGCCATCGGGAATGCGGAAGCGGGCACGGGTCGCCTGGAAATCCGTCATCACTCTGCCTGCTCCCTCGCACCCGCTGCCTGCGGAAAATTGTTAGCATGCGCAACTATTTGCGACTCTGGATATCTCCGCCGCCCCGGACCTGTCCAGCGGAAAATGGACCGCGCCGGGTCGCCGCCACCCTATTGACCCGGACACGCCTATCTGAAAGAAAGTCGTACACTAAACAATTTTGCGGGTTTCCTTCGTGGCCGCGCAGACCGTTCCGTTCCGCCGCTTTTCCACCGGCTTTCTTCCGGAACGTGAGCGTTTCGGTGCATGGCGGGATGCCATGACCTCGGTCTACGAGATCGCCGCGCTCGACGAGGATGCGAGCCGGCGGTTCAGCGGCACGGCCACCAGCGCCCATCTGGGACCGCTGATCGTCGGCACCATGGATGTCGATGCGCTGGCCTACCACCGGTCGCCGGCAAAGATCCGGTCGGACCACATGGACCACTTCATCATCCGCCTGGACCGCTCCGGTGCGGCCGGAAACGGATCGGATGAAATCCTGGTCAAGGACATGGGCCAGCCGCTGGCATTGCCGCCGATGCGGCTGGACGGCGCCTGCATCATCGTTCCGCGCGACGTCATGACCGCCATGCTGCCGCGGGCGGACGCGCTGCACGGCACTCGCCTGGGCGGCATCATGGGGCGGCTGCTGGCCGACCATATGCGGTCGTTGGCCCAGGCGGTGCCGGCGGCGACGGTGGAGGAGGCGCCGCAGATCGTGCGCGTCATCCGCGACATGGTCACCGCCTGTCTGGCGCCCAGCCACGATGCGCTGGTGCAGGCACGGCCGCAGGTCGCCGCCACCCTGCTCATGCAGGCACGGCGCTACATCGACGCCAATCTGACGAACCCGGACCTGTCGCCCGACCGGCTGTGCCTTGCGCTCGGCCTGTCGCGCTCGGCGCTCTACACGCTGTTCGAGCCCCACCATGGCGTCAACCGCTACATACAAGAGCGCCGCCTGCTACGCGTGCGCGAGCATCTGTGCGATCCCGGCGAGCGCCGACGCATCGGAGAAATTGCTTTCGCCTACGGCTTCACCAGCGAGGCGCATTTCAGCCGGGCCTTCCGCCGCGCCTTCGGCTGCTCCCCGTCGGAAATGCGTGCCGGGGCAACGGCCGGGCCGGTGACGGTTGCCGCCTCTAGCGGCGCATCTGGCGGCATCGGCGGCGAGTTTCCGGACTGGCTGCGCCGGCTCCGCGCTTGATTCGGGGTCTTATTGGGGACGCATGGTCAAGGAAATTTGGACGCCCGGTCATGGCCCGCCCATCATTGCCACGCTAGCGTATTCCCCAACCGACCAGCCGATGCGGACTCCGCGCCGGCCGGCATCCTTCCATCGCTACGCCATCAACATCCGTCAAAATCTAGAGAGAGAAATCATGGATCCGGCGATTGCAGCCCTGCCGATGGCCCGCTACAGAATGGCATCGAAGAGTTTGAATGATCGCCCCACCTTCTTAATGTGGGCCGTGCAGGCGGCTGTTTCCGCGGAAGCCGTCTTCATCACCTGTCTCGAGCAATTCCAGGATGCGCCGTCCAAGGCGAAGTCGCAGGTGATATACGAGTGGCTGCTCGACCAGAACACCCAGAAAGCACAAAGATACAGTTGGGGAGCTGTCGGGCTGCAAGCCGACGGCGTTCAAGACAATTCGGATAACGTTGCCAGCCTTGATCGAATGCGCAATGAAGCACAATATTTTATGGCGCGAAAGACATGGATCGGAAAGCTGAGAAATCAGATCGATGGCTCACTCGGCAACACGCCCCGAAGAGATATGTATGACTTCGTAATGGAATTTGCCATTACTAATGCCCAGTCCTCATCTACGGGCTCAAATTCATTCAGCTCTTTCAAGCTGGCAACGCTTAATTTGAAGTCGATCGATGGAATGATTGAGCGACTGAAGGGAATGGAACTGCTGGAAAGGGATTTCCGGAAAGCCGGGTTCAACACCGCGAAAATGGGATTCCGGCTACCCTTCAGGTTCCGGTGACGGGACGCACGCGCGGCCCGTCACCATGACGGTCAGGCGCAGGGACGATCAGGCGTAGGTCAGTTCGGACGGGCGTTCTGCATCCGCAGGGGCGGCGTGCCGGTCCCAATAGGCCCGCGCGACATTCTCGGGAGCGAAGCGGCCTTCCTCGGTCAGATAGCCGCAGATCGTGACGACGGCCACGTCGATTTTCCTCGGCGCCAAGTCCTGAGCAAGCGTCGCGGTGAGGTTGCGCAGCGCCGCCTTGCCGGCGCTGAGCGCCGCCATCTCCGGATTGGGATAGAGGGCGAACCCGCCGCCGGTGAACAGCACGCTGCCGCCGCCGTTGGCCTCCAGGGCCGGCGCGGCCGCCTGCGCCGCGGCCAGCGGGGCGGCAACGTCGACGACCAGCTCGGCAGCCAGCGCCTTCGGGTCCAGGGCCATGGGACGGGCCGGCTGGATGGCGGCGGCATTATAGATCAGCGCCTTCAGCGGAGACATGGCCGCCACCGCCCGTTCGATGGTGCCGCGCAGTCCGTCGAGGTCTGCGGCGTCAGCCGGCAGGGCGTGCGCGGTGACGCCCAGCTCCTGCAGTTCGCGGACGAGAGGGGCGAGCCGCTCGGCCGAACGGGCGATCAGCGCGACTTCCCCGAGTTCACGTCCGAACTGCCGGGCGAGCGCGAAGCCAAGGCCCGGACCGGCGCCGATGACGATGGCGGAATGCTTGGTGCTGTGAGCCGTGCTCATGGATGGGGTCCTTCCTGCAAGGTCGGCGTCGTGCCGAACGCCATGGACAGTGCGGCCGGGCACGGCTATCTGTCCAAACGGTAGTTGGTATGTCGAGTATCCATGCCATGAATATTAGGTCCATCGACCTGAACCTTGTGATCGCACTGGCGGCTCTGCTGGAGGAGCGCAGCGTTTCGCGGGCGGCGCTTCGCATCGGGCGCAGCCAGCCAGCGACGAGCAGCGCGCTGGCGCGGCTCCGCGAGATCTTCGGCGATCCGCTGCTGGTGCGGGAAGGTCGGGGATACCGGCTCACCCCGCGGGCGGAGGAGATCCGGGTGCATGCGGCGCAGGCGCTGGCGGCGCTGACCGCGACCTTCCAGGACTCCGTCGCCTTCGACCCGGCAGGTGCCGAAATGGAGATCCGGGTTGCCGCCAGCGATTATCTGGCGGCGGTCCTGCTGCCGTCGCTGATGAAGCTGCTGTCCCGCTCGGCGCCGGGCATCGATCTGCGGGTGGTCGCCGCGGACCGGCGATCCGCCATCTCGCTGCTGAAGGAGGGCGCGGTGGACCTGTCGCTGGCCGTCGCGGGGGATGGCTCGCCCGATGTGCCGAGCCATCCCCTCTTCGACGAGCGTTTCGTCATGGTCACCCGTCCCGGCCACCCCTATCACGACGGACCGCCGACGGCGGAGCGGTTCACCGGCTTTCCCGGCCTGCTGGTTTCGCATAAGGGCGACGCTGCGGGCGTCGCCGACGACAGCCTGTCGCGGTTGGGGCTGAAGCGGCGGGTCGCCGTCACCGTCGCGCATTTCTTGCTGGCGCCGCAACTTGTCGCCGACAGCGACCTCGTGCTGGTCATCGGCCGCCGGGTTGCGGAGGCGGCCAAAGCCCAACTCGGCCTGACGGTCTCCGACCTGCCCTTTCCGATGCCGGGCTTCACGGCACGGATGTACTGGCATGCATCGACCGCCGGCTATCCGCCGCTGGTCTGGTTCCGGCAGGTCGTCGCAGAGCTGGATGTCGGATTGCCAGCCCCGTCCTGATCGTCAGGCGGGAGTCGGCGACATGGGATGCTCAAGGAAGAACCGCATCATCTCGGCCGTGGCGTCCGGTCCCTGCGGGTCGGTGTAGGACCCGGCGGGGCTTCCGCCAGCCCAGGCATGTCCGGCGCCATGGATGCTCCAATGCTCGCACAGCGTCCGGCCGGAGGGGTCGGTGTGGAGGGTCCGGCTGTAGCCGTGCCGGCCGGGGGTCTCGCCATGCTGAACCTCGGTGCGCAGGCCGTGGGCGGCGGCGGTTGCCTGGGCCGCGACCTGATCGCCGTTCTGCGGATTCACCACCCTGTCCCGGTCGCCGTGGAAGATGATGGTGGGAACCGCGCGTCCGGCCCCGCCGCGGGTCGAAGCCGCCCGGCTGCCCTGGCGCATGGCGGTGAGCGCCGAGGGAAGGTCGCCGGCGGCACCGGCCGGCAGGCCGGAATGCACGCCAACCGCGGCATAGAGATCGGGATAGGCCGCCGCCATGATCGCCGCCGCGGCACCACCCGCGGACAGGCCGGCGATGTAGACGCGGGTCGGGTCGATGGGATGTTCGCGCATGATCCGGCGGGTGATTCCGGCCAGCAGGTCCGGCTCCCCGCGGTCGCGGTTCTGGTCCTCCGGCTTGAACCAGTTCCAGCAGCGCTGGGGGTTGGCCGAGGCCGGCTGCTCCGGATAGGCGACGAAGACGCCATGCCGTTCGGCGAAGGCGTTCATCCGCGTGCCGGCGGCGAAATCGTCGGGCGACTGGGTGCAGCCATGCAGCATCACCACCAGCGGACGCGGCCCCTCGCCGCGGTTGGCCGGCACATAGAGCTTGTAGGCACGGGTTCCCGACGCCCCGCTGTGGGATGCCGTGACGAAGGAGGCGCCGTCCGGCAGCGGGTCGGCGGCCGGACGCGGGCCGCCCGTCCCCCCACCATGCAGCCCGGCCGGCCGCAGGCGGGCGGCAAGGCCGCGCAGGGTTTCGCCCAGGCCTGTCCTCGCCGCATGGCCGGGCCGGCGCCCCGACGCCTTTTCGGTTTTGGCGGCGGGATCGAGCCGCGTGAACTCGCCCTCGATTACGGAGGG
Organism: Azospirillum sp. VT-I1; assembly: GCF_055698305.1. NCBI lineage: Bacteria > Pseudomonadati > Pseudomonadota > Alphaproteobacteria > Rhodospirillales > Azospirillaceae > Azospirillum > Azospirillum sp. VT-I1. Next base: position 743,479 of record NZ_CP168802.1, on the reverse strand, counting down.
ATCCGGCGCAGTTGTGGGAGCGGGTTCGCCCGTCCCCCGCAGCAGGCGCTGGACGAGGCCGGTCGCCTCGGCAATCCGGCCGGCGCGGGTCAGTCGGGCGACCTCGTCCATGCCGGGCAGGAAGCCGGTGGGCCGTGAGTTGGGCATATGGGTTTCTTTCCGGGTTCGGGAATGATGCCGGCCGCGTCAGCGGATGCGGTCGGCGAGCGCCGCCTTGACGGCGGCCGGCGCATGCAGCGCCCCCAGCACGGTCAGGGAAGCGATGGTGGCACGGGCGAGGTCGGCGGAAACGTCCTGGGCGATGGTGGCGAGCCCCAGGACGCGGATGTCCAGCATCCGCCCTTCGGCCTTCGCGGCCTCCAGGTCGGCACGGCTGAAATGGCGCAGGCCAAGGTCGACGCTCTTGCGCGTCACCGTATGGCGGACGACCTCGGCGTGCCGGTCGACCTGATTGCGGATGGCCGTGCGGATGAAGTCGGTGCGGTTCGAATAGAACCCTTCCTCGACCAGCAGGTCGATGTGACCCAGATCGACATAACCGAGATTGATCGTGATCTTCTCGCTGTCGCCTGCCTTGGGCCGCAGGTCGCGTACCGTGTCACTCATGATCGACCATCCGTTCACCATCCAACTGGATGGTAAGTGGATGTCGTGCCCCCGCCGTTCAAGGCCGGCGCCGGTGTTTTCCCGAACCTGTACGATCGATCAGGTTTCTTTCTCGCTGGGATCGGAACAATGAATTTTCGATTCCGCGGCCGGATGCGATTTAATCCTGGCCGGAATACAGACATGGCCGGCGACCGCCCCGGTCCCGGCCGACCAACCCTGTCCAGAAGGAAAACTCCGGAATGACCATTCCGCCCAGCGATCAGGTGCAGCTCGTCGCCTATCTCGTCGCCAAGCCCGGACAGGAGCAGGCGCTGGCCGATGCCATCACCGCCGTTGTCCCGACCGTCCTGAAGGAGCCGGGCTGCCTCGCCTACTCCGCCCATGTCAGCCGCGAGCGGCCCGGCACCGTCGTGATGTACGAGGTTTGGCAGGATCAGGCGGCGCTCGACACCCATGCGGCGGGCGCCGCCTTCACCGGCCTCGCCGCACAGTTCGACACGCTGCTGGGCGAACCGTTGCGGGTCGAGTTGCTGCGCCGCATCGCCTGAGCGGCCCCTCCTGAACCGGTAGGCCAGCGCCCCTCACCAGTCGGAGGGGCAAGACTTGCAGCCGGTCATCAGCGCGTCCTGGAAGATCGCGAAGCGGATCTTCGCCCCGTCCAGATTGGCGCCCGACAGGTTGGACAGGGACAGCTTCGCCTCCTGCAGGTTGGCGCCTTCCAGGCTTGCGCCGGCGAGATTGATCTTGTCGGCGCGGATCGCCTCGAGGTTCGCCGCCGTCAGGTCGCTGCCGGTGAAGTCGGCGCCGGTGGCACGGGCGAACTCCAGGTTGGCGCCGCGCAGACGGGCACCGGACAGCTTCGCCCCCTGCAGGAAGGCGGTGCGCAGATCGGCGCCGTCGAGTATGGCGCCCGACAGGTTGGCCCCACGCAGGTCGGCATTGCGCAGGTCGGCCCGCATCAGGTTGGCTCCGTGCAGATCGGCCCCCGCCAGCGCCAGCCCCCGCAGGTTGCGGTGCCGCAGGTCGAGGTTGGGACAGGTGATGCGCGGGCCGAGCGTGCAGCCGTTCACGCTGCTGGCCCGTTCCTCCTCGCCGCCGCCGACCGGCGGACCGTCCTCCGGTTCCGCGGAGCGGGCAGCGGCGGCCGGCGCCAGGATGCAGAGAACCAGGGCGCAGCGGGCCAGCACGGGAAGCAGGGCGTTCTTGCGCGACGTCATGATGTTGCCTCCGATGGGAAAGGGCCGGGGCGGCGTCCGCCCCGGCTTTGCTGGGATCATCCGGCTGGACCGGCTCACTTGGTGCTGGAGACCTTCACGTCGGCGAGCTTGAACACCCAGAAGGACCCGCCCTGGGTCACGCGGGTGGTCAGGTCGGCCAGATCGCCGCCCCACAGCGGCACCGCGCCGCCATAGCCGGTGGTGATGCCGACATACTGCACCCCCTCCTGCTCCCAGGTGACGGGGGAGGAGATGATGCCGGAACCGGTCTGGAAGCGCCAAAGCTCCTCGCCCGTCTTGGCGTTGAACGCCTTGACATAGCCGTCACCGGTGCCGGTGAAGACCAGATTGCCGGCGGTCGCCAGCGTGCCGGACCACAGCGGCAGTTCCTCCTTGTGTTCCCACACGATCTTGCCGGTGGTCGGATCGAGCGCCCGCAGGATGCCGACATGGTCGTCGAACATCTTGTGGATGCGGAACCCCATGCCGAGATAGGCCGAGCCGGGGTTGTAGCCGACATGCTCGGTCCAGTAATCCTCCTTCCAATGGTTGGCGGCGATGTAGAACAGCTTGGTGTCCTCGCTGTAGGACATCGGGTTCCAGTTCTTGCCGCCCAGGAAAGGTGGGGACACCTCCACCGGCTTGCCGCGCTTCTCGCCCTCGGCCGGCAGGGGCGGACGCTGGCCCTCGACCTCGATGGGGCGGCCGGTCTTCAGGTCGATGCCCTTGGCCCAGGTGATGCCGTCGACGAAGGGATAGGCGGCCAGCACGCTGTTCGGCTTGTTTGGCTCGCCGCCGGCCGTCGCCAGCTTCACGCGGTCGGTGACGTAGAAGAAGCCGTTGCGGTCGGCATGCGCCGTCGCCTTCACCGTCTTGCCGGAGGCGTCGGTGTAGTCGAACAGCACCAGCTCGTTGTTGCCGGAGAAGTCCCAGGTGTCGTTCGGCGTGTGCTGGTAGAAGCCCTTCAGCTCGCCGGTGGCCGGATCGACATAGGCTTGGCCCGAGGTGTAGAGGCTGTCGCCGGGCCAGCGCGCCCAGCCGTTCCACGGCGCCGGGTTGCCGGTGCCGATGACGATGGTGTTGGTCTCCACGTCGAAGGTGGCGCTCTGCCAGGGCGCGCCGCCGCCATGGTTCCACGCCTCCACCAGCTTGCCGTCCTTGTCGCGCGGCCAGGAGGGGGCCTTGTCGCTGCCGGTCGGGGTGCTGTCCTTGCCGTTCAGCCGGCCCATGTGCCCTTCGACCAGCGGGCGCATCCACACCTCGTCGCCGGTGTCGGGATCGCGGGCGAACAGCCGGCCGACCACGCCGAACTCGTCGCCGGAAGAGCCATGGATCAGCAGGACCTTGCCGCTCTTCTGGTCCTTCACGACGGTGGGGGCGCCGGTCATGGTGTAGCCGACCTTGTGATCGGCGAACTTCTTCTTCCAGACGACCTTGCCGGTGTCCTTGTTCAGCGCGACGATGGAGGCATCGAGCGTGCCGAAGAACACCTTGTCGCCATAGATCGCCGCACCACGGTTGACGACGTCGCAGCAGGGCCGGATGTCGTCGGGCAGCCGGTGGGCGTAGGTCCACAGCCGCTTGCCGGTCTTCGCATCCAGCGCGAACATGCGCGAATAGGAGGCGGTGACGTAGATCACCCCCTCATGCACCAGGGCCTGGGTCTCCTGCCCGCGCTGCTTCTCGTCGCCGAAGGAGAAGGACCAGGCCGGGACGAGGCGCGACACGCTTTCGGCGTTGATCTGCTTCAGCGGACTGAAACGCTTGCCCTCCACCCCCATGCCGTACATCAGCACGTCGCCGGGGTTCTTCGCGTCGTTGGCGATGGCGTCCCAGCTGACCTCGCCGGCCAGTGCGGGAACGGCCGCCGTCAGCAGCAGGCCGGCGACCGCCGCGGCAAGACCGAGACGACGACGCAGCCGGGGCCGCAGCCGGGACCGGCCGGTGTTGGGCGCAGTGGTGGTGTTGGACGAAAGTGTCATGCGTTTCCCCCGTTGATTGGCCGTGAGACGGCGATGGTCGGCAATGGAGTGCCGGAGGCGGCCCGCAGGAGCGTGCCGGTCGCGGCGCCGGAGACATCGTCACGCCGGCCGCTCCCCTCCGGCGACGGCGGGAGGCTGTGCCGCCCGGCTGCGGAAGCGGTCCTGCGTGACGGTGTCATGCCCGAAGGCGGCGCTTTGCCGGCAAGACGCTGTCGAAGGCTGTTCTGTGCATCCCGCCCGGCGCACAGGGCCCTGTCCTGCCTGTCCCCATAGTCTTCCCGTACCGCCGGCCTTTCCATTCGACATTCCGGGGAAGATTTTCTTGAAGTCCGCGCATGACGACTTCCCGGTTGGACCGGGATTTTTTCCCGTGCCGCCTGACGACGCGCGGAACCACACGGCGCCGTTAGCAGCCCATTGTCCGAAGGGCGGATGGCAGGCTAACCGGTGGATGAACTAACATTCCGCCCATGGTCTTATTGCGGAGCGGGCGGCGGTGTCCCTGAAGATGCGCATCCTGGCCCTGATCGGGCTTTTCCTGCTGCTGATGACGGCGGCCGGCGGTGCGGTGATGGTCGCGAACGCCCGCGACGCGGTGCGGGCGGAGATGGCGTCGGCGCTCGAACTCGGCCGCGCGCTTGGCCTCGCGGCGACGGAGCGGGGGCGCTGGCCGGCGGCCCCGGCATGCTGAACGGGCTGGGGCTGCGCCATCTGCGCTTCATCGAGGGTGACGACGTCGCAGGGCGGGTGGCGACGGACGGACGGGCGCCGGACTGGTTCACCGCGCTGATCGCCGTGGAACCGCAGGAATTGAGGCTGACCGCCACCCTGCGCGTCGTGGCGGAGCCCTGGGACGAGATCGCCGAGGTGTGGGAGGACATGAGCGACCTCGCCGCCGCGGTGCTGGCGGTCGGCGCCCTGCTGCTGGCGACGGCGTTCCTGGCGGTGGGGCGGGCGCTGGCGCCGCTGTCGCGGCTGGAGACCGGGGTGAGGCGGCTGCGCGACGGCGACTACCGCTTCGCCTTCGACAGCGGGGGCGTCCCCGAACTCCGCCGGCTGGGGACCGGGATCGCCGCGCTGGCCGACGGTCTGGCCACGGCCGAGCGGGAGAACCGGCGGGTCGGCCAGCGGATCGTCGCCGCCCAGGACGCCGAGCGGCGGGAGATTGCCCGCGACATCCATGACGAACTCGGCGCCGCGCTGTTCGCGATCAAGGTCGATGCCGGGCGGCTCCTCCGCTTGGCCGAAGGGCAGGCCGATGGGGAAGAGGCGGCCGAACGCGCGCGCAAGATCCTCGACACCGCGGCGGAGGTCCACCAGCTCAGCCGCCGCATCCTGGTCCGCCTGCGCCCCGCCCTGCTCGACCAGCTGCCGTTGAGCGAGGCGCTGGCCGAACTGGTCGGCGACTGGACCCGGCGGGAACCGGAAATCGCCTGGACGCTCTCCTTCGAACCGCCGGCCGCCGCCGCGGAGCTGGACGGCTGCGAGGAGGTGCTGCGCCTGACCCTCTACCGGCTGGTGCAGGAATCGCTGGTCAACGCCCTGCGCCATGCCATGCCGTCGGCGGTCGCGGTCGCCTTGCGGATCGGCGCGGACAGCGTGGAGGTCGCGGTCACCGACGATGGACCCGGCCTTGCTCCCGGTCCGGCCGGCGGCGACGATCCGCACCGGGCCGGCTTCGGCATTTCCGGCATGACGGAGCGGGTCCAGGCCCTGGGCGGACGGCTGGCCGTGGGACCGGCCGAAGGCGGCGGCACCAGGGTTTCGGCCCGGCTGCCCCGGTCCGCGCACAATTCGGCAACGGATCGCCTGGAGCGCACGGTATGACCCGCACCATCCTTCTGGTCGACGATCATCCCATCGTGCGCGCCGGCTGCCAGCGGCTGCTTGCCGAAGCGGCGCTGGGGCGCGTGGTGGAGGCGGAGGACGTCGACAGCGCGCTCGCCCTGTGGCGGACGGAGCAGCCGGACGTCGTCGTCCTCGACCTGAACATTCCGGGGGACGGCGGCGGCATGGCGGTGCTGCGCAGCATGCAGGCGGAGAATCCGGCGGTGCCGGTGCTGATCTTCAGCATGCATGAGGACCCGGCCATCGCCGCCCGCGCGCTGAAGGCGGGCGCCAAAGGTTATGTCACCAAGAACGACGCGCCCGACAGCCTGGCCTCGGCAATCGGCACGGTGCTGGCCGGGCGCATCCATCTCGACAACGCGCTTGCCCGCGAACTGGCGTTGATGACCCTGACGGCGCCGGCTGACCCGTTGGCGGCGCTGACCCAGCGCGAGCGCGAGATACTGGCGCTGGTCGGCCGCGGCATGACCACCGCAGCCATCGGCGACAGCCTGGGCATCAGCCAGAAGACGGTCGCCAACGCCTGCACCCAGATCAAGGACAAGTTGGGCGCCGACAGCACCCGCGCCCTGATCCGCATCGCCATCGCCCAGGGGCTGGCCGGCTGATCGCCGGCCAACCTCCTCGGGCAACACCGCTTGAAGGCGTCACCCGCGCTCGACGCAAAGCGCCACGCCCATGCCGCCGCCGATGCACAGGGTGGCAAGGCCCTTGCGGGCGTCGCGCCGGCCCATCTCGTGCAGCAGGCTGACCAGGATGCGCGCACCCGACGCGCCGATGGGGTGGCCGAGCGCGATGGCGCCGCCATTCACGTTCACCTTGGCCTCGTCCCAGCCCATCCCGGCATTGACCGCCAGCGCCTGCGCCGCGAAGGCTTCGTTCGCCTCGATCAGGTCGAGGTCGCCCACCGACCAGCCGGCCTTCTTCAAAGCCAGCTTCGAGGCCGGGATCGGCCCGGTGCCCATGACGCTGGGATCGACGCCGGCCGTCGCCCAGGAGGCGATGCGCGCCAGCGGCGTCAACCCGCGCCGCTTGGCGTTCTCCGCCGTCATCAGCACCAGCGCCGCCGCCCCGTCATTGAGGCCCGACGCGTTGCCGGCGGTCACCGTGCCGTCCTTGGCGAAGGCCGGGCGCAGCTTCGCCAAAGCCTCCAGCGTGGTGCCGTGCTTGGGATACTCGTCGCTGTCCACCACGGTGTCGCCTTTGCGGCCCTTGATGGTCACCGGCACGATCTCGTCCCGGAAGCGGCCGGCCTTCTGCGCGGCCTCCGCCTTCTGCTGCGAGGCGAGCGCGAACAGGTCCTGCCGTTCACGGCTCAACTCCCAGGCGCGGGCGACATTCTCGGCGGTGGTGCCCATGTGGTAGCCGTGGAAAGCCTCCCACAGCCCGTCCTTGATCATGCTGTCGAGCATCTCGGCGCCGCCCATCTTGGTGCCGTTGCGCAGATGCATGAGGTGGGGCGACAGGCTCATGTTCTCCTGGCCGCCGACCACCATCACCTCGGCGTCGCCGCAGCGGATCGCCTGCCAGCCGAGGGCGACGGAACGCAGGCCGGAGCCGCAGACCTGATTGATGCCGAAGGCGGTCTTCTCCACCGGGATGCCGGCCTTGACGGCGGCCTGGCGGGCGGGGTTCTGGCCCTGGCCGGCGGTCAGCACCTGGCCCAGGATCACCTCATTCACCTCGGCGGCGTCGGTGTGGGCGCGCGACAGCGCCTCGCGGATGACGGCGGCACCGAGTTCATGGGCGGGGACGGACGCCAGCGCGCCGTTGAAGCTGCCGATGGCGGTGCGGACCGCGCTGGCGATGACGATCTCGGTCATGGTTTCCGGCTCCTTTTATGCCGCGGCCTTGCGGTCGGCGTCCAGGCGGCTGGACGCGGCGGTGATGAGGCCCGGCCCCTGCGGATGGACGCGGTTGACCTCGTTGAAGGCGTGGATCTGCGCTTGGCCGACGTGGGCGAAATGCTCCGCGGCGCGGGACGCGATGGCGGCGGCCAGTGCCGCGGCCGGCACGTCGCCCGGCAGTTCCACGGTGATCTCGAAGGTGACGGGGACCGCCACCGTGACGGTGGTGCGATTTGACATGGTCTTGGGTCCTGTCTTGCGGATCGCGGCGTGCGGCCGCGATGAATGGAAGGGGATCAGGCGACGGGCATCGTCGGGACATCGGGCGGAACGATCAGTTCGGCGGCGGTCGCCGCGACGACCTCCTCCACCGACCGTCCCGGTGCGACCTCGCGCAGAACCAGCCCACGGCCGGTCGGCTCGATCACCGCCAGTTCGGTGACGACCAGATCGACGCGGCGGACCGAGGTCAGCGGCAGCGTGCAGCGCTTCAGGATCTTCGGCTCGCCCTTGGCGGTGTGGGTCATGGCGACGATCACCCGCTTGGCCCCCGAAACGAGGTCCATGGCCCCGCCCATGCCCGGCACCATCCTGCCCGGCACCATCCAGTTGGCGAGTTGCCCCTCCTCGTCCACCTGCAGGCCGCCCAGCACGGTGACGTCCAGATGGCCGCCGCGGATCAGCCCGAAGGAGAAGGCGCTGTCGAAGGACGCCGCCCCCGGCAGGGCCGAGATGGGGGAGCCGCCGGCATCGGTCAGGTCATGGTTCTCCGCCCCGGTGATCGGGCCGGACATGCCGACGATGCCGTTCTCCGACTGGAAGAACACATGGCGTCCGGCGGGGACGTAGCGGGCGACCAGGGTCGGCAGGCCGATGCCCAGGTTGACGAGGTCGCCGTCCATCAACTCCAGCGCGACGCGCTTGGCGATCAGGGTCTTTTCATCCATGGCTCGATACTCCCCGGTCAGCGCGGCGTGGCGGTGACGATGTGGTCGACCAGCACCGACGGCGTCATCACCGCATCGGGCGGGAGGCAGCCGACGGGCAGGATGTCACCGGCCTCGGCGATCACGGTGGCGCCGGCCATCGCCATCAGCGGGTTGAAGTTGCGGGCGGTCAGCGCGTAGGTCAGGTTTCCGTACAGGTCGGCCTGCTTGGCGGCGACCAGCGCGAAATCGGCCTTGATCGGCAGTTCCAGCAGGTAGGTCACGCCGTCGATCTCGACCTTGCGCTTGCCCTCCTCCACGATGGTGCCGACGCCGGCGGGGGTCAGGATGCCGCCCAACCCGACGCCGCCGGCGCGGATGCGCTCGGCCAGCGTGCCCTGCGGCACCAGCTCCACCGCGGTTTCGCCGGCGATCATCTGGCGCTGGGTTTCCGGATTGGTGCCGATGTGGCTGGTGACGACCTGCCGGACCAGCCGCGCGTCGATCAGCTTGCCGATGCCGACTCCGGGCCGGGCGGTGTCGTTGCCGATCACCGTCAGGTCGCGCTTGTTCTGGCGGACGATCTCGTCGATCAGGCGCGGCGGCGTGCCGACCCCCATGAACCCGCCGATCATCAGCACGGCCCCGTCGGGGATGCGCGAAACGGCCTCCTCGGGACTGACCAGTTTCTTCATGACGACCCTCGTTCGGCACAGCCGGCCCCTATCGGCCTCCGCGGCGATGCGGGGGCCGGCGTGCAGGGTGATGGTTTTTCAGGATTTGAAAGGCGCTCCGGCAGCGGGGACGGCGGACGAACCCCCGCCCCCCGCCGGACGGGCTCAGGACGCGCGGTCGGGAATCTCGAGGTCGAGCAGCGCCGACGCCAGGCACTTGCCGTGGGCGTCGAGCGCCAGCGACCGGGTGACGCCGCCGCCGAGGGCCTTCTGCATCACGAAATTCAGCGCGCCGATGCCGGGCAGCGCGTAGCGCACCACCTCGCCATGCACCACTTCGCGGAACAGCTCCTTCACGCGCTCGGGCGTGACGGCGGCCTCGATCAGCGGATAGTCCGCCTCGTCGAAGGCGATGACGGAGATGTTGGAGATGTCGCCCTTGTCGCCGGTGCGGGAATGGGCAATGTCACGGAGCTTCATGTCAGGCCTCCACATACTCGATGGCGGGCTTCGCCAGTCCGCGGGGCAGCAGGGCCGACAGCATGGCGACCACGTCCTTCGCCGATTTGGTGGCGCCGCCGCCGCTGGCCGGTCCGTTGGTGTAGAGTGTCTCCACCTCGTTGCCGATGCGCACCGCCTCCTTCAGGCTGTCGGTGCGGCCGACCACGCGGACGCGGACCTCGTAGGGCTCCCGCCCGTCGGCGGTGGACAGCGCCTCGCCATGGATGGAGTTCACGCCGATCAGGTCGAAGCGCAGTTCGGTGGCCTTCACCCCGGTCAGCGCAAGGCGTTCGCGCACGATCTCCAGCGCCAGCCGGCCGCGGGCGAGCGCACCGGGACCGGCGTAGGACATCTGCCCTTCGCCGATGTAGCTGTCGAGATAGCCGACCGAGACCTTCAGCGTTTCCGGCCGGGCCCGCCCGGTGGCGCCGGCGACCCGCACGCGGTCCGGTGCCTCCTGAACGAAGGTGACGCGCGAGAAGTCGGCGATCACGTCCGGGGTGTAGTAGGTGGCCGGATCGTGGATTTCATAGAGCATCTGCTCCTTGCAGGTCGCGGTGGTCACCGCCCCGCCGGAGCCGGCCACTTTGGTGATGACCGCGCCGCCATCCTCCGACACTTCGGCGATGGGGAAGCCGAGCCGGGCCAGTGCCGCCACGTCCTTCACGCCGGGGTCGGCGAAATAGCCGCCGGTGACTTGTCCCGCGCATTCCAGCAGATGGCCGACGACCGTGCCCTTGCCCAGCCGGTCCCAATCGTCCATCGCCCAGCCGAACTCGGCGATCTGCGGGGCGAGGAACAGGGCCGGGTCGGCGACCCGCCCGGTGATGACCACGTCGGCGCCGGCCTTCAGCGCCGCGACGATGGGGGCGGCACCGAGATAGGCGTTGGCCGACACCAGCTTGTCCGCCATGGAGGAGACCGGCGCGCCGGTCTCTTCGATGCGGTGGCCGCCGGACTTCAGCTCGGCCAGCACGTCGTCGCCGCTGACGGCGGCGATCTTCAGTCCGTGGAGGCCGAGCGACTGCGCGATCTCCCGCGTCCTGGCCGCGGCGGCGGCGGGGTTGGCCGCCCCCATGTTGGTGATGATCCGGATGCCCTTGGCGTGGCACAGCCCCAGCACCGCCTGCATGCGGTCGGCCAGCAGCGGGTCGTAGCCCTTGGACGGATCCTTCAGCTTGGCGCCCTGCGCGATGGCGATGGTGCGTTCGGCCAGGCATTCGAAGACGAGATACTGGATTTCGCCCTTTTCGGCCAGCTCGACCGCCGGTTCGATGCGGTCGCCCGAATAGCCGGCGCCCGATCCGATGCGTATCGTTTTCATGGTTTGCTCCTGTTCCCGATCCGATGGCGACCGGAAGGGATGGCGATCAGAAGGGAATGACACCGATGAGTGCGGCGGTGATGGTCATGACCACCGAGGCCGCGAAGAGGAAGGGGATGGAGAATTTCTGGTGCTCGCCCAGGCCGATGCCGCACAGGCCGACCACGAGGAAGGTGGCGGGGGTGAGCGGGCTGACCGGGAAGCCGACCGTCATCTGGCCCAGCACCGACGCCTGTGCGATCTGGATCGGGTCGCCGCCCAGCGTCTTATAGACCTCGGCGATGACCGGCATCATGCCGAAGTAGAAGGAGTCAGGGTCGAACAGCAGGCTCAGCGGCATGGAGATGATGCCGAGCGCGAAGGGGATGTGCTGCGCCATCTCCGGCGGGACGAAGGCGACGGCGGACTGCGCCATGGCGGTCAGCATCTTGGTGCCCCCCATGATGCCGGTGAACACGCCGGCCGCCAGGAGGATGCTCGCCATCATCAGCGCCGCCTTGGCGTGCGCGTCCACCCGGTCCTTCTGCATCTTGACGTCGGGGTAGTTGATCATCAGCGCCAGCACGGTGCCGACCATGAACATCACCACCGGATCGACCAGCCCTTCGATCATGACGCCCATGATGGAGAGGGTCAGGATCAGGTTGACCCAGAACAGCTTGGGACGGCGGATCTTGAGCTGTTCCGGCGTCAGCACCCGCGGGGCCGGGCCGACCGCCGTCGCATCGCCCGCGGCAAGAGCGGCTCCGCTCAGGCCGAGGCGGCGCTCCTCGCGTTTGCCGAGCAGGTAGGCGACGGCGAAGATGAACACCAGACCGACGGCCTGCACCGGGATCAGCGGGTTGAAGATGTCGGTCACCGGCACCTTGAGCGCCGCGGCGGAGCGGATCATCGGACCCGTCCAGGGCAGGAAGTTCACGCCGGCCGCCATCGACACGCACAGCGCCAGGATGCGCTTGTCCATGCCGAGCCGTTCGAACAGCGGCAGCATCGCCGGAATGGTGATGAGGAAGCAGACGGCACCCGAACCGTCGAGATGGATCAGCAGAGCCAGCAGCGTAGCGCCGACGGTGATCCGCGCCGGCTTGGTACCGACCACGCGCAGGATGCGGTCGATGATCGGATCCATCATGCCGGCGTCGGTGACGATGCCGAAGAAGATGATGGCGAAGACGAACATGCCGGCGGTCGGCGCAATCGCCCGGATGCCGTCGATGATGAACTTGCTCGTGCCGAGGCCGAAGCCGCCGACCAGGGCGGCGATGATCGGTATGGCGATCAGCGCCACCAGGGGCGACATCCTGTTGGACATGATGACCACCAGCAGCACGAGGATGGTGGCCAATCCGAGTAACGCGAGCATGGGACCTCCGCTAGGGTCGGGTTATTGTTTTTTGCTCTTCTTGGGTCTGGGCTTTCGCCTCGTCAGAGGCGTCGTCGGGACGCGTCCGGCACACCACTCCCGTTTCCGGACTCGCGTCCGGAACCTGTCGTCCAGGGTCTTGTCTCTTGCCGGTGTGCGGTCCGGTGCAGGAGCGGCCTACGGCTTTGCCGACCCGTCGTTCCGCATCGGACCAGCGTCCGTGATTGACATGGTACGAACCCACAATCAGATTAGGGAAATGAATTTGTTATATCACGGTAATCCGTTTCTTTTATGAGAGGCCCGGCATGCTCCAGGGAGTCAGGCACATCAAGGCCTTCGTCGCCGTGGCGCGGCTCGGCAGCTTCACGCGGGCGGCGGCGGAGGTCAACGTGTCGCAGCCGGCGCTGACCGTGCAGATCCGGCAGCTGGAAACCTCCCTGGGCGTCCGGCTGTTCGACCGCAACAAGCGGCAGGTCGTGCTGACCCAGGCGGGCCGCGACCTGTTGCCGGCCCTGCAGCGCGTCCTCAGCGAACTGGACGCGGTGATGAGCGCCAGCCAGGATCTGGCCGGGCTCCGACGCGGCGCGGTGTCCATCGCGACGCTGCCGTCGGTCGCCGCCGGCCTGCTGCCGACCGCCATCCGCCGGTTCATGACCGACCATCCCAACATCGACGTGAAGGTCCAGGATGTGGTGGCCGAGCACATCATCAAGCTGGTCAAGGCGGAGGAGGTGGATTTCGGGATCGGCAGCCGGGTCGGGCCGGACCGGGACGTCGAGATCACCGATTTCCTGTCCGACCGGATGTGCGCCTTCCTGCCGCAGGACCATCCCCTTGCCGGCCGGCAGCCCCTGCTGCTGAAGGACATCGCCGCCTACCCGCTGATCCTGAGCGCGCGGGGCACCAGCGTGCGGACCCTGGTCGAGCGGGCCCTGGAAAAGGAAGGGCTGGAGGTCAGCATCACCTGCGAGGCGAACTACATGTCGACGGCGGTGGGGATGGTGCGCGCGGGGCTGGGCGTGTCGGTGCTTCCGGAATCCGCCATCGACGCGGCATCCTGCGAAGGGATCCGGGTCGAGCCGATCCGAACCCCCGGCCTGACCCGCAGGATCGGCCTGATCCGGAAAAGCAACCGGTCGCTTTCCCCTGCGGCGGAGCGCTTCGTGGAGCTTTTGAAGGAGCTGTCCTGGGAACCGCTTGCGCACTTCGCCAGTTCGGGAATGAAGGCAAAAAAGCGCGAAGCCTCCAATGGAGATTGATTCCGCTCTACAAATTACCTGGAGATCGCTGTATATAGAAATTATGCGAAATTGCGCCTATACCTGCGGCAAGGACAGCTGTTGCAGGACCGCGTTCCGATAACCGGTTCCTATTACTGTAATCCGGTAATTCGATTTCAAATACCCCTTTCGTTGGTATAGTAACGGCGATCGGCAGCGGCGCACGAACGGTGGCCCTCCCGATTGTCCGGGAATTTGGATCTGACTGCGTTGGATCTGGCTGCGGCGGCCGCTCCTTCAGCCAAGGAAACACCACGCCATGAAGATCCTGGAAAATCTGACGATCCGGGTGAAGCTGTCCCTTCTCGTCGCACTCTCGGTGCTGGCGCCCGCCGTCGTAATCGCCATCAGCACCAGCTCCACCCACACCCGCATGGTCGACGACCGGATCGACACCATCCGCTCCGCGGTGGAGCTGGCCGTCGGTCTGGCGAAGGGGCTGAACGCCGAGGTGGAGGCGCACGCGATCACCCGCGACGAGGCGCTCTCCCGCTTCCGCAACGCGGTCCACGCCATGTCCTACCATGACGGGGCCGACTATCTGTTCGCCTACGACCTGAACGGCATCGCCGTCGCCAACCCGTCGAACCACAAGGCAGTCGGCACGGACCGGATGCAGCTTCAGGACAAGGCGGGCAAATACTTCGTCCGCGAGATCGTGGAGACGCTGCGGACGCAGGACAACGCCGTCATCCATTATGTCTGGCCGAAGCTGGGGTCCGACCTTCCCCTGCTGAAGACCAACTATGTGCAGCGTTACCAGCCGCTGGGCCTGATCGTCGGCTCCGGCGTCTACACCGACGACATCGATGCCGCCTACCACGAGTTCCTGGTGGAGCTGGGCATGGTCGCGGCGGCGCTGATCTGCGGTCTGGTTCTGATCGCCTTCCTGATCAACCGCGAGATCGTCCGCTCGCTGCACCGGCTGCGGGACAAGATGACGGCGCTCGCCGCCGGCGACCTCGGCGTCACCTTCCCCGAGGCGGCCCGCCGCAACGAGATCGGCGGCATGGCCCAGGCGCTGCAGGTCTTCAAGGAGAACGCGCTGGCCAAGGCCGAACTGGAGGCCAGCCACGCCGAGCAGGCCGAACGCAGCGCCGCGGAAAAGCGGGAGGCGATGACCGCCCTGGCCAGCGGCTTCGAGCAGACCGTCGGCAACCTGATCCACGACGTCGTCAAGGAGGCGGACGGGATCGAGGAGCGCGCCCAGAACATGACGCGCGCCGCGGACGAGACCGGCAGGCTGACCGCCGCTGTCGCCAGCGCCACCGGCCAGACCTCCGCCAACGTCCAGACCGTCGCCGCGGCGACGGAGGAACTGACCAGCTCCATCGGCGAGATCAGCCGGCAGGTCGGCGAGTCGGCCCAGATCGCCCGCGAGGCGGTGGAGAGCGCCGAACGGGCCAACGGCAAGGTCGAAGGACTGGCAAGCGCCGTCGAGCGGATCGGGGCGGTGGTCGGGCTCATCAACTCCATCGCCAGCCAGACCAACCTGCTGGCGCTCAACGCCACCATCGAGGCCGCCCGCGCCGGGGAGGCCGGCAAGGGCTTCGCCGTCGTCGCTCAGGAGGTGAAGGCGCTGGCCAACCAGACCGCCAAGGCCACCGACGAGATCGCGGCCCAGGTCGCGAGCATCCAGAACGAGACCAGCCAGGCCGTCCTGGAGATCAAGGGCGTCGCCAAGGTCATCAGCCGGGTCAACGACGTGGCGACCTCCATCGCGTCGGCGGTCGAACAGCAGGGTGCCGCGACCCGGGAGATCAGCCGCAACATCCAGCAGGCCGCCCAGGGAAGCCACGAGGTTTCGACCAGCATCGGCGGCGTGAACAGCGCGGCCGAGCGAAACGGCAAGGTCGCCTACGAAGTGCTGGAGAATGTCCGGCAGCTGTCCGTCCAGACCGACAGCCTGCGTGAGGAGGTGGGACGCTTCCTGTCGCAGGTCCGAACCGGCTGACGGATTTCAGGCCGGCCGGACGGTTCCGGCAGATCGATACGCCCGCGCAAGCCCATGGCCGCGCGGGCTTTTTCTTTCCGGACTCCCTCGGCGGAATCCGCCGGCCGAACGCGGACAATTGCGGTCTGTCCGGATATTTCGCGGATCCCCTCAATGGCTGACAGGTTCATGACAGGTTGGTCTGTTAAATAATCTTCACCGCGAATTGTTCCTGGGGAGAAGCGCCATGGCGAATCAGACCGCCGGACGGCCGCCGGCAGACGACGAGCCCACCACCGGACGGCCCTTCCATGGGGCTGCGCACGGGGCGGGGGCCGGCGGTTCCATGATCCTGTCCGACCTGCCGCCTCCGGACCGGCGTCGTCAGGAGCCTGCCGGCAGCGGGGCACAGGCGCCCCGCCAATCCAACAAACGATAAATCCACAAGAATACCGTCAGTCGGGAGGGGTCTCATGAAGTTCGGCATTCCGGCCAAGCTGGCCGCCGCTGCAGCCGTGGCGTTCGCCACCCTGTCCTTCACCGTGCCGGCTTCGGCCGAGTTGAAATCGGTGGAGATCATCGCCCCGGCCAATCCCGGCGGCGGTTACGACCAGCATGCCCGCGCGATGCAGCAGGTGATGCAGAACCACAAGCTGGCGTCCGGCGTCCAGGTGGTCAACATCCCCGGCGCCGGCGGCACCATCGGGCTCAGCCAGTTCGTCACGTCGAAGAAGCGCAATCCCGGCATGATGATCAGCGGCCTCGGCATGATCGGCGCCATCCTGATCAACAAGTCGCCGGTGACGCTGGATCAGGTGACGCCGCTGGGCCGCCTGACCGGCGAATATCAGCCGATCGTCGTCGCCGCGGATTCGCCGATCAAGACGCTCGACGACCTGATCCGGAAGTTCAAGGCGGATCCCGGCTCGGTGTCCTGGGGCGGATTCGCCGTCGGCAGCCCCGACCACATCCTCTACGCCCTGATCGTCAAGGCAGCGGGCGGCGACGTCAGCAAGATGAACTACATCGCGGCCGGGGCCGGCGGCGAGATGATGGCGTCGATCCTGGGCGGCCACATCACCGTCGCCACCGGCGGCTACAACGAGATGGCCTCGCAGCTCCAGGCCGGAAAACTGCGCGCGCTCGCCATTTCAGCACCGCAGCGCGTCCCCGGCATCGACATCCCGACCTTCAAGGAACAGGGCGTCGATGTGGAACTGGTGAACTGGCGCGCCGTGATGGCGCCGGCCAACCTGAAGGCGGACGAACTGAAGGCGATGGACGAGGCCGTCGGCGCGATGGTCAAGACCGACGAATGGAAGCAGATCGCCAAGGAGCGCGGCTGGATCGACCTCTACCTGCCGGCCGACCGTTTCGCCGCCTTCCTCAAGGAGGAGCGCAGCCGGATCGGGGGCGTCCTGACCGACCTCGGACTCGTCAAGTAACGGATCGAGTAACGCGTCTCATCAACAAGAAACACCAGGAGGATCCCCATGGGCACCCGTCGCGCCACCCTGTTCAAGGGCCTGTTCACCGCCGCCGCCCTGATCGCCGGCACCGTCACCGCCACCCCGTCGCTGGCCGAGCTGAAGGGGCTGGAGATCATCGCCCCCGCCAGCCCCGGCGGTGGCTGGGACCAGCATGCGCGCACGCTCCAGCAGGTGCTGCAGAACCAGAAGCTGGCCTCTGGCGTCCAGGTCGCCAACATCCCCGGCGCCGGCGGCACCATCGGGCTGGCGCAGTTCGTCACCGCCAAGAAGCGCAACCCCGCCATCCTGGTCGGCGGCCAGATCATGCTGGGCGCCATCGTCACCAACAAGTCGGCGGTCACGCTCGATCAGGTGGCGCCGCTGGCCCGGCTGACCGGCGAATACACCGCCATCGTCGTGCCGGCCGACTCGCCCATCAAGTCCTTCGGCGACCTGCTGCAGAAGTTCAAGGCCGATCCCGGTTCGGTGTCGTGGGGCGGCGGGTCGGCCGGCGGCAGCGACCAGATCCTCGCCGGGCTGATCGCCAAGGCCGTCGGCGTCGATCCGGCCAAGGTCAACTATGTCGCCACCGCCGGCGGCGGCGAACTGCTGGCCTCGGCGCTGGGCGGCCACGTCACGCTGGGCATGGGCGGCTACAACGAGTTCGCGCCGCAGTTCCAGGCCGGAAAGCTGCGCGCCATCGCCGTCTCCGCGCCGCAGCGCCTGCCGGGCACCGACACCCCGACCCTGAAGGAGCAGGGGGTCAATCTCGAATTCGTCAACTGGCGCGGCATCTTCGCCCAGGCAAACGCCAAGCCTGCCGAAATGAAGGAGCTTCAGGAGGCCGTCGCCAAGGCGGTCGCCAGCCCCGAATGGCAGGACATCCTGAAGCAGCGCGGCTGGATCGACCAGTACCAGCCCGCCGACCAGTTCGCCGCCTTCCTGAAGGAAGACCGCGCCCGCATCGAAGGAACGCTGAAGGACATCGGCGTAACCAAGTAAGGGCGGTTCCGGCGGGCGCCCCTGGGCGTCCGCCGGCCGTTGAATAGAAACCGGGAGGATGCGATGACCACTGGCCGCAGTTTGCGGATCGGCGAAGCCTTGCTCGGCGGCGGACTGTTCGCCCTGGGTGCGCTGATCGCCGTCGAAACCATGTTGACCCCGTCCGCCGGCCGCGGCGTCGTCGGACCCGCCCTGTTCCCCTATCTGATCTCGGCCGGGCTGATGCTGGTCGCCCTGTCGCTGCTGCGCGAGGCCTTCGCCGGCCACATCGCCCATGAAGGCGGGCTGGAGCTGGACCTGCGTGCGGTGGTGCTGGTCGCGGCCGGGCTGGCCGCCCAGTTCCTGCTGATCGAACATCTCGGCTGGATTCCGTCCGCCGCCCTGCTGTTCGTCGCGGTGGCGCGCGCCTTCGGCAACCGGCGCTATGTGCTGAATGCCCTGCTGGGGCTGCTGCTCGCCGGCGCGACCTTCGTGGTCTTCAACTATGGCCTCGACCTGAACCTGCCGATCGGAACCGTCGGCGAGTGGTTCCTGCCGGCCGAATAAGCGTCCTTTCGGGAAGGAAACGCATCCATGGACACCCTCGCCGCGCTCGGCCACGGCTTTCTCGTGGCACTGACGCCCTACAACCTGCTGTGGTCGGCCATCGGGGTCACCGTGGGCACGGCGGTCGGCGTCCTGCCCGGCATCGGCCCGGCGCTCACCGTGGCGCTGCTGCTGCCGGTCACCTACCATCTGGAGCCGACTTCCGCCTTCATCATGTTCGCCGGCATCTATTACGGCGCCATGTATGGCGGCTCCACCACCTCGATCCTGCTGAACGCGCCGGGCGAATCCGGCAGCATCGTCACCGCCATCGACGGCCATGCCATGGCCCGGCAGGGCCGCGGCGCCCAGGCGCTCGCCACCGCCGCCATCGGCTCCTTCATCGCCGGCACCATCGCCACCGCGGCCCTGACCTTCGTGGCGCCGCTGATGGTGAAGATGGCGCTGCTGTTCGGGCCGGCGGAGTATTTCGCCCTGATGGTGCTGGCGCTGACCACCGTCACCGCGGTGCTGGGCAACTCGCTGGCGCGCGGGCTGGGCAGCCTGTTCCTCGGGCTGGCTTTGGGGCTGGTCGGCATCGACATGCAGACCGGTCAGGCGCGGCTGGCCTTCGGCGTTCCGGAGCTGCTGGACGGCATCGACACCGTCGTCGTCGCGGTCGGGCTGTTCGCGGTGGGCGAGACGCTCTACGTCGCCTCGCGCTTCCGCTTCGAGCGGGAGGAGGTCTATGCGCTCAAGGGCTCCAAATGGATGAGCCGGGAGGACTGGTCGCGCTCCTGGAAGCCGTGGCTGCGCGGCACCCTGCTGGGTTTCCCCATCGGCACCCTGCCGGCCGGCGGCAGCGAGATCCCGACCTTCCTGTCCTATCTGGTCGAAAAGCGTCTGTCGAAGAA
This sequence comes from Azospirillum sp. VT-I1, assembly GCF_055698305.1. NCBI lineage: Bacteria > Pseudomonadati > Pseudomonadota > Alphaproteobacteria > Rhodospirillales > Azospirillaceae > Azospirillum > Azospirillum sp. VT-I1. The sequence goes on along the minus strand of NZ_CP168802.1, from coordinate 724,062 downwards.
GCCGGAGGAGTTCGGCCACGGCGCCATCGAGGCGGTGGCCGGGCCGGAGGCCGCCAACAACGCGTCGGCCGCCGGCGTGCTGGCGCCGCTGCTGTCGCTCGGCCTGCCGACCTCGGCCACGGCGGCGATCATGCTGGCTGCCTTCCAGCAATATGGCCTGCAGCCCGGCCCGACGCTGTTCGACAGCAACCCGGAACTGGTCTGGGGCATGATCGCCAGCCTGTATGTCGGCAATGTCCTGCTGCTTCTGCTGAACCTGCCGCTGGTGGGGATGTGGGTGAAGCTGCTGGTCATCCCGCGTCCCTGGCTCTATGCCGGCATCCTGGTGTTTTCCTCGCTGGGCGCCTACACGCTGAACAACAACGTGATCGATCTGGTCATCCTGTGGGTGATCGGGCTGGTCGGCTTCGGCATGCGGGTGCTGAACGTGCCGGTTGCCCCCTGCGTCGTCGGGCTGATCCTGGGGCCGCTGGCCGAACAGCAGTTCCGCCGCGCGCTCGCCATCAGCCAGGGCGACGCCACCGTCTTCATCACCCACCCGATCTCCGCGGCGCTGCTCGCCATCGCCGTGCTGCTGGTGGTCGGGCCGATGCTGATGCGCCGCCGTGCCGCCGCAGCCGCACCGGACCATTCCGGCAAGACGTCCGCGGTTTGATCCGGGCGGTTTGATCGACTCAGTGTTTTCTCTGTTCTGAATTCCGGAAGGACCCTGTTCATGGATTCCCTCGATCTCTGGCCGCAGCTCGTGGCGCTGGGGCAGGTCGTCGCGATCGATCTCGTGCTTGCCGGCGACAACGCCATCGTCGTCGGCATGGCCGCCGCAGCGGTGCCGATGGCCCAGCGTAAGAAGGTCATCTTCTGGGGCATCGCCGCCGCCATCGGGCTGCGCATCTTCTTCGCCCTCATCACGGCACAGCTTCTCGCCATCATCGGCCTGACGCTGGCCGGCGGCGTGCTGCTGCTGTGGGTGTGCTGGAAGATGTTCCGCGAGCTGCGCTCCCACGGCACCGACGAGGTCGCCCCCGACGAGGCGATGGCCGCGCCCGATGTCGCTCCCGATACGGCCGCCGGCTCGGGGGCCGCCGTGGGCACCGCCGCCGCGGCTGCCGCGGCCGGCACCACGGTGGGCGCCGCCATCTGGCAGATCGTCGTCGCCGACGTGTCGATGTCGCTCGACAATGTGCTGGCGGTGGCCGGCGCCGCCAAGGACCACCCGACCATCCTGGTCATCGGCCTGATCCTGTCTGTCGTCCTGATGGGAGCGGCGGCGAACATGATCGCGCATCTGCTGCACAAGCACCGCTGGATCGGCTGGGTCGGCCTGCTCATCATCACCTATGTCGCCATCGACATGATCTGGCGCGGCAGCCAGGAGGTTCTTCGCCACACCGCCGTGATCCTGTAAGCCGGTCCCCGTACGGAGAACACGCCATGAAGAAGGTTCTCGTCCCCCTCACCGGCCGTCCGCTGGACCGCCGCGCCGTCGCCTCCGCCTTCCTGGTCGCCGACCGCTTCGGCGCCCATGTCGAGGGGCTCAGCGTCATGCCGCAGGTCGAAATCCGCACCTCCATCGAAAGCGCCGCCATCCCCAAGGCGCTGGTGGAGCAGCTGATCCGCATCGGGCAGGCCGAACAGGCGGAGGTGGTGGACGCCGCCCACCATCTGTTCGACGAGTTCCGCGGCCGTCATGGCGGCGTCGCCGCCTCCTGGCAGCAGGCGACCGGCCCGCTGGCGGAAACCGTGTCGGAAGAGGCGCGGCTGGTCGACATCGCCGTGATCGCCCAGGCGTCCGACGGCACCAACGCCATGGGTCCGGTGATCGAGGCGGCGCTGTTCGGCTCCGGGCGGCCGCTCCTACTGGCACCGAAGGCGGAGCCGGCGACACTCGGCGACACGGTCGCGGTCGCCTGGGACGGCGGTGCGGCGGCGGCCCGCGCGGTCGCGTCGGCCGTCCCCTTCTTGCACAGGGCCGGCAAGGTCGTCGTGCTGTCCACCGACACGCCGCAGGAGAGCCGCTCCGCCGATCCGGAGCGGCTGACGCAGTATCTCGCCCTGCACGGCATCGTCGCCGCCGTCCAGCGCATCGCCGTGTCCTCCGGCCAGGGCGTCAGCCGGGCGCTGCTGGAGAACGCCCAGTCGCTGGGCTGCGACCTGCTGGTGATGGGAGGCTACGGGCACAGCCGCGTCCGTGAGCGGGTGTGGGGCGGCGTGACGCTCGACATCCTGCGCGAACCGCCTACCCTGCCGATCCTGATGGCCCATTGAGGCGCCGGACAGGTCCTGAACGGAGGGGGGCATCCCATGCGCATTCTGGTCGTCGAGGACACCGAGGATCTTGCCGACGCCATCGTCCACCGTCTGCGCAAGCTGGGCTATGCGGTGGATTGGGTTGCCGACGGCCATGAGGCGGAGGAGCTGCTGCGCCGGGAACCCTATCAGCTGGTTCTTCTCGACATCATGCTGCCGGGCCTCGACGGGCAGGCGCTGCTGGGCCAGCTGCGCCGGCGCCGCAACGCCACTCCGGTGCTGATGATGACCGCCCGGTCGCAGGTGGACGTGAAGATCGACCTGCTCGACCTCGGCGCCGACGACTTCATCGTCAAGCCCTTCGACCTGCGCGAGCTGGAGGCGCGTTGCCGGGCGCTGCTGCGCCGGTCCCACGGCATGGCGTCGTCGCGCACCGAATTCGGCAACATCCTGTTCGACGCGGCGGCCAAGCTGGTGCAGGTGGACGGCCGGCCGGTCGAGCTGGGCGGGCGCGAGTTCCGGCTGCTGGAGCTGTTCCTCGGCCACCTCGGCGCGGTGATGTCGAAGGAGGATTTGATGGACCGCCTGTTCAGCCTGGACCAGCCCACCGCGCTGAACGCCATCGAGTTGTACGTCTCGCGGCTGCGGCGCAAGATGGAGGGGTCTTCCATGGAGATCCGTACGGTTCGGGGGCTGGGGTATGTGGCGGAAATCCGCAACGGCGGGTGACGGGACCTATTCGCTGCGGCGGCGCCTGTTCATCCGGCTGCTCGGCGTGCTGGCGGTGCTGACCGGCGGCCTGTTCCTGTTCGTCGACGCCTATGCCCGGCGCGCCGCCGACGCCGCCTTCGACCGCCTGCTGGCGGCGTCCGCCCTGTCCATCGCCGACGCGGTGCGGGTGCAGGACGGCCGCTTCCTGGTCGACCTGCCCTATTCGTCGCTCAGCATTCTCGCCCAGGGCGGGGAACAGGGCGGCGGGCGCGACCGGCTGTTCTACCGCATCGTGGCACCGGACGGCTCGCCAGTCACGGGATACGGCGACCTGCCGGTGACCGCCAAGTCCGGCGCCAGCGTCCGGCCGCAATTCGCCGACGCCACCTACCGCGACGCGCGGGTGCGCGTCGCCACGCTGGACCGTTTCGTGGCGCAGCCCGGCCTTGCCGGCTGGGTCACCATCGCCGTCGCCCAGACGCGGGAGGAACGGCAGGCGCTGGCGCGCGACATCCTTGCCAACGCCTTCCTGCCCATCGTCTTCGCCATGCTGGCCGTGGCCGGGCTGGTGTGGTTCGGCATCCGGCAGGCGCTGGCCCCGCTCGGTTCGCTGGAGCGCGTGCTGCGCGACCGCCACGCCCGAGATCTCTCCCCCATCGCCATGCCCCCACCGCAGGAGGTGTCGCAGCTGGTCCACGCGATCAACCAGCTGATGGAGCGGCTGAAGTCGAATCTGGACACCATGCAGACCTTTCTTGCCGACGCCGCCCACCAGATCCGCACGCCGCTCGCCAGCCTGCGCCTGCAGGCGGAGCTTGCGGCGGACGAGGACGACCCCGCCGCCCTGCGCCGCATTGCCCAGCGTGTCCACCGCAACGCGGTGGAGGCCAGCCAGCTTACCAGTCAGCTTCTCAACCACGCCATGGTGATGCACCGCAGCGAAGCGCTGAACCCCGAGGACGTGGATCTCGGCGCCCTGTTGGAACAGGTGATCCAGCGGGCGCGGCCCGTCGCCGGAGAGACGCCGATAAGGCTGGAGATCGACGCCGCGGCCGAACCGGGCCTGGTCCCCGGCGACGCCATCAGCCTGCGCGAGGCGCTGACCAACCTCGTCGACAATGCGGTGAAATATGCCGGTTCGGTGAAGCACGAAGGGCTTGGCGGCGCCATCGACGTGTCCCTGACCCGCCGGCCGGGCGACCACGGCCTGCGCATCGAGGTGGCCGACCGCGGCCCCGGCATTCCGGACGCGGAGAAGGCCGGGGTGCTGACCCGCTTCGGACGCGGCAGCTCCGCCGCCGGTGTCGCCGGCAGTGGGCTGGGGCTGGCCATCGTCCATTCCGTCGCTGAGGCGCATGGCGCCACCCTGTCGCTGCTCGACCGTCCGGGGGGCGGGCTGGTGGCGCGGATCGATTTCCCCGGCCGACCCGCCGGCCTCATCACCGGACCCGGGCCGGACTCCGGAACCGCCCCATCCGGCAGCCGGACGGCATTGCTCGCCCTTGCCTTCGCGTTTTTGACGGTCCTCTGGTCGCCTCAGCAGACCGCAGCGCAGGCGGCGGCGCAGACCATCACCTATCCGGCCCCCGGCACGCCGCGCGAACGGCTGCGCATCCATGCGGCGACCGACCGTCAGGCGATGGAGCCGCTGGTCCTCGACTTCCAGCGCGCGCATCCGGACATCACGGTGGAGTATGTCGACGTCGGCACGTCAGAGCTGTACGCCCTCGCGGTCAGGGATGCCGAGACGGACAGGCCGGACCTGCTCATCAGCTCCGCCGCCGACCTTCAGGTCAAGCTGGTGAACGACGGCTACACCCAGCCCCACATCCCGGCCGGGAGCCAGTTCCTGCCGGACTGGGCCAACTGGCGGAACGAGGCCTTCGGCTTCACCTTCGAGCCGGCGGTGATCGCCTACGACCGCAACCGCTTGGCCGAAGACCGGGTGCCGCGCACCCGCGACGCGCTGATCCGGCTGCTGCACGAGGACCGTGCCCATTACGGCCGGCTGGTCGCCACCTACGACGTCACCAGCAGCGGCATCGGCTATCTGCTGGCATCGCACGACGCGCTGCTGTTCAGCCAGTACTGGCAGCTCGTGGCGCTCATGGGCAACGCCCAGGTGCGGACGGCCTGCTGCAGCGCCGAGCTTCTCGACATGGTGGAACGCGGCGAGGCACTGATCGCCTACAATGTGCTGGGATCCTACGCAAGGGCGCGGGTGGCGGCGGGTGCCTCCATCGGCATCGTGATGCCTGAGGACTACACGCTGGTCATCTCGCGCGTGGCGGTGATCCCGAAATCGGCGCCCCGCCCCCGTCTGGCGGGCCTGTTCATCGATTACCTGCTGTCCACCCGCGGGCAGGAGGTGGTCGCCGACGGTTCCGCCCTTTACGCGCTCTCCTCCTTGGTGACCCGCGAGGCGTCGGCCGCCGGCCTGCGCTCCAGCACCGTGGCGCCGCTGCACCCCATCGCCCTCAGCGCCGCGCTGCTGGTCTTCCTCGATCCGCTGAAGCACGGGCATTTCCTGCGGCAATGGCGCTCCGCCGTCCAGCTGCCTTGACCTGTCCGGGCCATCCTCGACTCACCCCTCCGGGTCCGGGAGGAGACCGTGCTTGCGCAGCTTCGCGTACAGGTTGGTGCGCGACAGGCCGAGGGCCCGCGCGGCCTCCAGCTTGTTGCTCTTCGCCTCGTCGAGCGCGGCGAGGATGAGGGAGCGTTCCAATTCGTCGACCGCCTCCGCGAGCCGGCGTTTCCGGATGGGCTGCTCGGTAAGGCGGTCCTCGCCGTGCGGCAGGATGTCGGCGAGATCCTCGGCGGTGATCCGCTCCCCCTCGGTGCGCACATAGAGCTGTTCGAGGATGTTGGCGAGTTCCCGGATGTTGCCGGGCCAGTCATAGGCGCGCAGCATGTCCAGCGCCGCTGGGGTGAGATCGCGCATCGGCTGGTCGAGGCTGACCGCCGTTCTTTCCGAGAAGAGCGAGGCGAGGATCTCCAGATCCTCCTTGCGGTCCCGAAGTGCGGGCAGCTGGATGGGAAAGACGTTCAGGCGGTAATAGAGGTCGGGGCGGAAGGCCCCGCTCCGGACCATCTCCGGAAGCGGGCGGCTGGTTGCGGCGATGATGCGGACATCGACCTTGACCACTCGGTTGGATCCCAGCGGTTCGACCTCCCGCTCCTGCAGGGCGCGCAGGAGCTTGGCCTGCAGCGCCAGCGGCATGTCGCCGATCTCGTCGAGGAACAGCGTGCCGCCGTCGGCCAGCTCGAACTTTCCCGGGCGCGGCTGGCGGCCGGCGCCGGTGTAGGCGCCGGGGGCGACGCCGAAGAACTCGGCTTCCAGCAGATTTTCGGGAATGGCGGCGACGTTGAGGCTGACGAAGGGGCGATCGACCCGGTCCGAGGCCGCATGGATCGCGTGGGCCACCAGCTCCTTGCCGGTTCCCGTCTCGCCCAGCAGCAGCACCGTCGAACTGATCTGCCCCGCCCGGCGCACCAGCCGCTTCACCTGCAGCATCGCCGGGCTGAAGCCGACCAGATTCTCGACGGTGTATTTCGCCGCCCGGCTGGCGGCCAGTTCCTGCTCCACCCGGGCCAGACGCGACTGCAGCTTGTTGAAGCGCTCCGCGATCGGCCGCAGATAGGTCAGGCTGTTCTTCAGCGCGAAGGCGATGGCGCCGATCACCTCCCCGCGTTCGTTGCGCAGCGGCAAACGGCTGACCAGGAGCGTGTGCTCCCCATAGCGCATGATGTCGAGCGGAAGGGAGCGGCCGGTCTCCACCACCTCGCGCATCCGGCTGTGCGGGATGACCCGTTCCACCGGCTGTCCCACCATATCCGCCACCGACCGCAGCCCCAGGGACGCCATCTGCCGGCTGTCGAACCAGACATGCTTGTCGTTGGACCAGACGATGCGAGAATCCTTGTCTACCAGGATGGCGCCGTCGATCATTTCATCTATCATCACCATCATGGCGCGCGCGGCAGCGAACTGTTCGTCCAGACCCATGGGCATGGCCGCCTCCCGTCGTCCCGTTTGTCAATTTTCTGAACACACCCTGTCAAATTCCGGAACAGGGCGCCAGCCCTGATTTGCGCCTTGTTTCTCAAGGCCGGCGTGGTGAAAGGCGGCGGAGGATGTCCGGAAGCGGGACGGATCGCCAGCCGCCGCCCAAGCGGCTTTACGACCAACCCATTGAAAACACGCTAATCCCCAAAGTGGCGCGGCCCTTGCTAGTTGGGAAGGCAGAACGATTGCGAGGCGAACAGTCGGCCATGCGGAGATTGGTGCGGCGTCCGTCCCGGTAACGGAGGAAAGCAAGGGGCATGACACGACAGCGCATCGGCATCATCGGTGCCGGGCTGATGGGGCACGGGATCGCGCAGGCATTCGCCGCCGCGGGTCATCCCGTCGACATCCAGGAACCCGACCCCGGCCGCCGGGCGGGGATCCTCGACCGGATCCGCCGCAACCTGGGGGAGCTTGGGCAGGATGCCGGCGCCGCCGACCGCATCCGCCCGCAGGCGACGCTGGAGGATACCGTCGGCCAAGCGGATGTGGTCATCGAAGCGGTGCCGGAGGATCTGGCGCTGAAGCAGCGGATCTTCGCGGCGGTGGAGGCTGCGGCGCCGTCCCATGCGCTGCTGGCGAGCAATACCTCGGTGATCCCGATCGGCCGGGTCATGGAAGCGGTCCAGGACAGGACCCGCGCCATGGGTGCGCATTGGTGGAACCCGCCCTATCTGATCCCGCTGGTCGAGGTCATCCAGACGCCCGACACCGCAGACGCGGCGATTTCCGCGATGATGGAGCTGCTCGCCTCCATCGGCAAAATGCCGGTGCATGTCCGCAAGGACGTCCCCGGCTTCATCGGCAATCGCCTTCAGCATGCGCTGTGGCGCGAGGCCATCGCGCTCGTGGAGAACGGCGTGTGCGATGCGCGGACGGTCGATACCGTGGTCAAGGCGAGCTTCGGCCGGCGTCTCGCCGTGCTCGGCCCGCTGGAAAACGCCGATCTCGTCGGCACCGACCTGACGCTGGCGGTGCATGAGCATGTCCTGCCCGATCTCGACCGCAATCCCGGCCCCTCGGCCCTGCTCCGCGAACTGGTCGCGTCCGGGCGGCTCGGCATGAAGACGGGCGCCGGCTTCCGAAGCTGGACCGAGGCGGAGCGGGCGGAGGTCCATTCCCGCCTTGCCGCCCATCTCCGGCGGCTGGACACCCCCGGGCGCTGATCCCCCAAATTCCCAAGGCCCCCAGGGGCCGGACACACAGGAGGGGCCGCATGGCCGCATCACCGAGAAAAGTCATCATCAGCTGCGCGCTGACCGGTTCGATCCACACCCCGACCATGTCGGATGCCCTGCCGGTGACGCCGGACGAGATCGTCGAGCAGGGGGTCGGCGCCGCAGAGGCCGGCGCCGCGATCCTCCACCTGCACGCCCGCGATCCCGCCACCGGGCAGCCGACGCCCGACCCGGCGGTCTTCATGCAGTTCCTGCCGCGCCTGAAGCAGTCCACCGACGCGGTGCTCAACATCACCACCGGCGGCTCGCTCGCCATGACGGTGCAGGAGCGGCTCGCCGCCCCGCTGCAGGCAAAGCCGGAGATGTGCTCCCTCAACATGGGGTCGATGAATTTCGGCATCTTCCCGCTGGCCGACCGCTACAAGGACTGGAAGCACGACTGGGAGGAGCCCTATCTGCGCAGCACCGACGACTTCATCTTCCGCAACACCTTCCGGGACATCGCCTACATCCTCCAGCATCTGGGCGAGGGCTGCGGCACCCGGTTCGAGTTCGAATGCTACGACGTCGGGCATCTCTACAACCTCGCCCATTTCCTCGACCGCGGTCTGGTGAAGCCACCGCTGTTCGTCCAGACCATCTTCGGCATCCTCGGCGGCATCGGCGCGGAGGAGCGCAACCTCGCCTTCATGCGCGAGACCGCCGACCGGCTGTTCGGCAGCGATTATGCCTGGTCGGTGCTGGCGGCCGGCCGGCACCAAATCCCCTTCACCACCATGGCCGCGGTGATGGGCGGCAATGTCCGGGTCGGGCTGGAGGACAGCCTGTATCTCAGCAAGGGCCGGCTCGCCCGCAACAGCGCCGAGCAGGTGGCGAAGATCCGCCGCATCCTGGAGGAACTGTCGCTGGAGATCGCCACCCCCGCTGAAGCGCGCGCCATGCTCGCGCTCAAGGGTGCCGATCAGGTGGCGTTCTGAGCCCGGCGGCGGGCACCGGGATTCAAGAAAATTTGGGGGAAAGAGAGATGCGGAACAGGAACGCCGTCGTCACCGGCTCGACCAGCGGCATCGGTCTGGCGACCGCCCGCGAACTGGCCGGCAGCGGCTGCAACGTCATGCTCAACGGCTTCGGCGACCGCCGGGAGATCGACGCGCTGTGCGCGGAGATCGCGGCGCAGAGCGGCAGGACGGTCGTCTATTCGGACGCCGACCTCAGCCGCCCAGAGGCGGTGCGGGCGATGATGGCCGAGGCGGCCGAGGCACTGGGGCCGGTCGATATCCTGGTGAACAATGCCGGCGTGCAGCATGTGGCGGCGATGCATGAATTCCCCGAGGACAAGTGGGACCTGCTGCTGGCGGTCAACCTCAGCGCGGCCTTCCACGCCATCAAGGCCGCATTGCCGGCCATGCGGGAGCGGCGCTGGGGGCGGATCGTCAACACGGCCTCGGTCCTCGGCATGGTGGGGGCTCCGCACAAGCCCGCCTATGTCGCGGCCAAGCACGGGTTGATCGGCCTGACAAAATCGGTGGCGATCGAGGTGGCGGAACATGGCATCACCTGCAACGCGGTGTGTCCGGGCACGGTGCTGACCCCGATCATCGAGAAGCAGATCGCCCAGCAGGCGCAGGTCACCGGCCTGCCGGAGGATCAGGTGCTGAAGGCGGTGTTCCTCGGCAAGATGCCGACCGGCCGGCTGATCCCGCCCGCCGAGGTCGCGGCCGCCATCGCCTTCCTGTGCTCCGACGCGGCCGCCTCGATCACCGGCGCCGCGATCCCGGTGGATGGCGGCTACACCACCCACTGACCTGCCGGAAAGCCGCGCAATCCTTTCAACCACCAAGAACGCAAAATCCAGGGAGTGAACCATGCGCAACCTTCTGTTCGCCGGCGCCGCCATCGCCGCCCTGTCGACCGGGACGGCCCAGGCCCAGATGTCCGACGGTGTCATCAAGATCGGCATGCTCTCCGACCGCTCCGGCATCTATGCCGACATCAACGGCGAGGGCTCGGCGGTGGCGGCGCGGATCGCCGCGGAGGAGTTCGGCAACGCGATCAACGGCACGCGGATCGAGATCATCGTCGGCGACCACCAGAACAAGGCAGACGTCGCCGCCAATCTGGCGCGCCAGTGGATCGACACCGAGAAGGTCGATGTCGTCGCCGACGTGCCGAACTCCGCCGCGGCGCTCGCCGTCCAGGTCATCACGCGGGACAAGAAGCGCATCTTCCTGATGTCCGGCCCGGGGTCCACCGACCTGACCGGCAAGGAATGCAGCCCCTACGGCTTCCACTGGACCTGGGACAACCACGCCGTGGCCTCCGCCACCGCCCGCGCGCTGGTCGAGCAGGGCCGGAAGAGCTGGTTCTTCGTCACCGCCGACTACGCCTTCGGCCATTCGCTGGAGGCCGAGGCCGCCAGCACGGTGAAGCAGCTGGGCGGCACCATCAAGGGCAGCGTCCGCCACCCGCTGGGGGCTTCCGACTTCTCGTCCTTCCTGCTGCAGGCGCAGGCGTCCGGCGCGGACGTTGTCGCCTTCGCCAACGCGGGCGGCGACACCATCAACGCGGTCAAGCAGGCGGCGGAGTTCGGGCTGCCCCAGGGCGGGCAGACCATGGCCGGGCTTCTGCTGAACATCAACGATGTCCATGCGCTGGGTCTCGACGTCTCGCAGGGGCTGATGCTGGCGAACTCCTTCTATTGGGACATGACCGAAGAAACCCGCGCCTGGTCGAAGACGTTCGAGCAACGGACCGGCCGCAAGCCGTCGATGAACCAGGCCGGCGTCTATTCGGCGGTCCGGCACTATCTGAAGGCCGTGCAGGAGGCCGGGACCGACGATTCCGACACGGTGGCCGCGAAGATGCGCGCCGCCCCGGTCACCGACATGATGATGAAGAACGCGAAGATCGCGGAGAACGGCCGCGTCTTCGGCGACATGTATCTGGCGCAGGTGAAGACGGCGGCGGATTCGAAGGCTCCCTGGGACTACTTCAAGATTCTCAAGGCCATTCCGGGGGAACAGGCCTACATCGCGCCGAAGGACAGCGGCTGCCCCCTCGTCAAGTGATTGCCGGGGCGGGGGCGGGGCGGCGTCGGGCGGATCGGGGGACTCCGCCCGACGCGCCGCGGTCACAGGATCCCGAGCCGCTCCTTGATCTGCGGGAAGAAGCGCCGGCTCACCGGGATGACGTGATCGCGCTTGGTGCTGATCTCCGCGAGCCCGTTCTCCAGGAAATTGATCTTCTCGATGCAGTCGGTGTTGACCAGATATTGCCGGTGGCAGCGCAGCAGCGGCGTCCGGTCCTGAAGGATGTGGAGGGGAAGCTCCGTCGGCCGTTCGGTGCCGTCGGTGGACACCACATAGACGCCGCTGATGCCCGACGCCACATGCTCGACATCCTCCATCCGCACGAGCTGCACATGGTGCTGCCCGAAACAGGGGATCTGGCGGAGCTGGTTGGCGCCCGGAAGCTGGTCGATCTTCTGCGGCTCGCGGTCGCGGCGAAGCCGCTGCAGCGTCTTGTCGAGCCGGGCCTGGTTGACCGGCTTCAGCAGGTAATCGAAGGCGTGCTGTTCGAACGCCTGCACTGCATACTCGTCGTACGCCGTCAGGAAGACGATGTGCGGCATCTTCTCATGGTCGAGCATGCTCAGCATCTCGATACCGCTCACCCGCGGCATCTGGATGTCCAAGAACACGACGTCCGGCTTTTCCCGGTTGATCACGCCGATGGCGTCGATGGCGTTGCTGCATTCCGCGACGACGTTGATGTCGTCGGCCTTCGAGAGAACGCGGCGAAGCTCCTTGCGGGCCAGCGGTTCGTCGTCGACGATGAGGGCGTTGATCATTTGGAAGCGGCCTCCAGAGGAACCCGGATCGTGATGCGGGTGAAGACGTCCCGCCGGGACGCGACGGTAACACCGTAGGACGGGCCGAAACAGTTCTTGATGCGGCGGTCGACCAGACTCATGCCCAGCCCCTGCCCGCCCGGCTTCGGCTCGTAAAGCCCGGCATTGTCCTCCACGTCGATGACGAGACCGTCGCCGTCCTCGCGGGCGCTTATCGAGACATGGCCGGGGCGGAGCAACTGCGACGTGCCGTGCTTGATCGCGTTCTCCACCACCGGCTGGAGCGTAAAGGCCGGCAGCCGCACCCGGCCGAGGCCGTCGGGGATGTCGACGTCCACCGACAGGCTGTCGGAGAAGCGGGCGAGTTCTATCTGCAGATAGGCGTTCACATGCTCGATCTCCTCGGCCAGCGGGGCGATCTCGCTCGGCCGTTTGAGATTCATGCGGAAGAAGGTGGACAGGTCGCCGATCAGGTCGCGGGCCTTCTCCGGCTCGTCGCAGGTGACGGCGGCGATGGTGTTCAGCGCGTTGAACAGGAAATGCGGGTTCACCTGGGCGTGCAGAAGCTTGATCTCCGCCTGCGCCAGCAGCGCCTTCTGCTGTTCGTAGCGGCCGGCGAGGATCTGGCTCGACAGCAGCTTGGCGATGCCTTCGCCCAGCGTGCGGTTGATGGTGGAGAACAGCTTGGTCTTGGGCTCGTACAGCTTGATCGTGCCGATGACGTGGCTGTCTTCGCCGACCAGCGGGATGACCAGCGACGCCCCCAGCGGACAGGTCGGGCTGATCGAGCATTGATAGGCCACCTCGTTGCCGTCGGCATAGATGACCTCGTTGTCGGCGATGGCGTGCAGCGTGCTGGCCGAGGAGATCGGCGTGCCGGGAAGATGGTGGTCGTCGCCGATGCCGATGAAGGCGAGGATCTTCTCGCGGTCGGTGATGGCGACGGCACCCACCCCGGTCTCCTCATAGATGATCCGGGCGACGGTCATGCTGTTTTCCTGGTTGAAGCCCCGGCGCAGCACACCGTCGGCCCGCGCGGCAATCGCCAGCGCCTTGGCGGAGAACAGGCTGGACTGCCGTTCTATCAGCGCCCGGCGGTCGAGCAGGATGCCCATGAACATCGCCGCACCCAGCGAATTGGCGATCAGCTCCGGCACTGCGATCAGCTTGACGATCTCCAGCGTCTGGTCGAACGGCTTCGCCACCGCAAGATCGATCAGCAACTCCAGCACCACCCCGACGAAGGTGAGCGCGCCGGCCTTGACCGGGTCGAACAGGGTGCGGATCCTGCCCCGGCGGATCAGGTATCGGTGCATCAGACCGCCCAGCATACCCTGCACGACGATGTCGATGGCGGCGGCGAGCGCGAAGGCGCCGCCCAGCGAATAGCGGTGCAGCCCGCCGGTGATGCCGACCGCGAGCCCTACCACCGGACCGCCGAGCAGCCCGCCCAGCACCGCGCCGATCGCCGGCGTGTTGGCGATGGCATGGACCACCGGCATGCCGAGCACGGTCCCCATGATGCAGAACAGCGAGAAGATGACGTAGCAGGCGAACTTGTGCGGCGGCCGGATCGTCGCATGGGTCAGCGGGATGAAGATCTTCGTCCGGCTGAGGAGATAGGCCACCACCAGATAGACGCACATCTGCTGGAGAAGGACCAGCGAGAGGCCCACGGGATCAATTTGCATCGGTCAAGGCTCCCTGCACCCGCGCGTCCGGGCCGTCCCGTCCGGGCAGGTGAGCGACTGCATGTGCTGGGTTGAGGCGCAAGGTGTGAACCATCCCCGGCCGAAAGGCCAGGGGGAAGGGGCGTGTGTCTCACAACCGGTGAAACTCGCCCTCTCCCGCCCCGGGAGAGGGAGGGACCCGCCGAAGGCGGGAGGGTGAGGGGATTTCAAGCATCCCGAACCGCATGTTTCCTTGCGCCACCCCTCACCCTTCCCATGCTCCGCATGGGCCCCTTCCCTCTCCCGGGGCGGGAGAGGGAGCATTTGCCCCCCGCCCGCCTCCGCTCATTTTTCCATTCCGCCGCTCATTTCGCTATTCCACCGCTCCGGAGTTCGGCCGGGAATTGCCGGCGGGGTGTTGCTAGGCTTCCTCCAGGTCAACAGAGCGCAGCCTTTCCGTGATGGCCTGAACATCCACGAACAAAGGCATGCTGGAGGCATAAAAATGGTCAGCATCTCAACGGAATCCACGAGGCTTGGCAATCCTCCACTGCCGTGGACCAGGCATGACACAATGTGGATGCTTGGGCTGTTCGGAACGGCTATTGGCGCAGGCACGCTTTTTCTTCCCATCAACGCCGGGCTCGGCGGTTTCTGGCCGCTGGCGGTGATGGCGGTCATCGCCTTCCCGATGACCTATCTGGCCCATCGCGGCCTGTGCCGCTTCATCCTGTCCTCATCCAAACCGGGCAGCGACATCACCGAGGTGGTGGCCGAGCATTTCGGCGCCACCGCGGGCAAGCTCATCACCCTGCTCTACTTCTTCACCATCCTGCCGATCCTGCTGATCTACGGCGTCGGCCTGACCAACACGGTCCAGAGCTTCATGGTGCATCAGCTGGGCATGGTGCCGCCGCCGCGCATCCTGCTGTCGCTGGGCCTGATCCTCGGCCTGATGGGCGTCATCAAGCTGGGTGAGCAGATGGTCGTGCGGGTCATGGGCTGGCTCGTCTATCCCTTCGTTGTGGTCCTGATGGGCATCGGCCTGTATCTCGCCCCCGACTGGAACGGCGCCATCCTCGATCAGGTCCCGACCGCCGGCCAGTTCAGTCTGACCCTGTGGCTCAGCATCCCGGCGCTGGTGTTCTCCTTCAACCACTCCCCGGCCATCTCCCGCTTCGTCGTCGCCCAGCAGAACCGCTATGGCGAGGAAGCCGAAGCCCAGACCACCCGCATCGAGAAGTATGCGGTCGTCATGATGGTCCTGGTCGTCATGTTCTTCGTCTTCAGCTGCGTCTTCAGCCTGAACCCGCAGGAACTGGCCGACGCGAAGGCCCAGAACATCTCGATCCTGTCCTATCTCGGCAACAAGTTCGACAACCCGCTGATGGCCTTCCTGACCCCGGCCGTGGCGTTCGTGGCGATCACCAAGTCCTTCTTCGGCCACTATCTCGGCGCCCGCGAAGGTCTGAACGGTCTGATTGCCCAGCAGCTGCGCAGCCAGGGCAAGCCGGTCGACGAAAAGGCGATCAACCGCTTCAGCGCCCTGTTCATGGTCGCCGCCGTCTGGATCGCCGCCACCCTGAACCCCAGCATCCTCGGTATGATCGAATCCCTCTGCGGTCCCATCATCGCCGCCCTGCTCTTCATCATGCCGATGTACGCGATCCGCAAGGTGCCGGCCATGCGCAAGTACGCCGGCCAGCCGGGCAACGTGGTGGTCCTGTTCATCGGCAGCGTCGCGATGTCCGCCATCCTCTACTCCCTGCTCAGCCTCTGACGCACACACCGCTTCCCCTCCGGGTGGCGCCCCGTCCAAAGGCGACGGGCCGCCGCCCGAAGTGGCGAAGACAAGAACCGGCACAGGAAGGAAGCACGCCATGATCAGCATGTTCGACCTCTACAAGGTCGGTATCGGCCCCTCCAGTTCGCACACGGTGGGACCGATGAGGGCAGCCAAGCAGTTCGTGGACGCCCTGCGCTCCTGCGGCGGATTCGAGTCCGCCACCCGCGTCGCGGTCGACGTCTACGGGTCGCTGGCGCTGACCGGCAAGGGCCACCACACCGACGTCGCCCTCATGCTCGGCCTTGCCGGCAACCTGCCGGATACGGTGGCCATCGACACCATCCCCGCCTTCCTGCAGCAGGTGCGCAATTCGCACAGCCTGCCGCTGGGCCAGGAGGGCAAGCCGATCGACTTCCCGCCGACCGCCATCACCTTCCACCGGTCCAACCTGCCCCGGCATGAGAACGGGATGACGATCCAGGCCTTCGACGGCGACCGGCTGCTGCTGGGCAAGACCTACTATTCCATCGGCGGCGGCTTCGTCGTCGAGGACGAGAATTTCGGCAAGCAGAGCGGCGAGGAGGTGGAGCTTCCTTATCCCTACGCCTCCGCCGCAGACCTGCTGGCCCATTGCCGGAAGACCGGCCTGTCCTTCTCCGGCCTGATCCTGCAGAACGAGCTGCGCCTGCACAGCCACCAGGAGATCCGCGACTATTTCGCCAACATCTGGCAGACGATGCGCGCCTGCATGGACCGCGGCATGACGACCGAGGGCGTGCTGCCCGGTCCGATGCGGGTTCCCCGCCGGGCCGCCATCCTGCGCCGCCAGCTGGCCTCGTCGGAAGCGCTGTCGCGCGACCCGATGAACGTGGTCGACTGGGTCAACATGTTCGCCTTCGCGGTGAACGAGGAAAATGCGGCGGGCGGCCGCGTCGTCACCGCGCCGACCAACGGCGCCTGCGGCATCGTCCCGGCGGTGCTCGCCTACTACCACAACTTCATCAAGCCGCTGGACGAGGACGCCTGCGTCCGCTTCTTCCTGGCGTCGGCCGCCATCGGCGCGCTTTACAAGCGGAACGCCTCCATCTCCGGCGCCGAGGTCGGCTGCCAGGGCGAGGTCGGCGTCGCCTGCTCCATGGCCGCCGGCGGCCTTGCCGACCTGATGGGCGGCAGCCCGGAGCAGGTCTGCATCGCCGCCGAGATCGCGATGGAGCACAATCTCGGCCTGACCTGCGATCCGGTCGGCGGGCAGGTGCAGATCCCCTGCATCGAACGCAACGCCATGGGCGCCATGAAGGCGATCAACGCCACCCGCATGGCCCTGCACCGCACCAGCGAGCCGCTCGTCTCGCTCGACAAGGTCATCGAGACGATGTTCGAGACCGGCAAGGACATGGACCCGAAATACCGCGAGACCTCCTGCGGCGGTCTGGCGGTCAAGGTGGTCGCGCAAATCCCGCCGCAGACGCAGGACGCCGACGACGTCAACTGGGCGGCCTGACGCCGCTCAGCGGGACAGCCGCTTCGCCAGGTCGGCGAAGCCGTCGAGGATGCCGTCCTGCGGCAGGCTGGCGAGCGGCACGCGGGCGTAGCCGTAGGGCACCACCAGCACCCGCGCGACGCCCGCCGCGCGGCCGGCGGCCACGTCATGCTCGTTGTCGCCGACGAAGACCGCCTCCTCCGGCCGGACCTCCAGCCGCTCCAGCAGGCCCAGCAGCGGTTCCGGCGAAGGCTTGCGGGTCGGGTAGCTGTCGCCGCCGACCACGGCGGCGAAACGGCCGGCGATGCCCAGGTCGCCGAGCAGCCGCAGGGTCGCCGCCATCGGCTTGTTGGTGCAGACGCCGAGACGCAGGCCGGCCCCCGCCAGCGCCTCCAGCGTTTCGGCGACGCCGGGATAGAGCGCACTGTGGGCGCTGGGGTCGGCCTCGTAGATCTCCAGGAACCGTTTGACACAGCGGGCGGTCTCGTCCGGGGCGGGAGCACCGCCGGTGGCGGTCAGCACGCGCTCCACCAGCTTGGGCGCCCCGTCGCCGACGAAGGACCGCACCGCTGCCAGATCGACCGCCGGACGCCCCAACTCCGCAAGCAGGGCGTTGGATGCATGCATCAGGTCGGCGACGCTGTCCACCAGGGTGCCATCGAGGTCGAAGGCAACGGCGCGGATCGGGCGGCGGTCGAGGCTGTCGGCGGGGTTGGTCACGGTGACGGCACCTTTTTTGTTGGGAAAGCTGGCCTTGTCGGCCGCAGGGTCGGGAATGGTCGAAGCATCCCGCGACAGAGCATCGCCCACCCGATGCGGCGCGTCCACCTGTACGAGTTGCCCGCCGGCATCGGCCATGCGGCGGAGGATGACCCGGATGACGGCCCCCGGGGGCGCGTTCAGCATTTCTTTAGCAAATTGCTGTGATATTCAGCTTGCTACAAGCAACTGACGCGCCGGCGAAAGGCCCGTGATGCCCGACACCCTGAACGCCGACGCCCAGGCGGCCCCGCTGCTGGCCATTCCCGACGCGCTGGCAGCGGAGGCGGCGGCCACCCTGCTGAGCGGCGATGCGGGAGCGCTTCGGGCGGTTCAGGAGAAGATGGCGGCGGCGTTGAGCGGCCAGGGCCTGCCGGGCGATGCCGCCGGGGCGCTCGCCGACGGCTGGATGCGCGATTTCACCGATGGGTTGGGAACGCAGGCGTCCACGGATGCCGCGATCCTCCAGGCGAACCGCATCGCCGCCGGTGCCGCCGCGCGCATGGCGCAGGCGACGCAGGAGGCGGCCTCCCTCACCGGCGAGCAGCGCATGGCGAGCGCGCTGGCACAGGGACAGGGCGTGGAGATGCCGGCCCAGGCCGGCAGTAGCGCGGCGTCCGACCTGTCCGCCGCCCTGTTCAACGGGGTGATGGACCCGCTCGCCCGGCCGGCCGGGGCGCCGGACCCCATCGCGGCGCTGTCGCAGGCCCTGACCGCGCAAGCGTCCCCCACCGCCCCGGCCCCGGTTCCGCTTTCGCCGGCCGACCAGCTGACGGCCGCCCTCGCCTCCGGTGCAGGGGTGCAGGACGCCGTCAGGGCGCTGGGTTCGGACGCGGGCGGCCATTTCGCCGCTTCGCTGGAACGGGCCTTGTCCGGTGGTGTCGAGTCCGCCGAAGCCGTCGCCGCGGCGACGGCGTCGAACGCCAAGAGCGACGCCCTTTCGCAGACGGTCGCGGTGGAGCAATCGGCCGGCGAGCGCATGCTCGGCACCCTGGCGTCGGGCGGAGCGGAGGCGGCAGGCAACGCCGTGGGCAATCCCGCCTTCGCCAGCGTCCTGAACGACGCGCTGTCCAGGGGCGCGTCGCCCGACGCGGCGCTCGGCGCATCGTCGCGGGCGCAGTCGGACATGACCGCAAGCCAGAGCGCCGCCGCCGTGCCGCCGAAGCCGACGGATGCGCTTGTGGCCTCCCTGGCCTCCGGCCGCAACGTCGCGGAAACCGTCAAGTCCTTTGCCGCGGGCGCCGGCATCGACGCCGCGGCGTCCGGCGGGTTCGGGCAGGCTTTGGGAAGCGCCCTGTCGGCCGGCCGCGAGGCGTCGGGGGCACTGGACGCGGCACGGCAGGACGTCACCGCCGCATCGACCCTGGCGGCGGAGACGGCGAAGGGGGTGAAGGGCGATCCGCTGGTCGCGGCGCTCGCCAGCGGGCAGAATGTCGAGCAGGTCGTGCAGTCCCTCGGCGGTGCCGGTGCCGCATTCGGTGCGGCGCTGGGTCAGGCATTGGCGGAGGGTCGCTCCGCCGGGCAGGCGCTGGCCGCCGCCCGTCAGGCCGCCGACACCGTCCAGCAGAACGCCCAGGCCAGCGAAGTCCCGGTTTCCCCACAGGATAAGGCCCTGGCCGATCTCGCCAATCCGGACAAGGCAGCTGCCGCCGAAGAGGCCGACCAGGCGGCGGACGGCGACAAGTCCGCACAGGACCCGGCACAGAGCAGCGAGAGCCAGGACGGCAAGGAGGCCCCCGCCGCAGCCGAACAGGTGGCGGACGCCGAGGCGGCGAAGGACGCCAAGGAAGAGGGCGACAAGGAGAAGGACGGCAAGGAAGAGGCCGGCGACAAGCCCGCCGCCGACACCCCGGCCGACGCAGCGCCGAGCACCGCCGATGGCTCCCCTCCCCCGGCGGCGGCACCGCAGCCGGCCGCGAACACCGCCATGACCGGGGCCGCGCTGAAGACGGTCAGCTTCGATCCGGCCGGCGCGGAGGCCAAGGGCACCGGCAGCGACATCTCCGCCCAAGGCACCGCATCGACGGATGCCCGGCCGGCCGCGTCCTCCACCCCCTCCGTGACCAAGACGCTGACGGCCGACGCGTTCGCCGTCGCCGCGCAAAGCCAGCAGCGGGCGGTGCAGGCGACGGTCCGCGCCCTGGAGAACGCAGCCTCCGACACCGGACGCCCCGTCTCGCCCGGCGAAACGCCGGCCCTCCCGTCCGTGCCGGCCGTGCAACATGCGGCGGCACCGACCCTTTCGGCAGCCTTCGACGCGGCGGCCTTCGCCAAGGCGTTGGCGGTGGCCGAGGGCACGGCGGCGCCGGCCGGCTTCACCGTCTTCCACCTGATCGAGGCCATGTTCCGCCCCGGCGAGGCCGGCGGCAGCGTGGTCGGCGTGGCCGTGGTGGCGAACCAGGGCTCCGCGCTCGGCGTCTGGCAGTACAGCATGGACGGCGCAAGCTGGCTGGAGGTCGGGGCGGTCGGCGCGGCGGCGGCGCTGGTTCTGCCCGGCAACGCCCTTCTGCGCTTCCTGCCCGCGACCGGCGCCTTCGGGCAGGCTCCGGCCCTGGAACTGCGGGCGGTGAGCGATGAGTGGACCGGCGGCTTCAGCGATGCCGGGCGCCAGCTGTTCGCCCTGCCCGGCACGGGCGGCACCACGCCGCTGTCGGCGGATGTCGGCCGCCTGTCGCTGGAGATCACGCCGGTCAACGGCGCCCCGGTGGCGACCGCCGTGCAAGCCACCCTGGCTTCCGTTGCGGAGGACAGCGCCAACCCGGCCGGCGCCAGCGTCGCATCGCTGTTCGGCGGGCTGTTCTCCGACCCGACCGACGCGGTGTACGGCGCGACGGGCGACGGCTTCGCCGGCGTGGCGGTGGTCGCCAATCCCGGCAACGCCGCGCAAGGGGAATGGCAATACTGGAGCGGTTCCGCCTGGGTCGCGGTCGGCGCGGCGTCGGACGGCAATGCGCTGCTGCTCGCCGCCGACACGCTGCTGCGGTTCCTGCCCGCGGCCGACTGGAACGGGCGGACGCCCGGCCTGATGGTGCGGCTGGTCGACGATTCCCAGGGACCGCTGACCACCGGCGGCCGCATCGACCTCAAGAGCACCGGCGTCGGCGGAACGACGCCCTACAGCGTCTCCGCCGTCGTGCTCGACAGCCGCGTCACCGCCGTCAACGATGCGCCGGTCGCCACCGGAACGGCGGCGGCGCTGCCGGCCGTCGCGGAAGACGTCGCCGATCCGGCCGGCGCCACCGTCTCCGCCCTGTTCGGCGGGCTGTTCTCCGACGCCATCGACGCGGTCAGCGGCGGATCGGCGGCGGACCTGTTCGCCGGGGTGCTGGTGGTCGGCAATGCCGCCACCGCCGCCCAGGGGCTTGGCAATATTGGACCGGCACCGCATGGGCCGACGTCGGCTCGGTCGGCGAGGGCAACGGCCTGCTGCTGTCCGCCGCCGCCAAGCTGCGCTTCCTGCCCGCCGCCGACTGGAACGGCACCACCCCGGCCCTGACGGTCAGGTTGGCGGACGGCTCGCAGGGAGCCATCGCCAGCGGTGAGCGGGTCGGCGCGACGGCGGGCGGCGGCACCGGCCGATACAGCGCCGGCACCGTCACGCTGACCGGCATGGTCGACGCCGTCAACGACGCGCCGGTGGCGACGGGCACGACCGCCACCCTGCCGGCCATCGCGGAGGACACCGCCGATCCGGCAGGCGCCACCGTCACCAGCCTGTTCGGCCATCTCTTCTCCGATGCGGCCGACGCCGTGGCCGGAGGATCGGCGGCCAACGGCTTCGCCGGCATCGCCATCGTCGGCAATGCGGCGACCGCCGCGCAGGGCGTCTGGCAATATTGGACCGGCACCGCCTGGGTGGCCGTGGGAGCCGTGTCGGACGGCTCGGCCCTGCTGCTGTCCGCAGCCGCCAAGCTGCGCTTCGTGCCGGCGGCCGACTGGAACGGCGCCACTCCGGCGCTGACCGTACGGCTGGTCGAGGAGGGCGGCGCCCCGGTCGTCACCGGCGGCAGGATCGACCTGACGGCGGGCGTCGGCGGCAGCAGCGTCTACAGCGCCGAAACCATTGCGCTGACCGGAACCGTCACGCCGGTCAACGACGCCCCGCAGGTCACCGCCGGCACTGCATCGCTGTCGACGGTGAAGGGTGTTGCCGTTGCGGTCACGGGGCTGTCGGTGTCGGACATCGACGCCGGCTCCACGCCCATGCTCGTCACGCTGACCGCGGGGCACGGGACGCTGACCCTGGCGGATGGCGGCACGGACGCCGTCATCACCGGCAACGGGACCGACACCGTCACCATCCGCGCGACCCTCGCCACCATCAACAGCCTGCTCGGCGCGACCAACGGGCTTCTCTACACCGCGGCCTCCTACACCGGTGCCGACACCATCCATGTCCTGGTGGACGACCAGGGTGGCGGCGGGGCCGGCGGGCCGCTGACTGCCGCCACGTCCGTCGCCGTCACCGTGGCGCCGCCCAACGCCTCCCCGGTGCTGGCCGACACCAATCTCTCCGTCTCCGTCGCCACGGAAGCCCTTGCGGCACCCGGCGCCGGAACCGCGGGCATTGCCGTGTCGAAACTGGTCGGGCTGAACGGCGCCGGCCCCGCTAATGTCACCGACGGCGATGCCGGCGCCCTGACCGGTATCGCCCTGGTCGGCACCAACGAGACCTATGGCCGCTGGTGGTTCTCGACCGACGGCGGCGCGAGCTGGAGCCTGGTCGGCACCGTCAACGACAACGATTCCGCCCTTCTGCTGCGCTCCACCGACCGGCTGTATTTCCAGCCCAACGCGTCGGTGCCCGCCACCGTCCACGGCGCCCTGACCATCCATGCCTGGGACCAGACCAGCGGAACCGCGGGGAGCAAGGTCGCGATGGACACCGGGCCGGGCAGCGCCTTCTCCACCGCCACCGACAGCGTGACGCTCCATCCGGGCGTGCTGATCCCGAACGGTTCCTTCGACAACGGCCTGACCGGCTGGACCTACACCGGCGGTGCCACGGTCGGCACGACCGGCGACGGCCGGGAGGCGACCCTCACCTCGGCGGCTGGCCAAACGCCGACCCAGCTTGAGGACTTCCTCGGCCTGAGCCACGGTTCGATCGCCGCAGCCACCGGCACGGTTCCGTCCGCCGGCCATGCGATGAAGCTCGGCACGACCGTGACGGTGACGCAGGACACGACGCTGACCTTCGACTGGTCCTTCATCTTCACCGACAATGCGTCCTATCACGACTTCGCCTTCGTCAGCGTCAACGGCGTGGTGACGCTGCTGGCCAAGGACAACAGCGCCAGCGGCAGCTTCAGCGTGGTGGTTTCGGCCAACAGCACCCTGTCGCTCGGCTTCGGCACCTCCGACACCGGCGACAACAGCGTCAACCCGATCCTGCGCGTCGACAACATCAGGCTGACCACCGTCGCCAGTGACCCCATCGTGCTGGACATGACCGGCCATGGACTGGCCCTGCGCGCCCTGTCCGACGGGGTGCAGTTTGACGTGACCGGCGACGGGGTGGCCGACCGGACCGGCTGGATCGGCGCCGGGAACGCGCTGCTGGTGCAGGACGCCAACGGCAACGGGCGGATTGATGACGCGCGGGAACTGGTGTCGGAACAGTTCGGCGGCGGATTCAACAGCAGCCTGGAAGCGCTGGCCTCCCTCGACCGCAATCATGACGGACGGCTGGACGCGACGGACGAGACCTTCGCCACGCTAAAGGTCTGGCAGGACGCCAACGGTGACGGGATCAGCCAGACCGACGAATTGCGGGGGCTTTCCGACGCGGGCATCCTGTCCATCGCCACCGGCTCGACCCCAAGCGACTCCCTGCTGGCCGGAAACCGGATCCTGGGCACCACCAGCATGACGATGGCCGACGGCAGCACCCACATGGTGGCCGGCGTCGCCTTCGACGTGAAGGCCGCCTCCGCCGCACAGGTCCATAGCCTGCCGCATGCAGCACCGGACGCCTCGGGAGGGACGAGCTTCACCGCACTCCTGGCATCCGGCCTGGGCCTACCCGCCACAGGCGAAGTTGTGCCGCAGCCTGCTTTCTCTTCATTGCTGAACTGGAGTCCGGAGGCGCACGTCGCCGATCAGCACCATCCACAGAATAATGATACGCCGAACGAGCATCACATCATAACCCCCTAATAAGACTGACAGATTTAGAGGATTTATTAGGAATTTGAACACTGTTTTGTCTTAAATCCCGATAAGGGTTGTCGGCTATGTTCGCCATCGTCGCAAGCCACTACGCTTCCGCAGACGGCGATCTTCAGGACCCCCATGCACAAATGCTTCCTTTTTGCTGCGGCCCTGCTTCCGCTTCTGGCCGGGGGTGCGCAACCTGCGTTTGCGTCTCCGCGCGAGGACGTGATCTCCCTGATCGGCAAGGCGACGGACCGGCATGACCGGCTGAAGGCGGTGGAGGCGGCGGCGGAGTCCGCCCGCAACGCGCTGCGCATCAGCCATGGCGGCTGGTATCCGACGCTCAGCCTGTCGGCGAACGGCGGACGGGAATCGACCAGCAAGCCGGCGGGCATGCCCAACACCGACCTGAACGCCAAGCAGCTTTCGGTGCGCGCGACCCAGCTGATCTGGGATTTCGACGCGACCAACGCCGACATCCGGCGGTCGCAGGTTTCCGTGGTCCGCGCCGACATCGCGGTGGAGCGCACCCGCCAGGAACTGCTGGTGGAGGGGCTCAGCGCCTATGCCGGCCTCGTGCGCTCCCACCGGCTGCTCGCCTTCTCCCGCCAGTCTGAGGACAACATCCGCCGCCAGACGGGCCTTGAGGAAGTGCGGCTGCAGGAAGGCTACGGCTTCTCCACCGACGTCTTGCAGGCCAAGAGCCAGCTTGCCGGCGCCCAGGCCCGCCGGGTCGCGGCGGAAGAGGCGATGCAGACGGCGCTAAACCGCTTCCAGGCCTATTTCGGCCATGTGCCCTTCCGGCTCGACGGCGCGGAGGTGCTGGCGATGACCAAGGCCGCCCTGCCCGCGTCGATGGACGCGGCGGTGGAGGAGGCACGCCGCCACAACCCGCGCCTGCAGGAACTGGCCCTGACCACCGCAGCGGCGCAGGAGGCGGTGGCCTCCGTGCGCGGCCGCAGCCTCTATCCCCGGGTGGAAGGCTATGTAGAGCGAAACATGAAGCGGGATGTCGCTGGCCAGCCCGGACGGCAGGACGAGCTGCTGTTCAAGCTGCAGGTCACCTTCTCGCTGAACACCGGCCTGACCGCGATCAACAGCGTCCGCCTTGCGGAAGCCGACCTGCGCGCCGCCGACGCCAATTGGGCCGATCAGGAACGCACGGTGCTGGAAACCGTGCGCAACAGCTGGAACCGGCTGGAAAGCGCGCGGTCGCAGGTGAGGCTGCTGAACGATCAGGCGAGCCTCGCCGCCGGTTTCCTCGACGTGGCGCGGGCGGAGCGCGAGCTGGGCTCCCGCTCCCTCATCGACATCCTGTCGGGCGAGACGACGCTCATCAACGCCCGCAGCGACGCCGCCGCCGCGGAAACCGAACTGGTGCTTGCCGGATACCGCCTGCTGGCGGCTATGGGCCGGCTGAGCGCCTCCGACATCCAGACCAAGCCGATGCCGAAGCTGTCGGCGATGGGGCGCGGCCTGTTCGACGGGCCGGGCAAGCAGGATTCCGCCCCCTCCAACAACCGGGACGGCAAGCGCAGACGCGGAACGGGAGACCAGCAATGACCGGCGGCGCCATCGGACTGCTGCTCCTGCGGCTGCGCTCCAACCTGCGGCTGACGGCGCGTGTCTTCGCGGCCTCCCTCGCCGCGAACCTCTTGGGCCTCGCCTCGTCCTTCTACACCATGCTGGTGCTGAACCGGTATGTGACGCACGGCGTCGATTCCACGCTGGCGGCGCTGACCGTCGGCGTCGTGCTGTCCATCGCCTTCGAACATCTGTTCCGCCATGTCCGCCTGGGCATCGCCGGCCGCATCGGCCGTGCGGAGCATGACCGGCTGTCCACCGGCGCCTTCGGCATCCTGATGACCGCGCGCAGCGGCGCCGGTTCGGCGGAAGGCGACGCGGCAAGACGCGAGGCGGTACGCGCGCCCGAGCAGATCGACGCCGCACTTGGCTCCGCCAATCTGGCGACCTTGTTCGACCTGCCCTTCGCCCTGGGCTTCATCCTGGTGGTGGCGCTGGTGTCCTGGCCGCTGGCGGCGATCTGCGTGGTCTTCACCCTGCTGTCGATCGCCGCCGGTCTGCTGGCCCAGGCCGACATGCGCGCGGTCGGCCGCGATCTGGCCCAGGCCGGCGCCGACGCACAGGGGCTGGTCACCTCGGCCATCGTCGGCCGCGACGCGGTGGCGCTGTTCGGCGGCGCCAAGCCGCTGCTGGGCGACTGGCAGCGCGCGGCGAAGACGCTCCGGGCCCTGCGCGAACGCATGTCGATGCGCCAGGGTCGCGCCCAATCGGCGGCACAGAGCCTCCAGGCGCTGCAGGGCGTCGCCGTCATCGCCGTCGGCGCGGTGCTGGTGGTGCGCGGCGAGCTGGACGTCGGATCGCTGATCGGCGTCAACCTGCTGGTGGGGCGGGCGCTGGCCCCCTTCACCCGGCTGGCGCAGATCGGGGAATCGCTGGCGATGGCACGGCAGGCGCAAGCCCGGCTGGAGCAGTTCGCCCGCACGGCGGTGGAGCCGCAGACCGGCACCAGCCTGCCCCGCTATGGCGGCACGCTAGAGCTGCGCGACCTGACCTACACGCCGCCCGGCGCCGTCACGCCCTTGCTGCGCCGCCTGAGCCTGTCGGTTCCCGCCGGCAACATCCTGGTGCTGAAGGGCCGCAACGGCTCCGGCAAGTCGACGCTGATCCGCCTGATCGCCGGGCTTGCCGATCCGCAGGAGGGCGCCGTGCTGGCCGACGGCGTCGACATCCGAAAGTTTGCCCCCGTCTGGTGGCGCCAGCAGGTCGGCTATCTGCCGCAGGAGCCGGTCTTCCTCAACCGGACCATCCGCGAGAACCTGCTGCTCGCCAATCCGCGCCTGTCGGAGACGGAGTTGCACGCCGTCCTGCACCGGGCCGGCGCCGACCGCGCGGTGGCCGACTGCGCCCAGGGGCTCGACACGCCGCTGCGCAATTTCGGCCAGGAGCTGCCGGTGGGGCACCGCCGTCGGCTGGCGCTCGCCCGCGCGCTTGCGGTCGGCGGCCGGCTGATCCTGCTGGACGAGCCGACCGACGGGCTGGACGCCGAAGGCACCGCCGTCGTCTACCGCACGCTGATCGAACTGGCGCGCGCCGGCCACACCGTGGTTATCGCCTCCCACGATCCGCGCATCCTCCAGGGCGCCTCGCTGGCGCTCGACCTCGATCAGCCGCAGGACATGGCGATGAGCCGCGACGCGGCCGGGATGGTGGCGTCATGAAGCCGTTCCCCCTGCTGACCCGCAAGCCGCCCGCCGGGCCTAGCCTGCCCCTGCCGCTGGGCGCTGCAATGGCGCCGGCACCGGCCGCCCCCCTGCCCTCATCCCTGCTGCCTCCGCCTGCGCAGGAGGTCGAGGGCCGTTTCGGCGACGGCCTGTTCGCGGTCGGCATCGCCGCCTTCCTCGCGGCGCTGGGCTGGGCGTCGGTCGCCGAACTGAACATCTCCAGCAGCGCCCCCGGCGACGTGGTGCCGCTCGCCTACAACCAGTCGGTCCAGCATTTCGAAGGCGGCATCGTCCGCGACATCCTGGTGCAGGAGGGCGAGTCGGTGAAGGCCGGGCAGGTGCTGGTCGAACTGGACCAGACCAAGACCCGCGCCGACCTGGAAGAGCTGCGGCTGCGCCTCGGCTCGCTGTCCGCCGACATCGCCCGGCTGGACGCGGAGGTTGCCCGCCGCGACGCCATCGACTTCCCCGACCGCCTGATGCGCGAGCGGCCCGATCTGGTGGCGCAGACCCGCGACCTGTTTCGCGCACGGCGCGACCGGCTGGCGTCCGACATCGACATCCAGCGCCAGGACATCGTGCAGCGCGAACAGCAGATGGCCGCCGTCCGCGCCCGCATCTCCGGATCGCAGGTGGCGCAGGGGTTGATCCGCGAACAGCTGTCGATCAGCGAAAGCCTGCTGAAGCGCGAGATCACCAACCGCATGAAGCATCTGGAGCTTCTGCGCGACGATGCCCGGATCACCGGCGCCATCGCCGAGGATCGCGCCACGCTGGCCCAGGCCGAGGCGGCGCTGGCGGAATCCCGCAGCAAGCTGGTGTGGATCGGCCGCAAGTACGAAGAGGAAAGCCGCAACGCGCTGGACGAGGCGCGGCGCAATCACGACGAGCTTTCCCAGCGGCTGACCCGCTACCAGGACAGCCTTGACCGCTCCAGCCTGCGGGCGCCGATGGACGGGATCGTCAAGACGCTGGCCGTCTCCACCAAGGGCGCCGTGGTCAAGGCCGGCGAGACGGTGGTGGAGTTGGTGCCGCGCGACGGCAAGCTGGTGGTGGACGCCCGCCTGCCGGTGCAGGACATCGGCTATGTCCGCGCCGACCAGCCGGTGGTGGTGACGCTGGCCGGCAGCGACGCCTCGCGCTTCGGCCATATCGAGGGGCGGGTGCGGACGATCAGCCCCGACACCCTGCTCGATGCCAACAAGCAGTCCTACTACAAGGTCCGCGTCGAGCTGCCGGTGACCCGCTTCGATTACGGCGGCAAGACCTACGAGCTGTTTCCCGGCGTGCGGGTGACCTGCAGCATCCTGACCGGGCGGCGCACGATCCTCGACTACGTCTTCTCGCCGGTCCTCAACGGCCTGCAGCACGCGATGCAGGAGCGCTGAGGATGGTCCGCGCGACGCGATTTTCCCCTCTCCCGAGGTTCACCCGATGCTGAGTTCGCTCCAGCCCCGTTCCCGGCCGCCGCTGCGCTGGTCGCACATGACCAAGAAGGCGCGCTTCGCCCTGATCCTGGCGGCGGCGATGCTGGTCACCGTGCTGGTGTCGCTGGTGGTGCGCGCCGGCTTCCTAGGCGAGCGGAGCGAGGAGCCGCTGGCCATCGCAGTTGTGGGGCCGCTCAGCGGGCCGGACGCGGCGCTGGGGCTGGCGCTGCGCAAGGGTGCCGCGCTACGTGCCGACACCATCAACGCGGCCGGCGGCATCGGCGGACGCCCGGTGGAGGTCAAGCCCTTCGACGACGAGGGCGACAGGGGCAAGTCGCTGGAGATCGCCCGCCGCGTCGCCAACGATCCCTCGGTCGTCGCGGCGATCGGCCACACGCCGGACGCCACGGACAGCGCCGCGGCCATCTACGCCCAGAAGAAGATCCCGCTGATCGCCCCGCGCCCGCTGATCCGTGCGGCCGACGCCGCGCCCAGCCCGTGGTTGTTCAGCATCACGCTCGACCGCACGCACGAGATCCGCTTCCTCGCCAACTATGTGCGCAACGTGGTGGGCGAACCGACGGTTGCCATCGTCCGCGAGGACAGCGAGCAGGCGGCGTCGCTCGCCGGTCAGTTCGACGCCATCCTCCAGCGCTTCGGCACCCGGCTGGTCAGCCAATGGACCTACGCGCCGGGACGCGGCGGGGCCGGCGCGCTGCCGGCGCTCGCCCAGGCGGTGAAGGAGAAGATGCCGACCGGTGCCGTCGTCGTCATCGGCTCCGCGGTGGACAGCGCGCGGGTGGTGGTGGCGCTGCGCGATGCCGGGGTGCGCAACCTGATCGCCGGCAGTTCGGAGATGGCGACCGCCGCCTTCCGCACCGAGATCGTCGCCCAGACGCAAGCCAATCCCAAGGCGCTGACGCCGGAGGCCTACGGCCACGGCCTGCTGGTCTCCTCGCCCATCCTGTTCGACACGGCGAACGAGCGTGCGCAGCGCTTTTACGGCCAATATGTGAAGCGTTTCAACGCCGTGCCCGATTGGGCGGCGGCGCTGGGCGCCGACGGCGTCGATCTGGTCGCCGACGCCATCGCCGCCGATACTCCGGCCAGCGGGAAGCCGGACG
Organism: Azospirillum sp. VT-I1; assembly: GCF_055698305.1. NCBI lineage: Bacteria > Pseudomonadati > Pseudomonadota > Alphaproteobacteria > Rhodospirillales > Azospirillaceae > Azospirillum > Azospirillum sp. VT-I1. The sequence goes on along the minus strand of NZ_CP168802.1, from coordinate 694,363 downwards.
GCGACAGGCTCCGCCTCGCCATCGCCGGGCATGACCGCGCGGAAGCCGCGTTCCAGGGCACCGCCGGCACCTGGACCTTCGACGGCCGCGGTCAGGCGACCCTGCCGGTGATGATGGCGACCTACAACGGCCTCAACCCGGTGGCGGCGCTGACCCAGCTGCAGCCGATCCGCGAGGCCGGCGTCTCCAACTTCCTGGAGGAGGTGCAGCGGGGGCGCGCGCTCTACGTCAACGACCGCTTCATGTACAAGACGGACGTCATCTACACCGGCGTCCAACTGCACGAGATCCGCGACCTCAATCCGGATGCCAACGAGGCGACGCTGAACCTGACGGTCTGGTTCCGCTACCGCGGCGCCTTCAACCCGGCCGACGTGGTCTTCACCAACGCGGTCAAGCCGGTGGATCTCGGCAAGCCCTACCGCGAGGAGCGCGGCGAGGTCACCACCTACGTCGCCTACCGGATCGAAGGCCGCTTCGCGCTGAACTTCTCCGACCAGCGGCCGCCCTACGGCAGCCATTCCGTCGGCGTCAGCTTCCGCCACCGGACGCAGAACCGCAACACGGTGATGTTCGTCACCGACGTGCTGGGCATGTCGCTGGTCAACACCAACGACTTCGTGGAGAAGCTGAAGGCGATGGCGGCGGCGGAAACCGCGTCGGCCGCCGACCTCAGCCTTGCCGACCGCTTCCGCCGGGCGCTGGAGGGCGAAAGCGAAAGCTCCACCCTGCTCGACCAGTTGCGGGCAAAGCGGGTGCTGGCACCGTCGCCGGGCTGGCGGCTGTCGCGCGCCTGGATTTCCCAGGACGTCGCCACGGTGAGCAGCGAGGGCGATCCCAACTATGTCGGCTTCGGCCGGCCGCAGCCGGACTTCTCCCGCGTCGATTTCGGCGTGGTGGCGACGCCCGATGCACCGGCCGCGCGGGACTTCATCCACCGCGACTTCTTCGTCTACATCGCCATCTTCAGCGCCGTGCTGGCGGTCTTCGCAGCATTCATGGACCGGCGCGACCGCGGGCAGTTCTGGAAGATCCAGACCCTGTTCATGCGCATCCTGTCCTGGCCGCTCCTGCTGATGTCGGCGGGCAACATCGCCCTGGACCAGGCGGTGGCGACGCTGCCGCCCAGCGGCATCGCCATGGTGGTGAACGGAATCAGCGTTCTGTGGTGGATCGTGCCGGCCATCCTGGTCGACCGCACGCTGGAGCGCTTCGTCTGGACGCCGCTGGAGATCCGCACCCAGCGCAAGATCCCCGCCATCGTCCGCCGCTTCTCCACCCTGATCGTCTTCGGCTTCGCCGGCTGCGGCATCATCGCCTTCGTGCTGAAGCAGCCGATCACCAGCCTGCTGGCGGCGTCGGGCCTCGTCGGCATGGTCGTCGGCCTCGCCATCCAGGCGAACATCGCCAACGTCTTCTCCGGCATCGTCCTGAACATCGAACGGCCGTTCCAGATCGGCGACACCATCCAGATCACCGACATCGTCCGCGGCGTCGTGGTGGACATGACATGGCGGACGGTGCGGGTGCGCAACGTCGCCGGCTTCATCGTCGCCATGCCCAACGCCAAAGTGTCGGAGGCGACCGTCGTCAATTTCAGCGCGGTCGAACGCGTGTCGATGAAGCTGGAGTATTTCGCCGACGCCGGCCACGACCCCGGCCGGATGGGCGGGCTGCTGACCACCGCGCTGCGCGCCGCCGACAAGGTGATGCCCAGCGCCACCGGCGGGCTGCCCTTCGTCCGCTATGACGGCTTCCGCGCCGTCAACGGGCAGTGGCTGTGCAAGTACAACCTGTTCTTCTGGGTCAAGGACCACGACGCCACCTTCGCCGTGCCGGAACTGGTCTGGCGCTCCGTCTACCGCACGCTGGCCGACGCCGGCATCGACCCGACACCGCCCGACCTGATGGAGGCGGGCGCCGCGGTGACCGCCGTCACCGCCACCGTTCCAGGCCCGCAGGCGGCCGTCCCGGCATGAGCAGGAGCAACCCGATGAACCGCCTCTTCCTCGCCGCGGCGCTGCTGCTGCCGGTCCTGCTTGCCGGGTCGGGCTGCGCGCCGCTGGGCACCGGCAGCTCCGTCGCGATCCTGGAACGGGTGGCCGACGGCGAGTACGACGTCGGCATCCGCTACCCGTCCAAGCGCACGCGCTACGTCATGATCCTGGAGGAGGACGAGGAGTCCTTCGCCCTCGTCAACCGGCCGACGTCCGGCAGGCCAGCGGAGGGCGCGGAACCGCCGGCGGCGGAGCCGGCCCCGCCGCAGCGGAACGACCGCGTCCTGGCGCCCTGCGCCGAGGCGGCGGGCAACTGGTATCGCCACACGCCGGCGGGCTATGTCTGCGCCGGCGGGGCGGGCGGCTGACCATGAAGCGTCTGGTTCCGGCGATCGCCCTGCTGCTTGCCGGCTGCGCCACGGGCGAGCCCGCCCGGCCCGCAGCCGACAGCTCCACCCCCATGCTCCGCATCGCCGCCGATGCCGATGCCAACGACCGCCGCCCGGTCGCCGTCGACGTGGTCCGGGTGGCCGACGCGGCGTTGGCACGACGGATCGGCATGCTGGATGCCGCTGCATGGTTCCGCGACCGTGCGGCCCTGCACGGCGGGGCCGCCGGGCAAATCGCCATCGCGTCGTGGGAGATGGTGCCCGGCCAGAGCGTGGTCCTGCGCAGCCTTCCCCCTTCGCCGCCAGCCCGTCGGCGACCGTCGTCTTTGCCCGCTACGGCACGCCGGGTGCCCACCGGCAGTTGCTGGACGGCGGCGCCCCCCTGGACGTCCGTCTGGGACGCGACGGCTTCACCGTGGCGCCGCTGCCGAAGGAGACCGCACCGTGACCGTCCGGCCCGCCCCTTCGCCCGCTCCCGTCCCTCCCGCCACCGTGCAGAACGATGCCGCCCCCGGCGCGCTGGCCCTGTTCCGCGCCTTTCATGCCGATCTGCTGGCCGGCTGCGCGCAGGAGCAGGCGCCCGCCGGCTCGGTAGCCGAGCGGCTGGTCGCGACGCTCCACGGCATGAGCGGCGCCGCATCCGCCCAGGGGCCGGCCGCCCATGGCGCGGTGGTCAAGGCGGTCTTCGCGATGGCGATGCTGGCCGACCGGGCGCTGGCCCAGGTGAAGCCGGCGGATGCCGTCGTCGCCGGTCGGCTGTTCGGCGCGAACGCCACGCTGCAGACCCTGTTCGTCCAGGCCGACGACCTGATCCGCCAGGGCGCCAAGGCCGACCGCGAGCTTGCCGCCGTCTATCTCGCCGCACTGGCGCTGGGCTTTCCCGACGACGCACAGGCGGCGGCGCGGCGCCCGCAGCTCCATCGGATCGTCAGCCGCCGGGAGGATGGGAGCGAAAGGCCGGGAAGCGGACTTGCCAGCCCGCGCGCCTATGATCCGCCCGCCGGTGCGGTGATCGGCAGCTTCCGCCCGTCCAGCCGGCGCTGGTGGTGGGCGGTCGGCGGAACGGCGGCGCTGTTCCTGCTGGTCTCCCACCTGCTGTGGTCCGCCGCGGTGAACGACCTGCAGCGCGACCTGCGCGGCGCCCGGTCGGCGGTCGAGGATATGGGGATGTCATGGTCCTACTGATCCTCACGCTGGAGCTGGTGCTCTCCACCATCGGGTCGGCCATCGGCTGGATCCTGTCCTTCGTCTTCGCCTTCCTGCCCTATGCGCTGGCGGCACTGCCGCTCTACATCCTCTACCGGGCGGCGCGGGCGGTCTGGCCCGGGCTGCGCGCCCGGCTGCCCCGCCGCCGCAAGCCCGCCCCCAAGGCCGCGGCCCGCGCCAGGGCGCCGGCACGCAAGGCCATGCAATCCTCGCCCCTGCATGTGAGGGCGGAAGCGCCGCCGCCGTCGAAGGCCGCAGCCGGCAAGCCACCACTGGCGCGCACCTACGGCGAGGGGCTGGACATCCTCGCACGGCAGATGCGCGGGCCGCTGCGGCGCGGCGACATCCCCTGGTTCCTCGCCTTCGGCGTCGGCGCCCCTGCGCTGCTCGCCACCGACCCGAGCCATGTCAGTTGGCCCGAGGACGGCAACACCGAGAATGGCTGCTGGTGGTTCTGCGAAGGGGCGGCGATCCTGCATGCCGGCGCCGATTCCGCCGATGGGTCCAAGCTCGACGCCTCCTGGCCGTCGCTGGTCGCGGCGATGCGCAAGCGGCCGATGCGCCGGCCGCTGGACGGCATCCTGCTGATGGTGGGCGCCGACGAGCTGCGCGCCGCCGCCGAACGCGAGGCGCCGCGCAAGGCGCTGGCCAAGCGGGCGGAGGCGCTTCGCGCACGGCTGCGGGCGATCCGCGACGAGTTGGGCATGGTTTGCCCGGTGCATGTGGTGATGGTGCGGGCGGAGGCGCTGGACGGCTTCGGCGACCTCTGCGCCACGGTTCCCGCGGCCATGCTGGACGGCGTGCTGGGTTGGACCAGCCCGCATGACTGGCTGCTGCCTTTCGAACCCGCTCGGGTGGGCGAGGCGTTCGACGCCATCCAATCGGACCTGGCGTTGCTGGAGGCGGACGCCTTCGCCGCGGGGACCGCAGGCGTGCGCCTGCCGCTGCTCGCCCCGTCGCTGGATGCGCTGCGCCACCCGCTGGCGCTCTTCCTCGACGGCGCGCTGGGCGGCAACGGGGCGGAAGAGCCCTTCCCGCTGCGCGGCATCGCCGTGACCGGCGCCTGCGCGACCGCCACCGGCGGGCGCCGCCCGGCCTTCGCGCGCGACCTGCTGCCCGGCCGCGCCTTCGCCGAGCCCGGCTATGGCCGCCCGTCCGAAGCGGCATTCCTGCAGGGCCGGCGTCGCCGCCGCACGGCGCAGGCCGCGCTGGCAGCCTCCGCCGCCGTCCTGTCGGTCGCGGCGTGGCAGGGCTTCGCCACCGTGTCGGCCGGCGTCCCCGCGGTGGCGGCGTCGGTCGGCGACCTGCGTCGGGCGCTGCTGTCGCATGACGCCGTTGCCGATGGCCCGACGGCTGGCCGCGTGATCGCCGCCACCGCCGCGATGGAGCGCGACCGGCTGGCAACGCCGCTGCTGCCGACCTCGCTGTTCAGCGGGTTCGACGAGGACAAGCGGCGGCTCGCCTCGGTCACCCTGCGCCGGGCGGTGCTGCGGCCGATCCGCGACGCCCTGCTGCCCAGCTCCGCCCTGGCCGACCTGCCGCCGGCCGCCAATCCCCGGCGTGTCGAGGATCTTCCTGCCTTCCGCCGGCTGGCCGCGCAGCTGGACCGCATCGGCGGCCGGCGCGGCGCGCTGGAACGCTATGACCGCTTCCGCCGCAACAGCGGCTTCGACGAGCTGGTAGCGCTGGCGGAGAGCGTCCATGGCGCCGTACCCCGCTCGCCGCTGGCGGCCACCGACGGCTTCATCACGCGCATCGCCGCCGGTGCCGATCTTCCCAACCTGGACGCCCGGACCATCGCGGCGGCGGTGCGGGCGGAGTCCGTGCAGCTCGCCGCCCCGCTGGCCGAGGAACTCTACGCCCGCAATCCCCTGCGCCTGCGGGCGCAGGCCCTGGCCGACCGGCTGCGCGAGCTGCCGCAACCGCCGACCGCGGAGGATGTCGCCGACCTCCGCCGGCTGGTCGATGCCGTCACCGAGGCGGCCGGCTGGCCGATCGCCGCCGCGCTGCAGGACCCGTCGCGCGGTCTGCCGGACGCCATCAAAGTGGCGCTCCAGAAGGCCGCCATCGCCGACCTGCCCGGCCGCGACACCACCGACCGCATCACCGAGGCGCTGTCGACCGCCGCCACCGCCGCCCGTGCCGCCGTCCTGACGCTGGAGGCGCCGCAGGCAGGCCCCCTGCTCACCAGCGGCGAGGGCGGCGCGCTGACCCTGAGTCCGGCGGTGGCCGCGCTTCCGGCGCAGATGGCCGATGCCCTTCCCGCTCCGGTCCCGGACAGCCCGCCCCCGGCTGCCGCGGCCAAACCCGCCGCTGCCGAAGCGAAACCGGTAGAGACCGCCGCGGTAGCGCCGGCCGCCGAACCACGCCCCGCACCGCCACCTCCGCCGCCGCCACTGCCCGAACCCGCAGCGCCCAAGCGGACGGCTGCGGTCAGCCCGGCGCCGGTCATGGATGAACCTCCGCCGCCGGTCCGCCTTTCGGCATTGCCGGTGCCGGCCGTCGTGCCGCCGATGCCGGACGCGGAGCCCGCGGTGACGAAGCTTGCCGCGATCTTCTCGCAGTCGCTGGCCGGCCGCTTCCCCTTCGTCCGCCCGGACCTCGCGCGCGGCGCGCCCGATGCCGATCCGCAGGACGTCCGCCGCTTCTTCGCGCAGTTGGACGAGAACCGGGCCGCGGTCACCAAGGGGGCGACGCCCGAACTGGCCGCCTTCCTGGAACGGATGGAAAGCGCAAGGCCGCTGCTGGACGCCGTCGTCCGCTCGACGCCGGTCAACGTCCGCTTCACCTACGGCAGCAACCGCGCGCAGGAGCATGGGGCGGAGCACATCATCGACTGGTCGATCCGCTCCGGCAGCGCTGCCGTCGGCGCCTCCGCCGGTGCGGCACCGCTGGTCTGGAAGGCGGGCCAGCCGCTGATGCTCAGCTTCCGCTGGGCCGCCGGCTCGCCCTACCGTCCGAAGAACGCCATGGCGAGCGAGGCGGAAGCCGCGGCCAGCGACACGCTGACCCTGGTGGAACGCGGCCCCTGGGCCCTGCTGCGCCTGTTGAAGGGCCGGTCGGCGCCCGCCGCATCCACCGGGGACGGCACGCTGCTGCGCATCGCGCTGCCCACCCAGACCATAGGCGGCGAACCGGTGCGCGACACGGTGCTTTTCATGACCGCATCGTTCGGCGCCGGTTCACGGACCACCCTGCCCGCGCGGGCCTTGGAACTGCCCAGCCGCTTCCCGCAATGATGGAAAAACAGGAAATTGGAAGAAATGGCGATGACGAAAATCGTCACAGGTCGCGACAAGACGATCCACGATCTTCCAAAAATCCCGATTACCCTGATAGGCGATTAATTCGTTCTTAATCAAAAAAACCGTATCAACGGTTCAGTACTCGAAAAGCTGGCGGCCAGATATTTCCTGACCGCCGGACGGTTCAATCACAATCCGGTTATTTTTTGCGCTGCCCTGGGCGGCGATGGCCATTCGTTTGTCAATCGCCGGAACGCAATTGACGTTCATCCTCCGCTTTCCTCCAGAAAGCTCAACCGGACGGCGCAGGATGCACGAATGCTTGTGCCCGGCGCCGGACCTTCCACCAGCACTCAACTTTTCCAGACCCGAGAAAGGCTTCGGATCATGGTAGACCGTAAGAAGCGCGCCCAGGACCTGATCAAGTATCACAGCTACGCCTCGGGCGCCTTCGGGCTGATCCCCGTGCCCGGCGCCGACGTCGCCGCGGTCAGCGCGGCGCAGCTGAACCTGGTCCACAAGCTCGCCAAGCTGTACGAGGTCGAGTTCGCCCAGGAGCGGACCCGCGCCATCGTCGGCGCCCTGCTGGGCGGCGTCATGCCGGGCGCCCTCAGCTCCAGCGTGCTGGGCTCCGCCGTCAAGGCCGTCCCCTTCATCGGCACCGCGCTCGGCGTCGCCGTGATGCCGGCGCTGTCGCTGGCCGCCACCCAGGCGCTCGGCCGCGTGTTCGCCCAGCATTTCGAGACCGGCGGCACGCTGCTCGACTTCGATGTCGAGACGATGCGCGACTACTTCCGCAAGGAGTTCGAGGCCGCCAAGGGCGAGGCCGCCGCCGATGCCCCGGCCGCAGCCCCGCAGATGGAAGAGCAGCCGGTCCAGAAGGCCGGCTAAGGCCTGACCGACGGGACGCCGGGCAAAGAAGGAAGCATCGCCGTGTTCGAGCTGATCTATATCGGTCTCTGCCTGCTGGTCGGGTTTCTGGGGATCGGCCGCCGCGGCGGCTTCCTGCTTTACGCCTTCCTGGCGGTGGTGCTGACGCCGCCCGGCGCCCTTCTCGTCATGATCCTGCTGACCACCCGCCGCAAGAAGCCGGCCAAGGCGTGAGCGCAGCCATGACCATGATCCTCCCCGCCATGGCGGTCCGCCGCTTCGCGTGGCCGCTGCTGCTGGCCCTGGCGGCGCTGATTGCCGCCTGCCTGCCGGCGCGCGCCGAATACTGGACCATTGCGTCGGAAGACCATTTCCCGCCCTACAACTACTCCTTCAACGGCAAGCGCACGGGCATCGATACCGAGATCGTCAACGCGCTGCTGAAGGAGCTGAACGTCACCCCGGTCCACCGGCCGCTCTCCTGGTCGGAGGTGGTCCAGTCGATGGACGAGAACACCGCCGACGTCGGCTTCCAGTTCATCGCCTCGCCGGCGCGCTTCGCGCAGTACAACATGATCGGACCGTTCCGCACCGGCACGACGGTGTTCATGGTGCGCAAGGACTCCCCATCACCTTCGAGCGGCTGGAGGATCTGACCTCCCACCGCATCGGCGTGGTCGACGGCTTCTCCTATGCGCCGGACTTCGACGCGGCCACTTATCTTGAGAAGGTCGCGTCCAGCAGCAACGTGGTCAATTTCCGCCGCCTGATCCTGGGCCGGGTGGACGTGATCGTCGGCGACCTGCATGTGCTGAACCACATGGCCAAGCAGGACGGCCGGCTGAAGGACGTGCGCGTGCTGCCCAAGCCGGTCGGGCTGATCCCCCGCTACATCGCCCTGCCCAAGGCGCGCAGGGAGAAGGCGGAGCGCCTGCAGGCCGCCTTCGTCAAGCTGCGCGACAACGGCACCATCACCCGCATCCTCGACGGCTGGCTGGCGGAGTGAGCGGACGATGAGCAAACGGATTCCCCCGGCCGGCCGCCCTCTTCGCTGCTGCCGCTGATCGGCCTCGCCGAGCGCAGCATCCTGACGCGGCTGGTCGTCACCGGCTGCGTCGCCGCCACCGCCAATCTGATCAGCCTGATGAGCCTCAGCGCGGAGCTGAGCGGCTGGATGCGCGGCGAGGTGTTGGACACCCCTTTCCTGGTCTTCTGCCTGTCGCTGCTGGTCTCCTACGCCTTCAGCAAGCGCTTCGTCTCGCTGGCCCTGACCACCGCCTTCAGCGCGCTGGCCGAGGTGCGGCGGCGGTTTCTGCGCCACGTCACGCTGGGCGGCCACGCCGACATCCTGGATCTGCAGGCCAAGCGGTCCTTCGATCTCGGCAACTATCATCTGGAACGCATCGCCGCGCTGCTGCCCAACCTGTCCATCGCCGCCAACATGATGCTGGTGGCCGCCGTCGCCTACCTCTACCTGTGGACGCTGTCGACGGTGGGCGCCACGCTGCTGCTGGTCGCCGCACTCCTGGTCGGCGGCTGGTACGTACGCGAGGCGCAGCGGACCCGCGCCCTGTTGGGCGAAGCCAAGGACTCCGAGGTGCGGATGCTCCAGGGCTTTTCCGAGATGGTCGGTGGCAATGCCGAGGTCAAGCTGGGCAAGGCGCGGCGCGACGAGCTGACCCAGGCGGTGGAAGCCGATATCGCCCGCTGGGAGGAGCTGAAGCGCCGCCACGGCCGCAATCTGGGCGAACTGTTCTCCTGGATTGCGACGATCATCATCGGCTTCTCGGCGGTCTTCGTCTTCATCTTCCCGCGGATGGGTGCCATGTCGGTGTCCGAGCTGCCGCTGGTGACGTCGGTCATCCTCTTCCTGGCGCGCCCGCTGTCGAAGTTCCTCAACGCCGTGCCCGACTATGTGGCGGCGGAGGATGCGGCGGCGCAGCTGTCGGCGCTGCTCCGCACCATGCCGGCGACGGAGTATGAACCCTCCCGCACGGCCCGAGCCCCGCGGCGCTTTTCGACCATCGAGCTGCGCGGCGTCAGCTTCGCCTATCGCGCCGGGATGCGGCCGGAACCCTTCGTGATCGGCCCGGTCGACCTGACCATCCCGGCCGGCAGCGTCGTCGGCATCGTCGGGTCCAACGGGTCCGGCAAGTCCACCCTGCTGCGCGTCATCCCGCTGCTGTTCCGTCCCGACGAGGGGCAGGTGCTGCTCGACGGGCAGCCGGTGGAGGCCGACCGGCTGGAAGCCTACCGCGACCTGTTCTGCGCCGTGTTCCAGGACCACCACCTGTTCACCCGCCTGCCGCAGGGGGCCGGCTTCGACGCCGAACTGTTCCGCGAGATGCTGGCCTATCTGAAGATCGACCATCTGGTGCCGGACACCGGCGACGGGCTGGTGAACCGCGACCTGTCGAAGGGGCAGCGCCGTCGCGTGGCGCTGGCGGTCGCGGTGGCGGAAGGCAGGCCGGTCGTCATCCTCGACGAATGGACCTCCGACCAGGACGCCGAGTTCCGCACCCGCTTCACCAACGAGATCATCGGCAAGCTGCGCGCGCTCGGCCGCACGGTGATCTTCGTGTCGCATGACGGCGACGTCTCGTCGGTCTGCGACGTCACCATCCGAATGAACAACGGGCGAATGGACATGACGGCCATGACGGCCGCGTCCGGCCCAGACATGGCTTGCTTGCAGGAGACCGCGTGACATGGCTGACCAGGCCTTCACCATCGACGACGCCGATGCGCTGCCGAAGCCGAAGTCGCGCCTGCGCGCGCTGCTGGCCCACTGGTACGACGAACACCGCCGGTCCCTGCTGTGCACGCTGCTGGTCGGGGTTCTGATCTTCCTCTATTTCGCCCCGTCCATCGTCGTCTTCATTCCGGCCGGCCATGGCGGCGTGCTGTGGAAGCGCTTCCACCAGGGCACCCAGATGGCGCCCGCCCTGCCGGAAGGCGTGCACGTCATCTTCCCCTGGGATAAGATCGAGGTCTACGACCTGCGCCTGCAGGAGGACACGCGCTCCTACTCGGCCATCGCCAACGACGGGCTGAACGTCAGCATCGAGATCACGGTGCGCTACCGCCCCTATGCGGAGATGCTGGCCGCCCTGCACAAGAATGTCGGCCCGCGTTACCTGGAAGTGCTGCTGGTGCCCGAGGTCGGCTCCGTCTCGCGCGAGATCGTATCGCGCTTCAAGGCGGACGAGCTGTATGCCCACCGCCGCCTGCGGGTGCAGACCGAAACCTACGAGCAGGTCGCCGACCGCGTGATGTACGCCCAGCTGATCGGTGCCGAGGACGTGCCGAAGCCGGACGGGCGGACCAAGACCGGCTACCTGCTGATCCAGGACATCCTGATCCGCAACGTCTCGCTGCCCGAAGCGATCATGGCGTCCATCGAACGCAAGATCCAGCAGGACCAGGCGGCGCAGGAATACCAGTTCCGCCTGCAGCGCGAGCTGTTCGAAAGCCAGCGCAAGCAGCTGGAAGGCCAGGGCATCCGTGCCTTCCAGGAAACCGTGCAGGCCAACCTGACCGAGAATTACCTGCGCTGGCGCGGCATCGAGGCGACGCTGGAGCTGGCCCATTCGCCCAACGCCAAGATCGTCGTGATCGGCAACGCCGCCAGCGGCGGGCTTCCGCTGATCCTCGACGCCGCCTCCGGCCTGCCGGCGCCGGGCACCGTCCCGCCGCCGGGCACCCCCACGGCCGCGCCGGGCGCCCCGCCCGCCTCGCCCAACGCCAAGCTGACCTCGGTGCCCACCAGCGCCGCGGTGCCGCCGGTCTCGCAGCTGCCGTCCCTGAGCGGAGAGGGATCGCCGGGCCAGACCCCCATCGGCCAGATGCCGAGCCTGAACACCGGCAGCACCGAACCCGCCCCCGGCACGGCCACCGGCTCCGGCACGGCCGGACACCCGACGGCGCCTGCGCCCGGCACCAAGCCGGAACCGGCGAAGGACGGCTCCAAGACCGCGGCCTCGGCACCGATCCTGTCGAAGGTGTCGCCGTCGCGGCTGCTCGACATGATCCAGTCGAAGTGAGGCGACGATGGATCTCTGGCGTATCCTGAGACGCGACGCGCTGCGCAACATCCAGCCGCTGATGCTGCTGGCGGTGCTGGCGGCCGCGCTCAACCTCGCCCTGCTGACCTCGCTGAACGACGCGCTGCTGGTGCTGGACGATCCGGAGGGGCTGCAGCGGCTGCTGATCGTCTTCCTGCTGTCCGCCTTCCTGTGGCGGATCGCCCAGGGCTGGATGATGAGTGCGGCGTCCAAGCGCATGCAGGCCGCCCTTGCCGTCCTGCGCGTCGACCTGCTGCGCCGGGCGGTGGCCGCCGACCTGCCGGATGCGATGGCGGTCGGCTCCGCCCGCCTCGCCCAAGTGGCAGGCCCGGAGCTGCAGCTGCTGGCCCAGGCGGTGCCGACGCTGGTCATCAGCTTCCAGTCGGTCGCCGCCATCGTGCTGTGCCTGCTGTACCTCGCCACCCTGTCGGGAGCGGCGGTCCTGATCGTGCTCTGCTTCCTGGTCGTGGGCGGCATCCTGATCGGCCGCTCCGTCATCCGGCTGGAGATGATGTCGGAGACGATCCACGAGGCCGAAGGCGCGCTGCTGGAACGCTCCGACCACATCCTGCAGACCCTGCGCGAGTGCAAGCTGAACCGCCGCCGCGCCGCCAACGCGCTGGCCGACGCAACATCCTGCGCCGAGACCCTGCGCAAGGAGCGCCACCGCTTCGGCGCTGAGTACAGCCACTATTTCACCATCAGCGAGCTGACATATTACGCGGCGCTGGCCGGGATCATCTTCCTGCTGCCGGCGGTCACGAACACCGACATCGCCACCGTCATCCTGGCCGGCCATGCCGCCGCCTTCATCGCCTACCCGGTCATCACCATCGTCGCCTCCTATCCCTCCTACATCAGCGCGGAGACGGCGGCCCGCTCCTACCTCGCGGTGGAGGCGGAGTTGAAGGCGGCGCCCAAGCCGATTGCCCCTGGACGCGGCGGTGGCACGGACGACGCCTTCTCCACCATCGCGCTGGACGGCGCCACCTTCCGCCATGCCGGCCGCGACGGGTCGGGGTCCTTCACTGTCGGGCCCATCGACCTGACGGTCGAACGCGGCAGCGTCGTCTTCGTCACCGGCCACAACGGCGCCGGCAAGAGCACGCTGATCCACATGCTGCTCGGTCTCTATCCGGTGCAGCGCGGCACCCTGTCGGTGGACGGCGTCCCGGTGGGGCCGGACGGCCTCGCGGCCTACCGCGACCGCTTCTCCGTCGTGTTCTCCGACAACCATGTGACGCGGCAGCTCTATGGCGCGGCGACGTTCGACGATGGCTTCGCCGAGGAGCTTCTCGACCTGCTGGAGATGTCCGACAAGGTCGCGGTGGACGGCCGCGCCTTTACCACGGTGGACCTGTCGCAGGGCCAGAAGAAGCGCCTCGCCCTGATCGCCGCCCTGCTGGAACGCAAGCCGGTGCTGGTACTGGACGAATGGGCGGCCGACCAGTCGCCCTATTTCCGGCGCAAGTTCTACCGCGAGATCATCCCGTGGCTGAAGGCGCGCGGCATCACCGTGATCGCGGTGACCCACGACGACGCCTATTTCGACGCGGCCGACGTGCAGCTCCAGGTTGACCGCGGCGGCATCCGCCGGCTGGTCACCGCCGCTCCCGCGGGCGGCATCCCCGCCCCCGACCTCCTCCCCGCCTCTCCCTGAGGCGGGTCCACGCCCTTCCTTCTTCCCCTGCCCCCATCATCCAGACGCGAGACAGAGGCACACCATGATCCTTCTCACCGGCGGCACAGGCTTCCTCGGCGGCTCCTTCTACCTCGACGCCGTGCGGAACGGGACCGCGGCAGACTGCCTTCTGCTGATCCGCGGCGCCGACGAGGCCGCCTGCCGCGCCCGTCTCGCCGCCAACCTCGCGCGTTGCGTCGACCGCGCAACGGCGGAGGCCTATGCCAACCTGTGCCAGGTCCTGCCCGGCGACCTGCAGTCGCTGGCGACCAGCGCCGACCCGCGGCTGGACGCGGTGACCCACATCGTCCATGTCGCCGCCGACACCTCCTTCGACAGCCGCCATTCGGTCTGGCAGATCAATGTCGACGGCACGCTGGCGCTGGCCGCCCGCGCCCGCCGGATGAAGCATCTCCAGCGCTTCCTGCACATCGGCACCGCCTTCTGCTGCGGCGAGACGCCGTGGCTGGAAATGGTGCAGGAGGCCCCGGCCCCCGGCCACGACACCCCGCACATCGTCGAATACACCCGCAGCAAGGCGGCGGCCGAACGCGCTCTCGCCGCCGGCTTCCCCGACCTGCCCATCGTCGTCTGCCGCCCGTCGATCGTCGTCGGCCACACCCAGCTCGGCGTGCGCCCCAGCGCCAGCATCTTCTGGTTCTTCCGTCTGGTCGACCGCACCGGCGTCCTGCCCTGCTCGCCGGACGGCTTCATCGACATCGTGCCGGTGGACTGGGCCTCTGCCCGTCTGCACGACCTGCTGCGCAAGCCGGACCTGAAGCACAATCTCTACCACATCTCCGCCGGTCTCGGCAGCCGCACCACCTGGGTCGATTTCCAGGAAGCCTTCGCCAGCCACGGCCATGACGGCACCCGCCCCTACAGCTTCTTCGATCCGAAGGGTCCGGAGGGGTGGAAGCCGTTCGACCGCGCCTATCGCCTCGCCTTCCCGCAGCGCGACATCCTGCACCGGACGATGGCCGCCGGCGGGCGCAAGTACCACCGCTTCACCGCGCAGGACATCGCCTTCGACAACAGCCGCCTGCTGGCCGAGGGCTTCGCGCCGCCGCCGCGCTTCGCCGACTATATCGGGGTCTGCCTGCAGCAGCCGCGCACGACCATCGAGGAGCAGTTCGTCGACGACGCCGCCAGCTTCGAGTTCGACGAGTCGCTGGCGCCCGCCACCGCCGCCGCCTGACACACCGACCGGTCCGGAGACGCCATGCCGCTCCTCATCCCCACCCGCCTCGCCTCCAGCCCGATCCACGGGCTGGGTCTCTTCGCCGAGGAGCCGGTCGCGGCCGGCACGCCGGTCTGGCGGTTCGACGCCCGCGTCGACCGCCTCTTCGCGCCCGACGACGCCCTGCTCGACGAATTCCCCCAGCTTTCCCGGCTGGTGGATTTCCATGGCTGCGTGATCGACGGGGTCGGCGTGCTTCTGCCGGGGGACGACGCCCGCTTCCTCAACCATGCCGACGACGCGTCGATCGGCCGGGCCGACGCAGGCGACTGGCGCATGTTCGTCGCCCGCCGCGCCATCGCCGCCGGCGAGGAGATCACCTGCAACTACGAGGACATCTGTGCCGATGTCCGCGATGCGGGCGCGGCACTCTACCTGTCCGGAGGGGCGGCATGACGCCGCGCGCGTCCCATCATCCCCTGCGGACCGGCATCGTCGAACCCGCCGCACTCACACCTGAACGGCGTGCGGCGATGTTCGCCCTGCTCAGCGTCTGGTTCGAAGGCTACGGCGAAGCCTACTTCAACGAAGAGCTGGACGGCCTCGACCATTGCGTCCTGCAGGAGGATCCCGACAGCGGCGAGCTTGTCGGCTTCGCCACGATCTACCGGCAGGAGACGGAGATCGGCGGCACAGCGGTCGGGGCCTTCCACACCGCCCATTGCATCCTGGAACGCCGCTTCTGGGGGTCCAACGGGCTGGTGCGCGCAATGCTGACCGAAATGGTCGCCCGTGCCCGCGCCGACCGGTCGGGGCGGCTCTGGTACTGGAGCTACAGCGCCGTCGGATACCGGTCCTACCGCTACATGCCGATGCTGTTCATCCGCCACACGCCCGATCTGGACCAGACGCCGGACGACCTGGACCGGGCGTTTCGCGACCATATCGGGCGTGAGTGCTTCGCCCAGTATTACGACGCCGATACCGGCACCGTGGACTGGAAATGGCAGGGCTACGGCCTGACGGAGGAGGCCCGCGCCATCAGCGAGGCCAAGCTCGACAGCCCGGCCGTGGCCCAGTTCCGGCGCCTGAATCCGCGCTGGGCCGACAGCGTGGAGATCCTCTGCCTCGCCCGCCTGACCGACGACAACCTCACCACCTTCGGCCGGCGCTGGTTCCCGGCCGCGCAAGCCGCCTGACTCGCCGCCCGCCCTTTCCCACGCCGTTCAATCCCGGAATGACCATCCCCATGCGCCTGACGTCCCCGCTCTCCATGCTCCGCATTACGGCCCTGACCGGCACCGCCCTCGTCGCGCTTCACGCAGCGCCGGCCCTTGCCGAGCCGTTCGACATCACCATCGGCGGCGACGCCTATTTCCAGGGCGCTTATGTCAACCAGAAGCAGGATGACGGCCTGCGCTCCAGCGAGTTCGCCAACCGCCTGCGCCTGACCGTCACCCCGTCGGCCACCGCCGACAACGGCCTGACCTATGGCGCCCGGCTGCGTCTGGTCGCCGGGAACGGTGATCCGTCGGTGTCGAGCCGGACGGTTGAGAACGACCGCGCCTACCTCTTTGCCAACGGCTCCTTCGGCACGCTGCAGGCGGGCGTCGTCAACGGGTTGTCGGACGAATACGGAATCATCGGCCCCAACACCGAGGGCATCGCCGGTAGCCCGGACAGCAACGGCCTGCTGTTCCTCAACGGCTCCTCCACCTTCGCGGCCCTGCCGCTGGCGGCGACCAGCCTGCGCACGCTGGTGTCCTACGACACCGGAAGCAAGATCATCTACATCAGCCCGAGCTTCGGCGGCCTGCAGGTGGCGGCGTCCTACACGCCGCGGCTGGGCGATTCCAACAGCTCGGTCAACCGCCGCAAGGTCGATACGCTGGGCGACGCCCTGTCCTTCCGCGACATCGTCGAAGCCGGCGCCGCATACCAGGGCGCCTTCGGCGACCTGACGGTGGAGGCCAGCGCCTTCTACCAGACCGGCAAGGCGGTGCGGCAGAGCGACGGCATCCTCGACCAGTCCTTCGAGGATCTGAACTCCGTCCATGTCGGCGCCAATGTCGGCTATGGGCCGGCGAAGGTCGGCGTCAGCTATGCCTTCAGCGGCGACAGCGGCTATGCCAAGGGCATCGCCCGGTCGCGCGACCAGCAGAACCTGATCGTCGGCGCCCAGTATGTCAGCGGACAGCTGCTGTTCGCCGCCAACTACATGCGGGCGCTCGGCAACGATGCCGCGACCATGACGACGCCGTCCAAGGCCGACATCTGGCAGGGCGGCGTCACCTGGACCGTGGCCCCCGGCCTGACCGCCGGGCTGGAGTACGACTATGTGCGCTCGACCCTGTCGGGCGGCGCCGCCAGCAGTGGCGACCTGACCGACAGGGCGCATATCCTGATGCTGGACACGCGCCTGGCATTCTGACGGCACGCCTGCACGCCGCCCTCCGCCGCCGCACCGGTGGCGGGGGCGCGCGTCAGGTGCCGCCCATCACCAGCCCGCCGTCCACCGTCAGCGTCTGGCCGGTCATGAAGCGGCTCCAGTCGGAGGCGAGGAACAGCACCGGTCCGGCGACATCCTCCGGCGCCGCGATGCGGCCCAGCGGCGTAAGCGCGATGATGCGGTCCTTCACCGGCTCCGGGGTCGACCGGCTGGCGTCGGTGGGATAGACCAGCCCCGGCGCGACGCAGTTGACGCGGATGCCGAACGGTCCCAGCTCCGCCGCCAGGGTGCGGCTGAAGCCGATCAGCGCCGCCTTGGCGGTGGTGTAGTCATGGTAGGGGACGGTCGGCCGCGCCACGAGGTCGGTCGCCATGTTGACGATGCTGCCCCCGCCCCGGCGCCGCAGCGCCGGCAGCACCGCCCGGCAGACGGCATGGGTGCTTTTCAGCGCCCCGTCGATCTGCGTCTGGTAGTCGTCCCACTCGGTTTCCCAGAACATCCGCCGCCGGTCGGGGTCGAAGACATAGGGCGCGAAGGCGTTGTTGACGACGACGTCGAGCCCGCCGAACTCCGCCACCGCCGTCTCCACCATCTCGGCGACCGCCGCCGCGTCGGTCACGTCGGCGCGCAGCGGCAACCCGTCGCCGCCCAGCGCCCGGCACTCCGCCGCCACCGCCTCCGCCGCCGTCTGGTTGCGCAGGTAGTTGACCACCACCATGGCCCCTTCGGCGGCGAAGGCGCGGGCGATGGCGGCGCCGATGCCGCGGCCGGCGCCGGTGACGAGGATGGCCTTGCCCTGGAAATCCATGACGGTCCCGTCACTGCTTGGGTGGGATCAGGTCGGTGCGCACCACCGCACCCATGTCGAGCGGACGGGCGATCAGCCCCAGCTGGTGGAAGGTGTCGGCGCCCTTCTGCATCACGCCGGGATCGAAGGCGCCCAGCCCCTCGCGCTCCGTCGTTTCCGACACGGTGGAGGCGTTGCGCAGCTTGATGATGCCCAGATTGACCGCCTCGTCCGATCCGTTGATGGCGCGGGTGACGGCGATGCGCGCCGCCTCCTCCGGATTGGCGATCATCCAGGCGGCGCTGTCGCGGTAGGCGGCGAGGAAGCGGGCGAGCAGCGGCTTCTTGCTGCGGTAGGTCTCCTCCGTCACCACGAAGATGTCGCTCGGCAGGTTCAGGCTGTCGCGCACCTCGATCACATTGACCTCGGGCAGCCCCTTCAGCCGCGCGACGTAGAGGCCGGTGTCGGTCGCCGCGGTGGCGTCCACCTGACCCTGGATCACCGGGGCGAAGTTCAGCAGCCCGGTCACTTCGATGGTCACGTCCTTCTCGCTCAGGCCCACCTGATGCAGCAGCACGGCCAGATTCTGGCGGGTGCCGCTCGACAGGCTGTAGACGCCGACGCGCTTGCCCTTCAGGTCGGCGGGCTTGGTGATGCCGTTGGCCTTGGGCGACACCACGTTGAAGACGTTCTGCGGGTAGATGTTGTAGATGGCGACCAGCTTCTCGCCCTTGTCCAGCGCCAGATAGAGGGCGGCGGGATCGGTGAAGGCGATGTCGGCCTTGCCGGTCAGCATGTTCTGGATCGCCGACCCGCCGCCGGTGCCGGGCACATAGTCGAGCGCGATGCCCTTGGCCTTGAAGAAGCCCTTGTCGGGTTCGGCCAGCAGGTTGGTGATCTCGCTGATCGGCTGGCTCCAGCCCGCCACCGTCACCTTGTCCAAGGTCTGGGCGAAAGCGCCGGACATGCCGCCCAGCAGCAGCGCCCCGACAAGAGCGGTTGCTCCCGCCGCACGAGAAAACAGCCCCATTCCCTGCTATCCTTTCGTCTGTCGAGACAACAGCCACCGCTCGATCAGCAGCGTGGCCTGATACACCAGCATGCCCAGCGCGGTGATGACCGCGAACAGGGCGAACATCAGCGGGGTGTCCATCATCCCCTGCGCCGCGATGATCGAGGCGCCCAGCCCCTGGCGCCCGCCGATGAACTCCCCCACCACGGCACCGACCAGCGCCAGCACCACCGCCACCCGCAGCCCGGCCAGGATCACCGGGAGGCCCGCGGGAATCTTCAGCCGCGTCAGGGTGCGCCACCGCCCGGCGCGCAGCATGCGGAACAGCTCCCGCTTGGCGGGATCGACGCGGTCCAGCCCGGTCAGCGTGTTCTCCAGCAACGGGAAGAAGCAGATCAACGCGGTGATGGCGACGGTGGAGGTCATGCCGAAGCCGAACCAGAGGATGAACAGCGGCGCCAGCGCCAGCTTCGGCACCACCTGGCTGGCGATGACATAGGGATAGAGCAGGCGGCGCAGTCCCGCGACCTCAGCCAGCGCCACCCCGGCGACGAAGCCGACGAAGCAGCCGATGCCGAGCCCCAGCGCCATCTCCGCCGCGGTCACCGCCAGATGCGGCAGCAGCCGCCCGCTTGCCAGACCGCTCCACAGCGCCGCCCCCACGGCGGAGGGCGGCGGCAGAACCAGCGCCGGAATTCCCGACCAGCGGCAATAGCCCTCCCACCCCGCCAGGAGCAGCAGCGGCAGCAGGATCGCGGCGATGCGGTTGGTCATTCCGCCGCCTCCACCCGCCGGACGCCGGACGCGCCGTCCATGGCATGGCGCAGCTCGCGGCACAGCGCGTTGAAGCGCGGGTCGTAGCGCAGGTCGCGCGGGCTCGGGCGCGGCAGGTCGATGGAGACGCTGTGGCGCAGCCGCCCGTCCGCCATCACCGCCACGCGGTCGCCCAGATAGACCGCCTCGGCGATGTCGTGGGTGACGAACAGCGCGGTGGTGCCGCGCTGCGCGCACAGACGCAGCAGATCCTCCTGCAACTCCTCGCGGGTGAGGGCGTCCAGCGCGGCGAAGGGCTCGTCGAGCAGAAGCAACGCCGGATCGGCGATCAGCGCGCGGGCCAGCGCCACCCGGCTCTGCTGGCCGCCCGACAGCGCCCGCGGTCCCCGCTCCGACAGCCCGGCCAGCCCGACCCGCTCCAGCAGGTCCAGCGCGCGGGCGCGGTCGTCGGCGGTGGCGCGGCGGTGCAGCGTCACCGGCAGCAGCACATTGTCCAGCACCGTCAGCCATTCCAGCAGCGTCGGCGCCTGGAAGACGAAGCCCACCGCATCGCCCGGCCCACGCACCGCCTCCCCGTCCAGCCGCACCCGACCGGCGGCGGGGGCGAGAAGCCCGGCGGCCAGCTTCAGCAGCGTGGTCTTGCCGCAGCCGCTGCGCCCCAGCAGGCAGTGGACCGCGCCGCGGCCGACCGTCCAGTCGACGCCGTCGACGATGGCCGCACCGCCGTAATCGAAGCGTACGCCCTCGAAGCTCAGGAAGGCCGGCGGGTCAGTCGGCATAGCGGGCCAACCCCTCCGCCAGCGCTTCCGCAGACCGTTCGATCTCCGTCACCGTAACCAGATCCAGCAGGTTAAACCGGCCATCATGGTGCCAGCCCGCCTCCGGCGCGGTCATGCCGCCCAAGGCACAAAGCCGCGTCACCCCCGCCGCTCCCAGCGGTCCGGCGAGCCGGAACAGCTCCTCCGGCTGTGCCGCGATGCCGGCGGTCTGCAGCACGGCACGGTGCGCGGCGACGCGGCCCGCCACCTCCGCCAGATCGTCCACCGCGACCACGGAAATCGTCCGGTTCAGCGCGGTCGGCGCCAGCCCGTCCGGCGCGTCGGTGCAGGACACGCACCAGCCGCCCGCCGGATCGGACAGCAGCATATGGCCGGGATCGTCCAGGCCGCGCATCGCCTGCCCGTCGCGCCAGCCGGCGACCTCCCCGGCCTCCGCCATCGACAGGGCGCGGCGCGGGTGCTTGCGCGCTTGCACCGCGAGTTCCTGGGCGAGCATGGCGGCGAAATCCTGCGGCGACAGCCGGCCGCCGCGCTCGACGAACAGGGTCTGCGGCGAATAGCAGCCCTGCTGGTCGTAGCGGGCGATGTCGTGGGCGGCCAGCCGCGCCGTCTCCCCCGCCCGCCGCGGATCCAGCGCGGCGCGCGACACCAGCGCGAAGCTGATCTTGTGGCCGTAGGGCAGGAAGCGGGTGGTCACTGGCACCCGGTCGCGGATCGCCGCCAGCGCCGCGGTGCCGCCATAGGCGACCACCATGTCGGCCTGGGCCAGCCATGCCCGCTCCGCCGTCGCGTCGCCGCCCTTCCACCACACCACGGCCAGACACTCGCCCAGCCTGGGGTCGATCTCCGCCAGCAGCTGCGCGAACCAGCCCGCGAACAGCGGCTCGGCACTGGGCAGCTTGCCGACCGTGCCGGACTTGACCAGCAGGCCGGAGATCAGGCTCCACAAGGGCAGCCCCGGCACATTGCCCGCCCAGACATGCAGCAGCAGGTCGGGGCCGAAGGCGCGGGTGAAGCCGCCCTTGGGCGCCGGCTGGAACTCGTCCAGCACCTGCGGGTTGGCGAAATCCTCTGCCAGGAAGCGGCGCAACTCATGGGCGCGGAAGGTCTTCAGATAGCCGGTCAGCCCCAGCCTGACCATCTCTGCGTCATAGCCGGTGACGATGGGCAGCAGCCGCTCAGCCCGGCGGCGCCACGGGTCCTCGCGGTCGAGAAGCCGTTGGATCGCCGCGTCGATCACCGCGACGATGTGCGCCGTTGGCAGCGTCTTCAGATAGCCGCGCGCCGCCGCCCGGACCGTCGCCGCAACCTGCTCCACCTGCCCGGAATCCAGCACCGGCACCGCCACGCGCAGCGCCGCATCGCCCGACCCGAAGGTCAGCACGCGCCGCTCCACCGCATCCGGCGGCAGGCCGGGCAGATGTCCGGCCAGTTCCAGGCGGGACGGATCGTCGCCGAAGGCCAAGGCCGCGCTCCCCCTCAACCGCGCGCAGCGGCGAGGAAATCCTCCACCGCCAGCGAGCAGCCCTTGGCCTGCGCCCCGGCGACACGGCCCAGCAGGCGGAAGCCGCCCTCCTCCAGGATGCCGGCGTCCTCGGTCAGGATGGCGGCGACGGAGTTGACGTGGGCCAGGTCATGGTGCACCAGCACGCCCATGCTGCCGGCGGGAACATCGCGCCCGGACAAGGGATCGACGACGCGGCTTCGGATCCAATGCGGGCCGGATTTCAGCGACGGGCAGACAGCATTGCCGTCGTCGTAGAACTGGGTGCTCAGCTCCGTCATGCCGTACATGTTGATGCAGCGCTCGCGCGGCACGCCGAAGAAGGCTGCAAGCTGCCCATAGAACTCGTCCGGCTCCAGTTCCCGCGACTGGCCCTTGAAGCCGCCGGTGTCGAGGATGCGGCTCCCCTCCGGCAGAGCAAAGCGGCGGCCGTCGCGCGCCATCGCGTCCATCAGATGCACGAAGCCGTAGCTGGCGCCCAACAAGGCGAAGGGCTCCCCTGAGCGTTCGGCGGCGGACAGCCGGTCATAGAGCCCGGCGGTGTCGATGCCCGCTTCCCCGATCCAATGGCGGCTGTCCGGCGTACCGCATTCCGCCCGCGCCAGCTCCAGATAATGGGCGAGCGAGGAGTTCGGCATTGCCGTCTCGGTTGGGAACAGGATGCCCATCGCCATCCGCTCCGCGCCCGCCCCTGCACCCTGCATGAAGCGACGGCGGAAGTTGAGCAGCATGGACCGGTCGTAGACCGCCAGGGTCGTGTGGTGGATCTGGCCGCGGATGCCGCCCTTGGTCGTGCCGCTGGTCATGAAGATGCGGGCGGACTCCTCCGCCGGGCGGCAGCTGAGCGTCAGGTCCTTGAAGGCGTTGATCGGCACCGCCGGGACGTCGCGCCAGCTCTTCACCCCGCGCGGCGTCCGGCCGCGCTGCATGGCGAAGCGGCGGTAAGGCTGGTTGTGCTCGAACTGGTGGGCGAAGACCGCCAGCGCCAGGGCGTTGAATGCGTCGTCGGCCGCGGCCCCGCTTCCGATGTCGGCCTCCATGAAGGCCAGGACCTTGTCGTAGATCACGCTGTCGTAGATCGCGCTCACGGCCACACTCCCCGCCCCGTTTTCTCCAAGCGGCACCGACCGATGGAGCAGCAAACGAATCCGGGACAAGCCTGTGGGGTATGGATCAGCGCGTCGGCCGCGAAGGCCTTCTCGTCCCGCATCCCTACGCCGGCATGACCCGGATCAGGTTCGAAGGGTTGCCGCGTCGCCCGGACGTGAAGGACCGGGCCGGCGGGTGTCTCAGCCTCCTTGACGAGGCTCCCCTGGGAACGGGACGGAGCCTAGAAGACCATCGCGCCGTCTGTCAACGACGGGGATGCCGGCTTTGCGGAGGGCGGAAAGGGCGGCTGTTCCACGACACACCGCCGCGCACAGCGGGCATGGCGGCGGCGTCACGCCGCCGTGCCGGTCCTCGCAGGTTCGGAGATCGCCGTTTCCTCCTCCTGCAGGCGTGCATACACAGTCGGCGGAACCCCGACATGGCGGGCGAAGGCGACGCTGAATGTGCTGGCGGAACTGTAACCGACACGCTCCGCGATGTCGGCGATGCCGCCATCCCGCCGGCGGAGCATATCCTTCGCCAGCGCCATCCGCCATTGGAGCAGGTATTCCATCGGCGCGACGCCCACCGCCTGCCGGAACCGCTCGAAGAAGGTGGATCGCGACAGCGCGGCTTCCTTCGCCAACTGCGCGACCGTCCAGGGCAAGGCCGGGTGCCCGTGGATATGCCGCAGGGCCACCGCAAGGCGGTCGTCACCCAGCCCGCGCAGCAGACCCGGCGACCCGGCGGACAGCATCGTGGAGCGCAGCGCCTCGATCAGCAGAACCTCAAGCAGGCGCGCCAGGATGACGTCGCGCGCCGGCCGCTGCGCACGTGACTCCTCGTTCACCAACTGCACCAGTGTGCTCAGCCGCTTCTCTCCACGGACATGAACCAGTTGCGGAAGCAGCGACACCAGCAGGGACGCATCGGGCGAACCGAATGCGCAGTAGCCGACAAGATTGCGCACCTCCGGCGGGCGATCGGCACTGCCGAGCAGGAATTCTCCCGGCCGCACTTCGACCGGAACGGTGTCGGCCGCTCCCGGAGGCATCGGTTCGATGCTCGACACCGTGAACTCGCAGGCCGCCGGGATCAGCACGAAGTCGTCCGTCTCAAGGAGGATGGGATCGTCGTTGCCGACACTCAAGCGGCACGAGCCGTCGAGAACCACGCAGTAGAACGGGCGTCGGGCCTCCGTGCGCCGGACCCGCCAGGACCCGGCCCCGCGGGTGAGCTTTGAGAATGAGGCGCTCGGCCGAAGCAGGCCGACCACCTGCGCCAAGGGGTCGATCACTTTCGGACTCCTGCAAACGAATTCCGGATTTCTGATTGTAGATCGTCCAGGCACCGCGCTCTATCCTCCGCTTCGCATTCAGCGACAGGAGCCATCCCATGAAGACCATTCTCATCACCGGCTGTTCATCCGGCTTCGGCCTGGAAACCGCCCGCCATTTTCTCGACCGCGACTGGACGGTGATCGCCACCATGCGCACCCCGACCGGGGATATCCTTCCCAACTCGGAGCGTCTGCGCATCCTCCGCCTCGACGTCACCGATGCGGACGGCATCCGGCAGGCGGTGGAGGAGGCGGGCCCGGTCGACGTGCTGGTCAACAACGCCGGCATCGGATTGCTGAGCGCCCTGGAAGGGGTGACGATGGATGCCGTGCGCGGGATTTTCGCCACGAACACCTTCGGCACCATGGCGATGACACAGGCCATGCTGCCCCAGTTCAGGGCGCGGAGGTCGGGCGTCATCGTCAATGTCACCTCCAGCGTGACCCTGAAGCCGCTGCATCTGCTCTCGGTCTACACGGCAAGCAAAGCGGCGGTGAACGCCTTCACGGAGTCCCTGGCCCTGGAACTGGAGCCGTTCAACATACGGACGCATCTCGTGCTTCCGGGCCGGGCGCCGGACACGTCCTTCAGCGCCAGTGCACGGGCCCGCATGCAGGGCGGCATTCCGGAAGCCTATGCACCGCTGGCCGAAAGCGTTTTCGCCGCCTGGCAGCAGCCCGGCCCGGTCACCCATGCCTCTGATGTGGCGGAGGCGGTCTGGCGCGCGGCGAACGATCCGTCCTGCCCGATGCGCCTTGCAGCCGGTGCCGATGCGGTGGCGCTCGCATCATCCCGGTGACCGGGCCGGCGTCGTCCATCCGCACGGCCAGGGCGCGCAGGCCGGAGGGCCGCGATGGACAAAAGCAGGAAGAGTGTGGAGCGGCTCACATCCCGGAATCCGGGGCTTGGGTAGGGTCTGTCCATCGGCAACACGCCGCATCCCGCGGCCCCGAGACAGGAGACCAGATCATGATCCGCACCTCCCTGCTGACCGGCTTCGCTTCGCTCGCCCTGTTCGCCGCCCCGGCGATGGCCCAGAACATCTCCGACATCTCCAACACCGCGGCCGGGATCGGCAACACCGCCAACCAGAGCGCGCTGGTCATGCAGAAGTCCAAGGGTCCCTTCGCCGGTCCGAACGTCGCCACCGTCTCCAACCTCGCCGCCGGCATCGGCAACACCGCCAACCAGGACGCCTTCGTGAAGCAGCGGAGCGGCGGCGTGTTCAGCGGCGGGTCGATGGCGACGGTCGGCAACACCGCCGCGGGCATCGGCAACCTCGCCGGCCAGAGGGCGACGGTGATGCAGAAGAGCGGCGGCCTGTTGAGCGGCGGCTCGGTCGCCAATATCGGCAACACGGCGGCCGGCATCGGCAACACCGCCCTGCAGCACGGCACCGTTCTCCAGCGCTCGGGCGGGCTGGTCGGTCCCTTCAACCACAGCTCCATGCAGAACCTGTCCGCCGGAACCGGCAACTGGGCGGGACAGAGCGCCCTCGTCAAGCAGCGCTGACCGCCTCCCCTCCTCCCGGCTTCCTCCCCTGACCTCGCTCCGGCCGGCTTCCGGCCGGAGCTTTTCTTTGTCCACGCGCTCCGGCCGGGCGCCTTCGGGAAAAAGCGCCGGCACCTGTGGGGCGCCTCACAGAAGCGCTCCCGGCACCCCGCTAGGCTCTCTTCAGGAACGCCGGGCAAGGGCACCGGAACACGGAAGCCCGAAGCCTCACCCCCACCGAAGGAACTCCCGCCATGATCCGCAAAATCGCTCTCGCCACCCTCGCCACCGCCCTGCTCGCGACACCCGCCGTGGCACAGCCCAAGACCGGTGCAGGCAACGGCATGCCGTCGCTGATGTCGGTGCCCGGACTGGTCAGCACCAACGTCGCCAACGCCACCAATGTCGGGGCCGGCATCGGCAACTCGGCGCAGCAGCAGGGTACCGTCCTGCAGGGCGGCGGCTCGCCCCTCCGCGGCGTCGGCCCGCTGGTCAGCACCAATGTCGGCACCGCCACCAACGTGGCCGCCGGAATCGGCAACACGGCCGGGCAGAAGCTGCTCGGCTTCCAGGGCAACGGTGTCCAGGTCGGGCTGAATTTCAGCGGCCGCGGACCGCTGGTCAGCACCAATGTCGGGATCGGCACCAACGTCACCGCCGGCCTCGGCAACAGCGCCGGCCAGTCGCTGACCGGTCTTCGCCGCTGAGCAACCCTTTCCTTCCCCCGCAACCCTTTGCCCACTTCTTTGTCCGGGAGGCCACCGATGGCGAAGTTCCCGATGATCCTGGTGTTCGTCGCCCCCGTCCTGCTGTCGACGGCTTTGACGGCGGCCTTGACGGCAACCCCGGCGCAAGCCGTCTCCCTCGCCTGCCAGACGGTCAATGGCAAGACCGTCTGCATGCGGGGCTCGGGGACGCTGAGTTGCGTAACAGTCGAAGGCCGGACCAGCTGTTCCGCCACGCCTTTAGACCCGCAGTCGCAAGTCGTTCCCGATGCGGACATCCAACTGCTCCCCCGCCCCGTCGCGCCCGACCTGCGCGGCTTCCTCGACCGCCGCGACTTCCCCTTCGGCCATCAGGCCCGCTCTTCGGACCTGGACGACGACGAAGATCCCGACCTCTGATCCCAACCGAACCGGAGACGCCGCCATGTCCCGCCTTCTGACCCTGTCACTGACGCTCGCCACCATCGCCACGGCACCAGCCTTCGCCGCGACGCCGACCATGTCCTACATGCGGGGCACCACGGTCGGCCCGATCATCCTCCAGCCGTCCCCCGGCATCCCGAAGCCGCAGCCCTGCCTGACCTGCGGCACGAAGGTCCTGCCGGGGATCACGCTTGGCCCCAGCTACGGCGGCGACCGCACCCTGAACCCGCAGCCGCTGCCGCCCAAGGAGCTCTTCCGCTAAGCGGGACTCCGCCTTGCCATCATGGAGATAAGAGCGGCCGGCCGGCGCCGGCCGCTCTTTTCGTATCCGGACGGCGCACGAACGGAGCAGAAGCGCCAACGACGGCGTACCGCCCTTGAGGGTGCGGGACGGGCCGGTTGCCGGCGTACCATGCGCCGGCTGGAGAACCGGTCCGCGATGTCAGCCAGGGGACAGCCATGACCGCGATACGGATCAACTTCGACAAGGATCTCGTCCTTGCCGGGCATTTCCTGCTCAAGCATCTGGAGCGCGAGGAACGCCATCGGCTGGCCGCCGCCGCACGGCTTTCCCACCACCCGCGCGGCGCCATGATCTTCCAGAAGGGCGACCCCGGCGACAGCATGATGGCGGTCATCCGCGGCCGGGTGAAGATCTGCTGCCACTCCATGGACGGCAAGGAGCTGGTGCTGAGCATCATCAACAAGGGCGGCCTGTTCGGCGAGATCGCCCTCCTGGACGGAGAGCCGCGCACCGCCGACGCGGTGGCGCTGGAAGAGACCGACCTGCTGGTGCTCGACCGCTCGCAGCTGATGCCGGTGCTGACGGCGAGGCCCGATCTTGCCTTCCGCATCATCAGCGTTCTGTGCAAGCGGCTGCGCCAGACCAGCGAGCATCTGGAGGATACGCTGTTCCTGGAAGCGCCCTCCCGTTTCGCCCGGGCGCTGAAGCGGCTGGGCGACGCCTTCGGGCGGCCGGGACCGGAGGGGCTGCGGCTGGACATCAGGCTGTCGCAGCAGCAGTTGGGCTGTCTCGTCGGCGTATCGCGGGAAAGCGTCAACAAGCTGCTGAACGAATGGCAGCGCGCCGGCGTGATCGGGATGGATGCCGGCTGCATCGTCATCCGCGACGCCCAGGCGCTGGACGAGATCGCCGAGTCCTGCGACTGAGCATTCCCTTGCGCCCTGACCTGTGAGCCGTGCCACAGCGCCTCGACCCGGGCGCCTCCATCATGCTCCCACACCCGGCCGCCAGTTCCGGCCGCCCGTTTGGAGGGAGCCCGCCATGTCGCCACCCCGCAGCATCCTTCTCCCCACCGTCACCGCCCTGCTGCTGACCGCCGGGACGGCCGCCGCACAGGTGACCGGCGGCATCGCCTTTCCGCCCGGCCCGATCCCCGGCGCCGCGATGGCGCAGGCCTTCGCCCAGACGCCGCGCCTGCCGGTGTCGGTGGACGCGACCCGCCGCGGCGCTCCCCCGGCGCGATGGTGACCAATCCCTCGGTCAGCCGGTCCTCCATGCACCAGCGGTCGATCACCCGCATCCGCGGCGACGCCGGCTATCTCGCCGGCTTCAGCAAGGGACAGCCGCTGGCCGCCAGCCGCCAGCCGCCGGTGCAGCCGGTCGATCCGAGCTTCACCTTCATCGACGCGCCCTTCATCGTGAACAACTTCAACAGCGCGCTGAACTTCGCCTTCGGCGACGGCAACGTCAGCCAGCAACAGCTTGGCGACGATGGCGCCGGACCGGTGGAAACCTCCGCTCCCGCGCCGGCACCCGAGCCGGAACCGGCACCAGCGCCGATCGCCAAACCGCAAGGTCCGTCGACGCTGGACCGGCTGATGAGCACCGCCGGGCCGTTGCCGCATCTGCCCTCGGCACTGGCCCATGGCGGGGTGCAGGTCAACAATGTGAACACCACGACCAACACCGCCGTCGGCAGGCACAACCGGGCCACCCAGACGACCGTCACGGTCCAGCGCTGAACGCGCTCAGTTCACGTCCCGCGCGACGCGGAAGCCGTTGGTGAGATAGCGCACATCGACGTCGTAGCTGTTGCGCACGGTGCCGTTGATGACCTCCAGCCGGTCGCGCCAGGATCCGCCGCGCAGCACCCGCTTGCGGCAGTTGCCCTGGGTCCAGGCGCTGCCGTCGGCAGGTGCGCCCTGGTAGTTGCGGTTCCAGCAGTCGGCCACCCACTCCGCCACGCCGCCGTTCATGTCGTGCAGGCCGAAGGGGTTCGGCTTGTAGCTGCCGACCGCGGCGGGAGTCAGATGTTCGTGGGTGCCGCCGCAATCGTCGCAGTCGGCCTGGATCCCCGCCTCCGCCCCCCACCAATAGGGCGTGGCGGTGCCGGCACGGGCGGCGAACTCCCACTCCGCTTCGCTCGGCAGGCGGTAGCGCTGTCCGGTCTTGCGGCCGAGCCACGCCACATAGGCTTGGGCATCCTGCCAATGCAGATTGTGGACGGGCGACGTGTCGGTGACGTTGACCATGCGCGGCATGTCGGTGCAGCCGCCCTCCTGCATGCAGGCGCGCCATTCGCCGACCGTCACTTCATACATGCCCAGCGCGAAGGGCTTGGCGATGGCGACGCGGTGGACCGGCCGCTCCGAGGCGTCGCCCTTGTCGTTTCCCATCATGAAGCTGCCGGCCGGCACCCGCACCAGCACCGGGCAGGTCGGGCAGTCCTGAAAGCTGTTGCCGGCGCCATGATTGCGCGCCGCCCCATTGGCCGGCCCTGGCGGAGCCGCCGCCACCTGGGGTTCGGCCGATTGAGGTGCGGGCGGCGGTTCGTGCTTCAGCAGGGCGGCGGCGACGAAGCCCTGCGTGCCGTCCTCCAGCGCGATGCGGTACCAGCCGCCCTCCGGCACGCGGCCGAGCACCTGGATGCTCGCCCCGCGCGCCACCCGGCCGATCCGCGCGCCGCCATTGGACGGCGCCGCCCGCAGGACCCCGTCGGCGGTCACGGTGTAGCGCCCGGGAGCCGCAGGCTCCAGACCGGGACCCAGCGCAACCTCCGCTTTGGACTCCGCTTTCGGCTGCTCTGCCTTTGGTTGGGACGCCGGCTCCGCCGGCTTGCCGGCGAGCTTCAGCGTCTCCATCTGGCGGCGGGCGATCGGGGCGTAGCCGCTGCCGCCGAACAGCTGCAGGAAGGCCTGATAGTCGCCGGGCTCCTTGCTGGCCTGAACGCGTTTCCAGACGCTGTCCTCCAACTCCGCCACCGGCATGGTTCCCGGTGGCGCGATCTCCACGCCGACGCTGGCCGTGGCGATGCCTCCGCGCCCATCATCGACGTTGTAGCGCAAGCTTCCCGCCGGTCCGGGTGCCGCGGCTTCCGGGTCGAAGGTCAAGGCGGTCAGCGCCTCCACGCTCAGCCGGTCGCCCGGCTTCACCACGGCGGCGCCGTTGCGGACGCTGCCGCGCTCCGGCACGGCGGTGACGGTGACGGTCAGCGCGTCCCCGTCCGGGTCGGCCGGGGCGTCGATCCCCATCGGGTTGCCGGCGGCACGCAGCTTGCGGTCCGCCACCACGGCCGGCGGCTGGTTGCTCGGCCGGATGGTGACGGGAATTGTGCCGGTGACCGTGCCGCCGCGTCCGTCGGCCACGAGGAATTCGAAGGCGCCGGCGTCCCCGCGGAAGCTGCCGTCGGGCTTGAAGCTGGTGGCGGCCAACTGCTCCACCGTCAGGTAATCGCCGATCAGCACGCTGCGCTCCCCGACGCGGACGGTGCCGCCCCGCGGCAGGCCGGTGACACGGGCGTACAGCTGGTCGTCGTCGGGGTCGGTCGGCCTGCCGGGCGACAGCGGCTCGGGGCTGGCGCGGTCGAGCAGGGTCAGCGCCCGCAGCTCAGCCAGCAGTGGAGGCCGGTTGGGCGGGCGCGGGTTGAAATAGAAGGGCGTCGCCCCGAGCGAGCCGTAGACGAACGGCTCCTGCCGCCCGTTGGTTGCCTGCTTCACCGTATCGCGCACATTTCGGAAGAACAGGCTCAGTTCCAGGCCGGGCGTCTGGAGATGCTGCAGCAGCGCCGCGCTGAAGGGGCTGTGGTCTCCGGTGCCGTCCTCCGCCAGCTGGTCGGCGCGGGTCGCCATCGCCACCAGCGTGTCGCTGGGCGTGTCGTCCACGCTGCCGAAGCCGGGATGCGCCTGATTGCGGTTCGACCCGCTTCGGGTCAGGCGGTCGACGAAGGGATTGTTGCGGCAGGCGTCGAGGATGAGGATGCCGAGCTTGCGCGCGCCGGCCAGCTCCCCCATCGGCAGGTTCAGCGGAATCGCCTCGTAGACCAGATCGCGTTCCCGCTCCAGTTGGGCATCGGCGGGCAGCAGATAGTTGATCCCGCTGACCTGGATGCCATGCCCGGCATAGAAGATCACCGCCACATCGGCCTGCGAGGCCTTCAGGCCGAACTGGCGCAAGGCCGTGGCGAAGCCGCGGGCGTCCAGGTCGTACTGCTCATCCACCGTGAAGTTCAGGGCCCGCAGCGCCTCGCCGATGGCGCGTGCGTCGTTGCGCGGGTTCAGCAGCTCCGGCGCATTGCGGTAGTTGCTGACGCCGATGACCAGGGCGAGACGGCTTTCCGGCGCGGCGCTGCCGGACGGCTGGGAGGTTGTCCCGGAACCTGCAGCGCCGGCCGCGCGCGCAAAGCCGGCCGGCCCCGCGACCAGCAGCAGGAGCAGAAGCACCGCGACAACCATCCGGCAGGGTCCGACCGGTCCCACCATCCCCGCCTCCCTACCTGAGCAAAGAGGCGCCGCACTCCCTCGATCACGTCCGTCTGTGACGTCCGTCGACGGTCTGCCGGCGAGGCTTGCGGCGCATAGCAATGGGCTGTTCTAAATGTTTCCGGAAATTGCCGGCAACCCGCCATGGATGGAAGAAGCATACCGGCAACAGGACTCAATGCCAAGACGCCCCTTCTGCCTAACCCTGGCAAAAGAGGGGTCAAAAAGCCGAATGGATTACTTCGCACATCGCCGATGATTTCTGATTGCCCTCAAACACAACCGTCAGCACTGCCGTTATCGATCAGAAGCCAGACTCGCACCGTCCTGATCTTGCCCTTCAGCGTCACCTCCCCCACCGGCAGCACGGTGCAACGGCCCTGCATATCCTGCCGCACCGCCTGCCAAGTGGGATCACCGACGATGATGCGGCAATGGCGGGACGACCGGGCGTCGACCAGCTTGCCGTAAGCCTCCAGCCGGGCGGCGGTGTTGGCGGTGTCCCCCAGCAGCGAATATTCGCTGTGGCGCAGACCGCCCAGGCTGCCGGCCACCAGGGGGCCGGTGTGCAGGCCGACGCGGATGCCGACCGGAGGCAGCCCCTCCGCCTGCCACCGGCGGTTCAGCGCTGCCAGTTCCCGCCCCATCTGCAGGGCGCAGCCGACGGCGCGGAGGGCGTCGGCGTCGATCTGCGCCTGCGTGGTGCGGGCGACCGGCGCGCCGAAGACCGCCAGGATCGCATCGCCGACGAAGCGCAGCACCACCCCGTCATTGGCGGTGACGATGCGCACCATGGCGTCGAGATAGCCCTCCAGCCAGCGGATCAGCGGTTCTGGCTCCAGCGCCTCGCAGATGGTGGTGAAGCCTTCGATGTCGGAAAACAGCACGGTCGCCGTCAGCTGCTGCGGGCGCGGGCGGTTGCCGGCCATGAAGGTCGCGCGCTCCCGCCAGATCTCCTCCGCCACCGGCTGGGAAACATGATTGGCGAACAGCTGCATCATGACGCGGCGGTCGGCCCGCTCGGTCAGGGCTGTCTGCACGGTCATGGCGGCGATGCCAGCGACCCAGGCCAGCGCCGGTGCCACCAGCGGCATCAGCGGCCCGCCCGCTGCGAACAGCGCCGCGGCGCCGGCCCAGGCCGCCGCCGGCACAAGCAGGCCCACCGACGCCAGCACCCACAACGGCAGCCCGGCCAGCGCCACGGCCATCCCGGCCGCCGCCATCAGCAGCGCGAGCGCCGCCTCCCCCGCGACGGGCAGGCGCGGGCTGCTTCGTCCATCGAGCAGTTGGGCCAGCACATGCGCCTCGATCTCGACGCCCGCCGTCGATGAGCCGGCGGGCGACAACGGCGTGCGGTGCTGATCGATCCCGGCCAGCGCCGTGCCCACCAGCACCATCCTCCCGACCAGCCAGTCCTTGGGCAGCAGGGCGACCGCCTCCGCCGGATAGACCGGGAAGGGGGTGGCGCCGTCCGGCCGGCCATGCCAGTCGATGCGGAAGGGCTCCGCCGGCACGCCGGACACGCCGCCGACGCGGGCGAGCTGCACCGGCAGGCTGGGCATGCCGTCGCCGCCGAAGGGGACATGCCAGCGCACGGCGGCATCCAGCCGGTCCTTCGCCAGATTGGCGTGTCCGCGTGGCAGCCCTTCGGTGAACTCGTTCAGGAAGCGCCGCTGCCGCTCGGTCAGCGGCGTCTGGTCCAGCGCCGTGATCGCGACCACAGGAACGGAGGCGCCGAGCATGGCGCGGCGCAGCCTCTCGTCCAGAGCCGGCAGGGTCGGCTGGTCGAACAGCACGTCGATGCCGATTGCGCGCACCCGCGCCGCCTCCAGCACACCGATGATGTCAGCCAGCATGCCGCGATCCACCGGCGACCGGCAGGCCAGCCCGGCGAAACTGTCCTCCCCGAACAGCACCAACGCGATGGCCGGATGCTGCGGCCGGGCCGGGGCCGACGCGGCGATCAACCGGTCGCCCAGGCTCTCGTCGGCGGTGCGCAGCGGCGGCACAAGCCTTGCGGCGGCAAGTGCCAGCAGGGCACTGCCCAGCACGACGGCCAAGGCCGGCCGCATCCCCGGCCAGCGGCGCCGGCCGCGCTCCGGCGATGCCGGCTTCTTCACCGGAGGAGCCGGCAATCTCTGCCTTGGGTTCGTGGGCGGGCCGTCCATGCGGCTCCTCAGCGAACCTTCAGGACGAGCTGCGCGGATGCCACCTCGGTCTCGCGCAGGCGGGACACCGTGCGGTCGAGCTGGATGGCGGCCTCCTCCGCCAACGGGCGGAAAGCGTCGGTGCGGCCGGGCATCTCGCCGTCGAGATTACGGTTGGCGGCGATGCAGCGCACCTCCAGATCGGCGGGACCGTCGCCGGCCCGCAGGGGCATGCGGTCGCCGGACAGGCTGACCGGCGCATTGCCCACCACGCGGGCGCTCATCGTGGCGCCGGCCGGAAAGATGGGAATCAGCTGGGCGCGCGCATTGCGCAGATAGCAATAAAGGTGGGCGTCGCGGTCGGTCTGGACCAGCAGCCGGATGTCATCGCCCGGCCGAAAGGCGGCCCCGGCAGCCGGATCGGTGGCCAGGAAGAGGCCGAGCGGCACCGTCGCATCGCGCAACGCCGCCGTCACGGCGCCGACCTGCCCGGCGCAGCCGGCCGAGGCCATGCCCACCGCCAGCGCCGCCCCGGCCGTCGCCTCGATCAGGCGGACATGCAAGGTGCCGATCATCGTTCCATCCGGCCGCAGGGCCGCAATGTCCGCCCCGTCCCTCAGCGGAATGCCCTGCGGCCAGGGTGCCGGGCCGGTGCCGGACCAACTGACCGCCGCGCGATTTCCGCCGGCCACATCCTGCAGCAGCAGGCCGTCCAGTCCGGGTTCCGCCGGGCGGCGCAGCGTGGGCGGGCTTCCCGCCCTGGCGCAGCGGACGCCGGGAACGGAGGGGTCGATCGTCAGCGCCCGCTCCAGCGCCGCCTCCAGCGGGTTTCCCAGGGCACGGGCCGCACCCAGGTCGCTCTGCATGAAGCGGTCGTCGACCGGCCCGGCGCGGGCCGAAACGGCGCCGTCGGCCATCTCGCCGGGAACCCCGTCATAGGGGCCGCGCAGCCGCAACAGCCGGCCGGTGGCGAACAGCAGCGTCGCGTTGGCTCCTTCGGGAAGCCGGACGGCCTGACCGTCGGCGACAAGCTGACCCTGGACATAGCCGGGCGCGCTGGAGGCCACGATCACGGCCTCCGCCTGCACCCCGGGGGCGAGGCCGCAGCCCAGGGCCGCGACGGCCGCGGCACCCAGCAGATGGAAGAGGGATCTCTTGGACATGATGGTCACCTCATGGCTTCGGGGAGGGATCAGTCGCGGCGGCGGCCTTTCGCGTCGTCGGGGGCAAGCAGGCAGGCGGTGCGGGACTGCGTCATCACCGACACCGTGCCATCCGTCCCGCCGCTGCGGCGGAAGCGCAGCCCATTGATCTGGCTGGCGATGCTGAGCGAGACGACGGCAAGGTCCGCCTCGTCGATGATCTTGTGGCCGTCCTGCCAGCACTGGACGCGGACCCGCGTGCCGGACGGGGCGACGTCCAGCCCGCCCGGGGCACCGCCGCTGGTGGCGCCGGAACTCTCCGGACTTTTCTTGCGGACCAGCGTGGCGTCGGCAGTGCCGGTTGCCGCCAGGCCGAGGCAGGCGGCGAGGAGCAAGGCGTGCTTCATGACATCCCCTCCGTTCCGGACGCCGTTCAATGCGTCGGCTTGAATTCGACGCGCCGGTTGCGGCCGTCATAGGCATTGGCGGCGAGCGGCGCAGTCGGTCCCTTGCCGTCCACGGTGATGCGCTTGGGATCGATCTGGTGGACGCGGACGAGATACTCGCCGACCGACACCGCGCGGCGCTGCGACAGCAGCATGTTGTAGGGAAGGCTGCCGCTGGCGTCCGTATGCCCCTCCACCGTCAGTCCCAGGTTCGGATTCTCCTTCATCAGCGCACCAACGGCGTCGATGTAGGAGGCGGAGTCCGCCGGAATCTCGGCTGAATTGAGGGCGAAATTGATGCGGAAGCCGAAGGCTTGCGGCGCCTCTCCCGCCTGCTCGGCGGCGGAGGCGGGCGGCTCGACTGCCGGTGCCTCCATCCGCGCCTCCTGCCGGCGCTGCTTGTGGGCGGGACGGGTCGGCGCCGGCTGGGCGGCAGGTTGGGCGGTGGGTTGGGCATCATACTGAGGGGCCGGCTGCGCTGCGGGCGGGAGGGGGCCGCACCGTAATTGATCTCGTCGATGGGGCGCGGGCGCTTGGCGGCGGCACCGGCCGCTCCGCCGATGATCTCGATGCTACGGGTGCGGATTTTCGGTTCCGGCGCCACCACCTCGCGCAGTTCCTCCACGCTGGGCGGCCGGTCGAACATCATCACCTTCGACGGGCCGGACCCTTCCACGGTCTGGGCGGATGCCGGTCCGGCGCAAACGGCGGCCAGCATCGGCAGGGTGGCGGCCAGGGCATGGGCCAGGAAGGGGGACAGGATGGACTTCGTCATCTGAGGCTCCATGGACAGGAGAAGGGACGGCGTTGCCCCTGGTTCTATCGCCACCCCCTCCCCCGCGCTGTGAGCCGGCCAACAGTCGGCGGCGGTTTTCCGGAGGGGGCCTACCCGTCCTGCGCCAGCGTGCCCGGCAGCACCTTCACCGACAGCCGTTTGGCGCGGGCATCGCTCCCCTTCGCCGTCGCAAAGGCATTGATCACGTCATCCAGCGCGGTGCCGGGGATGGGCTGCAGATCCTCGCTTTTCAGCGCCTCCGGGATCCGCACGCCGATCTCATCATGCGACAGGATGCAGGCCACCGTCTCTTCCGCGCCCGCACGGTCCATCCGCAGATTGAAGGGCTTCTGCACGCCGGGCGGGATTTCCACCTGCCGGCCGGCCTCGACGAAAGCGTCCGGCTGGAAACGGTTGGGGAAGATGCGGGAAACCGTGCCGGCGGCGTCGCGGTAATAGCAGTAGACGAAACCGTCCGCTGTCGGCTGCATCCGCACCACCAGCGCTTCCCCGGCGCGGTAGCGCGGCGCCGGTCCGCGGTCCGACGACAGCAGCAGGTCGAGTTTGGCCGGCGAAGGCTGGGGACGCGGCAGCCCCTCGCCCCCGGCGTTGCTGACGCTCTGCAGCCGGGCCGGCGGCGCTCCACCCTGGCCGGGCGGCTTGGCGAGCAGGCGCTGGTAGAGGTCGAAATCGATGCGCCCTGTGGCGATCAGGTCGCTGTCCGCCTGGAAGCGGCCGACGGCTTCGGCGGTGCGCTGGTCGAGCTGCCCGTTGACCGGTCCGTCGTAATAGCCCTGCGCCGACAGCGCCCGCTGGGCGAAGGTGACGCGCTCCGCCGGCGCCATGCCGTCGAACCAGCCGCGCGCCTCCGCCATGAAGGCCGGGTTGGTCTGGTCGATGCCCAGGCATTGCCAGTAGGGCACGCGGGTCAGCTTGCCCAGCACCTCGATGGTGCTGAGTTCGACCAGAGTGCGCACGCCCTGGTGCAGCCCCTCCGACCGGTTCAGCGAGATGTTGAAGGACAGTCCGGCCTTGCCGATCACCCCGCCGGCATCCGCTCCGCGCCCCGAGGACACCACCGCCAGCGTGTTGGACGCCGACATGCCGGGAATGATCTGGCGGGTCACCAGTTCCCCGACATTGAGGTCGACCGAGACCATCGACATCACCTGATCGGCCGACACGCCGAGGTCCAGCTTCGGCAGCGACAGCCCCGCCCCCGCCGCCTCGCTGACCACATTGTCGTCCAGCTGGGTGATGGCGCCGCGGATGTAGTAGGACGGCGCGCGGAAGTTCGGCTGCACGCCGATCATCCAATAGAGCGCGTTGACATCGTCCAGCGCCGGCTCGAAATCCACGAAGCGAAAGGCGCTGGAGGTCTCCGACATGCGGGAGACGGCGGTGATCAGCATCTCCTTCGTGCCGCCCGCCACCCGGCCGGTGGCGTCGGGCAGGCCGTTGGCGGTGATGTAGATGTCGCGCTTGCCGTGGGTCCACAGCAGCGTGTCCATGCAGCGCAGCGCCTCGCTGAAGCTGCTGATGGTGCGGACGGCGGGGGTCTTCGGCTGCTGCACCACGCGGGCCATCTCGCCGGAGGTGAAGCAGCCGCCCAGCGCCAGCGTCAGGCCGGCGGAAACCCCGAGCGAACCAAGGAACCGGACCATGCTCATCGGCGCTGTCTCCTGTGGGTTGGTGCGTCCGGGTCCGGATTTCCGGCTCTGGGCCGTCACCGCGCCGACAGTTGCTGGCCGCGGTCGGCACGGACGGTGATGTTGATCTTCTTCGACATGATCGGCGGGTCGTGCGGCACATGGTCGGCGTCGGCCAGCACCAGTTGCAGCGTGTGCCGTCCCGGCGGCAGTTCCAGGATGGTTTCGGTCTGGCCCTTGCCGAAATGCAGGTGCTGCCTGTCACTGGGGATCGGCTCGTCGAGGGCCTTCAGGTCGGTGTCGATCAGCAGATGATGATGCCCGGTGCCGTCCTTGCGCACGCCGGCGGGCGCGACGCCGAAATTGCGCAGCCCGAACCACACCTTGAACCGCGTGCCCACCACCTGGCCATTGTTGGGCCAGCCGATGTAGAGCCATGCCTCCTTGCGGCCGGGCGTCCGCGGCACAGCCGGCTGCGCCTGCTCCGCGGCCGGGGATTTTTGCTCGGCCTTCCGGTCGGCGGCTCCATCGGCCGCGGCCGCGGAGGTCGCCGGCACGGCCAGCGGTACGGCCGACAGCATCCCCCACAGCACCAGCTTCAAGGCGGCGCGCGGGCCGGGGCCGGCCGCAGGCACGGACAATCCAGTCTTCATGCTGTCCTCCCTGACGGAAATGGACCGGCCGGCATCGACCGGCCGGGACCGGTCAGCGGACGGTGATGGTCACCTTCTCCGACATCACCGGCGGGTCGTGCGGCACATGGTCGGCGTCGCCCAGCACCATCTGCAACGTGTGGCGGCCGGGCGGCAGTTCCAGCCGCGCTTCGGTCTGGCCTGCTCCGAAATGCAGGTGCTGCCTGTCGTTGGGGATCGGCTCGTCCGGGTTCGACAGGTCGGTGTCGATCAGCAGGTGATGGTGCCCGGTGTCGGCATGGCTGATGCCGGCCGGCGCCACCCCCATGTTCTGGAGACCCATGCGCACCCAGAATTTACCGCCGTTGATGACCGTCCCGTTGGGCGGCCACAGGATGTAGGCACGCGCGTCGGCGGGCGCTTTCGCCCGGTCGGCCATTCCCTGCCCAGCCAGAAACAGCGGCAGAAGCAGCAGGGCGCCGACTGCGATGACGGCAGTCCGCAGCATGATTTCCCCCTGTTTTCTTCATTGCCCTTTGTCTGATGTTCCGCATCTTAGTCTTCGACCGGCGAGCAGGGTCCCCCCGAATTCTTGGGTAATCCCATCCCGTTGAATGCACTTCGGTTCAGTGCCGTCTGCTTCCGAATTGGCTGAAAATCCAGGGCTGCTTCCCCATCCTTGCGGTATTTCCGGGATCCGGGGCCCGAGGTGCACGATGCGAGGGCCGATGCCGGTCAGCGCCTGATCCCGAACAGCTGTTCGTTCATCGCCGCGCGGTCCGCGGCACCGGCACCCGGCGCCCTGCCCTGCGGCGGCAATCCAGCGCCCCGCAATCCCGGCGGCCCGGCGGCCATGACTTCCACCCCCGTCCGGCCGCCGCCCATCCAGGGCGGAAAGGCGCCGCCGGCACCGGTCGCCGCCGGCGCGTTGCCGGCCCGGTGCGCCAGCATCGAGACCGCCGCGGCCGACAGCGGGATGCCGCCGGACTGGACCTCGAACGCCGAAGCCGGACGGCCGGCGGCCGCAACCGCCGCGACAAGTGTCAGGTACAGGGAGAGGACGGCAAATCTGCACATCGGGCATCTCCATCACGCAAGGACCGGAGCCGGTGAGGACGCCATCCTGCCGCGACCGGCCCGGGGCCGGCTGTGGTCCAGGCCACACCGTCGGCCGGAAAAACCAAGCCGCCGAAAGCGCCCTTCTCGGCCGGAAGGGGAGAGAACGATGTCCGGACGAACACTACCCTGATCTCGATTTGACAAAGGAATATTGCAAGCACAGAACTATCGATATCTCATTCAAATCATGAAAATCTCCATAATCGTCTTCTCCCGCCGACGCGGTCGTGGAGGAAAACGGTTTCGCACGTCCTAAAGAATCCGTGAAATGGAGTGAACGATGAGGGGCGACTTCCAGGATTCACTTGAGCGCTCTCGTGATGAACTTGAGCTGGAGACGCCTTTCCTCGACACACGCTTCGTCACGCAGGAGTGGGAGGATCGGGAACGGTCCTCGGACGAGACCGCACCCATCGGTACGGGGGCTGGGCCGGCGAGCTGGAGACGCCCTTCCTGACGGAATACCAGGGAGAAGCACCCGCCGACCTGGAGGCGGCGACCTTCGGCGAGATCCTGCTGGAACTCCGCGATCAGGAATTCGATACCGCCATCGGCACTCTCTCCCTCGAAGCGGCGGCCCGTGCCGAGCCCTACCTGATGGCCGGCGGCGAACGCGAGGCCGAACGTTTTTTGAACGAGTGGCTGGACCCGCTCCGCCGCGAAACCGAAGCCCTGTTCGAACAGGCCGCATCGGCGGTCGAGGGCGAGCAGTTCGAAACGCTGACGGACTTCGAATCCTCCATGCTCGACCGCTTCGCGCCGCAGCCCGGCAGCGTCGCACCGGAGTTCGAGGAATTCTTCAAGGCCATCAGGCGCAAGGTCGGCAAGGTGCTGAACGTCGGCAAGACGCTGCTGAAGAAGGGCATCTCCGCCGTCGGCAAGCTGGTGCCGATCGGCGCCATCCTGAAGAAGATCGGCGGCTTCGCGAAGCTGGTGCTGGACCGGGTCATCCGCTTCGCGCTCAAGCGGCTTCCGCCCCAGCTCCAGCCGGCGGCGACGCGCCTCGGCCGGCGCCTCGGCATCCTGCGCGAAGCGGAGGCGATGGAAGCCGAGATGGCGGGAGCGACCACCCCGTCGCCGGAGCTGCCGGCTCGCGCCTTCGACATCGCCGTGGCGCAGTTGATGCTGGCCGGCGACGAGGCGGAAGCCACCGCCTTCATGAACGAAGAGATGACCTCGCCGGCACCGCATCAGGAACAGCCTGGTCCGGCGGAGCTGAACGCGGCGCGCGAACGGCTGGTGACGCGGCTGTCGCAGTTGCAGGCGGGCGAGAGCCCCGGCCCGGCGATCCAGGAGTTCATCCCGGCCCTGCTGCCGGCCCTGAAGGTCGCGCTGACGGTCATCGGGCGGCAGCGGGTGGTGAATTTCCTCGGCGGCCTCCTGACGCGCCTCATCCGTCCCCTGGTCGGAGCCCAGATGGCGCGCCCGCTGTCGCGCGCCCTGGCCGACGCCGGTCTGCGGATGATCGCCCTGGAGGCCGAAGCCGAATCTCCGGAGAGGAAGCGGCCCGCGCCGTCGCCGCGACGCTGGAGGACACCGTCCGCCAGCTGGCGGAATTCGGCTTCGAACAGTTCGACCAGCTCGACGAGGCGCCGGAGCAGCAACAGCTGCTGGAAGCGGTCGCGACCGAAGCCTTCTTCCGTTCCGCCATCGCCCACATGCCGCCGGGCCTGCTGGACGTGCGGCGGCTGGCCGAGCGCGAGATGTATCTGGAGACCGCCGGGCCGGCCGGCGTCTGGGCGATGCGACCGTCCCCCGCTACAAGAAATACACCCGCATCTTCGATGTCACCGTCACCCCGCAGACCGCCGCCCGCCTCCGCTCCTTCGGCACGGAAACGCTGGCGGCCTCGCTGCGCGCGCGCGGCGTGCAGCTGCCGGCGAAAGCCAGGGTGCATCTGTACGAGGCGATCCCGGGAACGGTGCTGAGCGCCATCGCCCTGCTGGAAAAGAAGGTGCCCGGACTGGGGTCGGCCGGGGAAGCGGCGTGGTCGCAGTTCCATCCCCTGACCACCGAGGCCGCCGGCCTGCTGCTGAACGAACCGGGGCTGGGCCGCGACCTGGGCCGGAACTTCCTGGAGAGCCGCCACAGGATCGGCGTCGGACAGCGCTTCTACGTCCTGGAGCTGCCGCGCGGCGGCGGGAGCGTGGTCGGTCCGAAATGCTCGCCGAGCCAGCTCAATGTCGCCATCGACCTGCGCAGCAGCCAAGTGCGGGTCTATCTCTATCTCGGCGAGGCGGATGCCCAGCGCATCCTGGCGGCCGGACCGAAGGTCGGCGCCGACGCCGCCGTGCAGTTCCTGAACGGCCTGAGGCACGCCGTCACCAGCATGGCCCAGGGGCCGAGCAACCACGTGAAGATCTACCAGGAATTCTCCGGCGACCTGCAGGGCGAGGAGTTCTGGCAGGCGGCCCTGGCCGAAGCCGGCAAGAAACTGCTGGCCTATTTCCTGGAGGAGCTGGGCAAGGCGCTGCTGTCGCTGCTGAAGGCCGCCCTGATCGCCTATCTCAACCGTCGCTTCGAGGAGTTCGCCGAAGCAACGCGCAAGCCGGCCTGCGGCGTGACGCTGGTCTTCACCTTCAACCATCCCGGCCTGAAGGTGCTGCAGGTGATCCTCGCCAGGCGGCTGCCGGGGATGGGCGACGTACGCGCGGCGGTCGGGGCGCTGCGGCCGCCCTCCGTCGGCATCGTCGCGGGCTTCCGCGGGGCATGAACGATGACGCCGAGCGAGGCCATGCGGCTGCAGATCGCCCGCCAGATCGCCCATTGGCAGGCCGCCGTGACGACCATCAACGA
The DNA here is from genome assembly GCF_055698305.1 of Azospirillum sp. VT-I1. Lineage (NCBI taxonomy): Bacteria > Pseudomonadati > Pseudomonadota > Alphaproteobacteria > Rhodospirillales > Azospirillaceae > Azospirillum > Azospirillum sp. VT-I1. The sequence continues at coordinate 651,930 of NZ_CP168802.1, read as the reverse complement.
GCCGAGCAACTTCGCCGCGGCCGAAGCCTGGGCGTCGGTCGAACGCTATTTGGACCTGTCCCTGCGGCGGCAGCTCCAGGGGGTTATCGACCGGCTGCGCAAGGAGGTCGCGGCGCTGGAGCGCGATCTGGCAGCGGTGCGGACGCAGGAGGAACTGCTGGCGGTGCAGGCGCGGCTGGTCCTGTTCCGGCAACGCTATGTCAGGGTGGAAACGACGCTCGACTTCTACGGCGATGCAATCAATACCCGGACGAATCCGAAGCTGCGGTCGCATCTGCGCGCGCTCGACCTGATCGCGTCGCGGAGCATGGAGGCGGTCCTGCGCCCGCTCGGCCGTCCGGTGCCGCCCGCCCTCACCTACATCGACAAGGGGCTGGGCGCCTCCATCCTGCGGGCCGGCATCCGGCTGTGGGACGAGGACACGGTCAGCCCGGCCGCCGCCATCAAGATCACCCGGCACAATCTCTACCGCCCGACCTCGCTGATCCACGAGACCGGCCATCAGGTCGCCCATCTCCTCGGCTGGACGGAGGAGTTTGCCGCGCTGCTGCGCAAGGAGATCGGCCCGGCGGCGCCGCCGGAGGTCGTCCGGATCTGGGAGGAGACCGCGTCGGAGGTGGTTCCCGACATCTTCGCCTTCGCCCATTGCGGTTACGCCGCCGTCGCCGCCCTGCACGACGTGGTCGCCGCCGACCAGGACAGCGTCCTGCGCTATCTGCCCGGCGACCCGCATCCCGTCCCCTTCATCCGGGTGCTGCTGAATGTCGAACTGTGCCGCCGGGCGTTCGGCGCCGGACCCTGGGACGACCTCGCCGCCTCCTGGCGCCAGCTGCACCGGCCGGAGCGGGCCGAACCGGCGACGCGCCTGTTCCTGGAACGCTCGCTGGAGCTGCTGCCGCGGTTGGCGGCACTGGCGCTGGACCGGCCGATGCGTGCGCTGGGCGGCCGGCCGCTGACGGCCCTGCTCGACCCCATGCGCGTCCATCCCGCGGCCTTGCAGAAATGGGCGGGTCAGCTTGGCGAGGCGCTCTACACCTCGCCCTACTGGGCCGGCGCCGAGCCGGTCCGCCTTCTCGCGCTATCGGGACTGCGCATGGCGCTGGAGCCCGGACGGGCCCGGGAGACCGCGCAGGAGTTCGAAGCCTGGACCCTGCGGGTGGGCAGCTTCTCCCGCGCGGCATAAGGAGGACAGCAATGCCACCGACCTATTGGCCGAGACCGCCGCTCACCCCGCCGGCCCTGGAACTCCAGCGCCGATACGCCGCCCATGTCCTTCTGCTGCGCGGCAGCCTGCCCGATGCGGAGGCCGCCATCGCGCCGTCCGGCGACGGGCCGCTGCGGCTGCAGAACCTCCACGACGACGGCACCGTGCGCCGCGGCCAGGAACTGCGCGTCGAAGGCACCTTCGAAACCGCACCGGTGCTGGCCCTCCTGCAAGGCCGCAGCATCCCGGTTCGGGTCGAATACGGCACGGAAGGCCGCGCCGCCGTCTTCCTGACGGTGCCGCAGGACTTCGACACGCCGGACGAACCGGCGGCGGTCACGCTTCGCTGGCCGTCGCGCAGCTTCGCCTGCGTGCCCCCGCTGCGGCTCGCCGCGCGCACCGTCACCGCCGCCTTCGAGATCGAGACCGGATTGGACAGGCCGCCGCAGGTGCCGGAGGACTGGCTGTCCATCGGCCGGTTCGACCGCCGCCCGGTCGCGGTCGAGATCGGCGAAACCGACTTGGCGCCCCGCGATTTCCAATGGCGGGACGGCATCCTCTTCGCGCACATCCCGGCGCACACCGAAGGCGGGCGGATCCGTGTGGTGACGGAGGACGGCACGCTCCACCGCAGCCACGATTTTTTCGTTCCGGCCCGGCAGCCGCCTGACCGGGCCGTCCACCGGCAAGGCCGGCGCCGCGCGCCCCGGCCGCCGGCGCAGGCGTCATCAAACCGGGGAGTGAGCCATGTTCTTCAAGTTCGCGGCCTGGAACAAGGGGGCCACCCCTGTCATCAATCCGGATGCGGATTGGATCGAAGCGCTGTTCAGGCTTCACTCCCGAACGCTGCTGGAAGCGCTGGACATCTTCTTCGCCACCCGCACCCTCCCCGCCGGCTATCCGGATTACGGCACTCCCGCCGACCTGCGGCCGACCGCCATCGGCGCTCCGCAACTGCTTGACGGAATCACCAAGTCGAACAAGGACGAACCCTTCGACCATCTCGCTTACGCCTATCTGGTCGAGAACACGCGGGCTTTCGAGATCTTCGACCGGGTCATCCGCGAATATGAGGCGGGCGAACGGTTCGAGACGCCCGATCCCGACACGGCGCTGTGGATCAGGACCACGGTCGACCTGTTCTACCGCGACCTGCCGAGCGGCACCGTGATGGCGCTCAGCAACTGGCTGCGCCGCGACCTGCGCTCGGTCCGCCGCAACGCCTATTACCGCCTTCTCGGTCTCGACCTGAACCATGGGATGGACGGCAACCGGGCCTATCCCTACGACAAGCCGCAGGCCGCCAACCGCGACTTCGTTCCGGCCTTCGAAGCGTTCCTGCGCGAGGTCTGGCGCGGGATCGCCAACCAGGCCAATGCGGTCGGCCCCAACGAGACCGACAATGCCGCCATCGCCGACCATGTCCGCCGCCTGCGCGAAATGCTGCGCATCCGGCGGAACAACGGCAACCTTCTGCTGGAGGAATATGTCGCTGTCGCCACCATGGGCTGGTTCCACCTGACCCTGATGGCCGACACGCCAGTCGTGCGGGCGTTGAAGGCGGAGGCGGCGAGCCCGGGCGACCGTCTGCGCAAGATCGGCGAGCGGGTCGGCGTTCCCGCCCATGCGCGGTCGGACAGCTATTTCAGCATGGCCTTCTCGCTGTCCAACCTCCTGTCCTTCATCGAGCGGGACAAGGACGCCACCGATCCGTCGAAGGCCTCCGCCTACTATATGGCGAGCAGCCCGCACCCCCAGCTCGTGAGCGACCTGCGGACGATCATCACCCACTGGTCGATCGCCACCGGTCGCGACATCAAGGCGGTCAGCGTGGCGCCCCCGCCGGCCGGCCGGCCGGCCCCGCAGCTCGTCCGCCCCGGCCCGGTGCCGATGCTGATCCGCACCGGCGAGATGACGGGCTGAGGCGGACGACCGCTGCGGCGCCTGGATATCTCCGGGTTATCCGCCTTCGTTCAGCGCGCGTCCCGGCGGGCCTGGGAGTCTTTGACGAATTGCGAAACCCGGCCGATCTCGCGGGGATCGGTATCGACGGTCCGCTGGTCGTTCGTGATCGCCCGCATCCCCTGGGACGAGGTCTGCCGGGCGGCGGGATGGTGTTTGCGCCGGTTGGCGCGCTTGAGGTCCAGCGCGTCCCGCGCGATGGCACTCTGCGGCCGGCTGGCCGCCTCTTCCATCCTGCGGCTTTCGCGGTTCAGGCGTTTCAGGGCGCTGGTGAAGATCTGCACCTTCAGCGCCGTGCCGCTGTTGTCAGCCGCCTCGCGCCCGCCGCGCGGCTCGGCCTTGCGGCGCATCTCGCGGCGCTGCTGGTTGGCGACGGTCCTGGCCTTGTCCCGATAGTCCCGGATCCGGCGCATGATGGCGGTGCGTTCCTCGTCGGAAAGCGCGCAGATCCGGGGATGGTGGGTCTGCTCGACCATTTCGAATTCCGCTGCCGTCAACCTCCGCCGTTCGGATGAAATCGGTACGCTCATTCAACTCCTCCTTTCGCGATCAGGACCGCCTCACGCTGTCCGCCATCTTCTTGGCGACCACAAGCAGGTCGCTGTCCGACGGGCTGCCCGCAAGCGTGTAGGCGGTGGCGCCGTTGCGCCAATAGACCAGCTGAAGCCCGCGCTGTTCGACGGCGTGCAGACCCTTGTCATCGACCGGTTCCTCGGCGACGACGAGAAGCGTCAGCATTTCGCCGTCCCTCTCGCGGTAGACGAACTGCAGGCCGATGCCGTTGTTCAGCGGCACCATGGTCGCCCGCACCAGCGTCAGCAGGTTCGGTTCCAGGTTCGGCAGGTTGACCGTGACGCTGCCGAGACGGTGGGGCAGCCCCTGCGCCATCGCCGTCAGGTCCGCCGGGGTCAGGTCGGAGAACGCAAGGCTCTGGCTGACCGCCGTCGCATGCATCTCGGCGGCCTGGTCGGCGAAGGCCGGCACGCCGTGCAGGGCCGTCTTCTGCTGATGGATCAGCGCCGCGACGTTGGCGCCGCCGACCAGCAGCAGGACCGCCGCCGCCAGCGGTCCGAAGCGCCGGACGGCGCGCTCCAGGCGCAGGCGGCCGTACAGGCGCCCGATCAGGCTTTCCGTCTGCCGGGGAGGATCGCCGAGCATCTGCGCGAAGCCCTGACGCAGCGCCTCCCTCTGATGCAGATAGTCGTGCAGCCGTGCGGCGACCGCGGGGTGGGAGGCCAGGAAGGCCTCGAACGCCAGCCGACGCTGGGGGTCAAGCTCGCCGTCGATGTAGGCGTGCAGGTCGGCTTCCCGATCACCGTTCATCCCGTTCCCCATCATGGCTCATTTCACCACCCGCAAAGGGGCTTGCCGTCGTCCCCGCGCACGTCGGCGCGCAACGCCTCCCGCCCGCGCCCCAGCCGCGACATCAGCGTTCCCAGGGGGATGCCGAGAATCGCGGCGGCCTCCTGGTAGCTCATCCCGTCGACCGCCACCAGGGTCAGCGCCCGCCGCTGGTCCTCGGGAAGCCGGGCGAAGGCCTCCATGGTGCGGGCGAGTTCGACATGGCTGGGCTGGTTGGGGGCGATGTCGCTGTGAACGAGGGGTTCGATGGAGGCCGCCGCGCGGGTCCGCACCTGGTCCCGCCGCCGGTCGCTGACATGGACGTTGTGCAGGATGCCGAACAACCAGGAGCGCAGGTTGCCGTCGGGCCGGTATGTCCGGGCGCCGGCGATGGCCCGCATCAGCGTCTCCTGCACGAGATCCTCCGCATCGTCCCGGTTGCGCACCAGGGTCAATGCGTAGCGGCGCAAGCTGCGGACCTGATCGGACAACTGACTTCGCAGGCTGAACGTCACATCGTCGCTCCATGATCGGCTTGCGGAACGGGCTGCTTCCATATGTTCGCGCGGCGGAGCATTTTAATCCCCGGCCGGGACGGATCGGCGTCGCCACCCCGCCATCATTGGGCGAACGGCACCAGGAGCAGGGCCGTGCCGGACACCAGCATCGCCGCCAGGCTCCGCCGCGCGATGACCACCGAGGCGGTCCCCGGCTCCATCTCTTCCAGCCGCATCGCCAGCAGGGCGCCGAAGAAGCCGGACACGGACGCCACCACATGCACCAGCGCCAGCGCGTTCAGCACCGGCAGGCCAAGGAGGAGCGCGACGACCACCAGGGTGGTTCCGTAGAGAAGCGCCTGGATCAGGATCGGCGCCCAATGTTCGCGCGCGACATAGGCCTCGAAGCCTTCGGCGAAGAGACTGGAGCGCTCGTCGGGGTCGGTGTGCAGGCTCATGACGGTCCTCCGCTTTCAATCGTTTCCGCCGTTCAGGCGCCGCGACGCACGGGTCGCGTTCGCCCGCGGCATGGCGCCGAACGACAGGAACATCAGCAGGATCAGCGCGACCCCGATGGAATAGGGCGCCCAGGCTCCGAGCTGCTCGTCGGTGATCCAGTCCAGCGCCAGCAGGAAGCAGATGGCGGTGATTGCGGCGATGGCGAGGGCAACGGTCCAGCGTGGAAAGGTCATGGCGGCCTCCGCGGTTCGGATGGCTCGATGCGGTCACGTCGTTCCGCCCAGGGGCGGCGCCCGTTCCGATCGTTCCTTTGAATTACGCTCGGGCCCGGGGATTAATCCGCCGGATTCGCCGGAAATCGCGAGCACCGGACATGGCCGGACACCCCGGAGGATGTCCCGCGGAGGAAAAGGGGTCGACGGCAAGAAGTGTTATGTTATAACATAACATGTATGCGTACCGACGAACGACCGGACAGGTATGAAGGATGAGCCATTTGCAGACACTCTCCCCGGCCTTCGGGGACAGGAACGGAACCGCCCGGCAAGGAAAATTCCGGCCGGCCTTCCGCTTCGAACCTTGACCTGTGCGGCCGGCTCGCTCATGAATGGCCCCGGTACTGGTTCTTCCGGCGGTCGCCGCCGGAAGCTAAGAGGGAATCCGGTGAGCCGCATCGCGCGGCGAGACCGGAGCTGTCCCCGCAACTGTGAGCGGTGAGCCGTTCCGTCATTTTCCTGCCACTGGCGCCCAAGGGCGCTGGGAAGGCCGGACGGACCGGTGTCGACCCGCAAGCCAGGAGACCTGCCAGCACCACAACGAAACGTCCTCGGGCGGGGTGTCCCGGTGGAACGCTTGCCTGCGTGCGTCCGGACTCCGCATCGGAGCCGCAGCACCTTTCGCAATGCGTCCGCCCCGATCCTCCCGCCCGAAAAGGCAGGATGCACGGATGACGCCAGCGCCTTCCCCCACAGGGGTTCCCCACCCCCGCCACACCCCCGCCGTCGCGGTGGAGGGGCTGAGTTGCCTGCTGGCCGGCCGCAAGGTCCTGTCGGATGTCGGCTTCACCGTTCCCGACGGGGCGATCCTCGGCATTCTCGGGCCCAACGGCTCGGGCAAGACGACGCTGCTGCGCTGCCTCGCCGGCCTGCAGGCGCCCTCGGCCGGGCGGATCCGCATCGACGGCGCCGATCCGCGCGCCCTGCGCCCGGCGGAGCTTGCCCGCCGTCTGGCGCTCCAGGCGCAGGATTCCGCCGCCGCACTCGGCTTCACCGTGCGCGATGTGGTGGGCATGGGGCGGCTGGTCCACCGCCGCTCCGTCTTCTCCGCAAGCGGGGCGGAGGATCGCGCCATCGTCGAGGATGCGCTGGCCCGGCTGGAGCTGGAGGCTTTGGCCGAACGCCCGGTCGAACAGCTGTCGGGCGGCGAGCGGCAGCGGGTGATGATCGCCCGCGCCCTGGCCCAGCGCCCGCGCATCCTGCTGCTGGACGAGCCGACCAACCATCTGGACATCCAGCACCGCTTCGCCGTCCTCGATCTGGTGCGCTCGCTGGGCATCACCGTGGTGATGACGCTGCACGACATCGAGCTGGCGGCGCGCTGGTGCGACCGCCTGCTGCTGCTGAAGGACGGCCGGCTGCAGGCCGACGCCGCCCCCGCAGAGGCGCTGACGGCGGAGCGGCTCACCGCCGTCTACCGGGTCGCCGCCGCCGTGGACCGCCGCCCGAGCGACGGCCGTCTGCGCATCGACCTGTCGCCGCTGACGAACCATCGACTGGATCCGGCATGATTTCGGCCCTTTTCCGCAAGCTTGTCCCCGGTGCCCTGCTGGCCGCCGGTTTTGCGCTGCCTTTCGCCCCCGCCCCTTTCGCCCCCGCCCATGCCCATGCCCATGCCCAGAGCTATCCGGTCGAGGTGCCGAACTGCTTCCAGACCGCCCGCTTCGACGCGCCTCCCAAGCGGCCGATGGTCCATGACGTCAACATGACGCAGACCATGCTCGATCTCGGGCTGGCCGACCGGCTGGTCGCGGTCTCCGGCATCGCCGGGGCCGAACGCCACCTGATCGCACCGCCTGGCGCGGTCGCCGCCCTGCCCCAACTGCCCGACCGCGCCCCGACGCTGGAAGCGGTGCTGACCGCCGACCCGGATTTCCTGTTCGCGGGCTGGAGCTATGGCTTCAACGAGGCCCGCGGACTCACCCCCGCCCGTCTCGCCGAGATGGGGGTCGCCACCTACACGCTGCGGGAAAGCTGCATCCGCATCGGCCCGCGCGAACCGATCAGCATGGACACGCTCTATGCCGACCTGCTAGCGCTGGGCCGGATCTTCGCCATCGCCGACCGGGCGGAGGCCATGGTCGCCGATTTCCGCCGCCGCGTCGCCGCGGTGACCCGGCTGACCGGCACCGCCGCCCGGCGACCGCGCGTGATGTACTGCGACGACTGCCACACCGACGCCGCCCCGCTGTCGGTGGGGCGCGAAGGCATGACCAGCCTGCTGATGGAGCTGGCCGGCGGCCGCAACATCTTCGACGACATCGCCAACAGCTATGTCCGGGTCAGCTGGGAGGAGATGGCGCGGCGCGACCCGCAATGGATCATCGTCAGTGACCACCGCGTCCCGGCCGAAGCCGCCATCCGCCACCTGCTGTCCGCCCCCCAGCTGGCCGACGTGGAGGCGGTGCGCAAGCGTCAGTTCATCGTCCTGACCTATGCCGAGCAGACCCCCTCGACGCGCAACGTCGATGCGCTGGAACGGATGGCCCGCACCCTGCACCCGGAGCTGTTCACGCCATGAGCCGCGCCCGCCCGCTGCGTCTGTGCCTGGTGCTGGCCGCCGCCCTGATCCTGTCGCTGTTCGCCGCGGTCGGCTTCGGCGCCGCCCGCATCCCCCTTCCCACCGTCTGGTCGGTCATCTCGCACGAGCTTTGGCCGGCAGCCTTTCCGGCGGACGGCTTCAGCCGGGCGGAACGCAACATCGTCTGGGAATTGCGGCTGCCGCGCGTTCTGCTGGGCGCGCTGGCCGGCGCCGGGCTGGCCGCAGTGGGTGCGGTGCTGCAGGTGGTGACGCGCAACCCGCTGGCCGACCCCTATCTGTTCGGCGTATCGGCCGGCGCCTCGGTCGGGGCGGTGAGCGTCATCCTGTTCGCCGGCGTGGTGGCCGGAACGCTGAGCCTGCCCGCCGCCGCCTTCCTCGGCGCGCTCGCCGCCATGCTGATCGTCTTCGCCGCCGCGCGCGGGCGCGACGGCAGCGTGACCAGCGAGCGGCTGGTGCTGACCGGCGTCGCGGTCGCCTTCATCCTGCACGCCGTCACCAACGCCCTGATCGTCGCGACGGCGGACCGCAGCGCCGACGCGGCGCTGTTCTGGATGATGGGCGGCTTCGGCACCGCGCGCTGGAGCGTCCTGCCCGCCCCCGCCCTGCTGACACTGTGCGGGCTCGGCTGGCTGTGGCTGCGGGCGGAGACGGTCAACACGCTGGCGCTCGGCGACGATGCGGCCCGCTCGCTCGGCACCGATCCGCAGCGGCTGCGGCTGGAGCTGTTCGTCGTCACCGCGCTGATGACCGGCGCGCTGGTGTCGGCCTGCGGCGGCATCGGCTTCGTCGGGCTGGTGCTGCCGCACATCGCGCGCATGCTGGTGGGCGGGCATCTGCGGATGCTGCTGCCGGTGGCGGCACTCGGCGGGGCCTTGCTGCTGCTGTGGGTGGATGTCGCCGCCCGCACCCTGTTCGCTCCGCGCGAGATCCCCGTCGGCGTGGCCACGGCCCTGGTCGGCGGCGCCTTCTTCCTGTGGCTGATGCGCCGCCGCGCGCCGGCCTGACGAAAGCCGGAAACCGATGACTCCCACCCTTCATTCGCCGTCGCGCGCCATCGTGCTCTACGGACGGGCCTCCTTCGACCATGGGCAGAACCTGAAGGCGCTGGCCGCGGCCCTGGCCGTCCTTCAGGCCGCGCGCGGCGTTCCCGCGACGGTGGCGACCGCCTATGCCGATCTGTCCGGCCCGGCCCTGCCCGCCGTGCTGGCGGAGCTGGAACGCGCCGGCATTGCGGACGCCCTGGTGATCCCCAGCATGGTGCCGGCCGACCCCAGCCTGTCGGCCTGGCTGCCGGGCGCGCTCAGCCATTGGACCGCCGCGCGCGAGGCGCGGATGACGGTTCGGCTGGCGCCTCCGGTAGAGAGCGCGTTGGACCTGCCGGCGGCCCTCGACCGCATCGCCGGTGGCCCGTCCGACAGCATGGACGATGTGCACGGCGTCGAGCCCAGCCTCGGCAAGCCCGGCTGGTCGGAGATGCCCGAGCATGGCCGGCAGCTGTTCTTCTGCACCGGCGCGCGCTGCCTGCATCGCGGCGCCGACGCGCTGTACCAGCATCTGCGCGCCGCGATGAAGCCCCACCGCGCGCTGAACGCCGGTCCCCGCCGGGTGATGTGCGCGCGGACCAGCTGCCTCTATCCCTGCAACCGCGGGCCCTTGCTGGTGATCCAGCCGGATGCGGTCTGGTATGGCGAACTGACGCCGGAGCGGATCGACCGCATCGTCGGCGAACATCTGCTGGCCGACAGCCCGGACGCCGCGGACATCCTTCACAGCAACCGGCCGGCGGAGGACGCCCCGATGGGCTGACGCCGCCGCCCCGCACCGCCCGGTGAAATCCGGGACGCCTTCTCACGACAACCGGACCCGACCACCCCCGCGAAGACCGCCTTCGCGGAACGCCTTTCCATGTCCTTTTCAAAGCCACCCAGGAGGATCATCGATGCCGCCCGCCCCTTCCCGCCCCAGCCGCCGCCCGGCCCCGCTGGCAACGCTGTTCCTGGTCGCCGCCGCCGTCGCGCCCACGGCCGCAAGTGCCGAGGAGGGCGACGCGCCGCTCACCCTGTCACCCGTCACCGTGACCGGGCGCTCGGCGGACGCGGCCCCCGCCGGTCTGGCGCTCGACCGGCCGAACAGCGGCGGCAGCCGGCTGGACCTGACCCCGCTGGAGACCCCGGCAAGCATCGAGGTGATCTCCGGCCGGACCGTCCGCGACCGCGGCCAGACCAGCGTGACGGAGGCCGTCACCCAGAACGCCACCGGCTTCACCACGCTGGCGGCACCCGGCAATGGCGGGTCGTCGCTGGCGACGCGCGGCTTCGCCGGCCATGGCTCGGTGATGCAGCTCTATGACGGCACGCGGCTCTATGTCGGGTCGGGGACCGTCACCTTCCCCTTCGACACATGGTCGACGGAGCGGATCGAGGTGCTGCGCGGCCCCGCCTCCGTCCTCTATGGCGAGGGGGCCATCGGCGGTGTCGTCAATGTGGTGCCCAAGCGCCCGACGACCGCGTTCCGCAACGAGGCGATGGCCGCCATCGGCACCGACGGCACCCGGCGCGCCGCCATCGGCAGCGGCGGTCCGGTCGGCGAGAAGCTGTCCTACCGGCTGGACGTCAGCGGCAACCGCTCCGACGGCTGGGTCGACCGCGGCGACAGCAAGTCGCTCGCCGTCTCCGGCGCCGTGAAGCTGCAGGCGACGCCTGACCTCGCCGTCACCCTGTCCAACGATTACGGCGACCAGCAGCCCCAGGAGTATTTCGGGACGCCGCTGATCGCCGGCAACCTCGACCGCGCGCTGCGGCATCGCAACTTCAACGTCGCCGACAGCGAGATCCGCTATCGCGACAACTGGACCCAGCTGAAGGCCGAATGGGCGGTGTCGGACGCGCTGACCCTGCGCAACACCGCCTATCACCTGACCAGCCACCGCCATTGGAAGGACGTGGAAAGCTACGCCTGGAACGCCGCCAGCCGGCGGGTGATGCGCGACAGCTACATCGAGATCTATCATGACCAGCGGCAGGTGGGCGACCGCTTCGACGCGACGTGGCGCGGCAGCCTCTTCGGCATGAAGAACGAGATGGTCGGCGGCTTCGACCTGAACCGGATCGAGTTCAAGCACACCAACAACGCGCCCTATGGCGGATCGAGCAGTGTCGATCCCTTCGACCCGGCACCCGGCCTGTTCCTCAACAGTGCCGGCACCACCCCGCGCAGCCGGTCGCGCACCCGCCAATATTCCCTGTTCGCCGAGGACCGTCTGTCGGTGACGCCGCAGCTGTCGCTGGTCGGCGGCATCCGCTACGACGCGCCGACGGTGGAGCGCTGGGATCTGGTGACGGGAACCAGCTACACCAAGGACTTCCGCGCCACCAGCTGGCGGACCGGCGCGGTGTACGAGGTGATGCCCGGCCTTGCCCTCTACGGCCAATACGCCACCGCGGTCGATCCGGTCGGGAACCTGATCTCGCTGTCGCCGACGCAGAAGGATTTCGACCTGTCCACCGGCCGGCAGGTGGAGATCGGCGTCAAGCAGTCCTTCCTGGAGGGGCGCGGCGAGTGGACGCTGGCCGCCTACCGCATCGTCAAGGATAAGCTGCTCACCACCGATCCCAACCGGCCGGGGGTGACGATGCAGGTCGGCCGGCAATCGTCGCGGGGGCTGGAGGCGTCGCTGTCGCTCGGCCTGTGGGAGGGCGTGCGGGTGGACGTCAACGGCGCGCTGCTGCGGGCAAGGTATGACGACTTCACCCAGTCCGTCTCGGGCCGCGCGGTGTCCTATGCCGGCAACGTGCCGACCGGCGTGCCGCAGCGCACCGCCAACGCCTGGGCGAGCTGGGCCTTCCTGCCGGATTGGGAGGTGCGCGCCGGCGTGCAGTATGTCGGCAAGACCTACGCCGACGCCGCTAACACCAGCGTCCGGCCCGCCTACACCGTGGTCAACGCCGGGCTGGACTACCGGCCGACCGCCGACACCAAGCTCAGCCTGCGCGCCTTCAACCTGTTCGACGAGGTCTATGCGGTGGCCGGCAGCGCGAACAGCTGGGTGCTGGGCCGCCCGCGCTCGGCCGAGCTGGCCTTCTCGATGAGCTTCTGACCTCGGGCGACCGCCGTCACTCCTCCGGGTTCAGCATCTCCGCCTTGCGGACGAGGTCGGCGACGGAGCGGACCTGCATCTTCCGCATCACCTTGCCGCGGTGGAGCTTCACCGTCACCTCGCTGATGCCGAGATCGCCGGCGATCTGCTTGTTCAGCCGGCCCTTGACCACCGCGGCCATCACCTCGCGCTCCCGCGGGGTCAGGGTCGCGGCCTGGGTCTCGACCGTCAGGGCGGCGGTCCGCTCCCGCCGCCGGGCGCGGTCGCGGAGGATGGCGGCCTCCACCGCGTCCAGCATGTCCTGGTCGCGGAAGGGCTTGATCAGGAAATCCGTCGCCCCCGCCTTCATCGCCCGCACCGACATAGGTACGTCGGCAAAACCGGTCATGAAGACGATGGGCAGCGCGATGCCCAGGCTTTCGAGCCTCGTCTGGAACTCCAGACCGCCCAGACCGGGAAGCCGTACGTCGAGGATCAGGCAGCCCGGCCGGTCGGGAACCGCCGCCGCCAGCAGTTCGGCCGTGCTGCCGAAGGCGCGGCTTTCAATGCCGACGGACCGCAACAGGTCGACCACCGCCTCCCTCATGCCGCCGTCGTCGTCCACGATGAGAACCAGCGGATCGTCCTTGGCTGATGACGGGGGCTGTTGCGGGGCGGAGGTCGGCGGCATGGCGGTCAGTCCTCTCGTGCCGAAGCCGGCGAAGCGATTTGCGATGGGATGGCCGGCGAAGGGGTGGATGGCGATTGATCGGATTGGGCGGGCAACGCCGCGGGAATGGTGAACTCGAACACCGCGCCGCCTTCAGCATGGTTGTGGACGCTCAGCGTGCCGCCGCAGGACTCGACGGTGGAGCGGCAGATGGAGAGCCCCATCCCCATGCCGTCCGGCCGGGTGGTGAAGAAGGGGTCGAACAGGCGGGCGCGGCTGCCCTCGTCGATGCCCCGGCCGCGGTCGCGCACGGACACCCGCACCTGCGCCATGCCCTGGATGTCCTCCGGGCTGTCGACGGTCACCGTCAGTTCGCGCCGGGGGCTGCCGGCCTCCGCCATGGCGTGCAGGCCGTTGGTGACGAGGTTGACCAGCACCTGCTGCAGCCCCACCCGGCTTCCCCGCACCGGCGGGACGCCCGCGGCGAAATCGGTGGACAGGACGGCACCGGCGGCCGACAGCTCGCGCTCCAGCAGCAGCGCCACTTCCTCCACCAGCCGGGGCAGGTCGATGGTCTCGTCGCAACGGGCGTCCTTGACCAGCATGCCGCGCGTCCGCTGCACGATGTCGGCGGCCCGCTTGCCGTCGCGGACCATCCGCTCCACCGCCCTGGCGGCGGTTTCGATGTCGGGCGGGTCGCGGCGCAGCCAGCGCAGACAGGTCTGCGCGTTCAGCACGATGGCGCCCAGCGGCTGGTTCAGCTCATGGGCGATCGAGGCGGACAGGGCGCCCAGCGTCGCGGCGCGCGCGGCGCGGGCGAGTTCGGCCTGGGCGGCCAGCAGCGCCTCCTGCGTGCGTTCGCGCTGGGTGATGTCAACGATGCCGACCACCACCTGATCGAAGCCGATCCCGTCGTCCGGGAAGCTGATGCCGAGCAGCACCGTCAGGGTGCGCCCGTCGGCGGCGATCAGCTGCGCCCGCCCCTCGTACCGGTCGCGCCCCTCCCAGAGCGCCAGGAGAACCTGCGGCATCGCCGGGTCGTCGGCGGGAAGAAAGCGTTCGAGCGGCCCCAGCACCTCCGCCCGGTCGGCGGCGCCCAGCAGTTCGAGGGTGGCGTCGTTGACGTTGGTGGTGACGACCAGCGCCCCCATCTCCCGCGCCCAGCCGGGATTGGCCTGCGCGTGGGCGGCAAGGTCGGTCACGCCGTCGGCCCGCAGGGCGTCGAGCGCCGCTGTCACGGCGGTAAAGTCCTGTTCCCACAGGGAAACGCGCGCCTGCTCGAACATGCTGCGGTAGCGTTTCTCGCTGCGCGCCAGCGCCCCGTTGGCCCGCACCAGCAGCGCCCGGGACTCATGGTCGCGCACCAGCAGCGCGCCGGTGATGAGGATGGCCGACAGCGACACGCCACAGCGCAGCACCGCCGACAGGTCCATGTCGTGCCAGTGGGACAGCAGGAAGGACAGCACCGCCAGCACGGCGCAGCCGGCGGCCACCCGCAGGATCCCACGCCGCGACAGCGCGGTGGCGGCCAGGAGGAGCACCAGGACATAGAGGACGGCGATGGCGCTCTCGATGTCGGTGAAGGTGTCGATTACGAACACCGCAAGCGCCAGCGGAATCGCAAGCACGCCGATCCGGCGCTCGTTCGGCCGACCGGCCGTATGCAAACTGCCCGGCACGGCGCCTGCTCCTCCGCTCGCTCCCATGCGCCCGCTTCCAACCCCCGCGCTGTGCCGTTGCGTTTCCGTCAGCCTAGCGGCGGGCTGCGCCCGCTTCTTGACGATTCTGCCGATGATTTGACGGATCTGAACCGGCCGCCGCCAGTCATACCTTGGTTTGCTTGGAAGACGCCCGGCAGCGGCATTACCATCCTGCCCCACAGGATTTTCCCCGACTGACACATCCGGCTGCAGGAGCCCGCCATGGTCGACGCCATCATCATCGGAGCCGGCCAGGCCGGACCGCCGCTTGCCCAGCGCCTCACCGCCGCCGGCATGACCGTGGCGGTCATCGAACGCAAGCTGTTCGGCGGCACCTGCGTCAACACCGGCTGCACCCCGACGAAGACGCTGATCGCCAGCGCCCGCGTGGCGCAGATGGCCCGGCGGGCGGCCGAATACGGCGTGACGCTGGACGGGCCGGTGCGCATCGACATGGCGAAGGTCAAGGCACGCAAGGACGCCGTCTCCGGCCGGTCGCGCCGGAATGTCGAAGCCTGGCTGCGCGGCATGCCCGGCTGCCGCGTCCTGCAGGGCCATGCCCGTTTCGAGTCCCCGAACAGCGTGCGCGTCGGCGATGAGCTGCTGACGGCGGAGCGCATCTTCCTCAATGTCGGCGCCCGCGCCGCGGTGCCGGACATGCCGGGCGTGCGCGATGTTGAGCTTCTCACAAGCGGCACGATCCTCGACCTCGACCATGTGCCGCGGCATCTGGTGGTGGTCGGCGGCAGCTACATCGGCCTGGAATTCGCCCAGATGTACCGCCGCTTCGGCGCCGAGGTGACGGTGGTGGAGAAGGGGGAGCGGCTGATATCGCGCGAGGACCCCGACGTTTCCGATGCGGTCATGGAGCTGCTGGAGAAGGAAGGCGTCAAGGTCCGCCTGTCGGCCGACTGCATCCGCTTCGCCCCCCATGCCGACGGCGTCGAGGTCGGGGTGAACTGCGCCTCCGGCGATCCGTCGGTGGTGGGAAGCCATGTGCTGCTGGCGGTCGGGCGCAGGCCCAACACCGACGATCTGGGGCTCGACCTGGCCGGCGTGGCGACGGATGCCCGCGGCTACGTCACCGTGGACGACAGGCTGCGCACCAGCGTGCCGAGCATCTGGGCGATGGGCGACTGCAACGGGCGCGGCGCCTTCACCCACACCGCCTACAATGATTTCGAGATCGTCGCGGCGAACCTGCTGGACGACGACCCGCGCAGCGTGGACGACCGCATCCAGGCCTATGCGCTCTACACCGACCCGCCGCTCGCCCGCGTCGGCATGACCGACGAGGCGGTGCGCCGCTCCGGCCGGCGGGCGCTGGTGGGCCAGCGGGCGATGACCCGGGTCGGGCGCGCGGTCGAGAAGGGCGAGGCGCAGGGCTTCATGCGGATCACCGTCGATGCCGACAGCAAGGAGATCCTGGGCGCCGCCATCCTCGGTCCCGGCGGCGACGAGGCGATCCACGGCGTCCTGGACATGATGTACGCCAAGGCGCCCTACACCGTCCTGCAGCGCGCCGTCCACATCCACCCCACCGTCGCCGAACTGCTGCCGACCCTGCTGGGGGAACTGAAGCCGCTGGACTAACGGCGTAGGCGCGCGCGGGTTTCGTTCAAAAATCCTGCTTCCATTCTTCAATAGCACCGCCGCGCAGTGCGGCACCCTCCCTGGACTTGTCCGCCC
Organism: Azospirillum sp. VT-I1; assembly: GCF_055698305.1. Taxonomy (NCBI): domain Bacteria; kingdom Pseudomonadati; phylum Pseudomonadota; class Alphaproteobacteria; order Rhodospirillales; family Azospirillaceae; genus Azospirillum; species Azospirillum sp. VT-I1. The sequence continues at coordinate 635,516 of NZ_CP168802.1, read as the reverse complement.
GCCGACCTTGCTTGCGGCGGTTCAGAGGAGGTGCAGCATGAAACCAAACCGATGGGCCCGAGGGGCGGTAGGCAGATGGTCGGCAGGCAGATGGGTGGCCGGCGGCGCCCTGGCGTGCCTAGTCGGCGCCGGCGTGTTCCTGGGCATCGCCCACCGGAGCGGTCTGCCCACCGTTCCCACGCCCAAGGCCGCCGACTTCCCGGCGGAGCTGGTGTCCCGCGGCGCCACGCTCGCCACCATCGGCGACTGCATCGTCTGCCACACCGCCGACGGGGGCGCCGCCTATGCCGGCGGCCGGGCCTTGGCGACGCCGTTCGGCACGCTCTATTCCACCAACATCACGCCGGACCCGGAGACCGGCATCGGCGGCTGGTCGAAGGAAGCCTTCAAGCGGGCCATGCGCGACGGGGTGTCGCGCGACGGCCACCATCTTTACCCGGCCCTGCCCTACGACCATTACCGCCGGGTGCATGACGGCGACCTGGATGCGATCTACGCCTTCCTGATGACCCGCCCGGCGGTCGCGGCGCCGGCCAAGGCGAACGACCTGCTCTTCCCGCTGGGCTTCCGCCCGCTGCTGGCCGGCTGGAAGCTGCTGTTCCTGCACCAGGAGGAGTTCACGCCGCGGCCGGACCGCGATGCGGAGTGGAACCGCGGCGCCTATCTGGCCGAGGGGCTGGGCCATTGCAGCAGCTGCCACAGCCCGCGCAACCTGGCCGGCGCCGAGAAGACGGGCGACGGCGCCTATTCCGGCGGCGTGGCAGAGGGATGGGTGGCGCCGGCGCTGAACGGCTCCAGCCCGGCCGCCGTGCCGTGGACGGCGGACAGCCTGTACACCTATCTGCGCACCGGCGTGGACGGCCGCCATGGTGCCGCCGCCGGGCCGATGGGTCCGGTGGTGCACGGTCTGTCCCGCGCGCCGGAAGCCGATGTGCGCGCCATCGCCAGATACATCGCCTCGCTGTCGGCAGACCGCGCCGGTGCCGCGGCGAACACGGCCGCTCCCCTTCCTCCCGACCGTGCCGATGAAGCGGCCAGGGCCAATCCCGCCGGTGCCACCCTGTTCGCCGGGGCCTGCGCCGGCTGCCACGAGGGCGGCGCGCCGATGATGACCCAGGGCCGTCCCGGCCTGTCGACGGTGACCGCCCTGCAGCTCGACCAGCCCGACAACGCGATCCGCACCATCCTGCAGGGCATCCATCCGCCCACCGGGCCGGCCGGCCCGACGATGCCGCCCTTCGCCGCCAGCCTGACCGACGCGCAGGTCGCCGACCTCGCCGCCTATCTGCGAACCCGCTTCAGCGACCGCCCGGCCTGGACCTCGCTGGAGGCGGCATCCGCCACGGTCCGCAAGGAGGAGTCCCAGCCATGACCGTCACCATCACCGTCAACGGCGCCGACCATGCGCTGGACATCGACCCGGCCACGCCGCTGCTCTATGTGCTGCGCGACGACCTGGAACTGAACGGGGCCAAGTACGGCTGCGGGCTCGGCCAATGCGGCGCCTGCACCGTCCATATCGACGGCAAGCCCGCCTTCTCCTGCCTGACGCCGGTCGGCGCCGTCGCCGGCCGCCGCATCCGCACGGTGGAGGGGTTGGGCAGCGCCGACGCCCCCGGCCTGCTGCAGCAGGCGTTCGAGAAGGAACAGGCGGCCCAGTGCGGCTACTGCATCGCCGGAATGCTGATGCGCGCCCAGGCCCTGCTGGACCGCAATCCCGATCCGGACGAGGCGCAGATCCGCGCCCACATGCAGACCAACCTCTGCCGTTGCGGCACCCACATGCGCATCCTGCGGGCGATCCGCCGCGCCGTCGCCATGCGCAAGGGCGTCCAGTCGGCGCAGGAGGTGCGGCCATGAGCCCCGTCCTGCCGCCCCTCTCCCGCCGCGGCTTCCTGACCGGCGGCGCCCTGGTGGTGTCCTTCGCCCTCGCGCCCAGGGCCTTCGCCCAGCTTGCCGGCGGCGGCGAGGGCGGCGCCGGCCCGGCCGTCGTGGCGCCCGACCTGAAGGGCAGCCTGAAATCCACCCCCTGGCTCGACGCCTGGATCCGCATCGACGCCGACGGCCGGGTCACCGTCTTCACCGGCAAGGTGGAGCTGGGCCAGGGCATCCGCACCGCGCTGACCCAGGTCGCGGCGGAGGAGCTGGACGTCCCGCCCGCCGCCGTCACCCTGGTCACCGCCGACACCGAACGCACGCCGGACGAGGGGCTGACTGCCGGCAGCCATTCGATGCAGGACAGCGGCACCGCGATCCAGAACGCCGCCGCCAATGTGCGCATGCTGCTGGCCGCCGAGGCGGCGCGGGGCTGGGGACTGCCGGCCGACCGGGTGACCACCGGCGGCGACGGCAGGCTGCGGGCGCCGGACGGCCGGTCCCTGCCCTATGGCGAGGTCGCGGCACGGCTGTCGCTGCATGTGCAGGCCGTTCCCGACGCGCCGCTGCGCCGGCCGTCGGACTACCGCACGCTGGGCCGGGCGCTGCCGCGGGTGGATATTCCGGCGAAGCTGACCGGCGGTGCCGCCTATCTGCACGACATGCGGCTGCCCGGCATGCTGCATGCCCGCGTCGTCCGCGGTCCGAGCGTCGGCACCAGCCTGCTGTCGCCCGACCTGGACGCCGTCGCCCGCATGCCGGGCGTGGTGAAGGTCGTCCGGCAGGGCGGTTTCCTGGCTGTGGTGGCGGAACGGCAATGGACGGCGATCCAGGCTCTGCGCCACCTGCAGCGGGCGGCCTATGCCCGCTCGCAATCGCCTTTGCCTGCCCCGCTGCCGGCTGACGGCACCGGCGACGCCGTCGCGGCGACACTGAAGGCGCTGCCGGCCCGCGACATCCCGATCATGGACACCGGCGAACCCGCGGGTCCGGCAGTACGCACCGTCAAGGCGCGCTACACCCGCCCCTGGATCAGCCATGGCTCCATCGGTCCGTCCTGCGCCATCGCGCAGTATGTGGACGGCACGATGACGGTCTGGACCCACAGCCAGGGCACCTTCGACGTGCATCGCGTGGTCGCCGAACTGCTCGGCCTGCCGCCGGAGAAGGTCCATGCCATCCATGCCGAGGGTGCCGGCTGCTACGGCCAGAACGGCGCCGACGACGTCGCGGCGGACGCGGCGGTCATCGCCAGGGCACTGCCCGGACGGCCGATCCGCCTGCAATGGATGCGCGAGCAGGAGTTCGGCTGGGAACCGCTCGGCCCCGGCATGATGACGGAGCTGGAGGCGTCGCTGGGCGCCGACAACCGCATCGTCTCGTGGCGCCATGCGGTCTGGAGCAACCCGCACAACAACCGGCCGGTCGGGGCCGGCGGCGTGCTGGCCGGCGGGGAGGCCGATCCGCCCTTTCCCGCCCCGGAAGGCAAGCCGATCCCGATGCCGGAAGGCGACGGCAGCCGCAACTCCAACCCGCTCTACAGCTTCGCCAACACCCATGTCGTCTATCATTTCCTGAAGGACATGCCGGCGCGCGTCTCCGCCCTGCGGTCGCTGGGCGCGCATCTGAACGTCTTTTCCATCGAAAGCATGCTGGACGAGCTGGCGGCCGGGGCCGGCATCGACCCGCTGGCGATCCGCCTCGACCATATGAAGGACGAGCGGGCGCGCGACGTGATGCAGGCGGCGGCCGACCGCTTCGGCTGGCGGGAAAGACCGAAAGGCGACGGCCGGCGCGGCTGCGGCATGGCCTTCGCCCGCTACAAGAATCTGGGTGCCTATTGCGCGGTGGCGATGGAGGTGGAGATCGACCGCGAGACCGGACGGACGCTGGTCCGCCGCGCCGTCGCCGCGGTCGATTGCGGCCAGCCCGCCAACCCCGACGGCGTGCGCAACCAGATCGAGGGCGGGCTGGTGCAGTCGCTGAGCTGGACCGGGCATGAGGCGGTGCGCTTCGCCGCCGACCGCCGCGCCAGCTTCGACTGGAGCAGCTACCCGATCCTGCGCTTCGACAGCGTGCCGGGCTCGGTCGAGGTGGTGGTGATGGACCGCCCCGGCGCGCCCTTCCTCGGCACCGCCGAAGCGGCGCAGGGTCCATCCGCCGCCGCCCTGGCCAACGCCATCGCCGACGCCACCGGCGTGCGCCTGCGCGACATGCCGCTCGGCCCCGAACGGCTCAAGGCCGCGCTCGGTCCCATTTGATCGGGCGTTATACGAAGGAAAAAGCCATGAAGACCTTGCGTGTGAGGATCGTCGGCGGTTCCGTCGGCGGCCTGTTCGCCGCCGCCCTGCTGCGGCAGGAGGGGCACGACGTCCGCCTCTATGAACGCTCCGGCGGCGGGCTCGCCGGCCGCGGCGCCGGGCTGGTCGGACAGCGCGAGCTGTTCGCCCTGCTGCGCGCCGTGGGATGCGAGCATGTGGCCCATGTCGGCGTCGTCGCCCACGAGCGCATCTTCCTCGACCGCGCCGGCGAAATCCGCCACCGGCAGGCAACGCCGCAGATGCAGATCTCCTGGGACCATCTGTATGCCACGATGCGCAGCAAGGTGCCGGACGAGTCCTATGCGCTCGGCCGCACCGTCCTGGGGGTGGAGCAGGATGACACGTCCGCCGGCCTGCGCTTCGACGACGGCAGCCGGGAGGACGCCGATCTGGTCATCGGCGCCGACGGTCTGGGCTCCATCGTCCGCTGCGCCGTTGTGGGCAAGCAGTCCGCCAACGGCTACGCCGGCTATGTCGCTTGGCGCGGGCTGGTGCCGGAACGCGCCCTGCCGGCCGAATCCGCCATCCTGCTGGACCGCTTCGCCTTCTACGACATGCCGCGGTCCCATACGCTGGGCTATCTGGTGACCGGCCCGGCTGCGGAAATGGAGGTCGGGGCGAGGCGCTACAACTGGGTCTGGTACCGACGGGTGGAGGCGGCCGATCTGCCGGCAGTGCTGACGGATGCGGACGGTCGCCGCCATCCCTTCTCGCTGGCGCCGGGCCAGGTGCCGCAGGCGGCCGCCGACCGGCTGCGACGGGACGCGGCGGAACTGCTGCCGCCCCCCTTCGCGGCGGCGGTCGCGGCGGAGCCCCGCCCCTTCCTGCAGGCCATCTTCGATTACGAGGCGCCGGCCATGGCGAAGGGCCGGGTGGCCCTGCTGGGGGACGCCGCCTTCGTCGTGCGCCCACACACTGCCATGGGCGTGGCCAAAGCGGCGGGCGACGCCATGGCGCTTGTACGGCAGCTGTCGGCCCACGGCGAGGTGGAGGCCGCCCTGCAGGCCTATCACGAGGAACGCCACCCCGCCGGCGCCGCCATCGCCGCCTATGGGCGCCGCCTGGGCGCTATGATGGAGTGAACACCATACCAAGGGATGGCGGCCGTAAGGCCATGGCTGGGGGCGGACGAACCGAGCGTCCGATTCAGCGGCGCCCCACCCGATCCAGATTCCTTGCATACCGTTCCATGCAGGAGTCACCCGATGCTTCAGCCCGCCAGCCTGCCCGACCGGGATTCCATTGCCGACGACCGGACGATCGCCACGCTGGTGACCCGCGCGCTCGCGGTGCTGGACCATGACCCGGACGGCGCGCGGCTCTGCCTGGACAGGCTCGCCTCCCTGCTCCCGGACCGGCGCGACCGAGTGGACGGGGCCATGGCGAAAAGGCTGCCCGGCGGCGGTCTGGCCGCGTGGCAGCTCCGGCAGGTGACCGGGCATATCGAGGCCAACATCGCGTTGCCGATCAAGGTGGAGACGCTGGCCGCACTCGCCGGGCTCAGCAGCGGACGCTTCACCGACGCTTTCAAGGCCAGCACCGGCGAGACGCCCCACTCCTACATCATCGGGCGGCGGATACGCTTGGCCCAGCGCCTGATGCTGGAAACCGACGAGCCGCTCTGCCAGATCGCCTTCGCCTGCGGATTTTCCGATCAGGCCCACCTGACGCGCCTGTTCGGCCGGACGGTCGGCCAGACACCGCTGCGTTGGCGCAAGGCAGAGCGGCGTTTGCGCGGCAACAATCCTCCTTGACCGCCGGGCTGGCCCGTCTATTTTAGATCACATGATCTAAAACAAGGATCGAAAGGCGGGACCAATGCCGCGGCCACGGAAATTCGATGAGACGGCGGTACTGGACGCAGCCGTGGATCGCTTCTGGACCCAGGGCTACGAAGCCACCTCCACCCGTGAGCTGGCGGAAAGCATGCAGATGACGCTCGCCAGCATCCACAATGCGTTCGGCGACAAGCAGGCCCTGTTCCGTCGCGCCTTGGAGCATTACCTGAACGGGTCTCTGCGGTCACGCATCGCCCGGCACGAGTCCGCGGCAAACCCGGCAGCCGCCATCGCCGGCTTCCTGCGGGAGAGCATCGAGCGATCGCTCGGCGACGGGTGCCGACGCGGCTGCCTGCTGGTCAATTCCGCCCTGGAAGTCACGCCGGAAAATTCGCACATGCGCGAATTCCTGAATGCGGAACTCACGACCATCGAGGACTTCTTCCGCCGCTGCATCGTCAAGGGGCGGCAAAGCGGCCAGATCGGCGCCGGCATCGATGCCGACGATGCAGCCCGCCTGCTTTTCTCCTGCCTTCTGGGCATTCGGGTCCTGGCCCGCATCCGCCCGGAACGCAGCCTGCTGGAAGGGGCGGCGCGTGCCGCGCTGGCCAGCCTGGGTTTGCCGGAGATGCCGGACTCCTGACCGCCGCGCACCCGTCGTCTCCTTCCCCATTTCTCCCGGTCAACCGGGCGGGCCGCAGTTGCGGCGCCGTCAACAGGGACTCACGACCATGAGCACGGTATCCGCAACCGCCATTGAGGAGCGCCCGAAAGAGCGCTTGGATCGGACTGCCTGGATGGCCACTCTCGCCGGCATGGCGGGAAGCCTCGTCGCCATCGGACTGGCGCGCTTCGCCTATACGCCCCTGGTGCCGTCGTTGATCGGAGCCCATTGGTTTTCCGCCGCCGATGCGGTGACGCTGGGGGCGGCGAACTTCGCCGGCTATCTGGCGGGCGCCCTGCTCGGCCGGCCGCTGGCCGGGCTGCTGCCGAACCGCGCACTGCTGAGGCTGCTGATGCTGGCGACCTCGCTCGCCTTCATCGCCTGCGCCTATCCTCTGTCGCTCGGATGGTTCTTCGGGTGGCGCTTCGTCTCCGGACTGGCCGGCGGCGCCATCATGGTTCTGGTCGCGACCAGCATCCTGCCCCATATCCCGGCTTCACGGCGCGGCTTCGTCAGCGGCATGATCTTCTTGGGCATCGGGCTGGGGATCGCGGCGTCGGGTACCGCCGTTCCGGCGCTGATGCGGCTGGGGCTGCAAGAAGCATGGCTGGGGCTCGGGGGGCTGTCGCTTCTGCTGACCGCCCTGTCCTGGTTCGGATGGCCGCCCTCGGTCCCGCCGCAGGGCGTTGCCACACCGCCGGTGGCGCACGCACCGAGGCATGAGGGTGGCATCCTGCGCACGCTCTACGGCGAGTACGCGCTCAACGCGCTGGGGCTGGTGCCGGTGATGTTGCTGCTGGTCGATTATGTCGCCCGCGGCCTGCATCAAGGTGCGGAGGTCGGCGCCCTCTATTGGGTGCTCTACGGCTTGGCATCGGTGGCCGGCCCCGTCGCCGCCGGTTCGATGGCCGACCGCATCGGCTATGCCGCGGCCTATCGCATCGCCCTGCTTCTGCAGGCCGCTGCCGTGGCCGTCCTGGCGATCAGCGGACATCCGCTGGTGGTGGGAATTGCAACGGTGATCGTCGGCGCCCTGACACCGGGTGTGGTTCCTCTGGTATTGGGCCGCATTCACGAACTTCTGCCGTACAGCCAGACGGAACAGCGCGCGGCCTGGAGCCGGGCCACCACCGCTTTCGCCCTGTTCCAGGCGCTGGGTGGTTATGGCTATTCCTATCTGTTCTCCCACAGCGGGGAAAGCTATGCCGCGGTCTTCCTGTGCGGCACTGTCGCCCTGACCATCGCGTTGGGTGCCGACATCCTCGTCAACGCCCGCCGCCATCCAAGGCATGGCGCCTGATCGAGGGCTTCCGTGCGGTGCCGGCAGGCTCAGGCATTCGACGCCCCCGCCATCAGGCAGAGTGCCGGAGCCTTCGGCATCGCATCGGCGGCGGCGTTGCGCTGCCGCCAGGCGCGGGGGGAGACGCCGACGAGGCGGCTGAAGGTGCGGGTGAAATGGCTCTGGTCGGCGAAGCCGCAGGCCAGCGCCACGTCGGCCAGCGTGTGCGATCCTTCGCGCATCAGCGTCTTGGCATGGTCGATCCGCCGCTGCAGCAGCCATTGATAGGGGGTGGTGTTGGCGGTGCGCCGGAAGGCGCGGACGAAATGGCCGACCGACAGCCGGCATTCGGCGGCAAGGTCGGCCAGCCGGATTTCCCCGTCAAGGTTGGCGGCGATCATCTCCTTCACCCGCCTTTCCTGCCAGGGCGCCAGCGTTCCGCCGCTCCTCACTTCATTCGTGCGGCCATAGGCGGTGACCAGATGGGTTGCCAGCGCCGAGCAGAGATGGTCGTGGAACAGCAGACTGACCTGCTCCGGGAAGGCCAGCGCCGGCAGCATGGCGGAGGCCAGCGCCGTGATCGTCGGATCCTTCACCGGTCGGCTGGGCTCGATCGCCAGATCCTCCAGCCGGCTGCCGCGGACATCCGGGCAGACGCTTTCCAGCAGCGAGAGGGGAAGATGGAAGGTCAGCGTGTCGAAGGCCGAATGCATGTGGCAGTCGATGCTGCGTCGGTAATCATGGATGGTGGTCAGCCCCGCGATGTTGCCGGGCTTTTCGACCGGCACGCCGTCGACCCAGACGTCGGACCGGAAGTTCGACAGGTGATGGCTGACCAGGAAGGCGTCCTCCGGGTCCGGGCTGCGGAAGCGGCCGATGCCGCCGCTCTGGCAACGGACCCGCGCGACCCCCACCGTTCCACGGGGCGACCGCAGGACCAGCACCTCGGGCTTTTCCGGCATCGGGACGTAGCTCAGATGGAGATTGCTCTGAAAGGCCGTGGCCATGGGTGTCTCCGTGGGCTTGCGTGCAGGCTGCCGCTTCCGTCATCCGGAAGGCCGGCGGGTGAGCCATGCCGGAACGGACGTTTGTCCGCCCGACTTGCCTGCACACAGGGTAGGCGCGGCGGCATGCCGCACACCACTAGACACAGATAAACCGCGGCAGTGTTTAGGTAGAACGCCCCTAGACCTTGGTTTAGGTTCTTACCCGTCGACTTAAACCGTCCGCCGAGACGGAACTAAATTAGCAAGATACGGGCAAGCCTCGTCAAGCCCCCTGCATGCCGGTCCGGCGTTGTCTCAGCCGCGGTTGAGGCCAAGCGCTTCCGCCAGCCGCACGAGGTCGGCAACCGCCCGCACCCCCAGCTTCTTCATCAGGCTGGAACGGTGAAGCTTCACGGTAATCTCGCTGATGCCCAACTCGGCCGCCACCTGCTTGTTCAGAAGGCCGCGGGTCACCCCCGCCATCACCTCCTTCTCGCGCGGGGTCAGGCTGTCGTAGCGGGCGCGGCCGTCGGCCAGCACCCGGTCCTGGCTTCGCCGCTCGCCGTCGCGGGTCAGCGCCGCCTCCACCGCGTCCAGCATCTCCTGGTCACGGAACGGCTTGGTCATGAAGTCGAAGGCGCCCGCCTTCATCGCCTTGACCGACATCGGGATGTCGCCGTGGCCGGTGATGAAGATGATCGGCACGCGGATGCCGCGGGCGTTCAGCTGGGCCTGGAACTCCAGCCCGCTCATCCGCGGCATGCGGATGTCGGTCACGATGCAGCAGGTCGCGTCGGAAAGCTGGGCGTCCATCACGTCCTGAGCCGAGGCGAACAGACGGGTTTCCAGCCCGACCGAGCGGAACAGGCTGTCGAGCGACGAGCGCAGCAGCGGATCGTCATCGACGATCAGCACGATCCTGCGGTCCTGCGGGCTCTGCTCGGCCGGCCGGCCGGCCGTTGCGGATTGCATGGTCTTCGGTCACTCGCTGTTGCGGCGTCAGAATTCCAACGCCCGGGCAGCCGGCGGTCCGGATGGCGTGCGAAGGGGCGCCCCATGATGAACCGCGCCCCCACCCGCGGCACCTAACCTTTGGTATGGGGTGCCCCCATCCAAGGTTCGCAGCCATCTCGTGGACGTATGGTTCTGCCGGCCGACAAGGTCGCCCATATTGAAGGGAGTATTTTCCCCCGTCAGCAAGGCCGCTGTCATGAGCGCTTCGAGCCGTCCCTTCCCTTCCCTGCCTGCCGCAGCCTGTCCGGCTGGGGATGCCGGCCGCTAGCCGCCATGCAACCGGCCCCCGCCAGCGCGACCATCGCGATCGTCGAGGACGACCCCATCGTCCGCAACAGCCTGGGCAGCCTGATCCGCTCCTTCGGCTATCGCATCTCGCTGTTCGCCTGTGCAGAGGATTTTCTGGACGCACCGGCCGACGGCATCGGCTGCCTGATTTCCGACATCACCATGCCGGGAATGAGCGGGCTCGACCTGCAGGTCGCCGTCAAGGCCCGGATGCCGTCAATGCCGGTGCTTCTGCTGACGGCCTTCCCGGACCCGCGGATCCGCGACCGGGCGATGGCGGCAGGTGCGCGCATGTTCCTGGAGAAGCCCGTCGATCCCGACGACCTCCAGGCCATTCTGCACCGGATCCTGAAGGAAACCGCGGCGTCCTGACGTGCGGCGCCCACGCCTTTCGGGAGATGTCATAAGCCGTTTGGCGGTTATGAGGCCGCCGACGACTGATGTATCACCGATTCCAGTCCTCATTCCACTCAGCCGGCAGGTCCGATGGCATCGGGTATCGATCCTCTCCGGGACAGGGAAACGCCTGTGCCAGCCCGAGCCGCGGCGCCGGCTGCGGAGTGGCTGGACGACGCGCGGCCCGAACTGCTGGCCGGCGACGGGAACCGCAGCCTGCTGCGGCTGACCGGGGCCGACGGGACCAGCTGGCTGGCGGCGCGGACCGGCTGGGCCAACGAAGCCGCCGGCCGGCAGATGGACCATGAGCTGAGCCTGAAATCCCTGTTGGACAGGGACTGGGCGCTGGTCCCGGCCGACCTGCGGCTGACCCGCGACGGGCCGGTGCTGCTCTACCCCGACGACGGCGGGCAGCCCCTGTCCGCCCTCTATGCGTCAGGCACCGACCGGCCGCCGCTCGCCTGGTTTCTGGAGATCGCCGCCCAAGCCGCAACGTCGCTGGCCGAGGCCCACCGGCACCATCTGCTGCATGGCGCCCTGACCCCGCAGGCGCTGATCCTCGGCCCCGACGGAAGGGTCCGCCTGACCGGCTTCGAGGCGGGGCCGGTGGACCCTGCCGCCGGGAGCGATGCCGGACGCCGGCCCACCGCCTACACCGCGCCGGAAACGGCCGGACCGGAAGGCCGGCCGGGCGACGAGCGCAGCGACCTCTACGCGCTGGGGATCGTGCTGTTCGGCCTGCTGACCGGCCGCCTGCCGCTGTCGGGCGAATCCGCCGCGCAATGGCTGCACGCCCACATGGCGGTGCGGCCCCCATCGCCCAGCAGCCTGCGGCCGGACGTTCCGCCGATGGTGGACGCGCTGATCCTGAAGCTGATCGCCAAAGCGCCCGACGACCGTTACCAGACTGCGGCATCGCTGGCCGACGACCTGAAGCGCTGCCTGCGCGAGTGGACCGCCCATCGCCACGTCCCTGCCTTCGAACTGGCGCGGGCCGACCGCGTCCGCCGGCTGGCGCCGCCCGGCTCCCTGCTGGGACGGGAGGAGGAACTCGGCCGTCTGGACGAAGCCTATCGCCGCACCGCGGCGGGCGGTGCGGGGCAGCTGGTCTTCGTCGGCGGCGCCCCAGGATCGGGCAAATCGGCGCTGGTCGCCGACTTCATGCGGCGGCGGCTGCCGGCGGACGCCCGCATCGCCGCCGGCAAGACCGACCAGTATCAGCCCGCCGTTCCCTATGCCCCCGTGCTCCAGGCCCTGCGCCGGCTGGCGGCCGGGCTGGTCGCCGGCCCGCTGGAGGAATTGGAGGAGTTGCGCGGCCGGCTGGCCGAACGGCTGGAAGGGCAGCTGGCGCTGCTCCTCCACCTGCTGCCGGAGTTCGAGCCGGTGACCGGGCCGGCCGTCCACGCGCCGGACGATCCGTCCAGCCGGCAGCCGCTGCGCATCCGCCGCATGCTGACCGGCGTCCTGCAGACCTTCGCCCGCCCCGGTGCGCCGGTGGTGCTGTTCCTGGACGACCTGCAATGGGCCGACGACGCGACGCTGGCCTTCATCCGCGCCGTCGCCGACAGCCCGCCGCCGGGGGTGATGGCGGTCGCCGCCTACCGGGATACCCGCGCGGACATCAGGCCGGGCTTCCGCGGCTTCCTGTCGACGGTGCACGACGGTGCCGCAGCGCCGTCATGGATCGCCCTGCCGCCGATCGGGCCGCAGGCGACCGCCGCCCTGGTCGGGACGGTGCTGGACGAGCCGGTGGACCGGGCGGAGGAGTTCCTGCGGCTGATCGGCAAGAGGACCGGCGGCAACCCGCTGCACATCCTGCAGCTTCTTCGCACGCTGGCGGACGATGGGACGCTGCGCTACGACGCCGGCCGTTCGGCCTGGACCTGGACGGCCGGCGCGGCGGCCCTGCTGCCGGGCGGCGACACCGTCACCGACCTGCTGGTCGCCCGGCTGCGCCGCCTGCCGGCCGCCGGCCGGAACGCGCTACGGCTGCTCGCCTGCATCGGCAACGGCGCCGACGACCGGCTGCTGGCATCCGTAGCCGGGCTGCCCTCCACCGCAATGGAGGCGGCGCTCGCCCCCGCGGCGGCGGCGGGGCTGGTGCTGCGCGGGGAGGCCGGCGGCTGGGCGCTGGTGCATGACCGCGTACAGGAGGCGGCCTACGGGCTGACGCCGGCGGAGGAGCGGCCGGCACAGCATGCGGCCATCGCCTCGGCCATGCTCGATCTGTGGCCCGACCGCGGCCCGGAGGAGCTGTTCCGGATCGCCGCACAGATCGAGCTGTCGCTCGACGCCCCGCTGCGCGCCGGGCGGACCGGGGATTTCGCCGGCACCCTGATCGACGCCGCGGTCCAGGCGGTGGCCTCCGCCGCCCCCGGACAGGCGCTGACATATCTGGCGGGAGCCGACCGCATCCTGGGGGAGGAGCGCTGGACCCGCTCCTATCCGCTGGCATGGCGGGCCGGGGTGCTGACGGCCGAATGCCTGCTGGCGAGCGGCGACGCCGCCGGGGCGGACCGCGCCATCGGCAGGCTGTTCCGCCATGCGGACGGCGCCATCGACGGTGCCGAGGCCTACCGGCTGAAGGCGGCGCGGCTGACCGTGGCGTCGGACTTCCGCGGTGCGGTGCGGGTGGCGCTGGAGGGGCTGGCGCTTCTGGGGATCGACCTGCCCACCGACCCGCCGCCGGGGGCGGTCGCCGCCGCCTACGACCGGATCATGCGCCTGCTGGACGACCGGCCGGTCTCGGCCCTGGCCGACCTGCCGCGGATGGACAATCCGCGGATGGAAGCCGCCATGGCGCTGCTGACCGCGCTGGAGGCGGCCTTCTTCTACCCGGCGGGGGACCTGCTGCACCTTCACTTCGCGAGGATGGTGGAGCTGACGCTGACGCATGGCGTGACCGCCGCCTCGGCCCAGGGGATCGCGTGGTTCGGCGTGTCGCTCGCCACCGTTTTCGACAAGTACGAGGAAGGGTTCGCCTTCGCCTCCGCAGCAATGGAGATGGTGGACCGCCACGGCTTCGAGCGCTATCGCACCCCGGTCCTGGTGGCGCTGGACCAGGTTGGCCCCTGGACGCAGCCGCTGTCCTACGGCCTTGCGCAAGTGCGCGAGGCCAAGAGGGTCGGACACCGCTGCGCCGAGCTGCGCATGCTCTGCTACAGCTGCAATCATATCGTCTCCGACCTGCTGGCGATGGGGGAGCGGCTGTCCGCGGTGCGGGAGGAGACCGATCCGCTGATCGCCATCGCGCGGGATGCGGGATTCGACGACATCGTCGATCTGATGTCGACCCAGCGCGACTATGTGCTGTCGCTGCAGGAGGATGCGGGCCGGACGGTGGGCGCCTGGGAGGCCGCCTTCGAAGATCCGTCGACAGCGCCAAGCCGCACGCCGATGGCGGCGCTGTATTTCTGGACCTGGCAACTGCGCGGACAGGCCGCCCTGTACCACCGCGACTTCGCCCTGGCGCGGGCCAACCTGACACCGGCCTTCGGCATGACCTGGGCCGCGCCGGCCCACATCTCCGTCGGGGAGCTGACCTTCTACAACGCCGTGCTGCACAGTCAGGACCCCGGCCAGGCCCCCGGCCGGGACCGCGGTGAGGATCCTGCGGCGGCACGGGAGGAGGTGGCGCAGTGCCGGCGGAGGCTGGCCCTGTGGGCCGGCATCAACCCCCTGACCTTCCGCAACAAGCTGGCCCTGGTCGATGCGGAGACGGCAAGGCTGGAGGGCCGCGATGTCGAGGCGATGCGGCTCTACGACGAATCCGCGGCCGCGGCGGCCGCCGCCGGCTTCTCCCACGAGCAGGCGCTGGCCCATGAGCTGGCCGGCCGGCATGCCCTGTCGCTGCAGCTCGGCTACGCTGCCCGCGACCAGCTGAGGCTGGCGCTGGCCTCCTACCGGCGCTGGGGGGCGCTGGCCAAGGCGAGGGGGCTGGAGGCGGAATTTCCCTTCCTGGCCGCCGAAGGACCCGCCGAGGCCCGCCAGGGCATCGAGCATCCGGACATGGAGCTGGTGCTGAAGACCGCCCATGCCCTGTCGGAGGAGATCCTGCTGGACCGGCTGGTCGAACGGCTGATGGTCGACATGATCGTCCATGCCGGCGCCCGACGCGGCGCCCTGCTGCTGATGCGCGGGGACGAACCGCGGGTGGAGGCGACCGCGACCGTGATCGACAGCGACATCGTGGTGCGGCTGGCCGCCGACGTCTCGGCGGAGGATCAGGTGCCGGCTGCCGTCCTGCACACCGTGCTGCGCACCCGGCGGACGCTTTCCTCCGGCGATGCGGCGACGGCCGGCGGAACGGCGGGTTCCTTCCTTTGCCAGCCGCTGGTCAAGCAGGGCCGGCTGGTCGGCGTCCTTTATCTGGAAAACGATCTTGCGCTGAACGTCTTCACCCCGCGCAAGGCGGCGATGCTGGAGGTGCTGGCCCCGCAGGCGGCGAATGCGCTGGAGGCGGCCCGGCTTTACACCGACCTGATGCTGGAGAACCGCCGCCGCCAGGAGATGGAGGCGGCGCTTCGCGTCGCGCGCGCCGATCTGGCGCGGGCGAGCCACCTGACGGTCATGGGGGAACTGGCGGCCTCCATCACCCACGAGATCAGCCAGCCGCTCGCCGGCATCGTCGCCAGCGCCGGGGCCAGCCTGCGTTGGCTGAAGGCCGCGACCCCAGACGTGGCGGAAGCCCTGTCGAACCTGGAGGACATCCGCACCGCCGGCCTGCGCGTCGCCGACATCCTGCGCGCGCTGCGGTCGCTCGCGAAGCAGGCGCCCCTGGTGCTGGAGCCGCTGTCCGTCGATCCCCTGGTGGAGGAGGTGCTGACCCTGACCGCCGATGAGATCGGCAAGCGCGGCGTCCGCCTGACCGCCGACCTGCGCAGCGGCGGCGTCCAGGTGCGGGGCGACCGCACCCAGCTGCAGCAGGTAGTGCTGAACCTCGTCACCAACGCGCTGGATTCGATGGCCGGCCATGGCGGACAGCGCGAGCTTCTTGTGGAGAGCCGGGTGACGGACGGCGTGATCGCGGTCAGCGTCGCCGACACCGGCAGCGGCATTTCCGCCGACATCCTGGCACGGATCTTCGATCCCTTCTTCACCACCAAGGACAGCGGCATGGGGATGGGCCTGTCCATCTGCCGCTCGGTCATGTCCGCCCATGGCGGGTCGCTGTCGGCGGACAGCGGGAGCGGCGGCGGGGATGGCGGCGGCAGCCGGTTCACCTTCACCCTGCCCGTCGCAGGGTGACGATCCCGCCGGGCAAGCCTTGCCTTACGGCACGTGGCGGTTCAGCGCGTCGATCACCGTCCCCGGCGCCGACATGTGCGGCAGATGTCCGGATGCGTCGAGCACCTCCAGGACGCTGCCTGACAGATGGTCGTGCAGATACTCCGCCGCTTCACGGGTAACCGCGGAGTCCTCGCGGGTCTGGAGGATGACCGCCGGCACCGTCACCTCCGGCAGACGGCTGCGCAGGTCGCTCTGCAGGATGGTCAGCAGCAGCGACAGGGCCATGTCCGGACGCATCGCCCTCAGCGCGGCGACGAATTCCTGCACGGTCGGATCCTCCGCCGGGGCGGACACCACCATCTGTCCGAACTGTGCGGTCCAGCGCAGGTAATCGCGGGTGGCGCCGTCGATCAGGCCGTCGATGTCCGCCGGCTCGAAGCCGCCGCGATAGCCGCCGGTGTTGCGGTAGCAGGCCGACGCCCCCACCAGGACCAGCTTGCGGAACTGATAGGGGGCCTTGACCGAGGCAAGCGCCGCCACCATGCCCGCGACCGAATGGCCGACGCAGACGCAGCGCTCCACCTTCAGGGCGCCGAGGACCGCGACCACGTCGCGGGCGTAGGCGTCCAGCGTGCCGTAGCGGGCGTGATCGTAGTGGATCTGGTTGGCCGGTCCCACCCCCGCCAGATCGAACAGCACGATGCGGCAGCGATCCTTGAAGGCATCCACGATATGGCGCCAGGCGGACTGGTCGGTGCCGAATCCGGGAATGAGAACCATCGTCTCCTCAACCGACCCGACGACGGTGACGTTGTGGCGTTCCAGGACCGCGCTGCCGCTTTCGATCATCTTCGGATGGCCTGCTCAAGACGATTACGAATGCAACCATACTGTGCATCGCACGCGCAAGCAGGAACGTCTCGTCCGGCGGGACTCACCTCATTTCGGCGCGCTCGCAGCAGCCCCTTCATTCTGTGCCGCTTTGGCCGGGTGCCGTTTCAGCCAGTCCTGCAGCTGCCCGATCTCCCGGGTCTGGTCGTCGACGATCTTCTGGGCCATGGCCCGGAGTTCGGGATCCTTGCCGTATTTCAGCTGCACCTTCGCCATGTCGACGGCCCCGCGGTGGTGGGGCAGCATCATGCGCGCGAAATCCTGGTCGGGGTCGCCGGTCATCGGCTTGCGCATCTCGCGGTTCATCTTGCGCATGCCGTCCATATAGGCGTGCGAGGCCGGGTCCCTGGTCAACTGGTCCTGCGGCAGGTGATCGGGGGGCATGGCATGACCTTGGGCGTGGCCCTGCGTGCGGTCATGTCCGGGCTGGCCACTGGACTGACTGGCTGGCTGGGCCAGGGCGGTGCCGGCGATCAGAGCCAGCGCCGCGGCGCAAGGTGCCAGGACACGGCGGCATCGGGTGGTCGTCATGGTCTGCTCTCCCTTGGCATCGACGCCCCGCTGCATGCAGGCGCCTCAAGCAGACAACAGCCCATCCGAAGGGTGGTTCACCGCGACAGGTGAAGGCGGACCTCCTCCGCAGCCTGGACAACCGCCGCTTCCGCCTTCCGGACATGGCGGGTCATGCTGGCGAAGGAATGGGGAAGCGTGTCGTGCAGCACCAGACGGTGCGGGATCCGCGCCGCCTCCAGCCGCCGGGCGAGGCGCAGGCTGTCGTCGCGCAGGCAGTCCAGCCCGGCGGCCGCCACATGCAGCGGCGGCAGTCCCTGCAGATCGGCGAGCAGCGGGGCGGCGGCCGGGTCGCGGGTGATCCCGCCATGGCCGAGATACTGCCGCCAGTACCAGCGCATCCGCTCCGTCGTCAGGCCATAGCGTCCGTCGCCGAACAGCCGGTGCGACTCCGTGTCGAAATCATGGGCGAACATGCCGTAGAGCAGCATGCCGAAGGACAGCGGCGGTCCGGGTTCATCCCGCGCGTCGAGCGCCAGCCCGAGCGCGAGATTGGCCCCCGCCGAGTCGCCGCCGACGGCGATCCGCTCCGGGTCCAGCCCCTGGCCGGCGCCATGCCTCACCACCCAGCGCAGGGCGGCCAGCGCCTCCCCGCTGATGGGGAAAGCGCCGTTCCGGGGCGAGGCCGTAGGCGACGGCGCAGACCACGACACCGCTGTGCCGGGCGAGCAGCCGCAGCAGCCGGTCGTGGGTGTCGATGGAGTTCAGGACGAAGCCGCCGCCGTGGAAATAGATCAGCACCGGCAGGGGATCGGCAGCACGGAGACCATCGGTGGTAGGCGGCCGGATCAGGCGCAGGCGCAGCGGACCGGCGGGGCCGGCGGCCTCGACCTCCCGCACATCGGCCGGCAGCGCCGGGCCGTTGAGGAAGAGGTGATAGCGTTCCGCCGCGGCGCGCGCCTCGGCCAGCGGCAGGCGCAGCGGGTCGGCCGCCACCAGCCCGGCGCGGGCGGCCAGTTCGCCCAGTTCGGCGACCTGGGGGTCGAGCAGGTCGCGGTGAAGCGGCAGCAGGGTGTCGGGCATCCGAGATCTCCCCAGCCTCACAGGATGTAGGACATCACGAGATACAGCACCGCCTCGCCATCGCCGGCGTTGCGGTAGCGGTGGGGAACGTCGGCCTCGAACAGGATCGAGTCGCCTTCCTCCAGCCGGTGCTCGCCGTCGGCGGTGGTGATCTCGACTTGGCCGCGGCCGACCAGGATGTTCTCGACCGTGCCGGAGGAATGGCCGTCGGAGGACTCGTCGGCGCCGGGCGACAGGCGAAGCTCGTAGAACTCCACCTGCCGCTCGCCCTTCAGCGGGAACAGCGCGCGCGAGGTGAAACGGCCGTCACGGGAGGTCAGGCTGCGCTGCTCCGCCCGCCGGATCACCGTGGTCCCGGCGTCGCCGCCGGAACTGATCAGGCTGGAGAAGGACAGGTCCAGCGCCTTGGCGACCGTCCACAAGGTGCCGATGTCGGGGCGGTGGCGCCCCTCCTCAATGGCGGTCAGCAGCGCCGGGTCCGTTCCGGACAGCTGCGCCAGCCCGTCCACCGACAGTCCCTGGCGGCGGCGGAAGCCGCGCAGATTGTCGCCGATCACCCCGACCATCTGGTCGATGGACGCATGGGGAGACGTTTGAGGGGCGGTTTGCGCGGCGCTGCCGATCGTCATGGGTTCATGCTCCTGCAACAGGAATGACGGGCGACACGGACCGCGCCCGACGGGAGTCGGTATGATTGAACACCAGGTTTGCCTATTTATCAAGTAGGGTATTGACGTCGTTTTGTGTTATTTTATTGGATAGAACCCACAAAATAACTTTTTCTGCTTGTATATTGTGCTGCAGTGATCCCAACGACAAAAACGCCACGCCCGTCCGGGATGGTCGGACGGGCGTGGCGCTGGGCGGATCGACGCGGATGGGACGGACGCGGCCGTTACGGCAGGGCGGCGTCGGGGGTCGGAGCGTGGGACTTCACCTCGTTCCGGTGCCGCTCGGCGAAGCGTTCCAGCACACGGCGGGCGGCGTCGAAGGCATCGCGGATGGCCGCATCGGCGGTTTCGTGGCCATGACCGCCGGACTTGTCGCTGTGAACGACCAGTTCCTCTCCGGGGACGGTCAGGGCGACCTGGACGGTGAACTGCTTGCCCTGATGCTGGTGGCGGTGCGGAACCTCGAAGACCACACGCTTGGACAGGATGCGGCCGAAGAAACGGTCGAGCTTTTCGGCATGCTCGCGGATCAGATGCTCCAGGGCGGGAGACGGGTCGATGTTGCGGAAGGCGATCTGCAACGGTTGACGCATGTCCATACTCCTTGTTCGGCGCGCGGGACCGGCCTGGACGGCCGCTCTCCCGCGGGGCCCGGCGCCGACCCCGGTGCCGCTGAAGGGCTCTTGGGGTGGCGGGGACTTGATGAGGCCAGGATCGCACATCGGCAGAATCATGCATTAATCTGGGTCAATGCGGCCGTCGGTTGCCGGATGTAGACTCCCGCCCGTTTTCAGGTCAGGCCGATCGCATGGATCAGGCCAAGGCTGACCGCACCCAGCATGAGAAGGCAGAGGACGACCGCCGCGGTCACCCGTCCCCCCGCCCGCGCCACCGTCCGCACATCGACCCCCAGCCCGAGCGCCGCCATCGACACCACGGTCAGCAAGGTCGCCGCATGCCCCATCGGCGCCAGGGCCGCCTGCGGGATCAGGTCGAGGGACCGCAGGGCGATCATCGCCAGGAAGCCCTGGATGAACCACGGCACCAGATGATGGACCGGCGGCGTCCCAGGGCGGCGGGCGCCGCGCGTAGTCCCGTCGAGCCTCGGCGCCAGCAGCGACAAAATCAGGCACACCGGCCCCAGCATAAGCACGCGCACCAGCTTGACCAGCGTGCCGACCTGCACCGCCGTGGTGCCCAGCGGGGCGGCGGCGGCGATCACCTGCGGCACGGCATAGACGGTCAGCCCCGCCAGCGCGCCGTACTGCACTCCGCTCAGTTGCAGCCCCAGGCCGATCAGCGGCAGCCCCAGCACGACGGCCACCCCCAGCACGGCGGTGAAGGCGATGGAGGCGGCGACGTCGTCGCTGTGCGCATTGATCACCGGCGCCACCGCGGCGATGGCCGAGTTGCCGCAGATGGCGTTGCCGCAGGCCACCAGCAGCGCCATGCGCGGCGGCAGGCCGAGCAGCCGTCCGATCCCGAACCCCGCCGCCACCGCCACCAGGACCACCGCGGCGATGCCGAACAGAAGCGCCGGTCCCGCCGACAGGATGGTGGCGGCGCTGACCGTCGCGCCGAGCAGCACGACCGCCACCTCCAGCAGGACCTTGGCGGAAAAGGCGATGCCCGGCCGCCAGAGCGTCAACGGAGTCCACATGGTGCGCAGCGCGGTGCCGATCAGGATCGCCAGCACCAGCGCCTCGATCCAGGGCTCGCCGAACAGCCGCGCCTCCCCAGCCGGCGGCGAAGGCAAGTGCTGTGACCGCGGCGCACAGGGCGACGCCGGGCAGAACGGTGCGGATTTGGGAAAGGACGGAGCGTCCCGGCACCGGCCTTGCGGGTGCCATGGCGTCAGGGGGCATGGAAGGGGTCTCCAAAGGCGGTGCCGCAGGGGGCGGGGCCGCTTCGATACAGGGACTATGGAGACCACGACCGATCACATCCAACGCAAAGAAATGATGCGTTCGATCACTTCAACTTATCGAGCGCCCGCTCGGTCCGGCAGGCAATCCTCGAAATCCGGCAGTTGCCACGGCCCGCCGAGCGCGGCGTTGCGCAGCAGAAGCACCA
Organism: Azospirillum sp. VT-I1; assembly: GCF_055698305.1. NCBI lineage: Bacteria > Pseudomonadati > Pseudomonadota > Alphaproteobacteria > Rhodospirillales > Azospirillaceae > Azospirillum > Azospirillum sp. VT-I1. Next base: position 614,458 of record NZ_CP168802.1, on the reverse strand, counting down.
GCTCGTCGCGCGACCGGGTGACCGCCGTGTAGAGCCAGCGCCAGCGGTGTTCCCGGAAGGCGGCGGAATCGTCCACCACCGTGACCGACGGAAACTCCGACCCTTGGGCCGCGTGGCAGGTGATCAGCCAGGCCCAGTCATAGAGCTGGATGTCCTTACCCACCCGCGGCTGGACCATGCCCTCGGTATAATGGGCCTGGAACATCCAGGGATGGACGATCAGCTTGCCGCGCGACCGCACCTCGTCCTCCATCTGCACGCCGAGCGACCACAGGCCGGCGTCGCGGCCCTGGGCCTCGGCCGCCGGGCGGGTCAGCGCGCCGATCATGCCGTTGTACAGCCCCTCGTCCTTCTGGTTGCGCCGGCAGATGACGCGCTCCCCCGCCTGCGGCATCACCGACTCGTGGCCGAGCAGCGAACGCATCCGCTTGGTGTAGGTGGTGCGGACGCGGTGGGTGCCGCAGATCGCCTGCGACGAGGGGCGCATCACCAGCGACTGGGTGCTGCGTTCCAGAGGCAGGACATGGACCTTGCCGACGGCGCCGAAACGGCGTGGCATCTCCTGCCGGCGCAGCAGGTGGGCGAGCCGAATCACCGGGCTTTCCCGCGCGGTGCGGTGCGGCTCGGTCAGGCGGAAATCGGGCTCGCCGCTGGTGAACAGTCCCTGGCCGGAGACCGGTGGCAGCTGGTAATCGTCGGCGATCACCAGGATCTTCTTGCCGGTGCGCAGCAGGTCGCGGGCCACGTCGTCGCCGATCATCGACCCCTCGTCGCAGACGATCAGGTCGGCATCGGCCATCGGGCCGTCGCTGCGGCGGGCGAAGAACAGCTCGCCGGTGTCGCCGTCCTTGCGCGGGGCGTAGAGCAGCGAATGCAGGGTCGCCGCCCCTTCGATCCCCTTCTGGCGCAGAACCTGCGCGGCCTTGCCGGTCGGCGCGCCGACCACGTAATCGCTCAGCCGGCGGCGGTCCTGCAGATGCTCCAGCACGAAGGCGGTGGTCTTGCTCTTTCCCGTTCCGGCCTCCCCGGCGAGCCAGAAGACCTGCGGCGCCTTATCGTCCATGTACCAAGCGTCGATCGCCTGGATGGCGCGGTTCTGCTCGTCGGTCGGGGTGTCGGATTGCATCGGGTCCAAACCAGGATCAAACCATGAATCAAGCCGGCACAGTAGCCCGCCCGGCTGCCCGCGGTCCAGTAGCGATCCGCCTTAACACAGTGCAATCACATTTGGATGCGGTTCGCCGCGAAAGCCCCTCTCCCCCTGCGGGAGAAGGGCTTTCGAAGCGCAGCGTCGTCGCTTGATCGCCGGATTCAGGATGCCGACACTGAAAGGATCCGAAGCGACAGCGCGCCGTTCCGGCGCGGCCATTCCACCACGTCGCCCAACCGACCGCCGGTCAGCGCCTCACCCAACGGGGATTGCCAGCTGATCCGGCCGGCGGCGGGATCGGCCTCCTCGCCGCCAACCAGCGTGAATGTCCATCTCCGGCCGGTCTCATCCTCGGCGACGACGACGGAGCCGAAGCCGGCCTCTTCCGCCGGGCCGGCCGGACGCATGACCACGGCGGCGGCCAGCCGGGCGCGCAGCAGGTCGGCGCGCCGCTTGGCGCTGCTCATCGCCTGCCGGTCCTCCGGCGCATCGGAACCGCGCAGTCTCGCGACATCGGCATCGGCCGCCGCAAGCTCCTCCTGCCAGGCGGCGACGGTGGCGGCGGACACATGCAGGGGACCGCTGACCTGCGGCAGCGGCCCCTCGGTTTCGGCATCGCTTTCCTTGACGAAGGCCCGGCTCATGGCGGCGCCCTCAGCCGAGCAGCGCCATGGCGGCGGCGGGGGCACAGCTCGCCACCCAGCCCTGACCGGGGGCGCCCACCACGTCGCTGAAATCCCGGTAGGGGCGGCCAAGCCGGACAGCAACCTCCTTGACGACGGCACGGCCGACGCCGGCCCCGACCACCGGCGCATCGTCCGGCAGGGGCGGCGTTCCGGCCGACAGCACCCGCGCGGCGGCATCGTGGATGCGGCGCAGCTGACGCTCGGTCAGATCGCCGGCCATCGCCCGCCAGACCGCCGGATCATAGTCGCCGGCATCGTGCCCGACCATGCGCGCCAGACGGCGCAGGCTGGCCTCGACCGTCTTCGCCCCGTTGTCGGCGGCGGGATGCTGGTCCGCGGCCTCGTCCAGCCGGCCCAGCACGCGATAGAGGTCGGCGCTGGTGGCGAAATACTCGGCCATCATCGGCAGCCGCTCGCCCGCGACCAGGGCGGTGCGCTCCATCGCCATCACCGCCGTGCGGGTCAGCCCGGTATAGAGCAGTTCCTCCACCGCCATCCGTTCATGATCGGTGACGCCGCGCGCCACCACCTCGCCGCCGCGCACCGGCACGATGTCCGTTGTGGTGCTGCCCATGTCCACCAGCAGCGCCGCCGGCAGGCGCCGGGCGACCACGGCGGCGGTCGCCATCCAGTTGGCCGAGGCCACCTCCATCACCTGCCCGCGTGCGTCCTGCGGTGACAGCAGCCCGCGCCGGCCGGCATAGACGCGCAGCCGCCCCGGCGGCAGGGCGGCCTCCATCCGCTCGATCAGCGTGTGGACGCCCTGGGTGCGGTCGTCGAACAGGTCGACCAGTTCGCCGGTCATCGTCACCACATGGTCGGCGCCCGCCGGCAGGCGCTCCAGCACGGTGGCAAGTGCTGCGTCCAGTTCCGCCAAGCCTTGCCAAAGCCGGCAGGGCACCTGCACCGCATCGCGCAGCCGGCCCTCCTCCGTCCAAGCGGCCTTCAGGTGGGCGCCGCCGATGTCCCAGCCGATCACGGTCGATCCTCCACGGGTGTCAGACATGCGCGGTCTCCAGGCCGGTGCCGGCCGATCCGGTGTGGAACAGCTCCAGGATGTCGCCCGCCGGGTTCCAGCCCAGCACCCGCGACAGCCCGACATAGCCGACGGAAAGGCGCGGGTTCACCTCCACCACCACCGGGCCATTGGACTCGGGGTCCTCCGGCCGGTCGATGAGGTCGACGGCGACATAGCCGCGCAGGCCCGGGATCGCGGCGGCGACGGCGCGGGCCAGCGGTTCCCAGGCGGCACGGCGGTGCTCCATCGCCCCGACCTCCACGCCATGGAAGTAGAAGCTTCCGGCCCCCCGCTCCACCCTTTGGCGGTTGCAGCCGAGCAGCCGCACCCCGCCGGCGGCATCGACCAGCATGGACAGGCTGCACGCCTCCCCCTCCACCAGCGGCTGGACGATCCAGCGGCCGGGATGGGGCGGCGTCCAACCGGCGATATCGTCAACGATGAAGGTGTCGAGGCAGCCGGCGCCGTCGTCCGGTTTCACCACATGGCGGGCGGCGGGCGGCGGCGGGGCGCCGAAGGGGACGGTGGGAATGGCCGCGATGCCGTGGGCGGCCAGCCGCGCCGCCGTTGCCGTCTTCGACGACGCGAGCGCGATGGCCTCGGCGGCGCAGGCGACCACCGGCCGGCCGGTGCCCCGGAACAGGGCGGCCACCTGCCCCGCCAGCCCGTCGCTTTCCGGCGCGATCGGCCAGACCACGTCGCACAGGGCGGCGGCCGCGCGCCAGCGCGCCTGCGGATCCTCGCCGGGCGCCACCGGGAACAGGGTGACCCGGTCGGGCGGCAGGGACGGCGGAGGAAGGCGGCTGTCCCGGCACAGGGTGACGTGCGTTCCATCCAGCGCGGCCAGATCGCCGGCCAGCGCCGCGACCATCGCGTTGGCTTCCGCCATCAGGTCGGTCGGCAGCGGCCCGTTGCACAGCGCGCCGCCGGTGACATATTCGCAGACCAGAACCCGACGAAGGCTGTTCTCCATGGACGTCGTTCCCGTCATCGACCTGCCGGGCGGGCAGGCGGTTCATGCAAAGCGGGGGAGCGGGGGCGCTGACGCGCCATCGGATGCGTCCCGACCGCAGGATCGGCATCCCAGGATATCGCGGCGGCACCGCCGGCGCCGCAACCCTTCCGCGCCGGCAGCGTCGCCGTCGCGGCACCGCCGGCTCGGGCGAGGGTCCGGACCCTCGCCCGCTCCGCCTCCGGTCAGGAGGCGGCGAAGGGGTGAACCGCGGCGGCCATGCCGTCCAGCATCTCCTTGGCGGTCGGGCTGCCGGCAATCGCGCGCTTCAACGCCAGCTTGGTGGCTTCATGGTTGTAGTCCTGGATCTTGCGGTCGTCCTCCGCCTGCCAATGGATGAAGACGCCGACGGAGATGAACAGGTCGTCGGCCTCGTCCGCCGGGATGGTGCCGTCCTCGACGCACTCGGCGACCGCCAGGGCGACGGCGCGCTGGGCCGGGCCGAACATCTGCACGGCCTGCTTGGCGTTCTTGATCGTCACCTTGTTGAACATGACCGTGGACGGCTTGACCATCAGGTTCGGCGCCAGCACGGCCAGCAGGCCGTTCACGCCTTCCTTCTGGTTGGTCAGGGTCTGGCAGAAGGCGGTCTCGGCGGCACTGCCGCGCGGACCGATGATGAGATCGATGTGAGCGACTTCGTTGCCGTCGCCCACCAGAGCTTCGCCGACCAGAACCTTGTCGATCTTAGGCATTGCGCATCCCTTGCGGTGGTTGGTTTCGTGAGGGTTGGTTGCAGGGGGCTCCGCCGGAAATCGTCCGGCGGCCACGGTCCGGCCGGCAGATCGCCGGCCAGCCGAAGCACGAACAGGCAGGCCACCGTCAGGTCGGCGGACGTGCCCGGATTGAGGCCGCGGCGCTTCAGCGCACGGTCGAAAGCGAGAAGCCGGCGGGCGGCACCCGAATGGCCGCCGAACGTCGGGCCGGTCGAAAGGCGCCGCTCCAGCCGGAAGGCCTGCTCCCGCACCCGCTCCGCCACCGCCGCGCCATGCTTGCGGGCGATGTGGGTGTCGGGGTGCAGCGCCATGAATCCCAGATGGACGGCGCTCGCCGTCTCCGCAGCGCTGGCGCCGCGCCGCAGGGCCGAGCGGCCGCGGGCCACGCCGAAGGCGAAGACGTCGGCGAAGGCGGTGGCATACTGCCGCGCGATCAGGTCGCGGTCGGCGGCAACCGCCATGGCCGCCCGCAGGTCGATGCGGGGCGCCGCGGCCACGTCATGCTGTGGCGCCTCTCCCAACCCGGCGGGCAGCGCAAGGCGGATGGCCGCGAAGGCGTCGGCGGCATCGGCGACGCTCAGCCCGTCGAGCACCCGCGCCAGCCGAAGCCGCAGCGGCTCGCCCTTGTCCCGGCACAGCGCGGCGGCGGCGAGCGGGGCCAGCAGCAGGACGATGCCGAGATTGGTGTTGCAGCCGGCGACATCCCGCGTCGCCGCGACGGCGTGCAGGATCGCCTCCCCCACCCGGCGGCCCGGCGTGGCGAGGATCGGGGCAATGGCGGCGGCGCTGTCCAGGAACTGCGTCACGCTCATGCCATGGCCTTCGGCATGGATGTGGACGTTGCCGGGCTTCAGCGCCATCAGCTCCAGCCGGCAGGCGGTGAACACCGCCTCCTCCACCAGGGCCCGGCAATCGTGACCCGGGGTCGGCAGCAGGGCGCTCATCCCGCCCTCCGCGCCTGAGCCGGCACTTGCGGGGCCAGACGGTCCAGGACCAGATCGGCCAGCGCCTGCGCCACGTCCACCGGCGTCACCGCCTGAAGGCCGCGCCAGGCCGGCATGCTGTTGACCTCCAGCACCAGGAACCGGCCGTCCGGCGCGCGGATCACGTCCACCCCGGCATAGTCGGCGCCGACAGCGGCGGCGGCGGCCACCGCCAGATCGCCCAGAACGCCCGCCGGACTGGCCGGATGGCAGCGCGCCCCCTGCTTGACGTTGGTAATCCAATGGTCGCCCTGACGGACCATGGCGGCCAGCGGGCGCCCGTCCACCACGAAGACACGCCAGTCGAACCAGCCGCCATCCGCAGCGCCGACATACTCCTGCAGGTGATAGACGCCGGCCACCTCGTCCGGTCCGGGCAGAGCCATGCCGGGATCGAGCCGCCGCAGCCCCTTGCCCTGCGACCCGAACAGCGGCTTCAGCACCGCGGCACGGCCCTCGGCATGGAGGGCGGCCAGGATGGCGGAGGCCTGGACCGGATCGGCGACGGTCCAGGTGCGCGGGGTCGGGACTCCGGCAGCGGCCAGCCGGAAGGCGGTGGCGCTCTTGTCGACGCAGCGTTCGATGGCGGCCGGATTGTTGGCCACCGGCACCCCGCCATGGACCAGCGCATGCAGCACGCCCAGCCGCAGCGTCACCTGTTCGAAACTGCCGGCGGAGATGGTGCGGACCAGACAGGCGTCGGGCACTCCGCCATCGGAACCAGGGCCTTCGAAGCCTGGAACCACCGGCCCGTCCGGGCCGAAACCGCAGGCGCTGAGCGACACCGCCACCGCCTTGGCACCGCGGCGGGCAAAGGCGGCGGTCAGCCGCCGGGTGTGCCAGTCGGCGCCGTCCACGAAGATGGCGATGCGGTTGCGTCCCATGGCCGCGCCCCTAGCCGCCGATGCCGAAGGAACGGTCGAGCAGCGCCGGGGCCAGCGCCCCGCCGCTGAAGCTCCGGCCGCTCTCGAAGGCGGTGACGATCACGCGGGCCGGGCTGAACAGCATCGGGTCGATCTTGAAGAAGTCGTAGCCGCTCGCCGCGAACAGGTCGGCGAAGGGGCGGCCGTAATCGGCGGAGGCCGAGCTGGGCAGGCGGGCCGCCAGATCGGCCGCATCGTCGTCCGGCCCGTCGACCAGCAGATGGACGCTGCCGCCGAACAGGATGGCGTCGTTGGTCCGTCCCATCGCCTGGACGAAGTCGCGGCCCGGCGGCGGCAGCGGGGCACAGCCGACGCCGTCGCGCACCCGCTCCAGCGGGAAATGCAGGGCGTGCAGCTTGTGCAGCCCCACCTCCAGCACGCGGGCGACGATCTGGACGATGCCGGCCGGGCTGCGGGTCGGCGTCAGGATCAGGGTCACGCGCTCCGCCGGCACGCCGCAATCGCGCGCCACCTTCTCCACCACCGAAGCCGGCGGCCGCTTGTCCGTCTCCAGCACCAGCACGGCGCGGTCGGCCATGTCGCGATAGCCGAGTTCGGCGAACAGCGGTTCCTTCACCGCCAGGGCGCGGCCGGGGCCGGAGCCAAGGGCAGAGAATTTCTCGCCCGACAGGCTCCAGCCGGCATATTGGCTGCCCAGGCAGGCCAGGACCGGATCGGCCGCACCCACCGTCACCTGCGCCGGCCAATGGGCGAAGGGGAGTCCATGGCGATGCGCACGCTGCCGGCGCCGCCCAGGCAGATCTCGGCGATGCGGCGCCCGCCCTCCAGGCTGCCGGGCCGGTCGATGCCGGCATCGATCACGGTGCAGCCGGCGGGATGCTGTTCCACCCCGATCCGCAGCATGGCGGCGTCGGCCACCAGCGCGTGGACCAGGGGGGCGGCAAGCCGGTTAACACTGAAGGGAAGGGACGACATCGCCGGTTTTCTCCGATTGGCAAGCCCGCCGCGCGCAGTCCGCGACGATGCGTTCGATACGGCTGGACAGACGGCGCCGCGCCTCCCCCTCGTCCCCGCCCCAGGCGGTGACGCTGCACAGCGGGTGTCCGGCCTCCAGGACGCTGCCGGCGCGGGGCAGGTCGGCGCACCAGGGGGGCCAGACGAACCCTGTGGGCATCGTCATCGCGGCGGCGGCATAGGCCACCGCCCCGGCGATGACGCCCGGACGCGGCGCCCCCAGGCTCCAGATGAGACCGGCCGCCGCGTCGAGATGGGCGCGCATCACCCCGCCCGGCCGGTGACGTTCGAGCAGGTCGAGCGTGGCGCCCGGACGCGGGTTGACCTCCAGCACCGTCGCGGAGTCTCCATCGACCAGAAGGTCCAGGCTGTTCAGCCCGACCAGCCCGAAAGCCGCGGCGATGCGGCGTGCCGCCTCCGCCAGCCGGTCGGCCAGTGAGGTCGGCACCGCCGCCGGCAGGACCGCCCCGCCGTAGCGGAAGGGTGCTTCCGCCGCCGGATCGGCCCATTGCCGGCTGATCGCCACCGTCTCGCACCGGCCGGTTCGGTCGGCGATGAAGGCGACGGACATCGCCCGGCCCGCCGCCCGCCGTTGCAGGCAATGACCGCCCGGCAGCGGAGCGCCGGTCCAAGGGGTGATGTGCCAGCCACCGGCGGCCCCCACCCGCTTGACCAGCCAGTCCCCCGGAACTGCATCGCCGGGAACCGCCGTCCGCGTTTCCGGATGGCCGATGCCCAACTCCTCCAGCCCCAGCGTCGCCAGCCGCGCGGCAAACCCCATCGGGTCCTTCACCGCCCGCACCACCTCCGGCCCGTTGCCGAGCAGGCGGTAGGGACCGGCCCGCATCAGGGCGGCCAACAGCTCGGGCGCCTGCTCGAACCCCGATCCGACGACCAGACCGCTGCCCGGCGGAACCAGCGCGCGGGCGGCGGCGATCAGCGCCTGCGCGTCGAAGCCGGCGACCGGATCGCCCGCCACGCGGCGTGCGGTCATCGGCAGGTCGGCGTCGCCGAACTGGTCCAGCGTCGCCGCGGCGGCCCCGGTGCGCGACACCGCCTGGGCGATGGCGCGGCCCGACAGGGCGGCGACCAGGATCACGCCGCTTTCCGGCATTGCGCGCGGGCCAGGGCGAAGGCGTCGTCGAAGGCCAGATAGACCGGCTTCGCCGCCTCGCGCATCGCCTTGAACAGGCCATGCTGGGTCTTGAACTTCACGTTTCCGATGGCGAGCGCGCCGATGCCGACCGCATCGGTCCCCTCGATGGCAGCGCCGTCGCTGAAGGCGTCCACCCCCTCCACCCCGGCCGGCGGCACCGCATTGACGTCGGCCACCACCCGCACCGAGGGGGCGGCGGCGATCTGCGCGCGGCTCAGCACCTGCACGCCGGCACGGGCGACGGCCAGAACCACGTCGGTCTCCGCCAGGATGGCCGCCTTGTGCGCGTCGGTCGAACCGTCCACCGCACCCAAGGTCACGCCGAACCGCTGACGGTAGGACTCCGCCCGCTCGGCGACGGAGGCGGCGCCGTCATGGCCGACCAGCCGCACCGACGCGCCGGCACGCGCGGCCAGCACCGCCGCGACGCCGCCGACCGGCCCCTTGCCGCCGAACACCGCGACCCGCGCCCCGGCCAGAGCCATCCCGGACTTCTCAAGCTGGGCCTCGACCTTCGCGATCATCGCCGCGGCGGTGGTGTAGGCGCCCGACGGGTCGGCGAAGACCGAGATTTCGAACGGCGGCACCATGGCCCGGCGCGCCTCCTCCAGCATGTCCAGCGCCTTCAGGATGTCACGCCCGGCGATGAACAGGCCGGTCCGCTTGGCATCGCCCGGGGCGCGGGAGAAGATCATGTCCTGGACAAGACCCGGAACTTCGCCAGTCTCGACATTGGTATACGGCACGACAACGCCGTATCCGGCATCGCAAGCCATGTTGATGTCGAATGGACTGACCGCCTTTACCGGAGTAATGGCGTGAATGATATAGGGCTTTTCCATGAAACGAAGTCCTTGGTTCGCTTCATGGCACTGTGTTTCACCTCACACGCTCACGCTGTCTTTTTTGCGACTGTTTCATATCCGGCAGCGACCGCGCTTCTTCCGGAGAAAGTCTCCACCACCGCACCGCGGTTCCGCCCCCGGCAGACGACGAAGCGCAGGTTGGTCCGCGTCCGCCAGCGAGCCCGTGCGCCCTCCGCCGCCCGCTCCGCCGATCCGGGGTCGCCGAAGATGGCGAAGCCGGTCGGCCCCCAGGAACTCTGCCCGACGCCGGCGGCGCCGACCGACGGCAGCCACCGCAGCACCTCCGCCACATCCGGACTGCTGAAGCGCCCGCCCTGCGCCGGGGCGAAATGGTCGCCGACCACGCTCTGCAGTTCCGTCACGGCAGCACCGAAGCGCATCGCGTCCCCCTCCGCCAGCGCGGGCAGCCCGACCATCAAAGCCAGCCGGCACAGATAGGCCGCCTTGTCCGCCGGAAAGGGCGGCAGGTCGCGGAAGGCGACCGTCTCGGCCGTGCCGGACAGGCCGCGGTTGGCGTCGTCGAACACAAGCAGCATCCGCCACGCGTCCGGCAGGGCCATCCGGCTGATGACCGGCGGCGGCTCATCCAGCGCGCCCTTGCCGCCGTCCAGGATGACGCCGCCCTGTTCGAAGGCACCGACCCCGATGCCCGACCGCGCCCCGCGGTCCAGCAGGCTGGCGACCCGGCGCGGCGGCAGCGGGCGGCCGGTCATCGCCGACAACGCGGCCCCGACGGCCAGGGCCAGCTGGGTGCCCGACCCCAGCCCGGAATGGGAGGGGATCGTCCGGCCCAGGCGCAGGGAATACCGGTCCTCCAGACCCAGCGCACCGCACAACCGGTCGAGATACCCCCGCGCCCGGTCGGTCGGGCGGTCCGGACCGTCGCCCGCCGGGTCGCCCCGCATCAGCGTCAGTTCCGTCCCCAGCCCGTCGAGCGTCAGACCCAGGCTGCCGAAGCGCCGGCCGAGCCCGCCCTCCATATCGAGGAATCCAAGATGCAGCCGGGCGGGCACCTCCACCCGCACCGCGTCGACCGTCATTCGCTGTTCGCCGCAAATCATGGCCTACCTGTCGCAAAAGCCAAGGCGACCAGCCGCCTTTCGGACATAATAAAATCGACGGCGATAAAATCAACGAGTTCAAAAATAAAAATTTACATAAACCAAATAACTATCGCTTTTACCGACCCGATAATCTCATTCATCCGATGAATTGGGACGCGTTTTTCTATGAGCTTTCTGTGGCACTCCTCTTTCTTGACATCACGCGCGGGGTATAGGACATGGACAGCGAACTCGGCGGGAGCGATCTTCCGCCTCTCATGAGCGATGTCGTTTGCCCGTTCTGCGCAATGGCCTGCGACGACCTGACGGTTGCACGCGACCGGGCCGGCCAGCTCAGGGTGACCGCCAACGGATGTGCACGGGCGCGCACCCTGTTCGCCCTTCCGGCATTGCCGGCCCACTGCTTCATAAAAGGCCGCGCCGTTCCGCTCGACGCGGCGCTGGACGCGGCGGCTGCGCTGCTGCGGAACGCCGCCTCTCCGGCCGTCGGGGGCTTGCCGCCGATACCGCAGGGATTTCGGCGGCGCTGGCGCTGGCGGAACGGCTGGGTGCGGTGGTCGACCACGCCGCGTCGGACAGCCTGTTCCACGGCCTGCGCTCCCTGCAGGTGACCGGCGCCATGACCGCCACCTTCGGCGAGCTGCGCAACCGCGCCGACCTGTTCGTGCTGTTCGGGACGGAGTTCGATCGCCATGCCCCCCGCCTGTTCGACCGCATCGTCCATCCGCCGTCGGCGCTGTTCCGCGATGCCGGCGCCGCGCGCGGCTTCCTCATCGGTCCCGGCGACGGCCTGGCGCCGGAGGGGTTCGAGCGGCTGACCGCCGACCTGGTCCATGCCCCCGCCATCGCCGCCGCCCTGTCGCAGCTGGTTGCCGGCGAAAGGCCGCGTGGCGACCGGGTCGGCGGCATCGCGATGGAGGATCTCGCCCGCGTCGCCACGGCGTTGCGCGAAGCGAAATTCGGCGTCATCGGCTGGATCGCCGCCACGCTGGACCCGGCGGCCGGCGACATCGCCATTGAGGCCATCAACCGGCTGGTCGTGACCGCCAACGCCGCCACCCGCTGCGCCGGCTTGTCCCTTGGCGGCAAGGGCAACGCGCTGGGCGCCAATTACGTGTGCGCCTGGCAGTATGGCGTGCCGCTGCGCTCCCGCCTCGGGGCCGGCCCGCCGGAGCATGATCCCCTGCGCTATCGGCTGAAAAGCCTGCTGGCCGGGGGCGAGATCGACGCGCTGGTCTGGCTGTCGGCGCTGAACGGTGCGGAGGTGCCGGACACGCGAACGCCGATGATCGTGCTGGCCCGCCCGGGGCAGCCCCTGCCCTACGACCCCGACGTGCTGATCCCGGTCGCCATCCCCGGCCTCGACCATGCCGGCAGCATCCACCGCGGCGACGGCGTCGCCGCCCTGCCACTGCGTCGGCTGCGGCACTCCCCGCCATCGACCGCCGCCGCCCTGCCGACGGCAGCGGCGGTGCTGACCGCCCTGCACGACCGGCTTCCCGCCTTCCCCCTTCCCGCCCTGGTTCGGGAGACAGCGCATGTCTGACGCCTACACCCTGCTGCGCGGCGGCCGCGTCTGCGATCCCACCGGCACCGCGGACGGCGGCGAATTGCGCGACCTCTACCTGAAGGACGGCCGCATCGCCGCAGCACCTCGGGAGGATGCCCGCATCGGCGAGGTCATCGACCTCGACGGCCGCATCGTCATGGCCGGCGCCATCGACATCCACAGCCACATCGGCGGCGGCAAGGTGAACCTCGCCCGCCTGCTGCTTCCTGAAGAACATCGCGAACACGGCAGCGGCCCGGACGGCCTGCGCCGGTCGGGCAGCGGCCTGTTCACCCCGTCCAGCTTCGTCTCCGGCTACCGCTATGCCGAGATGGGCTACACGGCGGCGTTTGAGCCGGCGATGCTGCCCTCCAACGCGCGCCACACCCATCTGGAACTGGCCGACGTCCCGATCATCGACAAGGGCTGCTACGCCGTCCTCGGCAACGACGATTTCCTGCTGGAACGGCTGGCCGCCGGGGCGACGCAGTCGGAGGTCAACGACTATGTCGCCTGGATCCTGCACGCCACCCAGGCGGTCGGCGTCAAGGTGGTGAATCCCGGCGGCATCAGCGCCTTCAAGTTCAACCAGCGCCGGCTCGACCTGGACGAGGCACATCCCCATTACGGGATCACGCCGCGCCGCATCCTGACCACGCTGGCCACCGCGCTGTCCGACCTGCGGGTGCCGCACCCGCTGCACATCCACTGCAACAACCTGGGCATCCCCGGCAACGAATCGGTGACGCGCGACACCATCGCCGCACTCGACGGGCTGCCCGCCCACCTGACCCACCTTCAATTCCACAGCTATGGGACGGAGGGCGATCGCCGCTTCTCCTCCGCCGCCGCCGAGATCGCGGAGTCGGTCAACCGCAGCCCGAACATCTCGGTCGATGTCGGCCAGATCGTCTTCGGCCAGACCATCACCGCGTCGGCCGACATCATGTCGCAGTTCCGCAACAGCGGCCTCGCCAGCCCGCGCAAATGGCTGTGCACCGACATCGAATGCGACGGCGGCTGCGGGCTGGTGCCGTTCCGCTATCGTGACAAAGCCTTCGTCAACGCCCTGCAATGGGCGATCGGGCTGGAGCTGTTCCTGCTGATCGACGACCCCTGGCGGGTGTATCTGACCACCGACCATCCGAACGGCGGCCCCTTCACCAGCTACCCGCACCTGATCCGGCTGCTGATGGACCGCAGCTTCCGCAACGAGCAGCTGGCGCGGATCAACCCCGACGTGGCGGCGCACAGCCGGCTCGGCTCCATCGACCGCGAATACACGCTTGAGGAGATCGCCATCATGACCCGCGCCGGCCCCGCCCGCGTGCTGGGGCTGCGCGACCGCGGGCACCTTCGTCCCGGCGCCGTCGCCGACGTGGTGGTGTATGACGACCTGCCCGACCGCGAGGCGATGTTCGCCGCCCCCGCCCTGGTGTTCAAGAACGGCCGGCTGGTGGCGCGCAACGGGCGGCTGACCGCCACCGGCTGGGGCGACACCATCGTCGTCCGGCCGGACTTCGATCCCGCCATCGAACGGCGGCTGAAGCCGTGGTTCGAGGATCACCAGACCGTGCGGCTCGGCAATTTCCGCATCGCCGACGGCGAGATCCTCGACCATGGCCGCGGCGGGCTGTCCATCGTTCCGACCCTGACGGCGTCCGACTCATGCTTCTGAACGGCATCCATATCGAGAACACCTATGCCGAGGCCTTCGACATGAAGGCGACCCGGCTGATCGTCACCGCCGACACGCTGGCCTGGGCGCGCCATGCCGGCATGGCGGCCACCGGCTTCGCCACCTCGGTCATCGCCTGCGGCTGCGAATCCGGCATCGAGCGGGAGCTGGCGCCGGAGGAAACCCCGGACGGGCGCCCCGGCGTGTCCCTGCTGTTCTTCGCCACCGGACGCACGGTGCTGGGCAAGCAGGTGGAGACCCGGCTCGGCCAATGCATCCTGACCTGTCCCGGCACCGCCTGCTTCTCCGGCGTGCCGCGCGGGGCCAAGGAGGATCTGATCCCGCTGGGCCGGAAGCTGCGCTATTTCGGCGACGGGCAGCAGATGTCGAAGCTGCTGGGCGGCCGGCGCTACTGGCGCATCCCGGTGATGGACGGCGAGTTCCTGTGCGAGGAATCGAGCTGGAGCGTCCCGGCGGTCGGCGGCGGCAACCTGCTGATCCTGGCCGATGCCCGGATGGCGGCGCTGGAGTCGGCGGAAGCGGCGGCGGACGCCATGCGCGCCGTGCCCAACGTCGTGCTGCCCTTCCCCGGCGGGGTCGTCCGTTCCGGCTCCAAGGTGGGGGCGAAGTACAAGGGGATGCCGGCCTCCACCAACGACGCCTATTGCCCGACCCTGCGCGGCCTGCCCCGCTCCCGCCTGCCGGCGGAGGTCGAATCGGTGCTGGAGATCGTCATCGACGGGCTGACCGCCGCCGACGTCGCCGCGGCCACCACGGCCGGGCTGAAATGCCTGATCGAGCGCGGCCGCGGCTCCGGCGTCTGGGGCGTCACCGCCGGCAATTACGGCGGCAAGCTGGGCCGCCACCATTTCCACCTTCACGAGCTGCTGCCATGAGCGTGCTGAGCTTCCGTCTGAAAGGCCCGCTGACCGGCCGCGTCGACGCCTCTCCCCTGCTGCCGCACCGGCTGGCGGCGCTGACCGCGGCGGAGATCGCCGCCCTGCCGCTGCGGCTCGGCCGCGGCCATGTCGCGGTCGGCGAGCTGTTCGACCTGTCGGGCAGCCCCGGCGACACCGTCGAGATCGAGGGCGACGAGCGGCTCGACTTCATCGGGGCGGGACTGGCCGGCGGCACCGTCCGGGTCGCCGGCCCCGTCGGCCACCGCGCCGGCACCGGCATGAGCGGCGGGTCCCTGCTGGTGGAAGGATCGGCCGGGCTGGCGGCGGGTGCCGCCATGCGCGGCGGGGTCCTGGCCATCGGCGGCGATGCCGGCGACGGGCTGGGCGGCGCCCTGCCCGGCGAACGGACCGGGATGACCGGCGGGCGGATCATGGTCCGGGGCAGTTGCGGCGAACGCGCCGGCGAACGCATGCGCCGCGGGCTGATCGCCGTCGGCGGCGATGCCGGCGCCTATGCCGCCCTGCACATGAACGCCGGCAGCCTGCTGATCGGCGGCAAGCCGGGGGCGGCCACCGGCCACGGCATGCGGAACGGCACCATCCTGTTCCGCGGCGAGATCGATCCGTTGCCGGGGTTCGCCGACTGCGGCCTCAACCAGCTGCCCTTCCTGTCGCTTCTCGACAACCACCTGTCCGAACTGGACGGGGTTCCACCCGCCTGCCGGGGCATGACCGGGCGGGCGCGCCGCTGGCTGGGCGACCGCGGCTTCGGCGGACGCGGCGAGCTGCTGGCCTGTCTTTGAAAGCTCCCGCCCCCGAATTGATCCGAAAGCCCACCACAGGTGGGCTGCGGGGCTACCCCATCGGGATGAGGATATCGTCCGCGCAACCGGATGATCCGCCCCAAAAACAATCCCGACTCGATCAACGTCGCGCTCCTTCAAGAATTATGTCCGCTTTGTTCAATGTGACCGGGCCGCATCCTGCGTAGGCTGCTTGTCATAAAAACTTGATGGTGCGGAAATGGAACGACCGCCCGCCCATCCGAACGCGGCCGCCGAAACAAACAAGGCCGCGGGAAAACAGCGTGTTCGCCGACCATTCGCGACCCACGAAGACACGAGCAGGAAAGCGGAAGAGGGGCACGGGACAATGAAGTGCAATGAACAGCAATCCGGCGTTTCCAGGATCGACACCATCGGCTTTCTCCTGGTTCCCGATTTCTCCATGATCGCCTTCACCGCGGCGGTGGAGCCTCTCCGTCTTGCCAATCACATCAGCGGCAAGGAACTCTATCGCTGGGTGCTGATCTCCCCGAATGGCGGCGTCCAGCGGGCCAGCAACGGCATCGGGGTCTGCGTCGACCATGCCATCGCCGACGCTCCCCCGCTGTCGACCGTGATGGTGTGCAGCGGCGTCGGAGGCCACTGGTACGAGGACCGGGCGATGTTCTCGTGGATGCGGCGTTCGGCCGCCCAGGGGATCGCCTTCGGCGCCCTGTGCACAGCCAGCCACATCCTGGCGCGCGCCGGCCTGCTGAACGGCTACCGCTGCACCATCCATTGGGAGAACATGGCCGGGTTCGCCGAGACCTTCCCCGAGATCGAGGCGACCGGCGAGCTGTTCACCATCGACCGCAACCGCTTCACCTGCGCGGGCGGCACCGCCGCCACCGACATGATGCTGCACCTGATCGCCGCCCGCCATGGCGAGAAGCTGGCGATGGACATCGCCGAGCAACTGCTGCACACCAAGATCCGCGCCGGCAGCATCCGCCAGCAGGAGGAGCTGCAGTCCAACCCGGTGCTGGACCACGAGGATCTCAATGCCGCCGTGGCGGTGATGCAGGCCAACATCGAGGAGCCGCTGGATCTGCTGACGCTGGCCGAGGAGCTGGGCCAGTCCCGGCGCAACCTGGAGCGGCTGTTCCGCAAATACATGAACTGCTCGCCGGCCAAGTATTATCTCGGCCTCCGGATGAAGCGGGCCCGGCAGCTGCTGTGCCAGACCCGCATGTCGGTGATGGAGGTGTCGATCAGCTGCGGCTTCATCTCCGCGACCCATTTCAGCAAATGCTACCGCGACCATTTCGGCATCGCCCCGCGCAGCGACCGGCAGAACCAGCGGCACAGCCCGCTGGCCGCCGCGCACGAGTTCGCCAGCCTGAGCTGAAACGGCACCTGCCGAAAAGGTGGCGGAGGGCAGCGGCGGCAGGGCACCATGCGGGGGGCGGCGGAAATCGCCAAATCGGTGTCGCATCCAAACAGGTGCCGCCTCCGGGATGCCGGTAAGGTACAAAACGGCCTGCCTGACACCGATCCGCGTCCGGCCCCGCCGGAGAACAGCCAGGAGGACGGCACCGATGCTCGAAACGATCCTTTCCGCCCAATGCGCTCGCGGCACGGCCGCCGATACCGGGCTGTCCGCCATCCCCGCCGGCCTGTACGAGCTGTTCCTGGAGAATGTCGTCCTGCCCTGCCGGATCGGCGTCTTCGATTACGAGCGCGACGCGCCCCAGCGGGTGCGCATCGACCTGCTGCTGCAGGTGCGCCAGGACGGGGCGCAGTTCTCCGACGACATCGGCGACGTGCTGTCCTACGACGACCTGCTGTCGGGGCTGAAGCGCATCCTGATGGACGAGCACACCAATCTGGTCGAGATGCTGGCGGAGAAGATCGCCCGCATGTGCCTCGCCCACGAACAGGTGCAGTCGGCCCGCGTGTCGGTGGCGAAGTTGGACATCTATGACGGCGTCGCCGTTCCCGGCATCCGGCTGGAGCGCACGCGCGACCAGCTGTCCGGGCCGTCCCTGCCGGCGTCGCGCCGCCTGATGGTCATGACCGACCGCATGGCCGACCGGCGGATCTGACCCGATGGCGGCCAACGCATCGCCTGAAGACGGATCGCCGGACCCTGCAGGGAATACCGCAGGGAACGTCGCGGCGCGGCCCTGGGTCATCAAGATCGGCGGCAGCCTGTCGGACTGGCACCGGCTGGGAACTTGGCTCGATCTGATCGCCCGCCCCGGCCATCTCCACCCGCTGGTCATCGTGCCGGGCGGCGGACCCTTCGCCGATGCCGTGCGCGACGCCCAGGACAACTGGCGCTTCGACGACCGGCTCGCCCACCGCATGGCCCTGCTGGCGATGGAGCAGTTCGGGCTGATGCTGCACGGCATCTGCCCGGCCCTGCAGACGGCGGCGACGCGGGAGCGGCTGCGCTCGCTGATCCGGGCGCGGATGCCGGCGGTCTGGCTGCCGTCCGCCATGGCGCTCGACCAGCCCGAGATCGCCGAAAGCTGGGACGTCACCTCCGACAGCCTCGCGGCCTGGCTGGCGGTGGAGCTGGACGCGGCGGCGCTGGTGCTGGTCAAGTCGGGACCCTGCCCCTGCGTTGCGACCGACGCGGCGGCGCTGGCCCGCGACGGTCTGGTCGACGCGGCCTTCCCGCTCTGGCGCGCGCGCTTCGCCGGCGAGAGCTGGTGCATCCATCGCGACAACCACATCCTGATGGCGGAGGCGCTGGCCGGCCGCGGCACTCCCGGCTGCGCCCTGCTGCGCTGCCCGGAGGCCGAACCTCTGCCCAGCGTGCGGGCATGAGCGTGCGGGCATGAACGAAATCGCTCGTCCTCCCGCCCCGCCGCGGCTTGCCTGGGCGCTGACCGGATCCGGCCATTACATCAAGGAGACGCTCGACCTGATGGCGCGGTTCGCACCGCTCGACGTCTTCCTCAGCAAGGCGGCCGAGGAGGTCATGCGCATGTACCGCCGCCGCGACGGCAACTTCCTCCCGGCACCCGCCTGTTCCGCGACCGTGCCGCCAGCGCGCCGCAGATCGGGCGGTTCTATTTCGGCGAATACCACACGCTGGTGGTGGGTCCGGCCACCTCGAACACGGTCGCCAAATGCGTGCAGGGCATCTCCGACACGCTGCCGACCAACGCCTTCGCCCAGGCCGGCAAATGCCGGGTGCCCTGCATCGTCTTCGCCTGCGACACCGCGCCGGAGATGATGACCGAGGCGCCGCACGGCATGGTGCCGGTCTATCCCCGGCGCATCGACCTGGAGAATGTCGAACGGCTGCGCGGGTTCGAGGCGACGACCGTCGTCGAAACCGTTCCCGAACTCGAAGCGGCGCTGAAGGCGCGTCTCGAATGCCTGACCACCTCGTCTTCGTGACCGGAAAGCTGGCGGAGCCGCGCCTGCGGGCGGTGCTCGACGGGATGGCGTCCTCCCCCTTCAGCGCCGAGGTGGTGCAGATCGGCGTCAGCGTCGCCGCCCTGATGACCGAGGAGCTGATCCGCCGCCGCCTTCCGCCGCCGCCGCCGGGATCGCGGGTGATCCTGCCCGGCCGGACCCGTTGCGATCTGGCGTCCTTGTCCGGGCATTTCGGTGTCGCCTTCGAACGCGGGCCGGAAGAGCTGCGCGACATCCCCGCCTATCTCGGCGGGCGGACGGCACGGACCGACCTGTCCGGCCATGCGGTGACGATCTTCGCCGAGATCGTCGATGCCCCCCACCGCTCCGTCGACAATCTGCTGGAGACCGCCGCGAGGCTGCGCCGCGACGGTGCCGACGTGATCGACATCGGCTGCCACCCAGGCGAACGGTTCGATGGGCTGGAGCTTGCGGTCGCCGCCTTGGTCGCCGCCGGCCACACCGTCAGCGTCGACAGCGCCGATCCGGAGGAGCTGCTGCGCGGCGCGTCCGCCGGCGCCTCCTACCTGCTCAGCCTCAGCGAGGATACGCTGTGGGTGCTGGACCGGACGGACGCGACCCCGATCCTGATCCCGGCCAAGCCGCGCGACCTGGACTCCCTGTGCCGCGCCGTCGACCGGCTGAAGGCCACCGGCCGCCGCTTCCTGGCCGATCCGGTGCTCGACCCCATCCATTACGGCTTCACGGACTCGGTGGTGCGCTATCACGCCCTGCGCCGGCGCTATCCCGACATCGAAATCCTGATGGGGATCGGCAACCTGACCGAACTGACCGACGCCGACACCACCGGCACCACGGCGCTGCTGATGGGCATGGTGTCGGAACTGTCGATCGGCGCCGTCCTCACCCTTCAGGTCAGCCCGCACGCCCGCACCGCGGTGCGCGAGGCCGACCGGGCGCGGCGGATCATGCATGCCGCGGCGGAAAGCGGCAGCCTGCCCAAGGGCATCGACGACGGGCTGATGGCCCTGCGCGACCGCCGCCCCTTCGCCGGCACCCCGGCCGAAATCGCGGAGACCGCCCGCAGCATCCGCGACCCCTCCTTCCGGGTGGAGGTGGCGGAGGACGGCGTCCATGTCTACAACCGCGACGGCCACCATGTGGCGACCGATCCCTACCGCCTCTACCCCCTGCTCGGGCTGGCGGAGGACGGCGGCCATGCCTTCTACATGGGGGTGGAACTGCAGAAGGCCTTCCTCGCCTGGCAGCTCGGCAAACGCTATGTCCAGGACGAGGATCTTTCCTGGGGCTGTGCCGTGGAGGCTGCGGCCGGACAGGAAAGCGACGCGCACGGTTTCAAGACGGCGGGCACGACCTTGCAGGAGCGCCGCCGGGTCTGCGGGAAGGCATCATGATCCTTGAAACCATCGTCACCACGCTGGGCGCCGACGGCACCCCGCACATCGCCCCCTTCGGCATCACCCGGACCGGGGACGATCTGGTGATCGCGCCCTTCCGCCCCTCCGTCACGCTCAACGCGCTGGAGGCGACCGGCCGAGCCGTGGTCAACCTCACCGACGACGCCCAGCTATTCGCCGGTTGCCTGACCGGACGGCGGGACTGGCCGCTGGTCCCGGCAACCGCCATCGACGGCGTGCGTCTGGCCGACAGCCTCGCCCACTGGGAGCTGGAGGTGGTCCGGGTCGAGGCCGATCCGGTGCGCCCGCGCTTCCATTGCCGGAGCGTCCATGAGGAAACGCACCGGCCCTTCGCCGGCCACAACCGCGCCGCCGCCGCCGTGATCGAGGCGGCGATCCTGTGCAGCCGCCTGCACCTGCTGCCGTGGGAGAAGGTGGAGCGGGAAATGGCCTACCTTGCCATCGCCATCGAGAAGACCGCCGGACCGCGCGAGCGGGAAGCCTGGGGCTGGCTGTGCGACCGCGTGGCGGCCTTCCGGGCCGAAGGGTCCAAGACGGAACCCCTAGTTCCAGACATGGCCAAGCCGCAGGTGCTCTCATGATCCGCATGCTCGCCAGCGTGACCAATCCGGAAGAGGCCGACCTTGCGGTGAAGGCCGGGGCCGACCTGATCGACCTGAAGAACCCCAGCGACGGCGCGCTGGGCGCATTGCCGGCCGGCACGATCCGCGCCTGTCTGGCGGCGGTCTCCGGACGGAAGCCGGTCAGCGCCACCATCGGCGACCTGCCGATGGACCCCGCCACGGTGGCGGCCGCGGTTTCCGGGATGGCGGCCGCGGGTGTCGACATCGTGAAGATGGGGATCCTCGCCGGCGGCGATCCGCAAGCATGCATCGCCGCCGCTTCGGGGGCGGGCGGCACCGTTCCGCTGGTCGGCGTCATCCTGGTCGACCTGACTGGCCCCGCTCCCGAACTGGTCCGCGCCATGTCCGACGCCGGATTCAAAGGCGTGATGCTGGACACCGGCCTGAAGGACGGCCGCAGCTTGCGCGATCATCTGCCGGCCGACGCTTTGGCAGGCTTCATCGGGCAGGCGCGCGATGCCGGATTGTGGGCAGGGTTGGCAGGCTCGCTGAGGATCGCCGACATCGCTCCCCTGGCGGCGCTCGGACCATCGATCCTCGGTTTTCGCGGCGCCCTGTGCCGGGGTGGCGCGCGGCGGGAGACGATGGATCCGGACAGGATTGCCGAGGTCGTCCAGGGCGTGCGCGATGCGCAGCTGAACTGACGGGCGAGTCCCGCCGCCTGAGGCCTGTTGGAGGACGCGCCTAATAAAATTACATAAATAAGATGTGCAATTTCAGGAAAGATCGC
The DNA here is from genome assembly GCF_055698305.1 of Azospirillum sp. VT-I1. NCBI lineage: Bacteria > Pseudomonadati > Pseudomonadota > Alphaproteobacteria > Rhodospirillales > Azospirillaceae > Azospirillum > Azospirillum sp. VT-I1. The sequence goes on along the minus strand of NZ_CP168802.1, from coordinate 592,834 downwards.
TAATATTTTACAACATTGACGCCACAGCGGAATCATGTTCCCCTAAATCCTACTAGAGTTACGGAGATAAGGGGAGCACCACCATGCGACAGTCAGGACGCCCCAGCCGCCGCGCCTTCGCGGCCATCGCCGCATCGGTGATGGGGCTGCTGATGACGTCGGCAATCGCGGCTCCGGCGGCTGCCGAAGGGCGCATCCGCATCGCCGAGCAATATGGGCTCGGTTATCTGCCGCTGCATGTGCTGCGCCACAACCAGCTGATCGAGAAGCACGGCAAGGCGCTGGGCCTCGACATCGCCGTCGAATGGGTCCAGCTGTCCGGCGGGGCGGCGATGAACGACGCGCTGCTGTCCGGCAGCATCGATCTTGGCTCGGCCGGTGTCGGGCCGCTGCTGACCATCTGGGACCGCACCAGGGGCAGCGCCAACGTCAAGGCGATCGCATCGCTGAACGACATGCCTCTGTTCCTGACCACCAGCAACCCGAAGGTCAAATCGCTCAAGGACTTCACCGACGCCGACAGGATCGCGCTGCCTGCGGTGAAGGTCGGCGTGCAGGCCCGCATCCTGCAGATGGCGGCGGAGAAGGAGCTGGGTGCGGGCCGATACGACGCGCTCGACAAGCTGACCGTGTCGATGCCGCACCCCGACGCCACGGCCGCCCTGCTGTCGGGCAGCGGCGGCATCACCGCCCATATCTCCAGCCCGCCCTTCCAGTACCAGCAGCTGGACGACCCGAAGATCCGCAAGGTCGTCAGCTCCTACGACGTGCTGGGCGGGCCGCACAGCTTCAACCTGATCTGGAGCAAGCAGTCCTTCCGCGACGAGAACCCGAAGACCTACCGGGCCTTCCTGAACGCGCTCCGCGAGGCGATGGACAGCATCAACGCCGACCATGAGGCGGCGGCGGACGCCTATCTGGCGCAGAACAAGGGCAGCCTGGACAAGGCCTATATTCTGCGCCTGCTGAAGGACCCCGACATCCGCTTCACCGTCACGCCGAACCGGACGGAGGCCTTCGCCGACTTCATGCACAAGGTCGGTGCGATCAAGAACAAGCCGGCCTCCTGGAAGGACTATTTCTTCGACGACCTGCATGACGGCGCCGGGAGCTGAGCGGATGAACGCCCTGACCTACCCGCACAGCATCGACGGCGACGGCCTGTCCGAACGGCCGCTGCTGGACGTCTCCGGCGTCACGCTGCAGTACAAGACGCCCCGGCATCTGGTCACCGCGACCTACCGCGTCGATTTCCAGGTGTTCCAGGCCGAACGCTACGTCCTGCTGGGGCCGTCGGGCTGCGGCAAGTCCTCCCTGCTGAAGGCGGTTGGCGGATTCCTCCAGCCGGTGGAGGGAACGATCCGGCTGAACGGCCGCGCGGTGACGAAGCCCGGCCCCGACTGCATGATGGTGTTCCAGGAATTCGACCAGCTTCCGCCCTGGAAGACGGTCAAGGAGAACGTCATGTTCCCCCTGCTCGCCAGCGGCAAGGCCAAGCGGCGCGAGGCGGAGGAAAAGGCGCTCGACTGCATCGCCCGCGTCAACCTGTCGAAATTCGCCGACGTCCACCCGCACATGCTGTCCGGCGGCATGAAGCAGCGCGTCGCCATCGCCCGCGCCATGGCGATGGAGCCCGACATCCTGCTGATGGACGAGCCCTTCGCGGCGCTCGACGCGCTGACCCGGCGCAAGATGCAGGAGGAACTGCTGCAGCTGTGGGACGACCTGCGCTTCACCGTGCTGTTCGTCACCCATTCCATCGAGGAGGCGCTGGTCGTCGGTTCGCGCATCCTGGTGCTGTCGCCCCATCCCGGACAGGTCAAGGCGGAGGTCAACTGCGACGGCTACGACCATGGCGCCGTCGGCGGGGCGGAGTTCCAGGCCCTCGCCGGCCGCATCCACACCATGCTGTTCGCCGAGGATGTGGAAGGAAGCGGAAAGGGACCGGACGCATGACCGACCTGTCCTTCTCCCCGCGCCCCCTTCGCCCCGGCGTCCGGCGCGAGCCGCCGCGGCGCCCCGAATACGAGCGCGCCGTCACCGCAACCGGCCCGATCGGCGACGTCGCCCGCCCGCTGTCCCCGTGGGAGCGGCTCCGCAACGTCACGGTCCTGCGCCGTCTGCTGGTCCTGGCGGCGGTCGCGGCGCTGTGGCAGGCGGCGGCGGTCTGGCAGAACAACCCGCTGATGTTCCCGACCTTCACCGACACGGCGGCGGCGCTGTGGGACGGCATCCGCCGCGACAATCTGCTGTCGATGGCCTGGACGTCCCTGTCGGTGCTGCTGAAGGGCTATGCGGTGGCGGTGGTGCTGGCCGTGCTGCTGACCACGGTCGCCGTCTCCACCCGGATCGGCAACGACCTGCTGTCCACACTGACCTCCATGTTCAATCCGCTGCCGGCCATCGCCTTGCTGCCGATCGCCATGCTGTGGTTCGGGCTGGGCGAGGTCAGCCTGATCTTCGTGCTGGTCCATGCCGTGCTGTGGCCGCTGGCGCTGAACACCCATGCCGGCTTCACCTCGGTGTCGGAGACGCTGCGGATGGCCGGGCGGAATTACGGGCTGGGGGGCCTGCGCTATGTCGTGACGCTGCTGATCCCCGCCGCCTTCCCGGCGATCCTGACGGGGCTGAAGGTCGGCTGGGCCTTCGCCTGGCGCACGCTGATCGCGGCGGAGCTGGTGTTCGGCGTGTCGTCCGGCAAGGGCGGGCTCGGCTGGTTCATCTTCCAGAACCGCAACGAGCTGTACATCGACAAGGTCTTCGCCGGCCTCGTCACCGTCATCCTGATCGGCCTGCTGGTCGAGAACGTCGTCTTCCGCTGGATCGAGGTCCACACGGTCCGCAAATGGGGCATGGTCCGCTAAATGGCTTTCCAAGACATCAATCCGGTGCGCTTCGATTCCAATCTGACGGTCGAGCGCCCGACCTTCGTCACCCATCTGGAATGCGCCTACACCGGCGAACGGTACGAGGCTGACACCGTCCACAACCTGTCGCGCGCCGGCAAGCCGCTGCTGGTCCGCTATGACCTGAACGGCGTGAAGCAGGCGCTGACCAAAAGCTCGCTGTCCGAACGCCCGCAGGATCTGTGGCGCTACCGCGAGTTGCTGCCCGTCCGTCGGGTGGAGGACATCGTCAGCCTGGGCGAGGCGGTGACCCCGCTGGTCCCGCTGCCCCGGCTGGCGAAGCGGCTGGGTGCGGCCGAGTTGCTGGTCAAGGACGAAGGACGGCTTCCCACCGGCTCCTTCAAGGCGCGCGGACTGGTGATGGCGGTATCGATGGCGAAGGCTTTCGGCATCACGCACATGGCGATGCCGACCAACGGCAATGCCGGGGCGGCGCTGGCCGCCTACGCCACCCGCGCCGGCATCCGCACCACCATCTTCTGTCCGGCCGACACGCCGGAGGTCAACGTGTCGGAGATCGAGCTGCAGGGCGCAACCGTCTACCGTGTCAACGGATTGATCGACGATTGCGGCCGGATCGTGGGAGAGGGCAAGGCCAAGGTCGGCTGGTTCGACGTCTCCACCCTGAAGGAGCCCTACCGCATCGAAGGCAAGAAGACCATGGGGCTGGAACTGGCCGAACAGCTGGGCTGGGAGGTGCCGGACGTCATCTTCTACCCCACCGGCGGCGGCACCGGCCTGATCGGCATGTGGAAGGCCTTCGCCGAACTGGAGGCCATCGGCTTCATCGGATCGAAGCGGCCGCGCATGGTGGCGGTCCAGGCCGCCGGCTGCGCTCCCATGGTCCGCGCCTGGGAACAGGGGGAAGAGCATGCCCCCCGCTGGGAGGATGCGCACACCATCGCGTCCGGCATCCGCGTGCCGCAGGCGGTCGGCGATTTCCTGATCCTGCGCGCCGTGCGCGAGAGCGGCGGCTTCGCCATCGCCGTGCCCGACGACGCCATCCAGGCCGCGCTGAACGAGGTGGCGCGGGAGGAAGGCTTCCTGCTCTGCCCCGAAGGAGCCGCCACCTACGCCGCCTACAAACAGGCGCTGGCCGACGGCCGGGTCGGGCGGGACGAGCGCGCCGTCCTGTTCAACTGCGCCACCGGCCTGAAATACCCGCTGCCGCCGGTGCACCGGACACTCGACCGCACCCAACCCATCGACTATTCGGCATTTCAGGACGCTGCTCAATGAGCGAGGTCCGCTACCGCCCGGACCGGCTGGTCGCGACGCTCGACGCCATTCTCCGCCGCAGCGGCAGCTCGGCGGAGGAGGCGGCCATCGTCGCCGCCAATCTGGTGGAGGCGGATGCCCGCGGCCATGCCAGCCACGGCGTCTGCCAGATCGCCGTCTATTCCCGCAGCCTGGAACTGGGCCATCTCCAGCCCAACCGCCATGCCCGCATCGTCCGCGACGAGGCGCCCTTCCTGGTGGTGGACGGCGATGTCGGCTATGGGCAGGTGATCGCGCGCGAGGCGACCGACCTTGCCATCGAACGGGCCAAAGCCGGCGGTGCATGCATCCTGGCCCTGCGCAACGCCCATCATATCGGCCGCGTCGGCTCCTATGGCGAGCAGTGCATCGCGGCCGGGCTGATCGGGCTGTTCTTCGTCAATGTGGTCAGCCGGCCGCTGGCAGCCCCCATGGCGGCGGCCGGCCGCGTCTGGGCACCAACCCGGTCTGCATCGCCGTGCCCGGCACGCCGGGATACGCGCCCTTTCTGCTGGATTTCGCCACCAGCGCCATCGCCGCCAACAAATGCCGCGTCGCCTCTTCGCTGGGCAAGGAGGTGGAGGACGGCCTGCTGCTGGATCCGGACGGCCGGCCGACCCGCGATCCGGGGGTGATGTTCACCGAGCCCACCGGCGCCATCCTGCCCTTCGGTGGGCATAAGGGCTACGGCTTGGCGCTGGCCTGTGAAATCCTGGCCGGTGCGCTGGCCGGGGGGTTGCCGGCCCTGCCGGACAATCTGCGGCCGGGCCGCGTGGTCAACAATGCGCTCGCCTTCGTCATTGACCCCAACCGGGTGGCCGGGCCGGAATGGCAGACGCTGACGGACGCGGTCCTCGATCATGTCGCCGACACGCCCCCAGCCCCCGGCAGCGCCGGCGTCAGCATCCCCGGCGAGCCGGAGGCGCTGCACCGTATGACCGCCATGGACCGGGGCATCGCACTGGATCCCGACACGGTCGCGGCGCTCCATCGCATCGGCGGCGGGCTCGGGCTGGACGTCGGGAGCCTGCTGGAGGGATAGCGGGGGCCTGCACCTGCCCCCGCGCAACGTCGCTCAAGCGCGGATCCTGTTCCGCAACGTCCCATCCTCCAGGAACATGCGCACCGTCTCCGCCGCGTTGCGCCGCATCTCCACGGCCGCCTGATCGGAGTGGAAGGCGTTGTGCGGGGTCACCACCAGCCGTCCGGCCAGCCAGCCCTCCCCTGCCCGCCAGGCGTCGAGCAGCGGGTGGGGGGCCGGCGGCTCGACCGGCAGCACGTCGGTCCCGACGGCGGCCAGCCGGCCGCTGCGCAGAGCGGCCTCCACCGGGTCCAGCCCCGCGAACAGTTCGCCGCGCGCGGTGTTGACCAGGATGGCCCCCGGCTTCATCGCCGCTAGGGTCGCGTCGTTCAGCAAGCCGCGGGTCTCGCCGTTCAGCGGGCAATGGAAGGTGACGATGTCGGAGTCCGCCAGCAGCTCCTCCAGCCGGCGGACCCGGCGGTAGCCGACCGCCTTCTCATGCCCGGCCGGCTGCAGCGGATCGTAGCCCAGGATGCGGTAGCCGAAGCCCTTCAGCCGGTTGACCACCGCGGTGCCGATCCGCCCGACCCCGACCACGCCCACCGTCGCGGCGCTGGAACGGTGCAGCGGCGTGAGCGTGTTGGCCTGCCATGTCGTCGTATAGCCGCGGGCGCGGGCATCATGCTCCCACAGGCGCCGTTGCAGCGACAGGATCATGGCGACGGCATGGTCGGCCACCTCCTCCGTCCCGTAATCCGGGTTGTTGCAGAACGGGATCCCGGCGGCCTCCAGCGCCGCGACGTCGACGCGGTCATAGCCGACGCCGAAGCGCACGACGATCCGGCAGCGCTTCAACCGCTCGACCGTGGCGGGGCCGATGCGCGTGCTCCACACCAGCAGGGCATCCAATCGGGCCAGACGCTCCGGATCGAGGTCCTCCTCGTGCCGGCAATCGAGGAAATCGACCTCGGCGATGCCATCCAGAACGGCGGCTTCCAGATCGGGAGGCGGGATCATGTGATCGGTGATTCCGACGACGAACCGCCCTGCTTGCCGCTCCATTCCTGACGCTCCTGCCACTGCGTTGGTCGATGACCGCAACATCTGTCCATGCAGCAATGGAGTTTGCAAGAAAATGTCGATTACCCGCATAGGGAAACGCTTACGCATCCGAGCGGCGGAACGCCGCCGCGCCGGTCCAGGCGAGATCGCATGCCCCCTGAAGCCGGCGGGAAGCCAACACATGGAAGGCCGGCGCTGCGGGAGCATCCGGCGTTCGGGAGCGATCGAGATCGGTGAGAGTGGCTGCAGGGTTCGGCAGCGCGGGCGCGCAGGTGCGCCACCACGACATCGCGCAGCCACTCCACCGCCGCGAGCCCACGGAACTCGCCGTGGTCCAGAAGAAGAATGAGGGCCGGCAGAACCACCCCATCACGATCGTAGAACCGGCGTGTTGTGCGGCATGCGTCGAGCCGACAGTCTGCGCATTCCCTTCCAAGCCGCGACCAAAAGACGCTTTACCTTCCAAGAGCGCATCTCTAGATCAACAATCATTGTTGGGAAACATTTTATACGTGCGTCATCGCCACTCCCACAGGGCTCGTCCATGAGCGATTTCGACATTGCCTTCGAGACGCTGACCGGCCACCAGCCCAACCGCTGGCAGCGGCGGCTGTACCGGGATTGGCTGGCGCTCGGCATGGTGCCGGACGCACTCGACCTGCCGACGGGGCTCGGCAAGACCTCGGTCATGGCGCTGTGGCTGATCGCCCTGGCGAACGGCGCCGCCCTGCCGCGGCGGCTGGTGTATGTGGTGGACCGGCGGGCGGTGGTCGATCAGGCGACGGCGCTCGCCGACCGGCTGGCGGAGCGCGCGGCGGCGGCTCTCCCCGATCGTCAGGCGCCGGCCGTGTCCACGCTGCGCGGACGGCACGCCGATAACCGCCGCTGGCTTGAGGATCCGACCGCTCCGGCCATTGTCGTCGGCACCATCGACATGATCGGGTCCCGCCTGCTGTTTTCCGGCTACGGCGTGTCGCGCCGCATGCGCCCGTTCCAGGCCGGGCTGCTGGGCGCCGACTGCCTGTTCGTGCTGGACGAGGCCCATCTCTGCCCGCCCTTCGAAACGCTGCTGGCCGCCGTTGCCGACGAGACCGCGCGGGACGCCGCCGGCGACGCCGCGGCGTTGCCGCCCCTGCGCGTGCTCTCCCTGTCCGCCACGGGCCGCACGGACGGCGAGCGGGTGTTCCGGCTGGAAGATGGCGACCGCGACGACTGGACCGCCCAGCGGCTGGACGCGGACAAGCGCCTGACCATCGCCGAGGCAGAGGCCAAAACGCTCCCCCTGTCCGTGGCCGCAACGGCGCGTGTCCTGCTTGCGGAGGACCCCGGCGCACGCCTGCTGGTCTTCACGCACAGCCGTGCCGACGCGCTGAAGATCGGCAGCGAATTGGGCGGAAAACCGGGTGGAAAATCGAACGCCGGGGGCGCCCCTTCCGTCGAGTTCCTGACCGGCGAGCGCCGCATCCGCGAGCGCGAGGACCTGACCGCATCCCTGATGGCCTTGGGCTTCCTGAAGGGCGGCGGCCCAAAAGGCGATGGCCGGAAGGGCGATGGGGCGGAGGGGGCCGGCGGTCCCGCCGTGCTGATGGCGACGGCGGCTGGCGAGGTCGGGATCGACCTGGACGCCGACCACATGGTTTGCGATCTGGTGACGGTGGAGCGGCTGATCCAGCGTCTGGGCCGGGTCAACCGGGCCGGCGGCAAGGGGCGCGTCGCCCGCGTGACCGTGCTGGTGCCGCCCGACATGGACGCCGAAACCCGCACCCGGCTGGAGGCCCCCTGCGCGCCCTGCCGACGCTCGACGACGGCAACCTGGACGCCAGCCCGCGCGCCCTGCTCGCCTTGCGGCGCGCGCATCCCGACCTGGTCCGCGCCGCCACCGCACCGGCCCCGCTGCACCCACCGCTTGTCCGCGCGACGCTGGACGCCTGGGCGATGACCGCGCTGGAGGATCATGCCGGCCGGCCGGCTCCCGGTCCCTGGCTGCGCGGCTGGGTGGAGGAGGAGGCGTCGGCGACGCTGCTGTGGCGCCGCCATCTGCCCTGGCGCGACGGACCGCCAAGCGATGCGGAGCTGGACGATTTCTTCACCGCCGCCCCGCCCCACCTGCTGGAAGGGCTGGAGGCGCCGGTGGAGCGCATCCGCCGCGTGCTCGCCGCCCGGCTGAAGGCCGCCGGCCTGCCGGACGAGGCGCCGGCCCTGGTCCTGCTGAGCCCCGCCCGCACCGTCAAGGCCACCTTCACCGTGCGCCAGCTTGCCGCCGAACTCGACCGCAAGCGGGGACGGATCGCCGAAGGCGACATGATCGTCGCGGCGGCGGCGCTGGGCGGCCTCTCCGCCACCGGCCATCTGGACGAAAAGGCGGACGCCGCCGACGGTCCCGGGACGCTCGACGACGCTTCCGAGGGCGGCTGGCCGGACGGGCTTCTGGCGGAGATCGGCTACCGCGTCACCGGCCCCGGGGAACCCGATCCCGGCGGAGACTGGAGGCTCGCCTACCGCTTCGATCTGCCACCCAAATCCGACCGGGACGCGGGCAAGGACCAGGACAAGGTGCCGGCCCTGTCGGTCTGGACCCTGCGCCGTCCGGGCACCGGCTCCCGCCGCGGCGATCCGGCCATCGCCCGCCGGGAGCAAAGCCTCGCCGAGCATCACGGCTGGACCGAACGCGAAGCCCGCCGGATCGCCGACGCCCTGTGGACCGCCGCCGCCGATGGCGACCGGGAGCGCTGGACCCGCATCCTGGCCACGGCAGCCCGGCTGCACGATCTGGGCAAGGACCGCGCCCTGTGGCAGGCCGCCATGGCCGCGCCGACCGCGGGGCGCCCCTTCGCCAAGACCAGGGGCGGCGGCAACCCGCGCCTGCTCGGCGGCTACCGGCACGAGTTCGGCTCGCTGGCCGACGCGGTCAGGCGCCCCGACCTGACCGGATCCGACCTGACCGAGGAGGAACGCGACCTTGTGCTGCACCTGATCGCGGCGCACCACGGCTTCGCCCGCCCGGAAATCGCCGCGCTCGACCCCGACCGGCCGCCCTCCGCCAACGCGGCGCTGGCGGCCGACGCCGCCCTGCGCTTCGCCCGGCTGCAACGGCGCCTGGGCCCATGGGGGCTGGCCGGCTGGGAAGCCCTGCTGCGTGCCGCCGACCAGCGCGCCTCCCGCCTGCTGGACAATCGTCTGGATGGGGGAGATGCCTGATGGCCGACGCGATCATCCCCGTGGACCTGCGCAATCCCGGACAGGTCTTCGCCTGCCTGGGCCTGATGGAGGCGGCCGAAATCCTCATCGGTCCCGCCGAAGGCGCCTATCACTGGAGCGGACGGGAGACGCGCGTGACCTTCCGCCTGTCGGTGGACGGCCCCGCCGACCCGGTGCTGGAGGTGCTGCGCTTTCTCAGCAAGGCCGAGGTGAAGGCGCTCGCCCCCGCCGGGTCGGGTCTTGCCGCCAAGGAACCGGGCGTGGCGACGCTGACGGTGGAGGGGAACCTGTTCCCCTGTCCGCGGCCCGACACGCCCAGCGCCCTGCCCGCCCGCCTCGTGGGCGCGGACGGAGTCGCGATCCCGCTCGGCCACTGGGCGGACGGACCGGCGTCGGGCCGCGACAATCTGAAATTCTGGGCCGGAGCCGGCGGCTATTCTGGAGCGGCACTGACGCGCGACGCGCTGGATCTGGTCCGGCTCGGCGATAACGCGCTGGCCGAGGCCGCGCGAGATCCCTTCGCCCTGTCCGCCCCGCAGAGCAGCAGTTTCCGCTTCGACTGGCGGCGTGACTATACGGCACTCGACGTCGGCTTCTCGCCCAACGAGCATGGCGCCATCCGCATGGTCGGCTATCCGCTGGTCGAGTTGCTGGCCGCCATCGGCCTGGAGCACGCCCGCCCGCAGCGCCCCGACCCGAGAGACAAGCTGTCCTACCGCTACGCCGTTTCGAACGCCCGCCTGCCGACCATGCTGGCGCGGGCAGTGCTGGGCGGCCGGCCGGTCGATGGCCGGATCATGGGCCTTCCCGTCCGACATTTCGCCATGCGCCTCGGCTGGCCCGGCCAGGAAGGGCAGGCCCGTTGCATTCTCGACGCCCAGGAGGAGTCATTCCGATGACCGACGCCATTTCCCCGACCTCCGACCTCCTCGACGGCTGGGCCGACGACCTGCTGCGCGGGCCGGTGGCGCTGCATCTCAGCCAGCGGCTTCTCCCGGTGGAGGGCGAGGGCGCGGTGATCTTCCCGCCGACCTATGCCGACGACCGGCACCCCTACTGCATCGACACGCTGTCGGACGGCACCAGGGTGGCGCAGATCGACAGCGTCGGCTCGCAGGCCAACCGGATCGAGCCGCTGTTCAAGCGGGCGGCGTCCGGTCAGCCGGAGAATCCGCTGGCCGAACTTGTCCCGCAGGTGGAGATCGCCGTCGGCAACGAGCGCACCGTCTCGATCCTGGACGCCGGTCATCGGCTGGGCGACGCGCTGGTGCGCAGCTCCGACCTTGCGGAGGAGGCTCAGGCGGCGTTCAAGAGCTTTCAGGACGCCGGCGACGCCGGCCCCATCGCGAAGCTTGCCCCGACCTCGCTGGTCTTCGGTGCCTGGGACAGCCGCGACACCCAGGCGAAGCTGCCGCGCGTGGTGCAGTCGGTGATCCGCGCCTGGGACGTGGATGTGCTGACCCGCTCCGCCCAGTATGTCCCGCCGGTTGACTACGCCAAACTCGACGTCTTCAGCGAGGACGAGAAGAAAAAGGCCGAGAACAACAACAAGTCGCCCCTGGCCCAGCGCGGCTTCGTGCCCGTTCCCGCGACCGGTGTGCCGGGCGGCATCGTGGCGCGGGGCGACATCCGCCGCGACGTCACCGTCAACCTCGTGGCGCTGCGCCAGATCGGCGGCGAGAACGGAGAGGCCCTCCGCCGCTACGTGCTGGGGCTGGCCCTGGTGGCGGCGACCGCGGACCAGGACGGCTATCTGCGCCAGGGCTGCCTGCTCACCCCCGCCCCCGACGCCCCCGCCGAATGGACCCTTGTCCAGCGCAGCGGCAGGCGTGTTTCCGTCGCGCTGACCCACGACGCGGCGCTGGACTACGCGCGGGCCGCCGCCCGGCGCTTCAGCGTCGGTTCCGACCGCCGCGCCGTCTTCGGAAAGGAGCGCGCCAAGGCCGACCTGAAGGCCAAACAGTGACGGGGCCGTCCGCCATGCCGACTGTCGATCTTCGGAAGGGCGGCGCCCTGCTGATCGAGGTCCATCTGCTGACCGGGCGCTATCACGGCGTCGGCGATTGGCCGCCCGCCCCCTTCCGCCTGTTCCAGGCGCTGGTGGCCGGCGCTTACGGCGGGCGATGGGCGGGCGAGGACCGCGCCGGCAAGGACGCTGCTTTCCGCTGGCTTGAAGGTTTGCCGCCTCCGCTGATCGCCGCACCCGCGCGCCGTCCGGGCCGGGCGGTGATGCACTTCGTGCCGAACAACGACCTGGACGCCAAGGCCGGCGATCCTCGCCGCACGTCGGAGATCCGTGCCCCGAAGCGCCGCCAGCCCACGCTGCTGGAAGATCCGGTGCCGGGGGGCGACCGTGCGATCCTCTATGTCTGGCCCATTGCCGGGGACGGTGCCGGGGATGATACCGGGGATGGCGGCCATGCCGCCCGCATCGCCGCGCTCGCCGACCGTCTCCACACGCTGGGTCACGGCATCGACGCTGCCTACGCCAGCGCGGAACTGACCGATTGGCCGAGCGCTGAGAACCGCATTGCCGCTCATGGCGGCGCGGTCTTCCGCCCCTCCGGCACGCCGGGCCGACCGGGCGATCCGCTCTGCCCGGTGCCCGGCTCGCTGGACAGCCTGCACGCCCGTCACGCCGAACGCGCCCGCCAGTTCCAGACACAGGGCCGTGGTCGCAACCGTGTCGTGGACTTTCGCCGCCCGACCAAGCCCGATTGCGCGCCGATGGCCTACGACGCGCCGCCGCACCGCCTGCTGTTCGAATTGCGCGCCGCGGAGGCGCCCGATGCTTTCGCCCCTTGGCCGCAGGCCCGCGTCGCCGCCCTTGCCACCGCTGTGCGTGACGCCGCAGCGGACCGCCTGACCCGCGCCCTCCCCGCCGAGGCTGCGCGCATCGAACGCCTGCTGGTCGGCCGCAACGCCGGGGAGGCCGACAAGGCCCAGCGCCCGCGCATCCTGCCCCTGCCCTCGCACGGAGCCGCCCACACCGACCCGGCGATCCGCCGACTGCTGGTGGAGGTGCCGCCGGATTGCCCGCTCGACGCCCGTGACCTCGCCTGGGCCTTCACCGGCCTGCCCGTCGACGTCGACGGGGATGGGGTGGTTCATTCCCAACTCGTCCCGGCCGACGACCGCTCCATGTTGCGCCATTACGGAATCGCAGCGGGCAGCGCGACAGCGGGCGGGGCGCATCTGTGGCGCACGGTCACCCCCGTGGCCCTGCCCGCTCGCCGCCCCCGCGCCCGCCCGCCGGGCACCCCCTGTCGGGAAGTTGGCGTATCGCCGCCGAGGCGGAAGCCACGGCGGCCTTGCGTCAGGCACTCCGCCACGCCGGCATTGCACAGGGCGTGACCGGGCTGCGCGTGCAGCGCGCGCCCTGGTACCGCCATGGCGAGCGTGCGGAGCGCTTCGCCGAAGGCACCCGCTTCGCGCCGATCAGCCTGTGGCACGCCGAGATACGCTTCGCCGCCCCCGTTGCCGGGCCTCTGGTCGTGGGTGACGGGCGTTACCTGGGGATGGGCCTGCTGGTGCCGGTGCCGGAAGCACTGCCGGAGTGCATGACCTATGGCATCGACCCGGCAGCCCGCCCTCCCGCCGACCAAGCCGGTACGATCGTGAAGGCTCTGCGCCGCGCGCTGATGAGCCTGGCTCGCGACGGCGAAAGGGGAACGGTCACGACCCTCTTCTCCGGCCACGAGGAGGGGCCCGGTCCGGCTCGTTCCGGACGGCACCGCCACCTCTACCTGACTGCGGAGGACCGCGACGGTGACGGCCGGCTCGATCGGCTGACCGCCTGGGCGCCTTGGCGAGTGGACCGGTCATGGACACCCTCGGCGGAGGAGCGCCGGACCTTCGCACGCGTCACCGGCGCTCTGTCGGTGCTGCGAGCCGGCAACGCCGGGATCCTGCACCTGACGCCATCCCCCGACGACGCCGGCAGCGAACCGGGCGCACGCGTCTGGGTCAGCCGGACGCCCTATCTTCCGACCCGTCATCCCAAACGCAAGGCGACGGCCGCGGCGGAGATCGCCGAGGATCTGCGGATGGAATGCCATCGCCGAGGCATTCCTGCCCCCGAAGCCGAGGTTACCCGCTTCCTGTCGGATTGCGAAGGCAGGGGCCTTGCGGTGGAAGCGCGCCTGACCTTTGCGGTGGCGGTGTCCGGTCCGATCCTGCTCGGACGCAATGCCCACGCCGGCGGCGGCCTGTTCGAACCGATTTCCTGACTGAACCGCTCCCGGCTCGTCGGAGGCCATTCGGCTGGGGTCACGCCGCGATGGCGACGTCCTTGATTTGGACATGGGCGCGGAGCCGAAAGGTCGCACGACGATCACCCCCATGCCGCCTCATCCCCAGATCGACCAATAGGTCTCGATGCGGTCGAGGAAGCAGTCCGTCCGTTCAGCGAAGATCTTTCCTCCCAGCGGAACGCTTTTCCGTTCGAGACCGGCCTGACGCCGTTCGACGGCCGCCTTCAGGGCCGCGACCGTGTCGTCGTTCAGTTCGGCCTCGGTTGCCGCGTGCGGCAGGACGCGGATGAAGGCTGCTCCCGGCTGGCCGGTGGTGATTCTCTCCGTTTGCGGAGAATGCAGCGAGGGTCCGCACTCCAACAAAATCGGGCGGCCGCCGATCCCGTCGGAAAAGCTGCGGCAGGCTCTGCATCAACCATTTTTCGGCGTCCTGCCAACCTCGCGAGCTGGTGAGTGAGAGCATGCATTTCCGCCATATGCATACAATTCAGAAATATAATGCCGCATTGTATGTATATGAGTTTGATGCGTATCGCGCGCCGATGCCGAGGGTTCATCATGAGCCTGCGCGGGACGACCTATCTTCGGCAGCGATGATTTTGCCGTGTCGACGCTGCCGGAAGCTGTCCGTGTCGTGGCCGGCGCTCCGATGGACCGCCAGGGTGCACGCGAAGCGTTGCGCTGACTGGCCCACCTTCTTGCCGAGGCACCTGCCACGTCTTACACAGTTGCATGAATTCTGCCGGCACATTGCATGCATTTTTTGTTGACATTGTAGGCTACAGAGGAACATACGATTTCCTATTGCATGTAGGCATTGCCTGCCGCTGCCTCCCGAAGGAACACGCGATGTCATCCGCACAGGAGTGGCCGCCTCTTCCCCCTTTCAGCACCGGCCTGCGTGGTCGCTGCCCACGCTGCGGCCAGGGCCATCTGTTCAGCGGCTTCCTGACGCTGCGCTCCCACTGCGAGGTCTGTGGTCTGGACTACTCCTACGCCGATCCGGCTGACGGGCCCGCCTTCTTCGTCATCTGCTTCGCCTGCATTCCCACGGTCATTTTAGCGTTCTGGATCGAGGCAAGGTTCGAGGCTCCTTACTGGGTGCACCTCGTCACGACCCTGCCGTTCCTGCTGCTGACCTGTATTCCGCCCTTGCGGCCGTTGAAGGGTTGGCTGGTGGCCAGCCAATACGTCTACAAGGCCGAGGAAGCCCGTTTCGGTACAGCCGCACCGCCCCAGCCGCCTATTGCCCCGCCCGCAGGTAAAGACTAGCACTCGACATGATCGCCGTCGGTTTCCCCTGACGTTGGATGGTGTCATGGCCTGGAGATGTTGAAAATGTATGATTGGTTCCCGTTGGTCTTCTTTCCGTTCAAGATCATCGTGTTGGGCACGGGTATGTTCTTCGCCATCAAGTGGCATCACGATAAAGCGAAGCAGGAACGAGCGAAGAAGAACAACGAATGAACCGCACCGGGTTTGTCGGAGGCCATTCGGCTTGGGTTACGCCGCCATGGCGGCGTCCCGGGTTTGAGCATAGTAGCGCACCTCGGCTTCGGCATGAGGAATGTTGCCGATGGGTTCGAGCAGGCGCAGGTGGTTGAACCGGTCGACCCGTTCCAGGGTGGCGAACTCGACGGTCTCCAGGGTGCGCTATGGCTCGCAGCGCCGGAGAGGCAGGATCGTAACCCGGCGTCTTTCGGCATCGTCCGTTCAGACTTGGCGCGACACCTGACGGAACAGATGTGCGCCCGACCTGCGCCACCGCCCCCGTCCTGCAACCCGCCAGCAGTCGTTGCAACAATCTACCTGAATTTACAACGTTTAACAGGGCTGACCTCCGCTGCCGGGTCATGATCGTTCCAGGCATTTACGCCACCAGCCTGGAGGATTAGGAAATGGCCAAGCGTGCCCTTGTCGTCATCGATCTGCAGAACGACTACTTCCCTGGTGGGAAATGGAGCTTGAGCGGCGTCGAGGCGGCCGCCGCCAACGCCGCCCGGCTGATCGCCGCCTTCCGTGCGGCGAAGGAGCCGGTCGTCCATATCCGGCATGAGTTTGCCACGGCCGAGGCGCCGTTCTTCGTTCCAGGCTCCAAAGGAGCGGAGATTCATCCCGTCGTCGCCAGCCGGCCGGGGGAGCCGGTGGTGCTGAAGCACCAGATCAATTCCTTCCGCGACACCGAACTGAAGTTCCTGCTGGATGGCTGGGGCGTGGAGGAGGTGGTCATCTGTGGCGCCATGAGCCACATGTGCGTGGATGCCTGTACCCGAGCCGCGGTCGATTTCGGCTACAAGGCGACGGTCGTCCACGATGCCTGCGCGTCCCGCGATCTGGCGTTTGGTGGCATCACCGTACCGGCGGCCCACGTCCACGCCGCCTTCATGGCGGCTCTCGGCTTCGCCTACGCCACGCTGCCGTCCACGGACGAGTTCCTGGGCAAGGTCGCCGTCGCAGCCTGAGCGCACCCGCGGGATTTCGCATCATGAAAAGCATGGTGACTTGCGCCGCCTCCGGCGCCACCCGCCGCGACGTCCTGGCCGGCGGCATCGGCCTGACTGCCGCCGGGCTCGTCGGAGCGGCCTTTCCCCATCGGACCGGCCATCGCCGGTACCTCCCACGCAGGAGAGCACATCATGGGTACGATCAAGACCAAGGACGGCACCGAGATTTTCTACAAGGACTGGGGACCGCGCGAGGCGCAGGCCGTCGTCTTCCATCATGGCTGGCCGCTGTCGGCCGACGATTGGGACAGCCAGATGCTGTTTTTCCTGTCGAAGGGCTACCGGGTCGTCGCGCATGACCGGCGCGGCCACGGCCGCTCCACCCAGACGGCCACCGGCAATGAAATGGACACCTATGCCGAGGACGTGAAGGCGCTGGCCGCCGCGCTGGAGCTGAGGGGAGCGATCCATGTCGGCCACTCCACCGGCGGCGGCGAGGTCGCCCGCTATGTGGCGCGGGCGGAGCCCGGGCGCGTGAAGAAGGCCGTGCTGATCGGCGCCGTGCCGCCGGTGATGGTCAAGTCCGACCGGAATCCCGGCGGCCTTCCGCTCGAGGTGTTCGACGGCTTCCGCGCGCAGGTGGCCGCCAACCGCGCGCAATTCTATCGCGACGTGCCGGCCGGCCCCTTCTACGGCTTCAACCGGCCCGGCGCGGCGGTGTCGCAGGGCGTGATCGACAACTGGTGGCGCCAGGGAATGATGGGCGGGATCAAGGCCCAGTACGACTGCATCAAGGCCTTCTCCGAGACCGACTTCACGGAGGATCTGAAGGCGATCGACGTGCCCGTGTTCCTGATGCACGGCGACGATGACCAGATCGTGCCCATCGCGGACTCGGCGATGCTCGGCATCAAGCTGCTGAAACATGGCAGCCTGAAGATTTACGAGGGCTTCGATCACGGCATGGCCACCACGCGCGCGGACGTGATCAACGCCGACCTGCTGGCCTTCATCCGGGATTGATCCGCCTGAAGTCCACCCACCATGAAGCGACGGAGGCAGCCATGGTCCATCCGGTCCAGCGACCCGTACCGTTCACCGTCCCGCGGCGGTCTTTCCTTGCCGGGGCCGCCGCGCTGGCCGCGGCCGGCACGACGGTGGCCGGGCAGGCCATAGCCGCCCCGCCGCGGCGGTTCGGACACGGCAGATTCCAGATCGACGTCTTCAGCGACGGCTTCATCACCCTGCCCGATACCGTCATAGCGCCGGATGCCACGACGGCCGAGAGGGCCGACATCATCCGGCGGCTGGGCGGACGGCAGGGAACAGCCGACATTCCCGTCAACATCCCCCTGATCCGGACCGGCGAGGCGCTGATCCTCGTCGACACCGGATCGGGGGACAAGTTCCAGGCCACGGCCGGACGGCTGCGGGACAATCTTCTGGCCGCCGGCATCGCTCCCGAATCCGTCACCCATGTCGTGCTGACCCACGCCCATCCCGACCATGCGGGCGGTATCCTGCGGCCGGACGGGACGCTGTCCTTCCCCAACGCCGCCTATCACGTGGCAGCGGCCGAGTGGGATTTCTGGGTGGAGCAGGACCCGGCCGCGCGTTATCCCGGCTTGAGCGGTTTCGTGCCGGGTGCCCGCCGCGACCTGGGAGCCATCGCCGGGCGGCTGGTCCGCCTGCGTGACGGGGACGAGCTGGTGTCCGGCATCCGTGTTCTCGCTACACCGGGCCACACACCGGGCCATATCTCCCTGGAACTGGCCGGCGACGACGGCCTGCTGATCACCGGCGACGCCATCACGAACGTCGTCGCGTCCTTCGAACATCCGCGCTGGCGCTTCGGCTTCGACACCGACCAGGAGCAGGGCATCGCCACGCGCAGCCGTCTGATCGAGCGGGCGGCGGCGGAGAAGCTGCGCATGCTCGGCTATCACTGGACCAGCCCCGGCTTCGCAATCGCCGAACGGCATGGCGCCGCCTATCGCTGCGTCGCGCTGTCCTGACCGCCGCAGGCGGTGAACGGAAGACCGGCATCTCCCCAACAAACCCGCAACCGCAGGCCAGTCACACGGAGCGAGCGTCATGACCAAGCCGTTTCTGACCCATGCCAACGGCGCCCCGGTCGCCGACAACCTGAACATCCTGACCGCAGGGCGCCGCGGGCCTGCGCTGCTGCAGGACATCTGGCTGCTCGAGAAGCTGGCCCATTTCGACCGGGAGGTGATCCCGGAACGGCGCATGCATGCCAAAGGCTCCGGCGCCTACGGCACCTTCACGGTGACGCACGACATCACCCGCTACACCAAGGCGAGGCTATTCGCCGAAGTCGGGAAACGAACCCCCGTCTTCCTTCGCTTCTCCACGGTGGCGGGAGAACGCGGGGCGGCCGACGCGGAACGCGACATCCGTGGTTTCGCCGTGAAGTTCTACACCGAGGAGGGCAACTGGGACATCGTCGGCAACAACACGCCCGTCTTCTTCTTTCGCGACCCGTTGCGCTTTCCCGACCTGAACCATGCCGTGAAGCGCGACCCGCGCACCGGCATGCGCAACGCCGGCAACAACTGGGATTTCTGGACCCTACTGCCGGAAGCGCTGCATCAGGTGACGATCGTCATGTCCGACCGCGGCATCCCCCGCTCCTATCGGCACATGCATGGTTTCGGCAGCCACACCTTCAGCATGATCAACGCCGCCCACGAGCGGGTGTGGGTGAAGTTCCATTTCCGCAGCCGGCAGGGCATCGAGAATTTGACCGATGCGGAGGCCGAGGCCGCCATCGGCAAGGACCGCGAAACCCATCAGCGCGATCTGTTCGACAGCATCGAGGCCGGGAACTTTCCACGCTGGACCCTGGCCATCCAGGTGATGACGCAATCCCAGGCCGCGTCCCACCGCCACGATCCGTTCGACCTCACCAAGGTCTGGCCGCAAGGCGACCATCCCCTGATCGAAGTCGGTGTGCTGGAACTGAACCGCAACCCGGAGAATGTCTTCGCCGAGGTGGAGCAGGCGGCCTTCTCCCCCGCCAACATCGTGCCCGGCATCGGCTTTTCCCCCGACCGCATGCTGCAGGCCCGGCTGTTCTCCTATGGCGACGCCCAACGTTACCGGCTGGGGGTGAATTTCAGCCAAATCCCCGTCAACGCGCCGAAATGCCCCTTCCACAGCTACCATCGCGACGGCGCCATGCGCACAGACGGCAATCTGGGTGCCACGCCGTCTTACGCTCCCAACAGCGGCGGCGAATGGGCGGGGCATCCGGACGCCGGGGAGCCGCCCCTGCCGTTGGAGGGGATGGCGGCCCATTGGGACCACCGGACCGCCGAAGACCATTGGGAGCAGCCGGGCAACCTGTTCCGACTGATGGGGCCGTCGCAACGCCAAGCCCTGTTCGAGAACACCGCCCGGTCGATAGCAGGTGCCGCCCCCCATATCCAGCGGCGCCACATCGAGAATTGCAGCATCGCCGACCCGGCCTATGGCGCGGGCGTGGCGGCAGCGATCGCACACACCGCCATGTCGGCGATGGAATAGGAGAAAGCAATGACGATGGGAAAGGCAATCATCACCGGAGCTTCGTCAGGCATCGGTGCCGTCTATGCGGAACGGCTCGCACGGCGCGGCTACGACCTGGTGGTCGTCGCCCGCGACCACGGCCGTTTGGCCGCTCTCGCGGAACGGTTGATGACGGAGCATGGCGTCGCGGTCACCCCTTTGGCCGCCGACCTGACCAGCGACGGCGACCGCGAGCGGGTGCTGACGATGCTGCGGGAGGACGACGGGCTTACGCTCCTGGTCAACTGCGCCGGCATCGCACCGAAGGCGCCGCTGCTCGATTCCGAGCCGGGCGGGCTCGACAGCATGCTCCACCTCAATGTCGACGTCCTGCACAGCCTCGCTGTGACCGCTGCCCAGGCGTTTGCGAAACGGCGGCGGGGGGCGATCATCAACATCGCCTCGGTCGTCGCCCTCATGCCCGAGCGGTTCAATGCGAGCTACTGTGCCAGCAAGGCGTTCGTTCTCGCATTCACCCAGGCGATCTCCGCGGAGTTGAAGCCGTACGGCGTGCAGGTGCAGGCGGTGCTTCCGGGCTTTACGCGGACCGAGCTGTTCGAACGCGCGGGCGTCGACATCGCGGCGATACCGCCGGAGATGATCATGGAAGCCGGCGACATGGTCGATGCGGCGCTCGTCGGCTTCGACCGCGGCGAGGTCGTCACCATTCCGTCGCTGGCCGATATTCAACTGTGGTCCGACCTGGAGAACGCCCGGCTGGGACTGGCCCCTTACCTGTCATTGAAGCAGCCCGCTGCCAGATACACGGCCTGAACCGGCGCCCGCTGATCCGGCCCGCGCATGGCAGTCATCCGATATCCGTCTCAGCACCCGCTTGATATATAGGATTCCTATGTATATGGTTGAGCCATGGAGACGCCGAAAACCCCGACACCGATCGAACATCGCATCCGCGAGGGCCTTTCGCGGCTGGACTCGGTCCTTCGCTCAGAGGACTGGGTCCGCGCCAGGGCCGCCGGGCTCAATCCGACGCAGCATGCGATCCTCGAGTATCTGATGGGCCGGGCCGAAGGTGCGGCCGTCAGGGACATCGCCTTCCAGCTCGGCGTCTCGCAGCCGACCGCGACCGAGTCCATCGCCGCGCTGGAGCGCAAGTCCCTGGTCGTCAAGCACGCCTCGACCGTCGACAAGCGCGCCGTCGATGTCTGCCTGACCGAGGCGGGCAGCGCGGCGGTCATGACCGGCGATCCGGGACCCGGGGCACTGGAACAGGCGGCGGGCACGCTTTCGGATTCGGACAAGGAGCATCTTCTGATGACCCTGGTCACGATGATCAAGCGGCTGCAGGACGCCGGCGCCATCCCCATCCAGCGCATGTGCGTGAGCTGCCGCCATTTCCGGCCCTATGCCCACGCCGGTGCGGCGAAGCCGCATCATTGCGCCTTCGTGAACGCGGCATTCGGCCAGCGGGACCTCCGCATCGAGTGCCGCGACCACTCCATGGCTGATCCTTCGCTCCAAGCTGCCACTTGGGGCGCCTTTCACAAAGGATAGCTCGAACCTCCAGGCAAAAGAGACGGAAGGAAGCATAAGCATGTTCGCAAAGCTCTTGACCGGGGCGCTCGCCGCCGGAACGCTATCCTTGTGGGTCGGTGCGGCTCACTCCCACCCGATCGAAGCCAAGCCCGTCGAAGCCGTGACGGCGTCGTTCGATATCATCGAAACCGTCGTCGTCACGAAGAAGGACAAGGCCATCTTCACGACGCGCGTGCGCGGCACCGCCGGATCCGACAAGCCGGCTGCCACGGGCAAGTTCGAAGGTTCGGATGTCTACGCCTATGTCTGGCCGACCTCGCTGAACAGCGGTGAAATCGGCTTCGAACGGGATCAGGGCATTGTCGCCCTTGCCGTCACCTTCCATCCGGATTTCGACGACGCCGCCTATGGCGGACGCAACCGCGACGTCTGGCACCCGCACTGGGTCGTCCTGAACGAAGACAAGGCGTGCAAGGGCGGACTGAAGGTGACCGATATTCCGAATGGTCAAAAGCCCAAGGTTCCGCCCACCTGGCCGAAGGTTCCGCTGCTGATCGACAGTCCGGACTACCCGACGACGTTCAAGGGTGATGCGGTCGAGGTTTCGATCCCGCTGTCCCTGCTCGGCGGCATCGGTGGGGCGTCGTTCGACGGCGTCACGGCCGGGCTCAAGGTGAACGGCAACCTGCATTCGCCGCTGCTCTGCGTCGACAACGTGTTCAAGGTGGCGTCGGGCAATCTCAGCCTTCCCGGCAAGGTCGCCACCGGCAAGTGACGAGGGGCGCCGGTCCGCCGACTGCCATCGGCGGACCGGCATGCTTCTTCCTCCAGGCAAATGGAGAGAGGAGAGCAGCTCCAATATCCGCATTCCCACCGGAAGTGCAATCGCGCCGGCTCTCTCCACAGCAAGCCGTGCCGATTCCGGAGCCGGCGTCCGTGTCATCGATGCCGGAGGAGAGGTAATTCATGCCCAAAATCGCGCTGGTGCTTCGGCACGTCCATTTCGAGGATCTCGGAACCTTCGCCCTGCCCTTCGAGCAGGCGGAATACGAGATTCGCTATGCCGACGTCGGAGATGCGAACTTTCCGCCGGACCATCTCCAGGATCCGGATCTGCTCGTCGTCCTGGGGGGCCCCATAGGGGTCTACGAGGAGGCGGTCTATCCGTTCCTGGCCCGGGAACAGGCGTTCATCGCCGCGAGGCTCGCGGCCCGGCGACCTTTGCTCGGCGTGTGTTTGGGCGCGCAGTTGATCGCCGCTGCCGCCGGTGCACGCGTCTTTCCTTCGGGTATCAAGGAGATCGGCTTCAAGCCCGTTTCCCTTACCCCTGCCGGGCGGAAAAGCCCGCTGCGCCATCTGGAGGGAACGCCGGTGCTCCACTGGCATGGCGACACCTATTCGCTTCCCGCGGGCGCGACGAACCTCGCCTCCAGCGATGCCGTCGAGCAACAGGCCTTTGCCATTGGAAGAGAGGTTCTCGCGCTCCAGTTCCACGCCGAGGCGGATTGCGGCGACGGGTTCGAACGCTGGCTCGTCGGTCATGCCGCCGAACTGGCCGCCGCAGGAATCGACCCGGCCGCCCTTCGACGGGACGCCCACACCATCGGTCCGGCTCTGCACGAGGCGGCCGGCAGGATGATCACGCAGTGGCTGTCCGGGTTGGACGATGTCTGAGGTCAGCGAACCCGCCCTTGCTGCAGAGCCCGCGAAGGGCCTTCCGCGGGTGAACATGGGGCCAGGCAGAGGGCCTGAGACCGGTTGTTCATCCTGGACAATTCCCTCCTCTTCAGACCTGAAGGCTCCGAAAGCCGACCGGGTCCTGCGGAGGAGATCACCCTGACCCGACCTTCCTCCGGCATCCGGCAGGACAGGGGCAGCGCCTGCAGATC
This sequence comes from Azospirillum sp. VT-I1, assembly GCF_055698305.1. NCBI lineage: Bacteria > Pseudomonadati > Pseudomonadota > Alphaproteobacteria > Rhodospirillales > Azospirillaceae > Azospirillum > Azospirillum sp. VT-I1. The sequence continues at coordinate 569,737 of NZ_CP168802.1, read as the reverse complement.
GGCATTCACGCGACGCTCCCATGCGACGGCGCCATCCCGACGCGCCTCGGCAAGCGCTTGCCGATAGCTTTCGCCCGCCCGCTCTCCGGCATGGGGCAGGCCATCGGCGAGAAGGATCGTGCCTTTCACGCGATGGAGTTCGGCAAGGCACCAGCGCTCTCCCGAGGATGCACAGTGCGCTATCGCGGCATCGATCACCCTCAGCGCGTCCGCATGCTTGCCCAGGTCACGGAGTGCCCGCGCCGTGACGGATTGAAAGATCGTCTGGAACAATGTGAAGCCGCTGTTGCGGAGAGCCGGCAGGTTCACGTTCAACTGATGGGCGCAGTCGTCGGGACGCCCCTTCCGGAGCGCGATCTCGGCCTCGAAGCAGGCGGCGTAGCAGTTCCATACGTCGAGCGAAAGGGCCTTCGTATGGTCCTTGAGGAGCCTCACATAATGGACCGCAAGATCATCGCATCCCGCGAGCAGCGCGATCGGACAGGCTGCTTCCGCCAGGGCATTGCTGAGAGAGAGATCGTGCCGGATGTCCTCGGCATAGGCCAATGCACCCTCCACCTCGCGCAAGGCCTGTTCTTCGTCCCCCAGAAGCCAATTGCAGCGAGCCAGGGCAATGCGGGCCGTAACGGTCTGATCGAACTGGAAGCGCACGGAATGGCAGTTCGCCGGCAGTGCGGCGTATTCGCTGAGCATCTGCAGAAGGTGATCCCGGGCTTCGGCGTGGCGACCGAGCCAGTGCAGGGTCGCGCCATACAGCCTTTTGCCGATGACCATATCGGCCGGATCGGGCGAGGACGGGGCGAGGGCGCGGAAACGATCCGTGAAGGTGAATCCGAGGCGCGGTTCGGCACGGTTGATCGCATCGACCCACAGTGCCCAGATCGCCCGGAGCTGATGGTCGATGTCGCCGATATCCTCGGCGATCCGCAAGGCCTTGGACCACGCCGCGACGCCGTGTTCCGACGCACCCGCGGGACGGATGCGTGGCCAGCCGAGTGCTGCATACAGCTTCATGCGGTTCCGCTCGTCCAGGCCGGGATGGGCATCCAGGTAGCCGATCGCACGCCTGACCCAGGTCAGGCATTCGTCCAGCAGCGAAAGCCGGTAGAAGAAAGGCAGCGCGGCGACGGTGAGCCGCACGCCCAGCCGTAAATCCCCCGTCCGGCGAAGGCCCATTCAAGTGCGGCGCGCAGATCGTCGGTATGTTGGGCATAGTTGCGCGTCCAATCGGCCACCGGTACCGACAACAGTTCGCGGTCCGCACTTTCCAAGGTGGCTCGCAGATACTCGGCCAATCTTGCCGTGACGGTGTCTGCATCACCGGTCTCGGCGAGCTTCTCCGATGCATAAAGCCTGGTGGTATCGAGGAGCCGATAGGCCGTCGGACTGGAGGAGGCGTCCGCCACGACAAGCGATTTCGCCACGAGCGCGGCGAGGTCGGCTTCCGCACTTCCTCCGGAAACGACGGCCGCCGCCGCCTCTTCACTGAACCGGCCACGGAAGACCGACATTTCACCCAAAGCGGCCTGTTCCGGCTCGGGCAGCAGCATATAGCTCCAGTCGAGTGTCGCCCTCAATGTCTGATGACGGGGCAGCGCGGTCCGGCGGCCGCGGGTCAGCAATCGAAAGCAGTCGGACAAGGATCGGGCCAGAGCCTTCACGCCGATCGTCTCCAGACGACCGGCCGCCAGTTCGATGGCGAGTGCGATGCCGTCGAGTTTTTCACAAATGTCGCAGACATGGGGGGCGTCTTCATCGGTCAGTTCGTACTGCCCGAGGCAGGCGTCCGCGCGCTCCACGAAGAGCTGAACTGCGGGCGAACCCATCGCCGCGCTTGCGGTCAGCGCCGTCGCCGGAAGCTCCAGCGGCGGAATGCGGTGCACACGCTCCCCGGCGGCCCTCAATGGCTCGCGGCTGGTTGCAAGAATGCGCAGATCCCGGGTCTCGGCCAGCAGGCACTCGGCGAACGACGCGATACTGCCCACCAGATGCTCGCAGCTGTCCAGGATGAGCAGAGTGGGGTGCGGGCGCAGGTGAGCAACGATCTCGCGCAGAATGTTGTCGGTTCGCGAAAGGATGCCGAGCGCCGATGCCACCACGGTCGGCACGAGGCCCCCACCGCCCACGGAAGAAAGATCGACCCAGATGATGCGGAGGTCCGAGGGAGCGTGCGCGACGACCTCGCGTGCGACCGTCGTCTTGCCGATGCCTCCCGGTCCGACGACGGTGAGAAGCCGGGAGCGGCAGAGCTGTGCGGAGATCGTCTCGACCACGCTCTCCCGTCCGAAAACCCGCCCCGTACCGGGGGCCGCCGTGAAGCGGCGGGGCGTGGGGTCGTCGGCCTCCGCCGCCTCGTCGGGCGCACGCCGCCTGGTCACCGGCGCAATGAACGCATAGCCCCTGCCGGGAATGTTGGCGATGAAGCGGGGGTGGCGCTGGGTGTCGTTCAATGCCCGCCGGATGCCCGAAATATGCACGCGGAGATTGGCCTCATCCACGACGGTGTCGGGCCAGACATGCTTCACGATTTCTCTGTTCGTGCGGACCTCGCCGGCGTGGGCGATCAGATGAATCAGGATGTCGATTGCCCGGCTGCCGAGTGGCACCACCTGCCCGTCATGCAGCAGCATGCGCCGGGACGGTATGACCCTGAAGGGGCCGAATTCCAGTTCCTCTTCCATGCGGCGCTCCTCATCGGAAGGTTCTGCAGGGCGGAATGGCGGAAAGGTCGGTGACGTGGGCAGCCTGCGACGGCAGGCTGCATTTGATCGGCACTGTCGCCCTTTTTTCCCCCCGGTCTTTCGTGAAGCTGCGGAGGTTTTTCGCGGGGTTGTCGCCTTGAGGTCTTCAGGAAAGGCGGCGGCGATAGGCTCCGGGTGTGCAGCCCATCGCCCGCTTGAAGGCCGTGCCGAACGCCGCCTGGGTTGAGAAGCCGGACCGATGGGCCACCGTCACAAGCGGCATATCGGGATCGCTGAGCAGTTTCCGCGCCAGCGCAAAGCGTTCGGCGCTGACGAAGCCGTGGGGTGTCTTGCCAGTCAGCCGCTTGAACATGCGGGCGAAGTGGAAGGGACTGAGACAGGCGACCGTGGCGAGTTCGCCGACCGAGATGTCGCGTTCCAGATTGTCGCGGATGAAGTCGATCACCCGTGAGATCCGCTTCGGACAATCCGCTTCCTGTGGGGTCTGCGAGGGCTCCGGGCGGTCGTGGGCGTAGGCGTGGGCAACGCGGGCGGCCAGCGCCAGCGCGGCGGACTCGACCATCATCCGGCCGGCAGAGGTTTCCTGCAGCAGTTCCGCCCGGATCGACAGGCCGATCTGCCGGATGAGCGGATCGCGCAGGTCCGCAAGATATCTGATCGCATCCGCACGGATGCGCGAATCGCCATAGAGGTCGGCGAGCCCGTCGAACCGGTCGGCCGGCAGGTAAATGTGCAGGATCTCGTCGAGCGGTGCGGAGATGCTGATCTCGTCCTCGCCGACCCCGACCGGGCACAGCCAGATGTTGCCTTCCTCCACGGCCGAGCGCTGGCGGACGCCGGCCCCTTTGCGCCTGACGAAGGCGCCGGGGCTGCGGCGCGTGGCCAGCGTGATCTCCATCTGGGTCGGCACGATCGCGGGCAAATCACCGGCCGGGTGAGAGCGCAACTCCGCGGCGACGCCGTTCCAGCCACGGCCGAGCGATGTGGCTGCCAAACCGGCGTTGGGAAATTTGAAGGTGCCGTGCGCGTGCAGGTTCATTGGAGCACTATGGAATCACCGGCACCCCCGGCCACTATACAGGCGTATCGCAGAAGTGGCGGCGCCGGGCTGCTACTGCTTCTCATCCGGAGGCGAGGTGAATGCGGCAAGTCTTTTCCAGATGGCCAAGCCTTGCGGAGACCTCTGCCGGGGCACCGCCCGATCCCGACGTGCTGCCGGCTTGGATGACCGCCACGGCGCCGCGCCGATGGCCGATCGCCGCGTACGATTTCGCCGTTTCCGCCCTGCTGGTCTGCGCCCCGGTGATCCTGGCGGCGGTTTCCGCCTCGCAACCGCCCGAACGGCATGACGTAGCCCTCCTGACCGGAGCGGCCGCACTCCTGTCCGCCGTTCTGGCCGTCCTGTCGATGATGAGGTTGAGGCGGGAGACGCTGCATTGCCGGCGGCAATACGGGGAGATTTTCGAGCGCGCCGGCATCTCCATGTGGCGAGAGGACTGGACGGCCGTCGCGGAGGCCGTCATGGCGCTGCGCCGAGCGGGGGTCAGCGATCTGGAGAGCCATTTCGCCACCCATCCGGACGAACTCCGGGCACTGAAGGCGCGCGTGATGATCCGTGACGTGAACGCCTTCACGCTGGAGGAGACCGGGGCGCCCGGAAAGGACGTCTACATCGGCCCGCTCGACCGGCTGCTTCCCGAAACCGACCAGACCTTCGTGCAATGGCTGGTTGCCTTCGGCCGCGGCGATCGGTTCTTTCGCTCGGAGGCGCATCTGACGACCGCCGAAGGCGTCGAGATCGACACGCTCTTCACCGCCATGCTGCCGCGCGATCTTGCCGGCTTTTCGAACATCGTCGTGACTTCCGTCGACATCACCGCCTACAAGAAGGCGCAGGCGCGGCTTGTCGCCGCTCAAGCCGACGCCGCCAAGACTTCGCGGATTTCAACGGCCAATGCCTTCAGCGCCTCGGTCGCGCACGAAGTCAACTCACCGCTGGCTGCCATTCTGGCAAACGCCCAGGCTGCCCAACGCCTGCTCCGGGCAACCCCGGCGGACGTTGCGGAAGCGACGGCCGCCCTGCAGGACGTCGTCACCCAGGCATCGCGCGCCCGCGACGTCGTGGCACGCATCACCTCGCACTTCAGCAAATCCCCGGGGTCCTTCACGCCGGTCGACATCGTCCAGGTGGCCCGCAATGCCAATCTGCTGGTGGAAACGGACCTGCGCTCCCACGGTGCGGTCGTGCACCTCGCCGCACAGGACGATCTTCCGCTCGCCATGGCCGACCCGGTGCAGATCCAGCAGGTGTTCGTAAATCTCATGCTGAACGCCGCGCAAGCCATGGGGGGCCGGCCGGGCCGGCGGGACATCACGGTGACCCTTCGCCTCGCGCAGTCGTCCCTCGTCGTCGACGTGACCGACACCGGGCCGGGCGTGGCGCCGGAACGGCGCGCGCAGATCTTCGAACCATTTCATTCGACCAAGCCGGGCGGCATGGGCATGGGGCTGGCCATCTGCCGCAACTGCCTCGATGCGCATGGCGGGGACATCTGGGTGGACCAGGCTCCGGGAGGCGGGGCTGCCTTTCATTTCACCCTTCCAATCGCCAATGGCTGACACCGGACGGACGCGCGACGTCGTGGCGATCGTCGACGACGACCCCTTCATCCGGACTGCGCTGCGAAGGCTCGTCCTATCCATCGGTTACGAGGTTCTGCTGTTCGACAGTGCGGAGTCCCTGCTGTCATACGGTGCTGTGGGGGACCTGTTCTGCGTGCTGGCCGATCTCCAGATGCCGAGGGTCACGGGGATCGACCTGATCCAGGCCCTCTCCGAACGGCATCCCTCGCTTCCCGTCATCGCCATGACCGCCTATCCGAACGAAGCGATCCGGCAGCGGGCGCTCGACGCGGGAGCATCGACCTATCTCACCAAACCGTTCGATGCGGCCATCCTCGAGACATGCCTTTCGAGGTTCAGTTCGCGGCATGGTTCATGATTTACTGTCCGGCATGAAACCAGTCGTCCATATCGTCGATGACGATCCGGCGCTGCGCAGAGCCCTGAAGAGGCTCTGCGAAACCGCGGGCCTGACCGCCGTCGAACATTCCGATGCCGATGATCTCGCCGAAAAGACGCTCGCCCACCGACCAAGCTGCGTGCTGCTCGACGTGCGGCTGGCGGGTCAGAACGGGCTTGCCGTGCAGGAGGCGCTGCGGGATGCCGGCAGCACCGTGCCGATCATTTTTCTGACCGGCTACGGCACGATTCCCATGACCGTGCGCGCCATACGTGGCGGCGCGATCGAGTTCCTGACCAAACCGGTCGAGGACGAGGTGCTGTTGGAGGCGATCAGCCGGGCTATAGAAGCGGATACCGCTGCTTTGGACGTGAACCTGGCCCGGCGCGAGATTGCCGACCGCTATGGCACCCTCACCGACCGCGAGCGCGAGGTGTTGGCTTGCGCCATTGGCGGTCTGATGAACAAGCAGATCGCCGGGGAACTCGGTCTCTCGGAAATAACGGCGAAGGTGCACAAGCGCCACGTGATGGAGAAGATGGGTGCCCGGTCATTGCCCGATCTCGTCCTCATGGCCGCGCAACTCGGGATCCCCGCCCGGCGGCGGCGGTGAACGGTCCGGTTCTGTGAACCGAAGGCGCCACAGCACGCTCAGGAAGACGACACCGGAAGGCACCTGCAGGCGATTCAGCACGGAGCCGGTACGCTCGTTATCTCTATACCGGCTGCGCCGGCGTCCCGCACCACCAACCGGGTTTATGCGGCAACGCCAATGCCAACTCGCACAAGCGCCCCGCCCACCCGTTCAAGATCAGGGATCGATCCGCTTCATCGTCTTACGGCAATGGACCAGCGCGTCGCGGATCATGAAGTTGACCAGGGTAGGCGATACGCCGAGCGTCGCCGCGATGTCCTTCTGGCTGTGGCCGTGGATACGGTGCATTTCGAAGGCATAGCGGGTGCGCTCCGGCAGATCGGCCAAGGCGGATTCGAGCGTTTGCAGGAGTTGGCGGTTGACGTTCACGCTTTCCGGCGACGCCGCGTCCGGCGTACTGACCGCCTGCCCTTCCTCCTCCGACGCAAGCAGACGTGACTCCATGCCCTTCCGGCGGTAATGATCGATGGCCAGGTTGCGGACGACCATCATCAGATAGCCCGCCTTGGCCCGGATGGAGCTGGTCGATTCCGCCCCCAGGAGTTTGAGAAAGGCGTCCTGGACGACATCCTCGGCATGGTGACGGCAACCGGTGATCCGCTCGGCAATGCCGATCAATGAGCGCCGGTGCGTGGTGAAGACGTCGCACAGGGTCTGACCTTCCGCGGATCCTACCTGTCGCATGGAGAGTTCCTCGTGCAGAGTGAAGCCGTGGCGGGGCTGCAATCCCTATTGCTTGACAAGCAGCCGCAGGCTAATGCAACTGACAATCATTTGCAAACAAGGAATCGGCAGAATTTCTCTGCGCGGTTTCCAGTGTGCGTTGTAGGGGCTTTGGATGACCGATCGTCTTGCCGGGCTCCGCCCGACCACACGACGCCACGGTGCCTGCCGCAGAGGGCCCAGGCTGGGCTGGCTGACGGTCTGCTGCGTTGCAGGCAGCTGTACGGCACTGCCTGCCGATGCACTTTCGATCACCGTTGACCCGTCTGCCGCTCCAGCGGCCATCGAACGGCCGGCACCGCGGGAGATGCCGCTGGAGATTCCCGCCCTCCCCCTTCGGGAGGCGCTGACCGTCTTCGGCCGGCAGAGCGGCCTGCAGATTCTCTATAGCCCCGACATCCTGTCCGACCATCGGTCGCGAGCCCTGTCGGGCCGGATGGATCCGGCGGTCGCGCTTTCCATCCTGCTGAGCGGAACCGATCTCGCCTTTGAAATGCAGGACCGGATGGTGACCATCGGCCGGCTGCAGGAGAACCCCGGCTTCTTGCCGGGCCTGACGGTGGAGGGCCGCATGCCGCCGGCCACACAGGCGGCGCAGATCCCCAGCCACAGCCGCAGCGCCGCCAAAACCGCACCCCCTGTCGAGGATCTGCCGCAAGGTCTTGCCATCGTCACGCGGGAGGAGTTGGACCAGCGCGACGTCCAGGACATCAATGGCACCCTCGCCTACAGCGCCGGGGTCCGCCCCATAGACTATCCCGGCGGCCAGGGCGCCATCGACGTTTTCGTCCGCGGTTTCCGCCAGAGTTCGGAATCCGTCATGATCGACGGTCTGCGCAGCGGCTACAATCCCTACGGGCTGGAATACGAGCCCTTCGGCGTGGAACGGGTGGAGGTGCTGAAGGGACCGGCGTCCACGCTCTATGGCGCCATGCCTCCGGGCGGCGCCATCGCCCTGACCAGCAAGCGGCCGACCGGCACTCCGCTTCGCCGGATCCAACTGCAGGGCGGCAGCCATGAGCGGCGGCAGGTCACGGCCGACCTCGGCGACCGGATCGATGCCGATGGGGCGCTCCGCTACCGCCTGACGGTGCTGTCGCGGCGAAGCGGCACGCAGGTCGAACGGACGCCGGACGATCGCCTCTATGTCGCGCCGGCCCTGTCCTGGTCGGCCGGCGAGCGGACAGACGTCACGCTGCTCGCCAGCTATCTCGATTTCCGCAAGATGGGAGCGGAGCAGAGCTTTCCGGCATCGGGGACGGTGCTGGACAATCCCTATGGCCGCCTGGATTCAAGCCTGTTCCTCGGCTATCCGGGGCTGAGTTCCTACCGGTCGCGCACCCTGTCGGCCGGCTACGACATCCGGCATGCGCTGGACGATGACTGGACGCTCAAGCAGACCCTGCGCTACAGCCGCAGCCGCGTCGGCTATCTGTCGAGCTGGGCGTCGTCGGGCTTGCTGGAAGCGGACCGCATCTACCGTTTCGGGCTGCAGGACCGGCCAAAGACCAGTTCGACCCTTCTGGTGGATACCAGCCTGCAAGGCAGCGCCGCCACCGGGCCGCTGCGCCACAGCCTGCTGGCCGGGATCGATCATGGCCGCCATCGGGCGCACGAGACGCGGCGGAACGGAACGGTGGCCGACGGACTCGACGTCTTCGATCCGGTCTATGGCGGTCCCTATGTTTGGGATGCGACGCTCGCCCGCGACCTGACCGAGCGCATCCGCCAGACCGGCCTCTATGCCCAGGATGAGATCGCCGCCGGCAACTGGCGGCTGACGCTCGGCGGGCGGCTGGACTGGAGCCGCAGCGGCGGAATCGGCCGCCTGTCCGGCGGTCCGCTGGTGGAAACCACACAGTTCGACCGGGCCTTCAGCAAACGCGTCGGGCTGGCCTACCGCTTCGAAAGCGGCGTGACGCCTTACGCCGGCTATTCCACCTCCTTCCAGCCGAACAGCGACAGCGACGTGCAGGGCCGCCCCTTCTCCCCGAGCCGGGGGGCACAGCTGGAAGCCGGGCTGCGCTACCGGCCCAAGGGCTTCGACGGCCTCTTCACCCTGTCCCTGTTCCGTGCCGTCCAGCGCAATCTCACCACCGCGGACCCGAACAATCCCGGCTATTCCATCCAAACCGGCGAGGTGCGGTCGCGCGGCGTCGAAGTCGAAGCCAAGGCGGCGCTCGACGCCGAGACCGAATTGACCGCGGCCTACAGCTACACCGACGCGCAGGTCACCCGCGACAATCCCTATCCCGGCGGTACCGACAAGACCGGAAGACGGGTGGCCTCCGTCCCCCGTCATGCCGCCGCGGTCTGGCTGCGGCGGCATATCGACGAGGGAACGGCCGGCGGCCTGACCGCCGGCATGGGGATGCGCTATGTCGGCGCAACCTACAACGCGGCAAACAGCATCCGCATTCCCTCCTACCTGCTGGTCGATGTCAGCCTCGGCTACGATCTGGGGCGGCTCGGCCCGTCGCTCGACGGCGCGAGTTTCACCGTGACCGCGACCAACCTGTTCGACCGGCGTTATTTCTCCCCGGGCTTCTATGAGAACTCCGTTTTCTACGGCAACCGCCGTGCGGTCCTCGCGACCCTGTCCTACAGCTGGTGACGGCGGTCAGCCGACCGCTCACAGATACCTGCGCAGTGCGTCGGCGATCAGATCCTGCGCCTCCTCGGCCTCGTCCACCAGGGCGCCCATGCGCAGGAAATCATGGGTCATGCCGGCATAGACTTCCACCTCGACCGTTCCGCCGGCCATCGCCAGCTTGCGCCCGTAAGCGACCCCCTCATCCACCAGCGGATCACATTCGGCCAGCACGAGCAGAGCCGGCGCCAGGGGCGACGGGACATCGGGCGGAAGCTCCGCCAGCAGGGGCGAGAAGCGGCCGTCCCACCGGTCGGCATCCTCACGGGCATACTGGCGATAGAACCAGTCCAGCGTCGCCCGCTCCAGCAGATGCCCTTCCCCATACCGGCGCAGCGAATCGGTGTCGGCGGTGGCATCGGTCACCGGATAGATCAGCACCTGCAGACGCGGCTGCGGCAGACCGGGATCGGTGGCGGCCCGCAGGCTGACCGCCGCTGCAAGACTGCCGCCGACGCTGTCGCCCCCCACCGCCAGCCGGCCGCCGTCGAGCCCCAGACCGGCCCCTGTCCTGCCAAGCCAGTCCAGCGCCTCCAGCGCATCGTCGAACGCCGTGGGGAAGCGGTGTTCCGGGGCCAAGCGGTAGCCCACCGACAGGACCGCAACCCCGCTCTTCGCCGCGATGGTCCGGCAAAGCCCGTCATGGGACTCGAGGCTGCCGACGACATAGCCGCCGCCATGGAAGAAAAGCAGCACCGGCGCCGGGGCCGCGGTCCGGCCGGCGGCATAGAGGCGGGCCGGCAGGATCGAACCGTCGCGGGTGGGAATCGACAGGTCCTCCACCCGCTCCACCGGCTCCCCGCCGGGGTCCATCATGCGGGAGGTGCGTTCGAAGGCGAGCCGGGCCTCCGCCGGCGACAGCGCGTGCATCGGCTTCACCCTGCCGTCCTCGCGCCCACCCGCTGCAAGCGCGAGGAAGGCGGCGATATCGGGGTTCACAGGCATCGATCGTTGCTCCGGGTTCGGCTGGACGCATTCATTCCGCCGCATCCGCAAGGTTGGTGGTGGGGACATCGGGCCGTTCCTCCGGCATGCCCGCCAGATGCTCGGTAATGTCCGTCAGGAAGCCTTCGTCGCGCGGCGCCTCGAAGTGACCGCAGCCGAGCGCCCGCCAGGGCAGCGGGCGTCCGCCAAGCTGCGCCTCCATCAGCCGCCGGTCGGCATCGCGGCCGGCGATCCACCAGCCCTGCGCGGCTGCGGCGACCGGCAGGCAGGCAGGCTGTGCCGCGGACAGCCGCTTCAGATGGCGGGCTGTCAGGAAGGCCTGGGTCAGTTCCTCCGTCCCCATCGCAGCCCCCAGCCCTCCGGCGTTGCCGGTCCGGGGGGTATCGAGCGCCTGGGCGATCACGCTTCGGACCGTGGTGGCGTCCTCGGTCGCGACGTCGGGACGGCCAATTGCCACACCCGGCAGCATCACCGAAAGGAAGCCGGCCAGATCGTCGCGCCAGTCCTCCAGCCCATGCCGGCCGATTTCCGGCGACGGCACGAAGGGATCGAGCAGGGCAAGCTGCCGCACGGTCTCCCCGGCGCTCCAGTTCGGCGGCCATCAGCGCGGCAAGGGTTCCCCCCAGCGACCAGCCGAGCAGGTCGTAGGGTCCCTGCGGCTGCCTCTCGCGCAGCAGGTCGACATAGTCACGCGCCATCTCCTCCAGCGAGCAGTCCCGCCATGCCGGATCGAGCAGCATGCGCGACTGGATCGCCAGCACGCTCCGCCGCCCTTCCAGCCGGCGGGCGAGCGGTTCGTAGTCGAAGACCGTGCCGAAACCGGCGTGGATGCAGACCAGCGGCGGCTGTCCGGCAATCTGCCGGTTCAAAGCCATGATCGGCGAAGGTCCGGCTTGCGAAGCCTTTCCGTCCGAAGCCGTACCGGCCAGTTCGGCGATGGTCGGCTTGCGGATCAGGTCGCGCAGCTTGAAGGACACCCCCAGCGGCTTCAGCGCCCGCGCACGGGTCACCAACTGGATGGAGAGGATGGAATCGCCGCCGAGCTCGAAGAAGTTGTCGGTGACGCCGACGCTCTCCAGCCGCAACAGCTCGCACCACAAAGCCGCCAAGGCGCGCTCGGCCTCGTTGCGTGGCGCCACTTGGGTGGTGGACGAGGCCACCTCCGGCTCGGGCAGAGCCTTGCGGTCGAGCTTGCCGTTGGGCGTCAGCGGCAGGCGATCCAGCACCAGGATGTGGGCAGGAACCATGTAGTCCGGCAGCGCCGCCTTCAGCCCGGCGCGCAGCCGCTCGACCAGGCCGCCGTCCGCCTCATCGGCCGGAACGACATAGCCGACCAGCCGCTTGCCGGCGCTGCCGTCACGCGCCACCACCGCCGCCTCGCGCACGCCCTGCTGCGACCGCAGACGCGCCTCCACTTCGCCAAGCTCGATGCGGAAGCCACGGATCTTCACCTGATGGTCGATGCGCCCGACATACTCGATCACCCCGTCCGCCCGCTGGCGCACGAGGTCGCCGGTGCGGTAGAGCCGCCCGCCGTCGGTGGAGAAGGGATCGGCGACGAAACGCTCCGCCGTCAGGCCGGGGCGGTTCAGATAGCCGCGCGCAAGACCGGCCCCGCCCAGATACAGTTCCCCCACCACACCCAGCGGAACAGGGTTCAGGTGGCCGTCGAGCACATGGGTGCTGCGGTCGCCCACCCGCAGGCCGATCGGCGCATAGGCGGCGCCGCACTGGTCCTCCCGCCCGGCCTTCCAGATCAGCGGCGTCACCACCGTCTCGGTCGGGCCGTAGCCGTTGATGATGTGCTCCGGCCGCAGCGCCTCCTTGGCCAGCTCGAACGCCGCATCGCCCACCGCATCGCCGCCGAAGCAGTAGACCCGCACCGGCGGCGGAGCCATTCCGCGCTCTGCCTGCTCGCGCCGGGCATGCTCGGCCAGCTGCTGCAGGTAGACCGGCGGGAAGGCCGCCACCGTCACGCCGTGCCGGTGCATGGCCGCGTAGGTCTGTTCCGGCGTCCACAGGCTGTCGTCGCGGACCAGCAGGCGGCTGCCATGGGTCAGGGCGGTCAGCCAGCGTTCATGCGCGCCGTCGAAGGCGAAGGACATGAAGTGCAGCTCGCAGTCCTGCGGGGTCATGGCATAGAGCGCGCCGATGGCCCGGCAATGCATGGCGAGCGGCCCATGCGCAACGGCGACGCCCTTGGGCAGGCCGGTGGAGCCGGAGGTGTAGATGACATAGGCGAGGCTGTCCGGCAGCACCGCCACCGGCGGCGGAGCGTCGGCCTCCTCCACCGGCAGGCGGTCGAGCAGCAGGCTGGGCAGCCCGTCCGGCACCGGCAGGCGGTCGGCAAGGCTGCCGTCGGTCAGCAGCAGGGCGATGCCGGCATCCTCGATGAGGTAGGCGAGGCGCTCGCGCGGATAGGCGGCGTCGAGCGGGACATAGGCGCCGCCGGCCTTCAACACCGCCAGCAGGGCGACGATCATGCCGGGGCCGCGCGGCAGGGCGACGCCGACGCGGACCTCCGGCCCGACCCCGACCGCAACCAGCCGATAGGCCAGGGCATTGGCCCGGCGGTCGAGCGCGGCGAAGCTGAGGGTGGCAGCGTCGGGACCGCCGTCGATGACCGCCGGCCGGTCGGCAAGGGCGGCGGCGATGGCGGCGATGCGCCGGTGGACCGGTTCGAAGGGCTCGGCGGCGACCGGCGCGTTCCAGGCGGCGAACTGCGCCTGTTCCTGCGCCGTCAGCAGCGGCACCTCCCCCACCCGGCGATCCGCATCCGCGACCAGACCCGACAGCAGCGTCTCGAAATGACCCCGGATACGGTCGCACAGCTCGCCGTCGATCAGGTCGCGGCGGTGGATGAATTTGACCTCCAACTCCTCCCCGACCGACACCTCCAGATCCATGGCGAAGCCGGTCACATCGACCCGATCCGTCCCCCCGAACCTGAGGCTGTCGTCGGTCTGCTCCCTCAGCGCCTCGTCGACCGGGTAGTTCTCGAACACGACGATGCTGTCGAACAGCGCCCGCGCGCCGCCGCCGGTGCCGAGGCTGGACCCCGCCCAGCGCTGCACCTCGTGCAGCGGCGTGTGCTCGTGCTCGCGCAGTTCCAGGTTCCGCCGCTGCAGGCCGCGAAGCCACTCACCCACAGGCTCGCCAGACGGCGGACGCTCCACCACGGGCAGCGTGTTGATGAACAGACCCAGCGTCTCCTCGACCCCGGCCAACTCCGCCGGGCGGCCGGACACCGTCGCCCCGAACACCACCGTCTCCTGTCCGCTGTAGCGGTGCAGAAGAAGCGCCCACGCCCCCTGCACCAGCGTGTTCAGCGTCACCCGTTGCACCTGCGCAAAGGTCTGAAGCCGCTGCGTCGCCGCCGCATCCAGCCGCGTCCGCACCACGCCATGCCCCGCCTGCGGTGCCCGGCAGGGCAGGCAGGACGCCAGAAGCGTCGGCGCCTCCAGACCCGACAGGCGCTGGCGCCAGAACCGCTCCGACGCCGCCCCGTCCTGCCGACCCAGCCATGCGATGTAGTCGCGGTAGCGCCCGGGTGCTGCGGTGACGGTCGTCCCGCGATAACGGCCCAGCGCCTCCGCCACCAGACGCGCGCTGCTCCAGCCGTCCAGCAGCAGGTGGTGGCTGGTCCAGATCAGACGGTGCCGGCCCGGCCCAAGCCGGATCAGCAACACCCGCTGAAGCGGCGGACGGGCAAGGTCGAAGCTGCGGGCACGCTCCTCCCGCGCCAGCACCCGCAGGGCCTCCTCCCGCGCATCTCCGGCAAGGCCGCGCTCCCGCCAGTCCAGCACCGACACCGCGTCGGCCACCCGCTCCCAAACCGCCTGCAGCGGGACGGTCAGTTCGCCGCCCCATAGGAAGCCGGTGCGCAGCACGGCATGCCGCGCCGTCACCCAGCCCCAGGCGGCGGCGAAGCGGGTCTCGTCCAGACCCTCCACATCGACAGCAAGCTGCGTCACATAGGGGCTCTCCTCCGCAGCACCTTCCAGGGCATGGAACAGCATGCCCTGCTGCATCGGGCTCAGCGGGTAGAGGTCCTCCACCTCCCGCGCCGGCAGGGCGAGCGCATCCAGCTGCGCCTGCGTCAGGCCGGCCAAGGGCACGTCCGATGGGGTTAGGCCGCCGGCCGATGCCTCGCAATGCGCCACCAGCGCCCGCAGCTCCTCGGCATAGGCCGACGCCAGCCCCTCCACCACTGCCGGCTCGAGGACGGCGCGGCCGTAGCTCCAGTCGAACACCAGTTCGCCGTCATAGACCCGGCCGTCGATGCTCAGCCAGTTGCCGAGCGGGGCATCGGGAGCGAGGCGGGCGCCCGCCGGCTCGTCGGCCGGCACGAAGCGGGCCGCCTCGTCGAAGCTGCCGTCGAACTGGCCTAGATAATTGAAGGTCACCCGCGCCTCGGGCAAGGCGCGCAGCGTTGCCTGCGCCTCCCCGTCGCCGAGGTGGCGCAGCACGCCATAGCCGAGCCCGTTGCCCGGCACCGCCCGAAGCTGCTCCTTCACCGCCCGGATTGCCGCACCGGGCTCCCCGCCGGGGCGCAGATGCACCGGATAGGCGGTGGTGAACCAGCCGACGCTGCGGCTGAGGTCCATCCCCTGCACCAACTCCTCGCGGCCATGACCCTCAAGCTGCACCAGCGCCGAGGCCGCACCGCTCCAGCGGCAGAGAACCCGCGCCAGTGCCGTCAGCAGCAGGTCGTTTACCCGCGTCCGGTAGGCCGCAGGTGCCGACGACAGCAGGCGCTTCGTCCAGCCCGCATCCAGCCGGGTCCGTGCAACCGCAGAGGTTGCCACTGTCAGCGCCTCCGCAGAGACCGGCTCCACCACACCGGGCAGCCCGGCCGGTGCATCCCTCAGGCTGTCGCGCCACCAGGACAGCTCCGCCCGCAACGCCTCGCTCGTGGCGTGGCTGCACAGAGCCTCGCCCCAGGATTGGAAGGAGGCGGTCTTGGCCGGCAGTGCCACCGGCTCGCCCTGCTCCAGCTGGCTGCAGGCCGACTGCAGGTCCTCCAGCAGCACGCGCCAGGACACCCCGTCCACCACCAGATGGTGGATCGCCAGCAGCAGGCGCTGACTGCCATCGTCGCCACGCTCGACCAGCAGGGCGCGCAGCAGTGGGCCGTGCTCCAGCTCCAGGCTGCGCTGCGCCTCCTCGCACAGCCGCTCCTGCGCGTCGGCATCGGCGGCGACACGGTGCCACAGCAGCGGCGGCACCGCATCGGGGGACAGATGCCGGGCGGTTCCGTCGGCGGCGAAGACCAGCCGCAGGGCGTCGTGGTGGGCGACCAGGGCCGTGAGCGCCCGCTCCAGCAGAGCCGGATCGACCGGCCGGCGCAGGCGCAGCAGGACGGACTGGTTCCAGTGGCTGCGGTTGGGGATCGCCTCCTCGAAGAACCAGCGCTGGATCGGCGTCAGCGGCAGCGTGCCGGTGACGGGGCCCTGCTCGGCGGCCGGCGTGGCGGTGCTGTCGCTGCGGGCGGCGCGGGCGAGCGCTTCCAGGGTCTGGTGCTCGAAGACGTCGCGCGGGGTGAAGGTCAGGCCATGGCGGCGGGCGCGGCTGACCAGCTGGATGGAGAGGATGGAATCGCCGCCCAGTTCGAAGAAGTTGTCGGTGACGCCGACGCTCTCCAGCCGCAAAAGCTCGCACCACAGCGCCGCAAGGGCGCGCTCGGCCTCGTTGCGCGGCTGTACCCGGACCGAGGAGGATGCCACCTCCGGCTCCGGCAGGGCCTTGCGGTCGAGCTTGCCGTTGGGTGTCAGCGGCAGGCGATCCAGCACAACAATGTGCGCTGGCACCATGTAATCCGGCAGATCACGGCCGAGATGCTCCCTCAGTTGCCGCGGCAGCTCCGCATCCGCATCGGCCGCGACATAGCCGACCAGACGCTTGCCGCCCGCGCCATCCTTGGCGACCACCACCGCGTCCCGCACCGCCGGATGGCCGCGCAAGACCGCCTCGATCTCGCCAAGCTCGATCCGCAACCCGCGGATCTTCACCTGATGGTCGATGCGACCGACATACTCGATCACCCCGTCGCCACGACGACGCGCCAGATCGCCCGTCCGGTACATCCGCCCGCCGTCGGGCGAGAACGGGTCGGCGACGAAGCGCTCCGCCGTCAGCCCGGCCCGCCGGTGATAGCCGCGCGCCAGACCGACGCCGGCGATGTAAAGCTCGCCAACCGCCCCTGCCGGAAGCGGGTTCAGGCACTCGTCCAGCACGTAGAGCCGCAGATTGTCGATCGCCACACCGATCGGGACGCCGCCACCGGCACCGCTCTCCCCGGCCCGGCAGGTCCAGTGGCTGACGTCGATCGCCGC
Organism: Azospirillum sp. VT-I1; assembly: GCF_055698305.1. Lineage (NCBI taxonomy): Bacteria > Pseudomonadati > Pseudomonadota > Alphaproteobacteria > Rhodospirillales > Azospirillaceae > Azospirillum > Azospirillum sp. VT-I1. The sequence continues at coordinate 552,705 of NZ_CP168802.1, read as the reverse complement.
CTCGGTCGGGCCGTACAGGTTATACAGGGCGGCCCCGGGCAGGCGGGCGAACAGTCGGTCCTGCAGCGCCGCCGGCAGCGCCTCGCCGCTGCACACCACCCGGCGCAGGCTGGTGCAGTCCTCCACCCCCGGCTCTTCCAGGAAGGCCTGCAGCATGGAAGGCACGAAATGCAGCGTGTCGATCGCCTGTTCGCGGATCAGCGCCACCAGCCGCGCCGCATCGCGGTGCTCGCCGGGGGCGGCCACCACCAGATGCGCGCCGACCATCAGCGGCCAGAAGAACTCCCAGACCGAGACGTCGAAGCCGAAGGGGGTCTTCTGCAGAACCCGTTCGCCCGGCGCCAGCCGGTAGGCCTTCTGCATCCAGGCCAGCCGGTTCAGCAGGGCGCCATGGCTGTTGCCGGCCCCCTTGGGCATGCCGGTGGAGCCGGAGGTGTAGATCAGGTAGGCGAGGTTTTCCGGCCGCAGGCCGATCACGGGCGGGGTGTCCGGCAGCCCGGCGCTGTCCTCGGCGTCGAGCAGCAGCAGGCGGACGGTATCCGGCAGCACGTCCCCGCCCAGCCTGCCGGCGAGGTGGCTTTGGGTGAGCAGCAGGGCGATGCCGCCGTCCGCGGCCATGGCGGCAAGGCGGGCGGGTGGCAGTTCCGGGTCGAGCGGCAGATAGGCGCCGCCGGCCTTCATCACCGCCAGCAGGCCGACGACCAGCTCTGCCGAGCGTTCGGCGGCGACGCCGACCGTCACCTCCGGGCCGATGCCGAGCGCCTGCAGCCGGTGGGCCAGACGGTTCGCCTGCGCCTCCAGCGCGCCATAGCTCAGCGTCCGCCCGCAGAAGGTCAGCGCCGGAGCTTCGCCATGCAGGCGCGCCTGCTCCGCGATCAGGTCCGGCACGAGCGGGCCGGCCGTCAACCTGTCGTCATGCGTCGCATTCCAGCCTGCGAAGCTCCGCCATCCCTGCTCGTCGAGCAAACCGATCTCGCCCAAGCGGCGCCCGGCATCCTCGGTCAGGGCCAGCAGAAGCCGGCGGGTCTGTGCGGCGAGGCGGCGGATCTCCTCGTCGCCGATCCGGTCGCGCCAATGGCTGAAGGTCAGCGTCAGCCTCTCGCCGGCTCCCATCAGCAGGGTCAAGGGAACGGAGGTGAGTTCATGGTTCTGCGGAACGCCGAAGCGCAGGCCGCCGGTGTCTCCGCGGCCGAGCGCTTCGGACAGCGGATAATTCTCGAACACCAGCAGGCTGTCGAACAGCATCTCGCCGCCATGGCCGGACCAGCGCTGGATGTCGGCCAGCGGCGTGTGTTCGTGCTCCCGCATTTCGAGATTACGGGCCTGGAGATCGCCCAGCCATTCCGACACCGTAAGGGCCGGATGCGGCGTGCCGACCAGCGGCAGCGTGTTGATGAACAGGCCGATCTGCCGCTCCATGCCCGGCAGTTCCGCCGGCCGGCCGGAGACCGTCACGCCCGCCGCCACGGTGCCCTGTCCGGTCCGCCGGTGTAGCAGAAGCAGCCAAGCCGCCTGGACCAGCGTGTTGAGCGTGACCTGACTCTGACGGGCGAAGCGGGTCAGTCGCACGGTCTCCCGTTCGCCGAAGACCAGTTCGAGGGCCCCATGTCCCTGGGCGGCATCGGATTGCCCGGCGGCGATCCTGGTGGGCTGGTCGAGTTCGGCGGTGCGGGCGCGCCAGAATGCCTCCGACGACGCCCGGTCGCGGCCCTGCAGCCACGCCACATGGTCGCGGAAGCGCCCACCGTCCGCCGCCGGTGCTTGGCCGGCATAGCGCTGCAGCACCTCACCCAGAAGCTGCGAACTGCTCCAGCCGTCGAGCAGGATGTGATGGCTGGTCAGGATCACATGATGGCGCTCCCCGCCCGTGCGCACCACCGCCAGCCGCAGCAAGGGCGGCGCGGCAAGGTCGAAGCCGGCCTGCCGCTCCTCGACCGCGAGCGCCTCCAGACGGGCGGACGGCTCCGCATGGCCGCGCCAGTCCTCCAGCCGCAGCGGCACCGCCGCCTTGCGCCGGATCGCCTGCAGCGGCTGGTCCAATCCCTCCCACAGGAAGCCGGCGCGCAAGCTGTCATGCACGTCGACAGCCCCCTGCCAGGCGGCATGGAAGCGGGCAACGTCCAGCCCCTCCACATCCACCCGCATCTGGTTGATGTAGGCGTCGCCGCCCGGCTCATAGAGCGCGTGGAACAGCATGCCCTGCTGCATCGGCGTCAGCGGGTAGAGGTCCTCCACCTCACGCGCCGGCAGGGTGAGCGCATCCAGCTGCGCCTGCGTCAGACCGGCCAGCGGAACGTCCGACGGCGTCAAGCCGCCCGCCGACGCCTCGCAATGCGCCACCAGCGCCCGCAGTTCCTCCGCATAGGCCGACGCCAGCCCTTCCACAACCGCTGGCTCGAGGACGGCGCTACTGTAGCTCCAGTCGAACACCAGCTCGCCGTCATAGACCTGACCGTTCAGCGTCAGCCAGTTGCCCACAGGCGCTCCAGCATCCTGGCTGCTGCCTGCCGGCTCGTCGGCCGGCACGAAGCGGGCCGCCTCGTCGAAGCTGCCGTCGAACTGGCCCAGATAGTTGAAGGTCACCCGCGCCTCGGGCAGGGCGCGCAGCGTTGCCTGCGCCTCCCCGTCGCCGAGGTGGCGCAGCACGCCATAGCCGAGCCCGTTGCCCGGCACCGCCCGAAGCTGCTCCTTCACCGCCCGGATTGCCGCACCGGCCTCCCTGCCGGGGCGCAGATGCACCGGATAGGCGGTGGTGAACCAGCCGACGCTGCGGCTGAGATCCATCCCCGCCACAAGCTCCTCGCGGCCATGACCCTCCAGCTGCACCAGCGCCGACGCCGCACCGCTCCAGCGACACAGCACCCGCGCCAGCGCCGTCAGCAGCAGGTCGTTCACCCGCGTCCGGTAGGCCGCAGGTGCCGACGCCAGCAGGCGCTTCGTCCAGTCGCCATCCAGCCGCGTCCGCGCCACCGCGGACATCGCCACCGTCAGCGCTTCGGGGGAGACCGGTTCCACCACACCGGGCAGCCCGACTGGTGCATCCCTCAGGCTCTCGCGCCACCAGCCAAGCTCTGCCCGCAATGCCTCGCTGGTGGCGTGGCTGCGCAGGGCCTCGCCCCAGGACTGGAAGGAGGCGGTCTTGGCCGGCAGCGTCACCGGCTCGCCCCGCTCCAGCTGGCTGCAGGCCAGCTGCAGGTCCTCCAGCAGAACGCGCCAGGACACGCCGTCCACCACCAGATGATGGATCGCCAGCAGCAGGCGCTGACTGCCATCGTCGCTGCGCTCGACCAACAGGGCGCGCAGCAGCGGCCCCTGTTCCAGGTCCAGGCTACGCTGCGCCTCCTCGCACAGCCGCTCCTGCGCGTCGGCGTCGGCGGCGATGCGATGCCACAGCAGCGGCGGCAGCGCATCGGGGGACAGGTGCCGGGCGGTTCCGTCGGCGGCGAAGACCAGCCGCAGGGCGTCGTGGTGGGCGACCAAGGCAGCCAGCGCCCGCTCCAGCAGGGCCGGATCGACCGGGCCGCGCAGGCGCAGCAGGACGGACTGGTTCCAGTGGTTGCGGTTGGGGATGGGCTCCTCGAAGAACCAGCGCTGGATCGGCGTCAGCGGCAGCGTGCCGGTGACGGGGCCCTGCTCGGCGACCGGAGCGGCGGCGCCGTCGCTGCGGGCGGCGCGGGCGAGCGCTTCCAGGGTCTGGTGCTCGAAGACGTCGCGCGGGGTGAAGGTCAGGCCATGGCGGCGGGCGCGGCTGACCAGCTGGATGGAGAGGATGGAGTCGCCGCCCAGTTCGAAGAAGTTGTCGGTGACGCCGACGCTCTCCAGCCGCAAAAGCTCGCACCACAGCGCCGCAAGGGCGCGTTCGGCCTCGTTGCGTGGCTGCACCTGCGCCGAGGAGGATGCCACCTCCGGCTCCGGCAACGCCTTGCGGTCGAGCTTGCCGTTGGGGGTCAGCGGCAGGCGTTCCAGCACCGCGAGGTGGGCAGGCACCATGTAGTCCGGCAACGCCGCCTTCAGCCCGGCGCGCAGCAGTTCGACGAAGCCGCCATCGGCCTCACCGGCGGGCACGACATAGCCGACCAGCCGCTTGCCGGCGCTGCCCTCGCGTGCCACCACGGCCGCCTCCCGCACGCCCTCCTGCGCCCGCAGCCGCGCCTCCACCTCGCCAAGCTCGATGCGGAAACCGCGGATCTTCACCTGATGGTCGATGCGACCGACATACTCGATCACACCGTCCGCCCGCTGGCGCACGAGGTCGCCGGTGCGGTAGAGCCGCCCGCCATCGGCGGAGAAGGGATCGGCGACGAAGCGCTCCGCCGTCAGGCCGGGACGGTTCAGATAACCGCGCGCCAGACCGGACCCGCCCAGATACAGCTCCCCCACCACGCCCAGCGGAACCGGGTTCAGGTCGCCGTCCAGAACATAGCCCTGGGTTCCGGCGATGGGGCGGCCGATGTTGGCGCGGCCACCCGCCTCGCGGCGGGTCACGGTGGAATAGGTCGTGTCCTCCGACGGACCATAGAGGTCGTAGACGTCGGCGATACCGGCGGCATAGAGCTCGTCCACCAGCGACTGGGACAGCGGCTCGCCTGCCAGATTGACGGTGCGGACACCGGGCGGAATCCCGCCGGAGCGCAGGAGGCCGGCAATTGCCGACGGCACCGTGTTGATCAGGCGCGCGCGGTCGCGGGCCGGCAAGTCGGGCAAGGACAAGGCATTGTCGGCCATCACCACATGGCCGCCTGCGCTCAGCGTGACGAAGAACTCCCAGACCGAAAGGTCGAAGCAGACGGAGGTCGAGGCCAGCACCCCCTGCAACTGGTCCGGCCGGTAGAGCCGCAATGCCCAATCGATGAGGGCGGCAGCATTGCGATGCTCGATCACCACGCCCTTCGGCCGGCCGGTCGAGCCGGAGGTATAGATGACGTAGGCGGCATCCTCCGCCCGGTTCAACGGCGGCGGGTCGTCCTCCCTGCCGTTCTCCAGATCGAGCGCCGGGTCGTCGAGCGCCACCACGCGAAGATCCTCGCTCACAGGCAGCCGCTGCAGCAGGCTGCGCTGCGTCAGGACAAGCGCAGCCCGGCTGTCGGCCAGCATGTAGGCGATGCGGTCGGCCGGGTAGGCGGGGTCGAGCGGCACATAGGCGCCGCCCGCCTTCAGGATGGCCAGAAGGCCGGCCGGCAGAACCTCCGTCCGCTCCAGCATGACGGCGACCGGCACGCCGGGTGCCACGCCGAGCGCGCGCAGCCTATGGGCGAGCCGGTTGGCCTGCCGGTTGAGATCGGCATAGCTCAGGCTCCGCGTGCCGGCGATCACCGCAGTGGCATCCGGAGTGCGGGCGACCTGGGCTTCGAACAGACGCGGCAAAGGCGTGGCGTCCATCGGCTCCCGCCGGTTCCAGGCGCCAAGGATAAGCCCGCGGTCGATTTCGTCCAGCACGGAGAGGGCACCGAGCGGTCGGCTCGGAGCATCGGCCATCGCCAGCAGAAGGCGGCGGAGATGGCCGGCGACACGCACAACCGCCGGCTCCGTCAGATGGGCGCGGTCGTAGCGATGGTGCAGTTCCAGCCGGTCGCCGGGCATGATCGCGATGGTCAGCGGATAGCTGGTCCGCTCATAGCCGATCACCGGGGAGAAGCGCAGGCCGTCCGGGCTTCCCCGGCGCAGCGCCTCAGCGACCGGATAGCTTTCGAACACCAGCAGGCTGTCGAACAGGGCGCCGCCGGCATCGCCCGAGGCGGTCTGGCCCGACCAGTGCTGAATGTCGGCGAGCGGCGTGTGCTCGTGCTCGCGCAGGTCGAGATTGCGGTTCTGGACCTTGCGGAGCCAGTCCGCCACCGGCAGCGCCGGGTGAGGCGTCAGGATCACCGGAAGCGTGTTGATGAACAGGCCGAGCCGGTGCTCCACCCCCGGCAGATCCGCCGGGCGGCCGGACACGGTGGTGCCGAAGGCGACGGTGTCCTGTCCGCCATGCTGGCGCAGCAGGACGGCCCAGGCCGCCTGCATCAGGGTGTTCAGCGTGACGTCGCAATGGCGGGCGAGGTCGGTGAGGCGACGGGTTTCCTCCACCGTGAAGACGCAGCGATGCTCGCCCTGCCCTTCCCGGTCCTGCGAGCTGTCCGCCTGCGAGCCGGACGGCAGCAGGGAGACGATCCTGGTGGGTTGGTCGAGTTCGGCGGTGCGGGCGCGCCAGAAGGCCTCCGACGCCGCCCGGTCGCGGCCCTGCAGCCACGCCACATGGTCGCGGAAGCGCCCGCCGTCCGCCGCCGGCGCTTGGCCGGCATAGCGCTGCAACACCTCCCCCAGAAGCTGAGAGCTGCTCCAGCCGTCCAGCAGGATGTGGTGGCTGGTCAGGATCACATGGTGGCGCTCATGCCCCGTGCGCACCACCGCCAGACGCAGCAGCGGCGGCGCGGCAAGGTCGAAGCCGGCCTGCCGCTCCGCCGCAGCAAGGGTCTCCAGACGGGCGGACGGCTCCGCATCGCCGCGCCAGTCCTCCAGTCGCAGCGGCACCGCCGCCTTGCGGCGGATCGCCTGCAGCGGTTGGTCCAATCCCTCCCACAGGAAGCCGGCGCGCAAGCTGTCATGCGCGTCGACAGCCCCCTGCCAGGCGGCATGGAAGCGCGCCACGTCCAGCCCCTCCACATCCACCCGCATCTGATTGATGTAGGCGGCGCCGCCCGGCTCATAGAGCGCGTGGAACAGCATGCCCTGCTGCATCGGCGTCAGCGGATAGAGGTCCTCCAGCTCCCGCGCCGGCAGGGCGAGCGCATCCAGCTGCGCCTGCGTCAGACCGGCCAGCGGAACGTCCGACGGCGTCAAGCCGCCCGCCGACGCCTCGCAATGCGCCACCAGCGCCCGCAGTTCCTCCGCATAGGCCGACGCCAGCCCTTCCACAACCGCTGGCTCGAGGACGGCGCTGCTGTAGCTCCAGTCGAACACCAGCTCGCCGTCATAGACCTGACCGTTCAGCGTCAGCCAGTTGCCCAGGGGCGCTCCAGCATCCTGGCTGCTGCCTGCCGGCTCGTCGGCCGGCACGAAGCGGGTCGCCTCGTCGAAGCTGCCGTCGAACTGGCCCAGATAGTTGAAGGTCACCCGCGCCTCGGGCAGGGCGCGCAAGGTGGCCTGCGCCTCCCCGTCGCCGAGGTGGCGCAGCACGCCGTAGCCGAGCCCGTTGCCCGGCACCGCCCGAAGCTGCTCCTTCACCGCCCGGATCGCCGCACTGGCTTCTTCGCCGGGGCGCAGATGCACCGGATAGGCGGTGGTGAACCAGCCGACGCTGCGGCTGAGATCCATCCCCGCCACAAGCTCCTCGCGGCCATGACCCTCCAGCTGCACCAGCGCCGACGCCGCACCGCTCCAGCGGCACAGCACCCGCGCCAAGGCCGTCAGCAGCAGGTCGTTCACCCGCGTCCGGTAAGCCGCAGGCGCCGACGACAGCAGGCGCTTCGTCCAGCCCGCATCCAGCCGGGTCCGTGCAACCGCAGACGTCGCCACCGTCAGCGCCTCCGCAGAGACCGGCTCCACCACACCGGGCAGCCCGGCCGGTGCATCCCTCAGGCTGTCGCGCCACCAGCCGAGTTCGGCTTTCAACTCTACACTCGTGGCGTGGCTGCGCAGAGCCTCGCCCCAGGACTGGAAGGAGGCGGTCTTGGCCGGAAGCGTCACCGGCTCGCCCCGCTCCAGCTGGCTGCAGACCAGCTGCAGGTCCTCCAGCAGAACGCGCCAGGATACGCCGTCCACCACCAGATGGTGGATCGCCAGCAGCAGGCGCTGACTGCCATCGTCGCCACGATCGACCAACATGGCGCGCAGCAGAGGGCCATGCTCCAGGGCCAGGCTGCGCTGCGCCTCCTCGCACAGCCGCTCCTGCGCGTCGGCGTCGGCGGCGATGCGATGCCACAGCAGCGGTGGCACCGCATCGGGCGTCAGGTGTCGCGCCGTTCCATCGTCGGTGAAGACCAGCCGCAGGGCGTCATGGTGGGTCACCAAGGCAGTCAGTGCCCGCTCCAGTTGCACCGGATCGACGGGTCGGCGCAGGCGCAGCAGGACGGACTGGTTCCAGTGGCTGCGGTTGGGGATGGGCTCCTCGAAGAACCAGCGCTGGATCGGGGTCAGCGCCAGCGTGCCGGCGACGGGGCCCTGCTCGGCGGCCGGCGTGGCGGCGCCGTCGCTGCGGGCGGCGCGGGCGAGCGCCTCCAGGGTCTGGTGCTCGAAAACGTCGCGTGGGGTGAAGGTCAGGCCATGGCGGCGGGCGCGGCTGACCAGCTGGATGGAGAGGATGGAGTCGCCGCCCAGTTCGAAGAAGTTGTCGGTGACGCCGACGCTCTCCAGCCGCAAAAGCTCGCACCACAGAGCCGCCAAGGCGCGCTCGGCCTCGTTGCGTGGCAGGACCTGGGCCGCCGAGGAGGCCACCTCCGGCTCCGGCAGGGCCTTGCGGTCGAGCTTGCCGTTGGGGGTCAGCGGCAGACGATCCAGCACCAGGATGTGCGCCGGCACCATGTAGTCCGGCAGCGCCGCCTTCAGCCCGGCGCGCAGCCGTTCCACCAAGCCGCCGTCGCCCTCCCCGGCGGGCACGACATAGCCGACCAGCCGCTTGCCGGAAGTGCCGTCGCGAGCGACCACCGCCGCCTCGCGCACGCCCTGCTGCGACCGCAGCCGCGCCTCCACCTCGCCAAGCTCGATGCGGAAGCCGCGGATCTTCACCTGATGGTCGATGCGACCGACATACTCGATCACCCCGTCCGCCCGCTGGCGCACGAGGTCGCCGGTGCGGTAGAGCCGCCCGCCGTCGGTGGAGAAGGGATCGGCGACGAAACGCTCCGCCGTCAGGCCGGGGCGGTTCAGATAGCCGCGCGCAAGACTGGACCCGCCCAGATACAGTTCCCCCACCACACCCAGCGGAACAGGGTTCAGGTGGCCGTCGAGCACATGGGTGCTGCGGTCGCCCACCCGCAGGCCGATCGGCGCATAGGCAGCGCCGCACTGGTCCTCCCGTCCGGCCTTCCAGATCAGCGGCGTCACCACCGTTTCGGTCGGGCCGTAGCCGTTGATGATGTGCTCCGGCCGCAGCGCCTCCTTGGCCAGCTCGAACGCCGCATCGCCCACCGCATCGCCGCCGAAGCAGTAGACCCGCACCGGCGGCGGAGCCATTCCACGCTCCGCCTGCTCGCGCCGGGCATGCTCGGCCAGCTGCTGCAGGTAGACCGGCGGGAAGGCCGCCACCGTCACGCCGTGTCGGTGCATGGCCGCGTAGGTCTGTTCCGGCGTCCACAGGCTGTCGTCGCGGACCAGCAGGCGGCTGCCATGGGTCAGGGCGGTCAGCCAGCGTTCATGCGCGCCGTCGAAGGCGAAGGACATGAAGTGCAGCTCGCAGTCCTGCGGGGTCATGGCATAGAGCGCGCCGACGGCCCGGCAATGCATGGCGAGCGGCCCGTGCGCCACCGCGACGCCCTTGGGCAGGCCGGTGGAGCCGGAGGTGTAGATGACATAGGCGAGGCTGTCCGGCAGCACCGCCACCGGCGGCGGAGCGTCGGCCTCCTCCACCGGCAGGCGGTCGAGCAGCAGGCTGGGCAGACCGTCCGGCAGGGGCAGGCGGTCGGCAAGGCTGCCGTCGGTCAGCAGCAGGGCGATGCCGGCATCCTGGATCAGGTAGGCGAGGCGCTCGCGCGGATAGGCGGCGTCGAGCGGGACATAGGCACCGCCGGCCTTGAGCACCGCCAGCAGGGCGACGATCATGCCGGGACCACGCGGCAGGGCGACGCCGACGCGGACCTCCGGCCCGACCCCTGCCGCAACCAGCCGGACGGCCAGGGCGTTGGCCCGGCGGTCGAGCGTGGCGAAGCTGAGGGTGGCAGCGTCGGGACCGCCGTCGATGACCGCCGGCCGGTCCGCAAGGGCGGCGGCGAGGGCGGCGATCGCTGGTGAACCGGCTCGAAGGGCTCGGCGGCGACCGGCGCGTTCCAGGCGGCGAACTGCGCCTGTTCCTGCGCCGTCAGCAGCGGCACCTCCCCCACCCGGCGATCCGCATCCGCGACCAGACCCGACAGCAGCGTCTCGAAATGAGAGCGCAGCCGGTCGATCCGATCACGATCGTAGAGGTCGGTCGCGTAGGTGAAGCAGGCCTCGATCCCGCCACCCTCCTCCTCGACGGTGTCGAGCGTCAGGTCGTAGCTGGCCGTGGCGCTGTCGAGCGCCATCGGCTCCACCCGCAAGCCATCCATCGCTGTGGCGGCCCGGCCATCGCGGCGCTGGTGGTTGAACATCACCTGGAACAGCGGGTTGTAGCTGAGGCTGCGCTCCAGCTTCAGCGCCTCCAGCAGCTGTTCGAAGGGCAGGTCCTGATGGGCCTGCGCCTCCAGCGCCGTCTGCCTGACCTGACCGAGCAGGTCGGCGACGCGGTCGCGCCCGTCGATCCGCAGGCGCAGAACCTGGGTGTTGACGAAGAAGCCGACCACACCCTCGCACTCCGCACGGTCGCGGTTGGCGACCGGCACGCCGACGGCGATGTCGCCCTGCCCGCTGTGACGATGGAGAAGCAGCGAGAAGGCCGACAGCAGCAGCATGAACGGCGTCACATCCCGCTCGCGGGCGAAGGCACGCAGCCTTCCAGCCAGATCCGCGTCGAGCGTAAAGCGCAGAACGGCGCCGCGGTGGCTCTGCCGTGCCGGCCGCGGCCGGTCGGAGGGCAGCTCCAGCGGTGCCCGGTCTCCTCCCAGCTTCTCCAGCCAATAGGCAAGCTGCCGCTCCGCCTCGCCCGCCTCCAGCATGTTCCTTTGCCACAGGGCATAGTCGGCGTAGCGGATCGGCGGCGGCGGCAGGTCGATCCGTCCGCCCTGCCGGATGGCGCGGTAAAGCTCGGCGAATTCCCGGATCAGCACGGCCATCGACCAGCCATCCGAGGCGATGTGGTGCATCGTCACCAGAAGCCGGTGATCCTGCTCCGCCAGCCGGACCAGACGCGCGCGCAGGAGAGGGCCGGTTTCCAGATCGAAGGGAGACTGCGCCTCCTCCTCCATCAGGCGTTGGGCGGCCTGCTCGCGCTCATCCGCCGGAAGATGGCCGAGGTCGTCGACGGCAAGCCGGAAGTCGGCCTCGTCGAGGATGGTCTGCACCGGTTCGCCGTCACTCTGGCGGAACACGGTCCGCAATGCTGCGTGGCGGCGCAGCAGAAGTCCGAAGGCGCGGGACAGGGCGGCGCGATCCAGCTCTCCCGTCAGGCGCGTCGCGCTGAAGATGTTGTTGGCGCCGCTTCCGGAGTCGAGCTTCCACAAGGCCCACATCCGGCGCTGCGCGTGGGACAGCGGTGCCTCCGTGGCCGGGGCGAGGTCCGCCGGGATCGGCAGAAGAGAAAGGTCCACGGCCTCGTCGCGCATGGCGCGCCAGAACAGCTTGCGCTTTTCCACCGGCAGACCGATGAAGCGGCGGACCAGGTCCACGGAGTCTTGAGCAACCATCTGGAATTTCCCATCGCCGGCTGGCTTGACGCTGATCCGGCCGCCGGGCTTCCGGTACGGTCGACCGGGGCGGCCAGACTGTGCGCGGCCGCACCATCAGGTGCGCCGCGGTCTCCAGTAGTGACGAAGGAGGGATGGGCGGATTTACCCCGCAGGCATGGAATTGCCGGCGGTCGATGGACCGTGTCCGATCAGGGCCGGGTTCAGCGGGCGGAAACGAGGAGTTCGCCGTCTTTGGACGCCAATGTCACCGGCAACACCCGCGGCAGCGACGCCGCCACACGGTCGAGGTCGGCGACGTCGTACACGCCGCCGATGCGCATTGCCCCGACCCTGCGGTCGGCCAGCCGCAGCGGTTGCGACAGATAGGGGTTCAGCAGGGGGACCGCTTCGGCCAGCGTGATGTTGTCGAACACCAGCTTGCCTTCGCGCCAGGACAGGATCCGCTGCGGATCGACGCGCGCGACGCTGCCGAACCGGCTGTCCCGGCCGAAACGGCCCTGCATGCCCGGCGTCAGCCGCAAAGGCTCTCCCCCGCCGCCCCGGATGACGCCCCGGATGGCGCCACGGTGACCGAGCCCTCTGTCAGCGTCACGGCAAGGTCGCCGTCATTGGCCCAGACGTTGAACTTGGTCCCCGTCACCCGGACCTGATGGCCGGCGGTGAAGACGGTGAAGGGATACCCGGCATCGTGCGCCACCGCGAAAAATGCCTCGCCATGGTCCATGAGGACGCTGCGCCGGTCGCGGAACTGGGCATAGAACAGGGTGGTGCGGACGTTCAGGTCCACCGTGGAACCGTCAGGCAGCTCGACCACGCGGTGCCGGCCGCCGCCGACGAAGAAATCGACGCGCCCGGGCAGGACGCCGAACGACCAGCCCACCGGCCAGCAGGCCGCCAGGGACGCCGCGACGCAGGCCGCCATCGCCCAGCGCCGCCGCGACGCAGGCCGGACGATCGCCGCCGGAGCCGCCTGCCCGACGCCCGACGCAGGCTGTGCCGCCGGCTGGACAGGCGCCATGGTCACCCGCGGGCGCAGGCCGGCCGACAGGCCCCAGATCTCCCGCATCGCGTTGAATTCCGCCAGATGGCGCGGGTCCGCCAGGCACCAGCGTTCGAAAGCGGCGCGGTCGGCGTCGCTGACGTCGGACGATTGCAGGCGCAGGCACCAGTCCGCAGCCTCTTCGGTCACGCGGTCGTCGTCTGAGGGATTTGACGGAGGCATACGGGCGTGCTCGACTCCGGAAGGCGTTCGGCAGCTATAGGGCAAGCAACGGCGGGTCCGCAAGGCGAGCCGGATCGGGTGGATTCTACGCGAGCTCTCCGGTCAGGGAAACCCCGCGTCTGCGGCGAGCCCTGCGACCTTCTGTGACAGGGGAAAGGAGCCGGACCGGATCGGGGCGGCGGTTCGGAACGGGAGCGGCTTCAGTTTCGCGCCGCTCATTCGTCCTAGTCAGGACGGCCGCGCGCATCCGCCCCCAAAGGCGGGGAACTCGTGCCGGCCGCCCTCGATCCCGTCCCGCAGGAATCCCGATGCCGACGCCACCCCGCACCAGCTTCGCCGCTCTGCTCCAGCTCCTCCGCCCCTTCTGGCCGCTGCTGACCGCCGCCACCCTGCTGGGGGTGCTGGGCGGCCTCAGCGTGACCGGCCTGCTGGCCACCATCAACCGTATCCTGCATGCCGGCGAAAGCCCGGGCGTCGGAATCCTGCTCGCCTTCGCAGGGCTGTGCGCCCTGGCGCTCGCCGGTTCGGTCCTGTCCGACATCGGCACCAACCGGATCGGGCAGAAGGTCATCGCGCGGCTGCGCAGGGATCTGGGCGACCGCATCCTGACGGCCCCCATCGACCAGCTGGAGCGCTACCGCAGCCACCGCCTGATCCCGGTGCTGACCCACGACGTCGACACCATCAGCGATTTCGCCTTCGCCTTCGCGCCGCTGGCGGTCTCGCTCAGCGTCACACTGGGCAGCCTTTGCTATCTGGCCCTGCTGTCATGGCCGATGTTCCTGGCGACGGCCGCTGCCATCCTGATCGGCAGCGCCGTGCAGTACATGGCGCGCGTCCGCGGCCTCGAAGGCTTCAACGAGGCGCGCACCCACGAGGACGAGTTGCAGAAGCACTACCGGTCGCTGGCGGAAGGGGCGAAGGAGCTGCGCATCAACCGGCCGCGGCGGCTGCGGTTGCAAAGCGAGGCTCTGCGCGGGACCATCGACCGCATCTGCGACATCCAGATCCGGTCGATCAACCTTTTCGTCATCGCCAAGGGGTTCGGATCGACGCTGTTCTTTATCGTCATCGGGGTGGCGCTCGGCGTCGAAGTGCTGTGGCCCAGCACCGACCGCGGAACGCTGAGCGGCTTCGTCCTGGTCCTGCTCTACATGAAGGGGCCGCTGGAGCATCTGATCGGCACCCTGCCCATCGTCAGCCGCGCCCAGATCGCCTTCCGCCGCATCGCGGAACTGTCGGCGGAGTTCGCCTCGCCGGAGCCGCATCTGCTGATGAAGGACGATGCCCGCCCGCCTGCGACCATCGATACGCTGGAGCTGCGCAATGCCCGCTACGTCTACCCGCCGGCCGGCCCGGACGTGGAGCCCTTCGTGCTCGGCCCCGTCTCGCTGCGGGTCGGCCGCGGCGAAATCCTGTTCATCGTCGGCGAGAACGGCTGCGGCAAGACCACGCTGATCAAGATGCTGCTCGGCCTCTACCCCCTCACGACGGGCAGATCCTGCTGGACGGCCGGCCGGTGACGCCGGAGACGCGCGACGATTACCGGCAGCTCTTCACCACCATCTTCTCCGACTATTTCCTGTTCGACGACCTGATCCAGAAGAGCGACAGCGTGCCGGAGGACGCCCAGGCCTATCTGGAGCGGCTGGAGATCGCCCACAAGGTCAGCGTGGTCGACGGGGTGTTCAGCACAACCGACCTGTCCACCGGCCAGCGCAAGCGGCTGGCCCTTCTCCAGGCCTGGACGGAAAAGCGGCCGGTGCTGGTGTTCGACGAATGGGCGGCCGATCAGGACCCGACCTTCCGGCGGATCTTCTACACCGAGCTGCTGCCGAGCCTGAAGGCGCTGGGCAAGACCATCATCGTGATCTCCCACGACGACCGCTATTTCGACGTCGCCGACCATCTGCTCCGGCTGACCGCCGGCAAGGTGGTGGAGGACCGGCAGCCGGCGCTGTAATGCCCCCGGCACGGGACGCAGAAAGGGAGAGGGGCGCATCCGGCGGAATGCGCCCCTTTCCATTGCATGATCCGGCCGGTCAGCGTCCGGCCGGTCAGCCGGATTCCAGCATGTCCATCAGCGCGCTCATCCGCGACAGCTTGCCGGGATCGGGCGCGGCCGGACGCTCGGCGACATAAGCCGCCAAAGCCCGCAGGCTGGCGTTGCCGAAGACCTGACCGGGCGACAGCGCGACCCCGAAGTCGCGGCGCAGACGGGCGATTAGCTGGACCGCCAGCAGTGAATGGCCGCCCAGCTCGAAGAAGTCGTCGTCGAGGCCGACCCGCTCCACCCGCAGCAGTTCCTCCCACAGCGCGGCCAGTCGGCGCTCCAGATCGGTGGAGGGCGGGGCATGGGTCCGCTGCCGCAGTTCGGGTTGCGGCAGCGCCCGGCGGTCGAGCTTGCCGCTGGGCGTCAGAGGCAGCCGGTCCAACCGGACCCAGAGGGTGGGAACCATATGGTCGGGCAGCCGCTCCCCCAGCCGCCGGCGCAACAGCGGCCAGAGTGCGTCGCCATGCCGGTCGTCCCCCGCAGCGGGGACGATGTAGGCGCAGAGCTGCCCGCCACCCGGCCCGGCAACCGCGGCGACCGCCGCCTCCCGGACCGTCGACTCCGCCCGCAGCGCCTCCTCGATCTCGTCCAACTCGATGCGCAGGCCGCGGATCTTCACCTGCTGGTCGAGGCGGCCGAGATACTCGATCACGCCATCCTCGCGATGGCGGGCTAGGTCGCCGCTGCGGTAGAGGCGCCCGCCCGGCGCGCCGAAGGGATCCGGGACGAAGCGGTCGGCGGTCAGGCCCGGCTGGCGGTGATAGCCGCGGCCGACCCCGATGCCGCCGATGTGCAGTTCGCCGGCCACCCCCGGCGGCACCGGATTGCCGTAGCCGTCCAGGATGTAGAGGCGAAGGCCGGGCACCGGCCGGCCGGTCGGGATCTCGTCCGCGATGCCGTCCCAACGGTGGAAGGCGACCACGTCCGCGCATTCGGTCGGACCGTAGCTGTTGTGGATGCGCGGCTTGGGTCCACGCCGCCGGTCGAGCCAGGGGCGCAGCGCGTCGGTGCGGATCGGTTCGCCGCCCAGGACCACATCGCGCAGGGACTCCAGTTCCCCGTCCCGTTCCAGCGCCAACAGCGGCTGGAAAGTGCTGGGGGTGGCATTCAGCGCGGTGATGCGGTGCCGGGCGATCCAGTCCAGAAGCTGTTGCGGGTCGTAGCCGTCGCCCGCCATGTGCAGCTGACCGCCGGTCAGGAGCGGCGCGAACAGGTTCTTCTGAGTCAGGTCGAAGGCGTGCGAACTCATCAGCAGCAGACGGCTGTCGGCGTCGAAGCCGACATGGTCGCAGTACCAGCGCATCAGGTTCATGAATCCGGCCTGCGTCACTCCGGCCCCCTTCGGCCGGCCGGTGGAGCCGGAGGTGTAGATCAGATAGATCAGATTGTCGGACGCGCCGATGGGCGGAAGGTCGTCGTCGGCGAACGCCGCCAGCCGGTCCCGGTCGGCGTCGAGCCGGACCGCCGGCAAACCGGCGGGCCAGGGCATGCCGTCCTGCAGAGCCTCGGAGGTCAGCAGCAGCGCCGCTCCGCCATCCTCCAGCATGTAGGCCAGGCGCTGGGCCGGATAACCGGGATCGAGCGGCAGATAGGCCGCGCCCGCCTTCAGAACCGCGAGGATGGCGACCACCAACTCGGGCGAGCGATCGAGCGCGATGGCGACCCGGTCGTCCGGCCCGATCCCCTCGGCGCGCAGCAGGCGGGCCAATCGGTTGGCGCGGGCGTTCAGGTCTCCATAGCTCAGGGTGCCGCCGGGATGGACCAGAGCCGTCGCCTCCGGCTTGCGGCGGACCTGGGCTTCGATCAGCTGATGCAGGCGCGGGGAAGGCGGCGGCATGTCCTGTCCCTCCTTTCCGCTCCACTCCTCCAGAATCCGGCGGCGGCGGACGCCTTCAAGCAGTTCCAGCGCCCCAACGGGGGTTTCGGCATGCGAGGCCATGCGCTCCAGCAGCCCGCCGAGCAGCTGTGACAGTTCCTCCACAGGGCCGGGGTCGAAGAGGTCGCGCCGGTAGCCGAAAGCCAGATCAAGCGATCCGCCGGACCGGACCGTCAGCGTCATCGCATAGTGGGTGTCGTCGACGGTTTCGGCGGAGCCGAACCTCAGGCTGTCGTCGGTCTGGTCCCTCAGCGCCTCGTCGACCGGATAGTTCTCGAACACCACGATGCTGTCGAACAGCGCCCGCGCGCCGCCGCCGGTGCCGAGGTGGGATCCGGCCCAGCGCTGCACCTCGTGCAGCGGCGTGTGCTCGTGCTCGCGCAGCTCCAGGTTCCGCCGCTGCAGCCCGCGAAGCCACTCCCCCACAGGCTCGCCAGACGGCGGATGCTCCACCACGGGCAGCGTGTTGATGAACAGGCCCAGCGTCTCCTCGACCCCTGCCAACTCCGCCGGGCGGCCGGACACCGTCGCCCCGAACACCACCGTCTCCTGCCCGCTGTAGCGGTGCAGAAGAAGCGCCCACGCCCCCTGCACCAGCGTGTTCAGCGTCACCCGCTGAGCCTGCGCAAAGGCCTGAAGCCGCTGCGTCGCGGCAGCATCCAGTTGCGTCCGCACCACGCCATGCCCCGCCTGCGGTGCCCGGCAGGGCAGGCAGGACGCCAGAAGCGTCGGCGCCTCCAGACCCGACAGGCGCTCGCGCCAGAACCGCTCCGACGCCGCCCCGTCCTGCCGGCCCAGCCACGCGATGTAGTCGCGGTAACGCCCGGGTGCGTCGGCGACGGTCGCCCCGCGATAGCGGCCAAGCGCCTCCGCCACCAGACGCGCGCTGCTCCAGCCATCCAGCAGCAGGTGATGGCTGGTCCAGACCAGACGGTGCCGGCCCGGCCCAAGCCGCACCAGAACCACACGTTGCAAGGGCGGACGGGCAAGGTCGAAGCCGCGGGCACGCTCCTCCCGCGCCAGCAGCCGCAAGGCCTCCTCCAGCGCGTCGCCGGCAAGCCCGCGCTCCCGCCAGTCCAGCACCGACACCGCGTCGGCCACCCGCTCCCACACCGCCTGAAGCGGAACGGTCAGTTCGCCGCCCCACAGGAAGCCGGTGCGCAGCACGGCATGCCGCGCCGTCACCCAGGCCCAGGCGGCGGCGAAGCGGGTCTCGTCCAGACCCTCCACATCGACGGCAAGCTGCGTCACATAGGGGCTCTCCCCCTCCGCGGCACCTTCCAGGGCATGGAACAGCATGCCCTGCTGCATCGGGCTCAGCGGGTAGAGGTCCTCCAGCTCCCGCGCCGGCAGGGCGAGCGCATCCAGCTGCGCCTGCGTCAGGCCGGCCAGCGGAACGTCCGACGGCGTCAGACCGCCGGCCGATGCTTCGCAATGCGCCACCAGCGCCCGCAGCTCCTCCGCATAGGCCGACGCCAGTCCCTCCACCACGGACGGCGCCAGCAGCGCACGGCTGTAGCTCCAGTCGAACACCAGTTCGCCGTCATAGACCCGGCCGTCGATGCTCAGCCAGTTGCCGAGCGGGGCATCGGGAGCGAGGCGGGCGCCCGCCGGCTCGTCGGCCGGCACGAAGCGGGCAGTCTCGTCGAAACTGCCGTCGAACTGGCCCAGATAGTTGAAGGTCACCCGCGCCTCGGGCAGGGCGCGCAGCATTGCCTGCGCCTCCCCGTCGCCGAGGTGGCGCAACACGCCATAGCCGAGCCCGTTGCCCGGCACCGCCCGAAGCTGCTCCTTCACCGCCCGGATCGCCGCACCGGGTTCCCCGCCGGGGTGCAGATGCACCGGATAGGCGGTTGTGAACCAGCCGACGCTGCGGCTGAGGTCCATCCCCTGCACCAACTCCTCGCGGCCATGGCCTTCCAGCTGCACCAGCGCCGACGCCGCACCGCTCCAGCGGCACAGCACCCGCGCCAGCGCCGTCAGCAGCAGATCGTTCACCCGCGTCCGGTAGGCCGCAGGTGCCGACGACAGCAGGCGCTTCGTCCAGCCCGCATCCAGCCGGGTCCGTGCAACCGCAGACGTTGCCACCGTCAGCGCCTCGACCGGTACAGGTTCACTGACACCAGGCAGCCCGGTCGGCGCCTCCCTCAGGCTGTCGCGCCACCAGGACAGCTCCGCCCGCAACGCCTCGCTGGCGGCATGGCGGTGCAGGGCCTCGCCCCAGGACTGGAAGGAGGCGGTCTTGGGCGGCAGCGCCACCGGCTCGCCCCGCTCCAACTGGCTGCAGGCCAGTTGCAGGTCCTCCAGCAGAACGCGCCAGGACACCCCGTCCACCACCAGATGGTGGATCGCCAGCAGCAGGCGCTGACTGCCATCGTCGCCACGATCGACCAGCAGGGCGCGTAGCAGCGGGTCGTGCTCCAGGTCCAGGCTGCGCTGCGCCTCCTCGCACAGTGGCTCCTGCGCTCCCGCATCGGCGGCGACACGGTGCCACAGCAGCGGCGGCACCGCATCGGGCGCCAGATGCCGCGCCGTTCCATCAGAGGCGAAGACCAGCCGCAGAGCATCGTGATGCGCGACAAGGGCAGTCAGCGCCCGCTCCAGCAGAGCCGGATCGACCGGCCAGCGCAGGCGCAGCAGGACGGACTGGTTCCAGTGGCTGCGGTTGGGGATGGGCTCCTCGAAGAACCAGCGCTGGATCGGCGTCAGCGGCAGGGCGCCGGTGACGGGGCCCTGCTCGGCGGCCGGAGCGGCGGCGCCGTCGCTGCGGGCGGCGCGGGCGAGCGCTTCCAGGGTCTGGTGCTCGAAGACGTCGCGCGGGGTGAAGGTCAGGCCATGGCGGCGGGCACGGCTGACCAGCTGGATGGAGAGGATGGAATCGCCGCCCAGCTCGAAGAAGTTGTCGGTGACGCCGACGCTCTCCAGCCGCAGCAGCTCGCACCACAGCACAGCCAGGGCGCGTTCGGCCTCACTGCGCGGCAGAACCTGCGCGGTGGACGCGGCTACCTCGGGCTCCGGCAGGGCCTTGCGGTCGAGCTTGCCGTTGGGGGTCAGCGGCAGGCGATCCAGCACCACGATGTGGGCAGGAACCATGTAGTCCGGCAGGGCCGCCTTCAGTCCGGCGCGCAGCCGCTCGACTAGGCCGCCGTCTGCCTCACCAGCGGGAACGACATAGCCGATCAGACGCTTGCCGCCCGCCCCTTCCTTGGCCACCACCACCGCGTCCCGCACCGCCGGATGGCCGCGCAAGACCGCCTCCACCTCGCCAAGCTCGATGCGGAAGCCGCGGATCTTCACCTGATGGTCGATGCGCCCGACATACTCGATCACACCGTCCGCCCGCTGGCGCACGAGGTCGCCGGTGCGGTAGAGCCGCCCGCCGTCGGTGGAGAAGGGATCGGCGATGAAGCGCTCCGCCGTCAGGCCGGGGCGGTTCAGGTAGCCGCGCGCCAGACCGGACCCGCCCAGATACAGTTCCCCCACCGCGCCGGCCGGAAGCGGGTTCAGCGAAGCGTCGAGCACCAGCGCCCGGCGCTCGCCGATCGGCCGGCCGATGGGGGCGGTTCCGGCTTGGCGTTCCCCGCCGGCTTGCCAGACGAGCGGGGTGATCACCGCCTCGGTCGGCCCATAGGCGTTGAAGATCCGGTCCGTCCAGCCGGCGATCCGGCCGGCGAGAGACAGGTCCCAGGCCTCGCCGCCCAGGATGCAGGCGCGAAGGCAGTGCCAAGGCATGGCCGCGGCCAGAGCCTCGGCATGGTGGGCGAGATAGGCCGGCGGCAGGTCGGCGATGGTGACTCTCGCGCGCAGGATCAGCGCCGCCAGCCGCTCCGGCGTGGTATCGGCCATGGCGCCCAGGACGACGCCGGCCCCCGCCAACAGGGGCATCAGGATCTGTTCGCTCGCCGCATCGAAGCCGAAGGAGGCGAAATGCAGCAGCCGGTCCCCGGCCGTCATCCCGTAAGCCTCGGCCGCGGCCAGACAGTGGCGGGCAAGCGCCCCGTGGGAGACCATCACGCCCTTCGGCGTCCCGGTGGAACCGGAGGTGTAGATCAGATAGGCCAAGGCCTCGTCCTGCGGCGCCGGAAGAACACCATCGCCATCCGGTCCGTCCGTACAAAGCCCGTCGGCGTCCAGCGTCAACCGGGCGACACCCGCGGGCATCGCCCCATCCAAGCCGTCCTGCACCAGCATCAAGGCCATGCCGCTGTCGGCGATCATTCCGGCCAAGCGGTCGCGGGGAAGCCGGGGATCGAGCGGCACATAGCCGCCGCCCGCCTTCAGGACCGCCAGCAACCCGACCATCATCGCGGGCGACGGCTCCACCGCCAGCCCGACCCGCACATCCGGCCCGACACCCAGCGCGCGGAGCCGCCGGGCCAGCCGGTCCGACCGCTCCTTCAGAACGCCGAAGCTCACCGGCCGACCATCGGCGATGAGGGCGACGGCTTCGGGTGTCTCCACCACGCGGGCATCGAACAGGGTCGCGGGTGACAGACCGGCTCCTGAGGTTGGTCCAGCCGGCGAGGTGTCCACGCGGTCATCGGCCGTCAGTCGGATGGCCGCAACCGGACCGCTCACCTCCGCGGCAAAGGCGGCGAGGATGCGCCGGTAATCCTCCGCCATGGCGGCGATCCGCTCCGTCGCGAAGCAATCGGCAGCGTAGCGCAAGTCGCAACGGATGCTCCCGCCGTCATCCTCCTCGACCTCAAGCGACAGGTCGAACAGGGCGACGCGGCGACCGCCGGACAGCGGCCTGATCGACAGCCCAGCAACACGATCCAGCGCCGACAGCCGGCGATGCTGGTGGTTGAACATCACCTGGAACAGCGGATTGCGGTCGAGCCGTCGCTCCGGCTTGAGCGCGTCCACCAGATGCTCGAAGGGCAGATCCTGGTTGGCCTGGGCGTCGACCGAACGGCCGCGGACCTGAGCCAGAACCTCACGCAGTCCGAGCCCGCCATGCAGATCGGCGCGGATGACCTGGCTGTTCACGAACAGGCCGATCAGGCGCTCGGTCTCGGCGCGGTGACGCCCGGCCACCGGCACGCCCACCCGCAGGTCGCCCTGCCCGGTGTGGCGGTGGAGCAGAAGCAGAAAGGCCGCCAGCAGCAGATTGGCGACGGTCGCCCCCTCCTTGCCGGCCACGGCGCGCAGCCGGGCGGCCAGGGCATCGTCGAGAAGGATCGGGACGCCGGCCTCGCGCCGGTCGCGCCCCTGCCCGCCTTCCTCGGCATCGCCGCCGTCCCGTGGCAGCATCAGATCCGGATGCTCATCGCCAATCAGGGCGCGCCAGTGCTCGAGCTGCCGGGCACCTTCGCCACTGCGCAGAAGCCTGTCCTGCCACAGCGCATGGTCGGCATACTGAATGGGCAGCGGGGGCAGCCCGGCGTCCCGCCCCTCCCGCCCCTCCCGCCCCTCCCGCCCCTCCCGCCCCTCCCGCCGGGCGGCATAGAGGGCGGTGAACTCCTCCACCAGCCGGTTCACCGACCAGCCATCGGCAGCGATGTGGTGGAGCGTCAGGAAAAGCGCATGCTCCTCTTCCTCCATGCGCACCACCCGCAGTCGGACCGGCGGAGCCGCCTCCAGATCGAAGGGGGTTCCGACTTCCTCTTCGGCCACTGCCTCCAGCCGGTTGTCCCGCTCCGCCGGCGCCAGCTCCGACAGGTCGGTCCAGCGCATGTCGGGCGGAGCAGCGGGATGGATGCGCTGCTCCGCCTCGCCGTCGCGGGCCGGATAGCTGGTGCGCAGCACCTCATGCCGGGCGACGATATCGGCGAATGCGCCGGCAAGCGCCTGCCGGTCGAGACGACCGGACAGGCGCAAGCCGATCGGAATGTGGTAGGCCCGGCTGGCGCGGTCGAGTTGCCAGAGCACCCACAGCCGCCGCTGGGCATGGGACAGCGGCAGCCGCTCCGGCCGGCGGCCGGGCAGGATCGGCAGCCGGAAGAAGGAAATTCCGCTCTCGGCAAGGCGGCGGAGGAACTCCTCCTGCCGGTCGGCAGGCAGGGCATCGAGGCGTTGGGCGATCTGCTTCAGTGCATCGGCCGGCCGTCCAACCGGCTCCCGCTTGGAGGTCATGGTCATTGCGCGGCCTCCGACGGCACAACTATGTCAAGATCGGCCTCGAGGTCGGCCAGCAGGGCATCCATCCGCCCGATCTCCTCGTCGTCGCTGCCGTGCGCCTGTTCGCGGTCGATCCTTGCGGCAAGCTCCGCCAGGGTCGGCGCCTCGAACAGGGCGCGGAGGGGAAGCTCCACGGCGAAACTGTCGCGAATCCGCGCCGCCACCCGCGTCGCCAGCAGCGAATGGCCGCCGAGCGCGAAGAAGTTGTCGGCGGCACCGACGCGCTCAGCCTCCAGAACCCCGCGCCAGATCTCCGCCAGCGCAAGTTCGGTCGCCGTCGATGGCGGCACATGTTGACCACCGGCATCCGGTGCCGGCTCGGGCAGGGCCTTGCGGTCGAGCTTGCCGTTGGGGGTCAGCGGCAGGCGATCCAGCACCAGGATATGCGCCGGCACCATGTAGTCCGGCAGGTCGCGGCCGAGATGCTCCCTCAACCGCCGCGGCAGCTCCGCATCCGCATCGGCCGCCACATAGCCGACCAGACGCTTGCCGCCCGCGCCGTCGCGCGCCACCACCACCGTGTCCCGCACCGCAGGATGACCGCGCAAGACCGCCTCGATCTCGCCAAGCTCGATCCGCAACCCGCGGATCTTCACCTGATGGTCGATGCGACCGACATACTCGATCACACCGTCACTGCGACGCCGCGCCAGATCGCCCGTCCGGTACATCCGCCCGCCGTCGGTCGAGAACGGGTCGGCGACGAAGCGCTCCGCCGTCAGCCCGGCCCGCCGGTGATAGCCGCGCGCCAGACCAACGCCGGCGATGTAAAGCTCGCCCACAGCCCCTGCCGGAAGCGGGTTCAGGCACTCGTCCAGCACGTAGAGCCGCAGATTGTCGATCGCCACACCGATCGGAACGCCGCCACCCGCACCGCTTTCCCCGCCCGGCAGGTCCAGTGGCTGACGTCGATCGCCGCCTCGGTCGGACCATACAGGTTGTACAGCCCCACCCCGGGCAGACGGGCGAACAGCCGGTCCTGCAGCGCCGCCGGCAGCGCCTCGCCGCTGCACACCACCCGGCGCAGGCTGGTGCAGTCCTCCACCCCCGGCTCCTCCAGGAAGGCCTGCAGCATGGAGGGCACGAAATGCAGCGTGTCGATCGCCTGTTCGCGGATCAGCGCCACCAGCCGGGCCGCATCGCGGTGCTCGCCGGGGGCGGCCACCACCAGATGCGCGCCCACCATCAGCGGCCAGAAGAACTCCCAGACCGAGACGTCGAAGCCGAAGGGGGTCTTCTGCAGAACCCGTTCGCCCGGCGCCAGCCGGTAGGCCTTCTGCATCCAGGCCAGCCGGTTCAGCAGGGCGCCATGGCTGTTGCCGGCCCCCTTGGGCATGCCGGTGGAGCCGGAGGTGTAGATCAGGTAGGCGAGGTTTTCCGGCCGCAGGCCGGTCACGGGCGGCGTGTCCGGCAGCCCGGCGCTGTCCTCGGCGTCGAGCAGCAGCTGGCGGACGGTATCCGGCAGCACGTCCCCGCCCAGCCTGCCGGCGAGGTGGCTTTGGGTGAGCAGCAGGGCGATGCCGCCGTCCGCGGCCATGGCGGCAAGGCGGGCGGGCGGCAGTTCCGGGTCGAGCGGCAGATAGGCGCCGCCGGCCTTCATGACCGCCAACAGGCCGACGACCAACTCCGCCGAGCGTTCGGCGGCGACGCCGACCGTCACCTCCGGGCCGACGCCGAGCGCCTGCAGCCGGTGGGCCAGACGGTTCGCCTGTGCCTCCAGCTCGGCATAGCTCAGCGTCCGCCCGCCGAAGGTCAGCGCCGGAAGTCCTGCATGCAGGCGCGCCTGTTCGGAGATCAGATCCGGCACGAGCGGGCCGGCAGGCGCTTGGGGAGTGGGTTGCACCTCCGGCCAGTCGCCGGCGTCGAGGATCGGCAGATAGCCCAGCGTGACCGTGGGCGCCTCCGCCACGCCCTTGAGGATACGTTCCAGATGGCTGCGGAAGCGCTGGACGGTCGCCTCGTCGAACAGGTCGGTGGCGTAGATCAGCGTCGCGCGGAGCGATCCGTCGGCCTGCTCCTCGCTGTGCAACGACAGGTCGAACTGGGCGGCGTGGCGCAGGCGCGGAAGCTCGGCGATGTCCAGGCCCGGCAGGCGGCGCAACGCGTCGGACCGGGGGCGGCTGTGGCTGGCCATCACCTGGAACAGCGGGTTGCGGTCGAGGCTGCGGTCGGGCTGCAGAGCCTCCACCAGGGCGTCGAAGGGCAGTTCCTGATTGGCTTGGGCCGCCAGAACCTCGTCGCGCACACGGGTCAGGAATCGGTCGAAGGGGATGCGCCCATCGGGTTCGATCCGCAGCACCTGGGTGTTGGCGAAGAAGCCGATCAGTCCCTCAAGCTCGACCCGGCCGCGGTTGGCGGTCGGAACGCCGATCCGCAGGTCGGTCTGGCCGCTGTGCCGGTGCAGCAGGGCGGCGAAGGCGGCGAGCAGAACCATGAACAGGCTCGCCCCCTGCTCCCGCCCGATGGCGGACAGTCCGGCGACCAGGGGGGCGTCCAGCCGGAACTCCACCGCCGCACCGCGATGGCTCTGCATCGGCGGGCGCGGCCGGTCGGCCGGCAAATCGAGAGCCGGCTGCTCGCCGCCCAGCCGCTGCCGCCAATGGTCGAGCTGCCGGCGCGCCTCGGCCCCCTCCATCCACCGTTCCTGCCACGCCGCATAGTCGGCGTAGTGCAGCGGCAGGGGAGGCAAAGCCGCCGGCAGTCCGGCCGACAGCAGCGCGTAGGCGCGGGCGACCTCATCCACCAGGAGGTTCATCGACCAGCCGTCGGAGATGATGTGGTGCATCGCCAGGGAGAGCACATGCTCGTCTCCGCCCGGCAGACGGAACAGCCGTAGCCGCAGCAGCGGCCCCTTTCCAGGTCGAAGGGGCGGGCGGCCTCGCCGCGCAGGCGGCCGTCCAGCAGGGCGGCATCCTCCAGCGCCTCGACCGTCCAGTCGAAGGTGGGGTCCGCGTCGATGACCTGCCGGGGCTCTCCGCCCCGGTCGACGAAGCGGGTGCGCAGGGTCTCGTGCCGGGCGGACACCAGCGCGAAGGCCCGCCGCAGGCTTTCGGTCTCGAGCCGGCCGCGCAGACGGAGCGCGGTGGAGATGGTATAGGCCGTGCCGGAGGGGTCGAGCCGCCACAGGAACCACAGGCGTCGCTGGGTGGAGGACAGCGGCAGGCTGTCGCCACGGGGCACGGCGGGAATCGCCGCCTCTTGGGGTGCGGAGTGCGGCACCGGGGCTGGAATTGACGCCGGAGCAGCGGCTTGCGGCCGGGCGTCCAGCAGAGCGGCCAGCGCGCGGATGCTCTGCGCCTCGAACAGCAGTTTCGGGGTGAATTTGATCCCCTGCTTGCGGGCGCGGGCGATCAGCTGAAGGCTGAGGATCGAATCGCCGCCCATGGCGAAGAAACTGGCGCCGACATCCACAGTCTCACGCTTCAGGACCTCGGCCCAGATGGCCGCAAGGCGCTGCTCCGTCTCCGTCATCGCGGTTCGGGGGGCTTCCTCGGCGATGGCGGGAGCGGGCAGCGCCTTGCGGTCGGGCTTGCCGTTGGCGGTCAGCGGCAGGCGATCCAGCATCACCCAATGGGCCGGGACCATATGGTCCGGCAGACGGGCAGCGGCGGCTTCGCGCAGGGCGGCCGTATCCGGCACCCCGGCGGACGGCACGCAATAGGCGATCAGCCGACCCGCGGCCGGACCATGGGCAGCGGTGCCGGCGATCACCAGCACGTCGGCCAGCCCGGGCAGGCCCTTCAGGACGCGGGCGACCTCCCCCGGTTCGACGCGGTGGCCGCGGATCTTCACCTGATCGTCGAGGCGCCCGACGAACTCCAGCAGCCCGTCGCGGCGCAGGCGCACGCGGTCGCTGGTGCGGTAAAGCCGGTCGCCCGGACGGCGCGGCTGCGGATCGGGAACGAAGCGGGCCGCGGTCAGCGCCGGCTGGCCGAGATAGCCGTCGGCAAGGCTGTCGCCACCGACATAAAGCTCGCCGACGGCACCGGCAGGCACCGGCTCCAGGTCGGCGTCGAGCACGCAGGCGCGGATATTCGCCAGTGGCGAGCCGAGCGGAATGACGGCCGGGATGCCGGCCGGAATCTCGTGGGTGAGGACGCCGACCGTCGTCTCGGTCGGACCGTAATGGTTGAGCACGCGCAGGCCCGGCCGCAGCCGCCGCACCTGTTCCACCAGCCCGCCGTCGCAAGCCTCGCCGCCGAGCACCAGCAGGTCGCGCGGCAGCACGTCGGCGGCGCGGGCGGCATGGAGCAGGCCGCGCAGATGGCTCGGCACGATCTTCAGGACCGCTGCGCCGCTTTCGGCCATCCAGCCGGCGAAACGGTCTGGATCGCGCGCGGTGGCGTCGTCGGCCAGATGCAGGGTGCCGCCATGGCAGAGCGCGCCGAACAGCACCGTGTGCCCCAGATCGGCGGCGACGGTGGAGACCATCGCCATCGAGCTGCCCTTCGGCACGGCCAGCCGCTCCAGCACGCCGCGCAGATAGCTGCCGAGCGCACCGTGGCTGACCACCACGCCCTTGGGCTCGCCGGTGGAGCCGGAGGTGTAGATGACGTAGGCAGGCAGCGCGCCGGCCGGAACGGGACCGTCGAACCGGCCGGGCCGGGCGCCGATCTCCGGACCGTCAAGGGCGAGGCAGGTGAGCCCGGTCGCCGCGGCGGCGGCCAAGGTCGGCCCCGCCGCCACGGCACAGCGGGCACCGCTGGACAGGGCCAGACGGCGCAGCCGCTCCGCCGGTTGGGAGGGGTCGAGCGGCACATAGGCCGCACCGGCCTTCATGACGCCGAGAAGTGCTGCGATCAGGCCGCAGGAGCGCTCGAAACACAACAGCACCCGGTCACCGGGACGGACGCCGGCTTCGCGCAGGCCGTTCGCCAGCCGGTTCGCCAGCCCGTCCAGCGCATGGACGGTGAGCGTCCGCTCGCCGTCGCACACCGCCACCGCCTCCGGATTGGCCGCGACGCGGGCCTGCCACAGATCCAGCACACCCGGAGCCGGATCGCGCCAGCTGCCGACCTCGCTGGCCAATGTCGCGCCAGACGGACGCAGACGCCACAGTGGGGCGTCGGGCTGGCGCAGAACGGCGTCCAGCAGACCGCAATAGTCGGCGGCCAGCCCCTCGACGCTGGTAGCGTCGAACAGGTCGCGGGCGTAGGTCATCGAGCCGTGCAAGTCCTCCGGTGCATCGGCGATGTCCAGCGCCAGATCGAAATGGGCGCCCAGGAACTCGGTGGGCTCCGGCGCGAAGCGCAGCCCTTCCGGCGCCGGCAGGGTGGAGGTGTCGAAGCCGTAGTTGAACTTCACCTGGAACAGCGGGTTGTGGCTCAGGCTGCGTTCCGGTTGCAGCGCCTCGACCAGCTGTTCGAAGGGGAGGTCCTGGTTGGCCTGTGCCTCCAGCGCGGTGTCGCGCAGCCGGGCCAACAGGGCGCCGAAGCTCTCGCGGCTGTCCAGCCGGCTGCGCAGGACCAGCGTGTTGACGAAGAAGCCGACCACCCCCTCCGTCTCGACCCGGTTGCGGTTGGCGAAGGGCACGCCGACCCTGAGGTCGGTCTCACCGCTGTGCTTCATCAGCAGCAGCTTGAAGGCGGCCAGCAGAAGCACGAAGGGGGTGACGCCGCGGGCCTGGGCCAGCGCCTTCAGTTCACGGCTGCGTTGCGCGCCGAGCCGGAAGGCCACCGTGCCGCCATGGGCGCCCAGCACCGCCGGGCGGGGGCGGTCGAGCGGCAACGACAGGACCGGATGGTCGGTGCCGAGCCGGTCGCGCCAGTAGGCGAGCTGCCGGTCGCGCTCCCCGGCCTCCAGCCAGTCGCGCTGCCACTGGGCGTAATCGGCATACTGGATCGGCAGCGCCGGCAGGTCGGGCTGCCGTCCGGCCCGGAGGGCGTCATAGCAGCGGGCGAATTCGGCCAGGAAGCGCTCCACCGACCAGCCGTCGGCCACGATGTGGTGCAGGGTGACCAGCAGCAGATGATCCTCCGCCGCCAGCCGGATCAGCGTCAGCCGCAGGAGCGGGCCGGTACCGAGGTCGAAGGGTGCCAGAGCCTCGTCGCGCGCCAGATCCCGCGCCCGCGTTTCGCGTTGGGAAGGGGCGAGGGCCGACAGGTCGATGGTGGCGGGCACCGGCGCCTGCCGGGGGTGGATGACCTGGACCGGCTGGCCGTCGCGCTCGGCGAAACTGGTGCGCAGCGCCTCGTGCCGGTCGGTCAGATGGGCGAAGGCCGCCTCCAGCAGGGCGGGGTCGAGCGGCCCCGTCACCCGGATCGCGCCCGGAATGTTGTAGGCTGCCCCGCCCGGATCCATCCGCCACAGGAACCAAAGCCGCTGCTGCGCGTAGGAGAGCGGCAGCGGCTCCGACCGGTCGGCGCGGGGGATCGGGAAGCGGGTGTGGATGTCGATGCCCTTGGCGGCCAGGACGGCGGCGAGCGCCCGGCGCTGGCTGCGCGACAGACCGTCGAGGCTGGTCGGCAGGGAGGGGGTGGACGGGCTGCTGGTCATCGGGCGGTCCCCGTATTGGCACTGTCTGGTGTGGCGCCGCCGGTCCGGGCGGCATCCGCGAGCGCGTTCAATTCGGCCTCCGACAGGCCGTCGATGGCCTTCAGCGCGGCGGCCAGTTCGTCTTCGATGGCGGACGCGGCGGCGGGTCCGGCGGCGAGCCGCTCCTCCACCCGGCGGGCGAGGCTGCGCAGGACGGTCGCCTCGAACAGGACGCGGATGTCCAGCGTCACCCCCAGATCGGCGGCGATGCGCGAGGCCACCTGGGTCGCCAGCAGCGAATGGCCGCCCAGTTCGAAGAAGTCGTCGTCCAGCCCGATGCGGGTGACGCCCAGCACCTCCGCCCAGATGGCGGCCAGCGCCGTTTCCACCGGCGTTTCCGGCGGCACATGGGCGGACGCCGTCACCTGCATGGGCTGGTCGTGGTCGGCCAGCCGGTCGCGGTCGAGCTTGCCGTTGACCGTCAGCGGCAGGCGGTCGACGCGCAGCAGTTGGGAGGGGACCATGTGCCCCGGCAGGCTGGCGCGCAGGGCGGACAGCAGGCGCGGCGCGAAGGTCCGCCGCTGCCGGGCAAGCAGAGGATCGCTGCAGTGGGCGCGCCATGCCCCGGAAGGCATCGCCTCCGCAGCCGCCGGGTGATGCTCCATCCGCGCCGGATCGAAGATCTCCACGTCGAAGCGACCCTCCGCATCGCCCGCACCGTCCGGGGCGACGCTCCAGCCGATGCGTGCGCGGTAGCCATGCGCCTCGGCCAGCGCCCGGTAGGCGTCGGGGTCGGCACCGGCGGGCTCCAGCCGGCCGATCCGCTCCCGCAATGCGGCTGCGGCGGGCGATCCGGTCCTGGACATCGCCGTCCAGGCCGCGAGGTCGCGGGCAAGCCGGCGATTGGCAACCCCGGCGATCCGCAGTCCGGCAGGCCGCTCCTCCGCCAGCAGGCGGTCGAGCCGCGCCAGGTCTTCACCGGCCTCGCGCCAGCCGCCGACAGGATGCAGCTCGTCCACGCCGATGTGCAGCACGGCGTCGAAGCGGTAGCGGGTCAGTTCGTTGTCGGCGCGGCCGCAGCGCAGATCGAGGTCGATGCGGCCGATCCCAGGGATGCGTTCGCGAAGCGCAGGGAAGAAGCCGGGGGCAAGCAGAAGCTCCCCGTCCTCGGCCATCGCACGGCCGACACGGGCGCGCAGCTGGGCGGGGCTGGCCTGCTCCTCCGCCCGCCAGAGCGCCACTGAGGCATGGAACAGCGGCTGGAGATGCAGCGGCCGCAGGTCGCCCAGGAAGATCGCCCGCCGGGCCCCAAGACCCGCGCGGCTCCCTCCAGCACGCTCAGCAGATAATCGCCGTCGGGGAAATACTGTGCCACGGAATTGATGACGACGGTGTCGTAGCCGCCCTCTTCCGCGCCCTCGAAATCGGTGGCCTCGCGCCGGATCAGCCGGATGTGGGCCAGTTCCGGCCACCCCGCTGCCCAGGCGCCGAGATCGGCGATGGCCTGCGCCGAGAAATCGCTTCCGTGATAGACGGCGCAATGCGGCGCCAGCGCCTGGGTCAGCAGGCCGACGCCGCAGCCGATCTCCAGCAGCCGTTCCGGCTTCAGCGCCAGGATGCGCGCGACGGTGGCGTCCAGCCATTCCCGCATCTGCGCCTCGGGGATCGGTCGGTCGTCGTAGCTGTCGTTCCAGCCGGTGAAGCTCGGCCCCGCCGCCGCCTCGGCACGGGAATAGGTGCCGTCGAACACCGTGTTCCACTGCCCGACCAGATCGCCGCTCTGCTCCTCCGGCCGGTCGCGCAGGGCGGCCTCGTCGGCCACGGCATAGGCGACGAGCCGGCGGTCGGCGCCATCGCCGCGCAGCAGAACGGCGGCATCGGCGACGGCGGGCTGGCGGCGGATCGCCGCCTCGATCTCGCCCGGCTCGATGCGGAAGCCGCGCAACTTGACCTGCTGGTCGGCGCGGCCGAGATATTCGACCCGGCCGTCGGGCCAATAGCGCGCGAGGTCGCCGCTGCGGTAGAGGCGCCCGCCCGCTTCGCCGAAGGACGCGCCGAAGGGATCAGCGACGAAGCGCCCGGCGGTCAGGCCGGGACGGTTCAGATAGGCCCGCGCCAGCCCCGCCCCGCCGACATGGATCTCGCCGGCCACGCCGGGCGGCACCGGCTGCAGATGCCGGTCGAGGAAGTACCAGCGCAAATCGCCGAGCGGCATGCCGACCGGGGCGCCGGCCTCCGCCCGGTCGGGCGCTTCGCCGCGCTCGGGCAGGTCGGCGGTGGTCAGCAGCCGGTGGGTGACATGGACTGTCGTCTCGGTGATGCCGTACATGTTGACCAGCCGCGGGCGGCTGTCGCCGAAATGGTCGAACCAGCCGCGCAGGCTTTCCATCTCCAGCGCCTCGCCGCCGAACACCACCAGACGCAGAGACAGCGCGTCGCGCGGTGCGGCGAGCGCCACCGGCACCAGCTGCCGGAAGGCGGACGGAGTCTGGTTCAGCACGGTCACCCCCTCGTCCCGAAGCAGGGCGAAGCAGTCGGCCGGCGACCGGCTGGTGTAATAGGGCACCACCACCAGCCGCCCGCCATGCAGCAGCGCACCCAAGATCTCCCAGACCGAGAAGTCGAAGGCGTAGGAGTGGAACAGCGCCCAGACGTCGCGCCGGTCAAAACGAAGGTCCGGCGGGCAGGACGAGAACAGCCGCAGCACGTTGGCATGGGTGATCGCCACGCCCTTCGGCTGGCCGGTGGAGCCCGAGGTGTAGATGCAGTAGGCGAGCGACCCCGCCCGGCTGAGGTCCGGCGGCGGCCCATCCGGCGCGTCGGGCTCCTCGCCGACGCAGACCGCCCGCACGCCGTCGGCCAGCGGCAGGTTTCCCCGCAGATGCGCCTGGGTGACGACCAGCTCGATGCCGCTGTCGGCCTGCATGTAGAGCAGCCGGTCGGCGGGATAGGAGGGATCGAGCGGCAGATAGCCGCCGCCCGCCTTGAGGATGCCGAGCATGCCGACGATCAGGTCGAAGGAGCGTTCCGCGGCCAGCCCGACCAGCCGGTCCGGCCCGACGCCGAGCGCGCGCAGCTGCCACGCCAGCCGGTCGCTGCGGCGATCGAGTTCGCCATAGCTCAGGGTCACGCCGTCGCAGGTCACCGCCGGCGCTTCGGGTGTCCGGCGCGCCTGTTCGGCGATGCGGGCGTGGAGACCGGGAGCGCTCGCGGGCAGCGGCCCCGGCGGACAGGCGGCGTTGCGGGCGGGATCGTTCCAGCCGGCGACCAGCGCCGCCGTCTCCGCCGCGTCCATCAGCGGCAGGCGGGTGACCGGCTGCGCCGGATCGGCGACGACGCCGCGCAGCAGGGTCAGCCAGTGCCGCGCCATCCGCTCCACGGTCTCCGGCTCGAACAGGTCGAGGCTGTAGGTGAAGAAGGCGCCGAGACGGCCGGTGCCGCTCGCGCCGGCCCGCTCGGTAGTGTGCAGGATCAGGTCGAACTGGGTGGCGAGCTGCAGATGCTCGACCGCCTCCACCCGCAGGCCGGGCAGCCGGTCGAGGCCGTCAAGCCGCTGCCATTGGTGGTCGTAGGCGGCTTGGAACAGCGGATGATGGGCAAGGTCGCGCTGAGGCTGCAGTTCCTCCACCAGCCGGTCGAAGGGCAGGTCCTGGTTGGCCTGGGCGTCGAGAGCCGCGTCGCCCACCCGGCGAAGCAGCGCGTCGAAAGCGGGATCGTCCGACAGGTCGGCGCACAGCACCGCCATGTTGACGAAGAAGCCGATCAGCCTTTCGCTGTCCGTGCTGCGCCGGTTCGCCAGCGTGCAGCCGATGCGGATGTCGTCCAGGCCCGAGTAGCGGTGCAGCAGCGCTATATAGCTGGCGAGCAGCAGGGGCGGCAGCGTCACCCCCATCCGCCGCGCCAGCGCGCGCAGTCCGGCGGCAAGCCCATCGTCGATGGCGCAATGGACCGCCGCGCCGCGCTGGCTGCCGCCGGCCGGACGCGGCCGGTCGGTGGGCAGGTCTAGAACCGGGTGGCGGTCGCCCAGCTTGGCGGTCCAGTGGGCGAGTTGGCGGGCCTCCTCCCCCGCCTCCAGCAGCTCGCGCTGCCAGCGGGCGACATCGGCATACTGGACGGCCAGCGCAGGCAGATCGGGCGCCCTGCCCTCGCAGCCGGCGGCATAGGCTTCGCCGAACTCGTCGAGCAGGACATTCATCGACCAGCCGTCGGCGATGGCATGATGCAGGCTGACCTGCAGATGATGGTCGTCGGCGCCACAGGCGACCAGTTGCACCCGCATCAGCGGACCGTTCGCGAGATCGAAGGGGCTGCGGACCTCCTCCTCCAGCAGGCGGCGCAGCGTGCCCTCGCGGTCCTGGTCGCCGGACAGATCGGTGAAACGGACGGCGACCGGCAGCGTCCCGGCGGGGCGCATCACCTGCACCGGGCGGCCACCCTCCTCGCGGAAGACGGTGCGCAGGCTCTCGTGCCGCCCGACCAGCAGATCCACCGCCGCCTGGACGGCCTCGCGGTTCAAGGTCCCGCGCAGCCGGACCCGTCCGGAAATGGTGTAGCCGCAATCCAGAGGGTTGAGCTTCCAGTTGAACCACATGCGGGCCTGCGCCGCCGAGGGTTCGGCGATGCGATCCATTGTCGGGGTGTGCAGGGCCGCCGCCCGGATCGTAACAGGGGTCGCTTCGGACAGACGGCCGGCGAACTCCGCCAGAGTCGGGTGGCGGAACAGGTCGGCGACGTCGCCCGCGAGCCCGTGGCGCTCGCGCAGCCGGGCGACCACCTGCACCACCGACACCGAATTGCCGCCCAGCGCGAAGAAATGGGCGCCGCCATCGGCGACGTCCGTCCCCAGCACCTCCGCCCAGATCGCGGCGACCCGGCCTTCCCGCTCCGTCAAAGCATGGGAGCCGGTGTCCGCGGCCGAAACCAGAGCCCCGCGGCGCTGGACATGGAAGGCCGGCACCCCCACATCCAGCAGGGAGCGGCAGGCGGAGCGCTGCAACTTGCCGCTGGAGGTTTTCGGCAGGGCGCCCGGCTCCAGCAGGGCGACCAGCACCGGCGCCTCCTGGCAGGCGTCGGCCACGGCGGCGGCAATGGCGCCGCACAGCGCCTCCGGCGTCACCAGCTTCAGCACCGTCCGGCCGATCTCGGCCGCGATGCCAATGCCCTCGCGGCCATCCTGCTCGACGGCGAAGGCGGCGACCCGACCCTTGCGGACGACCTCGACCTCCTCCTCGACACTGCGCTCCAGATCCTGCGGATAGATGTTCTGGCCGCGCACGATCAGCATGTCCTTGAGCCGCCCGGTGACGAAAAGCTCGCCATCCTTCAGGAATCCCAGGTCGCCGGTGCGCAGCCAGACGGTGCCGTCACGCTCGACGAAGCTGCGGGCCGTCGCCTCCTCGTTGCGCCAATAGCCGTCGGCGATGCTGGGTCCGCCGGCCCAGATCTCGCCGACCGTCCCCTCGCCCACCTCGGCACCGCTGGCGGGATCGACCAGCCGCAGGGGATGATCGGGCTGCGGATGGCCGGAGCCGGCCAGCACGGTCGCCTGCGCGTCGTCCTCGGGCGGCAGCGCCCGGTTGGCGGCCAGCGTCGGCCCGTCGAACGGGGCCAGTGTGATGCCCTGCCCGCGCCGCCCGCCGGTGACGAACAGCGTCGCCTCCGCCAGCCCGTAGCAGGCGAAGAAGGACCGCCGGTCGAACCCCACCGGGGCGAAGCGCTCGGCGAAGCGGGCCAGCGTGTCGGGACGGATCGGCTCGGACCCGGAGAAGGCGAGCCGCCAGGACCGCAGGTCCAGCCCTTCCAGCGCGCTGTCGGCGATGCGTTCGCAGCAGAGGCGGAAGGCGAAGTCCGGCCCGCCGCTGATGGTGCCGCCATAGCGGCCGATCGCCTCCAGCCAGCGCCGCGGCCGTTCCAGAAAATAGCGCGGCGACATCAGCACGCAGGGAACGCCGCTGTGGATCGGCTGCAGCAGCCCGCCGATCAGGCCCATGTCGTGGAACAGCGGCAGCCAGCTGACGATGCAGTCACCGGGACCGATACCGAAGCCGTGACGGATCAGCCGCTCGTTGGCGATCAGGTTGCCGTGGCTGACCCGCACGCCCTTGGGTGCGGAGGTGGAACCGGAGGTGTATTGCAGGAAGGCGATGTTCCCCTCCGCCAGCGGCGGCATCGACCAGCCGCCGGCAAGCCCGTCCTCCACCGCGTCCACCGCCAGCAGCTCCGGCATGCGGTCGCCGGCCATGGCCCGGCCGGCCTCCCGCAGTGTGTCGAGCAGGGTGGTGTCCGTCAGGATGAAGTGCGGCTGCGCATCGGCGAGGATGCCCTGGACGCGGGCCAGATGCTGCGGCCTGACCGATTCCGGCGGATAGGCCGGCACGGCGATGACGCCGGCATAGAGGCAGCCGAAGAAGGCCGCGACATAGTCCGGGCCGCTCGGCAGCAGCAGGACGGCACGGTCGCCCAGCCCCGCCCGTTCGCGCAGGCGCACGGCGATGGCACGCGCCCGCCGGTCAAGCTCCGCATAGCTGATCGGATCGTCCGTCCCTTCGGCGATGAAGCGCAGGGCGATGCCGTCGGGCGTCTCCGCGGCCCGTCCGAGCAGCGTGCCGACCAGCGTCTTGTTGAACGTCTCGGCGGGAATGTCTGAACGGCTGTCCATGGAAGTCACCTGTGCAGGCAGAAGGGCGCGCCCGCATCGGATCACGGGGCAGGCCATGGGACGGAACGGTCACGGGTCGGCAGGGCCGGCGAAGGGGCCGGCCGCGGCACCGTCAGTCGGCGGAATGGGGTTCGGCCATGGCGACCACCACCTTGCGCGGCCCGCTGAAAGGCGTCCGGGCATGGGCGGCCAGCATGTTGTCGAGCATCATCACGTCCCCGCTCTCCCACGGGAACAGGACGGTCTCTTCGGCCAGGACCGCGCGGATGGCGGCGAGGTCGGCCGGGTCGAGGGGGCCGCCGTCGGCATGGTAGACGTTGCGCGGCAGATCCTCCTCGTCGAGGATGTCGAGCAGCGCCGCCCTGGTCTCCTCCGGCAGGTTGGAGACGTGGAAGAGATGGGCCTGGTTGAACCACACCGCCTCGCCGGTCACCGGATGGCGGGCGGTCGCCTGGCAGATCTGACGGGTGCGCAACTCGCCGTCCTCCTTCCAGTCGCAGAGGATGCGGTGGTCGCGGCAATAGGCCTCCACCGCCGCCCGGTCATCGGTGTTGAAGACCTTCTGCCACGGCACGTCCAGCCCGTTGCCGTAGTTGCGGACATACATCAGGCCGCGCCGTTCGAACCGCTCGCGGATGTCGGCGGGAATCCGGCGGTAGATCGCCCGGCTGTCGGCGATCGGCGTCTCGCCGCCGACCGGAGCGGCCTGGACGCAATAGAACCAGATGCGCATGGGCCAGTCGCGGGTATAGGCCTGCTCGTTGTGCAGCGGGATGTGCTGGTCGGCCGGATATTCGGTGGAGGTGTAGACCCCCGACGTCACGTTGGTCCGCGGGGTGGAGCCGAACTCGTAGCTCAGCAGCGGATGGCCGAAGGCGGCGGCGAAGGCACGGAACCGCTCCACGGACTCGGCTGCCGGACCCAGCGCGAAGCCGCGGAAGAGGATGCCGGCGCAGCGCGGCAGCCAATCGCGCACCAGCGGCTCCACGGCGGCAAAGGCGTCGAGCAGGTCCACCTGCGGATCGCGCGCCCGCACCAGCAGCGGCAGGCCGCCGCGCGCATGGGGAAAGTCTTCGATCGTGAAACTACGCTCGGCCATGGAACCCTCGTGAATTCAGGCGGTCGCGGCGATGCCGCCCAGGCCGTTCGCCGCCCGGCCGAGGCATCCCGCCAGCCGGTCGAGAAGCGGCCGCTCGTGGGCGCGCAGGAAGAAATGGTCGCCGTCGAACATCTCCAGGGTGAAGTCCCCCCGCGTCTCCACCGACCACGCCCGCAGCCGGTCGGCGGCGATGTCGTCGCGCGTGCCGCCGAACACCCGGATCGGGCAGTCCAGCGGCGGACGGGGGCGGTAGGCGTATCTGCCGCACAGCAGGAAGTCGGCGCGCAGGATCGGCAGGGCCATCTCCAGCAGGTCGCGGTTGCCGAACACCTCTTCCGCCGTGCCGCTGAGGCGGCGCATCTCGGCGATCAGACCGTCGTCGTCCAGCGGTTCGGCCCAGCGCCCGTCCTCGCGCCGGCTGGGAGCGGCGGCGGCCGACGCGAAGAGAACCCGCGGCTCGCCCAGACCACGCCCGCGCAGCGCATGGGCCAGCTCGAAGGCGAGGAGGCCGCCCAGGCTGTGCCCGAACAGGGCGAAGGGTCCATGCGCTTGCGGCGCCAG
Organism: Azospirillum sp. VT-I1; assembly: GCF_055698305.1. Classification (NCBI taxonomy): domain Bacteria; kingdom Pseudomonadati; phylum Pseudomonadota; class Alphaproteobacteria; order Rhodospirillales; family Azospirillaceae; genus Azospirillum; species Azospirillum sp. VT-I1. Next base: position 515,183 of record NZ_CP168802.1, on the reverse strand, counting down.
TTCGTCCGCCAGCTCCGCGGCCAGCGCCGTCAGGTCGGTCCGGGGCGGCTCGTCCATCCGACGGCCGCGGCCCGGCAGCTCCACCGGCACCACCTCCAGCCAGGACGGGACGAGGCGCCTCCAGCGCGCGTAGATCATCGCGCTGGCGCCGGAATAGGGCAGGCAGAACAGCCGCATCGCCGTGGTTACCAAACGGCCGGGAGAGGGCGGGGTCGCGACGGTCATCGCGCGGCGGCTTCGTCCATCTGGCGGCGCAGGCTCAGCGGCCGCATGTCGGTCCACACCTGCTCGACATAGGCGAGGCAATCGGCTTTGGGACCGCTCTTGCCGGCCTCGCGCCAGCCGGCCGGGACCGCCTTGTAGTCCGGCCAGATGGAGTATTGTTCCTCGTGGTTGACCAGCACCTTGAAGGTGATGTCCTCGCGGTCGAACGCCATCGCTGTCCTCGTCGTCTGTCGGGAGTGGCGGTGCCGGGCCCGGCCGCTCGCGCGGTCTGTGCCCGGCACCGCCCTGCCCTAATGGACGAAGCAGCGCGGCGAATCGTTAGGAGGATTTTGCGATTCCTTCGCAACAACCCGGCAGGACGGTCAGCGCACCAGCCCGACCGGCTTCCCGGAATCCGGATGCGGGATCACCGTCATCGGCAGCCCGTAGATCGCGCCCAGCCGGGCCGAGGTCATGATCTCGTCCGGCGTGCCGCGGTCGATCAGCCGCCCGCCATGCAGGGCGACGATGTCGTCGCAGAAGCGGGCGGCCATGTTCACGTCGTGCAGCACCGCGATCACCCCGATGCCGCGCTCCCGCGACAGGCGGCGGACCAGGGCCAGCACCTCCACCTGATGGGCGACGTCGAGCGCCGAGATCGGCTCGTCCAGAAGAAGACAGCCGGCATCCTGCGCGATCAGCATGGCCAGCCACACCCGCTGCCGCTCGCCGCCCGACAGGCTGTCCACCAGACGGTCGGCGAAGCGCGCGGTGTCGGTCAGGGCCAGCGCCTCCTCCACCTTGCGGGCGTCCTCCGCCCGGAAGGCGCCGAGCGCGCCGTGCCAGGGATAGCGGCCGAGCGCCACCAGTTCGCGCACCAGCAAACCGGAGGCCGGCGGCATGTGCTGCGGGAGGTAACCGATCCGGCGAGCGAGCGCTCGCTGTTTCCAGCGCTCCAGCGGCTGGCCGTCGAACAGCACGCGCCCGCCGCTGGGATGCTGCTGGCGGGCGAGGATCTTCAGCAGGGTGGATTTGCCGGAGCCGTTGTGGCCGATCAGCGCGGTCACCCGGCGCGGGAACAGGTCGCAGGATGGCAGGTCGAGCAGGAGGCGCCCCGGCAGGGCGAAGCTCACCCCTTCGAGCCTGAACATCGGCGTATCCAACGAGGTCATGCGGAAGTCCTGCGGTCTGATGAAGCGTCCGGAGGCATGCGCCGCCAGTAGGCGACGGTCAGCAGGCGGTCACGGTCGATCCCGCGTCCGCGCAGATGGTCGCGCAGACGGGCGAGTTCCTCGAACTCGCAGGCGACCCAGGCGAACAGGTCGGCCGGGTCGGACGGCAGCGTCAGGGCGCGCACCGCCTCCACCAGCGGCCCCGCCGATCCGGCGCCACGGCGGTGCAGCCAGCGGACGGCGAACCCGGCGGGGGCCTGGAGCGGCAGTTCGTCCGCCGCGTCCTCCACCTCGATGAGGGCGGTGCCGCGGGCGTCCGCGGGCAGCTCCTCCAGGATGCGGGCGATGGCGGGAAGCGCCGTCTCGTCGCCGGCCAGCAGATGCCAGGAGGCCGGACGGATGCCAAGCCCGCAGGGACCGGACATGCCGCAGAGATCGCCGGGCCGTGCCTCCATGGCGAAGGAGGTGCCGGGTCCCCCGTCCGCATGGAGAACGAAGTCGATGTCGAGTTCGCCCGCCTCGGCGTCGATGCGCCGCAAGGTGTAGTAGCGGACCGCCGGACGCCGGTCCGGCTCCGGCCACAGCGGCCGCCCGTCGGGACCGGGGCGCGGCCAGGACGGCGCTTGCAAGCCCGGCGGCGGCAGGTAGAGGCGGACATGCAGGTTGTCCGGCGTGGCGAAGCGGCCGAGATCGCTGCCGCGGAACGTGACGCGGCGCAGGCGCGGCGTCAGGTCCCGGACGGCAACGACACGGATCTCGCGGAAATCGGCGAACAGCGCTCCGGTCTCCACATCGCCGGTCCAGACGATGGCGACCCCCTCCCCCAGCAGGCCGACCAGCTGTTCGCTGACCGAGGCGCGCAGCCGTTCCAGCAGCCCCCGGTCGTCCGCCTCCGCCCGCAGATGCAGGGCATCGGTGCCGACGCTCAGCGCAAGCCGACCGAACTCGCCGCTCGCCGCCAGCGCGTTGCCGTCGCGGATGAAGGAGAGGCCGTAGGGCTCCGCGGCGGCGACCAGCCGGTCGGCGGCGGCAGCGGGATGGTCGTGGGGGATTGCAATATCGCAGGAGAAGCGGGGCATCAGCGCCGTCCCAGCAGCCAGAGAAGGAAGGGTCCGCCGATCACCGAGGCGAGCAGCCCGGCCGGCACCTGATAGGGGAAGATCACGCTGCGCCCGATCCAGTCGGCCAGCAGCATGACCAGACCGCCGATCATGGCGGAGCCGGCGAGATGGCCCGCCGCCCGCTGCAGGCCGAACATGCGGGCCAGATGCGGCCCCATCAGCCCGACGAAGCTCAGCGGCCCGACGATCAGCGTCGCCGCCGCGGTCAGCAGGGCTGACAGGCTGAACAGCGCGATGCGGCTCAGCGACGGGCTGACTCCCAGCGCCGCCGCCACCCCGCCGCCGAGAGGCAGCAGGTCGAGCCAACGGGCGACGAACGGGATGGCGGCGACGGCGAGCAGGGCCAGCGACAGCGCCGCCAGCCCGTCGGTCCACCCCACCATGTAGGTCGACCCCGACAGCCAGGTGACGAGCGTCTGCAGCCGCGGGTCCTGTCCGGCCATCAACACGGCGACGACCACGCCGGATATGGAGCTGGTGGCGATGCCGGCGAGCAGCAGCCGGTCCGGAGAGAAGCCGTCCTTGCGGCCGAGCGCCAGCATCGCCGCCAGCATGGCGACCGCACCCGCTCCGCCCGCCGCGATCTGCGCACCGCGCTCCGGCGCGTCGGCCGAGAACATCAGCACGATCACCCCGAGGATCGCGCCGGACGAGACGCCGAGGATCTCCGGCGCCGCCAGCGGGTTGCCGGTCATCCGCTGCAGCATCGCACCCGCGACCGCCAGCATGGCCCCGCCCGACAGCGCCGCCAGCGCCCGCGGCAGGCGCCAGGGCTCCAGCGCGGCAAGATCGCCGCCGACGCTCCAGTCCCAGCCGTCCGGACCGGGACCGAGGGCGACAGCCATCCACACGGCCAGCGGCAGCAGCAGGGCGGTGCCGGCGAGCACCAGGACGGGCCGGGATGCCCGTGGCGGCTCGGGAGCAGAGGCCATGACCGGCGGCGCGGAGGTGCGCAGCCGCGGGAGCAGCCACAACAGCATCGGCACGCCCAGGACCGCGGTGACGGCACCGGTCGGCAGTTCGCGGTATGTGATCGGCGCCATCAGCACCAGGGCGTCGGTCGCCCACAGCAGGGCGGCGCCGCACAGGGGCGCCCACAGCATCCGCTGCCCCAGCCGCCGGGCGCCGGCCATGCCGACGATGGTCGGGGCGGCCAGCCCGACGAAGCTGACCACGCCGACGGCGGCGACGGTCAGGGCGGCCAGCATCACCGCGATCAGCAGACCGGCCAGCCGGGCGCCCACCACCGACAGGCCCAGGCTGCGCGCCCCGCCCTCCCCCAGGCCGAGCAGGACCAGCGGGCGCAGCACCAGCACGGCGGCGACTGTCAGCACCGCCAGTCGCGGCGCCAGGAAGGCGGCCATGCCCCAATCCTGCTGGTCGAGGAAGCCGGCGCCCCACAGGAACAGGCCGATCAGCAGATCGTGGTTGAACAGCACCATCACGCCGCTGACCGACCCGGCATAAAGGCTGAGGACAAGGCCGGCCAGCACGACGGTGACCGGCGACAGACCCTTGCGCCAGGACAGCGCCAGCAGCGCCGCCGCCGACAGCCCGGCGCCGGCCAGCGCCACCCATTCACGCCCCAGCGCCAGCGCGTCGGGAACCCACAGGGTGGCGACCGCGAGCGACAGGTGCGCGCCGGCGGAAATGCCGAGTGTGGCGGGCTCGGCCAGCGGGTTGCGCAGGACCTGCTGCAGGATGGTGCCGGCAAGCCCCAGCGCCGCCCCCACCAGCAGGGCGACCGCGAAGCGCGGGAACAGGACGTAATGGGCGGCAAGCTGGTCGAGCCGCGCCGGATCGGGATCGACCAGCGCCCGCCACCACAGCTCCGGCGGCAACTGGCGGTCGAGCACGAGGAGGGAGGCCAGCCCGGCCAGCAGGAACAGGCCGATCACCGGCCATGCGGGGCCGAACCGGCGGGACGGGGTCGGGATCGCGGTGTCAGCCATGGCGCTGCGGAAGCCTTTCGCCGAGCAGGCGGACGAAACGCTCCGCCGTCGGGACGCCGCCATAGAACAGGATGGGCGGCAGGATGGTGACGCGGCCTTCCCGCAGGAAGGGCAGCCCGGCGAACAGCGGCAGGCCGGCCAAGGCCTCCAGCGCCCGCTTGCCCTCGCTGCCGATGTTGACCAGCCCGGCATCGGGGCGGGCGGTCAGCCGGTCCATGGTCACCGTGGCATGGCCATAGGGGCCGCTGGGGCCGGTCCAGGCATTCTCGATCCCCAGCCGGTCGAGGAGATCCTGATAGAGGCTGTTGCGTCCATGGATGAGGACGCGGCGCCCATCGAGGACGCTGAGAACATAGAGCGGGCGCTGCTCCCTGCCGGACAGGCGTGCGCGCGCCTCCTCCAGCGTCTCGTCGAGCCGCGCGACCGCGCGGTCGGCCGCCTCCGGCACGCCCAGAACACCCGCAAGTCCGCGCAAGGAGGCAATGGCGAAGGCGAGTTGGCCGCTTCGCCTCTCTTCCTCCGCAGACCGGGTGTCGAAGGACTGGTAGAGGGTCAGCGGGGCGATCCGCTCCAGCCGGCCGCGCACGGCCGACAGCATGCCGTCGGTGACGAAGCGCGCCGGGGCCAGCCGGTCGAGCAGTTCCAGGTTCGGCTCCGCCCGGGCGCCGATATCCGGAACGCCGTCCGGCACCGCCGGCTCGATCACCGAACGGCGGTAGCGGTCGATCTCGGGCAGGCCGCGCGGCGCGATGCCCAACGACAGCAGGGCCTGCGCGCTCGTCCAGTCGAGCGCACAGACCCCGCCTGCGTCCTTGGCCCGCACAGGCTGCGTGCCGCCGGCCAGGAGACCGAGCGGCAGCGCAGAGGCCATGCGGAGGAACCGGCGCCGGTGGAAGGCGCCGGCCATGTCGGGCATCGGCCGCAACGGTCGTGCCTTACCAGCTGTACTTCAGCGTCGCCAGGATCTGGCGGCGGTTGCCATACAGCACGGTGTTGTCGTAGAAGCCCGCCGAATAGTACTTCTTGTCGGTCAGGTTGCTGACGTTGAGCGCCACGCTGGCCCCTTCCAGCTCGGACCGGAGGGCGCCCAGGTCGTAGCGGACCGCGGCATCGACTAGCGTGTAGTCGGGATTGGTCTCGGTGTTGCCGGCGTTCTTGGACGAACCGACATAGCGCGCGCCGACGCCGACGCCGAGGCCGGTCAGCGGACCCGACTTGAAGGTATAGTCGCCCCAGGCCGAGGCCATGTGGCGCGGAATCCCCTTCGGACGCAGACCGACCGAGCTGGTGGAGGAACCGACGGCGGGGTTGTCCTTGGTGATCTCCGCATCGACGAAGGCGTAGGAGGCGATCAGGCTGAACTCCTCCGTCAGCTCCATCTTGCCCTCAAGCTCGATGCCGCGGCTGCGGATCTCGCCGTCCTGCACGGCAAAGCCGCTGTAGACCGGGTCGTTGGTCACCACGTTCTGCTGGGCGATGTGGTAGAGCGACGCGGAGATGAAGCTGTTCCAGCCGTTCGGCTGGTACTTCACGCCCACCTCGTACTGGGTGCCTGTCGTCGGCTTGAAGGTGCCGCCGCCACGCTGCGGCGCGTAGGTGCCGGTGGTCGGCTGGAACGAGGTCGCGTAGCTGGCATAGGGCGCGATGCCGTTGTCGAAGACATAGCCCAGGCCGACGCGTCCGGTGAAATGCTTGTCGCGCGCGGTCTGGAAGCTCTTGGACAGGTTGTCCGTCTCCTTGCCCACCACCCAGTCCTGACGGCCGCTGAGCGTCAGGATCCAGTTCTCGTAGCGCAGCTGGTCCTGCAGGTAGGCACCGATCTGGGTCAGGTTGCTCTTGCCGTCCACCCAGGGGTTTCCATAGAGGAAATCGGTCCCCGGATAGGTCGGGTTGAGGACGTCGATCACCAGCGCGTTCAGCGAATTGCGCCGCGTTTCCCGCCCGATGTAATAGCCGTAGTCGACGCCGGCCAGGATGGTGTGCGACACCGGGCCGGTCGTGACCTTGCCCTGGACGTTGGTGTCGAGCAGATAGGTCTCGGTGGTCTTCGGACGGTCCTGCACACCGACCGGATAGAAGCGTCCGCCCACCAGTTCCACCGGCCATGCGGTGCTGAAGGCGCTGACGAAGTTGACCCGCGAATGCATGTAGCGGGCGTTCTGGTGGATGCTCCAGTCCGGAGTGATCTCATGCTCCAGCTCGTAACCGATGGTGGTGTTCTGCACCTTCCAGTCGGAATAGCCGGGAACGCCGAAATAGAGATCGGTGCCGATCAGATCCATCGAGCTGCGCGGAATGCTCTGCTCCGAACCGCTCATCTTCAGCTTCTGATAGCTGGCGAGCAGGGTCATCTTGGTCTTGTCGGTCGGCTTGAAGGTGATGGCCGGCGCGATGTAGAAGCGGTCGTCCGGCGCATGGTCGACCTGGGTGTCGGACATGCGGCCGAGGCCGGTCAGGCGGTACAGAACCTTGCCGTCGCCGTCCACCGGCCCGCCGAAATCGAAGGCGGCCTGACGGCGGTCGAAGCTGCCGGTCTGCAGCTGGATCTCGTGCAGCGGCTTGTCGGTCGGCCGCTTGGTGGTCAGGTTCACCACGCCGCCCGGCGAGGTCTGGCCGAACAGGACCGACGACGGCCCCTTCACCACGTCCACGCGCTCCAGGCCATAGGGCTCGAAATTGGTGTCGTAGTTGTTGAAGCCGGCACGCAGGCCGTCACGGTAGATGCCGAACAGGTTGAAGTCGCGGAAGCCGCGCATAGAGAAGTCCGGGGCGCCCGGACCGCCGGGGTAATCGACCACCGCGATGCCGGGCGAATAGGCGACCGCACCGGCGAAATCCTGCACGGCGCGCTGGTCCAGTTCCTTGCGGGTCACGACGGAGATCGTCTGCGGGATCTCGACGAGCGGTGTCTCGACCTTGGTACCGACGGCGCTGCGCGTCGCGACATACCCCTCGGTGCCGCCGACGACGCCCTGAACGGAAATCGGGCCGAGCACCATGCTGTCGCCGCTGCCGGCCTGACCATTGGCGGCCTGCCCGGTCTGATCGGCCTTGCCGCCGTCCGTCGCCTGCTGCGCCATACCGGCGGGCTGGTTCGCCAGCAGCGCCAGACCAGCCATCGTCGTCGCCAGCAGGAAAGCCTTCAAACGCCCGCGCTTGCCCGTCGCCAGACGGCCGGCCGGTGCGGTCGCCCCAACCTCAATCTCCATCTCCATTCCCCCAGCTGAAGCTCAATCAGGCGGGCTCCGCTCCCCGCGAAACCCGTCTCCCGGCTCTAAGACGAAGGGGGTAGGCGAAAATTAAGGAGAATCTTTCATATGTAGGAATTATTCGTGCGCAAATTTCAGCGATGACTATGCCGACAAGCCGGGGCAGCGATCGAAAAAGTCCCGGCGGTCGAGCACCATCAGCGCTGCGCGCTTGTGCGGGAAATCGAATTCCCGTTCACGCAGGAATCCCAGCGACTGCATATGCCCGATCATGCGGGCATTGTCGGCCCGCGGCTCCGACACCACGCGGCCGGTGCGGGCATCGCTGAGGAACAGCCAATGCACCAGCGCCGACAGCCAGCTACGGACCTTGTGCGGTCCACGATGATGCTCCTCCCCCACCAGCATGTGGATACCGCGGTCATGATCGCCCGGCGCGCAGAAAGGCGCGATGCGGTCCTCCTTCGCCCAATAGGCCTCGAAATAGGCGAAGGGTTCGTCGTCGAAGCAGCCGATCAGCGTCTGGACATGCGGATCCTCGGCCAGCCCTTCCAGATAGGCGCGGTGTCTCAGGAAGTCGCCGCCCTCCTGCCAGAAGGCCAGGACCCGCGGGGTGTTCTGCCAGCGGTTGAAGCGCTCCAGATCGGCATCGATGTCGAGGCTGCGCAGCGAAACCCAGAGGCCGAGCGCCGGATCGAAGCGGCGGTAAAGCTCCCCGCCGGCTTGGGCGGCCTGTGAAGATGCGCGCCCTCCCCGCGCGCCATGACCGGATAGCCGGTGGTGTCCGGACCGCGCAGCCAGGGGCCGGGCAGTTGCCAGAAGGCGTCGCGGCGGCAGATGGCTCCGCCTTCGCCATCGGCGAGCAGCAGGCCGGATCGCAGGGAATCCGGGTCGGGCTCCATGCCGCGCCAGACAAGAAGCCGGCAGGCCGGATCGCAGCTGAACAGCCAGCAGGCCGCCGCCCAGACCGCATCGGCCGAAAGCGGTTCGTGCCGGCCCGATGAGCGGTCGGGAACAAGGGTGACGCCGTTATCCGCCGGTTCCAGGGCGGCCGACAGCAGCGGATGGCCGTCGATGGAGAGCCGCAGGCGGCCGGGCTCGGCCTCGGCGGTCAGGCGGCGGCCATCGGGCAGAGGCAGGGTGTGGGATGATGTCATGGTCGCGGTCTTCAGTTTCGGATTTCCAGTTCAGGACGCCCGCCGCCGCCGTCCCGTCATCGGGCGAGGTCGAGCAGCCGGTCGCGGGTCGCCCCGAAGCACAGATAGACGGCGGCGCTGGTGTGGACCGACACCCCGTCCACCTCGGCCGGGATGCGCCCGTCCATGTCCAGCACCTCCACCGCCGCCCCGCGGCCGGTGAAGAGCTGCCGGGCGGTGAGGGCGTTGGCGAAGGGCACCACGGCATCCCGGCCGGCTCCGCACAGGACCATCGGTGCGCGCGGCGTCCAGTCGAGCAGGTCGTTGCGGGCGAGAGCGCGGCGGAACGGGCTCCGCGGATCGTCGAAGGCCCGGGTGAAGCCGTCCTGACGAAGCCGCGCCATCTCCTGCCCCGGCGGCAGCACCCCCTGCCGGAGCATATCGAAGATGTCGAAGCGGCCGGGCGTGACCCCCTCGACCGTGGCGTCGAACGGCGGCCGGAACACCTCGGCAGGCGCGGCGTAGATGTCGCCGTAGACGCGCTGCATCGCCACCACGGCATAGGCGAACAGCGCCGTCGCCAGACCGTTCGGCCCCGCCGGCCCGGTCGCCGACCAGCCGTCGACGAAGGTCCGTTCCAGCGCATAGGGGCCGGACATCGGCGCCGTCCCGGCAAGGTGGAACTCGTCGGCGTGGTCACGTTCGATGGTGCGCTGTGCGGCCATGGAGGCGTGGCCGCCCTGGGAGTAGCCGGCCAGCAGCACCTTCCCCGACAGCGGAACCCGCGCCTCCGCCGCCACGCTGCGCGCGGCGCGGAGCGCATCGACGATGGCGGACGCCTCGCTCTCGGCATGCAGGTAGGGATGGAACGGGTAGTCCGACCGGCCGAGCCCGAGGTAATCGGTGGCGGCGACCGCAACCCCGCGGGCTGCGTAGAAGGTCAGCAGCGGGCTGTCACCCGCGGCCAGCAGATCGTCGGCCTGACTTGCATCCCGCCGCGTCTGGGTGCCCTGCGCCCAGCCCAGCAGTTCATGCGGTTCCCCGCAATCCGGGCCGCCGGGCAACAGCAGCATGGCCGAAGCGGTCGCCGGTTCACCGTGCACGCCGATGGTGGCGTAAGTCACCCGCGACAGCGTGACGTCGCACCGCGGGCGGCCGATATGGCCGGCACGCGGTCCAAGCCCCGCCTCGATCGCGTCCCGCCGGTAGGTCGCCAGCGTCGCCACCTCGATCACCGAACCCCGCGCGGGGGTGTCGGCCGCCCGATGGACGGCCTCGGTCGCGGCTGCGGTCCCGGCTGCGGTCCCGGCGGCTGCGCAGACGGCGGACAGAAGACACAGCAGCCACATCCAGGCATGTCCGTGCCGCATCGTCGCGGCCATCAGCGGTTCAACGCGCCGGCGACCAGCCCGGTCGGGCCGGACTGACGCCGGGTCCGGCCATCGGCAGGCGCCAGATCGCGGTAGAGGGCTGCCGCGATCTCCGCCGCGCGGGCCGGCAGGACCGACAGCAGCGTGTCGCTCAGCCCATGGGTCTCCTCGCAGAAACCCTGGATGAAGACCGGCGCCGTCAGCTTCGGATCGGTGCGGACGCGATAGTCGCGGTCGACCCGCAGGTCGCCCATCAAGTCGCCGAGCGGCTCCAGCAGCCGGCGATGGGAGTTGCGCTCATAGCCGGTCGCCAACACCACCGCGTCATAGCGGATTTCCTCCAGGGCACCGTTGGACAGGTCGCGCAGGGCCAGAGTGATGCCGTCCCCGTCGGACGCGGCCGCCTCGATCTGACGCCGGCACAGGAAGCCATGGCGCTGCACGCCGGACACCTTCTGGCGGTAGAGGATGCCGTAGATGCGGTCGATCAACTCGGCATCGACCACAGAATAGTTGGTGTTGTGGTAGTCGCGGATCAGTTGCGCCCGCTCGTCCTCCGGCAGGTTGAACATCACGTCGGTGTAGACCGGCGCGAAGATCTCGTTGACGAAGGGCGTATCGTCGGCCGGACGCAGCACTGCCGACCGCAGGATCATGTCGGCCCGCACCGACGGGAAGCTGTCGTTGAGATCGATGAAGGCTTCGGCAGCGCTCTGCCCGCCGCCGACCAGGGCGATGCGCATCGGCGTGCCGGCGGCGCAGGGCTGGGTGGCGATCCGCTGCACATATTCGGCATGATGGAAGACGCGGGGATCGTCCTTCAACCCGGCGAACAGGGTCGGGATGCGCGGCGTCCCACCGGTGCCAACCACCAGCGAGCGGGTCCGGCGCACCCGTTCGATCCCGTCGGGGCCGCGGGTCACCACATCCAGCATGCCGATCGTGCCGGCACGGTCGGCGACCGGCTCGACCCGCAGCACCTCCGTGCCGTAGCGGCAGAGGTCGGCGAAATGGGACGCCACCCAGCAGAGATAGTCGTTGAACTCCATCCGGCAGGGATAGAAGGTGCCGATGTTGATGAAGTCGATCAGCCGCTCCTTCCGGTGCAGATAGTTCACGAAGCTGTAGGGGCTCCGCGGGTTGCGCAGGGTGACCAGATCCTTGAGGAAGGAGATCTGCAGGTCGCTCTGCTGCACCAGAGTGCCGCCATGCCAACTGTAGGAGGCCTGCCGGTCGAAATAGGCGGTGTCCAGCATCCGTCCGGAGTGTTCCGCCTCTTCTTCGAGAGCAATCGCCAGCCCGATGTTGGAAGGCCCGAACCCGATCCCGACAAGGTCCAGGGGCTTTTCGGAGAGGCTGAACTGAGTCATGGAATCGTCGTCCCCTGTTTGAGAATCCCAAATGCGCCGCCACGGCTGCCGGACGCATGGGCCGGTCCCGCTCCTGCTTGCGCCGGTCGTGCCGGTCGTTGGCGTGGTGGGCTTCCAGCCGGATGCCGACCGACATCAGCCGACCGCCGCCTCCGTCGCCGGATTCCTGAAAGAAGACGAACGCACTCCGCGAAAATTTAGGTTGGAATGAGCGACCCAACTCCTACAGCACGCTCAGGGGCACGACCTCTCAACAACGCCCCAACGTCGCGAAGATCATGTTATGCATCCAGCATGGCAATGGTGACCGCCAGAGCTTGGGCGCGCGGCACCAGAGTGTCGAGCCGGCACCATTCCCTCTCCGTATGCGCCGCCCCGCCGACCGGTCCCAGCCCGCACAGCGACGGAACGCCCAGCGCCCCGGTGAAGCCGGAATCGGCACAGCCGCCGGTGAACTCTCCATCCACCTCGAATCCGACCGCCGCGGCCACCGCCTTGTAGCGGACGAACAGATTGGCCGAATGCTGCTCCTCCAGCGGCATGAACAGGTGTCCCCGCCGGTAGGTCGCGCTGGTGCCCGGTACGTCTTCCGCCGCCAGGATCGCCTCCACCCGCGCCAGAATGCCGTCCAACTGTTCGACGGAGCGGAAGCGGATGTCCAGCGCCGCCTCGGCATGGTCGGCGACGGTGTTGTGGGTCCGGCCGCCGCGGATGACGCCGACATTGGTGGTGATGCCGCTGTCATAGTCGGTCAGCGCATGCAGGGCGGTGATCTTCGCCGCCAGCGCGCCGATGGCGCTGGCTCCGTCGGCATGGTTGACGCCGGAATGGGCAGCCCGCCCGGTCACCGCGATGTCCAGCGTCAGCCCGCCCTTGCGCGCGGTGACCACGTTGCCCGAAACCCGTCCCGGTTCGGCATTGAAGGCAGCGCGAGCCCCCCGCGCGACCTCCTCGATGATTGGGCGGCCGGACGGTGAGCCGATCTCCTCGTCGGCGGTGAACAGGCCGATCAGCGGAAAGCCGGTGCCGCCCGCCGCCTTCAGCGCCCGCAGCACGAAGACGTCGACGACCAGCCCGCCCTTCATATCGGCCACCCCCGGCCCGCGGGCGGTGTCGCCGTCGCGGGTGAAGGGCCGGGCCGCCACCGTCCCCTTGGGATAGACGGTGTCGCGATGCCCCATCACCAGCACCGGCGCCCCACCCTGATGTCCGGGAATGTCGGCCTTCAGCACGGCGCCGTAGGTCTCGTTCGGGAAGCGGGTGACCGCGATGCCGTCGGCCTCCAGCATCGCGGCCATGATGTCGCCGACCGCGTCGATGCCGGCGCCGTCGCGGCTGCCGGAATCGATGTCGACGATGCGCTGGAGCATGTCCTCCATCTCCGCGCGGCGGGTCGCCAGCCAGTCGCTGGCGCGTTGGGCGAGCGGGGTCATGCGCGGCGGGCCTCCTTGCGGGCGTCTGCGATCGCGGGGCCGGTCTCGCCCAGGTCCCAGAACAGCCCGGCCATCACCCGCAGCGCCTCCTCGACGACCGGCGCCAGCAGATGCTCGTCGGGCGCATGCTGGGAGCAGGCCGGGTAGGAATGCGGCACCCAGATGGTCGGCAGCTCCAGAGTCTCGGAAAAGACGTCGTTGGGGATTGAGCCGCCCAGGTTGGGCAGCAGCGCCGGCTTCTTGCCCGTGGTCCGCGCCAGCGAGTCCAGCGCCCAGCCCACCCACGGGTCGTTGGGGTCCAGACGGGTGGCGGTGAAGGCCTCCATCCGGCTGGGCGTCACCTGCACCCGGTCGAAGCCGTTGGCCGCCAGATGGGCGCGCACGGCGTCGATCACCGTCGCCGGATCCGTGCCGACGACGAAGCGCAGCTGCAGCGTCGCCTTGGCGATGCCGGGCACGGCATTGACCGGCGCGCGCGGGTTGCCGGTCTCGAAGGCCAGCACCTCCAGCGCGTTCCAGCCGAACACCCGTTCCTCCGGCGTCAGGCCCGGCTCGCCCCACTCGCGGTCGATCTCCGGATCGTTCGGCCCGCCGCCGACCGTCAGGTCGGCGATGGCGGCCTTGACCGCCGGCGGGATGCCGGCCGGCTTCAGCGCATCCAGCCTGATCCGCCCCTGCCCGTCGATCAGCGAGGCGATGGCGTTGGCGAGGATGGTGCCCGGATTGGCGAGCAGCCCGCCCCAATTGCCGGAATGGTGGGCACCCTTGCGCAGATCGACGGTCAACTCGAAATTGATGGCGCCGCGCGAGCCGAGGAACACCGTCGGCCGCTCGGCGATCACCCGCGGCCCGTCGGATGCGATCAGCACGTCGGCAGCCAACGCCTCTCCGTGGTTCTCGGCCAGGGCGCGCAGGCCGGGCGATCCCGCCTCCTCGCCCATCTCGATCACGAACTTGGCGTTGAAGCCCAGGCTGCCGCCGCGCTCCGCCATCACCTGGGCAAGCGCCGCGATGTTGACGGAATGCTGTCCCTTGTTGTCGGCGGTGCCGCGGCCATACCAGCGGTCGCCCTTCACGGTCACCGTCCACGGATCGATGCCGTCGCGCCAGCGCCCTTCATGGCCCGGCACCACGTCGCCATGGCCATAGATCAGCACGGTCGGCAGATGGTCGGCCTCGTGGCGTTTCGCGATCAGGAACGGCCCGCGCCCGGCGACCGTATTCTCCACGATGGTGCCGGTGAAGCCGAGCTTGCCCAGCGACGGGATCATCTCCCCGTCCAGATAGGCATGCAGTTCCGCCCCACGGTCGGACGACTGGCTTTCCGACTTGATGGCGACACGCCGCGTCAGGTCGGCCAGGAAGGCGCCGGACGCGAAATGATGGGCGGCGCGCGCAATGGCGCCGTCACGCGATGGCTGTTGGGTCATGGCGGAACTCGGGTGTGGGGGATGGGTCGTCAATTGGCGTGATGGCAGGCGGCGACACCGTCGGCGACCGGCATGGGGCCGGGCGCTTCGGCGTGGCAGCGGTCGGTGGCGCGCGGACAGCGCGGGTGGAAGGCGCAGCCGGGCGGTGGTGCTATCGGGTTGGGGAAGGAGCCGGCGATCACCGTGTCGGGCATGCCCAGCGTCGGATCGGGCGTCAGCACGCAATCGAGCAGCGCGCGGGAATAGGGATGGCTGGCGTGGGTGAACAGCGCCTCGCGCCCGCGTTCCTCGACGATGCGGCCGAGATACATCACCGCCACCCGGTCGGCCAGATGCTCGACCACCGCGAGGTTGTGGCTGATGAAGAAGTAGGTCAGCTTGAATTCGCGCTTCAGGTCCATCAGCAGGTTCAGGATCTGCGCCTGCACCGACACGTCGAGCGCCGAGGTCGGCTCGTCGCAGATCAGGACGTCCGGCTGCATCACCAGTGCGCGGGCGATGGCGACGCGCTGGCGCTGGCCGCCCGACATCTGGCCGGGATAGGCGTCGATCATCCGGCGCGGCAGCCCGACCGCGTCCAGCATCTCCGCCACCTTCTTCTGCCGGCTTTCGGAGGTGCCGATGCGGTGGGCGACCAGCGGCAGGGCGATCAGGTCGGCCACCGACTTGCGCGGGTTCAGCGAGGAATAGGGGTCCTGGAACACCGGCTGGATGCGCCGGGCCACCTCGCGCCGGTCGGTCTTGGCGATGGGCACGCCGTCGATGCGGATCTCGCCGGATGTCGGCTTGGTCAGGCCCAGCAGCATCTTCGCCAGCGTCGATTTGCCCGATCCGCTTTCGCCGACCAGCGCATGCACCTCGCCGCGGGCGACGGTCAGGGACACCCCGCCGACGGCGGTCAGCATCGCCCTGGGTTTGAACATCCCCTGCGGCACCGGATAGACCTTGGTGACGTTTTCGAGTTCGAGCACCGGAACGGTCATGTCATTCTCCGGTCAAGCGGCGGTGGCGACGGGGTCGAGCACGCAGGCCATGCGGTGGCCCGGGCCGAGGTCGCGTTCCGGAATGGCGGCGGCGCAGGCGTCGGTGGCGTGGTCGCAGCGGTTGCGGAAGGCGCAGCCGGTCAGCGGGCCGATCAGGTTCGGCACCTGCCCCGGAATGGTGCCCAGCGGCTCGCCCGGACGGGTGCGACCGGGGACCGGGATGGCGCGCAGCAGACCCTGGGTGTAGGGGTGGCTGGGGGCACCGAACACCGCCTCGACCGGGCCGGTCTCCACCAGCCGGCCGGCATACATCACCGCCACCTTGGTGGCGACGCGGGCGACGACGCCCAGATCATGGGTGACGAGGATCAGCCCCATGCCGAACTCGCGCTGGATGTCGCGCAGCAGCATCAGGATCTGCGCCTGGATCGTCACGTCCAGCGCGGTGGTCGGCTCGTCGGCGATGATGAGGTCCGGTTCGCACATCAGCCCCATGGCGATCATCACCCGCTGGCGCAGGCCGCCCGACAGCTGGTGCGGATATTGTCCGAGGCGGGAGGCGGCGGCGGTGATGCCGACCCGCTCCAGCAGATGCACCGCCCGCTCCCGCGCCACCGCCCGGCTGACCGGACGATGGCGCCGCAGCGCCTCGCCCAACTGGTCGCCGACGGTGTAGGCCGGGTTCAGCGAGGTCATCGGCTCCTGGAAGATCATCGCCATGCGGTCTCCGCGCAGATCCTCCATCCTGCGCTGGCCGGCCGCCATCAGGTCGATGCCGTCGAAGCGCATGGAGCGCGCCTTGCGCACTGCCCTGGACGGCAGCAGATCCATCAGGGCCAGCGAGGTCAGCGACTTGCCCGACCCGCTCTCGCCGACGATGGCCAGCGTCTCGCCGCGCTCCAGTGCGAAGGACACCCCATTGACGGCGTTCAGCAGTCCGGCCTCGGTGGGGATCTGGATGGTCAAATTGTCGACGTCGAGCAGGGGCATGGCCGTCAGCTCCGGTTGTCGGGGGCGGTGACGTCGCGCAGGCCGTCGCCCAGAAGGTTGATGCCCAGGACCAGCGCCACCAGCGCCACGCCGGGGATGGTGATGACCCAGGGGCTGAAGAACATGTACTGCTTGCCCTCCGAGATCATCAGGCCCCAGGACGGCAGCGGCGGCTGCACGCCGAGCCCGAGGAAGGACAGCGCCGCCTCCAGCAGGATGGCATGAGCCATCTCCAGCGTGGCGACCACGATCAGCGGGTTGATGATGTTGGGCAGCACTTCGGAGAACACGATCAGCCGCGTCGAACAGCCGATGGCGCGGGCCGCCGCGACGAAATCGGCGTGGGCGACCTGCTGCGTCGTCGACCGCGCGACCACGGCGAAGCGGTCCCACAGCAGCAGTCCCAGTACGACGATGACCGTGTTCAGCGAGGTGCCGACCAGGGCGGCCACCGCCAGCGCCACCAGCACCACGGGCAGGGCGAGGCGCACGTTGATGATGTAGCCGATGACCATGTCGACCCGCCCGCCGAAGAAGCCGGCGGCGACGCCCAGCGCCGTGCCGATGGCGCCGGACAGCAGCACCGTCGCCGCGCCGATCATCAGCGAGATGCGTCCGCCATAGAGCAGCCGGGCGAAGTAGTCGCGCCCCAGCTTGTCGGTGCCCAGCCAATGCTCCCAGGTGCCCTTGGGGTGCCAGATCGGCGGGATCAGCCGCTTGGAGATGTCCTGGGCATAGGGGTCGTGGGCGGTGAACAGCGGTGCGCCGATGGACATCACCAGGATGACGGCGAGAATGAAGGCGCCGGCCATGAAACCGGGGTGGCGCCCCGCCCGCTTGGTGAAGCGGGCCAGCGGTGACCGGCGGACCGGAACGGCGTCGAAACCGGCGGCCGTGGCGGTGGCACTGGATGCGCTCGTGGTGCTCATGCGACGCGGATCCTTGGGTCCAGCCAGGCGTTGAGGATGTCGGCGAGGAGGGTCAGCAGGATGTAGATCGTGGCCAGCAGCATCACGATGGCCTGGACGACCGGGAAGTCCTTGCGCCCGATGGCCTCCCAGGCGAGTTGCCCCAGCCCCTGCATCGAGAAGACCGCCTCGACCACGATGGAGCCGCCGAGCATGAAGCCGAACTGCACCGCCGCCAGCGCCACCACCGGCACCACCGCGTTGCGCAGCGCATGCTTGAAGATCACCGTCTTTGGGCGCAGGCCCTTGGCGCGTGCCGTCCGGATATAGTCGGACGCCATCACGTCCAGCATGCCGTTGCGGGTCAGCCGCATCACCGCGGGAATGGCGTACCAGCCGAGCGCCACCGACGGCAGCACATAATGGCTCCAGGTCGCGTTGCCGGAAACCGGCAGCCAGCGCAGATTGACCGAGAAGACGATGATCAGCGTCAGGCCGAGCCAGAAGGTCGGCACCGCCTGCCCCAGCGCACAGAAGGCCAGCGCCGCGCGGTCGAACCAGCTGCCGCGCTTCACGGCGGCCAGCGCCCCAAGCGGAATGGCGAAGACCAGGGCGAGGCCGAGCGCGATGGCGCCGAGTTTCAGAGTGATCGGAATGCGGTCGCCGACCAGCGACGCCACCGATTCCCGGAAATAGAAGGACTGGCCGAAATCGAAGCGGACGGCCCCGGCCAGCCAATGGCCGTACTGGACGGCGAGAGGCCGGTCCAGGCCATATTCTGCCCGCACCTGCGCCACCTGTTCGGGCGACGCCTCGGGACCGGCGAGGTCGGTGGCGAGGTCGCCGGACAGATGCAGAAGCAGGAAGGCGATGACCGATACGGTCAGCACCACCGACAGCGCCACGGCGAGCCGGCGAAGCAGGAAGGCGAGCATGGCGGTCTCCTGAAAAGGAGCGTGCGAAGAGGCGCTGCGGGCCGGCTTTCAACCATGCCGGCCCGCCGCCGCGGCCTCACTTCCAGTGAGCGGTGAAGAAACGCGGAAGCTCGTCCGGCTGTGCGGTGAAGGCGAGGTCGGAGGTGAAGGCGTAATTGCTGGGATAGGAGAACAGCGGCAGCAGATAGGCCTTCTGCGCGATCATCGACAGCGCCTCCTTGTAGAGGTCCTTCCGCGCCGCGTTGTCGGTGGTCGTATCGGCCTTCTCCAGCAGAGCCCTGACCTTGGGGTCGCGGCTCATGTCGTCCTCGTTCTCCTTGAACCACACGCCGGTGAAGGCGGAAGCGTCGTTCACCGAGAAGGAGCCCCAGGTCTGGTACTGCAGCGGCACCTTGCCGGCGCGGGCGGCTTCGCGCATCGCGGCGTATTTCAGGAACCGCAGGTTGGCGCGGATGCCGACCGCGCGCAGATAGCCGATGACCGCCTCCGCGTATTCGCGCTCGCGATAGGCGTAGAGGTCGGTTTCGAACCCGTTCGGATAGCCGGCCTCGGCCAGCAGCTTCTTCGCTTTCTCCGGATTGTAGTCGTAACGCGGAACGCCGTCGTCGGTGCAGCCGATCTGGTCGATGAAGCAGGCGGAATTCATCACCCGCGCGCCCTCGCCCACCAGATTCTTGACCATCGCCTGACGGTCGATGGCATAGGCGATGGCCTGACGGACCTTCTCGTTCTTCATCGGCGCATCGGCGGCGGTGCGGCCGGCGGAGTCGAACTGCAGGAAGCCGACGCGCATCGTCTCGGCCGACAGAACGGTGAGGTTCGGCACCGTCTTCAGTTGCTCTGCCTGATCCTTCGGCACGCGCCAGATCCAATCGACGCCGCCGGTCATCAGTTCGGCCATGCGGGTCTCGCCGTCGGGGATGACGCGGAACTGGATCTTGCCGATGGCGGGCTGGCCGAGCGGGCTGTCTTTGAAATAGCCCTTGTACTTCTCCATCATCACGCCCTTGCCGTTCTCCACCGCGGTGATGCGGTAGGGCCCGGTGCCGATGGGCGCCTTGGAGAAGCCGTCCAGCCCGACCTTCTTGAAATAGGCGGCAGGATAAATGGGCGTCGGGCCGGACAGATATTCCAGCGCCGCAGGGAACGGGCCCTTCAGACGGATGCGCACCGTGTAATCGTCGATCTTGTCGGCGCCGGCCATCCATTCGACGTTCTGCTTGGTCACCACCTTCGCTTCCGGCGTCAGAACGTAGTTGAAGGTGAAGACCACGTCGTCGGCGGTGAAGGGCGAGCCGTCCTGAAAGGTCACGCCCTTGCGCAAGGAAAGTTCCAGCGTGACCGGATCGACCCATTTCCACGAGGTCGCCAGCTCCGGCTCATACTCGCCGGTCTTGGGGTTCCGGTAGATCAGCGTATCCCACACGAGATGGGCGATGATGACGCCTTCGCGCAGGTTGTTGTGATAGGGGCTGATGTTCTCCGGCTCACTGTCGGAGGCGTAGACCAGCGTGTCGTTCGCCTTGTTGGCAAGAGCCACCGAAGGAAGTGCCAGGGCCGCGACCGCCGCGGCGGCAAACATCATCGACTTACCGTACGCAAAGGGCGCCATGTCCGAACTCCGTCCAAGAGGGTCCATTTGCACGAAAGTTAGCCATGACACGGTATTGTGCAGATTGGCATGCCGCAATTATAATAGTTGGAAGTTACCGTTGCTAAGTTGGCAACGACATAATCATTGTTGCTGATTTTCCGTCAGAATAGCAAATCGGCGCCGGCCAGGGGGATCGCCATGAACGCCACCGCGCTCCGTTATTTCCTGGAGGTCGTCCGCACCGGTTCGATCGCCGACGCCTCGGCCCGGCTGCATGTCGCCTCCTCCGCCATCAGCCGGCAGATCGCCCATCTCGAAGCCGATCTCGGCGTGGAATTGTTCGAACGCCGACCGCGCGGCATGGTGCCGAGCTATGCCGGCGACCTGCTCGCCCGCCACGCCCAGCGCGTGTTCCTCGAAGAAGAGGCCATCGTCACCGAGTTGAAGCGGTTGCGCGGGCTGGCCAGCGGACGGGTGCGCGTCGCCGCGACCGAAGGGTTCGGCATGAGCCTGATCCCAGCGGCCATCCGCAGCTTCCGGGACCGCCATCCCGGCATCCGCGTCGAGCTGCGCGTCGTCGCGCCGGCCGCCGTCACCCGCATGGTGCGGGAGGGGGAGGTCGACATCGGCGCCACCTTCTCCTTCGCTCCCGAACCGGGGGTGAGGGCAATGGGGGAAGGCCGCGCGCCGGTTCTGGCGGTGATGGCGAAGGACCACCCGCTGGCCGGGCGGCCCGTTCTGTCGCTGGCCCAGCTGGCCCGTGAACCGATCGCACTGCCGGAGAAGGACACCACGGTGCGGCAGCTGTTCGACATCGCCTGCGGGCTGGCCGGGGTGGAGATCGAACCGGTGCTGGTTTCGAACTACATCGCCGGGCTGTGGGCCTTCGCCGCGGAAGGCGGCGGCATCACCATCGCCAGCCCCTTCACCGTCCATTCCAGCACGGTTGGCCATCCGGTGGCGTCGGTCCCGATCGATTCACCCACCCTCGACCAGCGCTATTACCAGATCCAGACCATGCTCGGCCGCCATCTGCCGGAGGCGGTGTATGCCTTTGCGACCCACCTGACCGGCATCATCAAGCGCCTGGGCCACAGTGCCGAACCGCCGCTCTGAGGAGATCCGGGAACCGCCCCCCAGTCAGGTCAGGTCCAGTTCCTGGATGTAGCGGGTCAGCGCGCAGCTCGCGTTCAGCATATGGGCGCGCATGCAGCGGGCAGCCTCTTCGCCATCCCCGCGGGCCATCGCATCCAGGATGGCGCCGTGTTCCGCGTGCGACGTCGCCAACCGGTTGCCGTGGCGCAGCTGGGTGCGACGGAATGCCGAGAGGCGGGCGCGGATGCCGACGGCCTGTTCGGCCATGAACTGGTTGTGAGTGGATTGGTAGATCGCCTCGTGAAAGCGGCGGTTGAAGTCGTCATAGGCATCGAGATCGCCGCCCCTCACCATCTCGGCCGACGATTCATGCATGGTCTGCAACCGGCTGCGTTCGACCGGCGTGATGCGGTATGTCGCGAGGCGGACGCACATCGCCTCCATCTCCGCCGTCGTCTCGAACATGTCCATGATGCGCTCGGCCGTCATGGTGGCGACGACCACGCCGCGCCGCGGCCGCACCTCCACCATGCCGGTGGTGGCGAGCTGGCGCAGGGCCTCGCGCACCGGTGTGCGGGAGGCGCCGAACCGCTGGCCGATCTGCTGCTCGTCCAGCGGGGTGCCAGGCTTCAGCCGGCCGGTCGCGATCTCGTCGGCCAGGGCCAGCCGGATGACGTCCGAGAGCAGGCTCTTCTCCTCCGGGGCGACGTCGGTCTCGGACGCGGGGAGTTGGGGGTCATACTGATCCAAGGCTCGATCTCCGGGGCGGGGCGCCGGATGACAGGATAGACAGGCTTCGCCGCCGGTGGAAGAGGAGGCCCGGGAGCAGCGCGGTCAGGCACCCATCAGCGCGCGGGTGGCGATGAACAGCACCGACGGACCCATCAGGCAGCCGAGACCGGTGTAGAAGGTCGCGGTCATCGCCCCGTAGGGGACCAGCTTCGGATCGGTGGCGGCCAGCCCGCCCGCCACGCCGCTGGTGGTGCCCATCAACCCGCCGAACACCATGGCGCTGCGCGGGTTGTCCAGCCCAATGTAGGGCGCCATGAAGGGCGTGCCGATCATCACCAGCACCGACTTCACCAGCCCGGCGGCGATGCTGAGCGCCATCACGTCGGAACTCGCCCCCAACGCCGCACCGGTCACCGGGCCGACGATGTAGGTGACGGCGCCGGCCCCGATGGTGGTCATGCTGACCGCGTCGGAATAGCCGAAGGCCAGCGCCACCGCCGCCCCGACGACGAAGGACAGCAGCACGCCGGTGAACAGCGAGACCACGCCGCTCAAGCCCGCCTTGCGGATCTCGTTGAAGCTCACGCCGAAGGCGGTGGAGACGATGGCGAAGTCGCGCAGCATCGCCCCGCCCATGAAGCCGATGCCGGACAGCAGCTTGATGTCGGCCAGCCCCTTATGGCCGCCGGTGGAGACCCCGCCGGCATAGGCGAGCGCCAGCCCGATCATGATCGCGACGGCCGAGCCGTGCAGCCGTCCGTTGGTGAGGACGCGCGACAGCCAGTAGGACACCCAGATGGTGGCGCCGACGACAGCGAAGGCGGTCAGCAGGCCGTTCTTGACGAGGACATCGGTCAGGACGTCGAACATGGCGGTCACTCTCCACTCTTCAGGGGCACCGCACAGGCGGCATCGGCTTGGCTCATGTCGGTGCGCCGGCCATTGTGCTCGTCAGCGGGCTGGCCGATGCGGGCGATCACCGGGACCAGCGCGAAGCTGAGCACCACCGCCAGCACTCCGGCCAGCAGGGCCGCCGGACCTCCCTTCACCGCCGCGACCACGTCCTGCTGGGCGGCCATGGCGACGACGATGGGGATGTACATCGCGCTCCAGAACAGGATGCCCTGCTCGGCCAGCGCGTTCATGCGCAGCGTCCGCTTCAGATGGTCCGAGAACAGGATCAGCAGCAGCATGGCGATGCCGACGCCACCGACATTCGCCTTCACCCCGATCAGGAGGCCCAGCAGATCGCCGACCACCAGCCCCGCAAGCATGCAGGCCGACAGCAGGGCGACACCATAGACGACCATGGTCCTTCTCCTCTCCGTTGCTTGAGCCCGCCAAGGGGGCATGGTGACGGTTTGCCGAGAACGCGGCAGCCGGCGCCCGTCCGCGGCTTTCGCCTTCGGGCACGGATTGCTCGACTTAAAGATTGTTTGCGTCACTACGGTATACGGCAAACCGGTCTTCTCCGCAACGCGTATTCCGCGCTCGATGTTTTTTTCTCCGCGTATACAAAATTTGCCTTCACCGGCTGGTTTGGATACGGCAAGCTGGCGTTCACATCGCAAGCGAGAGGGAGGGACAGCATGTCCGCACAGGTCAACCGCCAGCCTGTCGGGCGCGGAGTGTGCGCGCCGACGGCCCGCCGGCATCGCGGGGACTGACCGCCATGCGCGATTGGAATCTGCAGGGCCGCAACCGGGACGCCCGGCTGGCCCGCGCCGCCGGCCTGACGACGGAGGGCAAGCGCGTCGCCACCGCCGACGCCCGTGCGCTGCTGGAAGCGGTGCTGGAACCGGGCGACCGCGTCTGCCTTGAGGGCAACAACCAGAAGCAGGCCGATTTCCTGGCCCGCACCCTCGCCTCGGTCGATCCGGCGCGGGTGAACGGCCTGCACATGGTGCAGTCGGTGCTGGCCCTGCCGGAGCATCTCGACGTGTTCGAGCGCGGCATCGCCGCGAAGCTCGACTTCTCCTTCTCCGGCCCGCAGGGCGCGCGGCTGGCGCGCATGGTGGCGGACGGGCGGATCGCCATCGGCGCCATCCACACCTATCTGGAGCTGTTCGGCCGTTATTTCGTCGATCTGACGCCCAGGGTCAGCCTCGTCGCCGCCCAGGCGGCCGACGCCGCCGGCAACCTCTACACCGGTCCCAACACCGAGGACACGCCTGTCATCGTCGAGGCGACCGCCTTCAAGCGCGGCATCATCATCGCCCAGGTGAACGAGCTGGTAGACACGGTTCCGCGTGTCGACATCCCCGGCGGCTGGGTCGATTTCGTCATCCAGAGCCCGACGCCGCACTACATCGAACCGCTGTTCACCCGCGATCCGGCCCAGATCTCGGAAATCCAGGTGCTGATGGCGATGATGGCCATCAAGGGCATCTATGCCGAATACGGCGTGCAGCGGCTGAACCACGGCATCGGCTTCGACACCGCGGCGATCGAGCTGCTGCTGCCGACCTACGCGGAGTTCCTTGGGCTGAAGGGGAAGATCTGCCGGCACTGGGCACTGAACCCGCACCCGGCGCTGATCCCCGCCATCGAGGCGGGCTTCGTCGAGAGCGTTCATTCCTTCGGCTCGGAGCTGGGGATGGAGGCCTATATCCGGGCGCGGCCGGACGTGTTCTTCACCGGGGCGGACGGCAGCATGCGCTCCAACCGGGCCATGTGTCAGGCGGCCGGCCATTACGCCTGCGACCTGTTCATCGGTTCGACCCTGCAGATCGACCTCGCCGGAAACAGCTCCACCGCCACGCTGGGGCGCATCGCCGGTTTCGGCGGCGCGCCCAACATGGGGGCCGACGCCCGCGGACGCCGCCATGCCAGCCCGGCCTGGCTGAAGGCCGGCCGCGAAGCGCGGGAGGGCGGCGGCCGGATGCCGCGCGGCCAGAAGCTGGTCGTCCAAATGGTCGAGACCTTCCGCGAGCATATGCAGCCGGCCTTCGTCGACCGGCTCGACGCCTGGGAACTGGCGGAGAGCGCCGGAATGGAGCTGCCGCCGGTGATGATCTATGGCGACGACGTGACCCACATCCTGACGGAGGAGGGCATCACCAACCTGCTGCTCTGCCGGACGGCGGAGGAGCGTGAACAGGCGATCCGCGGCGTCGCCGGCTACACCCCGGTCGGGCGCGGGCGCGACCGCCGCATGGTGGAGAATCTCCGCGACCGCGGCGTCATCCGCCGGGCCGAGGATCTGGGCATCGACAAGCGGATGGCGACCCGCGACCTGCTGGCCGCGCGGTCGATCAAGGATCTCGTGCGTGCATCGGGCGGCCTGTACGACCCGCCCAAGCGCTTCCGCAACTGGTGAGCCGAAACCCATGGAAACCCTGACTTACGAATATCGCGGCGGCCGACCCACCGCATCTCCGCCGCCGTCCGTACTGGTGGGCGTCGTCGGCTCCGGCAATCTGGAGGTTCTGGTGGAGCCGGCGCCGCTCGGCGGGCTCTGCCGCATCGAGGTGCAGACCGCCGCGGTCGGCTTCGGTGCGACATGGCAGGCGGTGCTGGACGATGTCTTCGCCCGCCATCCGCTGGCGGATGTCCGCATCTCCATCAACGATGTCGGCGCCACCCCGGCCGTGGTCGGCCTGCGGCTGGACCAGGCGCTCGACGCCTTCGCCGGAGGATCGCAACCCGGAGTATCTTGGCCATGAGCAGCTATTACGAGGACAGCGCCCGTGGCCGTCTCGCCGGGCTGCTCGACCCCGGCAGCTTCGCCGAGATCCTGCCGCCGACCGAACGGGTGGTCAGCCCGCACCTGCGCCAGCTCGACACCCCCGCCGCCTTCGACGACGGCATCGTGGTCGGTGAAGGCCGTCTGGCCGGTCGGCGCGTGCTGGTCGCCGCGCAGGAAGGCGGCTTCATGGGCGGTGCGGTGGGCGAGGTGCATGGCGCCAAGCTGACCGGCCTCTTGGAACGCGCGCTCGACACGCGTCCCGACGGCGTGCTCCTGCTGATCGAATCCGGCGGCGTGCGGCTGCACGAAGCCAATGCCGGGCTGATCGCGGTGTCGGAGGTGATGCGCGCTGTGCTGGCCGTACGCGCCGCCGGGATTCCGGTGATCGTGCTGGACGGCGGCACCTTCGGCTGCTTCGGCGGCATGGGCATCGTCTCGCGCCTGTGCGACGCCGTGGTGATGAGCGAGGAAGGGCGGCTCGGCCTGTCCGGCCCCGAGGTGATCGAGACCACCATGGGGGTGGAGGAGTTCGACAGCCGCGACCGCGCGCTGGTCTGGCGCACCGTCGGCGGCAAGCACCGCTATCTGCTGGGCGAGGCCGCCGGTCTGGTCGAGGACGATGTCGCCGCCTTCCGTGCTGCCGCTCTGGCGCTGCTGGACCGACTGTCAGACTCTGGGCCGGACCTGTCGCTGGCAGCGCTGGAGGCGGAGCATGCGGCGCTCGGCAGCCGGCTGGAGCGGTTCGGCGATTGCCGCGACGCGCTCGACATCTGGGAGCGCCTGGGGGTGGAGGAGCCGGAAAAGCTGCCGATCCTCGACACCGCCGCCTTCCTCGCCACCGTCCGCGACCGGAGGGCCTGAGCCATGGATCTGACCACTCTTCTGGCCCGGCTGTTCCCGGACGGGCACGAGATCGCCGCAGATGGCGTGTATTTCGACGGCACAGGCCGGGTCTATGGCGCCGAGGTGGCGGTGATCGGCACGATCGACAACACGCCGATCGGCATCGAACTGGCCTTCCGCATGGCCGGCGCGGTGCTGGAGGTGGTACGCCGCCATCCCGGCCGACCGATCCTGCTGCTGGTCGACACCCAGGGCCAGCGGCTGAGCCATCGCGACGAGTTGCTGGGCATCAACGGCTATATGGCGCATCTGGCCAAATGCATCGACCTTGCCAGGCGCAACGGCCACCGGGTGCTGGGGCTGGTCCATGGGCAGGCGGTCAGCGGCGGCTTCCTCGCCACCAGCCTGCTGGCAGACCGCTGCTATGCCCTGCCGGACGCCGAGATCCGGGTGATGAACCTGCCGGCGATGTCCCGCGTCACCAAGATCCCGCTGGAACGGCTGACGGAGCTGAGCGCGTCGTCTCCGGTCTTCGCGCCGGGTGTGGAGAATTACCGCCGCATGGGCGCCATCGCCGGCCTGTGGGACGGTGACCTCGCCAGCTGTCTTGCCGAGGCGTTGGCCGCGCCGGTGGATGGCGATTCCCGCCGAGAGTTGGGGGAAGAGCGCGGCGGCCGGCAGCTTGCCCGCAAGGTGGCCGACCGGGTGCGGCGCGATGCAGCTTGAATGCGCCCATTGGCCGCGCCACGGCTGGGTCCGGCTTTGGGATGGCTGGGCAGCCTCCCTGCGTTCCCCCTCGACGGGCAGGAGCGTGCGGAGGTCGAGGCCTGGTGCCGGGCCAACCGGCCGCTGGTGATCGCGCGCAGCCAGCCGGGCGATGCGGCGGGGGAGCTGCGGCTGGGGCTCGCCACGCCGGACAAGCGGCGGATCGGCCTGCATGTGGCGGCCGATGCGGTCGCCGACCGGCTGGACCCACCGCCGCTGGCCGAGGCGGTGGGATCGGCCCCGCCGGCTTGGCAGCCGATGCTGGCGGAGTTGGCACGGCGGGCGCAGGCGGTGGGAGCGCAGGCGTCGGTTTACGGCTCGCTGGCTTGGCAGCACCGCACCGGGCTGCGCTATGTCCGTCCGGCCTCCGATGTCGACCTGCTGTTCGCACCGTCCGACCGCTGGGAGTTGGACCGGCTGTTGGACCTGCTGGCGGAACTTGGTGACGGCACCCCCCGCCTGGACGGCGAAATCCTGCTGCCGGACGGGGCGGCCGTGGCGTGGCGGGAGCTTGCCACGCGGCCGGCCCGCCTGCTGGTGAAGGGACCGGCGGAGTTGGGCTTGCGTGACCTTGCGTCAGTGCTTGCGCTGTTCGACCAGGAGGACCCGGCATGATCCGCAGCAACGCCGCATTCATCCCGGTTGCGGCCGATGCCGCCGGCCCGCTCGCAGCCATGATCGGGCGGACGGCGGTCCGTGCGCTCTACGCGGAACTGGCTCTGCACCCCAAGCCAGGGTTGGTCAGCCCGCTCGACAGCGGCAGCCATGACGACATGGATATGGGGACCTTCCTGCGCAGCCTGTTCGCCCTGCGCGGTTATTTCCGCGCCATCGCCGCCGCGGGTGCCGCGGGAGAAGGCTTCGCCACCCTGCGCAACCTCGGCATTGCGGCCGAACGCCGGATGCTGGCGGCCACCGGCGGGATCAACACGCACCGGGGGGCAGTGTTCGGCATCGGCTTCCTCGCCGCGGCGGCGGGCTGGCGGATGCGGCGGGGCCTGACGCTGCGCGGGGCGGCGTTGGGCGAAACGGTTGCCGTTCTGTGGGGTGCCGAGATTCTAGCTGCCGCGCCGCAGGCTCCCGTCAGCCACGGCAGCCGTGCCATTCAGCGCTATGGCGCCCGCGGCGCCCGGCAGGAGGCGGCCGACGGTTTTCCGACGCTGCTGACACTCGCGGTGCCGGCGCTGGACAGTGCGCTGACAAACGGCGCCGGTCCGGAACGGGCGCTGGTGCAGACCCTGTTCACCCTGATGGCGGAGTTGGAGGACACCAATCTTCTGCACCGCGGCGGTCCCGCCGGACTGGCCTTCGTCCGGGGCGAAGCGCGCCGCTTCCTTGACCGCGGCGGGGTGTTCCAGGCCGGTTGGCGGGCCGAGGCGTTGGCCCTGCACCGCGCCTGCATCGCTCGCCGCCTGTCGCCGGGCGGCAGCGCCGACATGCTGGCGGCGGCGCATTTCGTCCATGCCTTGCAAGAGGGTTGGTCATGAGCCTGGGCATTCTCTGTTCCGGACAGGGAGGGCAGGGACCGGGCATGCTCGACCTTCTGCGGCGGGAGCCGGCGGCGCAAGCGGTACTCGACCGGGCCGCCGGCATCATGGGGCGGGACCTGCGCGCGCTGGTCGCCGGGCCGGAAGCGGAGATGCAGCGCAACGCCATAGCCCAGCCCCTGCTCTGCGCGGTCCAGGCGGCGACCTGGACCGCCCTGCGCCCCCATCTGCCGCCGCTGCGGGCGGTCGCCGGCTACAGCCTGGGAGAGTTGTCGGCCTACCATGTCGCCGGTGCGCTCGATGCGGAGGAGCTAATACGGCTGGCAATCAAGCGGGCGGATGCGATGGACGGCGCCGCCCCTGAGCCCGGCGGGCTGCTGGCCGTGCGCGGGCTCGACCGGTCGCGGCTGGCGGCGGTCTGCCGCGACTGTGAGTCCGACATCGCCATCGAGAACGGCACCGACCGGTTCGTGGTCGGTGGGCGCAGGACGGCGCTGGTCGCGGTAGAGCAGGCAGTCATTGCGCTGGGCGCCGCGGTCACGCCGCTGCCGGTCACCGTTGCCTCGCACACCCGCCTGATGGCACCGGCCGCGGTGGGGTTCGCGCCGATCCTGGCGGCGAGCGGCCTGCGCGCTCCGCCGCTTCCGGTGCTGGCCGGCATCGACGGCACCCCGGTCTACACGCGCGAGCGGGCGGTCGCGGCGCTGACCCGCCAGATGACGGAGACGGTCTCCTGGGCCGCCTGCCTGGACGGACTGATCGAGATGGGCTGCACCGTCCTGCTGGAGATCGGCCCCGGCAATGCGCTGGCGCGTATGGCAGCTGAGCGATACCCAGGCCTGCCCGTCCGCGCCGCCGCCGATTTCCGCGGCCTGCCCGGTGCCGTCACCTGGGTGGAGCGGCAGCTCGGCCGCTCCGCCGGCTGAGGTTAACGGTATGGGTCCGAGATGAACCGTCAGCCCTCGTGCCATCTTGCTCGCAACCGTGGGACAGACGTGGAGGATGACCTCCACTCAGGAGGAGATGGATGCGCTGCCCGCACGGCGGTACTGTCAACTTCACGGTCGGCTGAGGATCCGAGGCTCTGAACAACCTGCGTTTTGATGGTTCAGGCGGTCTGGGCGAGGCCGGTCACCTCGCGCCAAGCGCTGAAGGCGTGAGCTCGAGTGGCGCGGTACCCGGTGGCGGAGATCAGATGGCAGCACATCTGGGAAGGGTTGTGCGAGCGGTGCCCCTTGCTATGCTGCGCGGATCTCCGCCAGAAAGGCATCGAGTTCATGTTTCAGCAAGTCGGCGTCGGCGGCCAAGGCGTCGGCCGACTGCATGACCTGCCCGGCGGCTATTCCGCTCTCCTGTTCGGCCTTTCGGATGTCGACCACGCTGCGTGAAACGTCATTGGTTCCGATCGCCGCCTGCTGAGCATTACAGCTGATTTCGTCGGTTGCCGCGCTTTGCTGCCCGACGGAGGCCGCCATCTCGGCGGCCGATTGGTCGATGTGCTCGATTTGCCCGATGATCGCGCGCATCCCTTCCACCGTCCTATCGGACGCGGCCTTCACGGTGCTGATCTGCTGCCCGATCTGCTCGGTCATCGCATGCGTCTGGCTGGCCAGATTCTTGACTTCGCTCGCGACCACGGCAAAGCCCTTGCCGGCCTCACCGGCGCGCGCTGCCTCGATGGTGGCGTTCAGAGCCAGCAGATTGGTCTGCGAGGCGACCGCATTGATGGATGCGACGACCTGGTCCACCTGCTCGATGGCGGTCGACAACGCGTCCATATGACTGCGGGCCTGCTCCGCCCGTTCGGCGGTCATCTTCGACCGCTGGGCCGCCTGCGCCACCCGTCCCGACAGATCACGGATCGCCGTCGACATCTCCTCGGCGGCGGATGCGACGGCCTGGACATTGACCGACGCCTGTTCGGAGGCAGAAGCCACCGACGTGCACTCCTGCTCGGCCTTCTGAACCGCGGCGGACAGGTGCGACGCCGTTTCCTGGAAACCCTTCGCGGACCGGCCGAGCTGGTCGACGATGCGGCCGACCCGGCTCTCGAACCGGTTCGCCAGATCGAACACCGCTTCCCGCTTTTCCGCGGATGCCCGGGCGGCGGCGCTGCGGCGCTCCTGCTCCATCTGCCGGTTGCGCAGGATGTTCTCCTTGAAGACCTCGAGCGTGCGCGCCATGCCGCCGATTTCATCCCGCCGCCCGCGTTCCGGCACCTCGGCATCCAGATCATGGTCGGCAAGGCGCAGCATGACTCCATGCACGCGCGACAGCGGGCGCGTCACGCTGCGGGCAACCGCCCAACCCAACAGAAGCGCAAGGCAGGAGATCCCGGCGACGACCAGTCCGAACACCGAAATCATGCCGATGAAGGCCGAGCGCAGGTCGTCGGTGTAGACGCCGGTGCCGATCACCCAGTCCCACGGCTTGAAATGGACCGAATAGGCAAGCTTCTCGTAGGTCGGTCCCTTCGGATCGTTGGGTCGCGGCCATTCGTAGGAGACGAATTCCGGCACCGGAGCCAGCGCACCCCGCACCGCCTCGCGGATGACATAGACGCCGTTGCGGTCGCGGATCTCCGCCCCGCTCTTGCCCATCAGAGCCGGGTTGGCGTGCATCACGCTGACGATCTGCGAGGTCCAGATCCACAGATATTCGCCGTCGGCATAGCGGATGGCGCCGATCGCCGTCTTGGCGCGGTCTTTGGCCTCCTCCTCGCCCAAAGCGCCGTCCTGAGCCAGCCTGTAGAAGCGTTCCGCGATGCTGTTGCCGCTTTGCGCGATGAAACGGACGCTGTTCATCCGTTGTTCGACCAGCGCGCGGTTGACGAAGTAGCCGCCGACTGCTGCCGTCAGTCCTGCAGCGATGATCGCCAGTGACGCCAGAAATCCGATGCGCCACCGCAACGGCAGTTCAGAGATGCGCATGCTCCCAATCCTTCCCCTTGATCCACTCGGCCCGGACCGGCTCCCGGCGGCGGATCGATCCCCCGCCACCAAGGGCGGAAGCCTTCACGACCGTTGAACAATGCCGGTGGTTCGTTGCAGATGGCGGCGCGGACGCGGCTGCAACCACGCCGCCGGGTCTGCTTCAGCCCCGCTCGACGCAGAGCGCCACGCCCATGCCGCCGCCGATGCACAGGGTGGCAAGGCCCTTCCTGGCGTCGCGCCGGCCCATCTCGTGCAGCAGGCTGACCAGGATACGCGCACCCGACGCGCCGATGGGGTGGCCGAGCGCGATGGCGCCGCCATTCACGTTCACCTTGGCCTCGTCCCAGCCCATCCCGACATTGACCGCCAGCGCCTGCGCCGCGAAGGCTTCGTTCGCCTCGATCAGGTCGAGGTCGTCCACCGACCAGCCGGCCTTCTTAAGCGCAAGCTTCGAGGCCGGGATCGGACCGGTGCCCATGACTGCCGGATCGACGCCGGCCGTCGCCCAGGAGGCGATGCGCGCCAGCGGCGTCAACCCGCGCCGCTTGGCGTTCTCCGCCGTCATCAGCACCAGCGCCGCCGCCCCGTCATTGAGGCCCGACGCGTTGCCGGCGGTCACCGTGCCGTCCTTGGCGAAGGCCGGGCGCAGCTTCGCCAAAGCCTCCAGCGTGGTGCCGTGCTTGGGATACTCGTCGCTGTCCACCACGGTGTCGCCTTTGCGGCCCTTGATGGTCACCGGCACGATCTCGTCCCGGAAGCGGCCGGCCTTCTGCGCGGCCTCCGCCTTCTGCTGCGAGGCGAGCGCGAACAGGTCCTGCCGTTCACGGCTCAACTCCCAGGCGCGGGCGACATTCTCGGCGGTGGTGCCCATGTGGTAGCCGTGGAAAGCCTCCCACAGCCCGTCCTTGATCATGCTGTCGAGCATCTCGGCGCCGCCCATCTTGGTGCCGTTGCGCAGATGCATGAGGTGGGGCGACAGGCTCATGTTCTCCTGGCCGCCGACCACCATCACCTCGGCGTCGCCGCAGCGGATCGCCTGCCAGCCGAGGGCGACGGAACGCAGGCCGGAGCCGCAGACCTGATTGATGCCGAAGGCGGTCTTCTCCACCGGGATGCCGGCCTTGACGGCGGCCTGGCGGGCGGGGTTCTGGCCCTGGCCGGCGGTCAGCACCTGGCCCAGGATCACCTCATTCACCTCGGCGGCGTCGGTGTGGGCGCGCGACAGCGCCTCGCGGATGACGGCGGCACCGAGTTCATGGGCGGGGACGGACGCCAGCGCGCCGTTGAAGCTGCCGATGGCGGTGCGGACCGCGCTGGCGATGACGATCTCGGTCATGGAGGACTCCTCCGGAACAATTGTGTTTTGCAGGAAGGAAGGCCGCCGCGCCCGTTCGGGACCGCGGCGGCCGGTTGGTTTCTGAAGGTCAGAAGTAAAGGCCGATCAGGAAGATGGGCAGCGTGATGACCAGGGCCGTCGCGCAATAGCCCATGATGTCGCGCACCCCCAGCCCGGCGATGGCGAGCGCCGGCAGCGCCCAGAAGGGCTGGGCCATGTTCATCCACTCCTCGCCATAGGCGATGGCCATCGCCGCCTTGCCGAGATCGACGCCGAGCTGCTGGGCCGCCGGCATGATGAAGGGGCCCTGCACCACCCAGTGGCCGCCGCCCGACGGGACGGCGAAGTTGATCAGGCCCGACGACAGGAAGGCCAGGACCGGGAAGGTCTCCTTGTTTGCGATGTCGACGAACAGGTTGGTGATCAGCCCGCCCAGGCCGGAATGCTCCATCATGATCTGGATGCCGGCATAGAAGGGGAACTGCACCATGATGCCGGCGGTGCCGCGGGCGGCGTTGGCGACGGCGCGGGCATAGGCCATCGGCGTGCCGTGCAGGATCAGGCCGGCCACCAGCATGATCAGGTTGACGGTGTTGATGTTGAGATCGAAGCCCTTGGCCTGGAAATGCAGGAACAGGTAGCCGATCCCCAGCGCCGCGACGACGAAGCCGAGGATGCGGCTCTCCTCCAGCTTTTCGGCCGGGCTGGCGTCGGGGCCGAGGACGCGCTTGGTCGAGGGTTCCGGCTTCAGCAGGGCCGGGTCGACCGCCACCACCTCATGCGGCTTCGGGTGCATCATCCAGCAGATCAGCGGCAGGACGACGATCAGCGCCAGCGTAATGCCGACATTGTAGGTGGTGAAGATGGTGTCGGCGATCGGGATCAGGCCGACGGTCTTCTCCATCGGGTTGCCCTTGGTCGCGGCGACCAGCGGAACCGAGGCGGAGAAGCCGCCATGCCACGTCATGAAGCCGATATAGGCCGACGCGATCAGCAGGCGGTAGTCGGATTTCGGGATGCGGCGCGCCACCTCGCGGGCGAACATGGCGCCGACGACGAGGCCGAAGCCCCAGTTGACGACGTTGGTCACGGCGGCGGCGAAGCAGACCAGCATGACGCCCTGGGCCGGGGTTTTGGCGATGGAGGCCACCCGTCCCATGACGTTGCGCACCGGCTCGGAGCTGGCGAGCGCATGTCCGGTGACCAGCACCAGCGCCATCTGCATCGAGAAGGCCAGCAGGTTCCAGAAGCCATTGCCCCACATGCGCACCAGATCGACCGGCCCGCTCGGCGTCAGCCACCAGGCGAAGCCGAAGGTCAGCACGGTCAGGATGATGGCGAAGATCAGCGGGTCGGGCAGATAGCGGCTGACCAGCCAGGTCAGGGCGCGGGAAATCGGCGTGATCGGGTTGAAGCGGGCGCTGGCGTCCGGCGCCGGCGGGGGTGCGGTGGTGACGCTCATGGCGGATCTCCGGCACGAGGGGGGCCGTTCCCGCGCCGCCGGACACGACAGCCGGGCAGCGCGGGGGCAGCGGTTCCCCGACGATCGAAATGGGCCGATGCCAAAATGGGCCGATGCCCGGATGGCGACGGTCAGGCGGCGACCGGCATGGTCGGCACGGCAGACGGGACGATCAGCTCGGCGCCGGTCTGGGCCAGCACGTCGGCGACCGTGACGCCGGGCGCAACCTCGCGCAGCACCAGCCCTTTGTCCGTCGGCTCGATCACCGCCAAGTCGGTGACAATCAGGTCGACGCGCCGCACCGAGGTCAGCGGCAGTTCGCAGCGCTTGACGATCTTGGGCGTGCCCTTGGCGCTGTGCTGCATGGCGACGATCACCCGCTTGGCGCCGGAGACCAGATCCATCGCGCCGCCCATGCCGGGCACCATCTTGCCGGGCACCATCCAGTTGGCGAGCCGGCCTTCCTCGTCGATCTGCAGGCCGCCCAGCACGGTCACGTCCAGATGCCCGCCGCGGATCAGCCCGAAGGACATCGCGCTGTCGAAGGAGGCGGCGCCTGGAACGGCGCCGATCAGGCTGCCGCCGGCATCGCTCAGATCCTCGTTCTCCGCCCCCGGTTCGGGAACCGGCGCCATGCCGATGATGCCGTTCTCCGACTGGAAGAAGACGTTGACGCCGGCCGGCAGATGGGCGGCCACCATGGTGGGCAGGCCGATGCCGAGATTCACCAGGTTGCCCGGCCGCAGCTCCAGCGCGACGCGCTTGGCGATCAGGGTTTTCTCATCCATGGCGATGCTCCTTGGCGACCAGGCAGTCGACCAGCACATTCGGGGTGACGACGCTGTCGGGCGGAATGACGCCCACCGGCACGATGTCCTCGGCCTCGGCGATCACCGTTTCGGCGGCCATCGCCATCAGCGGGTTGAAGTTGCGCGCCGTCAGCGCGTATTCGAGATTCCCCAGGTAATCGGCCCGCTTGGCGGCGATCAGGGCGAAATCGGCCTTCAGCGCCTTTTCCAGCAGATAGACGGTGCCGTCCAGCTCTATGCGCTGCTTGCCGTCCTCTACCACGGTGCCGACGCCGGTCGGGGTCAGCACGCCGCCGAGGCCGAAGCCGCCGGCCCGCACCCGCTCGGCCAGCGTGCCCTGCGGCACCAGCTCCACCTCGGTCTCGCCGGCGATCATCTGGCGCTGGGTTTCGGGGTTGGTGCCGATGTGGCTGGCGATCACCTTGCGCACCGCCTTGGCGGCGATCAGGCGGCCGATACCGACGGCCGGGCGGGCGGTGTCGTTGGCGATCACCGTCAGGCCGCGCTTGTTCTGGCGCAGCAATTCCTCGATCAGGTGGGGCGGCGTGCCGACCCCCATGAACCCCCCGATCATCAAAACCGCGCCATCGGGAATCATGGCGACGGTGTCTTCCAGCTTTCGCACTTTACTCATTCGACGTCTCCCTTGGACGTCGGGGCGCCGCGGATCGAAGACCCCCGGCAACCCCGCGGGCGCGGAGCCCGCTCCCGGATCCCAAGAAGGATCTGAGAGGCGGACCGCGCGCTCATTCTTGGTTTCATAGCGCTGCGACCGGGAGGGCTGCGACGTCCACGCCATCGCTGTGGTGCGGCCGAGCCCGCCGGCATACCCACAAATTTGCAATGGATGTGCCAGTCAGCCGCGCCGGGGCGGAATGCCGGGAAACCAAGGAATCCTGCCGCGGAAGCCGGTCGGACCGCGCGGACGGAGACGGCCGCCGCCCAGCCCTTCCCCTGCCCCGGTGCGCAACTTTGTGCGTGCTGCGCAAGATCTTGCGCAGTGGCGTCCCGCGCGCCGCCCCGCTCAGGAGATGCCGTATTCCTGCAGCTTGTAGAGCAGCGAGCGGCGGCTGATCCCAAGTTCCTGGGCCGTCCGCATCCGGTTGCCATCGTTGCGGGCCAGCGTCTCGGCCACCACGCGCGCCTCGAAACGGCTGACCTGCTCGCGCAGGCCGCCCTCGCCCGCGGCAGGCGGAGCGGTATCGCTGCCGCCGGCCGGCTCCCCATCCTCTACGGGACCGGCGATCTGCTCCGGCAGATCCTCCGCGACGATCATCGCGCCGGTGCTCATCACCACGGCGCGCTCCATCGCGTTGGACAGTTCGCGGATGTTGCCGGGCCAGCGGTAGGCCAGCAGGCGCTCCATCGCCTGTTCGTCGATGCCGCCGACCTCGATGCGGTTCTCGGCGGCGAAGCGCTGCAGGAAATGGGTGGCGAGCAGGCGGATGTCCTCCGGCCGCTCGCGCAGCGGCACCGTCTTCAGCGTCACGACGTTCAGGCGGAAATAGAGATCCTGCCGGAACAGCCCCTGGCGGACCATCTCCTCCAGGTTCCGGTTGGTGGCGACGACGACGCGCACGTCCGTGCGCACCAGCTCGGTTCCGCCGACCCGCTCGAACTCGCGCTCCTGCAGGACGCGCAGCAGCTTCACCTGCAGGCTGGGAGAGATGTCGCCGATCTCGTCAAGGAACAGGGTGCCATGCTCGGCCTGTTCGAACCGGCCGCGGCGGCGTGCCTGGGCACCGGTGAAGGCGCCTTTCTCATGACCGAAGAACTCGCTTTCCAGCAGCCCTTCCGGCACCGCGGCGCAGTTGACCTTGACGAAGGGTCCGGCATTGCGCGGGCTGTTGTAGTGGATGGCCGCCGCCACCAGTTCCTTTCCGGTGCCGCTCTCGCCGGTCACCAGCACGGTGGCGTTGCTCTTGGCGACCTTGGCGATGGTCTGCAGAAGCTCGCTCATGCGAGGACTGGCGGTCAGGATGCGGTCGGTGTGATAGCTGCTGGACAGTTCGCGGTGCAGGGTCGCGATGTCGTCGCGCATCCGGCGCATCTGCAACGCCCGCCCGACCTGCAGCTGGATTTCCGCGATGTCGAATGGCTTGATGACATAGTCGAAGGCGCCGTCCTTGATCGCCTGGACCGCCGATCCGACCTCGGCGAAGGCGGTCATCAGAATCACCGCCGTGGAACGGTCGAGTTTCCGGATCTCCGCCAGCGCCTGCAGCCCGGTCATCCGCGGCATGCGGACATCCATCAGCACCACGGCATGGCGTTGCGCCGCGAAGGCGGCGACGGCCTCCACGCCGTCGGCGGCGGTGGTCACCGACAGCCCGTCACGCGACAGAACCGCCGCGAGCATCTCGCGGATCGCCTCGTCGTCATCCACCACCAGGACGGCAGGCGCCGGCGTGGTCTGCACGGTCGGAAACGGGGTCGTCATACGTCAACCGTCTGGCTGTGAACGAAGGGAATCCGCAAGGTCACCGTGGTGCCGGCCCCCGGCACGCTGGCAATGGCGATGGTTCCGTGGTGAGCATCCACGATCCGGTGCGCCATCGCCAGCCCCAGTCCGGTCCCCTGGGGTTTGGTCGAGAAGAAGGGATCGAACACCTTGTCGAGGTTCTCCGGCGCGATTCCCTCCCCATCGTCCGCAACCGTGACGATCGCTTCGCGGCCGTCCTGCGCCGAGGTGGCGGTGGCAATGGTGATTTCCCCGGTCTCGGAGGTCGCCTGGATCGCATTGATGATCAGGTTGAGCATGACCTGCTTCAGCGCCTCGCCATCGGCTTCGACCAGGGGCAGGCCGGGGGCGAGATGCAGGGCGATCCGGGCGTTCGACTTGCGCCCCGCCAGCAGCGACACCTCGCGGATCAGATCGTTCAGTTGCACCGGGCGGAAGGCCGGCGGGCGGGGCCGGCCGAACTCCAGCAGTTCGGTGACGAGGCGGTTCAGGCTGTCGACCTGCCGGACGATCAACGGGGCATAGCGCTGCCATTCCGCGACATCGTCGGAGCTTTCGAGGAACTGCATGAAGCCGCGGATCGACGTCAGGGGATTGCGCACCTCGTGGGCGAGACCGGCGACCAGTTCGCCCAGTGCGGCCAGCCGGTCGGCGCGCATGATCTGGGTGCGGAGCCGCTGCTGCTCGGTCAGATCCTTCAGCACCACGACCGCACCGATCGCATCCCCGCGGCTGTTGCGCAGAAGGCTGCTCGACACCGTGAGATGAAGCGTCTGCCTGGTTCCCGGAAAATCCAGCGTCACGCCGACATGGTGCCGGCCGGTCTTCAGCGTGTCGAGCAGCGGGCTGACGAAACCGCCCTCCGCTTTGAAAAGCGATTCGTAGGGCCGGCCGATCACGTCGGTCGCCGAGATGCCCAGCATCGCTTCGGCCGCCGGGTTCAACGCGGTGACCTGTCCGGCCCAATCGACGGCGATCACGCCGTCGGCAATGCTGTGCAGAATGTTCTCGGTCAGCGATCTGGCCTCCAGCAGGGCGCGGGCCATGGCGTTGACCTCGACCGCGATGGCGCCGACTTCGCCCGGCGGCGGTTGGATCGGCTCTCCAAGATCGCTGCGCATGCGGAGCAGGCCATCAATGATCTGCCTGATGTCGCGGCCGACCCCACGGGCCAGCACCTGCGTCAGCGCAAGCCCGAGCAGGATCCCCCCGATGCTGACCGTCAGAACCGCACGGTCCATGGCTGCCGTTTGCCGCTCCACGTCATCGGAAAGCTCATTGGCCCAGATATAGCCGATCACGGCACCGTCACGGACGATTGGCAGCATCGCATTCATGATGAAGCCGCGCACCTGCCGACCGCTTTCGACCGACTGCTTCCCGCTTTCCAGCACATGCCAGCCCGGATGCTCCGGCGGTATGCTGGTGCCGACCGTCGCGGCGTAATCCCGGCTGGGTCCATAGGTGATGATGGCGTTGAGCGCCTTGCTGTAATAGCCGACACCCACGCCCGGATTCGCTGCGGCGATCATGTCGGTGAAGGGTGTCAAACGATCCGACAGCGCCCGGACGGCAGCGCTCCGGTCGCTGGCTTCGACGCCCATATCGGCAAGAAGAGGATCGAAGCCGGGACCGAGATGCACGTCGAGCAGGCGCGTCAGACCGAAGAGCTTTTCCGACTTTTCGTGAACCAGCGCCTGCCGTCCTTCCCGCTCCAGCAGGTAGCCGGTCAGCGAAATGGGCAGAACCACCACGGCAAAGGAAAACAGGAGCAGCTTACCGCGCAGGGTGCTTGGCAGAAAATGGACGATCCAATCCAGGGGCCGCATGCCGCCCACTCCTTTCGACCGGGCATGGCCTTACTCCCGCCCGTCGTCGCGGCCATAGCAGAATTGCGGCGGGAGAGGAAAGGAGGAACGCCGTTCCTGAGCCGCGATTGCAAACCGGACGGACGGACCCGGCAACATCCGTGCAACGGTGGCTTCACCGAAAAACACTGTTCCGGCACGAGCGGATTTTGGGCAGGATTGCCTTAACGCTTTGGCGAAACAAGAGGAAGAACCGATGACCGGGACGGTGGCTGGGTTGGAGAAACTCACGGCCGAGATGACGGCATGGCGGCGCGATCTGCACGCCCATCCGGAAACAGCCTTCGAGGAGCAGCGGACCAGCGACTTCGTTGCGGACAAGCTGACCTCCTTCGGAATGGAGGTGCATCGCGGCCTCGCCAAGACCGGAGTGGTGGGGATCCTGCGCAATGGCGACGGGCCCACGGTCGGCTTCCGCGCCGACATGGATGCGCTGCACATCCACGAGGAAACCAACCTGCCCCACAGCTCGCGCAACCCGGGCCGCATGCATGCCTGCGGGCATGACGGGCACACGGCGATGCTGCTGGGCGCGGCGCGCTATCTGACCGAGAACCCCGATACCTTCCAAGGCACCATCGCCTTCATCTTCCAGCCGGCGGAGGAGAATGAGGGCGGCGGCCGCGTGATGGTGGAGGAAGGGCTGTTCGACCGCTTCCCCGTCGAAAAGGTCTTCGGCATGCACAATTGGCCGGGGCTGGAGGTCGGCCGCATCGCCCTGCGCCCCGGTCCGCTGATGGCGGCCTACGACATCTTCGAACTGACCCTGACCGGCAAGGGCACCCATGCCGGCATGCCGCATATGGGAACCGACACGATCATGGTCGGCAGCCAGATCGTGTCCGCCTTCCAGACCATCGCCAGCCGCAGCGTCCATCCCATCGATTCGGCAGTTGTCAGCGTCACCCAATTCCACGCTGGCGATACGTGGAATGTCCTGCCGGCGACCGCGGTATTGCGCGGCACCGTCCGGACCTTCCGGCCGGAGGTGCAGGATCTGGTGCAACGCCGCATGGGCGAGGTGGCTACCGCCATCGCCGGCGGATTCGGAGTCGAGGCCAATCTGCGCTACGAGCGGCGCTATCCCCCCACCACCAACAGCGCCGCAGAGACGGAGCTGGCCCGGCGGGCCGCCGCACGCGTCGTCGGAGAAAATGCCCTCGACCTCGACCCGATGCCCAGCATGGGAGCGGAGGACTTCTCCTTCATGCTGCAGAAGCGGCCCGGCTGCTACGTCTGGGTTGGTGCGGGTCCGTCGGATCAGGGCCGGAACCTGCACAGCCCACACTATGATTTCAACGATGAGGTGCTGCCGATCGGCGCCAGCTATTGGGTGCGGCTTGCGGAAACCGTCCTGCCGAAGTGATCCAAGTCATGTACAAGCGGTTGCAATTCCCGATCCTCGAAGGCGACAAGAAAAAATTTCCGCTAAAAAATCTTGGGAATTGCGTACGTGTGCCTATTGCCCCATAGTTCGGAGGGAAATGAACGGCCCCAATCCCGGAAGGGTTAGGGCCCGATGGGCTTTAGCTGAACGGGGCGGGTGTCACGTGACAAACCAAGGGGCACATCAGGCGGCGGGCCAAGCGCAGGATCTTCCAGGCCGGGGTGGCATCTGGCAACGCCCGGACTCCCTGTGGGAGGCCACCGCCCCACCGCCGCCGGCCCTGCCGGTGTTGCAGGACAGCGTCCAGGCCGATGTGCTGGTGATCGGCGGAGGCTTCACGGGCCTGTCCGCCGGCCTGCACGCGGGGGAGGCCGGCAAACGCGTGGTGGTGCTGGAGGCGTCCGAACTGGGCCGGGGCGCTTCCGGCCGCAACAACGGGCAGGTCATCCCGACCCTGACCCGCCCCGACCCCGCCAACCTCATCGATCGCTTCGGTTGGGAGACCGGGGAGCGCTTCGTCGGGCTGATCCGCGACAGCGCCTCCACCCTGTTCGATCTGGTGCGCCGCCTGGGCATCGATTGTGCCGCCGAGCAGACCGGCTGGGTCCAGCCGGTCCATTCGCCGGGCCGCATCAAGATCGCCGAGCGTCGGGCAACGCAATGGGGCAAATTCGGCGCCGATGTCCAGTTGCTCGACCGCGCCGCCGTCTCCGCCATTCTCGGCACGGACGCCTATTTCGGCGGCTGGACGAACCGGACCGGCGGGCACATCAACCCGCTGGCGCTGGTGCGCGGGCTTGCCGCCAAGGTGGTCGCGGCGGGGGCGGCGGTCTACGTCAATTCCCCCGCCCTGTCGGTGCAACGCCGCGGCGACTCCTGGGTCGCCCGCACCCCGCAGGGCATGGTGACCGCCGACGCGCTGGTGCTGGGCACCAACGGCTATGCCGCCGCAATCTTCCCGGAAATCCGGACGGAAGTCGTGCCGGTCCTGTCCTGGCAGATGGCAACCGCGCCGCTCGGCGACAACATC
This sequence comes from Azospirillum sp. VT-I1, assembly GCF_055698305.1. Lineage (NCBI taxonomy): Bacteria > Pseudomonadati > Pseudomonadota > Alphaproteobacteria > Rhodospirillales > Azospirillaceae > Azospirillum > Azospirillum sp. VT-I1. Next base: position 473,480 of record NZ_CP168802.1, on the reverse strand, counting down.
CGCAAGACCATCCTGCCGGGCCGGCAGGCGATGTCCGACACCCATGGCGACCTGCGTTTCATGCGCTACACCGCCGACAACCGGCTGGTGACCGGCGGCGCGCTGCTGAACCCGGTTAACGGGGCGGAACGGCTGAAGCGCATCGTCGGCGCCCGTCTGGCCGGCATGTTCCCGGCGCTGAACGGCGTCACCTTCGACCATGTGTGGAATGGCCGCATCGCCATGACCACCGATTACTTCCCCCGTGTCCACAGGTTGGGGCCGAACGGCTTCGCCTGGGCCGGTTGCAACGGACGCGGCGTGGCACTGTCGGTCTCGCTGGGGCGGGAACTGGCCCGCGCCGCCATCGGGCAGGATACCAAGGATCTCGCCCTGCCCTTCACCGCACCGACACCCTGCCCTTCAACGCCCTGCTGCAACGCATCGGGCCGTTGAAGATCCTGCAATACCGCTGGAACGACGCCCGAGAAATTTGACCAAGGAGACGGCCGGCATGTCGGACACCCCCGATTACCCCACCCTTCTGCGCAATGCCTATGCGATGCGCGCGGCATCCTACGCCCACATGTTCGACGTGCTGCGCGAGCGCTTCGGCACCGATACCGCGCTGGAGGTCGGCCAGGAGGCCACCCGCCGTCTCGGCGAGGCGATGGGCGTGAAGTATGCCGGCCACGGCCCGGACGACCTGACCGGCCTGTGCCATGCGTTCCTCGACGGCATTCCCAACCGCGACAGCATGTTCGCGCCGGAGATCAAGCGCTGTGACGGCGAGGTGCTGGAAATCCATTTCCACCGCTGCCCGCTGAAGGAGGCCTGGCAGGCGCAGGGCCGGTCCGACACCGATCTGGAGCTGCTCTGCAAGATGGCCGGTGCCATCGACGGCGGCCTGTTCGAAGCGGCCGGCTTCGTCTTCAAGGGCGAAACCTGGAAGCCGGGCGACGAAGGCTGTTGCCGGCTGAAGGTCCTGCCGGGCGCCCAACCTGCCGCCAACCCCGCCGAATAGACGCACACTGCCGCGAAGCCTGCAACGACGTACAAAAAGAAGGTGTCCTCACCATGAAGCTCCGCCTCCTCACGCTGACGACCCTTACCGCCGCCGGCATCGCCGGTTCGGCTTTCGCCGCCGACACGGTCAAGCTCGGCTACCAGCTGCCGCTGACCGGCGACACGGCGCAGTACGGCCAGGATTTCCGTAAGGCCGCCGAGATCGCGCTGACCGAGTTCAACGCCGCCGGCAAGCCGTTCAAGGTCGAGATCGTCTTCGAGGACAGCCGCTCCGACGCCAAGGAAGGCACCAACATCGCCCGCAAGTTCGTGGACGACAAGGAGATCGTCGGCGTGCTTGGCGACTTCACCTCGGGCGTGTCGATGGCGGCGGCGCAGGTCTACAAGGACGCCGGCATGCCGCAGCTGTCGCAGACCGCCTCGCACCCGGACTATACCAAGATCTCCAAGTACCAGTTCCGCAACATCGCCACCCAGGCACAGGAAGGCCCCTACAACGCGAAATGGATGGCAGCCAAGGGCTTCAAGAATGTCGCGGTGATCGCCGAGCAGACGGATTGGGGCCAGTCGGTTGTCAGCGGCTTTTCCGACGCGGTCAAGGCCAACGGCGGCACGGTCGCCTTCTCGGAATTCTTCAACCGGGGCCTGAAGGACTACCGTTCGCTGATCAGCAAGATCGAACGGGCGAAGCCCGACGCGATCTACACCGGCTTCTTCTATGAGGACGGCGCGCAGTTCCTGAGGCAGTTGCAGCAGCTCGGCATCAAGACGCCGGTCTATTCGACCTCGGCGGCCTACAGCCCGAAGCTGATCGAGCTGGCCGGTGGCGCCGCGGAGGGCGTGCATCTGACCTCCAATTTCCTGCCGACCGATCCGTCGCCGAACGTCCAGCATTTCGTCGAAGAGTGGAAGAAGCGCTCCGACGGTGCCGTCCCCGGCCAGTTCCCGGCCCAGGCCTATGACGCGGTGCGCATCATGCTGGCGGCGGTGGAGAAGGCCCAGCCCAACCCGACCCGCGAGAAGGTGCGCGACGCACTGGCCCAGACCAGGGACTTCCCCGGCGTGACCGGCAGGACGAGCTTCAGTGCCGACCGCGAGGCCGAGAAGGAACTGGTGAAGGTCGAGGTCAAGGGCGGCGCCTTCGTTCCGGTCACCGAATAACGATCCGGCAACCGATCTCCAGCGCCCCATTCTCCAGCGACAGAGCCCGCATGTTCGATCCCTATTATCTCCAGCAGCTTGCCATCGGCCTGTCGCTGGGCATGACCTACGCGCTGATGGCGATCGGCTTCACGCTGATCTTTGGCGTGTTGAACGTCGTCAACTTCGCCCATGGCGAGATCTACACGCTGGGCGCCTTCGCCGGGCTGGTGCTGATCTCGGCCACGGCACCGCCCATCGTGGCGGTGATCCTGGGCGCGCTGGCGATCGGGGCGCTGGCCGGCTTCTCGCTGGAGCGGATCGCCTTCAAGCCGTTCCGCCGCTTCACCGACGAGGCGTCGCTGAAATCGCGGGCGATGCGGGAATCGACCCTGCTCTCCTCGCTGGCGGTGTCCATCGTGGTGCGCGAGGCGCTGGAGATCGTCTTCGGTTCGCAGATGCGCTCGGTCCCCTTCGACTACCTGATCAACACGCCGGTGCGGGTCGGCCCGGTGATCCTGGTGACCGGCGACTTCATCATCTTCGGCGTTGCCGCCGCCATGCTGATCGGCCTGCAATATCTGCTGACCCGCACCCGCGTCGGGCTGGCGATCCGCGCGGTGTCGAACAACCCGCTGGGCGCCAAATATGTGGGCATCGACACCGACCGCACCATCATCACCACCTTCGTCGTCGGATCGATGATGGGCGCGGCGGCGGGCATCCTGATGGGGCTCTATTACGGCGCGGTCTTCCCGGCCATGGGATTCACGCCCGGCATCAAGGCCTTCGTCGCCATGGTGATGGGCGGCCTGTCCTCCATCCCCGGTGCGGTGATCTGCGCGCTGATCCTCGGTATTTCGGAGAGCATGGCGACGACCTTCGTCTCGTCGGGCTGGTCGGACATGGTGGCCTACGGCTTCCTGATCCTGACGCTGATCTTCTTCCCCAACGGTTTGTTCGGAGCGCGCCGTGAACGCGTTTGAGACTGCGGCGCCCGCCGATCGCACCGGCCGCCGGGGCTGGCTGGTTCCGGCGCTGATCCTGCTGCTGGTCTTTGCCGCGTTGCCGGCGCTGCTGGCCGGCTTCGACCGGGGCTATTTCTACCAGATCGCCAATCTGGCGCTGATCTTCGTGCTGCTGTCCGCCTCCATGCATCTGGTGACGGGGGTGGCCGGGCTGCTGCATCTGGGACACGCCGCCTTCTATGGCGTCGGCGCCTACACCGCGGCGCTGCTGACCTCCAAGCTGGGGCTGGGCTTCACCGTCACGCTGCCGCTTTCCGGGCTGGTGGCGGCGCTGGTCGCCTTCCTGGTGGCGCTGCCGACGATGCGGCTGGTCAGCATCTATTTCGCCGTGGCGACGCTGGCCATCGGGCAGATGCTGTATCTGGTCATGCTGAACTGGGTGGACTTCACCAAGGGCCCCAACGGCATCATCGTCTCCAAAGGCTTCGAGCTGTTCGGCATCAGCCTGTCCGGGCGTTTGGCCGCCTATTACACGGTGGCGACGGTCGTGGCGCTGTCGGTCGTCGCGATCCACCGGCTCAGCCATTCCTATTACGGCAATGCACTGCGCTCGATCCGCGAGGATGACCAGTGCGCCGACGCCATGGGTGTCAGCACCGTGCGGCTGAAGATGGAGGCCTTCACCCTGTCGGCCTTCTTCGCCGGGGTGGCGGGAAGCCTGTGGGCACACATGACCGGCTACATCTCGCCGGGCGACTTCAAATTCTCCGAATCCATCCTGATCCTGGCGATGGTGGTGGTCGGCGGCCTGGGCAGCCTGCCGGGGGCGGTCATCGGCGCGCTGCTGCTGATCCTGCTGCCGGAAGGGCTGCGCGGCATGGGGGATTTCCGCAACATCATGGTCGGGCTGGTGATGTTCCTGTCCATCCTGCTGCTGCCGAAGGGACTGCTGGGCGAGGTGTCCGCCCTGCGGCTCGTGCGCAGCCAATTGGGCGCGGCATGGCGCAATGCCGGCCAAGCCAACGGGAAGAGCGAAGGGATCGGCTGGCGATGACCCATCTTCTTGAAATCCGCAACGTCAGCCGCCGCTTCGGCGGCGTGCAGGCGGTCGGCGACGTCACCGCCCATGTGGACGAGGGCGAGCTGGTCGGCCTGATCGGACCGAACGGGGCCGGCAAGACCACACTGTTCAACCTGATTTCCGGCTTCACGCCGCTGTCCGGCGGAACGGTCGCCTTCGCCGGCAAGACCATCAGCGGGCTGAAGCCTAACCAGGTGGCGCGGCTGGGCATCAGCCGCACCTTCCAGAATCTGCGGGTCTTCCCGAACATGTCGGTCTTCGACAACGTGTCGGTCGGTGCCGTCGGCGCGCTGCCGCAGGGGGCTTTCGGCGCCCTCTTCGGCCGCTTCCACAAGGGCGGCCGCGCCCAGTCCGCCGAGATCAGCAGCCGCACCTGGGAAGCGCTGGAGGCGGTCGGCCTGACGCACGCCGCAGCGGAACTGGCAGCCAACCTGCCGTACGGCCAGCGCAAGTACCTGGAGATCGCCCGCGCGCTCGCCATGCGGCCGCGCTTCCTGATCCTGGACGAACCGGCCGCCGGTCTGAACGACACCGAAACGCGCGATCTGGCCGCCTTCATCAAGCGGCTGCACGGTCAGGGCCTGACGATCATGCTGGTCGAGCACGACATGACGCTGGTCATGGGCATCTGCCAGCGCATTCTGGTGCTGGCCTCCGGCCGCAAGATCGCCGACGGCACCCCCGATGCGATCCGCAACGATGCGGCTGTCCTCGAAGCCTATCTTGGGGTGGACGAATGACCGCGCCAATGACCGCGCCTCTGCTCTCGATCGCCGACCTGCATGTCGCCATGGGGCCGCAGGAGATCCTGCACGGCGTCCGCCTGGACGTGGCCCAGGGCGCCATCGTGGCGGTGCTCGGCTCCAACGGCGTCGGCAAGACCACGCTGATGCGCACCGTGTCCGGCATCTACCGGGCTCGCCAAGGAAGCATCACCTTCCGCGGCCAGCCGATCACCAACATGCCCGCCCACCGCATCGTCCAGCTCGGCCTGTTGCAGGCGCCGGAAGGGCGGCAGATCTTCACCAACATGAATGTCCGGGAGAATCTGGTGCTTGGCGGCGGCGACGTCGGTCTGGGCGAGCTGGACCGCGTGCTGGCGATGTTCCCGGTGCTGGGTGAACGGCTGCGCCAGAATGCCGGATCGCTGTCCGGCGGCGAGCAGCAGATGCTGTGCATCGCCCGCGCCCTGATGCGCCGTCCGACCCTGCTTCTGCTCGACGAGCCGTCGCTGGGCCTGGCACCGAAAATCGTCGCGCAGATCTTCGACCTGATCGGCCGCATCCGGGCCGAGGGAGTGTCGATCCTGCTGGTCGAGCAGAACGCCCGCGCGGCGCTGCGAATCGCCGACCACGCCGCGGTGCTGGAGGATGGTAGGATCATGCTGGCCGGTCCGGCCGACCAGTTGCGGGACGACCCGCGCATTGCCGAGGCCTACCTCGGCGGCCATGCCCATTGACGCCACCTGACGCAAGGAAGCCTGTCATGACCCAATCCATGGGCATTCTGGAACGGCGCCGCATTGAAGCGGAGATCCTGAAGCCGGTCTATGAGGAGATGGTCGCCCGGCTGGGCGAGGCCACGGCTCAGGAAATCCTGGGTGCTGCGATCACCAAGGCGGCGCTGGCCGCCGCCAAATCCTTCGCCGCGACCGAGCCGGAGGGCACCAGCCTGAAGAGCTTCGCCGATCTTCAGCCGCTGTGGACCAAGGACGACGCGCTGCGCCTGGACGTGAAGCGGCAGGACGAGACGCATTTCGACTACAACGTCACCCGCTGCCGTTACGCCGAGATGTACCGGGAAATGGGACTGGGGTCGATCGGACATCTGCTGTCCTGCAACCGCGACGCCGCCTTCTGCACGGGCTATGACCCGCGCATCAAGATGGAGCGGACGCAGACCATCATGCAGGGTGCCGATCATTGCGATTTCCGCTATCGCTTCGAGGCGAAGGAGTAGCCGTCCGGATACGGTTTCTCCCAGGTGCATCCGACGACCTCCGCCGCTTCGACTGGGCGACGGAGATCGTCGGGTGGCCGGACCTGCGGATCGGCCGGCCATAGAGCTGCCTTGACCGCCGTCAGGCAGCGCCGGCGTCTTCCCCTGCATGGGGATGCTCGACCTCCAGCACGGCGAGGGTTTTCGCCACTCCCCGACGCGTGAACCATGTGATGGATTGCCCCTCGGCGACGCCGATGAGCGCCGCGCCGATCGGGGTCAGCACCGACACCCGTCCGGCCGCAACGTCCGCCTCCTGCGGATAGACCAGGGTGACGGTCCGCTCCTGCCCTGCCACCTCGTCCCGGAATGTCACGCGCGCGTTCATCGTAACAACCGATGGGGCGATTTCCTCGGGACTTACCACGACCGCGCGGTCAAGTTCCGCCGCAAGATAGTCGTGGACATCGGGCACCGTATCGGCGATGGCCTCGGCCAAGCCGGAAAGGCGATCATGATCGATCGCGGTTAGGGTGATGGGCGGAAACTGGCCTGCGGAACGCATCTTGGTTTTCCTGTCATTGCCGGTGATCGCATGCACCAGCGGCGCGGCGCGCCTCCCGGTTGGCGCGTTCTCAGCCGGCGGCAAATCGTATATGAATGTTCGGACGCCTATATGGGCGATCCGCAACAGTCGTCGTGGGTGCTGGGAGTGCTTATGGCCCCGGACGGTCCGGGAGCCTTGCTTCAGGCGACCAGATCCGGGGCGGGCGAGCCTGCGTGGACACGACCGGCGCGCAGAAAATTACGGAAATGGCGGAAGGGCGACATCATGGTCCGCTGACCATGGCCGGTTTCGCATTGGACTTCAAGACTTACCCGATCGCGACGGAAAGCAGCGTCGCGGTTCCGCCATGTCGCAGCATGAATTCCTTCCCGGTTGCGCGATCCAGGCCACTCCGGCGGGGCTGAACGCCACGTTTCGCGACGCAGGCCGTCTCGCTCATGACCCGCGCCTTTCCCTTGCATTCGCGGTGGACGGTCAGGCTCCTCGCCCTGGCGTTGCGGGCCACCACCGTGATGGAGAGGCGCCTTGAAGCTCGACCGGCGGATTGCCGGTGAAGGTGCCAACTTCAACCAGTCAGACAGCGGCGATCCGTCAGCAAAAGTGGCTTCCAGAGTGATCTTGGCGTTTGGATTGGTGCTCTGGAAAGTCCGAGCGGGTAAAGGGATGTCGTTCGGTCGACCGACGACGGTGCGGTCCCCGACCACTCCAACCACCATCATGCTCGGGCCGTCCCGGGAGTCCGAGGGGACCAGCACAACCGGCGACGGGACGCCGGTCACCCGCGAGCCCGAGGCCGGGCTCACGGCCATGAAGCCGATCGTGTTGAGCGAAGGCGCAACCACCGGAACGACAGTCGCCTTCAGTTCCGCAGTGTCTCGGGATTGCAGCCGATCTTCGCAGCGATCAAGCTGATCGCCGCCCATTGCGAGGCATGCTCGCCTTCTTGCTCGAGCACCATCCGCTCCGCGCGCTCGCGCACTTCGAGAGCGTACTTGGGTGATGCCTGTTTCGTCATGATGACCCCACTCTCTCAGATGATGGGGCCTCCAGAAAACCCGGCGCGGTTCAGTTCATGTTTGCCGCATATCTTCCGAAAAATCTGCGCCAGCTTTCGCCAGCCGTTCCGTGGAAAGCCACAGAACAAACAGGGCGGCGCCGAACCGCCGTCCATTCCGAAGAGCCTCCGGCCCGAACAGACGTGCAATCCCACCAGGATTCCGCGAATGGGCCGTGATTGGGTGGAGAAGGCGATGCTGGTCGATTCTGTCAGCTCAACGACGTCGACGAAATCCACGGGGAGCAGTTCGTCAACCACGACTGCGACCGACAGCTATCAAACATTCCTGACCCTGCTGATGAAGCAGCTGGAGGTCCAGGACCCGACCAATCCGGTCGACACCACCACTTTCACCACCCAAATCGTTCAGCTGTCCTCGTTGGAACAGCAGATGTCGGTCAACGACAAGCTCGATGAACTGAACAGTACGGTTGCGGACCTCGCCAGCTCGGTCACATCGTCGCTCGGCACCACCAGCGCCGCCGTCAACTACTATGGCAAGACCGTGGAAGCCGAAGGCTCCACCACCCCTTTGCAGGACGGCGAAGCCAGTTGGGAATACGACCTGAACTCGACCGCCGCCTCGGTGAGGCTGACCATAACCGACTCTTCCGGCAACACCGTCTACAGCGACGTCAGCTCCTCCACCGCCGCCGGCACCCATGAGGTGACCTGGGACGGCATCGGCACCGACGGCAAGAGCTACAGCAGCGGCATCTACACACTGTCAGTGACCGCGCTCGACTCCAACGGCAACGCCATCGACACGACCACCCGCTTCAGGGGCACGGTTACATCGGTCGACAGCTCGTCCGGCACGGCGGTGCTGACTGTCGGCGGCGTCAGCATATCGGCCGACGACGTCTTGACGGTTTCCTGACCCCCTTCCCTGAAAAAGTCGAAAGACGGGTGCCACCATGAGCCTCACCAGCGCAATGTACAGCGCCACGTCCGGGCTGACCGCCCAGAGCAAGGCGCTCGCCAGCATCTCCAGCAACATCGCCAATTCCAGCACCACCGGCTTCAAGGGCACGGTGACGCAGTTCACCTCCTACATCAACAAGACCACCACGGTGGACGAGCAGGTCGGCGGCGTCATCGCGTCGAACACCCGCAGCATCAGCCGCCAGGGCGAAATCCAGTCGTCGGCCACCACCACCAACATGGCGGTCAATGGAGACGGCTTCTTCGTGGTGTCGGACCAGACGGCGAGCGGCGGCACCTACTTCACCCGCAACGGCTCCTTCTCCACCGATTCGAACGGCAATCTGGTCAATTCGGAAGGCTATTACCTCTATGGCTGGGCGGTGGGCGACGACGGCGCCATCAAGGCCGGCAACAAGACCTCCACCGACAGCCTGGAGGCGATCAACCTGACCAGCATCAAGGGCACGCCCAAGGCGACCTCGACACTGGACATCGAGGCCAACCTGCCGTCCGACGCCGCGACCGGCGACAGCTTCACCACCGACGTGGAACTGTTCGACGCTCTGGGCAACAGCCATTCGGTGACGATGACCTGGAGCAAGACCGCCGACAACACATGGTCGCTCGGCGCGTCCGACCCGACGAGTTCGGCCGACGGCACGGCCACCACCGGCACGATCTCCGGCTTCCCGATCTCCATCGTTTTCAACAGCGACGGCTCGCTCGCCAGCGCGACCCAGACCGACAGCAGCGGCACCACCACCAGCGTCGATCCGTCTGCCATCAGCTTCTCGGTCGGCGGCTGGACCACCGGCGCCGGCGACAGCACTGTGTCGATGAATCTCGGCAGCGCCAACAGCACCACCGGGCTGACGCAATACGCGTCGGGCGAGGACACCGCCGCCATCGGCGACTGGACCGCCACCGGCAACGGCTATGAACCGGGCACCCTGACCGGAACCACCATAGACAGCAGCGGCGTGGTGCGCGCCACCTTCGACAATGGTGAGACGCGGGCGATCTACCAGATTCCGATTGCGACCTTCGCAAATGCAAACGGACTGGAGAGCGAGAGCGGAACCACCTTCACCCAGACCTACGAGTCCGGCAATTACCAGCTGCGCACCGCCGGCGACGGCAAGGCCGGCGAGATCGAGGCCAGTTCGCTCGAAAGCTCCACCGTGGAGCTGACCGACGAGTTCAGCCGCATGATCGTCGCCCAGCAGGCCTATTCCGCCGCGTCCAAGGTGATGACGACGGCGCAGGACATGCTGGACACGCTGATCTCGATGAAGCGGTGACGCCATGACCGCCGCACCGGACGAGGGGTTCGCCCGCGCCGAAGCCCTGCTGCTGGATCACCGGCGGCTGATGGTGCAGGCGCGGATAGTGCTGGCAAGCCGGACCACGCGGGCCGAACGGCTGGCGCTGGCCGACGACCTGATCGCGCTGATCGACAGGCTGGGCGAGGAAAAGCGCGCACTTGGGGCGCGGATCTATCGCGGACGGGTCGCTAATGCTGCGATGAGCGCCTATGGGAGGGCGATGGCGGCGCGGCGGTGAGCCGTTGAGTGCGTAAGGGTCGGCTTCGAATACCCCCACCCTAACCCTCCCCCGCTGGGCGGGGAGGTTAGGTGGGGGCGACCGAAGCCGACACTCCCCCCAAAAAACTCCGCCAGCTTTCCCCCCACCCGCCGTGGAACCAGACATCCAACACCCGGAGCTATCGCCATGGCGCTCAAGCAGACACTGAGGAAGCCGGCCCCGCCGAAGCTCGTCCCGACCAAGGCGCAGGCGCCCACCCACCCCGCGAACCCCGCCTCCCCCACCATCTTCCTCCGCGTCGACGCGGTGGAGGTGCTGGAGGCCTTCGTCGCCGAACTGGATCGCAGCGCGGCACGTGCCGAGGCCGCCGTGCGCGAGGGACGGCCGCGCGATGCGCTGCTGGCGGCCGGCGACATGCAGACGCTGCTGCGAACCTGGAAGGACCGGCTGGACGATGCGCTGGCGCAGACGCGCAGCAAGCGCGTGGCTCCCACCGTGCGTGGCGCCGCCAAGGCCGCCGCCGACCGCGTGCTGCCGTCGCTGGCCGCCCGCATGCGGGAGATCGAGGCGCAGATCAAGGTGCATCGCGCCCGCCAGAACGCCATCGGCGCCGCCCTGCGCGCCGCCTCCACCGCGCCGGCCGGCGTCTATGGCGTCGCCTATGGCGCTGCGGGGCGCTACGGCGCACGCGTGGCGATGCGCACCACAGGCCATGTCGTCGGCCTGACGGCCTGACGGCAGGCAACAGAGGGGAGGAAACCGCCATGTCGCTTCGCGTCGCCAGTTCCATCGCCACGTCGGCGCTGCGCACGTCCGAGGTCGGGATCGCCGTCGCCTCCTCCAACGTCGCCAATGCCGATACCGACGGCTACACCCGCAAGGCCGCGTCCAACGTCACGCGCAACACCGGCACCAACATCTCCAGCGTCGATGTCACCGCCGTCAGCAGCAATGTCGACCGCTTTCTGCTGAAGACCCTGGTCGCGGCGCAATCGGACCTCGGCTACACCGACACCCGCAACAGCTATCTCGACCGGATGCAGTCGGCCTTCGGCAGCGTCAGCGACGACGACAGCAGCGGCACCGACATCGGGTCGATGATCGACGCGCTGGCCGACACGCTGGGCACGCTCGCCACCTCTCCCGAAAGCGAGAGCGCCAAGGCGGCGGCCGTGCAGGATCTGTCGGATCTGGCGGCGACGCTGCGCAACACCTCCTCCTCCATCCAATCCCTGCGCGCCCAGGCCGACGACGGGATCGCCACCACCGTCGACAGCATCAACGAGACGCTGAAGAGCATCGATTCCCTGAACGACCAGATTGTGAAGGGCAAGGCGCTCGGCCAGAACGTCACCGACCTGGAGGACCAGCGCAACACCGCGCTGAAGAGCCTGGCGACCAACATCGATGTGACCTATCAGGTCGACGACAGCGGGCTGATGCGCATTTCCACCGCGTCGGGCAAATCGCTGCTCGACGGCAAGGTGCATGAACTGTCCTACACGCCGGCCGCCTCGGTCAGCGCCAGCACGGTCTACAATGCCAGTGGCGGCAGTGGATTTGGCGGCATCATGCTGAACGGCACCGATATCACCGGCTCCTCGCTGGGTGGGACGCTGGGCGCCCTGGTGCAACTGCGCGACACCGACCTGCCGGCCCAGCAGGCGAGCCTTGACGAACTGGCGACCACCCTGATGGACACGCTGAACGCGATCCAGAACCAGGGCACCTCCTACCCCGCCCCGCAAAGCCTGACCGGCACCGAGACCGTCTCGGCCGGCGACGCGCTGAAGGTGACCAGCGGCACGTTGCGCGTCGCCGTCACCGACAGCAGCGGCACCGCGGCGGAGGTCCTCGACATCGACCTGTCGACCATGTCGACGCTGCAGGATGTGGTCGACGCCATCAACACGATGAGCAATGCGTCCGCCTCGATCTCCGCCGACGGCAAGCTGGTGATCTCCGCCAACGACGCGAGCAACGGCATCGCACTGGGCGGGGATAACGGCGCATTTTCCGATGCGTACGGCATGAACGACCTGCTGACCGGCACCGGCGCCTCCGACATCAAGGTCGCGACCCGCATCGCGGGCGACAGCAGCCTGCTCGCCACCAGCGCCCTGTCCTCCACAAGCGGGCTGTCCGCCGGCGACACGGTGCTGACCAGCGGCGAGGGATCGGTGGCGCGGGCGCTATCGGCGGCCTTTTCCACCAGCTACGATTTCGATGCCGCCGGCGGTCTGAGCGCGCGCCGGACGACCTTCGCCGGCTATGCCGGCGCGGTGATCCAGGGTGCGGCGACGCTCGCGGACAAGGCATCGACCGCCTACGACAGCCAGAAGACCTACACCAGCAGCCTTGAATCGACCTTCTCGTCGCAGAGCGGCGTGAATGTCGACGAGGAGACCGCGGCGATCTCCACCCTGCAATCCGCCTACGAGGCCGCAGCCGCGGTCATGAAGACGCTGCAGGAGATGTTCAGCACGGCGCTCGACATGGTCCAGTAGAGGAGACCGCGATGGAACGGGTCGCGACCTACAACCATCAGAACACGCTCGTCCAGTACATGATGAAGGCCGAGGCCAAGGTGGCCGCGGAACAGATTCGCTCGGCGTCGGGACTGAATTCCACCGACTACAAAGGCATCGCTTCGGACAGCGGCCGGTTGATCAACCTCGAAAGCCATTACCGCCGGCTGGAACAGTATATCGACGAAGGCGAGGTCGTGAACGGCCGCATCCAGTCGATGTACGACGCCGTCGGCGGCATGTCGGACCTGACCTCCCGCCTCAGCGCGCTGATCACCGGCGTGCAGGGCAACAACGCGGCCGGTATCGAAGGCGTGGTGGCGGAAGCCGCCCAGCTGATGCAGGAGTTCGGCGGCCTGTTGAACACGCGCCAGGACGGTCGTTACCTGTTCGCCGGCGGGCGCACCGACCAGCAGGCGGTCGACCTTGACGGCTACACCGCAGCGACCTATCCGTCGAGCGCCGACACCAGCTACTACAAGGGCGATTCCACCGTCTCCCATTTCCAGGCGGCAGATGATTTCGTGCTGTCCTACGGCGTCACCGCCAACCAGCCGGCCTTCGAGAAGGCCCTGCGCGCCTTCAGCCTGATCGCCAACATGTCGACCGAGCCGGTCGACGACGATCTGCTGGCCGAGGCGACGCAGCTCGCCTCCGACGCCACCGACGGGTTGGCGATCGTTCAGGCCAAGCTCGGCGCCGCCAGCTCCTCGCTGGAGAACACCATCGACCGCCATGTGGACGAGCAGCTGGTGTTGCAAACCCAGGTGGACGACATCCGCAGCGTCGATCTGGCGGAATCCACCACCAAACTATCTCAGCTCCAAGCCTCGCTGGAAGCAACCATGAGCCTGATGAAGATCCTCGAAGAGAACAACCTGTCCAAATATCTGTGACGGCGGTGCCTGATATCTGTGTTGGCGGGGCCTGCGCAAAAAAAGCGCCAACCCGATCGAAAAAGCCCGCCAGCTTTCGCCCCATCCCCCGTGAGTCCCATTGAGGGTCGCCGAAACGGCCCGGTTCGATCAGGAGACCACATCATGCCCGTCATCTCGACCAACACGGCTTCCAATTCGGCACTTCGCTACCTGAACATCAACTCGACCAACCAGTCGGACTCGGTCTCGAAGATCGCCAGCGGTTCGCGCATCACCAAGGCGTCGGACGACGCCGCCGGCCTCGCCGTCGGCACCTCGCTGAAGTCCGACGTCACGGTGCTGAACCAGGCGGCCACCAACGCCTCGCACGGGTCGTCGATCCTGCAAACCGCCGACGGCGGCATGTCCAGCATCTCCGACATCGTGCAGCGCATGCGCTCGCTGGCCACGCAGTCGCTGTCCGGCTCGGTCACCGACAATGAGCGCTCATATCTGGATGCCGAGTTCCAGCAATTGCAGGACGAAATTGACGGCATCGCCTCGGGCACCCGCTTCAACGACGAATCGCTGCTCGACGGCTCGACTAACTGGGCCTCGGGCGTGAACTTCCGCGTCGGCACCACCTCGAACGACAACATCACCGTGACGATCGCTGGCGTCACCACCACGGGGTTGGGTATCAACACGCTGGACGTCGGCACGTCCGCCACCGCCGCCGCCGCGCTGACCGCGCTCGACGCCGCCGTGACCACCCTGTCGGACGCCCGCGCCGATGTCGGCGCGCTGATCTCGCGGTTCGAATTCCGCAGCGACATGATCGACACCACCATCGAGAACACCGAGGCCGCCCAGTCCGCCATCATGGACGTCGACGTGGCCCAGGAGCAGTCGAAGCTGGCATCGGAGAAGGTCCTGACCCAGGCCGCCATCGCCGTGCTGTCCCAGGCGAACCAGATGCCGGAAAATCTTCTCTCCCTCCTCCGCTGACGGTTCGCAAGGCCGCCGGCCAGGACACGTCCCGCACAGCCTCACACACTCGTGGGGCGCGTCCCCCGGCGGCCGTTTCCCAATCGCCATCAGCGCCATGGAATTCACGGTCATGACCTCTTCACGGCCGTGCCATCAGCCGCCCGTCGGGCGGCCGGAGCCGGGAGAGTTCTGCAATGACGACGGTCAGTTCCACGACGTCCAGCACGGCCGCGAGCACCGGCTATTCCGCCCTGTCTTCCAGCGCTTCGGGCACCGGCATCGATTATGCCACCCTGATCGAGGGGAAGGTCAATGCAAGGCTGGCGAAGGCCGACCGTATCGATGCCAAGATCACCGCGAACGAAGCGAAGATAACCGCCTACACCGACCTTCAGGACAAGCTGCAGGCGGTGAACACGGCACTCGACGGTCTGCGCAATCGAACTGTTTCGACCGGCGCGTCCTCCAACCTGTTCAGCCGGCGCACCGCCTATGTCGGCAACGACGACGTGTTCAGCGCCACGGTGGACGACAATACGGAAGTCGGCACCTATTCGGTCGTTGTGCAGCAGCTTGCCACCAAGCACAAGATCGCGGCCGACAGCGTCGGAAGCAAGACCTCGGCGCTGGGCTATTCCGGCAGCTTCACGCTCCAGGCCGCCGACGGCAGCGCCGTCACCATCCAGGTGGACAGCGACGACAGCCTGACCGACCTGCACGACGCCATCAATGCCAACAAGTCGACCAGCGGCGTCACCGCCAGCATCATGCAGGTCAGCGACGGCAGCTATCAGCTGATCCTGACCTCCAACAACACCGGCCAGAGCATTTCGCTGAGCGACGGGGGCGATGGCGGCGGCAGCGGCGTCCTGTCCTCGCTCGGCCTGACCGACAGCGACGGCGCCATCAAGAACGAACTGATCGCGGTGCAAAGCGCCATCGTTCAGATCGACGGCGTCACCATCACCCGCAGTTCCAACACCATCGGCGACGCCATCGAAGGCGTTACGCTGAACCTCTACAGCGCCAGTCCGGACACGGCGGTCTCGATGGAGGTGTCTACCGACCTGTCCTCGATCAAGTCGGCGATCACCAGCTTCGTCGACGCCTACAACGAATACCGCGACTTCGTTCTGACACAGCAGGCGACGACCAGCGACGGCACGGCGTCCAGCGACGCGACGCTGTTTTCCGACAGCCTGCTGCGGCAGATCGTGCGGTCGATCAACAGTGCGCTCAACACGTCCGTCACCACCGACAGCGGAACGGTGCTGTCACTCGCCTCTCTGGGCATCAGCTTCAACAGCAAGAACGAGCTGGAACTGGACGAGGACACGCTGAACAGCATCCTCAGTACCGACGTCGACGCGGTCAAGCAGCTGCTTGGCCTTAACATGACTTCGTCGTCCAGCCAGATGTCGCTTCTCCGTTATACCAGCAGCGCCTCGGCGCTGTCCTTCAGTCTGGACATCGTGCGCGGGGACGACGGGACCCTCACCTCGGCCTCCGTCAACGGCGACAGCAGCCTGTTCACCGTCAGCGGGAACCGCACCGTCGGCGCGACCGGCACCGCCTATGAAGGCATCGTTCTGGTCTATACCGGCAGCAGCGGCAGGGTGGACGTCGATTTCTCGCGGGGGTTGGCCGACAATCTGTTCGGCGTCATCGACGATGCGTCCGCCACCTACGACAGCGACCTCGCGACCGCCATCAGCGACCTGGAAACCCGGGACACCGAGCTGGAAAGCCGGTCCACCGACATCAAGACCAAGGCCGAGACCTACCGCAGCACCCTGACCGCCTATTACGCCCGGCTGGAGGCGGCTGCCGAGACGGCTGCCCTTCTGCTGAAACAGCTGACCTACAAGGACAGCAGCGACGACAGCTGACACCCGGTCACGGCACATCCCATCCAGAGGATTTGGCGCCATGCGCAATTCCGCCTATTCAAAAGCCCTGAATGCCTACGCCGTCGCCAACAGCGCGGTGCCGCCGCTGGTCGCCGTGGTGCGGCTGTACGAACGGGCGATGACCCATCTCCATGCCGCCCGCGACGCCGCTGCGGACCGCCGGTTCGAAGCGCACCACAATGCGATTCGAAATGCGATCATGGTGTTCGCAGGCCTTGATTCCATTCTGGTTTTCGACAAAAATGAGGATGTCGCGCTCACGCTTCGCCGGTTCTACCACCGGCTGATCGCGCAGGCCGGCGCCGCCGCCAGCCGGAAGGATCCGGTGGCGGCATGCGATTCGCTCATCCGCCAGACGTCCTTCATGCTGAAGGCTTGGCAGGCCATCGCCGCAGAACGCGGCGGGCCATCCACTGTCGTCGGTGCGCCGGCCAAAGGGCCGCATGCATCCGTCGTCGGGAGAACGATGGATCATGCAAATGGCGGATTCTCGGCTTGACCTTCCGTGGGAGGAGTCCAGCGTCGGGCGCTCCATGTCCGGGGACCTGAGCCGGGGTCCCGCCTCCGGTGTCATCATCCCCACGAATGAGGACAGCGACGAAGCGCTGATGGCGCAAATCCGCGCCGGCAGCCAGACGGCTTACCGGCGGCTGGTGAATCGCCACCTGAAACGCACCTACGCGCTGGCCCGCCGCCTGACCGGCAACGAGGCCGAGGCCGAAGATGTCGTGCAGGACGCCTTCCTCCAGGTCTGGCAGCGCCGCACCCAATGGAGCGACGTCGGTGGCGCCCGGTTCACGACCTGGCTGTACCGCGTGGTGGTGAACCGCTGCATCGACCACAAGCGCCGGCCGGTCGGGCAGGATCTGGAAACCGTGGCGGAGCCGTCGGACAGCGCGCCAGACGCGGTCAGCACCATCCACCGCCGGCAGGTCGCCGCACGTTTGTCCGACGCCCAGAACAAGTTGACGCCGCAGCAGCGTGCCGCCGTGACGCTGTTTTATTACGAAAATTTAAGCAACGCCGACATCGCCGCCGTTATGCAAATCAGCGTCGGTGCTGTAGAGTCGCTTTTGAAACGTGCGCGCCAACAGCTCCGGCTGCTGCTGCGCGCCAGTGCGCAGGCGGCCAGGGATTCGTTCGATGACGGATGAGGAGTTTCGCGATCGGCTCGATCGCTATGGAGGCGACCTCGCCCTCTGGCCGGCCGATGCAGCCAGGGACGCGCGGCGCCTGCTTCTGCGTTCGGTCAAGGCGCAGGCGATGCTGGATGAAATGGTGACGATGGAACTGGCGCTGGGGCAATCGGAAGACCGTCCGCCGCCGGACCTTGCCGACCGCATCTTCGCCGCCGCCTTCCGCCTGCCGCCGTCCAACCGGACCTTCGACGAGGATGGCGATCAGCCGCCGCGGCTGATGTAGGCCGGTCAGCCACCCGCCACCCGCCGCAGTTCCCCCGCGATCCGCTCCAGCGCCTGCTCAAGCCTTTGCCCGCCCAGCGGCTGGAACAGGCGCATCGACGGATACCAGGGTCGCACAGCGCTGCCGAGTTGCGTCCAATCCCGGTGCCCAAAGCGCCAGACCGGCACACCCAGCGCGCCGGCCAGCTCCGCCACCGAATTCGCGGGCGCGATGACGAGGTCGAGAGCCGACACCAACGCCGCCGTCTCCTCGAAATCGTCGCGCAGGTCCAGCCCGGTCCAGCCATAGATCGGCTTCCCGAACCGGCGCTCCGCCGCCAGGACCTCGCGCTGGCACTCGTCATATTGCAGGTTGACAAAGGTGACGCCGGGAACAGCAAAGACCGCGCCCCAGGCGTCCAGCGGCAGATAGGCGCTGCGGCGGTCGGCGGTCATCAATTGGCTGCGCCAGCTGATGCCGACGCGGAGGTCGTCGCCCGCGCCGTCCAGCCGCTCGCGCCAGTCGGCAACGCGGCCGGCGTCGGTGAACAGCCAGCAGGATCGCGTCGGGAAGGCCGATAGCTGTTCCCGCAGGAGACGGGGGACCGAGCCGGCCGGAATGTGATAGTCGCAATCGACCGTCTCCGCCTCCGTCAGCCCGCAGGGTGGCTGCTCGGCTCGCACGGTCGCCTTTGGGAAGGAGCGGGCGAACAACGGCACCAGCCGTCGCTCGCATTCGATCACCACGTGCTCCGCCATCCTGATCAGGTCGGGATAGCAGGAAGCGAACAGGAACTCGTCGCCCACCCCCTGCTCACGCCAGAGGAACAGCCGCTTGCCGTCCAGCGGCTCACCTTTCCATTCGGGAATGGTGAAGCGCCGTTCCGGACGGACGCGGCCGGCTTTGAAACGGAAGGCGTAGTCGGCCCAGCCGGCGCTCAGCGCGCCGCGTTCCAGCGACAGCAGACCGCGGTTGAAGCGGGCCAGCGCATGGCCGGGTGCGGCGGTGACCGCACGCTCCAGCCAGCGGCCGGCATCGGCCCGCCCCTGCCGCTGTTCCGCCAGGCCCAGGGTGCAGAGCGGGTCGGCCGACGACGGCGCCAATGCCAGGGCTCTGCGGCAGGCGGTGTCGGCCTCGACCGGACTTTGGGCGCCGTTCAGCGCATAAGCCAGCACGGCATGCAGCGGCGCATTACCGGGCATCAACCGGATGGCGCGGCGAACCTGCACCACCGCTGGACCGAAGGCCTCCCGGTCGGACAAATCGCCGCCGAGGTTGCCCAGCGCATCGGCGAAGGCAGGGTGCAGCACGAGCGCATGTTTCCAGCAGGCATCCGCCTCCTCCCGCCGTGCCTGCGCCTTGCAGGCGTTGCCGAGATTGTTCCAGGCCTCCGCCCGGCACGGCTCGCTGGCAACGGCACGGCGCTGCCAGCGCTCGGCACGGCCTTGATCCCCCAGCGCGGAGTCCGCCAATCCCAGATTGACGAGTGCCGGCACATGGCATGGATCGAGTGCAAGCGCGACACGGAACCGCTCCTGCGCTTGCCCATGGCGCCCCAAGGAAAGCAACAGCAGTCCCAGGTTGTTACGGGTCTCGGCATGGTCGGGCTGGCGCCGGAGGGACTCGATGTAAGCGTTTTCCGCTTCGTCCGGTCGGCCCAATGCCTGCAGCGCGGCCCCCAGATTGGCCCAGACCGATCCGCTCTTGCTACCGAGTTCGATGGCTTCCCGATAAACGACGGTGGCCTCGGCCACTGCGCCCCAGCGGCGCAGCGCATTGGCCAGCGTAACGCGGGGGGCGGCATCCTTGGGCCGCAGCCTCGCCGCCAGCCTGTAACAGCCGATTGCCGCACCGGGCTGCCGCAAATCCTCAAGGGCACGGCCCATGCCGAGCAGCGGTTCGGCCGCACCCGGCATCAGACGCGCCGCGGCACGGTAGCAACGCAGCGCCACCACCGACCGCGCCTGCCGCCCGGAAACGGCCCCCATCAGGCACAGCGCGTCGGCATCGCCGGGATCCACCGCCAGTGCATGGCGGGCACTGGCGAGGGCGGCCGTCACCTGTCCCTCCTCCAACAATATTTGCCCCAGCGCCAGATGGTAGGAGCCGATCAACGCATTGGACCGTGCTGCGGTGTCGAACAGACGGGTGGCGTCGGTCCGCCGTCCATCCTGTAGGGCGATATGACCTAGCAGATGGGCGGCATCGCCATGCGTCGGGTCGATGCGCAGGATTTCGCGATAGAATCGCTCCGCCCGCTCGGTTTGTCCGGCGTTGTGATGCTGGACCGCCAGACGCAGCAATCCGTCGGTACGCCGTGTCGCGTTCCCGTCCATGGTCGTCACAGTTCCATCGAATAAACTGGTCAGCGGCATCCGAGGCCGCATCTTTCCGTTTTACGGTGCCAGCGCAGAACTCCTGCGCGGGCGTGCAACTTTTCGGTCGCGGTGGCAGCCCTCAGTTTTCAGCCGAGCGACGATCTCGCCCCGACGTTGGCGCATAAAGCGCCGGAGGCCGGCAATCGGCGCAGCGACCTGACGCTCGGGAAGATTGGCTGGGGATCGGGAGGGCGGATCACCGGCAAAACGCGCGCAGCAAAAAGCCCGCCGAGCGTTAGCTCAGCGGGCTTTTCTTAACTTGGTTGCGGGGGCGCGAAGCCACCGAGAATTGACTCTGCCGCCGGTGCCGATCTGATCGACTCCTACCCTGTCCCTTGCCCGTCGCCAGCGACGCTTCCGACATGCCCCAAGGACCGCTTCGGATCGTGTTGCGACGCATGGTGCAGGATCTTCTCTGGAGAAACGCCTCGGCATAGCCTCCCGGGGCTGGTGCAAACGCGCCGATCCCGCACAACAGGCCAGTCATTGCGGGTCTTCAGCAGAGTTGGTAACCAAATTGATCAGAGAACGGCGAGTTCGTGGAACCAGCGCTTGAACACATCGGTGGAGCCGGAAACCGGCTGGCGCAGGCGTTGCCCGGTGTCTCTGGCATCGCTGGGCGTCATTCCAAACGCCGACCTGAATGCACGGCTGAAGGCGGCTTCGGAGCGAAAGCCCCAGCGATGGGCAATCTCAGCGATGCGCTGGGACCGGTGCGCCGCAGTCAGGTCGGCCAGGCTGCGGTCCAGCCGCCTCCGCAGGATATGGGCGGCCACCCCGCCCAGCGGTTCGAACAAGCGGTACAAGGTGGGGCGGGAAAGGCCGAACGCTTCGGCGATCTGGGTCGCTCCAAACCCCGGATCGCCGAGATGCCCGTCAATGTAGCGTTTAATCTCCGCCATGCGGGACGCCTGCATCTCAGGCCAGACGAGGTCGAGCGCATTGACGGTCGGCCCTAGGCAACCAGCGATGAAGCTGGCTGCACCTTTGGTCACGGTCATGGCCTCGCGCGAAGACAGCTGGCCTGCCACCCGATAGAGGGACTGGATGTGAGCGGACAACAGGGAGCCGATCGAGCTGCCGCCGCGCAGCACCAGCCCATGAAGCTCATCCGGCGCGGCCACCAGCGGAGCCAGCATCTCCCGCGGCAGGCAGAGAGTCAGGGTGTCGACGTTGTAATCCACCGTGTGGACCGTCTGCGCCAGATCCAGGATGCAGACGTCGCCAGACCGCACGTCGACCTCGCGCCGCCCCATCGTCCCACAGGACCCACCCTTCACCTGCAACTGGATCAGATAATGGTCGATGCCGCTGCGGGTGATCACCTGGGGGGTGCGGTGGAAGGTCTGCGTCACTGTTGTGCAGCGGCCGAGCAGCACGCCGCCCAGATGGTAAGTCTGTAGGCTACCGCGAAAGCCGTCGAAATCCTCCTTCGACAGGCTTATGTCGAAGATCGGCGACATCTGGTCCCGCCACTGCCCGAATCCCTCCTCCGCCGGCATGGCCGAGCTGTCGAAGCGAAGTACCGGAGCCGTCATACCGGGTTCCGTCACATGGGCCGCATCGGACATCGATCGCACTCGAACAATTCCCCTCCGAAAGGGGAAGCATCCGCATATGCCCTCTGTCAAGCATCAAGGGGGGCAGCATCCACGGGCGACACTTACCCCCTCCTCGCCACTGCTACTTTCCGGGAGCGCCGGCGGCCGCATAGGCGTTGCGCAACCCCTTGGCCGACAGCGGCAGTGTCACCGCCTTTCCCGCCCCGTCCGAAAAGCCGAGGCTGATCGGCTGCGTGGCGTTCGCCAGGGCGTCGAGGCTCTGCTTGGGCAGTTCCGCTTCGGCAAGGCAGGATTGCAGGCAGCGCCGGAAGGTGAGCGATGCCACCTGCTTGTCGCCGACACGGATGGCGACGCCGGGCGGCAGCAGCACGCCGGCCGGCAGTTCGGCCAGGATCTTGTCCCCGGCAGCCCCGGTCGGTCGGCCGATCACGACCTGCGCGACGATCCGGCCGTCCGGCCCGGCGATCGTCTGCACGGTTTCGCACAGCTTCGTTTCCTTGGTGCCGTCGCGCTCGGTCTCGCAACGCACCAGCCAATCGTCGTAATTGGCCGTCGTCCGGTTCGGTGCCGGAACGGGAGTCGGCTGCTGCGCTGCCGTGCCTGCTGCGGACAGAAGGATCACCAAAGGCAAGACGGCGCCCGGGAAAACGGTGCCCCGGAAAACGATGTTTCGGCGGGTCATGGTCACGATGCTCGATCGTCCTTTCAAGACGGGATCGGTGGTGGAGGATCAATAGGTGGCGAAGACGCGGACCTTCAGGTCGAAATCGCCGGCCTGCCGCTTGCCTTCGTCGGCCAGCGCGACCGCGGCGGTCAGGTTCGTCGTCACATGGTCGGCGACGCGGTAGTCGAGGCCGAGACCGGTCCCCGCCAGGAACAGGTCGCGGCGCGCACCGATGTCCTTGCCGACTGCGCCGTCGACGAAGGCGAAGGGCTGGAGGATGTCGCCCCGGACCAGCGGAACGCCAGGCAGGCGCAACTCGTTGCGCAGGATGACGCCGCGGTCGGCCGCCCCGTTCCCCAGGTCGTAGCCGCGCACGGCATAGAGCCCGCCGAGCGCGATCTGTTCGGTGTCGGGCAGCGCCTGCCCGGCGAACTGCACCGTCAACTCGTTGGTCAGGCTGATCCCGCCGCCAAGGTCGGTGCTGCGGTTCGCGACGCCGGTCACATAGGCATAGCGCGCCTTCCGGACCCGGCCGTTCGAAAAGGCTGTCCAGCCCGCATCGTCGTTGTTGGCCATCACGCCGCCCGGATTGATCTTGCCGATCAGGCTCAGCGCCGTCGCTCCCAGCCGGTCGCCCCAGCTCCGGTCCCAACCGAGGCCGACCTGGACGACGTCCACGCGCGCCCGGCCGAGACCGGCGCCGTCGAAGAAGGTCCGGCGGTCGAGCGTCTTGGCCTCGACCCCGGCCTGGACATCGCCGAGATGGACACCGGGCAGCAGGCTGGACAGCGCGGCGCGGTAATAGACCGGCAGCTCGAAGAAATTGTTGTCGGAGGTGAAGGAGCCGTTCCTCTGCCGCGTCGCCACGAAGTTCGGGCTGATCTCAATCGCCTGGCGGGCGGCGGTGGGCAGGACGAAGCGCGCCGAATGGCTGAGGTAATGGGCACGCTCGCCGTCTCCGGGGAACAGGCGCCCGGCACCCGCGAACAGGTCGCGCGATCCGGTGGTCTGCCACGACCCGTAGGCATCGCCAAGCTGGGCAAGGCCGAAGCCGGCACCGAGGAAGAAGCGGTTGCGGTCGGTTTCCCGCGTGCCGGTGTTCGCATAGCCGGCGAAGACCTGCCACGGCTTCTGCGGGAACAACTCCAGTGTCAGGTCGGAGCGGCCCAACCCGTCGCCGGGAGAGAAGACGCCCTGGACGCGGCGGTAGGGGTAGCGGTTCAGCCAGCGCAGATCCTCGTCGATCCGAGCCACCTCGATCCGCTCCCCCTCCGCACCGCGGATGCCGGCGGCGATAGCGGCAGCGCGCCCGTCACCCTGGCCGTCCGCTTCCCCCTGAATGGAGATTTTCCCCAGGGCAAATTCGATCACCCGCAGGGTCAGGGTGCCGGCGGTGACCTCCTGCGGCGGAATGCTGACCGACACGAAGGGATGGCCGGCCTCGCGGTAAACTCCGGCGATGGCGGCCTGCGCATCGGCGATCAGCGCCATCGACAGCGGCTGCCCGATGAAGCCGGAAAGGGCGGTGCGCAGGTCGTCCCGCAGCGCCTGGTCGGTTTCGGCACCGCCGATGCCGATCCGGCCGGTAAGGATCCCACCGGTGCCGACGTCTGCCCCGCCCGCCGCCCCGTCCGCCGCCCCTCCCGCCGATGGGACGGCGGCATCGCGGCCGATCAGCCTGATGGCGCTCAACTCGACGCCCAATGGGGTCCGGTCCGCCGCGGCCCCGTTGCCGGGGTCGATCGAGAGCGTGTTGGACGGTTCGGCCGGCCGGGGCGGCGGGTTGCGTTCGACCGGCAGGGATTGCGCCAGCACTCCCCCACCCGTCAGGGCAAGGGCGCCCAGCGCCAGGGCACCGAAGGACAAACGGAAGGCGGTTGCGGGCATCAGGGGGACTTCACACTCAGGAAGGTTCCGAGGAAGCGGTTGGCGGGATGCGGAAGCGAGGCGCAGCCTTCGCCGCCCGCCGCCCTGCAGACGTCTTGCGCGCCGTCCTTGCGGGTGTCGGCGACCTCTTGGCCGGTGACCTCCGACGCGGGCGCTGCCGACATGGAGGCCGGCGACGCGGACTCCGACGATCCTCCCGCTTCGGCCGGGCGGCCGGGGGTTGCGATGGCCGGTCCCGACAGAGTGCCCGGTTCGATCAGGCGCGCCGGCAGGATGGCGGCCAGACCGGACGGCTGGGGCGATACCGTCAGCAGCCCCGGCGTGAAGCGCAGGTCGTAATTGTCCCCGGCGGTCAGGCCGCCCTGCGTGATGGCATAGGCTCCGGCCGGCGATGCCGCCGTCGCCAGGGTTTCCGGCAGGCCGTCGATCCGGTCGCCGTCCAGCGGCCCGGGGCCGACAATCCGGTAAGTCAGGGCCGGGTTGGCGGTGCCGGACAGCCGGGCGGCATCGTCCGCCGCGACCGTCAGCAGCCTCCGGCCGATCGTCAGCCTGCCATCGGCATGGCGGATCACATAGTTGCCGCTGGCCGCCCCCGACAGCGTCCCACCGGTCGCCGTGATGCGGTAGCCGGCCCCAGCCGCCGACCGCGAGCGGACGTCGGTGGACAGGGTGACGCCCGACAGCAGGGCATCGGTCTGGCCGTTCTTCCAACCCGTCACCGAGTATCCCAGTGCCGGCACGGCGTCGCCATAGACCATCGTGCCGTCGGAGGCACTGACCGTCAGCAGGGCCGGCGTGACCGAGAAGGTGCCACCGGCATGGCTGAGCCTGTAATTGCCAGTCGCCGCACCCGACAGCGTCCCGCCCGCCGCCATGGTGCGGTAGCCGGTGCCGACGTTCGAGAGGGAGGTTGCGTCGGTGGAAGCCGCGACGCCCGAGAGCAGCCCGTCACCCTGGCCGTTCTTCCAGCCGGACACGCTATAGCCCAGCACCGGCACGGCATCGCCATAGACCATGGTGCCGTCCGCCGCGGTCACCGTCAGGGTGGCAGGCGTCACCGAGACTTTGCCGTCCACACGGTTGAAGCTGTAATTGCCGGCCGCCGCGCCCGATAGCGCGCCGCCCGCCGTCATGCTGCGGTAGCCGGTGCCGACGTTCGAAAGCACCGTCGCATCGCTGGAGACGGCGACGCCGGAGAGCAGCCCGTCACCCTGTCCGTTCCTCCAGCCCGATACGCTGTAGCCCAGCACCGGCACGGCGTCGCCATAGATCATGGTTCCGTCGGCCGCCGTCAGCGTCAGGGTGGCCGGCGTCACCGAAAGGCTGCCATCCAGATGGCGAAGCGTGTAGTTGCCGACGGCGGCGCCCGACAGCGTACCGCCCGTCGCGGCGATGCGGTAGGCGCCGACATTCGATTGCGCGGCGGCGTCGGTCGAGACGCCGACGCCCGACAGCAGATTGTCGGTCTGCCCGTTCTTCCAGCCGGCCACGCTGTAGTCCAGCCCCGGCACAGCGTCTCCATAGACCATTTCGCGGCTGCCCGCCGTCACCGTCAGGATGGCCGGCGTCACCGAGAAGCTGCCGCCGACATGGCTGAGCGTGTAATTGCCGGCGGCGGCCCCCGACAGCGTGCCGCCCGCCGTGGTCGTGCGGTAGGAGGTGCCGACATTCGACAGGGAGGTGGCGTCGGTGGAGGCGGTCACGTCGGACAGCAGCCCGTCGCCCTGGCCGTTCCTCCAGCCCGATGCCGTATAGCCCAGCACCGGAACGGCGTCGCCATACACCATCGTGCTGTTGGCCGCCGTCACCGTCAGCGTGGCAGGCGTCACAGAGAAGCCACCGTCCACACGGCTGAAGCTGTAGTTGCCGGTGGCGGCCCCCGACAGTGTGCCGCCCGTCGTCATCGTGCGGTAGGAGGTGCCGACATTCGACTGCGATGTGGCGTCGGTCGAGACGGTCACGCCCGACAGAAGCGCGTCGGTCTGATCGTTCTTCCAGCCCGTCACGCTGTAGCCGGTCAGCGCCGGCACGGTGTCGCCATAGACCATGGTGCCACCGGCCGCAGTCACCGTCAGGGTGGCCGGCGTCACCGAAAAGGCACCGTCCACACGGTTGAAGCTGTAGTTGCCGGATGCGGCACCCGACAGCGTGCCACCCGCCGTCATCGTCCGGTAGGACGTGCCGACATTCGAGGCGGCGGTGGCGTCGGTCGAGACGGTCACACCCGACAGAAGCGCGTCGGTTTGGCCGTTCTTCCAGCCCGTCACGCTGTAGTTGGTCAGCGTCGGCACGGCGTCGCCATAGACCATCGTGCCACCGGCCGCCGTCACCGTCAGGGTGGCCGGCGTCACCGAGAAGGCGCCGTCCGCACGGGCAATCGTATAGTTGCCGGAAGCGGCACCGGAGAGCGTCCCACCCGTCGCCGTGGTGCGGTAGGAGGTGCCGACATTCGAGGCGGAGGTGGCATCGGTGGAGACGGTCACGCCCGTCAGCAGCTCATCGGTCTGCCCGTTCTTCCAGCCGGACAGGCTGTAGCCCAGCGTCGGCACGGCGTCGCCATAGAGCATCGTGCCGTCCGACGCCGTCACCGTCAGGGTGGCCGGCGTCACTGAGAAGCCGCCGTCCGCACGGGCAATCGTGTAGTTGCCGGTGGCAGCACCTGAGAGCGTGCCACCCGCCGTCATGGTCCGATAGGCGGTGCCGACGTTCGATTGAGACGTCGCGTCCGTGGAAACCGTGACGCCCGACAGCAGCCCGTCGCCCTGGCCGTTCTTCCAGCCCGCCACCGAATAGCCGGTCAGCGTCGGCACGGCGTCGCCGTAGACCATCGTGCCGCCGGCCGCCGTCACCGTCAGCGTGGCGGGTGTCACCGAGAAGCCGCCGTCCACACGGGCAAACGTGTAGTTGCCGGTTGCAGCGCCGGAAAGCGTTCCGCCCGCCGTCATCGTGCGGTAGGCCGTCCCGACATTCGACTGAGACGTCGCGTCCGTGGAAACCGTGACGCCTGACAGCAGCCCGTCGCCCTGGCCGTTCTTCCAGCCCGCCACCGAATAGCCGGTCAGCGTCGGCACGGCGTCGCCATAGACCATCGTGCCGCCGGCCGCCGTCACCGTGAGCGTGGCGGGCGTAACCGAGAAGGCCCCGTCCGCACGGGCTATCGTATAGTTGCCGGTGGCGGCACCGGAGAGCGTCCCGCCCGCCGTCATCGTGCGGTAGGCCGTCCCGACATTCGACTGAGACGTCGCGTCCGTGGAAACCGTGACGCCAGACAGCAGCCCGTCGCCCTGTCCGTTCTTCCAGCCCGACACCGAATAGCCGGTCAGCGCCGGCACGGTGTCGCCATAGACCATGGTGCCGCCGGATGCCGTCAGCGTCAGGGTGGCCGGCGTCACCGAGAAGGCGCCGCCCACATGGCTGAGCGTGTAGTTGCCGGTGGCGGCACCCGACAGTGTGCCGCCCGTCGCCGTGGTGTGGTAGGAGCTGCCGACATTCGAGGCGGAGGTGGCATCGGTGGAGACGGTCACGCCCGTCAGCAGGGCATCGGTCTGGCCGTTCTTCCAGCCGGACAGGCTGTAGCCTAGCGTCGGCACGGCGTCGCCGTAGACCATGGTGCTGTCCGATGCCGTCACCGTCAGGGTGGCCGGCGTCACCGAGAAGCCGCCGTCCACACGGTTGAAGCTGTAATTGCCGGTGGCGGCACCCGACAGTGTCCCGCCCGCCGTCGCCGTCCGGTAGGTGGTCCCGACATTCGAGGCGGAGGTGGCGTCGGTCGAGACGGTCACGCCCGACAGCAGCGCGCCGGTCTGGCCGTTCTTCCAGCCCGTCACCGTATAGCCGGTCAGCGTCGGCACGGTGTCGCCATAGACCATGGTGCCGTCGGATGCCGTCACCGTCAGCGTGGCCTTCGTCACCGAGAAGGCACCGTCCGTACGGGCAATCGTGTAGTTGCCGGTGGCCGCCCCCGACAGCGTCCCGCCCGCCGTCATCGTGCGGTAGGAGGTGCCGACATTCGAGGTTGAGGTGGCGTCGGTCGAGACAGTCACGCCCGACAGCAGCGCGCCGGTCTGGCCATTCTTCCAGCCCGTGACCGTAAACCCCGTCAGCGTCGGTACGGCGTCGCCATAGACCATCGTGCCGCCGTCGGCCGTCAGCGTCAGGGTGGCCGGCGTCACCACGGCGCCGACATTCACCACGCGGGCCGCCCCGCCGAGGCCGAAGCTGCCGGTCACCCCCGACGCGTCCACGAGGTTCAGATAGGTCCCGACATTGGCGCCGGCCGCCAGGGTGCTGGTCGCTCCGCCGCTGATCCGGTTCCACACCGACCCGCCCAGCACGGCAATGGGCACAGTCGCCGGATCGTCGCCATAGACGGTGTTGTGGACGATGCCGACCGCGCCGGACACGCCGAACAGCAGCGGCGCTCCGGTGCCGTCAGCCGGCGCCCAGGCCAGGGCGTCGAGGCCGCTGAAGCTGCTCGCGTCGCGCATCTGCGCGCCGGTCAGCCCGGTCATGCCGGTGACGGCCCCGGCCCCCGCGCCGGCCGCCCGGCCGCTGGACTCGGTGTTCCAATAGGACAGCGTGACGGTGCCGTCATTGCGTCCGGCCAGCCCGCCGAGTGCGGTGCCTTGGCCGGCCACGGCGCCGGTGGCGTAGGACTGGGCGATGCTGCCGCCCGTCCCGTTGGTCCCGGCCAGCCCGCCGACCCGGTCGCCCTGCCCGGTGACCGCGCCGGTGGCGTAGGTCTGCAGGATGGTGCCGTCATTGACGCCGGCCAGCCCGCCGACGCCGTCGCCCTGCCCGGCCACCGTGCCGGCGGCATAGGATTGACGGATGGTGCCGGCGTTGCTGCCCGCCAGCCCACCGGTGCCGGCCCCCTGTCCGGTCACGCCGGCGCGGGAGAAGGACTGGAGGATGGTGCCGCCATTGGTCCCGGCGATGGCGCCGACCCGGTTCCGGCCGGTGATGGCGCCGGTCGCGTCGAGGCCGACATTGCTCACCGTGCCGCCGGTGCCGATCTTGCCGAATAGGCCGACATCGTCGCTCGCCGGCCGGTTGATCGTCAGCCCGCGGACCAGATGGCCGCGCCCGTCGAAGCTGCCGGTGAAGCCGGCGCCCGCCAGCGGGGTGAAGCCGCCCGTCCCCCAGATGCCGGCGGCACTGGCGCCCGACGTGGCCTGGGCGTCGATGTCGGCGCCGAGCCGGTAGGACCCCGCCGGGTTCGCATCGATCAGCTGGAGCTGGTGGAGGTTGGTGATGGCGGCGCCCCCGTCGCTTCCCGCCTTCGCCGCCTCCCACCGCCCGATCGGTCGCATGTCCCCGGACTGGTACCAGTCCTTGGTGAAATCCCAGCCGACATAGGAGGATGCCTGTCGCGCCTCGGCCGTGGTCAAGCCGGTCAGGCCGGTCACCACCTTGTTGCCGACGCCGTTCTGCTGTCCGCTGGTCTGCGTGTCCCAATAGGAGTTGGTGATGGTGCCTTGAGTATGCTCGCCGATGAAGCCGCCGACGTTGGTGGCTCCTGTCACACTGCCGGAGGCATAGGACTGATCGATCCCTGCATAACTTCTTCCGACAAGCCCTCCAGCCCGATTCCCTGCCGCAGTGACCGATGCGACCGCGTAAGATCGTTTGATCCGATCCAAGGGGGATTGTGAATTTCCAACAAGACCACCAACAATACTTTGGCCAGAAACACTTCCAGTGAAGTAAGAGCTTTCGATAGACACTCCACCTTCAATAGATCCTACAAGACCTCCAACAAAAATTTGTCCAGTAAAATGACCATCGGTAATTCCAATATTTTTGATAATGGCATTATTATTAGCAGATCCAACTGCTTGGCCAAAAAATCCGACGTACCGCTCATTTGGACGGTTGATGAATAGTCCTTTGATTACATGACCGTCGCCATCGAAATTTCCTCGAAATCTGACGCTTAAGTTCCCAATCGGATAAAATCCGCGCTCGCCCCAGATCCCCGCGGGGTTGGCGCCTGCGGTTTCAGACGCGTCGATGTCCATGGCCAACCGATAGCTGCCCTTGGGATATTCGGTCCAGCCATCGCTCGCGTTTATCAGGACGAGCTGATGCAGATTGCTGACGACCCTGTAGCCGTCCGCTCCTGTCCTGGCCGCCTCCCATACCCCGATGGGCCTGAAGTCCGGGCCTATATCGAAGATATTCGAGTACCATTTGTAAGTACCGGAGCTGAAATAATTCCCGTCCGCTACGACGCTGGAATCCCGGATCTCGTCTGATGTCAGGCCTCTCAGTCCGGTGGTCGTGCCGTTGCCGACGCCGACGCCACTCCCGAGACCGGTGGTCTGCGTGTCCCAAAAGGACCATTCGACCGTGCCGCCGTTGGCACCGATCAGGCCGCCGGCATCCTGCCCCGTCACGGCGCCGGTGGCATAGCTCTCGGTCACCGTGCCGCCGTTGTCGCCGATCAGACCGCCGACCGACCTCGTTCCCGTCACGCTGCCCAGGGCGTAGGCTTCGGTCAAAGACCCTGCGGTCATCCGTCCGACCAAGCCCCCCACCTGATCGCCCCCGGCCGTTACGGCGCCGCTGGCATAGGCCTGGAGGATCGTCCCGCTGTTGCTGCCGACCAGCCCGCCGGCCGCACCGCCCTGTGCCGTCACCGCGCCGGTGGCGAAGGACTGGCCGACCGTCCCGGCGTTGCTGCCGACCAGCCCGCCGACCTCGCCGCCCCGCCCGGTCACCGTGCCGGTGGCCGACGCCCAGTTCACCGTCCCGGCATTGCTGCCGGCCAGGGCTCCCACCCGGTTCGCCCCCAGCACGCTGCCGCCGACCATGCGGACGTCCCGCACCACGCCGCCGGCGCCGACGACGCCGAACAGGCCGACATCGTCGCTGCCCGGCCGGTTGATCGTCAGCCCGTCGATGGCATGATCCCGGCCGTCGAACCGCCCTGTGAAGGGGGTGGCGGCACTGCCCAGCGGGGCGAAGCCGGCGCCGCTGTTCCAGCCGGCGGTGGCCTGCGCGTCGATGTCGCGGCCCAGCGCGTAGGTGCCCGCCAGATTGCTGGCGATGGCCTGGAGATTCTCCGCCGAGTTCACCAGCATGAAGCCGGTCACCGCCGTGCCCGCCCCGGCGATGCCGGAATAGTCGGTCGGCGCGGTGTAGGCGGTGGGATTGTAGAGGATGGACGCTCCGCCGGAGGCCGTGACGGTGGCCCCCGCGTCAAACCGCACCGTTCCCGTCCCGATGCCGCCGTAATCCGACCACAGCACCACCTGCGCACCGCGCATGGCGGCGCTCACCGTGACGTCGCGCTTGGCCAGCAGCGAAAGGTTGGATCTGGTTTCGCCGGTGACGGCCGCGTTCACCGCGATGTCGCGGCCGGCCTTCAGCACGATCATGCCCTCGTCGCCCTGGGCGGTGAGGGCGGCATTCACCGTGATGTCCCGGTACGCCGACAGGGTGAGCATCGTCGACTGGTTCCAGGTGAACGGTGCTGCCACCGTGATGTCGCCGGCCTGGGTGCCGCCGTCCCCCGTCGTCACCAGGACATTGGCCCAATTCAGCGCCGACTTCAGCGTGTCCACGTTCAGCACGCTGTCGGCGGCGCTGGCGCTGAAGCCGGACATCCCGCTGTCGGCGGCATCGGAGATGGTCAGGTTGTAGGGGTCGAGCAGCAGCGTGCCGAAGCCCGCCGTCCCGCGCAGGTCCGCCGTGCCGGTGAAGGCCAGACGCGCCTTGCCCGACACCTCCGCGTCGCCGCCCTTGCCGGCGCCCCGCGCCGAAACCGCTCCGGCGAAGGCGGTGTCACCGTCGGACCACACGACCACCCGGCCGCCGTCCCCCCGCGTCCCATCGGCGCGGAGTTGCGCCCCCGCCTCCACCGTGACCGTCCGCGCCGTCGCCACCGGCTCGGCGAGGTAGCGCGTCGCAGGGGTCCGCCCGCCCTGGTAATCGCCGCCGACCAGCAGCGTGCCGCCCGAGGCGCCCGATACGTCCAGCGCCGCCTTGCCGGTCAGCACCACCGCCTTGCCGGTCGCCACCAGCGTGCCGCCGGCCCCGGTCGTTCCCGAGGCATCGAGCCTGCCGGACACCGTCACCGATCCGCCGGAGACGCGGATGTCTCCGCCCGCCCGCTCCGGCCGCCGCGATGGGCGCGGCTCCCGCTTGGCGGTCTTCCCCGCGCTCTCCGCCTTCGTGGCGTCCGGCTTCGCCGCGTCGGGGCGCCGGCTCTCCTCCTCGGTCCGGCGCTGCGCCACCACCGGGCTCTCGACGGTGACGCTGCCGCCGTCGCCGGCTGTCAGGAAGACGCGCCCGTCCCGCTTGGCGACGCCCGTCGCCTTGACCACGCCGCCGGTGTTGCCGGCGAGCGCGTAGACGCTGCCGCCATTGGCCCGCATCTCGGCGTTGGCCGCCGCCAGCGTGCCGGCATTGACCGCCTCGGTGTCGGACCCGCCGACCTTGACCGCGAAGCGTCCGTCGGCGTCGGCCGTCTCCTTCGCCAGCACCTCGTAGCCGGCCAGCAGCGCCGCCGTTCCCTTCGGCGCCGAGATTTTGCCCTCGTTGCGTACGGAGCGGGCGATCAGCGCCACGTCGCCGCCGCGCGAGGCGATGGTCCCCATATTGACCACGGCGGCCTTGGAGTCCCCGGCGAAGGTCAGGTCGCGCTGGGCGGCGAAGGCGGCATCGGAAACGTCGTGGGTGGAGGCGTAAAAGCCGCCGCCGGTATCGACCCGCCCCTCCTTGCCGACGACGATGCCGGCGCGGTTGACCAGATAGACCGATCCGGTGGCGGTCAGCGAACCGTCGATACGGGAGGGCAGGCTGCCGGTGACGCGGTTGAGGGTGGCGCCGGCGCCGTTCTCGACATGCACGGATTTGCCGCTGCCGATGGAGAAGCCCTGCCATTCGACGGTGCCGGTGCGCGACCCCTGTTCGATCCGCAGGCCGCCGGGCTGCTCGACGATGCGCCCCGACCCGGCGGTGAACCGCCCGCCGGTCGGCAGAGCCTCGTCGGCCACCGCGGAATGCAGGGGCGTGAGCGCCGTGCAGCTCATCAGGGCGAACAGCAGGCCACCCGGGCCGATGAGCTGTCCGGCGGAGCGTGGCCGCCTGTCGGTCGAATGTCGCATGCCTCTGACGCCAACCTCTGTCGGGTGGGCGGCGAAAGGGGCGCGGCCGGTGCGCGGTGTAGAGGCAGCCACGTCCCGGCGACCCATCGGCCCACGGTAATTTTTTTAGTCGAGGGCGCAATTTACCGGATCGTCCATGGTTACACTCGTCGATCCGTCCCAAAGATTTGACATTGCGTCTCAATACGAGAGTTCCGGCCAGCGGCGGGGGACCGGACTAAACCGCGATCTTGCAGGCGACGACGGACGCCTGCTATCGACACCCGTGTCGGGCGCGCGGCGAGGCTTCGGAACAATGAGGCAAGTCATCACGATGGGACCCCGTGAGGCGGCGGAACGCCGGCCGATCCCGACGCTGTTGTTCGATCCGCAGGAGACCATGGGCCGGGCCGGCTTCACCCGGTGGCGTGATCTGCTGTCGATCCTCTTCGAAGCGGAACCGGCTGGCGCGGCGGACGAGACCGGCCTCGCCGGATCGGCGACGGCCTTCCATCTCGGGAGCCTTCTCATGCTGCGGATCGGCGGGCCGGCAATGGCCCTGCGCCGCACCAACGCCACCATCGCCCGAGACGCTTTGGACCATTGCATGGTTACGCTCTATCTCGAGGGTGGCTGCACCGTCTCGAAGGGGGGAGTACGGTCGCAATGCGCACCGGCGACATCGGGTTCCTGAATTTGGGGTGTCCCGTCACCGTCGAGACCTCCGCGTTCCAACTGCTGGCCCTGGTGATCCCCCGGGACGGGCTGGCCCCCCTGGTCAAGGTGCCGGAAGCCCTGCATGGGCTGGTGCTGCCTGCGGATTCGGCGGTCGGGATGCTCCTGAACGACCATTTGCGCGCGCTGGACGCGCAGCTTCCCGCTCTGGACGCCTCCGCGGCGATGGCGGTCGCCGACGGAATCGCCGGGCTGATCGCCGCATGCGTCGGATCGGCGATCGACGCCCGCAGTCCGGTCGATGAACCGCGGGGGGCGTTGCTCGACCGCATCAAGGAATTCATCGAGATGAGGCTCGAAGCTCCCGAACTCGGGACCGCCCTCATCTGCGACAGCTTCGGCCTGTCTCGCTCGGCTCTCTATCGGCTGTTCGAACCGCTGGGCGGGGTGGCGAAGCATGTGCGGGACCGGCGGCTAGCGCGGGCACTGGATGATCTGGTGACCCCCCGGCAAGACCGCCCGCGGATCGTCGACATCGCCTACCACTGGGGCTTCGGCTCCGAAGCCTCGTTCATCCGGGCCTTCCGGACCAACTACGGCATGTCGCCCGGAGAAGCACGGGAAACGGCCCGGTATGTGCGGCGGACCGCCCGGAAGGACGCCGCGGCGATAGAGCGCGTCCTTCATCGCTGGATGCGTTCACTGACGCCGCAGGCGTCACAAGGCGGAGCGATCCGGCGGAGTTGACCGTACTGTCAGCTTGGCCGACCGGCGTTGCGGGCCCGGGCGCGAATGCGGTTCGCGTTTCGATCCACGCCCCCGCGTAGGGGGCGACGCGGCAGCATGTGCCAATAGGTGCCGATGCGGTTGTTTCGATCCACGCCCCCCGCGCAGGGGGCGACTGCCGCTCAGGCCGATGTGGTCAAGGCACCTGCCTGTTTCGATCCACGCCCCCGCATGGGAGGCGACGCGTGCCGGTCAGCCACGTCTCGGCCGGCTTGGTGTTTCGATCCACGCCCCCGCATGGAGGGCGACCAGCCCGGCACCCCGGCGGTGCAGTGGCCGCTGCCGTTTCGACCCACGCCCCCGCGCAGGGGGCGACGCGATCAGGTCGGATCCGAAGGTGCCGAAGGTCCAGTTTCGACCCACGCCCCTGCGTGGGGGCGACTCCTCGGTCCCCGCCGTGAATTCGGCCTCTTCGGTGTTTCGATCCACGCCCCCGCGTAGGGGGCGACCGCCGGCGCGGCCCCTCCACCGCTCCCGCCGGTACCGTTTCGATCCACGCCCCCGCGTAGGGGGCGACAGCCGCTTTGCTGGGTCATCGGCGCATTCGTCGGAGTTTCGATCCACGCCCCCGCGTAGGGGGCGACGTCAGCGCCCTGTGGTTCTGGAAGCGGAACAAGCTGTTTCGATCCACGCCCCCGCGTAGGGGGCGACTCGGAGTGACGATCCACTTGTTGTCCTTGGCGAAGTTTCGATCCACGCCCCCGCGTAGGGGGCGACCAGCTTGCGGCCGCGCACCCGGCGGACGAGCAGGTTTCGATCCACGCCCCCGCGTAGGGGGCGACTGGAACACTCCGGCTCGATTGAGACCCTGACCAAGGTTTCGATCCACGCCCCCGCGTAGGGGGCGACGGGCGTGCCGGTCCAGATGGCCGGATAAGCCCTGGTTTCGATCCACGCCCCCGCGTAGGGGGCGACGAGCCTGAAATGATGACCGCCGACGAAGACCAGATGTTTCGATCCACGCCCCCGCGTAGGGGGCGACCCAACGGCGCCATCCAGGCCGACAAGTGGCTGGAGTTTCGATCCACGCCCCCGCGTAGGGGGCGACCGTCCATGCCTCCACCCAAGCGTCAAAGGTTGGCAGTTTCGATCCACGCCCCCGCGTAGGGGGCGACGCGCGCAAAACAAGCGGCATGGGCGCCTCCTGTGGGTTTCGATCCACGCCCCCGCGTAGGGGGCGACCGCCTATGGCATCTCCGGCAAGGTGGACCGCATCGGTTTCGATCCACGCCCCCGCGTAGGGGGCGACGCACCTCGACCGGCACGCCGGCGACGCCACGGGAGTTTCGATCCACGCCCCCGCGTAGGGGGCGACGCGGAGCACCAGTTTCGACTTGCTCACAAGAGCGAGTTTCGATCCACGCCCCCGCGTAGGGGGCGACTGGCGCCGCGGACGTGGGGCAGCAGGTAGTCGACGTTTCGATCCACGCCCCCGCGTAGGGGGCGACGCCTTGACCCATGCTCTGGTGAGCAAAGATGAGGCGTTTCGATCCACGCCCCCGCGTAGGGGGCGACGTCTTCCGTCTGCCGCAGCCACCACTCTTGCCTGGTTTCGATCCACGCCCCCGCGTAGGGGGCGACCGCTCGGGCTGGATGCCGGCGGCGTCGGAGCGACGGTTTCGATCCACGCCCCCGCGTAGGGGGCGACCACGTTGACAAGCTCATCACCGTGCCGCTGACGGAGTTTCGATCCACGCCCCCGCGTAGGGGGCGACGTCCGGGTCTTCGTCAGCAAGGGCGGAAAGCCAGGTTTCGATCCACGCCCCCGCGTAGGGGGCGACGCGTCATCTCCGCCGCTCTGAAGGCGCAGGCAGCCGTTTCGATCCACGCCCCCGCGTAGGGGGCGACGTCCGGGTACAGCCTTGCGGGGCGGGGCAGGACTTGTTTCGATCCACGCCCCCGCGTAGGGGGCGACCAGCCGGAGCATTCCGTTCGTGCCGCGCCCGCCTGGTTTCGATCCACGCCCCCGCGTAGGGGGCGACCGTTCGGGCGGCGGTCCCGGTGCCGGTTGACGTGGTTTCGATCCACGCCCCCGCGTAGGGGGCGACTCACGCTGCAAATGCAGACACAGCCGTTCGCGCTGGTTTCGATCCACGCCCCCGCGTAGGGGGCGACCAAGCCGCTGCGCTCTGACACGGCCATTGACCAGCGTTTCGATCCACGCCCCCGCGTAGGGGGCGACCCGCGGCCAACGACAGGCTGCTTGCGGCGATGCAGTTTCGATCCACGCCCCCGCGTAGGGGGCGACAACCTGCTTGCTAGTCCAGCGGGCGCCTGAGTTGTTTCGATCCACGCCCCCGCGTAGGGGGCGACTCATGCCGCCGGGCAGCGCCAAGAGCCACTATGCGTTTCGATCCACGCCCCCGCGTAGGGGGCGACTGCCAGTCAATATCCACTTGTTCAGGAACCCACAATCCCGGATCGAGCGCGAACCACTCGTGCGCCCCACTCTGTCGGGCGTCGCTCATTATGCCATAGAAGCTAAGTCGTTGACAGCGCTGCGGTGCGGACCTCCCAGGAGTTTCCTGCCCGCTTTGGGTTCGCGCACGCTCAGAACACCAGCGTCCCGTCGAGGTCCAGCGCGGGCTTGGCGCCGACATGTTCAATGCGACGGCTCGCATTGGCGCCAAGATGGTAGAAGCGCAGGCTGTCTGTGCTCTGGTCGATTTCACCGAGCAGGCGGGCACGCAGCGCAGTCCATTGTGCCTGATCGACCTCACATTCGAACACGGAAAACTGAACCCGCTGGCCGAAGTCCCGGCATGCCTTCGCAACCCGGCGCAATCGGCGGCGGCCGGCCGCGTCCTGGGTGTTCACGTCATAGGTGATCAGCATCAGCATGGCCGGTCATTTCCAAAGAAAGGGCGGGTAGCCGTCCAGGTCACCGCGCAGATGGCGGGCAAGCAGCTGCGCCTGAATGTGCGGGACCAATCCCAGGCTGACCTTCTCGTTCAGGAACGGGTGGGTGATTTCATCCTTCTTGCGCTCCTGATAGGCGGCAAGGACCGCTTTGCGGGCATCGTCCCGCAGCAGCACGGCACCGCCCTCCATATAGGTGAAATCCTTCGGCCCGATCTGCTGGCGATTGATCAGCGTCAGAACGACCCGGTCGGCCAGCACAGGACGGAACTCCTCCATCAGATCAAGGGCGAGGCCGGCACGGCCGGGACGGTCGCGATGCAGGAAGCCGACCTGCGGGTCCAGGCCGACGGATTCCAGCGCCGAGCGGCAATCGTGCCCGACCATGGCGTACAGAAAGGACAGCAGGGCGTTGCAGGCATCCAGCGGCGGACGGCGGCTGCGACCGCGGAAGCGGAAGGCATCATCGTCGCGGCGGATCAGATGGTCGAACGCACCGAAATAGGCATTGGCGGCGTCCCCCTCGTGGCCGCGCGCGACGTCGATGCTCCCCGCTTCCATCACCCGGCGCGCCACGTCTCCCAGGCGGCGCTGGGCATCGTCCAATCCCGCCCGGCCGGGCTCCGCCATCGAAGATCCATGGTCCCGCAACGCGCGGCGCAGCACCGCACGCTGGTTTGCCGCCTTCGCCGCCACGATGGCGCGGACGATGACGAGCCCGGCGTCCGGATCGTCGGCCACCCGATACTGGCGCCGCCGCAGCAGCACATTTCCACTGCACGGCCCCTCCACCCGCGCCAGGAACTTGCCGTGTTCGGTCAGGAAGGAGACCGTCACCCCGGCTTCGGCGCAGGCCCCCATCAGCGGCGGCGACATGCCGACCCGGCCGAAGCAGACGATGCCGCCCATCATGTGCATGGGCACGCGGCCGATTTCCCGCCGCTCCACCTCCACCACGATGTTGGCGCCGTCCTTGGACAGCCATGCGCCTTCGGTGGTGACGAACATCGTATTCAAATGCTGGCGCATGGAATCAGGAGTCTCCCCGGTCGGTGTCTCCACGGTCATCGGGCGGCATCGCGTCTTCGCCGTCTTCCAAGTGCCGGACAAGCCAGTCGGCAACCGGCGGCGGACGGCCCAGCCGGCGTGGGCGACAAAGCTCGATCATCGAGCAGTTCCGGCATTTGGCCGCCTCGTAGACCGGCGGCGGGGTGCGGCCCGACTCGATCATGGAGCGAACGGCGGCCGTCGTCCGTTCGGTCAGCTCCCGCAACTCGCCGTCGAGCCGGACAACGACACGCCGCCGGTTCTCCCCATAGAAGAGTGCCCCCTCGGCGATGTCCGTGTGGAACATTTCTTCCAGGCACATGGCCTGGGCGCAGAGCTGGACCTCGTCCGCCCGATGGGCCTTGGGCCGGCCGCGCTTGTATTCGACCGGATAAGGCCGCTGCTCGGGGCCATGCAGTTCGACCAGATCGGCGACGCCGGCAAGGCCAAGCCTCCGCGAACGCAACGGCATCGACCGCACCGTGCGGACGGCCCCCGCCTGTCCCGGCCGCCCGCATCCACCGCGTCATGCAGCAGCCGGCCTTCGACGGTGAAGGTGTTCTCCTGCCACTGCCGCTCGACATGGATCAGGGCGCATTGGCGGGGACAGAACAGCTGGTGCTGCAACGCCGACAGGGGAAGAAGATCATCGTCGTCCATACCGCCCCCTTCCCCGGCTGGCTGCCCGCTTGGTTCAGAACTTCTCGATCATCGTCACCCCGGTCGGCACGTGCGCCGCATCCAGGGTGATCCGGTAATCGGCGAAGCGCCGGGCCGGCGGCAGGTTGCCGGTGCCGGGGCCGTCCAGCTCGTAATCCTCGCCCTGGAAGTGCCGTTTTACGGTGACGAGGTCGAACAGGCGATGGGCGGGAGCGTTGCCGAGCGCGCTGTCATGGCGGAACAGGACCAGCTTGCGGCCGGCCATCTCGCCGCGGGCAGCCGAGCGGTCATGGTCGAAGATCCCCTCCAGCGCGGTCCACAGCAGGTCCAGGTCGTCCTCGTCGAAGCCGGTCCCCTCCGCCAGCTTGGCGGAGATGTAGCCATGGCAGCGATACAGGCCGTAGGGGACGACATGCTTGCGCCCCATGGTGCGGTTGTCGCGGCGCCCATCATCCGCCGGGTCACCATCCTTGCGCTCCTTCGCCTCCTTCTCCGAGGTGGCGGCCATGCGGGTGATCGAAATCTCCAGCGGCAGGATCGGCTCCACCGAATGGGCGAAGGACAGCTGGACCGGCCCGCGCACCTGCCCGCAATTGATGCTGGTGCTCATCACTGCGCCGAAGCTGCGGACGTCGAAGAAGTTGTCGCACATGAACTGCCGGACGGCCTTTTCCTCCGCTTCCTTGGGCGACAGCTTCTTCGCACTCTCGACGTCCTTATCGTCCGGGCGGACCGCGCGGTAGGCGGCACGGTGCTTTTCGTTCAGGATCGCCCCTTCCTGGACATAGATGCCGTAGCGCGGCTCGCCGTCACGGCTGAGCGCGGCGAAGTTGCGGATCTTCCGCTTCAGGCAGACGTCGGTCACCAGACCCTTGTTGGTTTCCGGGTCGAGCCGCGGCAGGTTGCCGGCGTCGGGATCGCCGTTCGGATTGCCGTTGGTGACGTCGAACAGATAGACGAATTCGTAGCGGTTCTGGATCGCGGACATGGTTCAATCCTCGGA
Source organism: Azospirillum sp. VT-I1 (assembly GCF_055698305.1). Lineage (NCBI taxonomy): Bacteria > Pseudomonadati > Pseudomonadota > Alphaproteobacteria > Rhodospirillales > Azospirillaceae > Azospirillum > Azospirillum sp. VT-I1. The sequence goes on along the minus strand of NZ_CP168802.1, from coordinate 432,952 downwards.
ATCGGTCTGTTCAGTGGCGACGGCCTGCTCGGTGGACGCTGCGGCCTTGCCGGAATAGCGCTGGTGGTAATAGCCGATGGCGAAGCGCCCCTGATCCTCGATGCGCAGCGAGCGCGGGAAGCCGCTGTCCAGCCCGCCGAGGATCTGGCTGATTTCCCCCTCGAACCAGCCACCGAGACGGGGCTTGTCGCCCTTGCGCAGCACCGCCAGATGGTGGTTGCTGTTGCGCAGCAGCATCGGGAAGACGCTCGCCGGGGTGGCCGATGCGGCACCAAAATAGCGGTCGCGGATGCTGGCGTTCACGTCCCCCAGGGCGGCCCGCTGGGCACCCTCCAGCACGGCGAACAGGCGGCCCAGCCGGTAGGCCGGGTTCGCCTCGTCTCGGTTCAGGCTCACGGGTATCTCCTCCGTCTTCTTCGTTCCCAGGCGGGAGTCGCGGTTCAGGCAGGCCCGGCAGATCGCGGCCTTGACACCATTCACCGGGTCGCCGGCCCGCATGCGGGTGATGACCGCCGCCAGCAGGCTGCGGGGATAGCGGCCGCCGGTCAGGATGGCGCGCATCACCTCCCCGGCCAGTTGCGGCGCGATGTTCTCGGTCTTGCCGAGCGGAGCGGTTTCGCGCAGCAGCATCCAGACCGCCGGCGCGGTGCGCCAGGGCGCGGGATCGATCCGCAGATCTTCCCAATGGCGGCCGACACGTTCGGCGATGGCCGCGAAGCTGTCCTCCAGCCAGAAACGCACCGACAGCCGGGCGATGTTCGGCGACAGGCCGAGAACGTAGAAGCGTGTCCGCTCATCCAGCTCCGGCGTAATCTCCCGCACCGGCCGCCCCTGGCTGACCGGAAGCAGGGCGTTGCGGATCGCCTGCGCCTCGTCGGCATCCTCGGCGGCGGGCGGACTGAGCAGATCGTGGAACAGCACCTCCGCCCTCTGGGCGGACTCCTCGCCACCGGAGGCATCGGCCCAGAACACGGTGGTCGCGTCGCCGATCACCAACCGGTTGCCACTGCCCCGCGCCAGCAGCGCATTCAGGGCGGCGCCATACCCGAAGGCCGCTGCCTCCGACACCGGCGCGTTCAGCCCTTGCTCCTTGCCATAGGAGGTGAAGGCGTCATTGTTGAAGGAGACGATGGAGGCACCGGAACTCTGCGCGTCCATCACCCCCTTGATCGCGGGATGCAGACGAGCGATCGGCTGGCGCGCTCCCGTCACCAGGCAGATACCCTCCTCCCCAGCGCCCTCGGCCACCGCCCGCTCCCAGATGCGCCGGGCGGCGGTACGGTCGTGCAGGAAGCGCGGCTCCCCCCGATCATTCCGGTCGCCGTCGAGCATGAACATGAAGTTCTGGTCGAGCATGGCGTCGGTGAAACCGCAGGCGTCGAAACGGTCGGCCGACCAGCCATCGAGGAAGCGCAACAGGGCGGCCAGCCCGGCATCCTCGGTTCCGGCCAACAGCCGACGGTGCAACTCCTGGAAGGCTGCATGGTTGGCCGGATGGGCCACCCGCTGCCGCGTCACCTTGTCCACCCCAAGGCCGAGCACGAACTTTCCGTTGTCCCACAGGAAGAAGGAGCGCGGCGTTGTCCCCGGACGCTTGAAGGATTGCGGCACCGCCGTCGGCCGCGGCTCCGACTTCTTCCCCGATAGGCTCTGCCAGGGCAGGATCTCCACCGGCTCGCCATCGGGCGACAGGACGATGATGTGGGCGATGCGCTCCGTCGAATAGCCGAAGGGCGGCACCTCGCCACGGTCGGCCAGCCGGCCATAATAGCCGTTGAGCGCGGCAAGGACGGTCATGACCGCACCTCCACCGAGTTCAGCGGCGGCACTGCCATCACTCCGTCGCGCAGCGCCGCGCGGAAGAACAGCGAGGTCATGTCGTTGGCATGGTCGATGTCGAGCAGCATCCAGCCGAGGTCGCGGTCACGCTGGTCCGGCGGCAGTTCCGACACCGGTGCGACACCATCCTCCAGCAGGGCGAAATTCGCCGGGAACTCCCGCACGCCCAGGCAGGGCTGTTGAAAGCACTGTCCGCTGGCCGCACGGCGGTTGAACATCGACAGATGCTTGGCCTCGCTGTCGCCCGGTCCGGCGCGCTCCGTCAGTTCGAAATGGGCGTGGATGACATAGGCAACGTCGACCAGCAGGGTCGCGGCGCGCTGCTGCCGGTTCTCCTCCACCACCATGCGTAGGTCCTCTACCGCACCGGCCTTCATCGCCTTGCGCACCGCCGCGGTCGGCACGCGCGATCCCACCTCGTTGCGGCGGATCGACTGGAAGCGGATCGGCTTCAGCACCTCGATGGCGTCGACCGCCCAGCGGATCGCCGGCTTCCAATGGATCGCCTCCAGGATGCCGCGCGCGGCCGAGGGTGTCATGACGTCGTAGGACACCCGCTCGACCTTCATTTCCGGCCGGGTGAAGCAAGCGCGGTCGCCCCACACGTGAAGTTTCACGCCGTAGGCCATGGCTCTCCCTCAAAAACTGCTGGTTTCGAACCGCCGGAAGGTCGGATCCTCCCAATCCAGCCCGACGTCGGGGTGGTAGAGGTCGCCGTTGACCAGCGCGACGAACTGGTCGCCGAACTCACCGCTCCGGATGCACTCCGCCGCCCCGGCCTTCAGCAAGCCGGCACGGGCCGAACGGGGAACCTGGACCAGATAGGGCTGCAGGGCGCGGGCAATCCCCCCGGTCTTGTCCGCCGGAGCGTGGAACAGGGCGTCTAGCAGGCGCGGGACGGCGTCCGGCTCACCGGCAGGACGATAGGGTACGATCACCGGCACCAGCGGCGACTCGATGATCCTGAACGCCTTCGCAATGTCGGCGAAGGGGAAGTCGTGCTTGCGCCGATGAAGACGCAGGGCGTTCAGGATACCGCGGATCGCCCCCTCCCCCTCCCCCACCAGGGCCGCATCCAGGTCCTCGTCACCGCGCAACCAGTAGACCTGCTGGAAGTAGGCGCGCAACGTGTCGAGAGCCAGCGGGTCGTCGTGGACGCGAAGAACGCTGGCGGCTGTTTGGGCGAACAGCGCCAACTCCGCCGGCGGCCGGTGGCCTTCGTCCTCCGGGCTGTCGAAGACGAAGACTCGCCCCAGCTCGGGCAACTCGCCGTTCCGGTTACAGCGGCCCGCCGCCTGAGCGATGGAGTCGAGGCCTGCCATCGCCCGGTAAACGACGGGAAAGCTGAAATCCACCCCAGCCTCGACTAGGGAGGTCGAAACCAGCCGGACGGTCTTGCCATCCTTGATGTCCTGACGGATGGCCGCCAATTCCGCTTTCCGGTGCTTGGCGCACAGGCAAGTCGACAGGTGCCTCGCTCCCTCCTCCACCGCGATCCGCCGCAGCAGGTCACGCGCATGCCGGCGGCTGTTGACGATGCACAAGGCTTGGGGTTCGTTCAGCATCCGGTCGGCAAGCGCCTCGTCGGACAATGGTTCGGCGATGGCGCTGACCATCACCCGTTTCAGCCGGCGGTACAAATCCGGCGGGTCGGGCGCCAATTCCCGCACCTTGTCCAGCCCGCCCCTGAAGCCGGCTTCCGTCGTCACCGCCGGCTGGGTCGCCGTACACAGAACCACTGAACTGCGATAGCCGCGCGCCAACTCGCGCAGCGCCTCCAGGCTTGGACGCAGGACCTTCAACGGCAAGGTCTGCGCCTCGTCCAGGATCACCACCGATCCGGCGATGGCATGCAGCTTCCGGCAGGCCGACGGGCGGTTGGAGAACAGACTTTCGAAAAACTGCACCGCAGTGGTGACGACCACCGGCCGGTCCCAGTTTTCAGCGGCGAGTCTCAGCTTGCGGGCACCGTCCTTGCCTTCATCGTCGGGGTCGCTGTCGTCCGCCGGTCCGAAATCGAAACCGCTGTGATGTTCGAGCACGGCGTCGTCGCTGCCCAGCGCGTCGCGGAAGACCGCTGCCGTCTGTTCGACCACGGAGGTGAAGGGGATCACATAGATGACCCGCCGCAACCCATGCCGAACCGCATGGTCCAGGGCGAAGGCCAGCGACGACAGGGTCTTGCCGCCGCCGGTCGGCACCGTCAGCGAGAACAACCCCGGCTCGTCGTCTGCTCTCGCCCGAACTGCAGTCAGCACCTCCGCCCGTAAACTATCGACCGCGCTGGTCCGTCCCTCAAATCGGGCCAGATGCGCGTTTAGCCGGTCACGAAGATCGGCGACCGTGAGCGTGCATCCCCGCTCGACCGGCTCATCAAGCAGATCGGAATAAAACCGCTCCGTCTCCAGCCGATCGGCATCGACGAGACAGGAAAAGAGCATGCGAATGAGGAAAGCGGCTGAGAACTCGTGCGTGAACCCCTCCGACAGCACCGGCGCAGCCAGAGCGACCGACGTCGGCGTGATGTCGAGGTCGGGCGTCAGACAGCGTACCGGCAGGGGCGTGGCGGCCCCGGCTGCCAGCCGGTCTTTCAGCGACGATAACCCACCCCCAGCAATGCCCCCGTTCGCCAGTCCAGCATGATGGCCGGCGATCCCATAAGCCATCATCCGGCCATACGGCGCAGGGTGGTTGCGCTCAGCGATGACGGCGCCCGCGGTCGAATGGTCAACGCTCGTCCCTTGGCCCCGGATATAGGATTGGAATGCGTCCCGAGCCTTGCCGATGTCATGGAGCGCGCCCATGGCCCGTGCAAGCTCTTGGCCGCCGAACGTGGCGGCAAGCCTCTCCGCCCGATCGGCGACCTTGGTCAGGTGAGCAGCCAGCGGCTCCCATAGCACTTCATCCCGCCCGGGAACAGAATGCGCGTATACCACTGCACTCATGAGATGACCCGCGATCCATCAACTCATTTGAGAGTTGTCAGCATGCGTCACGATCCGGATTTGATCAAGATTTTACGTTTTATCTCGTAAAAGAAGTTATTTGTGTACGTGCCCAGTCTCCTTAATGGCCGCAGCAGGAGTCAGCCACTGATTAGTCCCTTCCCTATCGCTGGTAACCGATCGGGCATAACCGGAACCCAGCGCCAAGAGTAGGCACCTCAACACCCTTGGGAGCCTATCTTGCCCGCTATCAGCCTGCTCGACAAATTTCGCCTTCTGGATGCAGTTGCCTGCGACCCTGATCGTAGCCGCATCGAAATCGGCATCGTCGCCTGCGTCCTCCATTGCCTCGACAACAACAGCGGCCTCGCTCGCGTTGGATTTGAGCGCCTTTCCGAACGGACGGGCGCCAGCAGGAGCGGCGTTCAACGAGGACTTAAAAATTTGGAACGCACTGGAGTCTTGCCGGTCCACAGGCGCGGTGGATCGAACAAGGAGGGCGATCGCATGGCGAATGTCTATCGCCCGAATTTCTCCTATCGTCCTGCCCATCTTCAGACCGCAGGCGATGCGAATGAGGTTTCTGGCAGCACCAGCAGCGCGGACGCTACCAGTAACGCAGACGCCGTCGACCAGGAGCGTGGGCGCACCAGACTGGTAGCGTCCACGCTCCCCTTCCTCTTCTCTCCCCGGGTTTAACCCCGGGGGAGAGGAAGAGGGGGTTACCCCACCGCCGCCTGACGCCGTCACCGCCGTTGGCGGCGCCGTCGACGGCGGGGTAACGGATGGAGACGACGCCCATATGGAACGCTTTGACGAGTTCTGGTCAGCCTGCCCCAAACGGGAGCAGCGGAAGCAAGCCATGGAAGCTTACCGAGACGCCTTGGCCTCTGGTGTCGCGACACCGTCTGTTTTGATCGCGGCCATGCACCGCTATGCGATCGCCAAGGCCCACCTGACTGACCCGAAGTACCTCAAGTTCGCGCACAACTGGCTGCGCGGGGAATGCTGGCTTGAGGATCCTCAGCCGCCGAAGGCAAAGCTGGCGAAATCACCACAGCCATCAACTGAGAAGCAGACCGAGTTAGCCCGTAAGGCGGCTATCTCAGAAGAAAAAAAGCACTCCATTAAGAATAAGAAATCAAGCAGCCCCGAAGTAGCACGGAGTCAGAGACCCAATAAAAGCAAAAATTGCAACCAAATTGTAAACAATTCCGAGCCGTCGAAGCCGAAACCTCACATCCGTATGCATGCACCTGGAAACATCATGGAACACCATCACTTTGGTCCCGTTGAGGTTCTCGATGGTTGGACCGATGACGGGTATGTAGAAGTTAAGGTACTGAAAACGGGCATAACTCGACCGGTCTTTCAGAGTTATCTTGGAAGAATCATTACGCCAAGCTGGGCAAGGTAGAATGGACGTTGAGGGATTCGGGGCCTATTAACAACATCGCTATCTAAGAACATTTTTTCTGAGTTCCACTACGACCGCAAGCTGCCTTACAGCAATCTCAAGATCCTCGTTCGACAACTCTCGGCCGAGGGCCTTGAGATTGCCTTCTAGAACAAACCGCTTATCGCTTACCTTCCGTTCAACATCTTCAAAGAAATACTGTATTGGCACATCAAGATGCCGACCAAGTTGCTCCAGCGTCTCGATCGTCGGAAAGGTGCGGCCGCGTTCAATGTTGGACACGGCTTCAACCGTCCGTCCGACCAGATCCGCCAATGCCTCTTGGGTGAGGCCGCGGGCCACCCGCGCCTCCTTGACCCTTAACCCGACACGCTGCTTCAAGCTCAATGACATGAGCCGGATCATTACGCCGTTATAGCGCCTTGACCACGATCCATCAAATCGGTATTCGTCGATCAGAATGAACCAGCGGATCGGCATGAGCCCATGCAAGCCGACAAACACATCAGCGGCGGACATATCCCCGTCAGCAGTGTCCCCATCAGCGGCAACACCGGGTTCGGCCCGCGGCCCTGCTGGTTACGCCGCTTACCTCGCCAGTCCTCAATGGCGCGCCCTGCGGCGTGATGCGTTCGCCCGCGATGGCGGGCGGTGCGTCCTGTGTAACGCGACAGACCAGCTGGAAGGGCACCACCGCGTTTACCCGCCCGGCGGCGACTGGGCCAAGGATCGCCTGGAAGCCGTGACTACGCTGTGCGCGCCCTGCCACGCGATGGTGACCGGCATGCTGCGCGGCCGCCGCTACGCCACGGCCACGGTCAATCTCCCCGACACCCAGCCAAGCCGCCCCCGTCCGCGGCTGGAGGCCCCCGATGTATCAGCCCCTGAGCTTCCAGATCACCGGCGTCTCACCCCTCCTCATGCACAACGGCCGGCTGGCCGATCCGCTAGACCCGCTGGTCAAGGACATCAAGAAGCTGAGTAGTAAGCGGCCGAAGACGGAAGCCGATTTGGAGCAGATGGCCAAGCTTGAGTTCCTCGGCTCGCTGTATCTGCATGGCGGCGAACCCTGCCTCCCCGGCGAGCTGATCGAGGCGGCGCTGATCGACGGCGCCAAGCGCAAACGCCGCGGGCCGCTGGCCAAAGCGGGCATCCTATGTGATGGCAACATCCGGCTTCAGTATGACGGCCCCCGTGAGCCGGAGGCGTTGTGGGATGATGGCCGCTTCCGCTTTCGCACCGGCGTCCGGGTCGAACGCCTGCGGGTGATGCGGGTCCGGCCGCGCTTTGACGACTGGAGTGCTGCGGTCACCATCCAGTTCATGCCGTCGCTGCTGAACGAGGATGACGTCCGGGACATCATCCGCACCACTGGCGAGGTGGTCGGCCTTGGAGATTGGCGCCCTAAATTCGGGCGCTTCACGGTGCATTGAGGGGCCGACCGGCGCCTCGATGCGACCTTGGCGTGGCATGGATCGGCGTGGCATGGCAAGGCTGGGCATGGCAGGGGAAGGGCGGCGTCAGTCGCCCTTCATGCCGCCGAATGGTCCCGGTATGATCCGACGCGGTACCGCGGCACTATCCCCCTTCGACATCACACCGAGCCATCATGACGGAACAGGCACCTCCGCCGACGGAAATGCAGGATGAGCCATGGCGGCCGTTGTTCGATGCTGTCGTCGATCGGCTGCAGCTGTCCGATCCCAGCAGGGTTGCGACATGGCGCCTCTACGTCGAGCAACTTCCGGCCTTGGCGGCGTCCCAGGCGGCCATCGACCAGACGCCCGCCCCCAGCGCGACCCGCGACCGGATGAAGCGCATCCTGGCAGCGTGCGACGCCCTGTTGGATGCCATCCAGGACGACACACCGCAGGATGGACACCTCCGCCCCGTCCCTCAGCTCCTGTGGGGCTTGGCCGCGCAGCTGGCGCCGGAGGACCCCAACGCCGCCATCATCGATGGACAGGCAGACCACGCGCTTGAGGACGCCTTCAGCGGCGTGCTGATGCTGCGGACCGCGGCTGAACTGGTGCGGGATGCCGAAGCGGACCGTGTTGCCTCCGGCGTCGGCGGAACGCGCCACAAGGCCGCGGCCGGCTACCACATGACCTTCGACTTCCTGCTGGACGTCTACGAGGCGATCAGCGACCGGCCGCTCGGTACCTCCTGGGACGACATGGGCGGAGCAGCCGGCGGGCCGCTGGTCGACTTCCTCCAGCTCTGCCTGCAGGCGCTGGGCTACACGCCGACCAAGAACGCCCTGCGCACCGCAGTGAAGCGCGCCATCAAAGCCCGGCGAACCGACCCGAACAAATCAGCTGCGCCGCAAAGCTGATCTGGCCCTTTCGGCACAAGAGTCCAGCTTTGGCACGAAGAGGGCATGACCCACCATGTCCCCTCCCCCGACACCGCCGCGTCCACCCCTCCCGATTCCGAGGCTGCGGTCGAGCGCTTGCGTGCGCTGGCGCGCCTGCTGGGCCGCATGGCGGCGCGGGAGTACCTGGCGGCTTCGGGCGAGGCGACGCAGCCCCCGAAGCCGGAATGACCAAACCCTCCTCCCGTCCCCCCGCCCTGCTGACCATCCCTGAGGTCGCCGAGCGCCTGCAGGTCAGCATCAAGACCATCCGCCGCTGGATCGCGTCGGGCGACCTGCCCACCGTCCGGCTCGGCCATCAGATCCGCATCCAGCCGAAGGACCTCGACATCTTCCTGCGGCAGCGCTGGATCAGCTGACCATCGCTGTCCATCCTTGTCCAGTAGCGTCAAGGACTTAGACGATCATCAGGAAGATGTAGCCCGCGTATTTTCGAACCAAAAACGTGCTACGTCTTCCCGATCAGGACTTCCTGTCCACTCCTGTCTTCCCGAGGCCACGGATGAGCACTTCCACCACTTCCCAATCTCAGCCCAGCTCGCCTGCGGTGCTTGATATGCCGCCGATGCGCTCCCTGGCCGACCTGCTGACGCGCGTCCTGGCCGACCCCGCCCTGCCACCGCAGCGCGCCCGGGACCATGCCTCCTCCCTGCGCCGTTTCGGCCGCATCATCGGGCGCGACCTCGCCGCCATCCCTGCCAGCTTCGATGCGCTGCGCCCGCTGATCGCCTCCGTCCATCCGGCGGCCCATAGCTTGTCGCTCAAGCGCTGGCAAAACATCCGCTCCGCCGTCAGCACCCTGCTGCGCCATTACGGCACCACCGCGACCCATCGGCGCCTCGCCTGCCACCTGCCGGAGCCCTGGTACAGCCTCCGCGCCGTGGTCACCGACCCGGCGATGCAGCGCGGTCTCGCCCGCTTCCTGCGCTACTGTGCCGACCACAACATCGTGCCGGACGCCGTGTCGGACGCCACCTTCACCGCCTTCGCCGCTTCGCTGGCGACCGGTACGCTGGTCGCCAAGCCGCAGCGGGTCGAGCGGATGGCGCGCCAGCAGTGGAACCGCGCCGTCGCCGCCGCCCTGCCCGGCTGGCCGGTTACGCCGGTGCCGGTCACCAGCAACCGGGACGACTACCAGCTGCCGTTGGACCGCCTCCCGCCGTCCTTTGCCACCGATCTGGCGGCATGGATGCGGCGGCTGTCCGGCGCCGACCCGCTGGACGAGTTCGGCCCAGCCCGCCCGTTGCGCCCCAGCTCGCTGAAGACCGCTCGGGGCCATGTGCTGCGTTTCGCCGCTGCCCTCGTCCATGCCGGCGAAGACCCCCAGGCGTTGACCACGCTGGCGGCGCTGGTGGTGCCGGAGCGCTTCAAGGCCGCCCTGCTGTGGCTGATGACCCGGCGGTGCGGAGCCAGCCCCGGTCTGATCGAACAGGCGAAGTGCCTGCTCTCTGTCGCCCGCCACTGGGTTCAGGCACCGAAGGCCGACCTGGAGCGGCTGGACAAGCTGGCCGCCAAGCTCGGTGTCCGCCGCAAGGGCATGACCGCCAAGAACCGCGCCCGCCTGCGCGCCTTCGACGACCCCAAGCACCTGCTGGCGCTACTCACCCTGCCGGAGCGGCTGATGGACAAGGCCGACCGCGTGAGCGCACCCGGCCGCCGGGAAGCCCTGATGGCGCAAACCGCACTGGCGGTTCAGATCCTGCTGCTGGTGCCGTTGCGCCGCCTCAATCTGCTGCGGCTGGACGTCCATCGCCATCTCTGTCGCAGCCGTTCCGGCCGTCACGCCGTCGTCCATCTCGTCATCCCGGCCGAGGAGACCAAGACCAGCCAGCCAATCGAGGCGGTGCTGCCGGAGCCGCTGGTGCGGATGATCGACCACTTCATGACGCGCTATCGTCCGTTGCTGACGTCGGACAGCGGCGGCCTGCTGTTCCCCGGACGCGACGGCGGCTGCAAGCACATCACCGCTTTGACGGCGCAGATCGAGCGGGCAGTGCGCGACCACACCGGCCTCGTGGTCAATCCCCACCTGTTCCGCCACCTCGCCGGCAAGCTCAGCCAGCAGTTCGATCCCGGCAATTACGAGCTGTCGCGCCAGCTCCTCGGCCATCGCTCCACCGATACGACGGTGACCTACTACACCGGTCAGGACACTGCCGCCGCGGTCGCCCGCTACGACGCCAACATCCTGGAGCGCGCCCGCTCGCTTCGCGGCCAAGTCATGGGGCGCTAAGGCGATGAGCAAGACCTCCGTGACGATCGACCGCCGCAGCATGCCGGTCAGCGCGTGGCCTGAGCAGGACCGCGCCTTGTGGCAAGCCGCCTGCGAAGCTGGCGGGCCGCTGGATGACGCCGGTGCCGCCATCCACTGGGCGCCCGCGACCCGTTGCAGCCGCGCCGCCAACTACGGCCGATGGCTCACCTTCCTCGACCAGCAGGGTATGCTGATGCCGGATGCCGCTCCTGGCGACCGTGTGACGCCGGACATGGTGCGCAGCTACATCGACCTGTTGCGTCCGACCTTGGCGCCCCTGACCTTGTGGACCACCATCGACCAACTCGCCGCCATCATGGCGACCCTGGCGCCCGACGCCGATTGGGAGTGGCTGCGCCGTACCGCCGGTCGCCTGAAGCGTGGCGCCGCAAACCAGCGTCCGATCACACCGCGCATCCGCAACGCTGCCGACCTTTACCAGCGCGCCCTCGCCGCCCTTGCCGGAATCGACGGCAAGCCCGAAGCCCGGCCGTTCGCCCATGCCACCGGCTTCCGCGACGCCCTGATGTTCGCCCTCACCATTTCACGGCCGATCCGCCGCCGCACGTTGGCCGGTTTGCGGGTGGGGCAGCATCTCCGGCCGACCTCCGATGGCTTCTTGATCCAGCTGGAACGCGAAGACCTCAAGTGCGGCGGTCCGATGAGCTTCCCGCTGCCGGCCAGCTTGGAGCCCCACATGGCGCGCTATCTCGACCAGCACCGGCCGCGGCTGCTGCGAGGCCACGCCCATGATGCCCTGTGGATCACCCGCGACGGGCTGCCGATGACCCTCAACGGCGTCTCCAGCCGCTTCGAGCGCGCCACCCCGGCCGTCCTCGGCGAGCGGATCAATCCGCACCTGCTGCGCCACTGCGCCGCGACCAGCATCGCCCTCGACGACCCGCAGGGTGCCCGGCTGACGGCGGCGCTGCTCGGCCACAGCACCCAGCGGACCAGCGAGCGCCACTACACGATGACCAAGGGGCTGGAAGCCAGCCGCCGCTATCAGACCACCCTCACCGATCACATCACCCACCTGCGCCGCGCCGTCCGCGGCGAGCGCCCGTAGGAGCCCATGATGCGCGCCGTCATCTACGCCCGTTACTCCAGCGACCAGCAACGCGAAGCCTCCATCGCCGACCAGATCGAGGTCTGCCGGCGCTATGCCGAGCGCCAGGGCTGGACCGTCGTCGACCACTACAGCGATGCCGCCCTCAGCGGCGCCAGCCGTCATCGTCCGGCTTTCCAGAAGCTGATGCGTGAGGCCGGACAGCGCCGCTTTGACATCGTGCTGTGTGAGGCAATCGACCGCCTCGGCCGCCGCCTTGCCGACACCGCTGACCTTCAGGACCGCCTCGCTTTCCACGGCGTGCGGCTGTTCACCCCGCAGCTCGGCGAAATCACCACCATTCATGTCGCGGTCATGGGCATGATGGCGCAGGTCGCCTTAACAGACTTGGCGGACAAGACCCGCCGTGGTCAGCTCGGCCGCGCCATGTCCGGCCGGATGCCGGGCGGCAAGGCCTTCGGCTATGACGTGCTGGAGGGTGACGCCGACGGTCGCGGCAAGCGGCGGATCAACCCGGCGGAAGCCGAGGTTGTCCAGCGCATCTTCCGCCTGTACGCCGACGGCGCCAGCCCGCGCGCCATCGCCAAGCGCCTCAATGCCGACGGGGTGCCCGGCCCCGAGGGCCGGCTTTGGCAGGACACCACCATCCGCGGTCAGGTCGAACGGGGCACCGGCATCCTCAACAACGCGCTCTATGCCGGCCGGCTGGAATGGAACCGCTGCTCCTACGTCAAGGATCCGGAAACCGGCAAGCGGGTTGCGCGGCCCAACCCGCCGGAGGCCTGGGAGGTGGTGGAGGTGCCGGAACTGCGCATCGTAGATGCCGCATTGTGGGAGCGAGTGAAGGACCGGCAGGCGTCGATCAGCTTCGAAATCGGTCGCGATGACCAGGGCAACGCGCTGAACCGGGCGCACCGCCGCAAGTTTCTGCTGTCGGGGCTGCTGACCTGCGGGTGCTGCGGCGCCGGCTACACCATCATGGGCAAGGAGCTCTATGGCTGCGGTGGTCGCCGCCGCAAGGGCAATTGCGCCAACGACCGCACCATCAGCCGCTTTGACATCGAGCGGCGGGTCCTCACCGGGCTGAAAGAGCGCCTGCTGGCGCCCGAGCTGGTCCGGGAGTTCGTCGACAGCTTCCGTGCCGGCGTCGAAGCGGCAACGGCCGACCGCGAAGCCAACCGCCGCACGCGCGAGCGCGAGCTGACGGCCGTCGAGCGCAAGATCGCCGGCATCCTGAAGGCGATCGAGGATGGGCTGTACCACTAGTCGATGAAGGAGCGCCTGACCATCCTGGAGGCGGACAAGGCCCGGCTGCTCGCCGCGGCCGAGGAGCCCGATGCGGACCTGCCGTCGGTCCTGCTGCACCCCCAGCTGTCGGACCTCTACCGCCGCAAGGTGGAAGCGCTGGAGGCCGCTCTTGCTGGCGGCGAGGACAGCGCCGAGGCAATGGAGATGGTGCGGATCATGATCGAGCGCGTCGTGCTGACGCCCTCCCCTGCCGGAGCGGGGTTGGACGCCGACCTGCACGGCGAGTTGGCCGGTGTCCTGGCTGTCTGCGAGGGGGCCACTCAGATGAGCAGAACCCAGACGCACGAACGCCCCGGCTCTTTCGAACCGGGGCGTCAAGTGTCGGTGGTTGCGGGGGCAGGATCTGGCCTTTACCGAACGATGGGTCGCTCTTGAGCGCGGCAGGATTGATGCCCCGCTTCCCTCCTCAATAAGGACGGTCGCCGAGAACGGTGGCGCGGTGCATGATGCGCCGGTGCGGCGCATAGTCGTTCACCGCATAATGCTGGGTCGACCTGTTGTCCCACAACACCAGATCATCGGCTTTCCAGCGCCAGCGCACCGTGTATTCGGGCCGGCTGATATGGTCGTACAGAAAATCGAGGATCGCCGCACTTTCGCGGTCGCTCAGCCCGACGATGCGCGAGGTGAAATTCTCGTTCACGAACAGGGCCTTGGCTCCGCTGACCGGGTGGGTGCGGATGACCGGATGCACCACCGCCGGGTGCTTGTCCCGCGCCGCCTTCCAGCGCGCATGGGTCTCCGGATCGCCATTGTGCCGCCATTCCGGGAAGGAGCGGGTGAAGTCGTGCAGGGCCTTCAGCGGCTCCAGCAGGCGGCGGATCGGTTCGGACAGGCCGTTGTAGGCGGCGATGTTGCTGGCCCACACCGTGTCGCCGCCGCTGGGCGGAATGAGCTTGCCCGACAATGCGACGATGGCCGGCGGCGTTTCAATGCAGGTGACGTCGGTGTGCCAGACGTCGTTGTCGCTCGGATTGTGCGGACCGGTGTCCAGCACCATGATCTCCGGCTGCTCGGGCACCTTGGGATAGATCGGGTGGATGTGCAGCTGACCGAAGCGGGCCGCGAAGTCACGCTGCGCCTGCGGCGTCAGCGGCTGGTTCTCGAAGAAAAGAACCTGATGGGCGACCAGCGCCCGCTCCAGCGCTGCCGCCTCGCTGTCCGACAGCGGGTGGGTGAGGTCGATACCCTCCACCCGCGCGCCGATGGCGGGGCTGACGGGCGTGATGGTCAGAGTGGACAAGGCGATGTCAGGCATGGCGATTCCCCAAAATCTTGTTGTTCGTCAGAATGCGTTCTTATGGTTTGCCCGCCTCAGGACTTGCCCTTCCAGGGCACCAGCCAGGCTTCCAGCAGACGCATTCCATAGGAAAAGGCGAAGGCGAAGGCGGCGATGATGCCGATGCCGACGAAGACGACGTCGGTGGCGAGGAAATGCGAGGCGGACATGATCATGAAACCGATGCCGCGGGTGGCGGCAATCAGTTCCGCCGCGACCAGCGTGCTCCAGCCGACGCCGATGCCGATGCGCAGCCCGGTCAGGATCTCCGGCAGGGCGCTGGGCAGCACGATGGTGCGGAACAGCTGCCAGCGGCTGGCACCCAGCGACAGCGCGGCGTTCACCCGCTCGATCGGCAGCGCCCGGACGCCGGCTTGGGCCGACAGGCAGACCGGCGCGAACATCGCCAGCGTCAGCAGGACGATCTTCGACACCTCGCCGATGCCGAGCCAGATGATCATCAGCGGCAGATAGGCCAGCGGCGGCAGCGGCCAGTAGAATTCGATGGGCGTGTCGAAAATGCCCTTGGCCCAACGGTTCAGCCCCATCGCCAGCCCCAGCGGAATGCCGAATGAAGCGGCAATGACGGCGGCTGCGAAGATGCGGAACAGGCTGGCCGACACATGCTCCCACAGGGTGGCACCGGCATAGCCATCCTCGAGGACCGCCAGGAACTGGGTCGCCACCTCCTGCGGCGTGGGCAGGAACAGCGGCGGCACCAGCCGGTACTGCGCGACCAGGAACCATGCCGCCAGCAGCAGGGCGGCGGTGGCGAGGCTGATCGGCCCGGTGCGGGCACCGTCCAGTCCGAAGGGATGGAGCCGGACGATCCTGGGCCGGTCCGCTGGACTGGCGACGCGGTCGCCGGGGCGGGCGATGTCGGTCATTGCAGCACCTTCCGGCGGGGTCCGTCTCGGCGTGCGGCCGATGCACCAGGGAGCGGATCTCGTCGTAGAGTTCGGCGAATTCCGGCGCCGACAGGATGGCCCGCACGTCGCGCTCGGCGGCGAAACGGCGGACGAAATCCAGATCGAAACGGGCGACGATCCGACCGGGGCGCGGCGACATCACCACCACTGTCGTGCCGAGGAACAGCGCCTCTTCGATGGAATGGGTGATGAAGAAAATGCGCTTGCCGGTGCGTGACCAGACGTCGATCAGCAGTTCCTGCATCTGTTCGCGCGTCAGGCTGTCGAGCGCGCCGAAGGGCTCGTCCATCAGCAGAATCTTCGGATCGGTCGCCAGCGCGCGGGCGATGCCGACGCGCTGGCGCATGCCGCCAGACAGCTCATGCGGAGCGGCGTCGGCGAAACCTTCCAGCCCGACCAGCCCCAGCAGATCCTCCGCCCGTTCGCGCCGCTCCCTGGCGGGAACCCCGGCGAAGCGCAGACCGAGCGCCACATTGTCGGCGACGCTGCTCCAGGGCAGCAGCGTGTCCTTCTGGAAAACCACGCCGCGGTCGGCGCCGGGGTTGGCGACAGGCCGGCCGTCCAGCGTGATCGATCCTTCCGACAGGGGCAGGAAACCGGCGATGGCGTTCAGAAGCGTCGATTTCCCGCAGCCCGATGCCCCGAGCGCCACGACAATGCTGTTGGCGTCGATGTCGAGCGACGCGCGGTCCAGCGCATGGACCACCCGGCCGTCGCGGGCGGAGAAGAAGACGCTGGCGTTGCGGACCTGGAGCATGGGCGCTCTCCTGTCGGCGGCCGGATCGAGAGCCGGATAATCAGCGGATATCTTTGACATATTCCGCGGTGACGAAGCCGCCGTAGCTGGGCAGCACGGTGGTGATCTTCTTCTGCTCCTTCAGGAATTCGGCAGTGTCCTTCAGGATCCTGGCGGCACCTGCGGAATCGTTGCCGGCCAGCCAGGCGGTTGAGGCCTGCACCTCCGCCGGGACCAGCGACAGGTTGGTCAGCGCCGACGCCTGATCGGACGGGGTGCCGCCCAGCAGCTTCGCCAGCGTCTTCGCATTCTCCGAATCCGGACCCCAGGCCGCCTTGTCGTTGCGGAAGGAGGCGCTGTAGCGCTCGATGGTGCCGGCGAAGTTTTTCAGGAAGGCGGGATTGTACTTGGCGAAGGCGGCGGTCGCCACCCAGGCGGTAAATGTGGGAGCGCCGCGGTCGGCAACCTCGCGCGAGGTCAGCAGCACCTTGCCGGTCTTCTTCAGTTCGGTCAGCGCCGGGTCCCAGACGAAGGCGCCGTCCAGGTCGCCGCGGTTCCAGGCGGCGACGATGTCCGGCTGCGGGATGGCGAAGACCTGGGCGTCACGCTCCGTCAGCTTCTCCTGCTTCAGGACGGCGAGCAGCTGGTAATGGTCGGTGGAGACCGGCGCCGCGGCCAGCTTCTTGCCCTTCAGGTCCGACGGCTTTTCGATGCCGGACCCGTTGCGCACAACCAGGGCTTCGTCGGTGCCGGAGATGGTCGCGAGGTGGAACGCCTTCACGTCCAGCCCGCGGCTGACCGCTGCGGCGAAGGGACTGGAGCCGACATAGCCGATCTGCACGTCGCCCGAAGCGATGGCGGCGAAGATCTCGGCCCCCGAGTTGAACTTGCGGAAGTCGATCTCGGTACCGGTCGCCTTGGCGAAATCGCCGTTGGCGATGGCGACTGAGGAGGGAAGCGCGTCGGTTTGATAGCCGACCACGACCTTGCCGGATGCGGCTTCGGCAGTGAGGGGAGCGGCAAAGGGAGCGATGGTCGCCAGGGCGGCATAGAGGAAGGGGGCAGAATGGGCTTCATCGTCGTGTTCCCCGTCACGGTGTGAATGCCGGCATGCGAGCGCCGGAAATCCGAATGTCCGGGAACTCTAAGGCGACGCTCGCGCCGTTGTCACTATAAAATCTACTTTCCTATGGGGAAATAGTTTAATATACCTTATTATTGGTGTTGAATATGGCGTACTGAGCGTCGCAAGGCGCTACGGCAACCCGGATTTCCGTCCTTCCGCCACCGGGCGCGGTGCAGATTCCGCCAAAAACATTGTCCGATACGAAGCTGGCGCTTGACCTCGCTCCATTTTCCTATTTTCCTATAGGTTATTAATAAATTACACGTCTGCGCTATGTGATTTCCCGCAACCGTTCGGAAAAGCCTGTGACCCCACCACCAGACTAAGGAGTTCTGCCATGCAGGGTTTGAATGATTTCGACCGGATGGTGATGGCGTCGCTCTGCCCTTCCGGCGCGCTCGTGCTGCCGCTTCTGCCGCCCGATGGGCCGGCGGCCGATCCGCCGGCCGGGATGAGCGGCAATGGCGTCGCAGACCATGGCCATGGGGATGGCGGCGGCCATCAGGACGGCAGCCTGCTGCCCATCGGTCTCGGCATCGTCTCGGCCATTCTCCTGGCATCGCTGGCGGCGCTGGCCTGATCGGGCCGCCGGCCGCTCATACACTCTCCAAACCCCGCGGGGCCGCCTGCCGTAAGCCGGTCGTGACCCAATCCCCTGACGGAGCCCGCTCCCATGCCGGACACCCATCTTCCTGTCACCGAGCAACCGCCCGACGACATCGCTCTGGCGACGGACCGCCTGTTCCTCAGCGCCCGCACGCCGCAGTCCTGGTCCGACCGGCCGGTCCCGGCGGAGACGCTGCATCGCCTCTATGAACTGGTCCGGCTGGCGCCGACCGCCTTCAACGGCAGCCCGGCGCGCTTCGTCTTCCTGACCACTCCGGAGGCCAAGGACCGGCTGCGCCCGGCGCTGAGCCGCGGCAACCAGTCCAAGCTGACCGCCGGCGCCATCGCCATCGCCGCCTATGACCGCCGCTTCTTCGAACATCTGCCGCTGCTGAGCCCGCATTACGACCCCTCGCCGATGTTCGTCGACGAACCCTCGCTGGCGGAGACCACGGCGTTCCGCAACGGGTCGCTGCAGGCCGGCTACCTGATCCTGGCCGCCCGGCTGCTGGGGCTGGATGCCGGACCGATGTCCGGCTTCGATGCCGAGGCGGTCGATGCGGAGTTCTTCGCCGACGGCCGCCTGCGCACGAACCTGCTGGTGGCGCTGGGCCATGCCGACGGACAGCCGTCGCGCCCGCGCGCCCCGCGGCTGGACGTGTCGAAGGCGGTGGTGATCCTTTGAGTCCAATGCCGTAGCGGCCGACCACCCCCGGCCGAACCGGAGATCGATCATGAGCGTGAACGACACGGCCGCCGCCCTGCCGGCGGCCCACGGCGGAGCCTTGCCGATCGGAGGGCTCCTCCCGTCCAGCCTTCCCCTAAGATTTTCCACCGCCGCCCTGTTGTGGTTCGCTGCCTCCGGGGTAACGGCCTTGTGGCCCGATGCCGCCGATGCGGAGCCGTGGGAACGGACCGGCGAGTTTGCCAGTCTGCTGGTGGTCGCCGCCGGACTGCTGGCGCTGATCGCACCATTGACCGTGGTCATCCGCCCGGCGGCGCGCAGCCGGCTGGCATCCGCCATCGCGGGCCTGTCGGCGTCCGTGCCCTGGCTGGTCTCTCTCGCACTGGGCGTGACCGGCTGGGAGGTCCTGACCGCCAAGCTCAACCTGCTGCCGCGGCCCTTCTTCGTCCCGCCCCAGGCCCTGCTGGAGGTCTATCTCGACGACTGGCCGCGGCTGCTCGACTGCTTCGCCGCCTCGCTGAAACTTCTGGTCACCGGTTTTGCCGTGGGTTCGGTGCTGGGCGTGGTGACGGGGGTCGCCATCGGCTGGTCGCGCGCGGTCGGCTACTGGGTGCATCCGGTGCTGCGGCTGATCGGCCCGCTGCCGGCGACCGCCTGGCTGCCCATCGCCTTCTTCGCCTTCCCGACCAGCTGGAGCGCCAGCGTCTTCCTGATCGCGCTCGCCAGCGGCGTGCCGGTGACGGTCCTCACATGGTCCGGCGTGGCCGGGGTCAACAGCGCCTATTACGACATCGCCCGCACTCTGGGCGCGTCGCAACGCTTCCTGGTGCTGAAGGTCGCCGTCCCGGCGGCGATGCCGCATGTCTTCGTCGGCCTGTTCATGGGGCTCGGCGCCTCCTTCGCCGTTTTGGTGGTGGCGGAGATGCTGGGCGTGAAGTCCGGCGTCGGCTGGTACCTGCAATGGGCCCAGGGCTGGGCCGCCTACGGCAACATGTACGCGGCCCTGCTGGTGATGGCGCTGGTCTGCTCCGGTCTGGTGACGCTGCTGTTCCGCGTCCGCGACCGCCTGCTCGCCTGGCAGAAGGGAATGCTGAAATGGTAGCGCTCGAAAGCACCGACACTGCCGGCCAGTCCGCCGGCATGACCATCGACGTGCAGGCGGTCAGCCACAGCTTCGAACTGCACGGCGCGCCGCTTCCGGTCCTGGACGGGGTGGATCTGCGGGTGGAGCCGGGCGAGCTGGTCGCCCTGCTGGGGCCAAGCGGCTGCGGAAAATCCACCCTGCTGCGCCTCGTCGCCGGTCTGGAGCCGCCCAGCCGCGGTTGCATCCTGGCCGACGACCGCCCGATCACCGGCCCCGACCCGTCGCGCGTCGTCGTGTTCCAGGACCCGACGCTCTATCCCTGGCGCACAGTGCGCGACAATGTCGCCCTGGGGCTGGAGGCGCGCGGCCTGCTGCGCACCCAGGGCCATCGGGTGGACAAGGCGTTGGCGCTCGTCGGGCTGACCGGCTTCGAAAAGGCCTATCCGCACCAGCTGTCGGGCGGCATGGCCCAGCGGGCGGCGCTGGCCCGCGCGCTGGTCAACGACCCGCGCCTGCTGATCCTCGACGAGCCGTTGGGCAAGCTGGACAGCCTGACCCGGCTCGCCATGCAGAGCGAACTGGTCGATCTTTGGCGCAGCACCGGCTTCACCGGCCTTCTCGTGACCCACGACGTCGAAGAGGCGCTGTTCATGGCGACCCGCGTCATCGTGTTCAGCGGTCGCCCTGCCCGCATCAAGGCCGACCTGCCCGTCGACCGCCCCTATCCCCGCCACCGCGGCGATCCCGTTCTGACGGAGCTTCGCCACCGCATTCTCGAACTGCTCGGCCTTGCCGAGACCTGGTGAGGACAACCGACCATGACCGACAGCAAAGCGCCCGATACAGCCACTCCCAATCTGTCGCGCCTGCGCGGCTTCATCGCCGACTTCACCCGGCTGGTGGAACGGCACGGCGACGACGAAGCCGCGGTGCTGGACGCCGGCCGCGTCCTGCTGGCCGATCTGATCGCGACCGACGACTGGCTGCCCGACGCCTACGCCCAGCCCGACCCGGTGCATTACCGGCAATATCTGCTGCATTGCGATCCGTACGAGCGCTTCTCCGTCGTCAGCTTCGTCTGGGGACCGGGGCAGCGGACGCCGATCCACGACCACACCGTCTGGGGCCTCGTCGGCATCCTGCGCGGGGCGGAGCGCTCGCAACGTTACGATCTGCAGCAGCAGGGCGGGCCGCCCCTGGCCCATCCGCCCGAGATCCTGAAGGCGGGCTCCGTGGAGGCGGTGTCGCCCCGCATCGGCGACGTCCATGCCATCGCCAACGCGCTGCCCGACCGGCCGTCCATCAGTATCCACGTCTATGGCGGCAACATCGGCGCCGTCCGGCGGTCGGTGTTCGACCCGCTGACCGGCCAGCGCAAGCCCTTCATCTCCGGCTACGCCAACAGCGCCCTGCCCAACCTGTGGGACCGCTCGCAACCCGTCCCCCATGCCGCCTGAGGATCCGAAGCATCATGACCGCAGCCGCACCGCTCGCCACCCGCAAGCCCGCCGACATCCGCCGCGCCTGGATCGAGCGCGACGAGGTCGCCCTGCTCGACACGCGGGAGGAAGGCCCCTATTCGCTGGCCCACCCGCTGTTCGCCGTCTCCATCCCGCTCAGCCGCGTCGAGTTGCTCGCCTACGACCTGCTGCCGCGGCGCGACGTGCCGATCACCGTCTATGACAATGGCGAAGGCTATGCCGAGCCGGCCGCCCGCCGGCTCCAGGCATTGGGCTACCGCGACGTGACTTTGCTGGAAGGCGGTCTGGCCGACTGGATTGCCGCCGGCTTCGAGGTCTACCGGGACGTGAATGTACCCAGCAAGGCCTTCGGCGAATGGGTGGAGCACCATCGTCACACCCCCTCGCTGCCGGCGGCGGAGGTCAAGGCGCTGCTCGATGCCAAGGCCGATCTGGTCATTCTCGACGCCCGCCGTTTCGAGGAATTCCGCACCATGTCGATCCCCGGCGGCATCAGCGTGCCGGGCGCCGAACTGGTCAAGCGCATCCACGACATCGCCCCCGACCCGGAGACGCTGGTGGTGGTCAACTGCGCCGGCCGCACCCGGTCGATCATCGGCACGCAGTCGCTGGTCAATGCCGGCATTCCCAACCGCGTGGCCGCCTTGCGCAACGGCACCATCGGCTGGACTCTGGCCGGGCTGGCGCTCGACGGCGGGCGTGAAGGCCGCTTCCCCGAGGTCTCGGCCGAGGGCGACGCATGGGGCCGCCGGGCGGCGCGCGCGGTTGCCGACCGGGCCGGCGTCGGCCGGATCGATGTGAAGACGCTCGACCGCTTCCGCGGCGACGAGCGCCGCACGCTGCACCTGTTCGACGTGCGCACGCCGGAGGAATATGAGGCGGGCCATCTGCCGGGCTTCCGCCATGCCGCCGGCGGCCAGCTGGTCCAGGCGACGGACGAGCATGTGGCGGTGCGCGGCGCCCGCATCGTGCTGGCCGACGATCCGGCCGGCGGCGGCGGTCCGCGCGCCGACATGACCGCCTCCTGGCTCGCCCAGCTCGGCTGGGAGGTGCATGTGCTGGAGGGTGACGTGTCGGCTCTGGGCAGTGAGAGCGGTCCCGACCGCCGCCGCCTGCCGCCGGAACCCGATGTGGGGGCGGAGACCGTCGCGCCGCGCGACCTGCTGGCCCTGCTGGAGAATGGCGAGGCCGCGGTGATCGACATCACCCGCAGCCCGCGCTACCGCGCCGGCCATATTCCGGGGGCGTATTTCTCCACCCGCGCCCGGCTGGCCGGCACCATCACCCGCCTTCCCAAGGGGGTCCGCCCGGTGCTGACCTGCGGCGACGGCACGCTGACCCGCTACGCCGTCGCCGATTTTCCCGCCGGTCAGCGCCCGCTGCTGCTGGAGGGCGGTACCAGGGGCTGGGTCGCCGCCGGTCTGCCGCTCAGCACCGACCTCGACCGGCTGGGGGTGAACCCGACGACGTCTACAAGCGTCCCTACGAGGGAACCGACAACAGCGCCGCCGCCATGCAGGGCTACATCGACTGGGAACTGGAACTGGTCGACCAGCTGAAGCGCGACGGCGCCCACAATTTCCACGTCATCTGATGTTCCCGGTGAGGCCCGCCATGACCAAGCCCCTTCCCATCCTGCGCCGGACCCTGCTGGGCACGGCGCTGCTCCTCGCCGCCGGGATCGCCGGCCTGACGCCGGAACCGGCACGGGCGGAGGCCACGGAGGTCCGCTTCGCCCGCAATCTCGGCCTCGGCTATCTGCCGCTCTACGTCATGCAGGACAAGGGGCTGGTGGAAAAGCAGGCCCGCGCCGCCGGGCTGGGGGAGGTGAAGGCCAGCTACACCCCGCTCGGCAACCCGACGACGATCACCGAGGCCACCCTGTCCGGCAACGCCGATTTCGGTGCTGCCGGCGTGCCCGCCTTCATTATCGCCTGGGACAAGACGAAGGGGAACGCCAACCTGCGCGGACTGGCGGCGCTGAACGCCCAGCCCGCCTATCTCAACACCAACCGGCCAGAGGTGAAGAGCCTGAAGGACTTTACCGCGAAGGACCGCATCGTCGTGCCGTCGGTCCGCGCCTCCTACCAGGCCATCGTGCTGCAGATCGCGGCGGAGCAGGCATTCGGCCCCGGCCAGCACGCGAAGCTGGATGCACAGACCGTCTCGCTGGCCCACCCGGACGGCACCGCCGCGCTGTTGTCCGGCAAGACGGAAATCACGGCGCATTTCACCAGCCCGCCCTTCCAGGACCAGCAGCTGCGCGATCCGAGGATCCACAAGGTGCTGAGCAGCTACGACGTGCTGGGCGGCCCGGCCTCCTTCAGCGCGCTGTGGACCGCCGCCGCCTTCCACGACGCCAACCCGAAGCTGACGAAGGCGGTGCTGGCGGCGCTGGAGGAGTCGGTCGCACTGATCAAGGCCGACCCGCAGGAGGCCGCCCGCGCCTACATCCGCATCGAGAACTCCAAGCTGGGCGTGGAGGAGGTCGCGGCGATGATCGCCCATCCGGAGATCTCCTACGACCTCGCCCCGCGCGGCATCGGCATCTTCACCGACTTCATGGCGCGCATCGGCTCCATCCGCAACCGGCCGGCCGACTGGCGGGACCTGTTCTTCGCCGACATCCATGACCGCGCCGGCAGCTGAGGTCCCGCCATGCCCGAAACAGGATTCACCATTCACACGGCCTCCCCCACGCTCGGCGCCGAAATCCGCGGCCTCGACCTGTCGCAGCCGTTCGGCCCGGCCACGGCGTCGGCGCTGGCCGACGCGCTGGACCGCCATCTGGTTCTGGTCTTCCGTGGCCAGACCCTGTCCGACGCCGATCTCGTCCGCGTCTCCGGCCATTTCGGCCCGCTCGACAAGGCGCCGATCACCGAGCATGGCCGGCTGCACGCGCCGGGTTACGAGGAGGTCTATGTCATCTCCAACATCACCGAGAATGGGCGGCCCATCGGCGCCCTGGGGGCGGGGAGTCGGTGTGGCACGCCGACATGACCTATCTGGAGCCCCCACCCTACGCCAGCAGCCTCTATGCGCTGGAGGTGCCGGCAGAGGGCGGCGACACCGGCTTCCTCAGCATGTTCGCCGCCTATGATGCCCTGCCGGAAACGTTGAAGAGGCGGGTGGAGGGTTTGTCGATCAAGCATGACGGCACCACCAACAGCGGCGGCTATCTGCGCCAGGGCTTCGCTCCGCCGACCGATGTCGCCACCTCGCCCGGCACGGTGCATCCGCTGGTCGTCACCCACCCGGCGACCGGCGCCAAGGCGCTGCTGCTGGGCCGCCGTCCCCATGCATACATCCCCGGCCTGTCCGTGGCGGAAAGCGAAGCCTTGCTCGACGAGATCTGGGCGGCGGCGGTGCGGCCGGAACTTGCCTGGCACCACCGCTGGCGGGTCGGCGATCTGGTGATGTGGGACAACCGCTGGACCATGCACCGCCGCGACCCCTTCCCCGACGACCAGCGCCGCCGCATGCACCGCACCCAGATCGCCGTGCCTGCCCGCAACCCTCGGAACGCCTCTGCTTAGGAAACACCATGACCAAGTCACAGCATCTCATTTCGACCTCCCTCACCCGCCGCCACACCCTCGGCCTCGGCCTCGGCGCACTCGCCGGCCTGACCATCTCCCCACTTCGGCAAGCACAGGCGGCCATTCCGGCCGGAACCGTGCTGAAGGTCGGCGACCAGAAGGGCGGTGTGCAGTCGGTGCTGGAGGCCGCCGGGCTGCTGGCCGACCTGCCCTACCGCATCGAATGGAGCCAGTTCCCGGCCGCCGCCCCGCTGCTGGAGGCGCTGAACGCCGGCGCCATCGAGGTCGGCTATGCCGGCGACGCGCCGACCACCTTCGCGCTGGCCGCCGGCACCTCGGCCAAGATCATCGGCGCCGTGCGCTCCAACCCGCAGAGCACGACCATCCTGGTGCCGGGCAACTCTCCCATCCGCAGCGTCGCCGACCTGAAGGGCAAGACCATCGGCACCGGGCGCGGCTCCATCGGCCATTACCTCGTGCTGGCGGCACTGAAGGCGAACGGGCTGAAGCCCGGTGACGTGAAGATCGCCTTCCTGCTGCCGTCGGACGCCAAGTCGGCGCTCGCCGCCGGCTCGATCGACGCATGGTCGACCTGGGGCATCTATGTGTCGCAGGCGCTGCTGGTGGACGGTGCCCGCGCGGTCGTCACCGGAACGGGGCTGATGAGCGGCCTGTCCTACCAGTCCGCTACGCTGGAGGCCATCGCCACCAAGCGCGAGGCTCTGGCCGACCTGATCCGCCGCACCGCCGCCGCCCGGCTGTGGGCGCTGGAGAACAGCACCGCCTATGCCGACATCTGGGCCAAGGCCGTCGGCGTCGATCCGGCCATCGCCCGCCACACCTTCGGCGTCGAACGGGCGCGGCCAGTCGCCATCGACAACTCGGTCATCGCCGACCAGCAGGCGACATCCGATGTCTGGCGCGAATTCGGCATCATCCAGAACCGGCTGGATGCCGCGGCGATCTTCGATCCCGGCTTCAACAGCGCTCTGCCGGCCTGACGGCGAAGGTCGGCCCGAAGGCGACGCGATGGCGATGTTCCCCACCAACCTCGACATGGACGTGCTGCGGGCGCTGGTGATCGCCATGGAGCATGGCGGCTTCGCCCGCGCCGCCGAACGGCTCGGCCGCACCCAGTCGGCGATCAGCCTGCAGATGAAGAAGCTGGAGGAGCAGGTCGGCCAGCCGCTGTTCCGCAAGGCCGGGCGCACGGTGGCGCTGACCGATGCCGGCGACCTGCTGCTGGGCTACGCCCGCCGCATTGTCGCGCTGAACGACGAAGCCCTTTCGGCTGCCCGCGGCCGGACGATGGACGGCACGGTACGCGTCGGCTTCCCCCAGGATCTGGCGGAGCGCTGGCTGCCCGCCGTGCTCGGCTCCTTCCATCAGGCTCATCCCCGCATCCATGTCGAGGCACAGGTCGGCCGTGGGCGCGAACTGCGCGAGCGGGTGGCGCAGGGCGCGCTCGACCTCGCGCTGGCCTTCGGCGAGATAGGCGCCAGTTCCACCGCGACGGCGGCCGGTGCGGCGACCCTCGCCCATTTGCCGGTCACCTGGGTGGCGTCCGGCGGCTTCCGCGCCGATCCGGAAAATCCCCTGCCGCTGGCCCTGCTCGACGCGCCCTGCATGTTCCGCCAGCACGGCATCGAGCGTCTGGACGGCGGCGGGCGCCCTTGGCGCATCACATTCACCAGCCCCAGCCTGTCCGGCCTGTGGGCGGCGGTGGAGGCCGGACTGGGCGTCACGATCCGCACGCCCCTGGGCTTGCCCGACGTGCTGGCCATCCTTGAGCCGCGCCATGGCCTGCCGGAACTGGGATCGGTTCCCCTGGAGTTGCACCGCGCCCAGTCGGCCGCCAATCCGGCTGTAGACCGGCTGTGCGGGATTCTGACGGAATCGCTGGCGTCCCTTCTGACCGACGCCACGGCACCATAACAACAGTGTTTTTTCGTTACTTAAGATTTTCTCAACAGTGCGTTTTGTGTTTTTTGTTTTTCCTATTTCTGCAATAGAGATAGGCTTTCTCCTGTAGCCACTGCAACCGAACGGGCTCGGGAGGGACCATGACGGCAACCACCGCCACCACACCGACGGGACGCCAGCATCGCGCCCTGACGCTTCCGGCGGGCCTGCGCCGCTGTGCGGTGCCGCTGGCGCTGCTGGTTCTCTGGCAGGCCAGCGTCGGTTTCGGGTGGATCTCCACCCGGTCCATTCCCTCGCCCAGCCAGATCCTGACAGCCTTCTGGGACCTCACGGTCAGCGGCGAGCTGGCGGTGCATCTGCTGGTCTCGCTCGGCCGGGTCAGCGCCGGGTTGGCCATCGGCGTATCAGTTGGCACCGTCTGCGCCCTGATCGCCGGCCTGTCGCGTCGGGGGGAGGATGCGCTGGACGCGCTGCTGCAGATGCTGCGCACCCTGCCGCATCTGGCGCTGGTGCCGCTGTTCATCCTGTGGTTCGGCATCGGCGAGACGCCGAAGATCGCCCTGGTGGCGCTCGGCACCGCGTTCCCGATCTACCTGAACCTGTTCGCCGGCATCCGCACCGTCGACGCCAAGGTGGTGGAGGCCGTCTCCACCCTCGGCCTGACGCGATGGGAGATGATCGCCCAGGTGATCCTGCCGGGCGCCCTGCCCGCCTTCCTGACCGGCCTGCGCTATGCGCTCGGCGTCGCGTGGCTCAGCCTCGTGGTGGGGGAGCAGATCAACGCCTCCAGCGGCATCGGCTATCTGGCGATGACGGCGCGGGAGTTCCTGCGCACCGACGTGATCATCGTTGCCCTGATCGTCTACGCCATCCTCGGCCTGCTCGCCGACCTGATCGTCCGCGTCATCGAACGCTCGGCGCTGGTCTGGCGCCCGGCCTTCATCAAGGAGTGAGCCCCTATGAGCCACGCCCTTTCCCGGATTTCCACTCCGCCCAAGCCGGTCGTCAGCGTCCGCAGCCTCGTCCGCAACTTCGGCAACGGCAATGTGCTGGACGGCCTGTCGCTCGACCTCCAGCCGGGCTCCTTCACCGCACTGCTCGGCCGTTCCGGCTGCGGCAAGTCCACGCTGCTGCGCACGCTGGCGAAGCTGGACCCGGCGCCGGAAGGCACCGTGCAACTGCCCGACGAGCGCGCGGTGGTCTTCCAGGAGCCGCGGCTGGTGCCCTGGATGCGCGTCCTGCGCAACGTCACGCTGGGGCTGCGCCATCCCGATGCCGAAGCCCGCGGCTTGGCGGCCCTGGCCGAGGTCGGGCTGTCCCACCGTGCCCGCGCCTGGCCGCTGACCCTGTCGGGCGGCGAGGCGCAGCGGGCGGCGCTGGCCCGCGCCCTGGTCCGCGAACCGCGGCTGCTTCTCCTCGACGAACCCTTCGCGGCGCTGGACGCGCTGACCCGGATGCGCATGCAGGGGCTGGTGGAGACGCTGTGGCGCGCCCATTCACCCGCCGTCCTGCTGGTGACCCACGATGTCGACGAGGCGTTGCTGCTGGCCGACCGCGCCGTGGTGATGGCGAACGGCAGGATCGCCGCCGACATCCCGATCCCGCTGGCCCGCCCGCGCCGCCACGGCGACCCCGGCTTCATCGCGCTGCGCTCCCGCCTGCTCACCGAACTGGGCGTCGACGAGGAGCATCTGGCCGCGCGGGAACCACAGCGCACCGACGCCAGGGCAACCGGCGCAAAGCCCGGCGGCTACGGCCTGCCCGCCGGTGCCGCAGCCGCGCCAAGCCTCTGACCTTCACCGCCGACGGATTTCGCCAGCCATGACGACCCATTTTTTCCGCCACCCCTCCGCCACGATCGGCCGCCGCAGCCTGTTGCGCGGTGCCGCCGGGACCTGCGGCGCCCTGGCGCTGGGCGGTATGCCAGCCCTGTCGCAGGCCGCCTCTGGTCCGACGGCGGAAACCGTCCTGCGCATCGCCGACTACAAGGCGCTGGACGGGCTCGCGCTGGAGGCGTCCGGCAACGCGCAGTCCACCTACCGGTCGCAGTTCGCGGAGTTCGCATCGGGCAACCTGATCGTCGAGGCGATCAACGCCGGCTCCATCGATGTCGGGTCCAGCAGCGAGATCCCTCCCGCCTTCGGCATCGCGGCCGGCGCCCGGCTGTCCATCGTCGCGGTCGTCAAGGACGACGTGAACTGGCAGGTGGTTCTGGTGCCGCCGGGCAGCACGATCCGGTCCGTCGCCGACCTGAAGGGCAAGCGCGTCGGCTATGTCCGCGCCACCACAACGCAGTATTATCTTGCCAAGATGCTGGGCGAGGCCGGCCTGCGCTTCACCGACATCCAGCCGGTCAGCCTGACCCCGTCTGAAGGGCAGGCCGCCTTCGAACAGGGCGCGCTCGATGCCTGGGCGATCTACGGCTACTCAGTGCCCTTCGCCATCAAGAAGGGTGCGCGCGTTCTCATCACCTCCAATGGCTACCTGTCGGGAAACTACCTGTATCTCGCCTCGCCCGACACGCTCGCCGATCCGGGCAAATCGGCCGCCATTGGCGATTACTTCCTGCGGCTGCGCCGTGCCTTCGCCTGGCGCGCCGCCAACCTGGAACGCTGGGCGCAGGTCCATTCCGCCGCCATCGGAGTGCCGGTGGAAACCGACCTGGAGATCCTGCGCAGGAACTCGCGCCAGCGCGATCTGGCGCCGATCACCGATGCCGACATCGCGTCGGCCCAGAATGTCGCCGACACCTTCCACCAGTTGGGCGTGCTGCCCAAGCGCATCGACATCGCCCCGGCTTTCGACCGCCGCTTCACCGACATTCTGTCGCGTCCGCTCAGCTAGCGGAAAACACCCTGAACACTCGCCAGCCCAGAATGGGGACCGCTGACATGACCTCCTCTCAGACCGCTGCCGCCCATCCGCTCCGCTTCGTCGGCTTCGTCGGCAACCACAATTCGTCCGAAATCATCCCGCGCCAGGGTCCGGTGGTGGACCGCGACTATATCGAGACGGTCGCCAAGGCGCATGAGCTGGGCGGCTTCGATTCGGTGCTCCAGGCCTTCCACGCCGACGCGCCCGACAGCCTGCAGGTCAGCCAGCACATCACCAGCGTCACCGACCGGCTGGGCGTGCTGATCGCCCACCGCCCCGGCTTCCAGGCGCCGACCATCCTGGCCCGCCAGCTCGCCACGCTGGACCAGCTGAGCCGCGGCCGCGTCGCCATCAACGTCATCACCGGCGCGGAGCGCAGCGAGCTTGCCCGCGACGGCAACACGGTGGACGACAAGGACGACCGTTACGCCCGCACGTCCGAATTCCTCGACATCGTCCGCGCCGAGTGGAGCAGCGACAAGCCCTTCGACTACCAGGGCCGTTTCTATCAGGTCGAGAAAGCCTTCTCGCAGGTGAAGCCCTACAACGCGTCCGGCATCCCGGTATGGATCGCCGGCGCCTCCGCGGCGGCCATCGAGGTGGCGGGGCGCCATGCCGACACCTATGCGGTGTGGGGCGAGACCCACGATCAGGTGCGCGAGCTGCTGGCCCGCGTCCGTGCCGCCGTCGCCAAGGCGGGCCGTCCGCAGCCCGCCTTCAGCCTGTCGCTGCGCCCGATCCTGGCGGACACCGAGGACGCCGCCTGGGCCAAGGCCGAGGCGATCTACGACAAGGCCAAGGCGTTGCTGGAAAAGACCGGCTTCAGCCGCGGCGACCTGCCGAACAACGAAGGAGCGCGCCGCCTGCTGGCCATCGCCGACAAGGGTCACCGCCACGACAAGCGTCTGTGGACCGCCATCGCCGCCCTGACCGGTGCCAAGGGCAACTCCACCTCGCTGGTCGGCACGCCGGATCAGGTCGCCGACGCCCTGCTGGACTACTACGACCTCGGCGTCACGACCTTCCTGATCCGCGGCTTCGACCCGCTGCCCGACGCCATCGCCTATGGGCGCGACCTGCTGCCGCGCGTCCGCCAGCTGGTGGCCGACCGCCAGCGCGCCCAAGCCGTCGCAGCGGAGTGAGGGTGCTGTGGTGGGCCGGTCGCCGGTAATCCTCAACCAGCTTGGTCCGGTGGTGGGGGGACGCATCGCCGCCCACCGCTGCCGGCCGGCGGTGCTGGAGCATGAGGCGGGCCGTGCCCCCTGGGATCTGCCGGCCGGTGTCGAGGTGCTGCTGACCCGCCCGCTGATCGGCTGGGATGCGGCCCCCGCTGCCCCGCCACCCGGCTGGGGCGAGACCCTGCGCTGGATCCAGTCCGGCTCCACCGGGATTGACTTCTATCCGCCCTGGCTGCTGGCGGATCGGCGGACCGTCACCTGCGCCCGCGGCGTCTCGGCGGTGGCCATCGCCGATTACGTGATGACCGCCATCCTCGCCGTCGAGAAGCGTTGGGACGCCATCCGCCTGCGCGGACCGCAGGACTGGCGGCACGAGACGCTGGGCAGCCTGTCCGGCAAGCGGCTGGGGTTGGCCGGCTTCGGCGCCATCGGCCAAGCGGTTGCCGAGCGAGCGCTCGCTTTTGATCTGGCCGTCGGGGCGGTGCGCCGCTCCGGCTGGGCGGAGCCGGTGCCGGGCGTCGAGCCGTTCGACCGGTTGGAGGATTTGGTCGCCGCCAGCGATCATCTGGTCCTGGCGCTGCCGCTGACCGCCGCCACCCGCGGTCTGGTCGGCGCCGGGCTGCTGGCCCGGGCCAAGCCTGGACTGCATCTGGTCAATGTCGCGCGCGGCGCGCTGATCGATCAGGAAGCGCTGCTCGCCGCCATCGAGGGCGGGCGGATCGCCGGCGCCACGCTGGACGTCACCGATCCCGAACCGCTGCCGGCGGGACACCCTTTCTACAGCCACCCCGCCATCCGGCTGACGCCGCATGTCTCCTGGTCCGACCCGGCGTTCGACCAGCGACTGGCCGACCGCATCCTGGCCAACCTCGACGCCTACGTATGTGGCGAACCGCTGCGCGACGTGGTGGACGCCGGCACCGGCTATTGAATCCTTTCCCGACGGAGCCCCTTGCGATGACCCACATCCAACCAAGACCGCGGAAATTCTGGCCGCCGGTCGATCCGGTCAGCCACACCAGCGCCGAGGAGGAACGGCGGCACCGCAAGCAGCGGCTGGCCGCCACCTTCCGCCTGTTCGGCCGCTACGGCTTCGACCAGGGGCTGGCCGGCCATGTCACCGCGCGGGATCCGGAACATCCCGACCGCTTCTGGATCAACCCGCTGGGCCAGCATTTCCGCACCATCCGGGTGTCGGACCTGCATCTGGTCGATGGCGACGGCAACATCCTGCAAGGCGACCGCGCCATCAACCAGGCGGGCTTCACCATCCATTCGGCCATCCACAGAGCCCGCGCCGACGTGGTGGCCGCCGCCCACACCCATTCGACCTATGGCAAGGCATGGTCGGCGCTCGGCCTGCCGCTCGCGCCGCTGAGCCAGGATTCGGCCGCCTTCTACGAGGATCAGGTGATCTTCGACCCCTATTCCGGCGTCGTCCTGACCGAGGGCGAGGGCAAACGGCTGGTGGATTCACTGGGCGACAAGAAGCTGGCGATCTTGAAGAACCACGGGCTGCTGACCGTCGGACCGAGCGTCGAGGCGGCGGCCTGGTGGTTCATCAGCGCCGACAACGCCGCCCATACCCAGTTGCTGGCGGAGGCCGCCGGACGGCCCCAGCCCATCGAGCATGATACGGCCCTGCTGACCCGCTCGCAGGTGGGAACCCACCAGGGCGGCGCCTACAACTTCCACCCCTTGTGGGAATGGATCGTCGCGGCCGAGCCCGACCTGCTCGACTGATCCTGTCCCCATCCTTCGCGAAAGCACCCGAACGATGACCGCGAACACCGCTCTCTCCCGCCGTGGCCTGATCGCCGCCGGCGCCGTTACGCTCGCCGCCCCCTTCGTCCTGCGCCGCCGGGCGGTGGCGGCGGAGCCGCTGCGCCTGTCCTGGAATGCTGGCGCGGTCTGCTTCTCCGCCGTGCCGCTGGCCTTCCAACTCGACCTGTTCAAGAAGCACGGGCTGGAGGTGGAACTGATCAACTTCACCGGCTCCACCGACCAGTTGCTGGAGGCCATCGCCACCGGCAAGGCCGATGCCGGCGTCGGCATGGCGCTGCGCTGGCTGAAGCCGCTGGAGCAGGGCTTCGACGTGAAGATCTCCGCCGGCCTGCATGGCGGCTGCATGCGGCTGTTCGGGGCGAAGGAAGCGGGGGTGAAGACGGTCCTGGACCTGCCCGGCAAGACCATCGGCGTCAGCGACATGGCCAGCCCGTCGAAGAACTTCTTCTCCGTCGTGCTGACGAAGTTCGGCATCGATCCGAACAAGGACGTCGAATGGCGCCAGTTCCCCGCCGACCTGCTGGGGCTGGCGGTGGAGAAGGGCGAAATCCACGCCATCGCCGACGGCGACCCGCTGGTCTGGCGCCACACCAAGGACCCGCGGATGGTGGAGATCACCAACAACGTCTGCGGCGAGTTCGCGACCCGCACCTGCTGCCTCGTCGGCGTGCGCGGCAGCCTGCTGCGCGACAACCGCCCGGCGGCCAAGGCGCTGACCACGGCGCTTATCGAGGCTCAGCACGCCGCCTATGCTGACCTGCGTGCCGCCGCCGCGGCCTACGCCCCCTTCGCCCCGAAATTCCCGGTGGAGGAGCTGGAAGCCATGCTGCGCAGCCACGCCCACAACGTCACTCCCACCGGCGATGAGCTGCGCCAGCAACTGGCGCTCTACACCGACGAGCTGAAGAGCGTGTCGGTCATCAAGCGCTCCACCGACAGCCAGCGCTTCGCCGGCCGCATCACGGTCGATCTCGCCTGATCCATCTCCACTGAAGCGGACCAGCCTGCCATGCCCTTCGACGATCTGCCCTTTCCGCCCGCTCCCTTCGGTGAAGCCGGCACTGCTCCGGCAGTCGATCCGTCGCTCATCTCCGCTCTGTCGGCGGAGTTCGCGCTGCGCGCCGCCGAGCATGACGCCGCCGCCAGCTTCCCGTTCGAGAATTTCGAACGGCTGGCAGGCAAAGGGATTCCGGCGCTGGTCACGCCGAAAGCGGCGGGGGGCAAGGGCGGCGGGCTGGGGGATGCGCTGGCGGTGGTGAACGGCATCGCCCGCGGCGAACCCTCCACAGCCCTGGTTCTGGTGCTGCAATACGTCATCCACAACCAGCTCTGGCGCGGCCCGGCGTGGCCGGAGGCGCTGCGCGACCGGATCGCCCGTTCGGCAGCGACCGACGGTGCCCTGGTCAACATCCTGCGGGTGGAGCCGGAACTGGGCACGCCCCACCGCGGCGGCCTGCCGGCCACAGTGGCGCGCAAGGTGCCGGGGGGCTGGCGCCTCTCGGGCACCAAGATCTACTCCACAGGCATTCCGGCATTGTCCTGGCTCGGCGTCTGGGCCCGCACCGACGATACCGAACCGCTTGTCGGCACCTGGGTGGTCCCGCGCGGTGCCGGGCTGGCGGAGCAGGGGATCGAGGTGCGGGAGACCTGGAACCACATCGGCATGCGGGCCAGCGGCAGCCACGAGGTGGTGTTCCGTGACGTCTTCGTCCCCGACGATCATGCCGGCGAGCTGCGCCCGCCCGCCGGCTGGGCCGCCCCCGACGCGGTCGCCACGGCCTGGATGGCCACCCTGTTCAGCGGCGTCTACGACGGCATCGCCCGCGCGGCCCGCGACTGGCTGGTAGGCTTCCTGCATGCCCGCAAGCCGACGGGGCTGAATGGGTCTTCGCTCGCCACCGTCCCGCGTCTGCAGGAAGCGCTTGGCGGAATCGAGGCGCTGCTGCTGACCAACCGCATCCTCCTGCGTTCCCTGTCGGCGGCGGTGGATGGCGGCTCCCCGCCTTCGTCCAGCGACGCCCTGCTGGTGAAATACACGGTGACCAACAACGCCATCGATGCGGTGGCGCGGGCGCTGGAGGTCACCGGAAATCCCGGCCTGTCGCGCGACAACCCGCTGGAGCGCCATCATCGCGACGTTCTGTGCGCCCGCGTCCACGCCCCGCAGAACGACATGATCCTGACCGGTGCCGGACGCGCCTCCCTTGCAGGATAATCACATCCCGTTCCGGTAACCCACCATACCGCACCGGGGCCAGTTCCGCCCGCCACCAGCAATTCCGCGACCGAATCGGCGCGTAACCAACCCGGCGGAATAAGATGCGGCGTTGCCGGTTATCGAGGATCACTCGATTGCACCCGCTCCGGTGGACGAAAAGGCCATCAACTCCTTGATGCAATCGGAAACGATCCGCGATGGGCGACGGTTCGGCGGCAGGAGAAGCAGGGTGCGGGAGCGGATCACCGGCTCGAAGGCGCAGGCGACCAAGCCACGGCCAAGATAGGGTTCGGTGGTCAGCGGACTGACCAGACCGCAGCCGATGCCGGCCTGCACCATGGCGCAGACGGTCGTCGAATAGGGTGTCTCCAGCACGATCTTCGGCATCACGCCATGGGCGGCCAATACTCCGTCCAGCCGGCGGCGCGCGGTGTCCTCCGGAGCGAGGGCGATGAAGGGCGTGCCGTGAAGATCGGCGGGATGCAGGACCTTGCGCTGCGCCAGCGGGTGGTCGGCCGGAACCGCGATCACCAGCCGTTGCTCCATGAAGAGCGTCGCATCCACACCCGTCACGTCGATCTCGTCGGCCGCCAGCCCGACGTCGAACTGGCCGGAGGCGATCAGGTCCTTCACCACCGACGACATGCGCGCCTGGACGGTGATGGACACGTCCGGATGCCGCAGCTGGAAAGCGCGCAGTGCCTTCGGAAGGATGGTGGTGCTGATCGCCGATTGGCAGGCGACCCGGATTTCGCCGGATCCGAAATCGCGGATGCGGGCGGCGGCGGCGCGCAGATGGATCAGGCCGGCAAAGGACGAGGACACCTCCTGGAAGAACAGCCGCGCCTCCTCCGTCGCGATCATGCGCCCCATGGTGCGGTGGAACAGCGGAAAGCCGATCTCGCGCTCCAGCTCCTGGATCGCCTTGCTGACGGCGGGCTGCGAGATGCGCAGCACCTCGGCCGCGCGCGACGCGGTGCCATTGGTCATGACCGCATGGAACACCTCGACCTGCCGCAGATTCATGGTGGCCTCCCTATAACCTGTGGGAATAGGGTAGCTGAAAATCAATATTGGACGAAATAGGGCTGGTGGCGTCAAATCGGGGGCGTCAGTCAAAGGACGCCTCCCATGAAAGATCTTACCCAATGCGTGGTGAATCCTTCGGTTGCCACCGAAGGATTCGACAGCCTCAGCGTGCCCGTTCATCGTGGATCGACAATCGTGTTCGCCAATGCCGAAGGCTATGCGACACGCGGCGAACGCGGGCACACCGGCTATACATACGGCCTTTACGGCACCCCGACGACCCGGACGCTGGAAGCCAAGCTGACGGCGCTCGAGAACGGTGCCTGGACTTTCCTTCTCCCGTCGGGGCAGGCAGCCAACAGCTTTGCCGTGCTGCCCTTCCTGCAGGCGGGCGACAGGATGCTGATCGCCGACACCTCCTATCCGCCGGTGCGCGACTTCGCCAACCGCGATCTGGTCAGGTTCGGCATCGAAATCGACTATTACGATCCGACTTCCGTCGCCGATCTGGAGCGGCGGATCGACGGACGCACCAGGATCGTCTGGTGCGATCCCCGGCTCTACCACCATGGAGGTCCAGGACCTGCCGGCCATCGCGGCGGTGGCGCATCGCCACGGCGCCCTGGTCGGCTGCGACAACACCTGGGCCACCCCGCTGAACTTCAAGCCGCTGGACCATGGCGCCGATCTGGTCACCGAGGCGCTGACGAAGTACGTCGGCGGCCATTCCGACCTGCTGATGGGCTCCCTCACCGTGCGGGACGAGTCCCTGATTGCGCCGATCCGCAGCGTTCTCGGCCGCTACGGGATCGGCGTGTCGCCCGACGACGCCTCTCTGGTGCTGCGGGGGATGGAAACGCTGGGCGTGCGGATGCGGCAGGCGTCCACCGGGGCGATGGCGCTGGTCGAACGGCTGGCCGGCCATCCGCTGGTGGAGGAGGTGCTGTATCCGGCACTCCCCGGCTCCCCGGGCCACTCGGTGTGGAAGCGCGATTTCCTGGGGGCCAGCGGCGTCTTCAGCGTCGTGTTCACGCCCGCGGCGACGCCGCACGTCTCACCGGCGCTCGACGTGCTGCGGACCTTCGCCATCGGCGCCTCCTGGGGCGGAACCCGCAGCCTGATGGCGCCGATGCCGGTCAAGCGCAACCGCACCGCCCGTCCCTGGGCCGGCGAGGACCTGATACTGCGCATCAGCGTCGGGCTGGAGGATCCGTCCGACCTGCAGGACGACCTCGACGCCTTCCTCGACGACATCGCCGCACGGACGAGCAGGGCGCAGGCCGCCTGAAGGCGACCGACGCACACACGCACCGCCGGCAATGGCGGGCGGACAAAGAGCAAGACGACGAACAGGGATTTTCCACATGACCGAACGGACATCCGGCTGGCGCCGCGCCGCCCGCCTCGCCATCGCAACGACAGCGGCCGTCCTGGCGCTCGGCGCGGCGACCACGCTTCCGGCGACGGCCGGCCCCACCCTCGACGCCGTGAAGGCCCGCGGCAAGGTGATCTGCGCCGCCAGTTCCGGCACCATCGGCTTCAGCGCGCCGGACGACAAGGGCTATTGGCGCGGGCTGGACGTCGAGACCTGCCGCGCGGTGGCGGTCGCGGTGTTCAACGACAAGGACAAGGCCGAATTCGTGCCGCTCAGCGGCCAGCAGCGCATCCCGGCCCTGCAGAGCGGCGAGATCGACATCCTGCCCCGCACCCTGACCTGGACGATCCAGCGCGACGGCAACGGCATCAACTTCACCACGCCGAACTATTACGAGTTCACCGGCTTCCTGATGCCCAAGAATCTCGGCGTCACCAGGGTCCAGGACATGAAGGGCGCGTCGGTGTGCGTGCAGACCGGCTCGACCACCGAGGTGGTGGTGAACGACGTGTCCCGCGAACATCAGCTCCAGCTGACGACCGTGGTCTTCGACAGCGTGTCGGCGCTGCGCCAGGCCTTCTTCTCCGGCCGCTGCGACGCGCTCATCACCGACGCGGCGGCGCTCGCCTCCATCCGTGCCACCCAGGCGAAGAACCCGGCCGACTACGTCATCTTCCCGGCCACCCCCTACATGGACGCGCTGACCCCGGCGGTGCGGCATGGCGACGACCAGTGGATGGACATCGTCACCTGGTCGTTCCAGGCGCTGACCGCGGCGGAGATGTTCGGCATCACCCAGGCCAACATCGATCAGAAACTCACCTCCGGCGATCCCCGCATCCGCCGCTTCCTCGGCGTCGAGCCGGGCAACGGCACGGCGATCGGGCTGGACGACAAGTTCGCCTACAACATCGTCAAGCAGCTCGGGAACTACGGCGAGGTCTTCGACCGCAACCTCGGCGCCGCCAGCCCGCTGAAGATCGACCGCGGCTACAACCGCCTGTTCCGCGACGGCGGCCTGATGTTCCCACTCGCCTTCCAGTAATTCTCGCGCATCCACGCAGCATCCGGGAGATCGGCCCATGCTCGCCGCCCATCTCGCCGCCCTATGGGACAGCCCGCGCCTCCGGGCCTGGGCCGGTCAGGCACTTCTTCTTTTCCTCTTCATCGGGACGCTGGTCTGGCTCGCCGCCAA
Organism: Azospirillum sp. VT-I1; assembly: GCF_055698305.1. Taxonomy (NCBI): domain Bacteria; kingdom Pseudomonadati; phylum Pseudomonadota; class Alphaproteobacteria; order Rhodospirillales; family Azospirillaceae; genus Azospirillum; species Azospirillum sp. VT-I1. Next base: position 394,704 of record NZ_CP168802.1, on the reverse strand, counting down.
CACGGTGGAGAATCTGGCCGTCCGCAGCATCCGCGTCGGCTTCGACTTCCTCAGCCGGCCGGCCAACTTTCCGATTTCGGAAAGCGTGATCCCTTACAGCCCGACCGACAGCTTCGCTTGGGCCTATGTGGCGGGGATCGGCAACACCCTGATGATCTCGGTGCTGGCGATCCTGTTCGCCACCCTGCTCGGCTTGTTCGTCGGGCTGGCGCGGCGGGCGGCGCACCCGATGCTGTCGGGCGCGGCGGGCGTCTTCGTCACGGTGGTCCGCAACACGCCGCTGATCGTGCAGCTGCTGTTCTGGTACGCGCTTGCCACCACGGCGCTGCCGGCGCCGCGCAATGCCCTGCACCCCCTGCCCGGCGTCTACCTGTCGCAGCGCGGCCTCTATCTGCCGGGCATCGAGTGGAGCGGCGACGGCTGGGGCTTCGCGCTCGGCACCGCGGCCGTCCTCGCGGTTGCGGCGGTGCTGGCCCGGCTGTTGCGCCGCCGGGATCGCTTCAGGGGATCGGCGCGCACCCTGCCCGTCGCCGCGGCAGGGGCCGGGGCTGCGGCCGCCATCCTGCTCCTCGCCTGGACGACCGGCATCGGCGCCGCCGCCAGCCTGCCGGAGCTGCGCGGCTTCAACTTCAGCGGCGGGATGCGGCTGTCGCCGGAATTCGCGGCGCTGATGGTCGGGCTGGTGCTCTACACCTCCGCCTTCATCGGCGAGATCATCCGCGGCGGCATCGACGCCGTCGGCCGCGGCCAGTGGGAGGCCGGGCGCGCGCTCGGCCTCAGCGAGCGGCAGACGCTCATGCGGATCGTCATGCCGCAGGCGCTGCGGGTCATCATTCCGCCGCTGACCACGCAGTATCTCTCGACGGTCAAGAACTCCACCCTGGCGCTTGCCGTCGGCTTCCCGGAGCTGGGGCTGGTGATCGGCACCGTCATCAACCAGACCGGCCAAGCGCTGGAAAGCATCGCCATCCTGCTCGCCGTCTATCTGACCATCGGCGCCGCGGTCTCCGTGCTGATGAACTGGTGCAACGCCAGAACCGCCCTGGTCACCCGATGAGCCGGCCGATGGGAAAGTTACAGATCATGACCATGACGACCGCCATTCCCGCCGCCGCACCGGAAGGGCCGCCGCGGCGACGCCGCACCCCGTCCTTCAGATCCTGTTCGGCGACCTGATCGCGGCCGGCCTGACCGTGCTGACCGGCGTCCTCGTCCTGTCGCTGCTGCCGGCGCTGCGCTGGGGCGTACTGGACGCCGTGTGGAGCACCGCCGATCCCGGCCGATGCGGCGCCGGCGGTGCCTGCTGGGCCTTCGTGGCCGCCAAGATCCGCTTCATCCTGTTCGGCGTCTATCCCGCGGACCAGCAATGGCGCCCGCTGGTCGTGATCGGGCTGGTGCTGGTCATGGTGCTGGTGTCGCTGCCGCCGCGGCACTGGGGACGCCGCCTGCTGGCGGCCTGGGGCGTGGCGGTCGGCGCGATGCTGGCGCTGATGTGGGGCGGCTTCGCCGGCCTGCCCTTCGTCTCCACCGCCAACTGGGGCGGCCTGCCGGTCACGCTACTGCTGGCGATCCTGTCGCTCGGGCTGGGTTTCCCGGTCGCCGTCGCACTGGCGCTCGGCCGCCGCTCCAAGGTGCCGGTCCCGCGCTTCCTCTCGGTGCTGGTGATCGAGACCATCCGCGGCATGCCGCTGGTCGGACTGCTCTTCATCTCCTCGATCATGATGCCGCTGCTGCTGCCGGCGGGCTGGACGGTCGACAAGCTGGGCCGCACGCTGGCCGCCCTGACCATCTTCGCCGCCGCCTATCTGGCCGAGGTGATCCGCGGCGGCCTGCAGGGCGTTCCCGGCGGGCAGATGGAGGCCGCCCGCGCGCTAGGCATCCCGGTGTGGAAGGCGGTTTGGCACGTCGTGCTTCCCCAGGCGATCCAGAAGGTCATCCCGCCGCTGACCAACACCGCCATCGTGATGGTCAAGAACACCAGCCTCGTGCTGATCGTCGGCGTCTTCGACATGCTGAGCGCCGGGCGCACCGCCGCCTCCGACCCCGTCTGGCCGGCTCCCTACGCGGAAAGCTACCTGTTCGTGGGAGCCGTCTATTTCCTCATCTGCTTCGCCATCTCGCTCTATGCCCGCTGGCTGGAAGGCCGCGTCCAGGAAAAGGACATCCGCTGATGACCTCCCCCATGCTCATCCCCTCCCCTGCCCCCGCTGCCGCAAGCCCCGCCATCCTGATCGAGGCGGTCGACAAATGGTACGGCACCTTCCAGGTCCTCTCCCAGGTCAGCCTGACGGTCGCGGCGGGAGAGCGCATCGTCGTCTGCGGCCCGTCAGGGTCCGGCAAATCGACGCTGATCCGCTGCATCAACCGCCTGGAGGAGCATCAGGCCGGCCGCATCGCCGTCAACGGGGTGGAGCTGACCGACAGCGTGCGCAACATCGACGCCGTCCGCCGCGAGGTCGGCATGGTGTTCCAGCACTTCAACCTGTTCCCCCATCTGTCGATCCTCGACAATTGCGCCCTGCCGCAGATGCTGGCACGCGGCACGCCGCGCCGGGAGGCCGAGGAGCGGGCGATGCATCTGCTGCGGCGCGTCCGCATCGCCGAACAGGCGGCGAAATTCCCCGGCCAGCTTTCCGGCGGGCAGCAGCAGCGGGTGGCCATCGCCCGCGCCCTGTGCATGGAACCGCGGGTGATGCTGTTCGACGAGCCGACCTCGGCGCTCGACCCGGAGATGGTGAAGGAGGTGCTGGAGACCATGGTGTCGCTGGCCGAAGACGGGATGACCATGATCGTGGTGACGCACGAGATGGGCTTCGCCCGCCGGGTCGCCGACAGGGTGGTCTTCATGGACGGTGGACGGATCGTCGAATGCGCGGCCCCCGACGCGTTCTTCGATGCCCCGCGCCATGAACGGACCCGCAGCTTCCTGCACCAGATCCTTCATTGAAGTGGACCTCGGCAGGCATCGGGTGAGAAGGGACAGGCGCTTGCGCCAACCCGATCCTGGGCACACTCCCTCCGTCGGTCCGGCCGAAGCAAGTGCGCGCTTGCATTATCTGTTATGATATAACATTACTTTGGTGTCGCCGTTTTCCGCCGAGACCGCATGCGCAGCCTTCCCGACCCTCTGCCCCCCGCTGCCACTCTGCCCCCGGCCGGTCCGAAGGGGCACGGTCGTGTCGCCATTTGCGGCGGGCCCAATGCCTTGTCCGCCATCGCACGTTCCGATGTGACTCTGGCTGTTTGGCGACGCCGGCTGCCATCCGGACTCTCCAGGCAGTGTGCGCAGCTTCCGGAACAGGATTGGCCGTCCTTCCAGCTCGCCACCACACCGGACGAGGCGGCGGCCGATCTGGCCGCCGCCCTTCCGTCACGCTGGACCACCGGGCCGCTGCTCGACGATATCGTCCATCTGGTGACGGTGTACGCGGACATCCTTGGATGCACGGCGATCCGGCTCCGCCTGGACAGCATGTCGGGTGACGGTTGCCGGTTCTTCCATGTCGATTACGTCGGCCTGCGCCTGCTCTGCACCTACCAGGGTGCCGGGACACAGTGGGTGCCGGACGCAGCCGTGATCCGTTCGGCACTGGGTCGCGGCGACAACGACGCCGTGCTGTCCGATGCCGGCCGCGTCCAGGCGCTCCGCGCAGGCCACGTCGCCCTGCTGAAGGGCGAGGAATGGCCCGGCAACCGCGGTCGCGGCCTCGTCCATCGCTCGCCGCCGGCCGACCCGTCCGGCGCGCGCCGTCTGCTGCTTTGCCTGGATCATGATGATCACTGACCGCTTCAGGGCCGGGCGGACTCGTCCAGGCATCGGTCCACTGCGGCGTCCGGCGGCGGCGAGCGAACGGTCTTCCCGGATTTCCGGAAGCAGCAGACCATAGGCGAAACGCCCCAGCCCATAGGTCAAGGCGGTCAGGGCAAATGCGGCCGCCATGAGATCGACGCGCGACGACGACGCGGACGGGCCGTGCGCGGGAATCGTCATTTGGCGGTGTAGGCGTTCAATGCCTCCGGCATCAGGCGGTTCAGCTGGCCGATGCGGTCGTCGATGCCGGGGTGGGTGGACAGGAAGACCGGCTGACGCGAGCCGGCCTGCCGCATGTTGCTCCAAAGCTCGACCGCCTCGCGCGGATCGTAGCCGGCGCGCGCCATCATCATCAGCCCGACACGGTCGGCCTCCAGCTCCTGGTTGCGCGAATAGGGCAGGATGAGGCCGTAGCGCGCCCCGGTGCCGAGAGCCGCGGCGATCCGCTCGCCGCCCGGCACGCCGCCGGCGCCGAGTGCCGCGCCGACGATTCCGGCCCCGGCCTCCGATGCCATCTGGGTGCTGACGCGCTCGGCGGCGTGGGCTTCCAGGTTGTGGGCGATCTCGTGCCCGATCACCGCGGCCAGCTGCGCATCGGTCCTGGCGTAGCGGAACAGCCCTTCGTAAACGCCGATCTTCTGGCCGGGCAGAGCGAAGGCATTGGCGTCGTCGCCTTCGAAGACGCGGATCTCCCACTGGCCGGATTCGAGGCCGGCGGCACGCAGCAGGCGGGTCGACACCTCCTCGGCCCGGCGCTGATAGGACGGATTGCCGGAGGGGCGCGTCGTCGAGACAAGGCGCTGCCAGTCCTGCCGGCCCAGATCGGCGAGCTGTTCCTGCGAGACGAGGTTGAGGCCGAGCCCCGTCGCCCCGCCGCCACACCCGACCAGCGCAAGGCATCCGGCCATCATCGCCGCGAAACGCAGCGAACGCATCGGTTCGTTTGGCATGAATGATCGCTCCGTATGCTGTCTGCCCGGCTTAACCGCGGCAGGGCGTGACGGTTCCAGGCAAAATGCCGGTACGCTTCGACGGGGCGAGGTGAATTGGACGGCTCCCCTGCACCGTGACGGCGTATTGCAACGACGCGTGCATGAATTGTCCAGGATGCGGGGCAGCCGCGCGGCGGAAACGATGCCCGCAGGGATTGTCGTCGACAGTGAAGCCGGCACTTAAGAGGAGATGAGCATGGCACCGCCGTCGTCGGTCATGATCTTCCAAGCCCCTGCTGCCAGTCAGCCCGGACCGCCGGAACGATCGCGCAGCCAACTCTCGAACGCCGCCGACGTCATCGGGCGCGCGATATGGTATCCCTGGACTTCGTCGCAACCCATTTCCGACAGCATGTCCAGAGCGGTGTGGTTCTCCACGCCTTCGGCGACGACCCGATAGCCCAGCTGGTGGATCAGGGAAATCATGGCGCTGACCAGCGTGGAGCTGCGGTCCTGGCCGCCGAGGCCCTGAATGAAGGAACGGTCGATCTTCACCACATCCGTCGGGATCTTCTCAAGGTAGGACAAGCTGCTGTACCCGGTGCCGAAGTCGTCGATCGCAATGCAGAAACCCGTCGATCTCAGCTCGTCCATCCTCTGCAATGCGTTCTCACCATTGCGGAGAATGGCGCTTTCCGTCAGCTCCAGCTCCACGCGGCTCGGGTGAACTCCACGGCGTTCGGCCAAGCCGGCCAGACGGGCGGGAAAATCCCGCTGGTCCAGGTTCGATGCCGAGATGTTGATGGAGAGCGCCAGATCGATCCCTTCCGTTCGCCAAGCCGCGAGCTGCGACATCGCGGTGTCGGATCTTGACGATCTGCTCGACGAAGCCGGGATCGTCATGGACGAGATTCCGCGGGACGCCCTGTTCCTGGCCGGCAAGGCCTTTCGCCGGTATCGGACCGCAGGCGGTGCCCGCTCGGGCGTGCTGCCGGATTTCTTCATCGGCGCCCATGCCGCCGTACTCGGGCTACCGCTGCTGACCCGCGATGCCAGACGTTACCGTTCGTATTTCCCGTCCGTGGTTCTGACGACGCCCGAAGCGCGGTAGGCAAACCGGGCGGCGGGAGAACTGCCCGTCCGCACCCGCCGGACGCCGCCGGCCCGGCTTCTTCAGCAACCTTGTCTTGAACTTTGATGCGAAACCGGCCATGGTTGGCTGACCATGACTTTGACGTCCCGCCATTTCCGTAATTTTCTGCGCGCCGGCCGTGTCCATGCAGGCCTGCCCGCCCCGGATCTGGTCGCCTGACGCAAGGCTCCCGGACCGTCCGGGGCCACAAGCACTCCACACACCCACGACATAGGTCCCGGATCGCCTGACTGCGATGGCCGGGCGTTTACGTACGAATTTGCTGCGCCGGCTGACCCGCCGGCGCATGTAGCAACCGCGGCTGAAGATCATCGGCGATACCACCCGAGTTGCCGAGGGGTTCGGATCCGCTTGTCTTCGCCCAACCAACCTTGCCGATAGCCGGACACATCGCGCCCGGTCGCCAGGATTGGCGCGAGAGCCGACGGAACCCCGCTCAGAGTTCTGCTGCGAGCGCCTTCACCGCCTTTGCCGTCGCGGCCACCACGATGTCGGCTTCCTCCCTGGTCAGGCAGAGCGGCGGTGCGAAGCCGAGGATGTCGCCCTGGGGCATGGCGCGGGCGATGACACCCCGCTCCAGAAGCGCTGCGGACAGGCGCGGTCCCACCTTCGCCTCGGCGGGGAAGAAGCGGCGCTCGTCCCGGTCGGCGACGAACTCCACCGCCGCCAGCATACCCTCGCCGCGCACCTCGCCGACCATCGGATGTCCGCCCAGCGCGTCGTCCAGCGCCGCACGGAAATAGCCTCCGGTCTCGCGTGCATTGGTCACCAGATCGAGCGTGTCGATCAGCTCCAGATTCGCCACCCCGGCGGCGGCGCAGAGCGGATGGGCCGAATAGGTCCAGCCATGGCCGATGGGACCGAGCTGGTCGGATCCCTGCTCCAGCACCTTCCACACCCGCTCGCCGACGATCACCCCCGACAGCGGCGCATAGGCAGAGGTCAGCCCCTTGGCGATGGTGATGAGGTCCGGCCTGATGCCGTAATGGCCGGATCCGAACATGCTGCCGAGCCGGCCGAACCCGGTCACCACCTCGTCGGCGATCAGCAGGATGTCGTGCCTGTTCAGCACAGCCTGGATCTTCTCCCAATAGCCGGCGGGCGGCGGGACGATGCCGCCGGTGCCCAGCACCGGTTCGCCGATGAAGGCGGCGACGGTCTCCGGCCCCTCCGCCAGGATCATCGCCTCCAGCTGGTCGGCGCAATGCTGGGAAAACTGCTCCTCGCTCATGCTGCGGTCGGCCCGGCGGAAATAGTAAGGAGCTTCGGTGTGCAGCACCGGCGGGCGCGGCAGGTCGAAGGCCTTGTGGAACAGCTCCAGCCCGGTCAGGCTGCCGGTCATCACCCCCGACCCGTGATAGCCGCGCCAGCGCGAGATGATCTTCTTCTTCTCCGGCCGGCCGAGGATGTTGTTGTAATACCAGACCAGCTTGATGTTGGTCTCGTTCGCGTCCGATCCCGACAGGCCGAAATAGACGCGCGACATCCCGTCGGGCGCACGGTCGATGATCATCTTGGCCAGCGTGATCGACGGCTCGCTGCCATGCCCGACATAGGCGTGATAATAGGCGAGCTTGCCGGCCTGCTCGGCGATGGCGTCGGCGATCTCGCGGCGGCCATAACCGACATTGACGCAGTACAGGCCGGCGAAGGCGTCCAGGCTGCGCCTGCCGTCACGGTCGGAAATGTAGACGCCCTCGCCGCTGGTGACGACGCGGGTCGGCGTGTCGCCGCGGGCATGCGCCGCCATGTGGGTCGACGGGTGGAAGAAATGGTCGCGATCCCAGGCGGTCAGCTCGTTGGTCAGGTCGGTCATGGCGCTTTTTCCCGATAAGAATTTCTGTTCAGGCGGCGTCGAGGCAGACGTATTTCAGCTCGGTGAAGGCCTCCATCCCATGGCGCGAGCCCTCGCGGCCGAGGCCGGACTGCTTGACCCCGCCGAAGGGAACCGGCGCACCGGTGATCTTCACCCGGTTGACCGCCACCATGCCGTAGTGCAGTGCCCGCGACAGGCGCAGGATCCGGCCGGCGTCACGGGTCACCAGATAGGCGACGAGGCCGTATTCCGTGTCGTTGGCGCGGACCGCCACCTCCGCCTCGTCATCGAAGGGCAGGATCGCAGCGACCGGGCCGAAGGTCTCCTCACGGAGGATCAGCGAGTCCGGCGCCACATCGGCCAGCACGGTCGGACGGTAGAACAGCGGGCCGGCGGGATGAAGCTCGCCGCCGGTCAGGCAGCGGGCGCCGCGGTCCACCGCGTCGCGGACGTGTCGGGCGCATTTGTCGACGGCCCGTGCGTTCATCAGCGGCCCGATCTGCACGTCAGGCTCCAGCCCCGGCCCGACGCGCAGGGCAGCACTGCGGGCGGTGAAGGCGGCGCAGAAGCTGTCGTAGAGCGGACGCTGCACATAGATGCGGTTGGCGGCGAGGCAGTCCTGGCCGGAGGTGGCGAACTTGGCGTCGATGGCGATGTCCACCGCCTGCTGCAGGTCGGCGTCGGCGAAGACCAGCAGCGGCGCATGACCGCCCAACTCCATCACCAGCCGCTTCATGGTCGGTGCGCAGCGCGCGGCGATGCGGCTGCCGATCGCGGTGGAGCCGGTGAAGCTCATGGCGCGGACGCGGGCATCGTCGCACAGCGCGCCGACCAGCGGCTCCGGATCGCCAGTCAGGACGTTGATCACGCCGGCAGGGATGCCCGCCCGCTCCGCCAACTCCGCCAACGCCAATGCCGACAACGGCGTTTCGGAGGATGCATGCGCCACCACGGTGCAGCCCGCCGCCAGGGCCGCCGCCGCCTTGCGCGTCAACATGGCCGATGGGAAGTTCCACGGCGTCGCCATGCCGACGACCCCCAGCGCTTCCCGCCGCAGCAGCATCTCGGCGCCGGGCAGGTGGCTGGCGATGCTCTCGACGCCCACGCGCTTGGATTCCTCCGCATACCACTCGATGAAGGAGGCGGCATAGTCGATCTCCCCCGCGATTCGGCGAGCGGCTTGCCCTGCTCCAGCGTCATCAGCAGGGCCAAATCCTCCCTGGCGGCGGTGATGCGGTCGAACCAGTCGCGCAGGCGGGCGGCGCGGTCCTGCGGCAGCCGGGCGCTCCAGGCCGGGAACGCTGCCAATGCTGCGGTGACGGCGGCGGTCGCCTGGGCGGCTTCCAGCGCCGCGACATGGGCGAGCATCCGTCCGCTGGCCGGGTCGGTCACCGCGAAAGTGGCGCCGTCCGGCCCCGCGGTCCAGCGTCCGCCGACATAGGCGAGTTCGCGCAGCAGCCGGCGGTCGGTCAGGCGGCTGACGGCGTCGTGACGGTCGAGGCGGGACAGCTGCGCGGTCATGGTCACCTCCGGAATATGGGGGGCGCGGAAGCGCCGGTGTTCCGGAGTCTAGCGGTGATGCGGTGGAGACTGTGTCCGAACTGGGCCTGTGTGGCGGAGAGTATCTCTTTGCCGGGGTGGGGAGGAAGAGAAAGTCTCTATGTCGACGGGACGGACCCGCCCGGCTCCTCCATCAGCGCCTCCAGCGGCATCGCCGCATCGTCCTTCACCGTCCGCGTGACGATGTAGGTGAAATAGCGGTCGATCCCGGCATCGCCCTCCAGCAGCCGGTCGATGATCCGCTGATAGGCATCCACGTCGCGCGCCACCACCCGCAGGACATAATCGACCCCGCCGCCGACCGACCAGCAGGAGACGATGCCGGGTTCGGCCTTGACCACCCGTTCGAACCGGTCGAAATCGACCTGCCGGTGGCTGCCCAGCGTCACCTCGACCAGCGCCATCGCGAAGGGCGTTACCTGCCGCAGGGCCAGCCGGGCGTGATAGCCGGTGACGATTCCGGCCTCCTCCAGCCGGCGCAACCGCACCCAGCAGGGCGTCGGCGACAGTCCCACCCGGTCGGCCAGCGCCAGCTTGGTGATGCGGCCGTCACGCTGGATTTCCGACAGGATGCGCAGGTCGATGGGATCGAGCTTCAGGTCAGGCATGGGGCGGGGTGCCTCTGAAAAATGACGTTCTGACGATGTCCGCGCTTTCCGGCATTGTCAAATGTGATGATTTCCAGCAGAAATGTTGCATGACAAAGTGGCACCCCGATGCATCGGCTTTGAGCAGGCCCGTCTATCTCTCGCTGGCCGATCAGGTGCAGCGGGCGATCACGCAAGGCCAACTGGCGGTCGGCGACCAGCTGCCCACCCACCGGCAGCTTGCCGACGAATTGGGCATTTCCGTCCAGACCGTCAGCCGCGCCTACGAGGAGCTGATCCGGCGCGGCCTGATCAGCGGGGAGACCGGGCGCGGCACCTTCATCCGCGCAGCGCAAACCGAGGTCGATCCGCCCTATATCCCCCAGCGCACCGACGAGGTGATCGACCTGTCGATCCTGAAGCCGGTCTGCGAGCCGCTGCATGTCGAGGCGATGCGACAGGCGCTGGTGGAGCTGTCCGCCAACCTGCCGCCGGCCGTGGTGTTGTCCTTCCGTCCCAACACCCTGTTCGCCCGCCACCGGGCGACGGCGGTATCCTGGCTGCGCCATTGCGGGGTGGAGACCACTGCAAACAACGTCACCCTGACCAACGGCGCCACCGCCGGCATGACCATCGCCCTGATGGCCGCCGCCCCTCCCGGATCGACCGTGGTGACGGAGGAGGTCGGGCACCACACGCTGCTGCCGCTCGCCTCTTATCTCGGCATCAAGCTGCGCGGCCTCGCCATCGACGAAGAGGGGATCCGGCCCGACGCGCTCGACGCAGCCTGTCGCGACGGCGCGGCCAAGGCCCTGTTCGTCATGCCGAACCCGATCAACGCCACCGCGACCCACATGGGCGAGGCCCGGCGGGCGGAGATCGCGCGGCTGGCCGAGCGCCACAATCTGTCGATCGTCGAGAACGATCCGCTCGGCCCCCTGCTGAGCGACCGCCGCCCGCCGCTGGCGGCCCTGGCGCCGGAACGGACGCTCTACGTCACCAGCTTCACCAAGACGGTGATGCCCGGTCTGCGCACCGGCTATCTGGTGGTTCCCGACCGGCTGCTCGCCGCCGTCACCAACCGCCATCTGGTGACCAACTGGATCGCAACGCCCATCGTCGCCGAGATCGCCACCCGCTGGGTCGAGAGCGGCTTTGCGATGGAGATGGTGGAGTGGCAGCGCAACGCCCTGCACCGCCGGCACGCACTGGCCGCGGAAATCCTGAAGGGCATTCCCCACCGCAGCCATGCCGAGGGGCTGCATCTGTGGCTGCCGCTGGGCGAAGGGCGGCCGGAGGCGACCTTCGTGTCGCATGCCCGCCATCAGGGGGTGGCGCTGGCGCCGGGATCGGCCTTCGCCATCGGCCCCGGCACGCGGTCCGACGCGCTGCGCGTCTCCATCGGCTCCACCACCGAGGCGGAACTGCACGCCGGCCTCCGCGTGATCGTCAATCTGCTGAACAGCGATCCGGAGCCGGTGCTTCTCGCCATCTGAACGATTCCGAGGCGAGCTTCTCCAGAATTGTCATGATTTAATTTTCCGGATTGACATGATTTAGACGGTCCCGCATCGTTCGTGCACATCCACGGTCGCCAACCATTGCAAGGGAAGACCGGTGTGACCGACGCAATCATCGACATCGACCGGGTCACGAAACGCTACGGCTCGCACACCGTGCTGCAGGACCTGTGTTTTTCAGTCCGGCCGGGTGAGAAGCTGGCGCTGATCGGGCCGTCCGGTTCCGGCAAGACGACGATCCTGCGGACGCTGATGACGCTGGAGACCATCGAAAGCGGCACCATCCGCATCGATGGCGAGCACCTGTTCCAGATGGAGCGCAACGGCCGTCTGGTCGCCGCCGACGAGGCGCACCTGCACCGGATGCGGACCAAGATCGGCATGGTGTTCCAGCTGTTCAACCTGTTCCCGCACAAGTGCGTGCTGGACAACGTCACGCTGGCGCCGATGCTGACCAAAGGCGTCAGGAAGGCGGATGCCGAACGCCGGGCGATGGAATTGCTGGACCTCGTCGGTCTCGCCGACAAGGCCCGCGCCATGCCGGCCCAGCTGTCCGGCGGCCAGAAGCAGCGGGTTGCCATCGCCCGCGCCCTGGCGCTGCAGCCCCGGATCATGCTGTTCGACGAGGTGACCTCGGCACTCGACCCCGAACTGGTGGAAGAGGTGCTGAACGTCATGCGGATGCTGGGGTCCACCACCGACATGACCATGCTGCTGGTGACCCACGAGATGAGCTTCGCCCATGATTTCGCCGACCGCGTGCTGTTCTTCGACCGCGGACGCATCGTGGAGGAGGGGCCGCCCGACATCCTTTTCACCAATCCGTCGCATGAGCGGACCCAGGCCTTTTTGAAGAAGATCATCGCGGCCGGCCAGCGCATCTGACGGCTCCCCGCGGCCGCAAGGCGTCCGTTACCGCCTTTCCCCCGAATGCAGGAGATCTCGGCTTCATGGCTGATTGGGCCGGCTATCTGGGCTTGATGCTGGACGGCGCGCTGGTGACGGCGAAGCTGACCGTGCTCGGCTGCGCGCTGGCCCTGCCGGCCGCCTTCCTCGCCGGGCTGGGCCGGCTGTCGCGCCACTCCGCCGTGCGCGCCGTGTCGGTCGCCTATATCGAGTTCTTTCGCGGCACGTCGATCTTCGTCCAGCTTTTCTGGGCCTATTTCGTCCTGCCGCTGATGGGCGTGACGCTGACGCCGCTGCAGGCCGGCGTGCTGGCGCTCGGGCTGAATGTCGGCGCCTATGGTGCGGAGGTGGTGCGGGCGGCGGTGCAGTCCATCGGGCGCGAACAGCACGAGGCCTGCGTCGCCCTGAACCTGACGCGCTGGCAGAGCCTGCGTCACGTGCTGCTGCCGCAGGCGGCGGTGGTGATGGTGCCGACCTTCTGCAACAACGCCATCGAACTCTTGAAGGCGACCTCGGTGGTGTCGCTCATCTCGCTCAGCGACCTGACCTTCCAGGCCCAGGTCGTGCGCTCGCAGACCGGCAGCACCGCGCTGCCCTTCCTGACCGTCCTGGTCATCTACTTCGCCTATGCCAGCCTGATCTCGTTCGGCATGAAAGCCCTGGAGCGCCGCATGACCCGCGGCCTCGACGGGCTGCGCACCTGAGGAGCCGGTCATGGAATGGGATTGGGAATTCGTCCGCGAGATCATGCCGACGCTGCTGGACGGCCTGCGCATCACGCTGCTGGCCACGCTGCTCGGATCATTCCTGGCCGCCGCCGCCGGGCTGGGCTTCGCCCTGCTGCGCCGCTCGAAGAGACGCGCGGTGGCGCGCACCACCGGCTTCGTGGTGGAGTTCATCCGCGGCACGCCGCTGCTGGTGCAACTGTATTTCCTATTCTACGTGCTGCCGGAACTGGGGCTGCTGCTGTCGCCGCTGACCGCCGGGGTGGTCGGGTTGGGTCTCCATTACGCCACCTATACGTCGGAGGTCTTCCGTGCCGGCATCGACAACACGCCGCGCGGCCAGTGGGAGGCGGCAAAGGCCTGCAACCTCACGCCCTACCAGACCTGGCGCCATGTCATCCTGCCGCAGGCGATTCCGCCAATGATCCCGGCGCTGGCGAACTATTTCGTCGCGATGTTCAAGGAAACGCCGCTGCTCTCCGCCATCACGGTGATCGAGTTGATGAGCGAGGCCCGCAGCGTCGCCAACAGCAATTACCGCTATCTGGAGCCGATGACGCTGGTCGGCATCCTTTTCCTGTGCATCAGCCTGATCGCCGTGCCCGCCCTGCACCTGCTGGAACGCCGGTTCCGCCCCACACGCTGATTGCCGACACGCTGACTCTGGAGTTTCCGCGCCATGCCCTCCATCCCCATCCTGCGCTCGGACACCGCGCTGGACTTCGACGACCGCCCGGTGGAAAAGCGCGTGGGCCTCGTCGTCCTGGCGACCGACCATACGACTGAGCCGGATTTCCGCCGCATGGTCGCCAGCGAGCGCATCGGCGTCTACTCCGCGCGCATCGCCTACGCCAACCCGACGACGCCGGAGAATCTGCGCCGCATGCAGCCGCGCCTCGCCGAAGGGGCGGCGCTGATCCTGCCCGACGAGCCGCTCGACGCCATCTGCTATTCCTGCACCTCGGCCAGCGTCGTGATGGGCGACGACGCCATCGAGGAGGCCATCGCTTCTGCCAAGCCGGGCGTTCCCGTCATCACGCCGCCCGCCGCCGCCCGCCATGCCCTGGCGGCGTTCGGCGCCCGGCGCATCGCCGTGCTGACCCCCTACACCGAACAGACCAGCCGGCCGATGGCCGCCTATTTCGCCGAGCACGGCTTCGACATTGCGCGCTTCACCTGCTTCGGGCTGGACGACGACCGCGAGATGGCACGCATCGCGCCGGCCAGTCTGGTGCGCGCCGCCGTCGACGCGATGGCGTCCGATGCGGACGCGCTGTTCATCTCCTGCACCGCCCTGCGCTCGGCCTCGGTCGCCGCCGAGATCGAGGCCGCGATCGGCCGCCCGGTGGTGACCAGCAATCAGGCCACCGCCTGGGCCACCCTGCGCCTGTGCGGCGACGACCGGCCCCGTCCCGGGGCTGGGCGGCTGATGACCCTGCCGCTGCCCGGGAAGGCTTGGTCATGAGCGGGCAGGATATCGGCCTGGAGGATGTCTTCCGCGCCCGAGCGCGGTTGGCCGGGCGGATCGCGGTGACGCCGACCGTGGCCTCGCCCAGCCTGACCGCCCGCTGCGGCGTGCCCGTCTTCCTGAAGCTGGAAACCCGCCAGACCACCGGCAGCTTCAAACTGCGCGGTGCCACCAACGCGCTGTCGGCCCTGCCGCGCGAGGCAATTGCGACGGGGGTCGCGGCGGCCTCGACCGGCAACCACGGCCGGGCGCTCGCCCATGCCGCAGCCCAGGCCGGCGTCCGCTGCGTCGTCTGCATGTCGGCGCTGGTCCCCGCCAACAAGGTCGAAGCCATCCGCGCGCTGGGGGCGGAGATCCGCATTGTCGGCCGCTCCCAGGACGACGCGCAGGTCGAGGTCGACCGGCTGGTCCGCGAGGAGGGCTTCGCCACCGTCCCCCCTTCGACCATGCCGACGTCATCGCCGGTCAGGGCACGCTGGGGATGGAGATCATCGAAGCGGTGCCCGACGCCGAGCTGCTGCTGGTGCCGCTGTCGGGCGGCGGCCTGATCGGCGGCGTGGCGCTGGCGGCCAAGGCGCTGCGGCCAAGCCTGCGGGTGATCGGCGTGTCGATGGAACGCGGCGCCGCCATGCACGCCAGCCTGAAGGCCGGACGTCCGGTCCAGGTTGAGGAGCTGGAGACACTGGCGGATTCGCTCGGCGGCGGCATCGGCCTAGACAACCACTACACCCACCGCCTCGCCGCCAACCTGCTCGACGATGTGGTCCTGCTGACCGAGGCGGAGATCGCCGCCGGCATCGAACACGCCTATTCCGCCGAGCAGGAGATCGTCGAGGGCGCCGGCGCCGTTGGCATCGCAGCACTGCTCGCCGGCAAGGTGGCGCCGCGCGGCCCCACGATCGCACTGCTGTCCGGCCGCAACATCGCCATGGACCTGCACCGCCGCATCATCTCCGAGTCCATTCATGCCCCGCATGACCATCCTGACCGAGGCGGAGCTGCGGCGGATCGTTCCGCTCAACCGCGATGCCGTCGCCTGCGTCGAGGACGCCTTCCTGGCCTTGGCCACCCGCCCGGTGGCGATGCCGCCGATCCTCCGGCTCGACATCCCGGAATATCGGGGTGAGGTCGACGTCAAGACCGCTTATATCCCCGGTCTCGACGGCTTCGCCATCAAGATCAGCCCCGGCTTCTTCGGCAATCCGGCACTCGGCCTGCCCAGCGTCAACGGGTTGATGGTTCTGCTGAGCAGCCGGACCGGTCTGGTCGAGGCCCTGCTTCTCGACAACGGCTATCTGACCGATGTGCGGACCGCGGCTGCGGGCGCTGTCGCCGCCAAGCATCTGTCGCGTCCCGACAGCGCCGTCGCCGCCGTCTTCGGCGCCGGGGTGCAGGCGGCGTTACAACTGGAGGCGCTGACCCTGGTCCGCCCGATCCGCGAGGCCCGCCTCTGGGCGCGCCAGCCCGAGCGCGCCGCCGCCACCGCCGCCCGCCTGTCGGAGCGGCTGGGCTTCCCCGTGCGCGCCGTGGAGGAGGGCAAGGCAGCCGTCGCGGGAGCCGACGTCATCGTCACCACCACCCCGGCTGCCCGGCCGATCCTGATGGCGGACTGGCTCGAACCCGGCCAGCACGTCACCGCCATGGGGTCGGACGCAGAGCACAAGAACGAACTCGAACCCGCCATCCTGTCCCGCGCCGGCCTCTACGTCGCCGACAGCCTGACGCAGACCCGCCGGCTGGGCGAACTGCACCACGCGATTGCCGCCGGCACGGTCGCCGCCGACCGGGAGTTCCCCGAACTGGGCGCCGTCATCGCCGGGCATGCCGCCGGCCGCCCGTCCACCGACACCATCACCGTCTGCGACCTCACCGGAACCGGGGTGCAAGACACCGCCATCGCCATGCTGGCGCGCAGCCGGGCCCTGGCAGCCGGCGCCGGCACCGTCTTCGACGCCTGAACAGCCCTCTTCTCAAAAGAGAGACCCCGACATGCTGGAACCGACGCTGAACTTCAGCCGGGCCGAATATGCCGCACGGCTCGACAAGACCCGTGCCGCCATGGACAAGGCCGGCATCGAGCTGCTGATCGTCACCGATCCGTCGAACATGGCCTGGCTGACCGGCTATGACGGCTGGTCCTTCTACGTCCACCAATGCGTGATCGTGCCGCCGCACGGCGAGCCGATCTGGTACGGCCGCGGCCAGGACGCCAACGGCGCCAAGCGCACCGCCTATCTGGCCCATGACGGCATCATCGGCTATCCCGACCATTACGTGCAGTCGACCGAACGCCATCCGATGGACCTGCTGTCGAAGATCCTTGCGGATCGCGGCTGGGGCGGGCTGGTCATCGGCGTCGAGATGGACAATTACTGGTTCACCGCCGCCGCCTACCAATCGCTGGCCACCCACCTGCCCAACGCCCGCTTCCAAAACGCGACGGCGCTGGTCAACTGGCAGCGCGCGGTGAAGAGCGCCCAGGAACTCGACTACATGCGCAAGGCCGCCCGCATCGTCGAGGCGATGCACGCCCGCATCGTCGAGCGGGTCGAACCGGGCATGCGCAAATGCGACCTCGTGGCCGAGATCTACGACGCCGGCATCCGCGGCATCGGTGGGGCGGACGGCTTCGGCGGCGATTATCCCGCCATCGTCCCGCTGCTGCCGTCGGGGGCCGACGCCTCGGCGCCGCACCTGACCTGGGACGACCGGCCGATGAAGCTGGGCGAGGGCACCTTCTTCGAGATCGCCGGCTGCTACAAGCGCTACCACTGCCCGCTGTCGCGCACCGTCTTCCTCGGCACGCCGACCCAGGCCTTCCTCGACGCCGAGAAGGCGACGCTGGAGGGGATGGAGGCCGGCCTCGCCGCCGCCAAGCCGGGCAACAGCTGCGAGGACATCGCCAACGCCTTCTTCGCCGTGCTGAAACGCTACGGCATCACCAAGGACAACCGTACCGGCTATCCCATCGGCCTCAGCTATCCGCCGGACTGGGGCGAGCGCACCATGAGCCTGCGCCCAGGCGACCGCACCGAACTCCAGCCCGGAATGACCTTCCACTTCATGACCGGCCTATGGCTGGAGGATATGGGGCTGGAGATCACGGAGAGCATCGCCATCACCGACACCGGCGTCGAATGCCTGGCCAATGTGCCGCGCAAGCTGTTCGTGAAGTCCTGACCATGGCGCCCGTCACACTTGCCCCCTCCCCGGTAACCCCGACGGTCGATTTCGGCCGCGACGGTGTGCAGCACGGCTTTCTGCGGCTGCCCTACAGCCGAGACGATTCGGCCTGGGGGTCCGTGATGATCCCGGTCACCGTGGTGCGCAACGGCAGCGGGCCGACCGCCCTCTTGACCGGCGCCAACCATGGCGACGAGTACGAGGGCGCGGTCGCCCTGTTCGACCTCGCCCAGACGCTGACCGCCGACCGGGTCGCTGGCCGCGTCATCATCGTCCCGGCGATGAACTATCCGGCCTTCCAGGCGGGAACCCGAACCTCGCCCATCGACAGGGGCAACCTGAACCGCAGCTTTCCCGGCCGCCCCGACGGCACGGTGACGCAGAAGATCGCCGATTACTTCGCCCGCGAACTCCTGCCGCTGGCCGATCTGGTGATGGACATCCATTCCGGCGGCCGGACGCTGGACTTCGTTCCCTTCGCCGCCGCCCACATCCTGCCCGACAAGGATCAGGAGGCGCGTTGCTTCGCCGCAGTGGCCGCATTCGCCGCGCCCTATTCCATGCGGATGCTGGAGATCGACGCGGTCGGCATGTACGACACCGCGGCGGAGGAGCTGGGCAAGACCTTCGTCACCACCGAACTCGGCGGCGGCGGCACCGGCCGGGCGGAGACCATCGCCATCGCCAAGCGCGGCGTCCGCAACGTCCTGCGCCACGCCGGGATCCTGACGGACGGGGCGCCGGAGAACGGCCAACCCGCAGAGGCGAGCCGCTGGCTCGACATGCCGTCGGCCGACTGTTTCCGCTTCGCCGAGGACAACGGCCTGATCGAGGCCTGCGTCGATCTCGGCCAGCCGGTGCGGAAAGGCGATCTGCTGGCCCGCATCCACCCCATCGGCCGCACCGGACTGGCGCCGGCAGAGTACCGCGCGGCGCTGGACGGCATCCTGGCGGCCCGCCATTTCCCGGGCCTCGTCAAGGCCGGCGACTGCATCGCGGTGGTCGGTACGGTCGGAATCTGACCGCCGCCTATGGGAACCCGCCAAGGAAGAAGGCGGGCATGCAGAAGAACGGTATCGACACCGACAGAACAGGGGCCGGCGCTCCGACTGGGACGCCGGCCGGGCACTCACCACGTCACGAAAGAGGGACGGCCGACATGAAACACTTCAAGATCGCCCAAAGCTTCGGCATCGCCGCCGCGACACTCCTGACGCTCGCCGCACCGGCCTTCGCCGCCGATACGCTGGAGACGTTGCGCGAACAGGGATTTGCCCGTATCGGCATCGCCAACGAACCACCCTACACCGCCGTCAAGCCGGACGGCACCGTGTCGGGTGCCGCCCCCGACGTTGCCCGCGCGGTGATGAAGAAGCTGGGGGTCAACGACGTCGTCGCCTCGATCTCCGAATATGGCGCGATGATCCCCGGCCTGCAGGCCCGCCGCTTCGACGTCGTCACCGCCGGCCTGTTCATGAAGCCGGAACGCTGCAAGGCCGTCGCCTATTCCGAACCGATCCTCTGCGACGCGGAATCCTTCGCCCTGAAGAAGGGCAACCCGCTGAAGCTGACCTCCTACGAGGACATCGCCAAGAACCCGAACGCCAAGATCGGTGCTCCCGGCGGCGGCACCGAGGAGAAGCTGGCGTTGCAGGCCGGGGTGCCGCGCGACCGCGTGATCGTGGTGCCTGACCCACAGAGCGGCCTGAAGATGCTGCAGGACGGCCGCATCGACGTCTATTCGCTGCCGGTCCTGTCGATCCACGATCTGGTCGGCAAGGCCAACGACCCGAACATCGAGGTGGTCGCTCCGGTCAAGGGCGCCCCTGTCTATTGCGACGGCGCCGCCTTCCGCAAGCAGGATACCGCCCTGCGCGACGCCTTCGACAAGGTGCTGGCCGAGATGAAGGCGTCTGGCGAGTTCGCCAGGATCATCGAGCCCTACGGCTTCTCCGCCGAGGCTGCGAAGCAGACCTCCCGCGAAAAGCTCTGCGCCGCATCCAACTGATTGGTCAGGCGGCGCGTGGATTAAAGTCCAACGTTGGCCTGAGCAGGGGCGGGGCAGGAAATCTGCCTCGCCCCTGCTGCATTTCCCTCTTCCCCTAGCCCCCGTCCGCCAGCGATGGCGCCGCCGCGGCAGAGCCCGTTCCTTGGAATCGATGGGACAAAATGTCGCACATTCCTCTGTAGAGGAGGAAGATGGCGGCATCCGCCCGGCGTAGCCTCGTCTTCGTAATGGAAGGGAGGCTGACGTGACATTCTCTTCGAATGACCCATCGCCCATCAATCAAAGGGACCTTCGCAACGCCTTCGGCATGTTCCCGACCGGGGTTACGGTCGTCACCGTGCTCGACGAAGACGGAAATCCCCGTGGGATAACGGCAAATTCCTTCACATCCGTTTCGCTCGACCCGCCTCTGGTCCTTGTCTGTATCGGAAACCGATCGTTCAGCTTTCCGATTTTTTGCAGCACGCCATCCTTCGCCGTAAATCTGCTGCACGAGGGACAGGCCGATGTCTCCAGCCTTTTCGCCTCCCGTTCCCCCGAAAAATTCCAGTCAACCGGCTTCGGCCCGAAACACACCGGCGCCCCGGTCCTGACCGATTGCCTGACCTGGTTCGATTGCACGGTGCACGACCGCGTGACGGCCGGCGACCATCTGATTCTCATCGGCCGCGTGCAGGCCTTCGGCCCAGGCGGGGCCGCTGGCGGGACGGCAGGCCGGACAGCCCCGCTCGGCTTCTGCCGGGGCCGGTACGCGACGGTGCACGAAGCCCCAAACGCCGGTGGAGAGATGCCGCACGGCATGCAGGTCGGCTACCTCGTCGAAGCGGACGACGGCATCCTGCTGCAATCCGACGGGGCGGGCGGCTGGCGCCTGCCGGGCGGCCGCAGCCGCAAGGCCGAACGGGCACTGCCCCTGGCGGACGGCAGCACGCTGCCGCTGCGGCCGGAGGACAGCTTCCTTTATTCGGTCTTCGACGTCGCCGGGCAGGACGCCGGCTGTCTGGTCTATCGCACCCGCCTCGCGGCCGATGCGGCCACCACGGCCCTGCCGCCGGGCCTCCGCTTCTTCGCGCTCGACGCCCTGCCCTTCGAGGCGATGGCGACGCGCGAGACCCGGGCGATGCTGCGCCGCTATGTCCGGGAACGGCAAGCGGACCGCTTCGGCATCTACATCGACTCAAGCGACGGCGGGCGGTTGGCGATGGTCGACGGCCGCCCCTCTCCCTGGCCCGGCGCCCTCGCCGAAAACGGCTGATCCCCCGCCGCCCCTTCACAAAAAATACGAGACCGCGATGCACACCACCTGCAGGTCGCTCGAAGGCACCCGCCGCGCCCTCTATATCGGCGGACGGTTCGTCGAACCGAAAAGCGGCCGCTACATCCCGAGCTACGACCCCACCACCGCCGAGCCCTGGTACGAGTTGGCCGACGCCGGTGCCGAGGACGTCGACACCGCCGTCGCCGCGGCGCGGGCCGCCTTCATCGATCCGGCCTGGCGGCGGATGACCCAGAGCGACCGCGGCAAGCTGGTGCGCCGCCTGGCCGAGCTGATCCTCGCCAACGCCGAGGAGCTGGCGCTGATGGAGACCCGCGACAACGGCAAGCTGATCAAGGAGATGCGCGCCCAGATGCGCGCCATCCCCGACAGCTACGTCTATTTCGCCGGAATGGCCGACAAGCTGCAGGGCGATACCATCCCGGTGAACAAGCTGGACATGCTGAACTTCAACCTGCGCGAACCGCTGGGCGTCGTCGGCATGATCACGCCGTGGAACTCGCCGCTGATGCTGCTGACCGGCACGCTGGCGCCCTGCCTCGCCATTGGCAACACGGTGGTGATCAAGCCGTCGGAACACGCCGCCGCCTCCACCCTGGCGCTGGCCGAGCTGGTCACCGAAGCCGGTTTCCCGGACGGCGTCGTCAATGTGGTGACCGGCGGCGGCGCCACCGCCGGGGAGGCCCTGACCCGCCACCCCGGCATCGCCAAGATCGTCTTCACCGGCAGCACCCAGACCGGCAGCCGCATCGCCGCCAACGCCGCCGCCAACCTCGTGCCCTGCCAGATGGAGCTGGGCGGCAAGTCGCCCCACGTGGTGTTCGGCGACGTGGACATCGAGCGGGCGGTGAACGGCGTGGTCGCCGGGGTCTTCGCTGCAGCCGGGCAGACCTGCGTCGCCGGGTCGCGCTGCTTCGTCGAGGCCGCCATCTACGACCGCTTCGTCGAGGCGCTGGTCGCCCGCACCGGACGCATCGCCGTCGGCCACCCGATGGAGGAGAGCACCGACATCGGCCCGCTCGCCCTGTCGGCGCAGCTCGCCAAGGTCGAGGGCTATGTCGCGTCGGGCCTGCGCGACGGCGCCCGGCTGGCGGCCGGCGGCCGGCGGCCCCAGGCGGCGGGGCTGGAGAAGGGCTGGTACTTCGAGCCGACGGTGCTGGCCGACGCGCGCAACGACATGGGCTTCATGCAGGACGAGATCTTCGGCCCGGTCGTCGGCGTGGTGCCCTTCGCCTCGGAGGACGAGATGATCGCCATGGCGAACGACACCCGTTACGGCTTGGCGTCGGGCATCTGGACCAGCGACATCGACCGCGCGATGCGCTTCGCCACCCGGATCGACGCCGGCACCGTCTGGATCAACACCTACCGCGCCGCCGCCTACATGTCGTCGAACGGCGGCTTCAAGCAGAGCGGCTACGGCCGGCGCGGCGGCTTCGACGTGATGCGCGAGTTCTCGCGGTCGAAGAACGTCGTCATCGATTACTCCGGCGCCATGCAGGACCCCTTCGTCATCCGGCTGCGCTGATCCGCCCCGACCGGGCTTCTCCTCCCCCGAGAAAAGGACAAGGACATGAAGTTCGCCGTCGCGCTTTCCATGGAACGCTTTTCACCCGACACGCCGATGAGCGACGTGGCCAGCACCATGCTGGAGCTGGTGAAGATGGCCGACCAGGGCGGTTTCGAGACCCTGTGGACCGCCGAGCACCACACCATCGAGTGCACGATCTCCCCCAACCCCTTCACCATCCTGACCTGGCTCGCCCAGCACACCGAGCGCATCCGGCTCGGCACCGCCACCATCGTCGCCCCCTACTGGAGCCCGATCCGGCTGGCCGGCGAAGCGGCGCTGTGCGACCACCTGACCGGCGGCCGGCTGGAGTTCGGCATCGCCCGCGGCGCCTACCAGTACGAGTTCGACCGCATGGCCGGCGGCATGCCCCAGCAGGAGGGCGTCGCCTACATGAAGGAGCTGGTGCCGGCGGTTCAGAAGCTATGGGCCGGCGACTACGCCCATGACGGCCATTACTGGAAGTTCCCGCTGGCCACCTCGGTGCCCAAGCCGTTGCAGGCGCCGCACCCGCGCATCTGGGTGGCGGCCCGCGACCCCGGCACCTTCGACTGGGCGGTCGGCATCGGCGCCAGCATCCTGTCGACGCCGCTGGCCGCCCCGGCGGCCGAGATCGCGGTGCTGGGCGAGAAGTTCCGCAAGGCGGTGGCCGACCATCCGGAAGTGCCGCGCCCGCGCTTCATGATGCAGCGCCGCACCTGCTGCTACGAGCGGCCGGAGGAGGCCGAACTGGCGGTGCGGCACAGCATCGACTACGGCCGCAGCTTCGAGAACCTGTTCCAGAACATCGGGACGGTGACCAACGGTTTCCCGACCGCGGTGTCCTATGAAAGCGTCGCCGGCCGCGACAACTACAAGCCGGAGAACGTCCTGAAGAACCTGATGTTCGGCACGCCGGACGAGGTGATCGAGAAGCTGCTGGACTACGAGGCGGCCGGCGTCGACCAGTTCTCGCTCGGACTGTCCTTCAACCTGCCGGTCGAACTCCAGCGCAAGACGCTCGACCTGTTCACCCGCGAGGTGCTGCCGGTCTTCGCCGCGCGCGAACGCGACCGGCAGCGCGAAGAGGAGCATCGCCTTGCCGCAGCAGCGCCGCGCATGGCCGCGGCGGGGCGCTGAGCATGGCCGACTCCCGTCACTTCACGGTCGGGCCGGTGACGCTGAACTACCGGCTCGACGGCCGGGGACCGGAGCCGCTGGTTTGCATCCATGGCGTCGGCTCCTACCTGGAGGCCTGGGACGGCGTGGCGGGGCGGCTCGCCGACCGCTTCACCATTCTGACCTTCGACCTGCGCGGCCATGGCGGCTCCACCCGGATCAAAGGCCGCTACGAGATCGACGATTTCGTCGGCGAGACGCTGGCGCTGGCCGACCATGTCGGGTTCGGCCGCTTCAACCTGGCGGGATTCTCGCTGGGCGGGCTGATCGCCCAGCGCCTGACCCTGACCCATCCGGAGCGCGTCAAGCGGCTGGTGCTGCTGTCCACCGTCGCCGGCCGCAATCCGGAGGAGCGCCGGCGGGTGCTCGATCGTCTGGCGGCCCTGCAGGCCGGGCAGCCGGGCTCGCACTACGACGCCTCGCTGTCGCGCTGGCTGACCGAGGACTTCCAGGAGCGGAACCCGGAGCTGATCCGGGGCCTGCGCGAACGCAACGCCGGGAACGACCCCGACTGCTATGCCGCCGCCTACCGCGTCCTGGCGGAAACCGATTTCGGCGGTTTCCTCGACCAGATCCGCTGCCCGACCCTGATCGCGACCGGGGAGGAGGACATCGGCTCCAACCCGCGCATGGCGCGCACGATGCACGACAGCATCCCCGGCTCGCAACTGCACATCCTGCCCGGCCTGCGCCATTCGATCCTGATCGAGGCGCCGGACGCGGTGGCGGGGCTGATGGGGCGCTTCCTGACGTCCGCCGAGCACCCGAAGGAGATCGCGAGCCATGGATGAGTCCCTGCAACGGGCGGGCGAACGCGTCCGGCGCGACGTGCTCGGCGACGCCTATGTCGACAGCGCGCTGGCGGCGGCCGACGACTTCTCCCGGCCTTTCCAACAGATGGTCAACGAATATTGCTGGGGACAGTGCTGGGCCGACGACGCGCTCGACCGCCGCCAGCGCAGCCTGCTCAACCTCGGCATGATCGCGGCGCTGGGCCGCATGCACGAGTTCGAGCTGCACCTGCGCGGCGCCATCCGCAACGGCCTCTCCGACGCCGAGCTGCAGGCGGCGCTGATCCAGATCGCGGTCTATTGCGGCATTCCCGCCGGCGTCGAGTGCTTCCGCATCGCCCGCAAAATCCGTCAGGAGATCGCCGGGGACGGCACGGGAGGCACGCCATGATCGTCGAGGAACGCATCTACCGCATCCGCTCCGGCAAGCTGCGCGAGTATCTGGCGCTGGTGCAGAGCGAGGGGCTGGCGATCCAGCAGCCGATCCTCGGCAACCTGATCGGCTACTTCGTCAGCGAGATCGGCCCGCTCAACCATGTCGTCCACATGTGGGGCTATGCCGATTTCGAGGACCGCACCGCCCGCCGCCAGCAGCTCTCCGATGATCCGCGCTGGCAAGCCTTCATCCCGAAGCTGGCGGCGCTGATCGAGACGGCGGAAAACCGCATCCTGCTGCCGACCGCCTTCTCGCCCCTGAAGTGACGGAACGGCGGAGTCATGCTCCGGTTCGCAGGAACGATAGGTCGAGAATTCCTTTGTTTCACCGGAAGACAGGAAGACGTGCAAGTCTTCCTAATGGGCACAAGTAAAAATCTTAAAGACAGGGAAAGCCCACCGAACACAACGATGGGAGACGGTTGTGACAGAACGACTGAGGGTAGAGAATCTCTATAAAGTTTTCTCCAAATCTCCCGATCCGGCCCTGCGGATGCTGGCCGCAGGTGCAAAAAAATCCGAAGTTCTGGCAAAAACCGGAATGGTCGTAGGGTTGAACGATGTTTCACTGTCGGTACCGAGCGGCGCCATCTATATGGTGATGGGGCTGTCGGGATCGGGAAAGTCCACCCTGGCCCGCTGCATCAACCGGCTGAACGAACCGAGCGCCGGCCGCATCCTGCTGGACGGCCGCGACATCGTCGCCGCCGGCGAGGCGGAACTCCGCGACATCCGTCGCAAGCGCATCTCCATGGTGTTCCAGCATTTCGCCCTGCTGCCCAACCGCACCGTCGCCGAGAACACCGAGTTCGGCCTGAAGCTCCAGGGGGTCTCACCCCAGGCCCGGCGGCGCCGGGCGGAAGAGGTGCTGTCGATCGTCGGGCTGGCACGCTGGGGCAACCACTACCCCCACGAGCTGAGCGGCGGCATGCGCCAGCGGGTAGGGCTCGCCCGTGCGCTCGCCACCGATGCCGACGTGCTGATCATGGACGAGGCGTTCAGCGCGCTCGACCCGCTGATCCGCACCGAGATGCAGGACGAGCTGCTGCGCCTCCAGCGCACGCTGAAGAAGACCATCCTGTTCATCACCCACGATTTCCAGGAGGCGCTGAAGCTCGGCACGCGGATCGCCATCATGGCCGACGGTGAGCTGGTCCGCGAAGGCACCCCCCAGTCGATCGTGCTGGAGCCGGGCAGCGACTATGTCTCCGCCTTCACCCGCGAGGTCGACCGCTCGCGCCTGTTCGACGCCCGCTGGGCGATGACCCCGGTGCAGCCGGTCCCGCTGGCCGCCGGGCTGTGCCTCGTCGAGACGGCCGACGGCGGCGGGCTGGTTCTCGACGACGGCGGCCATGTCGTCGGCGCGCTCGACGCCGGCACGCTGCGGGGTCTGCGCGACGCCGCCGGCTGCGGGAATGCCGACCTCGGAAACAGCGGTCTCGGCGCCCTGCGCAAGGACTTCGTCACGGTGCGAGAGTGCGACAGCCTCCTCGACGCCGCCCGTGCCCACCGGGCCGGACGGCCGATGGCGGTGGTCGACGAGGAGGGCCGGCTGACCGGCACGCTCGCCGCCGACCGCATCCTGGCGGGCATCGGCGCCGCCCCCCTCATCCAGCGGGAGGCCTGCATGCTTGACGCGAACGACCTCAACGTCTTTCCGGTCGACGCCTGGATCCAGGACAGCGTCGCATGGATCGCGCTGAACCTGCGCCCGCTCTTCCTCGCCATCAAATGGCCGGTCGAGTATGTGCTGACCCTCAACATCTTCCTGCTCCAGGAAATCCCCTTCCTCGCCATCGTGGCGGTGGCGGTGCTGCTGGCCTGGCGGCTGGCCAGCCTGGGGGTCGCCTGCTTCAGCGCCGTCGCCCTGGTCGCCATCGCCGCGCTGGGCGTCTGGTCGGAGGCGATGACCACCCTGTCGCTGATCACCACCGCCATCGTCATCTGCGCGGCCATCGGCATCCCGATCGGCATCGGCTGCGCCCGCAGCGACCGGATGTGGGGCGTTGTCCGCCCGATCCTCGACATCATGCAGACCACCCCGACCTTCGTGTATCTGGTGCCGGTGGTGATGCTGTTCGGCGTCGGCACGGTGCCGGGCGAGGTGGCGGTGGTGACGGCGGCGGCCCCGCCGCTGATCCGCTTCACCAACCTCGGCATCCGCATGGTCGAAACCGAGATGGTCGAGGCCGGCCTCGCCTTCGGCGCCACCAAGCGGCAACTGCTGTGGGAGGTCCAGCTTCCGCTGGCCGTGCCGACCATCCTCGGCGGCCTGAACCAGACGGTGCTGACCGCGATGGTGATGTCGGTCGTCGTCGCCATGATCGGCGCAGAAGGGCTCGGGCTGGTGGTGCTCCAGGGCCTCGGGCGGCTCGACGTCGGCCGCGCCGCGGTGGGCGGCATCGCCATCGTCCTGCTGGCGATGATGCTCGACCGCATCACCCAGAAGCTGGCCCAGCCCGGCGGCCCCGGCGGACGCCCGCTGCTCCGCAGCCTGCGCGCCCTCGTCCGCTCCGGTCGGCCGGCGGACGACAAGGCGGTCGCCCGCCCGGCCACCTCCAATCCGGCGATCTCCAGTCCGGACCAGTGATCCCGACCTTGGTCCCGGCCCTGATCCGGTCCCCGACCCGCGCCCCGTTCCGCCTGAATCCCGTCCCGACCCCGATTGAGGAAACCGCCATGCCCTTCTTCACCAAGTCGGTCGCCAAGTCCCTCTCCGTCGCCGCCTTCCTCGCCGCGGCCTGCGTCCAGCCGTCTCTGGCCGCCGACCAGCCCGGCAAGGGCAAGACCATCCGCTACGCCCAGTCGGACAGCCTCGGCGCCAACTACGTCACCGCCCAGATCGTCACCGCCGCCTTCAAGGAACTCGGCTATTCGGTCAAGCTCAGCACGCTGAGCACCACCCTGTTCTTCCAGGCGGCGGCACAGGGCGACCTCGACATCGCCACCGACATCAACTTCCCGCAGCGCGAGCCCGCCTTCCGCAAGGTGGAGCAGCAGGCGACCATCGTCGGCGGCGGCCTGATCAAGGAGGGCGGGGTCAACGGCTACCTGATCGACAAGAAGACGGCCGACGCCCACCACATCACCTCGCTGGAACAGATGAAGGACCCGAAGATCGCCGCGCTGTTCGGCAAGGGCGGCAAGGCGGATCTGGTCAACTGCGACCCCGGCTGGAGCTGCGGCGACGTGGTGGACTTCCAGCTCGACAAGTTCGGCCTGAAGGACACGGTGAACTCGGTGCGCGGCAAGTACGAGCCGCTGATGGTGGAGGCGGTCGCCCGCGTCCGCCGCGGCGAGCCCGCCTTCTTCTATGCCTGGAGCCCGTCCTGGGTCACCAACACGCTGGTCCCCGGCAAGGACGTGGTCTGGCTGCCCACCCCATTCGACGCGCTGCCCGCCTCGGTCCCCAACAAGGGCACGGCGCTGGTCAACGGCGTGTCGGGCTGCGCCGGCGGCGCCGACCCCTGCCGGATGGCCATGGCCTCCTGGAACTGGAACACCGTCGCCAACCGGGACTTCATCGCCGCCAACCCGGCGGTGAAGGCGCTGGTCGAAAACATCGGCTTCCCGCTGCAGACCTGGGCCGCCTGGGAGCGCAGCATCAGCGAGAAGGGCGCCAGCGACAGCCACATCCGCGCGCTCGCCCAGGAGTGGCTTTCCGCCAACAAGCCGACCTTCGAGCAGTGGGTCGCCAGCGCCAAGGCAGCGAGCTGACCGCCCGCGAACGCTCCCCATTCCCCACTCCCGACGCCGCCGGCTGACCCCGCGGTCCGGCCGGCGCCGGGGACCGGACATCAGAGAATCGGACAGGACATGATGGACATCGGACTGCGCAAGATCTCCACCTTCATCGAGGAGACCATCGTCGAGGGCGGCAAGCCGGCCGAAAGGCCGATCACGTCGGTCGTCGTCGCCGCCGTGCTGCGCAATCCCTGGGCCGGCCAGGGCTTCGTCGAGAATTTGCGGCCGGAGATCCTGCGGGTGGCACCGGTGCTGGGGGCGGAGATGACGCGGCGACTGGTCGCCCTGATGCCGGCCGTGCGCATCGAGGCCTACGGCAAGGCCGCGTCGGTCGGCGTCAACGGCGAGGTCGAGCACGCCTCCGCCCTGATCCACACGCTGCGCTTCGGCAACATGTTCCGCGAAGCGGCGCAGGGGACCACCTTCCTCAGCTTCACCAACACCCGCAACGCCGCGGGCGCCCTGCTCGCCCTGCCCATGATCCACAAGACCGAGACCGGCAAGCGGGCGCATTTCCTGACCGCCAATTTCCAGGTCCCCGACGCCCCCGGTCCCGACGAGCTGCTGGTCGCCATCGGCGCGTCGGACGGCAGCCGCGCCCACCCACGCATCGGCGACCGCTTCCTCGACATGGAGGAGATGGAGGCGGAAAAGGCGGGCTCGCTCGCCTCCGCCCGGACATGAGCCGGCCGATGGTGCCGGCATTGCTTCCGCCGGCCGACCGGGACCGTCATCGGGAACGCTGCGATTGATGCCGCCGTTGCTGCCGGTGATGGCGGCCGCCATCCTGCTGCAGGCCGGCAACGGGCTGCTCCAGGCCCTGCTTCCGCTGCGCATGCAGGCGCAGGGTCTGTCGGCGGCCGACATCGGCATGGTGGCATCCGCCTACGGCGTCGGCTTCGCCGCCGGCTGCCTGGCGGCGCCCAGGGTCGTCCGCCGGCTCGGCTTTGTCCGTGCCTATGCAGGGCTGGCGGCGCTGATGGCGATCCTCGCCCTGGCCCTGCCGTTGGCCGGCGGCAGCGTCGGCTGGGTCCTGCTGCGCGCGCTGACAGGCGTCGGCTTCGCAGGGCTGTTCACGGTGATCGAGGGGTGGATCGGCGCCGGAGCGCAGGACGGCAACCGCGGACGGCTCCTGGCGGTCTATATGGTCACCACCAAGCTGGCGCTGATGGCCGGCCCCCTCCTCCTCGACCCCGGCGGCGACCAGCCCTTCCGGCTGCTGATCCTGCTGATCCTGCTGTCGGTTCTGCCGGTCGCCGTCACCCGGCCGGTCCGCCCGGCCCTGCCGACCGCCGTCTCTCTCGACCTGCGCGGACTGTTCAGACTGGCGCCGTCGGCCCTGGTCGGCTGCTTCGTGGTCGGCGTGGTGACCGGCACGATGATCGCGTTCGCCCCGCTGTACGGGCTGCGCACCGGCCTGTCCGAACCGGCCGCCGCCGCCCTGCTCGTCGCTCTCCAGGGCGGCAGCCTTCTCGCCCAATGGCCGCTCGGCGCGCTGTCGGACCGGCGGGACCGCCGCGTCGTGATCGCGGCGGTGGCGGCGGCCGGCGCCGCCCTGTCCGCCGGGCTGGCGCTGCTGCCGTCCGGCAGTCCGGTCTGGCTGGTATGGACGGGGTTCGCGCTGTGGGGCAGCCAAGTCCTGTGCATCTACGCCCTGTGCGTCGCCCACGCCTGCGACGTGGTGCCGCCGGGCCGCATCGTCCCGACTGTCAGCGGCCTGCTGGTGGTCTGGGCCGCCGGAGCGATGGTCGGACCGGTGCCGGGCGCCCTGCTGATGGACAGGGTCGGCCCGTCGGGCCTGTTCGTCTACGCTGCCGTCGGCTGCACCGCGCTGGCCGGCTTCGTCCTGATCCGCCGCGCCTTGCGGGAGCGGGATCAGGCGCCCGGCCGGCCGGCCTTCCGCCCGCTGCCGCCCGACAGCCTGACCGGTGCGGCGATCTCCGGCCCCCGACCGGCTATTGAGCCCTCCGGGATCGAGCATTCCACCATCGAGCCGCCGGGTGCCGGGCCGTCGGCAAGGCGCTGACGTTCCGCTTTTTCCGAGCGCCGCCATCGGGTTAGAGTCGGTCGAAACCGGGCCTGTGCCCATCCGTTCGGTGGAGGAACATTGGTCGAGACGTCGCGTATCCAGTCGCTGCGCGTGGTGGCGAGCCTGATCAATTCGGGCGGGGATTTGGCGACGGTGCTGCAGCGCCTTGTCCTGGCCGCCTGCCGGCATGCCAACTGGTCGATGGGGTCGATCATGGCGGTCGATGTCGAGCATGGCTACGCCCTGGTCGTCGTCCGCCACGACCCGACGCTGATCCAGCGCCCACTGCCCGACCGCTGGGAACTGGCGACCAGCCCGTCTCTGGTCGCCCTGCGGCGGAACGAGCCGGTCTTCATCCCCGATGCCCGGGTGTCGGAGGAGTTTCCCGGCTATCGCCGGGAGGCGTTCGAGCGCGACTACCACAGCGTGCTGGTCGTGCCGATGAACTGCACCGACGACAGCGGCCGGCCGCTGGTGCTGAGCGTCGTGTCCCGCGGCATCATCGAGGTGAGCGAAGAGGATCTGGCCTTCATCGGCATGATCGTCCAGCTCGGCGAGATCGCGGTGGAGCGCCAGCATCGTCTGCGTGCCGAGACCCTGGCCGCCGAACGCCTGCAGCGGGCGCTGGAGGTGAATACCTCGCTGTTGCGGCAAGCGCTGGAGGACGGGGCGATGGCCTCCCTTCTGCCCCGCATCCGCGACCTGCTGCCCTACTCCATCGTCATCGTCGACTTCACCGCCAACCTCGTTACCGCCGACCGGGCGCCTTGCGGCAGCGACATCGGCGACGCCGATTGGCAGGCAGCGGTCGCGGCCGACCTCGGTCCGTCGATCATGAAGGCGGCGCGCGATGCGATCGACCATCCCCCCGCCACCGAGGCGACCCTGTTCTGGGAAGTCGGCGGCAAACGCATCCGTACGGCGCCGCGCATCGACCCGCTGACCGCCGACGGCGAGGTGGTCGGCGCGCTGATGATCTTTCCCGGTCCGCAGCCTTACGGCCAAGCCGATCAGCTTCTGCTCGACGGCATCAAGCACGCTCTCGGCATTCAGATGCTGCGCAACGTCATCCGCTTTCGCTACGAGAACCGGACATTGACCGACCTGTTCCTGGAACTGGTGGAGCGGCGGTGGCGGGATCACCGTGACATCGGACAACGCGCGCTTCGGCTCGGCCTCAACCTTGATCTGCCGACCCAGATGATCGTGGTCGGGCTGCCCGGCCGCAGTCCAAGGGCGGTGAGTGCCGCGGCCGACCTCCACCTCCCGGTCCAGCGGCTTCTGTCGCTGCACGGGGTCACCGGCACGCTCGTCACCGTTCCGGCCGGACTGGTCTGCCTCATTCCTGCCGTCGACGAGCGGAGCCATGGACCGGTCAAGCGGCTGATGGCGCAGATCGCGCGGTCCGTCGCCGACATCCTGCATGCCGAACCGTTCGTCGTGTTGACGAGCCGCTGTGCGGCCCCGCCGGACTATGCGGAGGCGTGGGAACGTTCCTGGCGGATGATCCGGATCGCCGAGGAGTTCGGCCGCCCCGGTGTCCTCGATGCCCGGCAGTTCGGCCCACTGCCCATGCTGCTGGCGGCAGCGAACACCCACGAGGTGCGCGGCTACGTCGCCGACAGCATCGGCGCCCTCATCGAGTACGACCGCCAGCATGGTACGCCTTATCTGGAGACGCTTTCCGCCTATCTGAAGACGGGGTGCCGCACCAAGGCCTGTTCCGACCAGCTTGGCGTACACGTCACCACCCTGCGCTATCGGCTGACACGCATCGCAGAGCTGTTCGGCATCGATGTCGAAAGCCCGGATCGTCGCTTCTCGGTCGAGCTCGCCATTCACTTGAGCGGGGTTATCGACAGGTCTACCTGATCTTCGAAGGGTTCCGTCAGTTCTCGCACCGGTCCTGGCGAGCAGGCGCGATGCGGCCGGCTTCCGGGGCGGAACCCCACCGCGCCCGCCCCTTCGCAGCTGCCGTCTTGAAGCATGCGACGCTTCGGACCCGAAACGCCGACAGCCCGCCTCGTTGGAGGCGGGCTGTCAACTGTCAGTGGTTGCGGGGGCAGGATTTGAACCTGCGGCCTTCAGGTTATGAGCCTGACGAGCTACCGGGCTGCTCCACCCCGCGGATGTCTCTTCTATGGATGATGGATCGTGTCGATGCCAGCGTATGTGCTTCGAGTTTAGCGTCTCTTGAGCCTGAGTGACCTGGCGGCGACCTACTCTCCCACGTCTTAAGACGCAGTACCATTGGCGCGGAGGCTTTTCACGGCCGAGTTCGGGATGGGATCGGGTGTTTGACACCTCGCCATGACCACCAGGTCACCAAGGCTCAAGACCGACGCTATCCGAAGCGTATCGCTGTTCAGTGCAAGTGAGGTCGAGGATGTATCGAACTGCGGTGTGTGCGTCAAGCAGGCTTGCTGCTGCGCATGGCGCGGTTTGTGGAGTGAGATCAAGCCGATCGAGCGATTAGTAAGGCTTAGCTTCAGACATTGCTGCCCGTCCACATGCCTCCTATCGACGTGATGGTCTGTCACGGCTCTCAAGGGAGCTCTGGTTTAGAGGTGGGTTTCCCGCTTAGATGCTTTCAGCGGTTATCCCGTCCATACTTAGCTACCCGGCCATGCCACTGGCGTGACAACCGGTGCACCAGAGGTATGTCCATCCCGGTCCTCTCGTACTAGGGACAGATCCTCGCAAAACTCCGACACCCACGGCAGATAGGGACCGAACTGTCTCACGACGTTCTAAACCCAGCTCACGTACCACTTTAATCGGCGAACAGCCGAACCCTTGGGACCTGCTCCAGCCCCAGGATGTGATGAGCCGACATCGAGGTGCCAAACGACTCCGTCGATATGGACTCTTGGGAGTCATCAGCCTGTTATCCCCGGCGTACCTTTTATCCGTTGAGCGATGGCCCGTCCACGTGGAGCCACCGGATCACTATGGCCGACTTTCGTCTCTGCTCGACTTGTCAGTCTTGCAGTCAGGCGGGCTTATGCCATTGCACTCGACGAGCGATTTCCGACCGCTCTGAGCCCACCATCGCGCGCCTCCGTTACACTTTGGGAGGCGACCGCCCCAGTCAAACTACCCGCCATGCAGGGTCCCGGACCCGGATCACGGGCCACGGTTAGATGCCAGAGACTTCAAGGGTGGTATTTCAAGGATGGCTCCACACGAGCTGGCGCCCATGCTTCCAAGCCTCCCACCTATCCTACACATGAAGTCCCTAGCACCACTGCAAAGCTGTAGTAAAGGTGCACGGGGTCTTTCCGTCTGACCGCGGGAACTCCGCATCTTCACGGAGAGTTCAATTTCGCTGAGTTGGTGTTGGAGACAGCGGGGAAGTCGTTACGCCATTCGTGCAGGTCGGAACTTACCCGACAAGGAATTTCGCTACCTTAGGACCGTTATAGTTACGGCCGCCGTTTACCGGGGCTTCAATTCAAGGCTTGCACCTCTCCTCTTAACCTTCCGGCACCGGGCAGGCGTCAGACCCTATACGTCGCCTTGTGTGGCTTCGCAGAGCCCTGTGTTTTTAGTAAACAGTCGCTACCCCCTGGTCTGTGCCCCCCGCCATGGCTTGCGCCACAACGGGGCCCTCTTCTTCCGAAGTTACGAGGGCAATTTGCCGAGTTCCTTCAACACCATTCTCTCAAGCGCCTGGGTATACTCTACCAGTCCACCTGTGTCGGTTTGGGGTACGGTCTATACGGCGGGGCTATTTCCTGGAACCGGTCCACAGCACGATCAATCCGATAAGATCGTACACGCTTTCCGATCCGTCACCTCCGCCAGGCCCACGACTATTAACGTGGTTCCCATCGACTACGCCTTTCGGCCTCGCCTTAGGGGCCGGCTCACCCTGCGTGGATTAACCTTGCGCAGGAACCCTTGGACTTTCGGCGACAGTGTTTCTCACACTGTTTGTCGCTACTCATGTCAGCATTCTCACTTCCGATACCTCCAGGCGGCCTCACGGACACCCTTCGCAGGCTTACGGAACGCTCCGCTACCACGCGA
>NZ_CP168802.1:0-355000 GCF_055698305.1 Azospirillum sp. VT-I1 | reverse complement strand
TCTACCATGCCGCCACCCTGTCCGATGCGGAGCGTGCCCAGGCCGTCGCCGAAGGCGTGATCCGCCCCGATATGCGCCGCACCGAGATCATCGCTTTCAAGCGGCGCATCCGGACGAACGCCGCCCAATTCAACGATGCCCACCGGACGGCTCTGGAAGCGGAAAGGAAGCGGCTCCTCGCCCGCCTTTCCGACATTGACCGGGCTCTTTCCGAACTCGCCTGACCGCGCCTCGCTTTTCGCCGCCGGGTGGGAGATCAGGAGCGCCGCAGTTCGTCTCTGTCATGCGCGGATCGCCGGCCGCGTCGGAGCCGACGATCCCGCAAGAAGCCATTCCGTCACCGTACCGCCAAAGAGGACAGCAGGGCCGCATGCTCCTCCGCGAGGGCAGCGATGGTGGTGCGGGCGTGGCATTGGGTGGAGAAGGTCCAGTCGATGCGCAGTTCGTCACCGGAGACCTCGGCGTCTATCTCCAGCAGATGGGACCGGGGCGTGACTCCGCTCCGCGTCCGGCCGCTGGACGCCGGGCTGTAGGCGAACAGCGCGCTGCCGGCCAGCGACGCATCGACCTGCCCGAGATAGTTGACCAGCACCTCCCCGGTTCCGCCGCCGGCCAACGGCTCGACCCCGGCCGGCGGCCGGACGAGCAGGCCGAAGCCGTCGCCGTCACCGGGAACGTCGCCGATCTGGGCGAGCGCCGCCTCCGCCGCCGCGGTGCCGCCCCCGGCCGGCAGGTCGAAGAGAACGGGGTGGATCTCGGTGAACCAGCCGACCGAGCGCGACCGGTCGAGGTGCGCCGGGCCGCCATGGCGGCCGTGCCGCTCGCAGTCGAGGCGCAGGACGCCGCCGCCGGCATAGCGGGCCAGCACCGCGCCGACGCTGGCGAGCAGCAGGCGGTGCGGCCCCGGACCGGCCCCGGTCAGGAAGGCGGCCGTGGCCGCCGGGTCCAGCCTCGCGGTGATGGTGCCGGCATGGGCTTCGTCGTTGCCGGCGGCGGCGTGGTCCAGCGGCAGCGGACGGACCGGCCGCGCGAGGTAGGCGGCCCAGGCCTGCCGCACCGGCGCCGCCGGATCGCCGAGCGCCACCGCCGCCGCGGCGAGCGCGTCGGCATGGTCGGCGAAGCTTGCCGAACGATGCGGCTCGGCGGGAGCGGTCCCCGCTTCCAGAGCCAGATAACCCGCCTCCAGATCCTCCATCAGGACGGTCCAGGACAGCCCGTCCACCACCAGATGATGGGCGATGGCATGCAGCCGGTCCGGCCCGTCGCCGTCGGCGGCGACATAGACGAACCGCAGCAGCGGCGGCTGACCCAGCCGGAACCCCGACTGCGCCTTGGCCAGCGCGTCGGCGACCAGCGCCTCGCGCGCCGGTGCCGGCAGGCCGCCGACCTCCAGCCAGGTGACCGGCACCGCGGCGGATGCCGCGGCGACGGACTGACGCCAGCCGCCCCCGGCCAGGGGCTGGAAGGCGAGCGTCAGCGCATCGTGCAGGGTGGGCAGCCGGGCGGCGGCAGCCTCCAGCGTGGCGCGGACGAGCGGACGGCGCAGGTCGAGCGCGATTGCCTGGTTGTACTGGTGCGGTTCCGGCGAATTGCGGTCGAGCAGCCAGCGCTGGATCGGCGTGAGAGGCACCTCGCGTCCGGGAGCCGACGGCGCCGCCACGGGTGCGGCGTCGGTCGCCTCCACGACCTCGGCCAGCCGGGCGATGGTCGGGTGTTCGAACAGCTGCGCCGAGGTCAGCTTCACCCCGGCCTGACGGGCGCGCGCCACCATCTGCAGCCCGAGCAGGGAGTCGCCGCCGAGCCGAAAGAAGTCGTCGTCGATGCCCGGCGGATCGATGTTCAGCACCGCCCCCCAGAGTTCGGACAGGCGCCGTTCCATCGGCGTGCGCGGGGCCTGCCGAGGCCGGCCGGCCTGACCGGCCGCCTCCGGCGCCGGCAGGGCGCGCCGGTCGATCTTGCCGTTGGGAAGAAGCGGCAGGGACGGCAGCACGACCACCGCCGCGGGAACCATCCACTCGGGAAGACGCTGTGCGGCATGGTTGCGCAGGGATTCCGCGTCCGCGGCGGCGCTGGCCGGTACCGCGGCATAGGCCACCAGCCGCCGCTCCCCCGGACGGTCTTCGCGCAGCAGTACGGCCGCTCGCCCGACGGCAGGATGGGAGGCGAGCGCCGCCTCGACGTCGCCGGGTTCGATGCGATAGCCGCGCAGCTTGATCTGGTCGTCGGCGCGGCCGTGGAAGAGCAGGGTGCCATCCTCCTGCCAGCTGCCGAGATCCCCGGTGGCGTAGAGGATCCCGCCGCCCGCCGCCGGATCGGCCAGCGGATCAGGACGGAACCGCTCGGCCGTCAAGTCCGGCCGGTTGAGGTAGCCGGCGGCGACGCCCGGTCCGCCGATCAGGATTTCCCCGGCCACCCCCGC
Source organism: Azospirillum sp. VT-I1 (assembly GCF_055698305.1). Classification (NCBI taxonomy): domain Bacteria; kingdom Pseudomonadati; phylum Pseudomonadota; class Alphaproteobacteria; order Rhodospirillales; family Azospirillaceae; genus Azospirillum; species Azospirillum sp. VT-I1. The sequence continues at coordinate 352,581 of NZ_CP168802.1, read as the reverse complement.
CGGAACCGGATGGCCCGCGCGGTCGAGGACGCGGATCAGCGTGCCCGGGATCGGCCGGCCGATGGGGATCGTCCGCGGCACCGGTCCGCCGGCCCAGCGCCAGACCGTGCTCCACACCGTCGCTTCGGTCGGACCATATTCGTTGTACAACGGCACGGCGGGCAGCCGTTCCGCATGGCGGTCGACCAGATCGGCGGTGCAGCGCTCGCCGGCGACGATCACCGTCTCCAGGCTCTCCAGATCCTCCGGCCAGGCGTCGTCCATGATCGCCGCCCACAGGCCGGGCAGGCAGAGCAGATGCGTCACCTGCCGGCCGGCGACGAGGTCGCGCAGGGCCGCCGCGTCGCGTTCCTCGCCGGGGGCGGGCAGCACCAGCGCGCCGCCCTGCGCCAGCGTCCAGAACAGCCCGGCCACGGAGCTGTCGAAGAACAGCGGCGACAGCAGCAGGTATCGCCCGACCGGACGGTCGTAGGCGGCCATCCGCGCCCGCGTGGAGGCGAGCAGGTTCGCATGGCTGATCGGAACTCCTTTCGGCCGTCCGGTGGAGCCCGACGTGTAGATGACGTAGGCCAGGTCCTGCGCCGCTGGAACGGCCGCCGGCGGTTCGTCCGAACTGGCGGCGGCGCTTTCCGGGTCGATCACCCGCAGGCCGGCAGCGGCCAGACCGTCCGCCTGCGCCGGCCCGGCCAAAACGGCGGTCACGCCGGCGTCGGTCAGCACCGCCAGGAGCCGCTCGGACGGCCAGGACGGGTCCACCGGCACATAGGCAGCACCGGCCCGCAGAACGCCCAGGATGGCGGCGATGGCCAGCGGCGTCCGCGGCAGGGCCACGCCCACGGCCCGATTGGCTCCCGGCCCCGCGCCGGACGCCGCCAGGGTCGCGGCGATGCCGCCCGCCATCCGCCAAAGCTGCCCGTAGTTCAGGTCGCCGCCGGCACCGGCGACCGCCGGCCGCCCGGGATCGCGCGTGGCGATGTCGGCGATCAGGGTCAGCACGCTCCTGTGCGGCGCCGCGGGCAGGTCCACCCCGCGGCCGAAGGCCAGCACCTCGGCGCGGGCCTCCGCATCGGCCAGCGGCAGCGCCGCGATTGGTTCCGCCCCGTCGGCCGCACCCAGCAGGGTGACCAGCATGCGGCCGATGCGGCCGGCGGCCTCCGCGGACAGACAGGCCGGATCCGTCAGAAGGTCGAGCGACAGCCGCCCGCCGGTCAGGCCGGCGCGCAGCAGCAGGACCGCGTCGCCGTCGCCGCCCTCGACGGTTTCGAGGACGCCCCACGGGGCAAGGTCCGGCCATTCGGTCAGGTCGAATCCGACCGGCAGCGCACCGGCCGGGCCGGCCGCCACCGCATCGGGCAGAGCGAACTTGTGGTGGGCCGCGTCGGCGAGTGCGGCGTCCAGCGCCGCCGCGAGGGCGCCCAGCGGACGGTCCGCGTCGACGGCGACGGCCACCGGGACGGCGGCGTCGATGGGGCCGAGCGCCGCGGCGAGTTCGGGCAGGTCACGCCCCGGCAGGGTCACGGCGATGCCGAAGGAGTCCCGGCCGCCGACCCGCGCCAGCAGCGCCGCCCAGGCCGCCAGCAGCCGGGCGCGCAACACCGCCGTGCCGGAGGCGCGCCAGCGGTCCAGCACGGCAACCGCCGCGGCGTCCAGGACGACCGGCACGCGGCGGGGCCGACCAGCTCCCGTCCCCGCCCGCAAGCCGCCGGCCGCGTCCGGCAGCGGCCCCGCGGCCGCCTTTGCCGCGATGCCCTGCCAGAATGCCGCCGCGCTCGCGGCGTGCTCGTCCTCCTGCTGCTGGCACAGCCATTCGGCGATGTCGGCGAACTGGGCGGCCCCTTCCGCCGGCGCGGCGGCGCGGTCGGCGGCAAGCGCCAGCCATTGCGACAGCATCAGCACGGGCGTGACCCCGTCCGCCAGCGCGGCGGACAGCGCCACCCCCAGCCGGTCGGCGTCCGGACCCTGGACCAGCACGGCCCGCCAACCCCGCCCGTCGAGCGGCGCGAACCCCGCCTCCAGCGCGTCGCGCAGCGCGGCCTCGGCCAGTGCGGGCTCCCCGCGGGCGTCGATGACGGCGAAAGGCGGCGGGAAGCCGCCCTCGCGCACGCTCTGCAGCGGGACCTTCAGGCCCGGCGGCACGGGGAAGTCGGTGCGCAGGATCTCGTGGCCGTCGATCAGCCGCGACAGCGCGTCCTCCAGCCGCGCGGGATCGGCCCGCCCGGCGAGCCGGACGGCGGCGGACCAGCCCTGCCGGCCCTCTGCGCCGCGGCGGAACAGCCGCGCCTGGCGCGGCGAAAGGCGGAAGCCCTGGAGGTTATCGGTGGCGCTCATGATCTCAGCACTCCGGCAGGATTTCGCCCATGGCGACATAGACCATGCGGTCGCCGATGTAGGGTTCGCGCGCATGGGCGACGGCGACGTTGTCCAGAAGCATCACGTCGCCCTCCCGCCACGGGAACTGCACCTTCTCGGCCTCATAGGCCTGATTGATCTCGGCAATGACGGAATCCGGGATCGGCGAGCCGTCGCCATAGCGCGTGGCGTAGGGAAGGTCGTCCGGGCCGAGGCTGGACAGCATCGCCGCGGCGACGTCGGGCGCGTAGGAGGAGATGTGGAAGAAGGCGGCATGGTTGAACCACGCCTTGTCGCCGGTGCGGGGGTGGATGCGCACCGCCTTGCGCACCTGCCGGGTGCGCAGCCGGTTGTCGGGCAGCCATTCCGCCTCGATGGCGTTGGCGCGGCAGTAGCGCTCCACCTCGGCCCGGTCGTCGGTCTGGAACACCTCCCGCCACGGCATGCTGATCCCGTCATGGTAGTTGCGGATCAGCATGAAGCCGTGGCGCTCGAACGGCTCGACCAGTTCGGGCCGCAGGCGCCCATGGACCTTCACCACGTCGGCGATCGGCGTCTCCCCGCCGGCCTGGGCCGCGGTCCGGCAGGCGAAGTACAGCTTGAACGGCGCCGTGGTCCAGTACGACCCCTCATTGTGGAGCGCGATGCGCCGGTCATGAGGGTAGGTGGTGGAGGTGTAGACCCCGCCCTGGATTTCGTAGCGCGGGGTGGTCCGGTCGCGGTACTTCAGCGGGCCGCCGCGGCAGGTCGCGGCGAAGAAGGGGTGCAGCGTCTCGGCCGTCTGCCCCTCGAACCCCCGGAACAGCAGGGCGCGGTGTTCCACCAGCAGGGCGTCCAGCCCGTCGATGCCCAGCCGTTCAGCCCAGTCCACGAGTTCCAGGCCGGCGACCGCCGGGGTGACCAGCATGGGGATCGACCGGTCCTCGAACAGGCGGGTGATGCGGACCTGTGCGCGGGGATCGGCGGCAACCGGCCGGCGCCGGGCGATGGTCGATACCATGGGTGAGTCTCTCCTCGCTCAATGGCGGCGGCATCGGCGGGCGCCGCCTGGTGGTGGTCATCGGATGGTCATCGGGGGATAATCATCGGGCCGCGGGTGCCGCCCGCCGCAGTCCGGCAAAGCCCTGGGGCCGTGCGCCGCCCTCCGCCCGCCGGCCATCGGGCCGGCTTGCCCGCACCCGCTCCACCAGCGCGACCAGGGGCTGGCCGGGGTCGGCGACGACCGCGTCGAGGACCGTGGTGAAGGCGTGGGCGACGCGTCCCACGGTGGCGGGGGCGTAGACGTCGAGCGCGTATTCCAGCCGGCCGGCGAGGCCGTCCGCGCCGGGCTCCAGGATCAGGGCGAGGTCGAAGCGGGCCGGTGTCGGCGCCAGCGGTTCCGGATGCAGGACCAGATCCCCGCCCAGGCTGCGCGTGCCGCCATGGGTCAGCAGGGTCATCCAGGTGCCGATCAGCCGCCCGCGCGGCGGCAGCGAGCCGTTGCGGCGAAGCTCCGCGACCAGACGGCCGTGCGGAAGGTCGCCATGGCGCCGCACAGCCTCGACCTGTTCGCGCACGCGCGCCGTCAGCGCCGCGAAATCGGCCGCCCCGCCGCAGGCGACGGTGAGCAGCACCGGGTTGACCAGATAGCCGACCAGCCCTTCCAGTTCCGGATCGTCCCGCCCGGCCAGCGGGGTGCCGACGGCCACCGTTTCCCGTCCGCCCACCGCGTGGAGGGCGGCGGTGAACACGGCCAGCAGCACCATGTAGGAGGTCGCCGACAGACGCTCCGCCAGCGCGGCGACGGCCCCGGTCCGGCCGGCGCCGAGTTCGAAGCGGACCGCGGCGCCGGCGAAGCCGCGCGGTCCGGTCAGGTCAGGCGGCAGCGGCGGGGCGGGCGGGGCGGCCAGCCTCTCCATCCACCAGGACAGCGACTCGTTCCACGCCGCCACCCGTTCGGGGGCGGCGATCCAGGCGGCGTAGTCGGCGAACCGCAGGGCCGGCGGCGGCGGCGGCGGAACCTCCTCCCCGGCATGCAGGCGGTAGAGCGCCTCCAGCTCCGAGAACAGCAGGCCGACCGACCAGTCATCGGCGGCGATGTGGTGCAGCGTCACCAGCAGGACATGGTCGCCATCCGTCATGGATGGAGGGGGTGTGGACGGGCCGGCGACGGACAGCAGGAGCAGCCGGATCATCGGGCCGTCGGCGAGGTCGAAGAGCGCGCGGAATTCGGCCTCCGCGATGCGGCGGATCGCCGTTTCGGCGTCTCCGTCCGCATCGATCCGGACCCGGCGCAGGGTGGTCCGGACCTCTGCAGGCGCACGGACGGCGAGGCGCAGGCCGTCCGCATCCATGCGGAACCCGGTGCGCAGGGCGTCGTGGCGGGCCACCAGCGCGGCGAGCGCGCGCTCCAGCGCGTCGGCGTCGAGGGGGCCGCGCAGCCGGTAGGCTTCGGCGATGTGGCTGGCGCCCGGCTCCTCCTGCTCGATCAGCCAGAGCAGCCGCTGCGCGTCGGTGGCCGGCGGAGGCGCGCCCTCGCGGTCGGCCATGCCGGCGATCCGGGGGGCGCCGCCGCCCGCCGTCCGGCCGCGCACGGCCGCCAGCCGCCGCAGCGCGCCCAGCGTCTGGGCGGCGACGACGTCGGCGAGGGACAGCTCGATCCCGGTTTCCCGCCCAAGCCGGTTGATGAGCTGGATCGCGGTCAGCGACGTGCCGCCGAGCGCGAAGAAGCCGTCGTCGTCCCGCGCGTCCTCGACGCCCAGCAGCGACCGCCAGAGCGCGCCCAGGGCGTCCCCGTCCGCCGCCTGCCGCGTCGGCGGCGGCAGAGATGGGGCAAGGCCGGCGGGCGGCTGCGTGCGCCCGGCGCAGGCGTCCTCCCAGCTTCGGATGCGCGGCGCCAGCGGCCCGGCCGACACATGCACCACCGGTGCCGGCAGCCGGTGTGCCTCGGCCAGGATGCGGCGCAGCGCCGCCCGTCCCGCCGCGGAGGACAGCCCGGCGATGTCGGGCGTGCCGCCGCTCGCGGCGCCGGTCCCATCCCCGGATCCCCAGGCATCCCAGGCGTCCCAGGCGGCGGCGATCCAGCGGGTCGGCCCGCCGGCCCGGTCCAGCCGCCGGCACATCGCCTCCATCCGCGCGTTGGCCCCCGCGTAATGGCCGTAGCCGATGCCGCCCAGGAGCGTCGCCAGCGAGGAATAGGCGACCACCACGCCGCAGGGGATCCCCTCCAGGCCGCGCGCCAGCGACTCCAGCCCGCGCAGCTTGGCCTGGTCGTTGGCGCCGCGCCGCTCGGCGTCGCCCTCGCCGACCGGGGCGAAGACTCCCGCATCGACGCGCCCGGCCGCGTGGATGATGCCGGCCAGTCGGCCATGCCGGTCCGCCAGCTCGCGCAGGAGCCCGGCACAGACGGCCTCGTCGGCGACGTCGCCCTGATGGAGATGAAGACCGACCTGCGGTCCGCCGAGCGCCAGCAACCGTTCCATCCGGCGGGCCAGGGCGGCCGGCACGCGCCCACCGGCGATGGCGGCCGGCCAGTCGGCGACCGGGGGCACCGGGCTCCGGGCCAGCAGATGCAGGTCGACCCGCCTGCCCGCCGCCAGTTCGACGATGGCCTGCGCCGCTTCCACGCCCAGGCTTCCCAGCCCGCCGGTGACGAGCCATGCCCCGGCTGCCGGTCCGCCGGTCTCCGGTTCGGCCGGCAGCGCGGGCGGCACTGGGGGAGGAGGAGCGGAGGGGAGGGGTGCCGAGACCGGTTGCCACTCCACGCCGCCGCGCCATGCCCGCAGGCCGGTGGCCGATGCGTCGCCGGCCAGGGCGGCCAGCCGCGCCGCCGCCTCCGGCCCCGGGTCCGGATCTCCCGGATCGAGGCAGAGGGCGGAAAGCTGCGGCAGTTCCTGCACGGCACTGCGGAACAGTCCCAGGAGGGCGCCGCGGCTCTCGTCCAGCGGCTCGTCCCCGGTCACCGCCAGCAGTCCCGGCACCACCAGGACGAGCCGGGCCGGCCGCTCCGGCAGTCCGGACAGCTCGCGCAGCAGCGCCGCCAGCGCGTCCGCCGCACCGGGGTCCGTCTGCGAAGGGCCCGCCGCGAAGAGGATCGTCAGGGGAAGGCCGGGCGGTGGATCGAGGTCCGGCAGGAGAAGGACGCCCGCATCCCGCGCGACCGCCGCCGCCCGCTCCGCCAGCGCGAGGGATCCCGTGCGCAGGTACCACGCCCCCGGCGATGTTACCGGCGATGTGTCGGGTGGGGGAGGCGGGGCCGGGCGCGGACGGCAGGGCAGCCACGCCGGGACGGACAGCTCGGCATCGGCTGTCCGCCCGGCCTCGGCTTTCGGCGCCGCGGGCGGCGGCAGGGTAAGGCGCCGCCGCAGGAAGGGGGTGCCCGGCAGGGCGACGCGGCGGCGGCGGACCGGGTGCAGGCCGGCCGGGTCGAGGTCGAAGCCCGCCGTCCACAGCCGCGCGGCGGCGCGCATCAGCGTCAGGCTGTCCGACTGCGGATCGTGGCGGTGGCGCATCAGCGGGACGGGCGGCCGGGCGGCCGGCCAGTCCGGATGCCGTCGGGCCAGCGCCGCCAGCGTCTGGCCGGGGCCGACCTCGACCACGGCGGACGGCCCCGCCGCCAGAAGGGCGGAGACGCCGTCGGCGAAGCGGACGGGTTCGCGCAGATGACGGCACCAATAGGCGGGATCGGTCGCCTCCGCAGCGGTCAGAATCCGACCGCTGAGGTTCGAGATCACGGGAAGGCGCGGCGGCATCGGACGCGCCCGAGCCAGTTCGGCGGCGAAGCGCTCCATCATCGGCTCCATCATCGCCGAGTGGAAGGCGTGGGAGGTCCGCAGCAGCGCGCAGGCGACGCCATCCCGTCCCAGCCGCTCCGCGAAACGCTCGACCGCCTCCGGCGCGCCGGACAGCACGGTGGCGGACGGGCCGTTGACCGCCGCGATGGACAGCTCCGCCGGCAGAAGGGCGGCAAGCCGCTGCTCCGCCATGTCGACCGCCAGCATCCGGCCGGCCGGCAGCGCCTGCATCAGCCGGCCGCGCAGGGCGACCAGCCGCAGCGCCTCCTCCGGCTCGAACACCCCGGCCACGCAGGCGGCGGTGTATTCGCCGAGGCTGTGCCCCAGCATGACGGCCGGCTGCAGTCCCCAGGAACGCAGCGTCTCCGCCATCGACCAGCCGACGGCGACGATGGCGGGCTGGGCGATGGCGGTCTGCTCCAGCCGCGCATCGCCGTCCGGGTCGCGCAGCAGCTCCAGCAGGTCGAGGCCGAGGATCGGGCGCAGCACCTCCCGCGCGCGGTCGAAGGCGGCGGCGAAGGCCGGCTCCGTGTCGTACAGGCCGAGCGCCATCCCGGCATGCTGGCTGCCCTGGCCGGAAAATAGCAGGCCGAGGCTTGGAGGCTCCCCGTCCGTCCGGCTGCCCTGAAGCAGGCTGCCGGGATCGGTGAGCGCCGCCGCCAGCGCCGCTCCGTCCTCCGCCGCCGTCGCCGCGCGGAAGGGACGGGCCGTCCGCCCGGCCAGCAGCGTGTGGGAGACGTCGGCGAGGTCGAGCGCCGGATCGGCGGCCAGCGCGCGCGCCAACTGGCCCGCCGCCATGTCGCGGGCGGCCGGGCTGCGGCCCGACAGGACGACGAGCTGCGCCTTGCGCGCCGCCGCCGGCCGGACCGGCGCGTCGGCGCTGCGCAGTACCACATGGGCGTTGGTGCCGCCGACCCCGAAGGAGCTGACGCCGGCCCACAGCCGGCCCGGCCCGAGCGGAAGCGGCGTCTGCGGAACGAAGAAGGGGCTGTCGGCGAGATCGGCCGCCGGGTTGCGGATGCCGGGCGTGGCGGGAAGCAGGCGGTGGTGCAGGGCCAGCGCCGCCTTGATCAGCCCGGCGACGCCGGCCGCGGTGTCGAGATGGCCGAAATTGGCCTTGACGCTGCCCAGCGCGCAAAAGCCCTTGCGCGACGTCCGGCGCGCGAAGGCGCGGGACAGGGCGCGCAGCTCGATGGCATCGCCCAGCCGCGTTCCGGTGCCGTGCGCCTCGATGAAGGCCATCCGGTCCGGATCGGCCCCGGCGACGGCGAGCGCCTCCGCGATGGCCGTCGCCTGTCCGTTGACCCCGGGCGCCGTGAAGCCGACCTTGTCGGACCCGTCGTTGTTGATGCCGGATCCTTCGATGACCGCATAGACGGTGTCGCCGTCGGCGACCGCCTCGTCCAGCCGGCGCAGGGCCACCACGGCGGCGCCGTTGCCGAACACGGTGCCGGCCGCCGCCTCGTCGAAGGGGCGGCACGCGCCGTCGGGCGACTCGATGCCGTCGCGCTCATACAGGTAGCCGCCGGTCTGCGGCAGGCGGATCGAGGCGCCACCGGCCAGCGCCATGTCGCATTCCCCCAGCGCCAGGCTCTGGCAGGCGAGATGCACCGCCACCAGCGAGGTCGAGCAGGCGGTCTGCACGGTGACCGCCGGGCCGCGCAGGTTCAGCAGATAGGCCGCGCGCGTCGCCGCGAAATCCTTGTCGCTCCCCAGGAAGGCCTGGAAGGCGCCGCTTCCGGTCTCGCCGCCGCCGGAGGCGCGCCAGAGCCACCCGCTGACCCCCACCCCGCCGAACAGGCCGATGCGGCCGTCGAACGATGCGGGCGGGTGGCCGGCCCCCTCCAGGGCGCCGAGCACGCATTCCAGGAAGATGCGCTGCTGCGGATCGATCGTCGCCGCCTCGGCCGGGGCGAGGCCGAACAGCTCCGCGTCGAAATCCTCGGCCCCCGCGACCACCCCGCCGACGGGCACACAGTCGGGCCGGGCCGCTTCCGCCTCGTCGAGACCGGCGGCGCGCAGCTCGTCGGGCGAGAAGCGGCGCAGGCAACTGCGCCCCGTCGTCAGCGCCCGCCACATTTCCGGCACCGAGTTGCAGTCCGGGAACCGCCCGTCGAATCCGACTATTGCGATCTTCATGGTCTTTTTCAGTTGTTTCCGTGATCTACGCGCTGCCCGCCCCTGTCGACGGTCCGTGAAAATCATACAAATGCAGTATAGAGCATGCAGAATAAGCATGCCGCTGTATGGATAATATTCATATTCCCGTAAAGAACGGATTCAATCCAACAATAAACACAAAGCAAGCCTCTGCGCGCCAGTATTTTTGTATGCAGGAGTCTAAAAAATCGAATTGACCTCTATAAGTTTCCCATACACCATCGAAAGATGCTTAGGAATTGGTAATATCATACAAAAATATGGTCACATCTCGCGACAATTCATCCGTATGCAGCGTCACTCCTCTGCAGGAGGGGATGCTTTTTCATTCTTTTATAGGGGATGGCGCCAACGCCTATGTCGGCCAGATGTCCTGCCTGCTGCGCGGGCCGCTGGCTGTCGAAGCCTTCTGCAGCGCCTTCACCGGCGTGGTCGCACGCCACGATGCGTTGAACGCCGCATTCGTCACCGGCCCGGACGGACGGCCGATGCAGCTCACCGGTCCCGTCCGGCCGCCGCCCATCCTGATCGAGGATCTGCGCGCGCGGCCGGAGGAGGAGCGGCAGCGGCGGGTCGCGGCCTATCTGGCCGACGACCGGGCTGCGCCGTTCGACCTCGCCCGGGCGCCGCTGATGCGCTTCGCCCTGTTCCGGCTTGCCGACGATCTGGTGCGGATCGTGTGGACCCGCCACCACGCGGTGATGGACGGCTGGTCGGTGAATGTCGTGATGGACGAGCTGATGTCCTGGTACGGCGCCATGCTGGACGGAGCGGCGCCGTCGCTGCCGCCGGCGCCGTCCTTCCGCGGCTTCGTGTCCTGGCTGGCGAACCGCGACGGCGCGGAGACGGACGGCTGGTGGCGGGAGCGGCTGAACGGGTTCCGCGAGCCGACGCCCGTCCTTCCCGAGGAGGTCCTCTCCCGCTCCGCCACACCGGCCCGATCGCTGGTCGAGCTGAGCCGGCCGCTGGGCGCGCGCCTGTCGTCGCGCCTGCGCGATCTGGCGCGGGCGCGGGGGGTGACGCTCGCCACTGTGCTGACGGGGGCCTGGGCGATCCTGGTCGGCCGCTACAGCCGCAGCGACGACGTGCTGTTCGGCCTGACCGTGTCCGGCCGTCCCGACGACCTGCCGGATGTGGAGCGCACCGTCGGTCTCTTCGTGAACACGGTTCCGGCACGCATCCGCATCGTGGAGGAGCGGCCGCTGGGCGCGTGGCTGGCCGGCCTGCAGACCGAACTGGCCGCCATGCGCCGGCACCAGCATGTGCCGCTCGCCTCGCTCCATCGCCATACCGAGATGCCGCAGGACCGCGCCCTGTTCAGCCACATCCTGGTCCTGGAGAACTATCCGCTGGCGCAGGCCGCCGGCGGCGGCGCCCGCTTCGGCGATCTGGCGGTCGAGGATTACTCCTTCATCGACCAGACCAATCTGGCCCTGAATGTCGGCGTCATTCCGAACGAGGACATGACCTTCCTGGCGGTCTACGACCCGGACCGGCTTCCGGCCGCCGCCATGGAGCGGCTGGCGTCGAACTTCCGCACCCTGCTGGAGGCGATGGCGGCGACGCCCGACCTGCCCGTGGGGGCGCTGCCGGTGTCCGGCCGGGCGGACGGCGCGCTGCTCGCCGCAAGGCTGGGCGGCCCCGTCACCGGCCGGGCCAAGGACGGGACAGGCCACCGGCCGCTGGCGATGCGGATTCTGGACCGGGCCGCCGCCGCGCCCGCCGCGCCGGCCGTGCTGTTCGAGGGGACGGTCCTCGGCTATGGCGATCTCCTGTCCAGGGCGGGGGCGCTGGCGCGCCGCCTGCGCGGACGCGGCGTCGGCCGGGAGACGGTGGTGGGGGTCTGCCTCGACCGCTCGCCGGAGCTGGTCGTCACGCTGCTCGGCATCCTGCTGGCCGGCGCCGCCTATCTGCCGCTCGCCACCGACGATCCGCCCGACCGTCTCGCCTCGCTCGCCGCCGATGCCGCCGCGGCCCTGGTGGTGGCCGGGGATCGGGCGCCGGTCTTCGCCGCGGCCGGCCTGCCCGTGCTGCCGCTTGCCGATCTGCCGCTTGCCGATCTGCCCCCCGCCGATCTGCCAACCGCCAATCTGCGGAACGACGCGGCAGCCTCCTTCGATCCACCCTCCTGCGATCCGGACCAAGCGGCCTATCTGCTGTTCACCTCGGGCTCGACGGGCAAGCCGAAGGGCGTGGTGAACACGCAAGGCGGCCTGCTCAACCGTCTGGACTGGATGCAGGCGGCCTATCCCATCGGCCCCGGCGACCGCGTGCTGCAGAAGACCCCCTACACCTTCGACGTGTCGGTGTGGGAGTTCTTCTGGCCGCTCGCCCAGGGCGCGGCCATCGTGCTGGCGGCCCCGGACGGGCACCGCGACCCGGGCTATCTGCGCGACCTGATCCGCAGCGCGGGCGTCACCGTGACGCACTTCGTTCCGTCGATGCTGCGCGCCTTCCTGGCCACGCCGGGGATCGAGGCCTGCACCGGCCTGCGACGGATCGTCTGCAGCGGCGAAGCCCTACCGGGCGACCTGCGCGACCTCGCCCACGCCCATCTTCCCGCCTCCGTCCACAACCTCTATGGCCCGACCGAGGCGGCCATCGACGTCACCTATCACGACTGCACCCGCGACGAGACCGGACCGGCGGTGCCCATCGGCCGCCCCATCGCCAACATCCGCATGCTGGTGCTGGACCGTTTCCATCGGCCGGTGCCCTACGGCGCGGTGGGGGAACTGGCCATCGCCGGGATCGGGCTGGCGCGCGGCTATGCCGGCCGGCCCGCCCTGACCGCGGAGCGCTTCGTTCCCGACCCGGCCGCGACGGTCCCGGGCGAGCGCTGCTACCTGACCGGCGACCTCGCGCGGCTGGACGAGGACGGGCGCCTGATCCATCTCGGCCGCATCGACCAGCAGGTGAAGATCCGCGGGCAGCGGATCGAGCCCGGCGAGGTGGAGGCCGCGCTGTGCGCCGACGCGGAGGTCCGCGACGCAGCCGTCACCGTGGCCGCGGCCGGCACCGAGGCGGCGCGTCTCGTCGCCCATGTCGTACCCATGCCGGACGCCGACCGCGCCGGGCTGGGCGAGAGGCTGCGCGCGCGGCTCGCCACCAGATTGCCCGCGCACATGATCCCGGCCCGCTTCGTCCTGCACGAGGCGCTGCCGGCGCTGTCCAGCGGCAAGCGCGACCTGAACCGCCTGCGCGCGCTGGCGGACTCGGATGCGGCTCCGGACGCGACCGAACGCCGGTTCGACGCCCCGCGCGATCCGGTGGAGGAGACGGTCGCCGCGCTGTGGGCGCGGGTGCTGGACCTGCCGCGGGTCGGCATCCACGAGAACTTCTTCGAGATCGGCGGTCATTCGCTGCTGCTGACGCAGGTCGGGCTCGGCATTGCCGAGGCGTTCGGCGTCGAGGTGCCGCTGCGCCGCCTCTACAACCTGCCGACCGTGGCCGCCATGGCGGAGGCCGTCGTCGAGGCGGAGCTGGCCCGCCACGACCCCGCCGAGGTCGAGCGCCTCATGGCGGAAATCCTGAACGCCGACGGCGCCGCGCCGGCTGGCCCGACCTGACTGCGAAGGGCGGTTCGATGCGCATCCTGATGACGATGAACGTCCCCTACACCCGGTTCGAGGGCGGGGCGAACCGGTCCAACCGCCATCTGCTGGAAGGGCTGGCGGCGCGCGGCCACCGGGTGGCGGTGGTGACCCCGGCGCTGGCGGCGCCCAGTTCGATCACCCATGACCAATGGCGCGCCGACCTCGCCCGGCGCGGGGTCGGGGTCGCCGCCGACGGCGCCGCCGACCGGCTGGTGCTGAGCGGGGTGGAGGTGACGGCGGTGCGGGAGCAGCGCGACATGCGCGCCGAGCTGCGCCGCGTCGCCACCGCCTTCCAGCCCGACTGGATCCTGGTGGCCAGCGAGGACCCCTCGCAGACCCTGCTGGCGGCGGCGCTCGACCTCGCGCCGCAGCGCGTCGCCTATATGGCGCTGACGCCCCAGCTCTATCCCTTCGGGCCGGAGGCGCTGTATCCCGGCGCTGAGCGGACGGAGCTGGTGCGCCGCTGCGCGCTGGTGCTGTGCCTGTGCGACATCGTCGCCTCCTACATCGAGACGCATCTGGGCCGCCCGGCCGCGGTGTACCAGCCGCCGCATTTCGGCAGCGGACCGTTTCCGGTCCATGACAATTTCGACGGCGGCGCCGCGCTGCTGATGAATGCGGGGACGGTGAAGGGGCTGCCGATCGTCGCGGGCCTGGCGCGGGCGCTGCCGCACCGCCGCTTCGCGGCCATTCCCGGCTACACCACCACCCCGGCCGACCGCGAGCTTCTCGCCTCGCTGCCCAACATGGAGCTGTGGGGGAACGAGCCCGACCTGGATGCGATCTTCGCCCGCACCGCCGTGCTGCTGATGCCGTCGCTGTGGATGGAGAGCTTCGGCATGGCGGTGGTGGACGCGATGCTGCGCGGCATCCCCACCCTGGCGGCCGACCATGGCGCGCTGCCGGCCGCCAAGCTGGGCACCCGTTACCTGCTGCCGGTCAGCCCGATCGTCCGCTATCTCGACCGGCTGGGGCCGAACATGCTGCCGGTCCCGGTGGTGCCGGACCAGGACATCGCCCCCTGGCGTTCCGCGCTGGAGGGGCTGCTGTCGGACCGCGGCCTCTACGCCGAACAGTCTGCCGCCATGCGCGCCGCGGCGCTGGCCTATCTGGACACGCTGTCGGTCGAACCGTTCGAACGGCTGCTGGCGGAAGCCATGGCCCGGTCAGACCGTCAATCCGGAGCGGCCGAAGCGGTCCTGGAGCCGCCCCCGTCCGCACCGCCGGCCTCCCCGAACCTAGCCTCCCCGGCTGCGGCCGCCGCGGCGCTGACCCCGGCGCAGCGGGCGCTGCTGCTGCAAAGGCTGAAGGGAAAGGCCCCGGCCGCATCCCCGGCCACAACTGCGGCCATGCCGGCATTCGCGCGCGCGCCGCGCAACGGTCCCTTGCCGCTGTCCTTCGCCCAGCAGCGGCTGTTCTTCCTGCACCGCGTGGCGCCGGACAGCGCCGCCTACAACTGCCCGAGCATGCTGCGGCTGCGCGGCCGGCTCGACGACGACGCGATGGAGCGTGCCCTGCTGGCGCTGGCCGACCGGCATGAGGCGCTGCGCACGCGCTTCGTCATGCAGGGCGACCAGCCGGCGCAGCTGGCCGACCTGCCGCCGCCCGCCCCGGCCTGCGCCGATCTGTCCGGCCTGCCCGCAGGGGAACGCGAGGCGCGGCTTTCCGGCCTGCTGGCGGCGGAGGCGGCCCGCCCCTTCGACCTCGCGAACGAGGCGCCGTTCCGCGCGCTGCTGATGCGTCTGGCGGCGGACGACCATGCGCTGTTCCTGAACCTGCACCACATCGTGGCCGACGGCTGGTCGGCCGGCATCCTGCTGGGCGAGCTGGAGCGGCTCTACACCGCCTTCGCGGCCGGCCGGCCGAACCCGCTGCCGGCCAAGGCACTGGACTATGCCGATTTCGCCGCATGGCAGCGCACGCCCGCCGGCAGCGCAGGCCACGCGGAAGATCTGGCCTACTGGACCGCCGCGCTGGCCGGGGCGCCGGCCGTCATCGACCTGCCGCTCGACCGGCCCCGCCCGGCGGTGCGCCGCAACGCCGGCCGCAGCCTTCCCGTCGCCCTGCCGCCCGAGGTCGCGGCGGCGGTCAAGGCGCTCGCCGCCCGCTGCGGCACCACCCCCTTCGTCGTGCTGCTCGCCGGCTGGCAGCTTCTGCTGCATCGGATCACCGGACAGGACGACATCGTCGTCGGCAGCCCGGTCGCCAACCGGAACCGGCCGGGAACCGAGGGGATCGTCGGATTCTTCGTCAACACGCTGGCCTTTCGCGGCGATTTCACCGGCAGCCCCAGCTTCGCCGCCGTGGTCGAGCGCCTCCGCCGGACGGTGACCGACGGGCTGGCGCATCAGGACCTTCCCTTCGAGCTGATCGTGGAAGCGCTCGCCCCGGAACGCTCGCGCAGCCACGCGCCGCTGGTCCAGGTGCTGTTCGCGCTGCAGACGGCGGACGGCGGCCTGCCGATCCTGCCCGGCCTCGACGTGTCGGCGCAGCCCGTCCATTCCGGGACCGTCAAGTTCGACCTGAACATGGAGCTGACGGAGACGAGGGGCGGCGGGCTGGACGGCACGCTGGAGTACGACGAGGAGCTGTTCGACGAGGCGACGGCCCGCCGCCTGATCGGCTGGTGGAGGACCCTGCTGGCCGCCGCCGTGGCGGCACCCGCAAGTCCCATCGGCGCCTTCCCCCTGACCGCGGCGGGGGAGCCGTCCTCCATCATCGCCGGGCCGGCGCCCTTGCCGGGACCCGCGACGGTGGACGCCCTGTTCCGCCGGCAGGCCGTCCTCTCCCCCAACGCGGTGGCCGCGGTCTGCGGCGGTCGGTCGCTGACCTATCGGGCGCTCGACCGCGCGTCGGACCTGCTGGCAGCGCGGCTGGCCGGCGCCGGGGCTGGACCGGGCCGTGCGGTGGGGGTTTGCCTGTGGCGGTCCCTGGACCTCGTGGTGGCCGTTCTGGCCGCGGTGAAGACCGGGGCCGCCTGCGTTCCGCTCGACCCGTCGCTGCCGGCCGAGCGCACCGCCTTCATGGCCGAGGACACCGACCTGCGCGTCGTGGTGGCGTCGCCCGATCTGGCCGGCCGCACGCCGGGCCGGCCGGTGCTGACCATAGGCGAGATGACGGCGGGCGATGAGGCCCCGCCGTTCCACCCGCCCGTCATCGCCCCCGGCGACGCGGTCTACGTGCTGTACACCTCCGGCTCCACCGGCCGGCCGAAGGGGGTTGCGTTCCCGCACGCGGCGCTGGCGAACCTGATCCGCTGGAACCTGCGCAGCCTGCCGGGGGCGCCGCGCATGCCGCTGTTCGCCTCGCTCGGTTTCGACGCCAGCTTCAACGAGATCTTCACCCCCTGGCCTCCGGCGGCACGGTCCTGGTGCTGGACGAGGAGGAGCGGCGCGACCTCGCCGGCCTGCCGGACCTCTACGCGCGCCGCGGCGTGGACCGCGCAATCCTGCCGGTGGTGGTGATCGAGATGCTGGCGGAACGCGCGGCGGGCGGCGGGCTGCCCGACCTGCGACTGCGCCACCTGATCTCGACCGGCGAGCCGCTGCGCATCACCTCGGCGCTCGCCCGCATGCTGGAGGAGCGGCCGGAACTCACGCTCCACAACGACTACGGGCCGACGGAGACGCACGTCATCACCTCGCTGCGGGTGTCCGCGCGCCGCGACCTCTGGGCGCCGTCCCCCCGGTCGGCCGGCCCATCGACGGCTGCCGCTGCTACATCCTGGACCGCCACCTGAACCCGGTGCCGCCGGGCTGCGTCGGGGAGCTGTATCTGGCGGGCGACAACGTCGCGCTGGGCTATCACCGCCGGGCGCGCCTGACGGCGGAGCGCTTCCTGCCCGATCCCTTCGGCGCGGCGGGCGACCGCATGTACCGCTCCGGCGATCTGGCGCGCCTGCGCCCCGACGGCGAGATCGAGTGCCTGGGCCGCGTCGATTTCCAGGTGAAGATCCGCGGGCTGCGGATCGAGCCGGGCGAAATCGAGGACCAGCTGCGCCGTCACCCGGCGGTCGAGGATTGCGTGGTGCTGCCGCGGACCGGCGCCGACGGGGAGAAGCGGCTCGTCGCCTACATCCCCACCGGGGGACGGCCGCTGCCGCCGGCGGCGGAGCTGCGGGCGCATCTGAAGCGGACGCTGCCCGACTACATGGTGCCCAGCCTGTTCGTCGCCCTGGATGCCTTTCCGCTGAACCACAACGGGAAGGTCGACCGCGCCGCGCTGCCCGCCCCGCCCGACCGGGACGAGGCGGAGGGGGAGGCGCCGTCCGGCTCCGTCGAGGAGCGGCTGGCGGCGATCTGGGGCGAGGTGCTCGGCCGCCGCATCGGCCGCGGTGACGACTTCTTCGCGCTGGGCGGCCATTCGCTGCTGATGCTCCGGGTCGCCGCGCGCATCCGCGACGAATTCGGCGTCGACATCACCATGCTGTCCTTCTTCGACGGACCGACCGTGGCGCAGCAGGCGGCGGCCGTGACAGCGCTTCTGGCGGAGCGGGAGGACGAACTGGCCCGCCTGCTCGACGAGATCGAGGCGGCGGAGCCGCAGGCCGCCTCCCCGTCCTCGTTCCGGCGTCTCCGGCCGCCTCCGGGCCGCTGCCCGGCGGGGAGGCGGTGGCCGCCGCCCTGCGGACGGCCGCGGCGGGACGCCTGGACGCCGCACCTCCGATCGCCGGGCTTGCCGTGCCGTCGGGGAACCGGCCGGACAAGCTTCGCCGCGCCGTGGACTTCTATCTCGGCAACGCGACCGCCCATGGCCGCCGGCTGGAGGCGGTGGTCTGCAGCAACTCCGCCGACCCGGCGGAGGACGGCGAGCGGCGCGCGGTGCTGGCCGACGCGGCGCGGCGCCACGGCCAGAGCATCCTTTATGCCGGCGAGGCCGAGCGGCGACGCTACGCCGCGGCGCTGGCCCGCGAGTCCGGCGTGCCGGACCCGCTGGTCCGCTTCGCCCTGTTCGACGACGCCGGCATCGGGCGGCCCTACGGCATCAACCGGAACGCGCTTCAGCTGCATTTCGCGGGCGAAGCCTTCCTGATGGCCGACGACGACACCCATGGACCGCTGCGCGCGCCCCCGGCGCACGGCCCCGGCGTCGCCTTCACCGCGGCGCCGGGCGTGTCGGAGATCCGCGTCATGACCGGCCGGGATGCCGGCGAGGCGCTGGCCCCGGAACTCGCCGTCGATCTCGTCGGGCTGCATGAGGGGCGGCTGGGCGCCGCCGTCGCCGCCGTCGCCGCGCCTGCGAACGGGATGGTGGAGGTGCTTGACGGCGCGCCGGCCCGCTTCGACGGGCTGCTGAACGGCGAGGGGGTGGTGGTCGCCACCTATCACGGCTGGGTCGGCGACAGCGGCTGGCCGGCGGCGGACGACGCCCGGTTCCTGACCGGCCGGTCCTGGCGCCGCCTGACGCGGTCGGAGGACGACTATCGCCGCGCGCTGTCCAGCCGCGAGCTGGTACGATTCGTCGAGCGGCCGACCTTCAGCCGCGCCGACGAGCTGTTCCTGCTCGCCTGCGGTCTGGACGGACGGCAGGCGCTGCCGCCCTTCCTGCCGGTGCAGCGGCGCGACGACGTGCTGTTCGGCGCCATGACGACCCGCTCCGTCCCGCGCGGCTGGAAGCTGCATCTGCCGGAACTGGTCGAGCATGACGAGCCGCGCGGCCAGCTGCGGCTGGAGGCCGAGCCGGTGGACCTCGCCCTGCTGGTCGAGGCGCTGCTGGAGGATTGGGACGCCGCCGGCCCGTCCGGCAGCGAGGCTTCGCCGCTGGTGCAGCTGGGGCGCTGGATCGCCGACGCGGCGGCCTTGCCGCCGGCCGACTTCGCCGAGCGCATGCGGGCGGCGGTGGTGCGGCACGCCGGGCGGCACCTGGACGAGCTGGAGGCGCGCGCCGCCGCCTGTCCGTCCGACCGCGCCTTCTGGGCGCGCGACATGGAACGGGTGGTTGCGCTGGGACGGACCGCCCTGGCCCGCCCCGACATCCACCTGCCGTCGCTTCTGACCCGCGGCCTGCCGCGGAGCGAGGCGGAACGCCGGGTCCAGGGGCTGCTGCTGTCCTTCGGCCGCCTGTGCGAGGCATGGCCCGATCTGGCCATGGCCGCCCGCCGGTTGAGGACGGCCGGGGCCGGCCTGGGCGTGCCGCTGCTGCAGAAGGAGGAGGTGCCATGACCGACGTCGCCGCCCGCATCGCGCGCCTGTCGCCGGAACAGAGGCGCCTGCTGGAGGCCCGCCTTCAGACCGCGGCCCGTCCGTCCCAGGCTTCCGGCGGCGGCCTGCGCCGGCCGGCCGGCACCCCGGCCGCCGCCAGCCACGGCCAGCGCCGGATGTGGGTGATCGACCGGGCGGAGGAGGGGGCCTCCGGCAATGTCGTGCCGGTCGCCTTCCGTCTGCGCGGCGGGCTGGACGCCCACGCGCTCGAACGGGCGCTGGCCCTGGTGGCCGGACGGCACGACGCCCTGCGCACCGCCTTCCGCGAGCAGGACGGCCTTCCCGTGCCGGTGCCGGCCGCCGATCCCGTCACGCTGGTGCGCCGCGACGCCGCCGACGAGGCGGAGGCCGTCGCCATCGGCGACGCGGAAGCGGCCCGGCCCTTCGACCTGTCGCGGTCGGTGCTGCGCACCGTGCTGATCCGGCTGTCCGCCGACGATCACGTCCTGCTGGTCGTCGTCCACCACATCGCCTTCGACGGCTGGTCGGCCGGCATCCTGCTCCGCGAGCTGGCGGCGGCCTACGACGCCTTGGCCCGGGGAGGGAGCCGGCGCTGGCCCCGCTCCCGCTCGACTATGCGGACTGGGCGTGGAACGAGCGCCGGACGCTCGACGGACCGGCGCGCGACAAGCTCGGCGCCTTCTGGCGCGACCGGCTGGCCGAGGCGCCGGCCGCCCTGGTCTTCCCCGCAGCACTGCGCCCGCCGGAACCGCCCGCCCGCGCGGTGCCCGCGGCGGTGGCGCTGGACCTCTCCGGCCCAGCCTACGACGCGCTCGCCGCCTTCTGCCGGCGTCATGCCCTGACCGCCTTCGCGGTGGTCCTGGCCGCGCTGGAGGGCGCGCTGGGCTGGCTGTGCCGGACCGACGATCTGGTCGTCGGCACCCAGAGCGCCAACCGCGGCGCGCCCGGCGCGACGGAGATCATCGGCCTGTTCAGCAACCCGCTGCCGGTGCGGGTCGGGCTGAACGGGGCGGACGGTGCGCCGTCCGGCTTCCTCGACCTGTGCCGCCGCACCCGCAGCGCCGTCGCCGCCGCCATCGACCACGAGGCGCTGCCCTTCGACCGGATCGTGCAGGCGGTCGGCCGGACCGGGCGGGACGCGCGCCAGCCGCTGTTCAACGTCTCCTTCAGCCTGATGGCGCAATCCCTCGACCCGCTCCGGGCGGGCGGCCTGACTCTGGAGCCGATGGAGGCCGGCGGGCAGGGCGACTTCACGCCAAAATACGACGTGGCCGTCCTGGCGACTGACAGCGGCAGGGCCTTGGGCGGCGCGCTGGAGTACGACCCGCGGGTGCTGTCCGCCGCCGGAGCGGAACTGCTGCGCGACCTGATGCTGCGCCTGCTGGAGGCGGGCATCGCCGATCCCGGCACGCCACTCGATCGCCTCGACCGGCTGCCCGCCGCCCTGCGCCGCCGCCTGCTGGACGAGGCCGGCGGCCCGGCGCCCGACCTGCCGCGGCTGGACGGCCTGCCCGGCATCGTCGCGGCCGCCGCGCAGCGGCATGGCGACCTGCCGGCGGTCGAGTTCGCGGGCAGGGTGCTGAGCTTCCACGCGCTACGCCGGGCGGCGCGGCGGCTGTCCCGCGTCCTGGCACGCGCGGGCGCCGGGGCCGAACGGCCGGTGGCCTGCTTCCTGGAGCGCTCCGTCGAACTGCCGGTGGCGGTGCTCGGCATCATGGGTGCGGGCAGCGCCGTTCTCGTGCTGGACACGGCGCAGGCCGGCGCGCGGCAGGCCGGCATCCTGGCCGCGGCCCGGCCGGCGGCGCTGGTCACCACCAGCGCCCTGCGCCCGCTGCTTCCCCCCGGCGACTTCGCCGTCGTCGAGATCGACGGGCTGGACCTGTGCGGCGACGCCCCGCAGCCGGACGAGCCGGTCGGCGCTGAGGATCCCGACCTGGACCCCGCCCTGGACCCGGATTCGCTCGCCTACCTGATCTTCACCTCCGGGTCCACGGGGGAGCCGAAGGGGGTCATGGGCCATCACCGCGGCCTGGCGCTGCTCGCCGAGGGCCAGCACGAGGCCATCGGCCTGAAGCCGGGCGACCGCATGCTTCAGTTCGCCGCCCTGACCTTCGACGCCTTCCTCTGGGAAATGGTGACGGCATGGCGTGCCGGCGCGGCGCTGGTGCTGGCGCCGCGGGAGGAGACGCTGCCGGGCCCCGGACTGGTCGCCCTGCTGCGCGAACGCCGGATCACCGCGCTGTGCGTGCCGCCGTCGGTGCTGGCCGCCGTACCGCCGGACGATCTGCCCGATCTCGGCGTGCTGATCGTCGCCGGCGAGGCCTGCCCGGCCGAGATGGTGGCGCGCTGGGCGGACGGGCGGCGTATGGTGAACGCCTATGGCCCGACGGAGGCGACGGTCTGCGCCACCACCGACCTGTGCCGTCCGGGGGCGCCGCCCCCATCGGCCGGCCCGTCGGCGGGCTGCGCGCCCATGTGCTGGATGACCGGCTGGAGCCGCTGCCGCCCGGCGTGGTGGGCGAGCTGTACCTGTCCGGACCGCAGCTGACGCGCGGCTATCTGGGACGCCCCGGCCTGACGGCGGAGCGTTTCCTGCCCGACCCCTTCGCGACGGAGCCGGGGGCGCGGCTCTACCGCACGGGTGATCTCGCCTCCCGCCTTCCCGACGGGCGGCTGCGCTATGAAGGGCGCGCCGACCATCAGGTGAAGATCCGCGGCTACCGCATCGAGCCGGGCGAGGTCGAGCACGCCCTGGCCGCCCACCCGGCGGTGGACCGCGTCGTGGTCGGCGCCCGCCCCGGCCCGAACGGGCTGGCCCGCCTCGTCGCCTGGTGGGTGCCTGTGCGCGATGCCGCGGATGGTATCGATGCCACGGCGCTGTCGTCCTGGCTGGAGCCGCGGCTTCCGGTCTGGATGCGGCCGTCCGCCTATGTGCGGATCGACGCGCTGCCGCTGACCGCGCACGGCAAGATCGACCTTGCCCGGCTTCCGGCACCGGCGGCGCAGCAGCCGGCCCGCAGCGGCGGGACGGAGACGCTGACGGAGACGGAAGCGGCGCTGGCCGCCATCTGGCGCAGCCTGCTGGACGCGGGCGAGGTCCGGCGCGAGGACGATTTCTTCTCGCTCGGCGGCGATTCCATCCTGGCAATCCAGATGGTGTCCCGCGCGCGGGAGGCCGGGTTGGTGCTCACGCCCCGCGAGGTGTTCCGGCACTCCACCCTGGCGGCGCTCGCGGCGCTGGCCGACCGCGCCGCGGCGGGAGCGGCGGAGCGAGCGGAGGGGAATGCCGGCGGCGGCGATGCCGTCGGGCGGGCGCCGCTGGCGCCGATCCAGCGCTGGTTCCTGGCGCAGGACCGGCCCGATCCCCATCACTGGAACCACGGGGTGCTCCTGGAGACGCCGGACCTGCCGCTGTCCGGCGACGGTCCGGGCACCCTGGCCGGGATTTGCCGGGCGCTGCACCGCCGCCACGACGCCCTGCGCCTCCGGCTCGTGCCGGCATCGCCCTCCGCGCGGATGGCGGCGGAGTACGAGATCCCGCCCTTCGACGAGCACGGCGTGCCCTGGAGCGCGCACGACCTCTCGGGCCTGGACGAGGCGGCGCAATGGACGGAGGTGCGGCGGCTGTCGGCGGCGCTGATGGCGGGCATCGACCTGACCGCGGGACCGCCGGTGCGCTATGCCGGGATCCGGCGCGGGGCCGGGCTGCCGCCGCTGCTGATGGTGAGCGCCCATCATCTGGTCGTGGACGACGTGTCCTGGCGCCTGCTCGCCGACGACCTGACGGCGGAGTTCCGGGTGGCGCTCCAGGCGGCGGCCGGTGGCGCCGACATGCCGCAACCCCGCTCCGGGACCGCGCCCTACCGGCTCTGGACCCTGGAGGAGGCAGCGCGCGCGGCCGATGCGGCGGCACGGCGGGAGGTTTGGCTGACGGCGGAACGCCTGGCGGTTCCGGCACGGGCCCTGCCGCTCGACCGGCCCGGCGGACGTGCCGGCAACACCGAAGGGGCCGCGCGCCGCCATCTCCAGACAATCGGCGCCGACACCACGGCACGTCTGCTGCGCGCCGACCGGCCGCCGCAGGCGGTGCTTCTTGCGGCGCTCGGCCGGGTGCTGGCCGAATGGGCGGGGCGTCCGGTTCCGGTGGACGTGGAAGGGCACGGCCGCGACTCCGACGGGCTGGACCTGTCGCGGACCGTCGGCTGGTTCACCACCCTGGCGCCCGCCCTGCCGTGCCGCAGCCTGCGCGAGTCCCCGGCGGAAACCCTGGACAACGCCGAGCGGGAGCTGGCCTTTCTCGGCCGCCACGGCCGGGACTGGCTGGCGCTGCGCCACCCCGCCGCCCCGACCGTCCCGGATGCGGACATTGCGGCGCTCGCCGGGGCCGAGGTCGTCTTCAACTACCACGGCCGCATCGACGCGGCCAACGGCGGCGACGCTTCGGCCTTCCGCGAACTGCCGGGACGGCTGGCCCCGCTGGCGTCGGCCCGGCAGGAACGGGCCTATCTGCTCGAGGTCGCCGCCCATGTCGCGGGCGGCCGGCTGGAGATCGCCTGGACCTACGCCCCCTCCTGCCACGACGAGGCGACGGTCCTGGACGCGGCGGAGCGCTTCGCGCGCGCGGTCTCGGCCCTGGTTTCCGACGATGCGGCCTCGGACCTGCCCCTGACCCCGCTCCAGCAGGGCATCCTGTACGAGTGCCTGCGCGCCGGCGCGCTGCCGCTCTATGTCCAGCGCGCCGGGGTGCGGCTGGCCGGACCGCTGGACGCCGATGCGCTCGCCGCCGCCTGCCGGACCGTCGTCGCGCGGCATGAGGCGCTCCGCCTGTCCTTCGCCTGGCAGGGGCTGGAGACGCCGCGCCAGCGGCTGCATCCGGCGGCCGAGGCGGCGGCCCGGGTCGACCTGGAGACCGCCGACCTGACCGGCCTCGCCGCCGACGCGCAGGAACGGGCTCTGGCCGACTCCGCGCGCCGCGCGACCGCTGCCGTGATGGTTCTGGACCGGGCGCCGCTGATCCGCTTCGCGCTGCACCGGCTCGGTCCCGGCGAGCATCATTTCGCCGTCACCTTCCACCACCTGATCGCCGACGGCTGGAGCGTCGCCACGCTGTTCGGCGAACTGATGGAGCTGTACGCCGCCGCCGTCGCCGGGCGCCCCCCGGCGCTGGCGCCGCCGGCCTCCTTCGCCCGCCATGTGCGCTGGCTCGCCGCCCGCGACGGCCATGCCGACACCGCCTTCTGGCAGGCGGAGCTTGCCGGGTTCGACGAGCCGTCGCGCATCGCCGACGGTGGCGATCCATCCACCGCCCTGGCCGCGGACGAGGCGTGCCAGCGCGTCGCCGGCCTCGGCCCCGCCGAGACGGCGGCGCTGCGCGCCTGGTGCGCCGGGCGGCGGATCACGCTGAGCAGCGCGGTCCATGCCGCCTGGGCGCTGGCGCTGGCGCGCTGCACCGGCCGGCGGGACGTGCTGTTCGGGTCGGTGTCCTCCGGCCGGTCGTCGCCCCAGCTGGGAGTGGAAGGGCCGGGGGTGGAAGGGCTGGTCGGCATGCTGATCAACACGCTGCCCCTGCGGGTCGCCGTGCCCCAGGCCATGCCAGCCGGGGCCTTCGTGGCCGCCGTGCATGAGCGGCTGGTCGGCATCGGCGACCACGAGACCGTGCGGCTGGCCGATCTCCAGGGCTTCGCCGCCCTGCCGGCGGGCACGCCGCTGTTCGACATGCTCCTGGCCTTCGAAAGCTACCCGTCGCCGGCCGCGGCATCGTCCGGAGCCGGACGGGACAGCCTGCGCCTGATCGAGGAGGAGCTGGAGGAGCGGGTACCGCGCAACTTCGAACTGGCGGCCATGCTGCTGGTCGAACCGGGAGACCGGCTGTGCCTGCGGCTGCAGCACGACCCGCGCGCCGTCAGCGGACGCCGTGCCGATGCGCTGCTGTCCTACGCCTGCCGGCTTCTCGCCACGCTGCCCGCCGCCGCCGAAGGGCCGACCGCCGCCTGGACCATGCTGGGTCCGGAGGAGCTGGAGGCCGTCACCCGGCGCTGGGCGCGGGGACCCGCCGCGGACCCCGGCGGCGATCTGCCCGTGACCCGCCTGATCGAGACGCAGGCCGCGGCCACGCCGGACGCGCCGGCCCTGCGCTTCGAAGGGCGGCAGACGAGCTACGGCGCCATGAACGCCGCGGCGAACCGGCTGGCGCGCTGGCTGCGCCGGCAGGGGGTGCGGACCGACGACGCGGTCGGCCTGTGCCTGCACCGGAGCGACGTCACCGTGACCGCGCAGCTGGCCGTGCTGAAGGCCGGCGCCGGTTTCCTGCCCCTCGATCCCGAGCTCGCCCCGGCCCGGCTCGCCGAACTGGTCGGACTGGCGCGGCCCCGGCTGGTGCTGAGCGAGCGGGCGCTGGCCGACCGGCTCCGCCTTCCCGGGCCGGCCGACGCGGTGCCGGTCTTCGACCTGGATGCGGCCTGCCGCCCCTGGGAGGCGGAACCGGCGGAGGACCTGCCGGAAACGTCCGATCCCAACGCCCTGGCCTACCTGATGTTCACCTCCGGCTCGACCGGCGTGCCGAAGGGGGTGATCTGCACGCACCGCGGCCTGTCGAACCGCTTCGCATGGCAGCGGACGCACCGCCCCATCCCGGCCGGCGAACGGGTGCTGCAGAAGACGCCCTACACCTTCGACGTGTCGGTGTGGGAAACGCTGCTGCCGCTGACCTCGGGCGCGACGCTGGTCGTCGCCCGGCCCGGCGGGCACCGCGATGCCCATTGGATCGCCGCCGCCATCGCCGCAGAGCGGGTCGGCATCGTCCATTTCGTGCCGTCGATGCTGCAGGCCTTCCTGGACACCCCCGGCGCCGCCGCCACCGTGCGCGGCATCCTGCACAGCGTGGTCTGCAGTGGCGAGGCGGTGACCACGGCGTTGCGCGACGCGGCGCACGCCGCGCTGGGGCTCGACATCCTGAACCTGTTCGGGCCGACCGAGACATCCATCGAGGTGTCGCACTGGGTGTGCCGTCCCGGCGAGCCGTCCGTCCCCATCGGCCTGCCGATGACCGGCGTCAGGCTCTATGTGCTCGACGACGGCCTGATGCCGGTGCCGCCGGGCGAGGCGGGCGAGCTGTACATCGCAGGGGTGGCGGTCGCGCGCGGCTATCTCGGCCGTCCCGGCCTGACGGCCGACCGCTTCCTTCCCGATCCATATGGCGACTGCCCGGGCGACCGCATGTACCGGACCGGCGACCGCGCCCGCTTCCGCGCGGACGGCGCCATCGAGTATCTCGGCCGCGCCGACTTCCAGGTGAAGCTGCGCGGCGTCCGCATCGAACCGGGCGAGATCGAGGCGCGGCTGCTGGGCCTGGCGGGCGTGCGCGAGGCGGCGGTGCTGTGCGTCGGCACGGGCATCGACGCCCGCCTGATCGGCTTCGTGACCGGCGCCCCCCTGCCGGAGGAGGCGGAGTTGCGGGCCGCGCTGGCGGCGGAGCTTCCGTCCGCCATGGTGCCGGACCGCATCCTGCCGCTCGCGCGCCTGCCGCTGAACGTCAACGGCAAGGCCGACCGCCGCGCGCTGGCGGAGATGGCGGCGGCGCTGGAACCGGGTGCGCCCGGCGGCGGCGGAGCCGCCCCCCGCGATGCCGTGGAGGCGGAGGTGGCGGCGCTGTGGGCGGAGGTGCTCGGCCTGCCGGACGTCGGGGTGGACCGCCACCTGTTCGAGGAGCTTGGCGCCAACTCCCTGGCCGCGCTGCGTCTGGCGGCCCGGCTGGAACGGCGCTGGCCGGCCTGCGGCGGCCTCGCGGCGTTGATGCGCCATCCGACGGTGGCCGCCTTCGGCGCGCATCTGGCCCGCATGCATGCGGCTCCTGGGCCTGCGGCCGGGCCCGATGCCGGCGGGGTCGGCGATGCGGACGGCGTGCTGGTGCCCCTGGCCGCGGGCGACGGGCGCCGGCCGCCGCTGGTCCTCGTCCATCCCGGCCTCGGCACCACCCTGTGCTTCGTCGACCTCGCCCGCCGGCTCGCCGCGGATGTGGATGGCGGGCCGTCGATCCTCGGCCTGCAGGCCCCCGGCCTTGCCGACGGGGAAGCGACGCCGGACCGGGTCGAGGACTTCGCCCGGCGCTACATCGACGCGCTGCAACGGCGCTGCCCGGGCGGTCCCGTCCATCTCGCCGGCTATTCCTTCGGCGGGCTGGTCGCCTTCGAGATGGCCTGCCGCCTGCAGGAGGCCGGCGCTCCGGTGGCCAGCCTGACCATCCTCGACACGCCGGCCCCCGCCGGGGATACGGCCGCCGTCACGTCTGCCGCCCAATCTGCCGCCCAATCTGCCGACGAGACGCTCCTGCTGGCGGAGATCCTGCGCCTGATCGAACGCCATGCCGGGCTGGAGCCGTCGATGACCGCCGTGCGCCTTCGCGGGCTGACGCCGGCCGGGCGGCTCGCCGCCGCCGGCAGCCATCTCGCCGCCGAGCCGGCGCTGGCCGCCGTCGCCGCCGGGCTGGACATCGGGCGCGTGCTGGCGGTGGCCCTGGCGTCCGGCGCGGCCCACGCCGCCTACCGGAGCGGCCGGATCTACGGCGGCCGCCTGCATCTGCTGCGCGCGGCCGATCCGCTGGCCGAGGACACCGCCGGGCTGGATCCGGCCCTGCTCGCCCGCCCCGCGCTGGGGTGGGAGGACCGCGCCCGGAGCGTCTCCGTGCTGCGCGTGCCGGGCGACCACGCACGCCTGCTGACCCCGCCCGCCGTGGACGCCGTGGCCGCCGCCCTGCTGCGCATCCTGGCGAGCGCCCCCGACAACCACCAAGACACCGGAGGAAACGCGCCATGACCCTGTCGAACGAGCAACTGGCCGCATATGAGCGCGACGGCGTGATCGTCCTGCCCGATCTGTTCGGCACCGGCGAGATCGACGCCATGATCGCCGAGGTCGAGGCGCTGGCGGCGCGCGACCTTCCCGGCCATGTCCGCGAGGCCGGCAGCGGCGCGCTGCGGGCGCTGCACGGCTGCCACCGCGACAGCGCGCTGTTCGACAGGCTGGTCCGCCAGCCGCGGCTGGTCGGCATCGCCCGGCAGCTGCTGGGACCGCAGGTCTACCTGCACCAGTTCAAGATCAACATGAAGGCCGCCTTTTCCGGCGAGACCTGGCAATGGCACCAGGACTACATCTTCTGGCTGAAGGAGGACGGCATGCCCGAGCCTCTGCCCATCAATCTGGCGATCCTGCTGGACGACGTGACCGAAGTGAACGGTCCGCTCTGCTTCATTCCCGGAACGCACCGGATCGGCACCATCGACGTCCGTCCGCCAGCGGGCGGCGAGGACTGGCAGGCGAATTTCAGCGCCAGCCTGCCCTACGCGACGCCGGAGGAGCTGATCGCGGACGTTGCGCGCGACGCCGGCATCGTCGTGCCCAAGGGAAAGCGCGGCTCGGTGCTGCTGTTCCACAGCAACATCCTGCACGGCTCCTCCAGCAACATGTCCCCGTTCCCGCGCCGCCTCGCCATCCTCACCTACAACGATGTGGCGAATGCACCGCGCGGGAAGAGCAACCCGCGTCCCGAATTCCTCGTGACCCGGGATTGCAGCGCCATTGCCCCACTCGAAAAAGACGGAATTTGAGTTCCAGGAAAATAATTCTCCGAAGAAATATTATCGCAAACAAAGAAGGCTTCCTGATTTTCAGGAGAGTTAGCCGGAAACGCATTGTTTTGTCATCGTTGGTATCCAGTATTTTTGTTTCAGACTGGCTGCCCGAGGACACAGAGCAATCCTGATCCAATCACCCAGGAGGAATGTGAATGACTTCGGTAGTTTCCAACAGCGTCCGCAATGCGGCGGCTCCTATCGCCGAGATTGCGACCCATCTCCGGCAGATCGACCCGGTCTCGTCGCTCCCGCCGGAGTTCCAGCTCCCGGTTCTGCGCCAGCTCGCCAAGCTGCTCGTCGAACATGGGATCGCCGCGGCTGAAGCCTCGGTGGCGCTGCACGGCGCGCTGAACGCCGACGGCATCGCCGCCGCGGCCAGCCAGGCCAACAGCGGCGGCTCCAACGTCTCCGCCGGCCAGATCGTCGACGCGTCGGCCCTGCAGGCCGCGCTGAAGCAGGCGGGGACCGCCCTGGACCTGTCCGACGTGGTCGCGCATGTGCAGTCCATGGCGAACGACACGTCCTTCGTCACACTGCTGAAGACCGAGGCCGCGAAGAACGGCGTCGATCTCGGCGTGGTGCGCGAGGCGCTGAAGCACGTCAAGGTCGACAACATCCAGGTCCTCGCCTCGTTCGATTCGGCGATCGCCGCCATCCGCCTGCAGGAGCGGGAAGCCGGCAACTCCACCGCCAGCAGCACGCTGCAGGCGGTGCAGAGCAGCCTGAACGACACCGTCAACAAGGCGAAGTCCAGCGTGACCAACGTCCTGCAGAACCTCGACCAGCTGTTCGAGAAGGCTGCCTGACCGTGAGACCCGTCGCCGTCCCTCCGGGGGCGGCGACGGCCCTCGCCGTTGCGCCACAGCCGCGCGAACGCCGCCCCCATCCCCCGATGCCCACGAACGGACGCCATGAGCACGCTTCTCGACGCGGTTGAACGAAACGGACGCGACATTCCCGACGGCCTCGCCTACGCCTTCGTCCGCGACGGCAGCACCGTGGCCGACAAGCTGACCTACGCGGAATTCTCCACGCGGGCGCGGGCGGTCGGCGCATGGCTGGCGGAGCGTGCCCGCCCCGGCGACCGGGCGCTTCTGATCTTCAAGCCGGGACTGGAATTCCTCACGGCCTTCTATGGATGCCTGTTCGCGGGCGTGGTGGCCGTTCCCTCCTATCTGCCGCGGCGGGACAGGTCCCGCCAGCGCACGCAGGCGATCATCGACGATTGCGCGCCGCTGTTCGCGCTGACCACGGCGGACCAGATCGACCAGCTGCCCGAACTGGCGCTGGCCGGCGGCGGCGGCGCGCTGCCCGTGCTCGCCATCGACGGGATTCCGGATGCCGGGGCACAGCAGTTCCGGCGCTTCGCCGGCGACGACGGCCATCTGGCCTTCTTGCAATACACCTCCGGTTCGACCTCCACGCCCAAGGGCGTGATGATCAGCCGCGGGAACCTCGACGACAATCTGCGCGCCATCAGCGAGGGGTCGTCCTGCCCCGACCGCGTCATGGTCAGCTGGCTGCCGACCTTCCACGACATGGGCCTGATCTTCGCGGCGCTCTATCCCATGCGCGACGCATTCCCGGCCTACATCATGGCGCCGCAGGAGTTCGCAGCGCGCCCGGTGACCTGGCTGAAGGCGCTGTCGCAGTTCCGCGGTACCCATTCGGCCGCCCCCAACTTCGCCTTCGAACTGTGCGTGGACAAGATCCGCGACGAGGATCTGGCCGGTCTCGACCTGTCGTCGGTGCGCAACGTGCTGAACGCGGCGGAGCCGATCCGCCACCGCACCGTGACCCGCTTCCTGGAGCGCTTCGGCCCGGTCGGCTGGCGGCCGGGGGCGATGCATCTGGCCTTCGGCATGGCGGAGACGACCGTCAAGACGACCGAGGTGCCGATGGACCGCCCGCCGCGCTTCGTCACCGCGCAGGCCGACGCGCTGGCCCAGGGCCGGGTGGTCGATCTCAACGCCGCCGCGACCGACGGGGACGCGCGGCGCATCGGCTGCTGCGGCAGGCCGGACCGCCTGCTCCGCCTGATCGTCGCCGACCCCGAACGCCGCGTTCCCCTGGCGGAGAACGAGGTGGGCGAGATCTGGTGCGCCGGCCCGAGCGTGGCGCTCGGCTATTGGAACCGGCCGGACGCGACGGAGGCCACCTTCCGCGCGACCCTGACGGGGGAACTTGGCGTGCATTGGCTGCGCACCGGCGACATGGGCTTCCTGCGCGACGGCGAGATCCACGTCACCGGCCGGCTGAAGGAGACCATTCTGCTGCGCGGCCGCAACCTCTACCCCTACGACATCGAGCAGACGGTGCAGGACGTCAGCCCGCTGCTGATCCGCGACCGCGGTGCCGCCTTCGCCGTCATCGAGGACGAGGAAGAGCGGCTGGTCGTCGTGCAGGAGCTGCGCCGCGACGAGCGAAGCACCGACCGGCAGGCGCTGATCGGCGAAATCCTGCGCGCCGTCGCCGAGATGCACGAGGTGGAGGTGGAAGCCGTCGTGCTGATCCGCGCCGGCACGCTGCTTCTGACCAGCAGCGGCAAGATCCGCCGTCTGGGCATGCGCGACGCGTTCCTGGCCGGGGAGCTTGCGGTTCTCGCGGAATGGCGGCGCCCCACAGTTCCGAAGCGGGCGGAGGCGGAAAAGACCGGGACAGGCGAGGCCGGGACCAGCGGGACCAACCCCCTGCCGCCGTCCCAGATCCGGCGCACGCTCGCCGACATGGTGGCCGGCGTGCTCGGCCTGCCGTCGCGGCAGATGCGCGAGAACGAGCCGCTGGCACAGCTCGGCTTCGGGTCGATGGCGGCGATCCAGACGGCGGCGGCCATCGAGAAGTTCTTCGGCTGCGCCTTCGATCCGACGCTGTTCTACCGTCTGTCGAGCATCAGCCAGGTGGCCGAGCACATCGCGGGCGCCGTGTCGCCCGCCGCGCCGCGCCTGTCCGCGCTGGCCGTGCAGGCCGCCCGCCCGCTGCTGGAGATCGCCGCCGCCCCGGCCTCCGAACCCGCTTCCCCGCCGGCGGGGGCGACGGCCGCACCGTCCCATGCAAACGACCCCGCTCCCGACGATGCCCGCGCCGTGGCCGTGGTGGGCCTCGCCTGCCGGCTGCCGGGGGCGGCGGACGCCGAAGCGCTGTGGCGGCTTCTGGAGGAGGGGCGATGCGCGGTGGCGGAGCCTCCGCCGGAACGGCCGGAACTGGCCGCCGCCTTCGCCGATGCGCTGGCCGCGGTGCCGCGCCGCGCCGGCTGGCTGCCCTCCGTCGCCGGGTTCGACCCCGCCTTCTTCCGCATGTCCCCGGCGGAGGCCGACCTCCTCGATCCGCAGCACCGGCTGGTCCTGGAGACCGCATGGCGGGCGCTGGAGGATGCCGGCCAGCCGCCGGAGCGCTGGCGCGGCCGCAACGTCGGCGTCTTCGTCGGGATCAGCACCGGCGACTATATGGAATGCCTGCAGCGCCACGGCGTCGCGGCACCCCAGCTCGCCACCGGAAATGCGCATTCCATGGCGGCGAACCGGCTGAACTGGCTGATGGACTGGCGCGGTCCCAGCCTCGCTGTGGACACCGCCTGCTCCTCCTCGCTTTCGGCGATCCATCTCGCCGTCGAGAGCCTGCGCCGGGGCGAGAGCGAGATGGCCCTGGCCGGCGGCGTCAACCTGATCCTGGGCACACGCCTGACGCAGGCCTTCCAGCAGGCCGGCATGCTGTCGCCGACCGGGCTCTGCCACAGTTTCGACGCCGCCGCCGACGGCTATGTGCGGGGCGAGGGATGCGGCATCGTCGTGCTGAAACGGCTGTCCGACGCCCGCCGCGACGGCGACCGGGTGTTGGCCGTGGTGCGGGGCACCGCCGCCAACCAGGACGGCGCCAGCAACGGCCTGACGGCGCCCAACGGCGACGCGCAGGAGCGGGTGATCGCCGCCGCCCTGCGCGACGCCGGGCTGGACGCCCGCGCCGTCGGCTATCTGGAGGCGCACGGCACCGGCACGCCGCTGGGCGACCCCATCGAAGCGGCGGCGCTCGCCGCCGTCTACGGGCCGGGGCGCGACGTCCCCTGTCCGGTCGGGACCATCAAGGCCAACATCGGCCATCTGGAAGCGGCGGCGGGTGTCGCCGCCTTCATCAAGCTGGTGCTGGCGCTCCGCAACCGGACGGTTCCGCCGCTCGCCGGCTTCACCGCGCCGAACCCCCTGCTGGCGCCGCATCTGGGCGTGCTGGCCATCCCGACCCGGCCCGTCGAATGGCCGGCGGCCGGCGGCCGGCGGATCGCGGCGGTCAGCTCCTTCGGCTTCGGCGGCGCCAACGTCCACATGATTCTGGAGGAGGGGGCGGAAGAGGCGGACTTGGACGCCCCCGCAGCCCTGCCGGCGGCCGGCCAGGGAAGGCCGGTGCCGCTCGCCCTGTCCGCCCACACGACCGAGGCGCTGGTCCGGCTGGCTGGAGAGACCGCCGCCTTCCTGCGCCGCCGCCCCGATCTGCCGGCCGCGGCGGTCGCAGCCGAACGGAACCTGCGGCGCGGCCACCTGTCCCACCGGCTCGCCGTCGTCGGACGGGACGGCGCGGAACTCGCCGCCGCTCTCGATGCCGGCATCGACGCCCTGGGGAGTGGCGGGCGGGCGCCGCGCATGGCGCCGCGGATCGCCGCCCGCTTCGCCGGGCGGGCGCCGGATCCGGCGACGGTCCGCGCGCTCGCCGACGGCTTCCCGGCCTATCGGGAGGCGCTGGCCGCCTGCGCCCGTCTTCTGGAACCAGAACTGGACCTGCCGCTCGACGCCCTTTTCGCCGCCCAGGCCCCCCGCTTCGCCGAACCCGCGGCCTTCGCCGCCGGCTGGGGCATGGCGGCGCTCCGGCGCGCCTGCGGGCTGGAGCCGGAACTGGTCGCCGGCGACGGTCCCGGCGCCTATGTGGCCGCCGTGCTCGCCGGTGTCATGGATCTGGAGACGGCGGTCCGGCTGGTCGCCCTGCGCGGACGCCGCCATGAGAGCCAGGAGGCCGCCACCGCCTTCGGCGCCGCCCTCGACGCGGCGGCGTTGCGCGCACCGGTGCTGACCTTCGCCGGTGCGGGGGCGTCGGCGGCGACCCCCGCCTTCTGGCACGGGCAGGCGGCGGATGGGCGGAGCGGCGCCGCCCGGCTGGCCCTGCTGGGCGAGCCGCAAGACCTGCTGCTCGACGACAATCCGGATGATAAGGCTCCCGGAGAGGGCGGCACCGATCCGGTGCGGGCCGTGTTCGACGACGCCGCGCGCGCCTATATGCTGGGCGCCACGGTCGAATGGGCGGCGCTCCAGCCAGACCGCGGCCTGCCGCGGGTTCCCGGGCTACCTGGCCAGCCCTTCCTGCGCCAGCGCTGCTGGTTCGCGCCCGAAGCCGCAACTGATGCCGCCCCGCCTTCCGCCCAACACTCCGTCCCATCCTCCGCGCCCGTCATCCCCGCCCCTGCCAGTGCGGATGCGGTCGTCGACCGGCTGCGCCGCCTGATCGGCGAGCAGCTGCGCATGCCCGCCGACTCGCTCGACCCGCATCAGCGCTTCACGGAGATGGGGGCGGATTCCATCGTCCTCATGGGCACGGTGCAGCGCATCGAGGCGATGTTCGGCGTGAAGCTGTCGATGAAGCAGCTTTTCGACCAGACCCCCGACATCGCCTCGCTCGCCGGGCTGCTGGCGGCCCAGGCGCCGGCCGCCCAGCCACCCGTCGTGCCGGCACCCGTCGTGCCGGCGCCCACGCCCGCCGCCGCATCCCACGCCAGCATTCCGGACGGCGACCTCGGCGCGCAGATCGCAGCACAGGCGGCGCAGCTGGAGGCGCTCGCCGCCAACCACAGGCGCCTCGCCGCGCTGGTCGCCGACAACCGGAACGCTCCCGCCGTCGGGACCCGCGTCGCCCGCCTGCCCGGCGCGGTGGCCGGCCCGTCGGTGCTGCCGCCCTGGCGGGCCGATCTCGCGAACGCCTCCCTCGCCGCGGAGGACCAGCGCGCGCATCTGGGCCGCCTCGTCGCGCGGCGCGACGCGCGCACCGGCACCTCCAAGCGGATGGCCGCCGCCTTCCGGCCCCGGCTGGCGGACAACCGCGCGTCGGCCGGCTTCCGCTTCTCGACCAAGGAGCTGGTCTATCCCATCGTCGGCGACCGCGCCGAAGGCGCGATGCTGTGGGACGTGGACGGCAACGCCTATGTCGACATCACCATGGGCTTCGGCGTCAACCTGTTCGGCCATTCTCCCGATTTCGTGCGGGAGGCGCTGAACCGGCAGATCGCCGCCGGCTTCCCCATCGGTCCGCAGAGCCCGCTGGCCGGCGAGGTGGCGGAGCTGGTCTGCCGCCTGACCGGGCTCGACCGGGCCTGCTTCTGCAACTCCGGCACGGAGGCGGTGATGACCGCCCTGCGCCTTGCCCGCACCGTTACCGGCCGCAGCAAGGTGGTGCTGTTCGAGGGATCCTACCACGGCCATTTCGACGGCGTGCTGGCGTCGCCCCGCCACGGCGACGGCGTGATCGAGCCGGTGCCGATGGCGCCCGGAACGCCGCCGCGCCTGGTCGGCGACATCCTGCCGCTGGCCTACGGGGACGAGACCTCGCTGGAGATCATCGCGGCCGAGGCGCCGAACCTCGCCGCGATCCTGGTGGAACCGGTGCAGAGCCGCCGGCCCGACCTGCAGCCCCGCGCCTTCCTGGAGCGGCTGCGCGAAATCGCCACGGCGTCCGGCGCGGTGCTGATCTTCGACGAGATGATCACCGGCTTCCGGCTGGCCGCCGGCGGCGCGCAGGAATGGTTCGGCATCCGCGCCGACCTCGCCACCTACGGCAAGATCGTCGGCGGCGGCCTGCCGATCGGCGTGGTCGCCGGCAAGGCGCCGATCATGGACGCGCTCGACGGCGGCCAGTGGTCGTTCGGCGACGACAGCTATCCGGGCACGGAGACCACCTTCTTCGCCGGCACCTTCAACAAGCATCCGCTGGCGATGGCCGCCGCCCGCGCGGTGCTGACCCGCATCGCCGCCGACGACGGGGCCCTCTACCGCGCCCTGAACGAGCGCACGGCGGCGCTGACGGACGCGCTGAACCGCGTTCTCACCGAAACCGAAACCGGCATCCGCGTGGTCCGCTGCGGCTCGCTGTTCCGCTTCGTGCATCATGCCAACCAGGACGTCTTCATCCAGAACCTGATCGACAAGGGCGTGTTCATCTGGGAGGGGCGCAACTGCTTCCTGTCCGCCGCCCATGGCGAGGCGGAGGTGGAGCGCATCGTCGCCGCCGTGCGCGAGACGGTGGCCGGGATGGCGCAGGACGGCTTCTTCGCCCCGGCGGCGGCCGCGGTCGGGACGGCCGCGCGGGAACCGCTCGGCGCGGCGCAGCGGCAGCTCCTGCTCTATGCCCGCCTGAACCCGGCGTCCTGGGCGGCCTACAACGAACCGGCGCTGCTGGCGCTGGGCGGGCCGCTGGACGAGGAAGCGCTGCGCCGCGCCTGGCGCCGGGTGGTGGCCCGGCACGAGGCGCTGCGCACGCGCATCGACGCGGAGGCCGGCGTCCAGGAGGTCCTGCCGCCGGACACCGTGCCGGATCTGCTGGACGTCCGCCGGGTGGCCGACGACGAGGCGATGGACGAGGCGGTCGCCGCCTTCATCGAACGGCCGTTCGACGCCGCCGGACCGCTGTTCCGGCTGGGCCTGTTCACGCGGCCGGACGGCACCGGCATGCTGGTCGAATGCGGCCACCATGCGCTGGTGGACGGCTGGTCGCTGCGGCTGATCGCGGAGGATCTGGGGCGCAGCTACCGCGACGCCGCAGAGGGGCGGGAGGGGCGGGAGGCGCCGGCCGAGGCCGCGCCCTCCTACCGCAGCTGGCTGGCCCGCTGCGCTGCTCACGGACGGCGGGCGGAGCGGCAAAGGAACCTGGACTGGTGGCTGGACCGCCTGGAGGGACCGCTGCCGGTGCTCGACCTGAAGACCGACCGGCCGCGTCCGGAGCTGTCGGGCTTTGCACCGGCGTCGGTCGTCGAAACGACGCTGGACGCGGCGCTGAGCGACGGCGTCGCCGCCGCCGCGCGGGCGCTGGGCGCCACGCCCTACATGGTGCTGCTCGGCGCCTGGCTGTTGTGGCTGCACCGGGCATCCGGGCAGGACCGCCTGATCGTCGGCGTTCCGGTCGCCGGGCGCGACGACGCAGCCGACGGCAAGGTGGTCGGCTATTGCGCCCACATGCTGCCGGTGCCGAGCCGGCTGGAGCCGGGCGACACCGTCGCCGGCTTCCTGACCCGGCTGCGCGGAACGCTTCTCGACAGCTACGAGCATGCCGACGTCTCCTTCGCGGATCTGCTGGAGCGGCTGCGGCTGCCCTTCGATCCGGGGCGCGCCCCAGTCTTTTCGACGACCTTCAACCTGGATCAGGCATCCTCCCCCGACGGGCTGTTCCCGGTGCCGGCATCCCTGGCCGAGCCGGCGCGGCGCATCGCCAAGTTCGACCTGGGGCTGAACGTCACACAGGCCCCGGGCGAGCCGCTGCGGCTGCGGCTCGACCGCGCGGCGGAGCTGTTCGACGAGAGCACCGCGCGCCGCATCCTGGACCAGTATGGCGCCCTGCTGCGCGGCATCCTGGCCGACCCGTCCGTCCGGCCCGGCGCCATCGACCTCTCCGGCCCGGCGGAGCGGGAGGCATGGCGGGCGGGCTGGCTGCCGGACGCCGTTCCGGTCGGTCCCGCCACGGTGCCGGAGCGCATCGCCGCCCGCGCCGCCGCCGCGCCGGACCGCGAGGCCGTCCGGTGCGGCGGGCGCAGCCTGACCTACGGCGGGTTGCTCGCGCGCGCCGACCGGCTGGCCGGCCTGCTTTCCGCCCGCGGAGTTGGGCCGGAAACGGCGGTGGGCGTCGCGCTGGAACCCGGTCCGGCGCTGCCGGTGGCGTTGCTGGCGGTGTGGCGGGCCGGCGGCTTCTATGTGCCGCTCGACCCCGACTATCCGCGGGGCCGGCTGGTCGCGTGCGCCCGGGACGCCGCCTGCCGCATGGTGCTGACTTCCGCCGCTCACGCGGCGCTCTGGCAGGCGGAGGGCTTCGCGACGCTCGTGCTGTCGGAGGACGGGATCGCCGAGGGTGCGGAGGATCCGGCGTCCGCGCCGCCGCCCGCACCGCCGTCGCCCGCCCCCTGCCGCAGCAGCTGGCATATGTCATCCACACCTCCGGATCGACGGGAGTGCCGAAGGGCGTCGCGGTCCCGCACGCCGCCCTGGCCAATTTCCTGGAGGCTATGGAGCGGCGGCTCGCCATCGGGGCGGATGACCGGCTGCTGTCGGTGACGACCCCGTCCTTCG
The DNA here is from genome assembly GCF_055698305.1 of Azospirillum sp. VT-I1. Lineage (NCBI taxonomy): Bacteria > Pseudomonadati > Pseudomonadota > Alphaproteobacteria > Rhodospirillales > Azospirillaceae > Azospirillum > Azospirillum sp. VT-I1. The sequence continues at coordinate 314,612 of NZ_CP168802.1, read as the reverse complement.
ACATCGCCGGGCTGGAGCTGTACGCCCCGCTGGTCGCGGGCGGCACCGTGGTGATCGCCGAGGCCGACGACCGCCGCGACCCGCGCCGGCTCGCCGCCCTGCTCGACCGGGCGGAGGCCACGGTGATGCAGGCCACCCCGGCGACCTGGCGCCTGCTGCTGGAGTCGGGCTGGACCGGCTGGGCCGACCTGCGCATCCTCTGCGGCGGCGAGGCGCTGCCGGCCGATCTGGCGGCACGGCTGACCGGCTGCGGGGCCGCCCTGTGGAACCTGTACGGACCGACCGAGACGACCATCTGGTCGAGCGCCCGGCGCATCGAACAGGCCGGCCAGCCCGTCGATCTGGGGCCGGTGATCGACAACACCCGGTTCTATGTGCTGGACGCGGCGCTCGACCCGGTGCCGCCGGGCGTGCCGGGGGAATTGTGGATCGCCGGGCTGGGGGTGGCGCGCGGCTATGTCGGTCGCCCCGGCCTGACCGCCGAACGGTTCCTGCCCGACCCGTGGTCGCCCGAGCCGGGCGGGCGCATGTACCGCACCGGCGACCTCGTCTGCTGGGCGGACGGGCGGCTCGACTGCCTGGGCCGGCTCGACCATCAGGTCAAGGTCCGGGGCTTCCGGATCGAGCTGGACGAGGTGCGCGTCGCGCTGGAGTCCCTGCCGGGCATCGCGGAGGCCGCGGTGGTGGCCGTTCCGGAGGCCGGCGGCGGCCTGTCCCTCGCCGCCTTCCTGCGCGGCGGCGGCGAGGCCCTGCCGTCGGCCGCCGATCTGCGCGCCCGGCTGGCCGAACGGCTTCCCGGCTACATGGTGCCGCAGCGCTTCCATGCCATCGCCGAGCTGCCGCAGACCGCCAACGGCAAGCTCGACCGGCGCCGGCTCGTCGTGCTGGCGCAGGAGGCGGGCCGGGCGACGGCGGAGGGCGGCGCCCCGGCGACCGACCTCGAACGGCGGATCGCCGCCATCTGGGCCGAGGTGCTCGGACGCGACGGGGTCGGCATCGACGTCAACTTCTTCGACCTGGGCGGAAGCTCCCTGACGCTGGCCCGCATGCATGGGCTCGTCTGCGCCGCCATCGGCCGGGACTTCCCGCTCGTCGATTGCCTGCACCACACGACGGTGCGGGTGCTGGCCCGCCATCTCGCCGCCGGCACTGCCGGGGATGGCGGGGATGGCGGGGCGGCCGCCTCCACAGCGCCTTCACTCGCCGCCCCCGAACTCGACGAGGCGGACCGGCGGGCGGCCCTGCGGCGGCGGATGTTGAGCCGTGCGGAATCCAACGCGGCAGAGTAGTATTCACCCCAGCGAACACTCTCGGAAAAAGGAGCGCAACGCGCCATGAACGGTCAGGACGCGAACCGCGAGGACGACACCATCTACACGGTCGTGATGAATGACGAGGAGCAGTATTCGATATGGCCGGAATGGCGGGAGCTGCCGATTGGCTGGCGCAGCGCCGGAGTGAGCGGCACCAGGGAACGCTGCCTGAGCCACATCGACGAGGTGTGGACCGACATGCGCCCCCTGTCCCTGCGCCGGCGCATGGCCGCCGCGGGGGAATGACATGGACGGTTCCCCGTGGTTCGCCACGCCGCCGGACGACGGGCGGCTGCCGGTCTTCTGCCTGCCCTATGCGGGCACCGGCGCCGCGGTGTTCGCCGGCTGGCAGGCGCACCTGCCGGCCTCGCTGGCTCTCGTCCCGGTGCGTCTGCCGGGACGGGAGGGCCGGCTGGACGAGCCGGCCTTCGACCGGATCGAGCATCTGATCCCGGCGCTGGCCGACGCGGTGGCACCCCACGCGCGGACGCCTTACGCCCTTCTCGGCTGCAGCATGGGCGCGCTGATGGCGTTCGAACTGGCCCATGCCCTCAAGAGACGGGGATTGCCCGAACCGGCCTGCCTGATCGGCGTTTCCGCCGTGCCGCCGCATCGGGTGCCGCGCCGGCCGCCGATCGCGCATCTCGACGACGCCGACCTGCTGACCGCCGTGCAGGCCCGCTACGGCAGCATTCCCGACGAGGTGATCGCCGTGCCCGAACTGCGCAGCCTCGTCGCCCCCCGCTGCGCGCCGATCTGGCGATGTTCGAGCGATATGCCGCCGAGCCGGACCGGAAACCCCTGTCCTGCCCGGTCGCCGCCGTTGCCGGCGTTTCCGACGCCATGGTTCCGCACCAGCTCCTGCTGGGCTGGGGCGAACTGACGGTGGGGCCTTTTGCCCCGATCCTCGTGCCCGGCGGCCATTTCGTGGCACGCGAGACGCCGGAGCGCGTGCTCGCACCGCTGGTCGACGCGGTGTCGCCGCTGCTCCCCGAAAGGAGTCCGGGCACCTCGGCCATGGCGGTCTGACGGCGCCCATCGCTTGACGGTGGAACAGGCGCCATCCGCGCTTGCCGCCTCAAGAGGGCTGTAGGTTGGACCTGCTGCCGGCGGGTCCCGCGGCGGAACGGGCCGCGGGACCGCGATGGCGTCAGTTGTCGCCGCGCAGGGCGTCCTTGGCGCCGCCGATGACGTTTTTGGCCTTCCCCTTCGCCTTGTCGGCCGCACCTTCCGCCTTCATCTTCTCGTCGCCGGTGACGTCGCCGACGCTCTGCTTGACGCTGCCCTTGGCCTTGTCCATGGCGCCTTCGGCACGATCCTTGTCCATGACGTCCTCCTCATGCGGGGAATGGCCGGGAGGCTCCCGGCCTTCCCTGCTATCAACCCCGCCAACCGCCCGTTTGTCGCCGACCCCGACGACGAAACATGTGCGGCGTCCGAAACCGACATCACGGCGGCCGGCCGGACGGAACAAGCCTCGCCCATCGCTGTTTGGACAACATGTTGTCATGACGACAGGGTGTTGCTCCGATGACGCGGCGACAGGATCCGGTCAGCGTCCGCGATCTGGTGCTGACGGTTTTCGAAACGAACGGGCGGCTGGTGGAGGCCGGCAACGAACTGGTGCGCCCGCTTGGGCTGACTGCCGCATGGTGGCAGGTTCTGGGCGCGCTGGGCTATTCGCCGGGGCCGCTGCCGGTCGCCCACATTGCCCGCAACATGGGCCTGAGCCGGCAGGCGGTGCAGAGGGTCGTCGACCTGCTCGTTGACCGCGGTCTCGTCGCTCTCGAAGACAATCCGCATCACCGGCGCGCCAAGCTCGTCGTCCTTACCCCGGCCGGACGCAAGGCCCTGGAAGGCGCCGAGGCGGCGGTCGTGCCGCTCGACCGCGCGATCCTCGAGCGGATCGGCGCCGAGCGGCTCGAGACCGCAGTCGCGGTGCTTCGCGAAATGAACACGGTCATCGACCGGACCTTCGAGGCTGCCGCCGTTGCCGCCTCGCCCTCCCCCGAAGAGAAAGCGCAATGAGCATGGTAACCGGACAGGAACAGCTTGATGCAGAGGTCATCATCGTCGGAGGCGGGCCGATCGGCCTGACGACAGCCTGCGCGCTCGCCCACCACGGCATCGATTGCCTGCTGCTGGAACAGCGTCGGCAGCCGAAGGAGTATTCACGCGCCAACAACCTTTGGGCCCGCCCCCAGGAACTGCTCGCCAGCATCGGCATCCGCGATGCGATTGCGGAGAAGTCATACAGGATCACCCGGATCAACACGCTCCTCAACGGGCGCCCCGTCGACCCGATCGAGATCGCCGACGTGCCCAGCCCCTACGGTCCCGTGCTCTACAGCGGGCAGGACGTGATCGAGACCACCTTGTCGGAACAGGTCCTGGCGAAGGGCGGCAGGATCGAGCGCGGCCGCAAGGTGACCGGCTTCGCGCAGGATGTGGACGGCGTTTCCGTGAGTGTCGCTCCGGCGGGAGAGGACGACGAAGAGGAGGCCGCCGGGCCGGCCGACACGCTGCGCTGCCGCTATCTGATCGGCGCCGACGGAGTGAAGGGCTTCATCCGCAAGGAACTGGGCCTCGACTTCGAGCCGGAGAAACTGCCGAATTGCATGAACAGACAGGTCGACGCCAAGCTTCACTGGCGACGCTCCCTGGACAGGGACCATCTCTGGTTCTTCTACTACCCGAGAGGCTTCTGCGGCGTTCTGCCGGTCTGGGAAGGCTATCATCGCCTGTTCTTCCTGGCGGACGACACCGGCATTCCCGACCGCGATCCGACGCTTGAGGAAATGCAGGCGATCGCGCGCGAGGTGACGGAGGACGAGACGCTGACGCTGAGCGATCCGATCTGGTTGACGCACAGCCGCTTCCAGCACGGTGCCGCGGCGCACTACGCCAAGGATCGCGTGTTCCTCGTCGGGGATGCCGGACATGTTTCCCTTCCCGCCGGCGGCCAAGGCATGAATGCCGGCTTCCACGACGCGATCGGGGTGGCATGGCGGCTGGCGATGGCCTTGCGGGGCAGGGCGACGCCGCTGCTGCTCGACTCCTACGATGCCGAACGGGGCGGGGAGCATCGGCGGCTCGACGCGCAACAGCTCCGCGGCTTCCAGAACAGTGTCTATCGCGGTCCGGTGAAGGATGCGATCATGGACATTGCCGCCAGAGTCCTGCCCAACATCGGGGCGCTGATCCAAGGCAGCGCCGATCTGCAGCAGCTGACGGTCGCCTACCCCGACAGCCCGCTCAACGAGGACCATCTCGCCGGCATCAAGGACGCGCTGCATCGGCACATCCCCAAACCGGGGGAGCGCGCTCCGGACGCGACGCTGATTGCCGCCGACGGCGCCTCCACAACCCTGTTCGAGCACCTCTACAACCCCGACGGAAGGAGCTGGGGCTGGTCGCTGCTCGGCTTCGACGGCCGCCGGCCGGATGCCCTGGACGACCTGCGACGGGCGTTTGCGGAGGTCGCGGGATGGGACTGGATCCGGCCGAGGCTGGTGCTCGCGGCCGCGATGCCGGAATCGGGTGACACGCCGGCTCTGTCCGACCTGGACGGCGAAGCCCATGCAGCCTACGGAATCGGCGGCGAGGCCGCCCTGGTCCTGGTCCGGCCCGATGGGCACATCGCCTATCGCGGCCGGCCGGACCAGCCGGAACGGCTTGCCGCATATTGCAGGAAGCTGTTCGGCGCGCCCGAAGCCTGATCGGCGCCGTGAATGGCGGGGCGATCTCTCTGCTCCGCCATCTCCCTGCGGCAAAGCGGGCAGTTCGAATAAAGATGTGGCGTGACGGCCGCGCGGGGGCCAAAAAGCGGGCCTCGTACCCACGGTGAAGGCATCTGCCGGTCAAGATTAATCGAACGATCAATTTTATCCGGCCGGGTATCGCCCGGGACATTCCCGGCGAGAGCGCCTTCCCCACAGATTCGGACAGATTTTCCATGGCAGATTTCTTCCCGCGCTGGCCGCTTGCGACCGGCCCCGTCGTCCAGCCGGACGAGCGCCTTCCCTGGGGCTCGACGCTGACGCTCGGCATCCAGCATCTCGTCGCGATGTCCGGCTCGACCATCCTCGGGCCGCTGCTGATGGGGTTTGATCCAAACCTCGCGGTCCTGTTCTCCGGCATCGGCACGCTGCTGTTCCTCGTTCTCACCGCCGGACGGGTGCCGAGCTATCTGGGCTCCTCCTTCTCGTTCATCGCGGTGGTGATTGCGGTGACCGGTTACAGCGGCCAAGGCCCCAACCCGAACATCGGGCCGGCGCTCGGCGGCATCATCGCGGCCGGGGTGCTCTATACCCTGATCGGCCTGCTGGTGACCCGGACCAGCACCGGCTGGATCGAGCGCCTGATGCCGCCGGCGGTGACCGGTGCGGTGGGGGCGGCGATCGGCCTCAACCTGGCGCCGGTCGCCGTCAAGGGCATCGAGGGGACGGGCCCGCACATCATCGTCGCCCTGTTCACGCTGGTCGCCACCGCCGTCATCGCGGTCTATGCCCCGCTCGCCATCCGGCGGCTCTCGATCCTCGCCGGCATCGCCGCGGGCTATGTCTTCTATCTCATCCTGGCCAACGGCTTCGGCCTCCTGCCGCCGGTCAGCTTCGCCGAGTTGGCCGCCGCTCCCTGGTTCGGCATGCCGGAGTTCCGCACCCCGACCTTCGATGCTGGCGCCATGGCCCTGGTCGCCCCCATCGCCTTCATCCTGGTGGCCGAGAATCTCGGCCACATCAAGGCCATCGGCGCCATGACCGGGCGCAACCTCGACCGCTTCATCGGCCGCGGCTTCATCGGCGACGGCATCGCCACCGTGGTCTCCGGCGCCGGCGGCGGCACCGGCGTGACCACCTACGTCGAGAACATGGGGGTGATGGCGGTCACCCGCGTCTTCTCCACGCTCATCTTCGTCGTCGCCGCGGTCGCTGCGATCCTTCTGGGATTCTCGCCGAAGTTCGGCGCCCTGCTGCGGACCATTCCGGCACCGGTGCTGGGCGGGCTGGCAACCGTCGTCTTCGGCCTGATCGCCGCGGCGATGGTGCGCCTGTGGGTCGACAACCGCGTCGATTTCGCCGATCCGCGCAACCTCATCACGGTCGGCGTCACGCTGGTCCTCGGCGCCGGCAACTTCACCGTCTCTGCCGGAGGCTTCTCCATCGGCGGCATCGGCACGGCGACGATTGCGGCACTCGGGCTCTACCAGCTGCTCGGGATCGGGCGTTCGCGCGAAGCCTCCCCCAGCGCGTCCCGTCCGGACCCGGCGACGCTTCACTGAGGTCGGGACATCCCGCGGGGCGTCCGTGACGGCGCCCTCGCAAGCTCGGCAGGCAGGCGGACGCGGTCGCTCCGCCGTGCCGCCATTGCCTGGGTTGCCGTCACGCCCTGCGTTCACCGCTCATCGTTCACCGCTTATCGTTCACCGCTCATGGCGGCGGCGGCCAGGGCCTGCGCCTCGGTTTCGGCCTTCAGCCCGGCCTCGCGCCGCTCGCTGTAGCGGTCGGTCAGATGGTCGCTGCGGTCGCGCACCAAGAGGGTGAACTTGACCAGCTCCTCCATCACGTCGACCACGCGGTCGTAATAGGGCGACGGCTTCATCCGACCGGCCTCGTCGAACTCCTGATAGGCTTTGGCGACGGAGGACTGGTTCGGAATGGTCACCATCCGCATCCAGCGGCCCAGCACCCGCATCGCGTTGACCGCGTTGAAGGATTGCGAGCCGCCGGAGACCTGCATCACCGCCAGCGTCCGCCCCTGCGTCGGCCGGATGCCGCCGCTTTCCAGCGGCAGCCAGTCGATCTGGCATTTCAGGACGCCGGTGATGGTGCCGTGGCGTTCCGGGCTGACCCACACCTGCCCTTCCGACCATTGCGACAGGGCGCGCAGCTCCGCCACCTTGGGATGGTCGGCCGGCACGCTGTCGGGCAGAGGCAGGCCGTGGGGGTCGAATATGCGGGTTTCGGCCCCCATGCGGCGGAGCAGCCGGGCCGACTCCTCCGCCAGGAAGCGGCTGTAGGACCGCTCCCGCAACGAGCCGTAGAGCAGCAGGATGCGCGGCGGATGGGTGGACGGCCGTGCCGGCGTCAGCCTGTCGAGGTCGGGCACCTCGAGATAGGGTTCGTCCAGGCTCGGGAAGGAGTCGGGTCCGGCGGTCTCGATGTCATGCATGGGTGCGTCCCTCGTACCAGGGCTTGGTCGCCTTGACGATCTTAACCACCGACAGCATCACCGGCACCTCGACCAGCACGCCGACCACGGTGGCGAGCGCGGCACCCGAGCCGAGGCCGAACAGGCTGATGGCGGCGGCGACCGCCAGCTCGAAGAAGTTGGAGGCGCCGATCAGCGCCGCCGGCGCCGCCACGCACCACGCCACCCCGAACCGGCGCGACAGCCAATAGGCAAGCCCGGCATTGAAATAGACCTGGATCAGGATCGGCACGGCCAGCAGCAGGATGACCAGCGGCTGGGCCAGGATCTGCTCGCCTTGGAAGCCGAACAGCAGCACCAGCGTGGTCAGCAGCGCCACCAGCGACACCGGCTGGATCAGGTCCAGCGTCCGCTTCAGCGCCGGCTCGCCGCCGGTCGCCAGCAGGCTGCGGCGCCAGAGCTGGGCGGCGACCACGGGGATGACGATATAGAGCAGCACCGACAGCAGAAGCGTGGCCCAGGGCACCGTGATCGACGCCACGCCCAGCAGCAGCCCGACCAGCGGCGCGAAGGCGAAGACCATGATGATGTCGTTCAGCGCCACCTGGCTCAGGGTGTAATGCGGCTCGCCCTCGCACAGGTTCGACCAGACGAAGACCATGGCGGTGCAGGGGGCGGCGGCCAGCAGGATCAGTCCGGCGATGTAGGAGGAGATCTGGTCCTGCGGCAGAAGCGGGGCGAACAGGTTCCCGATGAACAGCGTGCCCAGCAGCGCCATCGAGAAGGGCTTGACCGCCCAGTTGATGAACAGCGTCACCCCGACGCCGCGCCAATGCTCGCTGACCCGCCCCAGCGCGCCGAGGTCGATCTTCAGCAGCATCGGCACGATCATCAGCCAGATCAGCACCGCCACCGGCAGGTTGACCTGGGCGACTTCGGCCGCGGCGATGGCCTGGAAGACGCCGGGCACCAGATGGCCGAGCGCGATGCCGGCGACGATGCACAGGGCGACCCAGACGCTGAGATACCGTTCGAAAAGCCCCATGGCGGGGCGGGCCGCCGGGGCGGCGTGGATGTCGGTGGTCATTGATCGGTGTCCGTCAGGAGGCTTTGCCGATGCGCTGTCCGGCGGCATCGACGACCTGCTCGCCGTCTTCCTTGGCGAAGGCGCCGCGCTGGGCATCGGGGAGGATGTCGAGCACCGCCTCGGACGGGCGGCACAGCCGCACGCCGAGCGGCGTCACCACGATCGGCCGGTTGATCAGGATCGGGTGGGCCATCATGGCGTCGAGCAGCCGGTCGTCGCCGAGCGCCGGGTCGCCGAGCCCGAGTTCGGCATAGGGCGTGCCCTTCTCGCGCAGCACGGCGCGCATCGGCACGCCCATGCGGCGGATCAGATCGGCCAGCTCGTCGCGGGTCGGCGGAGTCTTCAGATACTCGATCACCGTCGGCTCGACGCCGCTGTTGCGGATCAGCGCCAGCGTGTTGCGCGAGGTGCCGCAGGCCGGGTTGTGGTAGATGGTGACGGGCGTCATCGCGCCGCCTCCGGGGTGGCGGACGCCTGTCCCATGTCGTCAAGCTTGCGCTTCAGCGCCAGACGGTCGAGCGAGGCGATGGGCAGGCTGACGAAGGCCTGGATGCGGCGCTGGATCTGCCCGAACACCGTGGCGGTGAAGGCGGCCTTCTCAGCGTCGGTGCCCTGGGCGCTGGACGGGTCGGGAAAGCCCCAATGGGCGGTCATCGGCTGGCCGGGCCAGACAGGGCAGACCTCGCCCGCGGCGTTGTCGCAGACGGTGAAGACGAAATCCATGTGCGGGGCGTCCGCCGCCGCGAACTCGTCCCAGGTCTTGGAGCGCAACTCCGCCGTCGGGAAGCCCAGCCGTTCCAGCAGGTCATGGACATAGGGGTTGATGCGCCCGGACGGCTGGCTGCCGGCGCTGAAGCCGCGGAAGCGGCCGCTTCCGCCCTTTTGGCCCTCCCGGTTCAGCAGGCATTCCGCCATGACGCTGCGGGCGCTGTTGTGGGTGCACAGGAACAGGACATTGTAGACGCGGTCGGTCATCGCTGTGTCGCCTTATCCATGCCGCGGCGCGCGCGGCGGTCGGGGTGGGAAGGCTCAGGCGTCGCGGTCGCACCCGGCGGAACCGCAGAGGACGGCCTGGGTCAGGTCGGCGGAGCAGAGTTCAGGACGGCCCTGGCAGCAGTCCTCCATCAGGAAGGCGATCAGCCGGCGGGTGCCCTCATAGTCGGACGCGTAGAAGATCTGCCGCTGCACCCGCCAGGAGCGGAGCAGGCCGGCGCGTTCCAGCGTCGCCAGATGATGGGACAGGGTGGAGGCGGGAACCCCCACCCGCTGGGCGACCTCGCCGGCCGTCAGCCCGTTCGGCCCCACCGTGATCAGCAGGCGGAACACGGCCAGACGGGTTTCCTGGGCAAGGGCGGCGAAGGCGTCGATGGCGGTCTTGGTTTCCATGTTTCGACCATAGTCGAAATATAGGCCGATGGCAAGCGGGCGGCGGTTGGACCGCCGCCGCATCAGGACGCCGTCTTCAGGGAGGCTCCCTCAACGCTCGCGCTTCCGCCAGGACCAGGCCGCGGCCAGCACGGGGACCGACAGAGCCGCCCAGGACACGGCGTCCACCAGACCGTCGTCCAGCAGGGCGGTGACCAGCCCGGCGGCGGTGACCAGCGCGATGGCCGCGGGAATGCCGAAGATTGCCGGCAGGGGCAGGGAAGCGCGCGGCTTCATTCCGCGGCCTCCCCGGCGACGGCCCGCAGGCCGGACCCCGCGGTGGCGTTTTCCTGTGCACCGCGGCGGCGGGCGATCCACAGATAGAGACCGCTGCCGAGGATGAGGATGGTCAGCACGTCCAGCACCGCCCACAGGATCTTCATCGGCAGCCCGCCGTAATCGCCGAAATGCAGCGGCTGCGACAGCCGCAGCGCCAGCATGTACCAGGGCATGGAGCGCATGTCGGTGAAGGCCCCGGTCTCCGCGTCGATCAGGGCGGGGGTCAGGATCCGGCTGGTGGCCGGCGTGGCTCCCTTCAGCCACACCGCGTAATGGTGGTTGCTGGAGAAGCGCACGCCGGGGAAGGCGACGAATTGCGGGCGCATGCCGGGGGCGGCTTCCATGGCCGTGCGCACCGCCGCGTCGACGGAGGCGAAGCGCTCCGGCACCGGCTTGCCCGCGTAGGGGGCGATCATCGCCGCCAGCTCGTTGGCGCGCCAATAGGCGACCAGCGGCACCGACAGGGTGTTGATGACGCCGGTCAGCCCGACCACCACCACCCACATCAGGGTGACGATGCCCAGCATGTTGTGCAGGTCGAGCCATTTCAGCCGCCGGCTGCGCCCGGCCCGCACCGTGCCGAAGGACAGCTTGCGCATGAAGGGGGCGTATATCACCACGCCCGACAGGGTGGCGAGGAACAGCAGGAAGCCCATGAAGCCTAGGAACAGTTCGCCCGGCAACCCTGCGAACATATCGACATGCAGGCGCAGCATCACATGCATGAAGCCCTTGTCATCGTTCAGGTCGGCCAGGATCCGCGTGGTGCGCAGGTCGATGGCGGAGATGTGCATCTGCGACACCGGCGGGCGGGCGCCCGGTCCGGTCGTGACGTTCACCACCGGCCGGTCCACGTCGAAGCTGAGGAACAGCGGGCGCTCGCCGGGGTAGGTGGCCAGCGCTGAGGCCACCGCCTCGTCCAGCGACTTCAACGGCGTGTCGGCCGGCATCTGCGGCAGATTGTCCTCCGCCGTCAGCGCCTCGATCTCGTCATGGAAGATCAGCGGCAGGCCGGTCAGGCACAGCAGCAGCATGAAGACCGTGCAGATCAGGCTGGTCCATTTGTGGATCAGCGTCCAGATCCGGATGGTTCGGTTGGTCATCGGGCACCCCTCATGCCGCCGTCCTGCCTTGGCCGGTCACAAATCCGGCTTCAAAATCGACCGACACCGACAGCTTCGCCGTCAGCGGGCTGCCCTGGCTGAGGTAGCCGCCGGCGGCCGACGCCCAATAGGCCTTGTCGGTCACGTTCTCCACCGCCGCCCGGACGGTGACCGGACGGTTCTGGACGTCGGCGATCATCCGCGTGCCGATGTCGAAGCGGGTCCAGCTCGGGATCTTCAGCGTGTTGGCGGTGTTGAGATACTGCGATCCGGTGTGGATCACGCGCCCGGTCAGCGTCACGGTGGGGAAGGAGGCGGGGAGGAAGGGCAGGTCCCATTCGACGTTGGCGTTGAACTGGTGGCGCGGCACCCCGACGGCGTCCTTGCCCTCGGTCGCGGCGCTGCCGGTGTCGGTCAGCTCAGGATCGATGAAGGTGGCGCCGCCCAGCAGCCGGACGCCCTGCACCGGTTCGCCATACAGCATCAGCTCGATGCCGCGGTTGCGCTGTTCGCCGGACACGCTGTAGATGCGGGTGAACGCGTCGGTGACGCCGCTGGGCTGGGTGGTCTGGAACAGCGACAGCGAGCCGCCGAAGCCGCCGAAGTCCAGCTTGCCGCCGACCTCGTACTGGACGGAGCGGTAGGGCTCGAAGATCTCCCCGGAATTGGCCGCCGTGGACGGGGCGGTCGGCCCCTGCGCCAGCCCCTCGATCCGGTTGGCGTAGAGCGACAGCTCCTTGACCGGCTTCACCACCAGCCCGACCACCGGGGTCAGCGCCGACTGGTCGTAGTCGGAGGTGCGGGCGCCGTTGGCCCGGTTGTAGCCGCGGACCTGGATGTTCTGCTGGCGCAGTCCGACGGTGACCATCACCCGGTCGTCCAGGATCGACAGCGTGTCCGACGCATAGACGCTGCGCAGCACCGACTCGCTGACCTTCGGCGGATCGCCGACCATGCCGCTCGACGATGTCGTCGCCGGGCGCGGGAAGCCGACCATGTTGTAGAGGTTGATGGCGGTGGTCGTGCCGAACTCGAAGCCGTTGTTGTTGGTCGTCCGCAGCGCGGAGGCGCCGGCATTCAGCTGGTGCCTGACCGGGCCGGTGTGCAGGTCGGCGCGGATGCCGGCTTGGCCGGTGCTGGTGAAATCCTCGCGCGGGACGGTCAGGCGCCTGACCGTGCCGGTGCCGTCAACCCGCGTGACGGTGGGGGAGGCATAGTCGCCGTCCTCGCGCATGCTGCGCATGCCGAAGGCGCCATAGGCGGTCAGGTTGGGCAGGATGTCGTATTCGGCGCGGATCTGTCCGAAGGTGTCGCGCATCTGCGAATAGCTCCAGGGCTGCGCATAGTTCTGCGAAGCCGACGGAACCGCCGGGACGAAGTTGCCGAAATAGACCACGGGGCGGCCCTGCTCCACCCGCTGGGTCTGGGTGCCGACGTCGAGCGTCACGCGGGCGCGCTCGCCGCGATAGTCCAACGCCAGGGAACCGAGCTTCAGCGTCCGCTCCTCGTCGTCGATGGCGGTTTCGCCGCCGCGGACCGCAGCGTTGACGCGCACGCCGAACTGGTTGGCGTCGCCGAAGCGGCGGCCGACGTCGGCGGACAGGCCGAACCGGCTGTCCATGGCATAGCCGGCGGTCAGGCGGGTCAGCGGCTCGTCCTCCGCCCGCTTGGGCACGAGGTTCACGCCACCGCCGATGCCGGACCCGCTGGGGGCGGCCCCGTTCAGGAAGGCATTGGCGCCCTTCAGCACCTCCACCCGTTCGAACATGTGGGTGGCGACGATCTGGCGCGGAGCGGTGCCGTAGAGGCCGTCGACCGACAGATCCTCGCCCGCCAGCTGGAAGCCGCGGATGACGAAGCTCTCCGCGAAATTGCCGTAGCCCAGGCTGCTGCGCACCGCCGGGTCGTTGGCCAGCACGTCGGCGATGGTCTCCGCCTGCTGATTGCGGATGGTCTCGGCGGTATAGCCGGTGACGCTGAAGGGCACGTCCATGGCGTCCTGGTTGCCCAGCGCGCCGATGCGCCCGCCGCGCGCCACCTGCCCGCCGGCATAGGCCGGGGGCAGGGCGCTGGGACCGGTAACGCCCCTGTTGCCTTCGATCTGCACCGGATCGAGCTGGACGGCGCCGCCGGCGGCCACGCGCTCGACCGTCACGGTTTCGGTGTTGAGGAAGCGGGCGGCCAGCCCGGTGCCGGACAGCAGGCGGTTCAGCCCCTCGCGCGCGGTCATCGATCCGCTGACGCCGGGAGAGCCGACGCCCTGGGTGACGGCGCCGGGGGTCAGCACCTGGATGCGGGTGGCGGCGGAGAAGGCGGCGAGCGCCCCGTCCACCGACTGCGGCGCGATGGCGAAGGTCACCGCACCTGCCGGGGCCGTTTGCGCCACCGCTGCTGGAACGCTGGACAGCAGAAAGCCCGGCGCGATCAGCACCGTCGTCGCTAGCAGCCGCCCCAGGAACGCGCGGCCGAACCGGCCGCCATGGACGCCGCCCCGGCGCCCGGTCGTCACACCCGTCACTTCAAACCTTGCCGATGCCATCGCTCGCCTCTGTCATCCGGTGAGAGACCGCGCCGCTTTCTGCGACTGCGTCTCATTCTCTTCTTTCCCGGACATGACGATGGGCGGGCGGAGATCCCTGGGAAGTTTTTTCAGGCTCCCGACGTTTTTTCCGATCCCCCGCGTTTTTCAGCGCAGCAGGGTCAGGTAGGGGGTGATGTGGGTGGCGCGTACGCCGAGGCCGCGCTCCAGCGCATCGAACACGGCATCCGGCCGGTCGAGCGCGAAGACGCCGGAGACCACGCGCTCCGCCGCCTCGCCGTTCAGCAGCACCACCCGGCCCGGCCATTGCCGGTTGAGCGCGGCGATGACGGAGGCCAGCGATTGCTGACGGAAGACGATCTGGCCCTGCCGCCATGCGAAGGCGACGGCGGGGTCGGCCGGCCGTGGCCCGGTCAGGCCGTGGGGTCCGGCCTCCGCGCTCTCGCCGGGGTGCAGGCGGACGCTGTCGGGCCAGGGGGCGTGGCTGTCGGCATTCCGATGGGCGGCGTTCCGATGGGCGGCAACCTCCACCAGCCCTTCGCCGACGGTGACGGTGGTGCGGTCGTCCTCGCGCCGGACGCTGAACTGGGTGCCCAGCACGCGGGCGGCCCCCGCCCCGCCATCGACGACGAAGGGGCGGTCGGGATCGCGGGTGACGCGGAACCATGCCTCCCCGCGCAGGATGCGGACGCGCCTTTCGCCATCCTGAAAATCGAACGCCAGCGCGGTGTCGCCGTTCATGTCAGCCGTGGAGCCGTCCGGCAGGGTCAACGTCCGGCGCTGCCCGGCGGAGGTCACCTGATCGGCAACGGCATTCTGGTAGAGCGTCGGCCCGTGCCAGACGCCGAGGCCGCCGACCGCCAGCAGGACCGCCATTGCCATGGCGAAGCGCCGGACACCGGCCGCGGCCGGGCGGCGGGCGGGCGCGATGCGGGATTCGGCATAGGCGGCGCGGGCGGGCTCCTTCAGGTCGCGGAGTAGGGTCTGCAGGCCGGCCCAGGCATGGGCATGAGCCGGGCTGCGGGCCAGCCACTCGGCGAAGGCGGCACGCTCCGCCGGGGTGAGGTCGTCGGACTGCAGGCGGAAGAACCACGCGTTGGCTTCCGAGAACAGCCGGTCTTCATCCGCCTCCCCGTCGACCGGTCCTCCGCGCTGTTTGTCCCGATGGTCCATCGCGTCTTGCCGCAAGCTCCTGTTGCCTCGTGATTGGGCTATGTGTCTGATAAGACGACCCGCGCAGGCCGATCCCTCAAAGAAAATGACTTGGCGGGACGGGGATTCCGCCGGTCATCGCGGCGGGCGCCGTTTCATGTGGGCGCGGCATTGCTCCAGCGCCGTGCGCAGATGGTACTCCACCGTGCGCGGCGAGATGCCCAGCCGGTCGCCGATGGCGCGGTAGGGCAGCCCTTCGACATGGTAGAGCAGGAAGACCTCGCGGGTCTTTGGCGGCAGGGCATCGATGGCGCCGCGCAGACGGGCCATGGTCTGGTTCCGCTCCACCACCGCGTCGGCGGCGGGGCCGGCGGCGGGCAGTTCCTCGTCGGGCGGACCGGCCTCGCGCAGGCGCTGGCGCCTGACGGCCCGGCAATGGTCCAGCGCGATGCGGTCGGCCACCACATACAACAGGCCGGCCGGGTTCTGCACCGCCTCGCCGTCGGGCAGGCGGGCCAGCCGCAGGAAGGCATCCTGCGCCAGATCGCCCGCTGCCTGCGGATCGCCGGTCCGCCGTGCGATGGCGCGCTCCACCCGCGGCCGATGCGCTGCGAACAGCTCCGCGATCCTGCGAGCCCAACTGCCGACAGGGCCGGTCATCGGGCGCGCCGGGGACGGGAGTCGTCGGGCAGGGCAGGGCGGGGGCTGTCGGTCACGGAAGCGCGGAATGGCGGAAGCAGGGGAACCGGCACCCGTGGGCTCGGTGCTGCGGGATGCCGGTTCCACCGGTATAGCCGCACCGGACCCAGAATGCGAACCATTCTTATTATCGGAAACCGGTTGTCACGGAGCCGTCTGCCATGCCGTTGAAGCATCCCGCCTTCGCCGTTGATGAGCCTGCCGATTCGCATCTATTGGTCTACAATCAGCAAACCCAGCGGATCGGCCGCGAAAAGAAAGGAACGGCGCCGGTGAACCTCTTCTCCCTTCTCGATCAGGCGGCGGCCCGGTTCCCTGACCGGGGGGCGGTGTACCGCGGCACTGCCGAGGTGCACAGCTTCGCCTCGCTGCGGTCGCGCGCCTTGCGCATCGCCGCGGGATTGCGCGCGGTCGGACAGCCGGGCGACCGCATCGCCATCGCGACGGAGAATGTGCCGGACTATGTCGAGCTGTTCTTCGGCATCTGGGCCGCCGGCATGGCGGCGACGCCGGTGAACGCCAAGCTGCATCCGCGCGAACTGGCGCAGATCCTGGAGGATTCCGCCGCATCCACCGTCTTCGTCTCGCCCAAGCTGGCGGACGGGCTGGAACAGACACTGGCCGGGTCGCCGGCCGCCTCCTGCCGCCGCATCGTCATCGGCGGGGCGGACCATGCGGCGCTGGCGTCGGGGCAGGAATGGGCAGGGCCGGTGAACCCCGATCCGGAGGCGCTGGGCTGGCTGTTCTACACCAGCGGCACCACCGGGCGGTCCAAGGGGGCGATGCTGTCCCACCGCAACCTTCTGGCCATGACCATCGCCCATCTGGCGGATGTCGAGGCGGTGGACGAGGAGTGCAGCCTGCTGCACGCCGCCCCGATGTCGCACGGCTCCGGCCTCTACATGGCGGCCTATGTCGCCCGCGGCGCCCGGCAGGTGGTTCCGGCCTCGTCATCCTTCGAGCCGGCGGAGTTCCTCGATCTCTGCGACCGTCATCCCGGCTGCGGCGCCTTCCTGGCCCCGACCATGGTGCAGAGGCTGCGGCTGGAGGCGGAGCGCAGCGGCCGCCGGCCGGCGAAGCTGCGGTCCATCGTCTATGGCGGCGGCCCGATGTATGTGGAGGAGCTGCGTCGGTCGCTCGCCACCTTCGGCCCGGTCTTAGCCCAGATCTACGGCCAGGGCGAGGCGCCGATGACCATCACGTCCCTGCGCCGCCGCGACCATGCCGCCGACGACGACGCGGTGCTGGGGTCCGTCGGCTTCGCCCGCAGCGGCGTCGAGGTGGCGGTGGTGGATGCCGAAGGCCGACCGCTGCCCCCCGGCGAGGTGGGCGAGATCGTCTGCCGCGGCGACGTGGTGATGGCCGGATACTGGAACAACGCCAAGGCGACGGCCGAGGCCCTGCGCGACGGCTGGCTCTACACCGGCGACATGGGATCCTTCGACCGGCGCGGCTACCTGACGCTGCGCGACCGGTCGAAGGACGTCATCATCAGCGGCGGCACCAACATCTATCCGCGCGAGGTGGAGGAGGTGCTGCTGCGCCACGCGGACGTTGCCGAGGTCTGCGTCACCGGCCAGCCCGACCCGGAATGGGGCGAGATCGTCGTCGCCTTCATCGTCGCCGAACCCGGCCGCGAGGTCTCGACCGACAGCCTCGACGCCCACTGCAACGCCGCCATCGCCCGCTTCAAGCGCCCCAAGCGCTACCTGTTCGTCGAGGCGCTGCCGAAGAACAACTACGGCAAGGTGGTGAAGCGCGAGCTGCGCGAGCGTCTGGTTGCCGGTGCATAGGGCGGCGGAGAGCCGTCTCAGCGCCCGGCCGCCTGCCGCCGCAGGGTCTTCAACTCCTCGAAACGGGCGGTGACGTCGCGCATCACGGCGGCCATTCCCATCATCGTCCCGTCGGCGCCCTTCAGGGGCACGATGGTGAACTCGACGGAGATGCGGCTGCCGTCCTTGCGCGTCGCCGGCACCGACAGCAGGTCGCCGCTGCCATAGCGGCTCACCCCCGTCTGCATCACCTCGTCATAACCCTCCCAGTGGCGCTGGCGCTGGCGTTCGGGGATGATGATGTCCAGCGACTGGCCGAGCGCCTCTTCCGCGGTGAAGCCGAACACGCGCTCGGCCCCCGCATTCCAGAGCCGGATGAGGCCCTCGCGGTCGGAATAGACGATGGCCTCGGCCGGGCTGTCCAACAGCGCCAGCCCGAGACGGTGCAGGTCTTCCTCGTTCATGGGTCCTCCCAATGTTTGATGGCCCAGTACTTCGTGGTGACGTGTCAGGGATCAGAGGTCCAACACCAATCTTGCGCTTCGGGCACGCGACACGCACAGCATCATCGACTTGCCGGCGGCGCGCTCGGCATCGGACAGCACGCTGTCGCGGTGGTCCGGTTCGCCCTCCAGCACGGCGGTCTCGCAGGTGCCGCAGATGCCCTGCTCGCAAGACGAAGCCACCGCAACGCCCGCGGCGTCGAGCGCTTCCAGCACGCTGGTCCCCGGCAGCACCGTGACGGTCACGCCGGACCGGGCGCAAACCACCTCAAAGCTGTCGTCCGGTGCAGCCTCCCGCACCGGCTCCGCGCGCGGCGCGAACCACTCGAAGCGCACGTCGTGAGCCGGCCCGGCAGCGGCGGCAACCGCTTCCATCAGCCGTTGCGGGCCGCAGCAATAGACCGGCACAGCGGCGGGCGTGGCCGCGAGCAGCGCCTCCACCGCCAGTCTCCGGCCTTCGTCGGCGGCATGGACCTCGACCCGGCCGCCGCCGGTCCGGCTGTCCGCCAACGCACGGAGTTCCGGCAGGAACGGCGCCGCGGCCGCGCTGCGCACGCAATAGTGAAGAGCCCAGCCGGCCCCCCGCCGCGCCGCCGCGCGGATCATCGGCAGCAGCGGGGTGATGCCGATGCCCCCGGCGATGAACAGATAGCGCGGCGCTTCGTCGAAGCGGAAAGTGTTGCGGGGCAGGGCGATGGCGATGTCGGTGCCGGGTTCCAGATCCCCGTGGATGAAGCGCGATCCCCGTCCGCCCGGCAGGTTCAGAACGGCGATGCGGTAGGCATGCCGGTCCGCCGGATCGCCGCACAGCGAATAGGACCGCATCGCCCCGTCCGGCAGCTGGACGTCGATATGGGCACCCGGCTCCGCCGGCGGCAGCAGGTCTCCGCCGGGATCCCGCAGTTCGACCATCAGGACTTGCGGCGCGACCCTTTCCAGACGGCTCACGCGCAGCGTCCGTGTCGTCTGGGGCGAGCGCCCCGGCGTTTCCTGCTGATCCCTGCTCATCGTCCCACCTGCCTTGAGATTGCCTGGTCCTGATCGGTTCTGGCGCTTGGTATGCCAGATCCAATCGAGGCAGCCTAAAACCTCAAGTTAACTTCAGGTCAAGCGGAAATGCCGGACCATCGCCGATGGATCATCCGCCCCGTGCCGCGCGTTGTTCGCAAAACGGTGCGACCCAGCGGGAGGAGCGGTCATGTCACGCAAGACGATCATGGTCCTGGTTGCGATCCTCGGATCGGCAGGAATGCCGGTGCCGCCGGCTTTGGCAGCCTCGGGCGACGTCCATGCAGTGGTGGGGGAGAAGGTGAATTTGCGCGCAGGCCCCTCCGACGACGCGGCGGTCCGATCCACCGTCGCGCGCGGCGAGGAGGTGGTGGAGTTGAGGCGCGACGACAACTGGCTGGGCGTCCGGGTGCTGCGCACCGGGGAGGAGGGCTGGCTGTTCGCCGATCTCGTCAAGCGGCAGAGCGCCAGCACGCTGGGCGGCGGCGACGCGGCCCCGGCCCAGGCCGGCTTCGGGCGGCTTTCCCCCGGCTTCGACAGTCTGGTCGCCGGCATCAGCGAACAGCTCGGCTACCGGTTCGCCGACAAGGTGGAGCAGTCCGGCAACGGCACCCTGCGCGTCGTGCCCACCCAGGAATGGACGTACAACACCAGCCGCGACGCCAAGATGTTCGCCGCACTGGCCCTGTACCAGATGTGGAAGAACTACAACAACGGGCGCCCGGTGACGATGACGCTGGGACCCCAGGGCCCGGCCGCCATCACCATCGCGGACGCCGCGAAGGGGCCGGAGCTGACCGGTCCGATACTGAACTCGGCACGCTGACGACGGCCGGGGCGCGGCGGGCAGATGAAATGTCGGCGGGAGAAAAAAATGCGGGACTTGGAATGTCCTACTCGCTGCCGGAAAAAATAAAATCGATGACCGTTCAGGGATTTTCCTTGCAATCGCGGGGACAAGCGCCCAGGTTCTTTTGGTCGAAGTTGCTCTGGGTTAAGTGTTTTTCAGCTCTCTGAAGGCTGAACTTCCTGCCTTTTGTGAGTTTGATGCCTGGCTCATGTTGAGTCCGGCAACACGGGAAAGGACACTGCCCCATGGCTACCGGTACTGTTAAGTGGTTCAATTCGACCAAGGGTTTCGGGTTCATCCAGCCGGAAGACGGCTCCGATGACGTCTTCGTCCACATCTCGGCCGTCGAGCGTGCGGGGATGGGCAGCCTGAACGAGGGCCAGAAGCTGTCGTTCGAGTCCGTCCGCGATCCGCGCCGCGGCAAGGTTTCGGCCGAGAACCTGCGTGCGCTCTGAGCGCTGCGGACCGGCGCGATCCTGACGCGATCCAGAAGGGCGGCCTCGGGCCGCCCTTTTGCTTTTCGCCCCCTGCAGTTTTCTCCCCGATCAGAGGCCGGAGTGGGCATGCCACAGAAGAAAGCAGTCCCGACGCCGCCCGCCGGCTCCGCCGATCCCTGGATGCGCGTCGCCCATATGGCCGGACGGCTGGCCGCCGGCAGCGGCACCGCCAGCTCCTCGAACCCGCACCCGCCCGACAGCGGTCAGGCACGGTGCTGGTCCGCCGGCTGGGACAGCACCGCGCCTGCACCGGCCACCCGGCAGGACGGCCGCCAGGACCGCCCGCGTCATGGGCCACAACCATCGTCCCCTTCCCCGCAACCGAAGCAGGATTGCAGCATGATCGACCTGATCGACCGACTCCCGGCCATGGCCGACGCCGACCTGACCACGTTGGCCTCCAACGCCGAACGGCTCGCCCTCAGCGGAACGCCGAAGCAGCGGACGGCCGCCGACGCCGCCCTGCCCGCCATCCGGGCGGAGGTCGCGGCGCGCAAGGAGAAGCTGGCCGCCCTTCCCTCTACCCGCGCACCGCGCCGCAGCCGCAAGCCGGCGGCGGGAGTAGACGCTCCCCAGTAGATGGAACGCCCGCAGCCACGGCATTCTTGACCGGCGTAGCGTCTACTTCTACCCTCCCGCCCGGCTCATGTCGGGGAGGTGACGGTGAAGGGCGAGGAGTTGCGGAGCTACCGCGAGGCGAAAGGGCTGTCGCAGTCCGAATTCGCCGTCTGGCTGAACGAACGGCTGCAGCGCCGCTACGACAAGCAGAAGGTCAGCCGGTGGGAGAATGACGCCGAACGCATCCCGGCGGCGCTCGGCACGCTGATCAAGCGCGACACCGCCGGGGTGGACCGGCAGGGCGGCCCGGCGCTGGTCGTCGTCGTGGCGAACCAGAAGGGCGGTTGCGCCAAGACGGTATCCGCGGTCAACATCGCCTCCGCCCTCGCCCTTCAGGGCTATGCGACGATGCTGATCGACTGCGATCCGCAGGCCAACGCCACGCAGCATGTCGGCATCGACTCCTACACGCTGGAGACCGAGGCGAAGACCCTCTACTACGTCATGCACGGCGACCTGGAGCTGCGGGACATCCTGGTCACGGTGGAGGAAAGCGGGCTGCGGGTCGCGCCCTCCTCCATCCGGCTGGCCGAGACGGAGGTGGAGCTGGGCAGGGAAGCCGGCGGCGACTTCATCATGAAGGAGAAGATCGCCGCGGCGAAGCGGACCTTCGACTTCATCGTCATCGACACGCCGCCCAACATCGGCGAGCTGACGAAGAACGCCATGGTGGCCGCCCACACCGCCATCATCCCCTGCCAGACAGAGAAGTTCAGCCTGCTCGGCATGGCGTTCCTGCTGGAGAACGTCGCCAAGATCCGGCGCCGGATGAACACCGCCCTGTCGGTGCTGGGCATCGTGCCCACGATCTACAAGCAACGCGAACGCAACGACCGCGAGGTCCTGGAACAGATCCGGGAACAGTACGGCCCCCATCTGCGGGTGTTCGATCCCGTGCCCAAGGCGTCGGTCTATGCCCAGGCGACCTCGGTCGGCCGCGCCGCGGTGGAGGCGATGCCGGACGTCGCCGGCGCCGCCGTCTACCGCGACGTCGCCGCCGCCCTGGTCGAGGAACGCATGATCCGCATGAAGGAGGTCGAACGTGTCGCGTAGTCTGCTGGGCAAGGCGCAGAAATCGGCCCAGAGCGCCAACACCACGGCCGCCGCCCGCGTGAAGGACGCGCTGTTCGGCCTCAGCCGCCACGCCCCCCATCTGGTCGAAGTGCCGCTGGACCGCATCGCCCCCAACCCGAACCAGCCCCGGCGCGAGTTCGACGAGGAGGATCTGCGGGGGCTCGCCGCCTCCATCGACCGCCACGGACTGCAGCAGCCGATCGGCGTCCGGCAGATCGCCGACGACCAATGGCAGCTGGTCTATGGCGAGCGGCGGCTGCGGGCGATGAAGCTGCTGGGACGGGAGAGCATCTTCGGCATCCTCTTCACCGGCGACGACGACGAGGAGATCGCCATCGTCGAGAACCTGCAGCGGAGCGACCTGAACCCGCTGGAGGAATCCGACGCCCTGTTCCGGCTGGCGGAGCGGCATGGCTATTCGCACCGGCAGCTTGCCGACGCGCTGGGCCGCAAGAAGACCTACGTCACCATGATGCTGTCCTTCCAGCGTCTGGCGCCGGCCATCCGCGCCGACTATGCCGCCTTCCGCCCGACCAAGGCGAAGCTGGAGGCGCTGGCGGCGATCGAGGACCGCGACGAACAGGTCCGCGCCTGGGAGAAGCTGAAGCGGTCGGAGGCGGGCGCGGCAGCTTCCCCCGGCTCGACGCCTGCCGGGTCGGCGGAGACCAGGCGTGCGACCGTCAGCGCGCCGGCCGGCATCGCGTCCAGCGCGCTGCCCAAGCGGGCGGCGAAGCCGGTGTTCCAGGCGCGGGACGTGTTGAAGGAGTTGCAGGAAAAGCCGCAGCCGCTGTCGGAGACCGACCGTCAGGCATTGCAGGAGATGCGGGCCGCCATCGACGCGGTGCTGGCGGCCTCCCGCTAAGACCGGTCGGAATCCGACCACCGCGCGCGGTTCAGGCGGGCGGTCGGATTCCGACCGGCAGAGTCACCGGGCGGCGGGGGCGGCCAGGGCCAATCCGCCGTCCGGTCCGTCATCCGCCCCCGCGCCGGCCAGCCAATGGCCGATGGGCTTCTGCGGGTTGTCCGACGCCTCGCTCCAGCCCGGCGGAACGCCCTGCATGTCGGGCAGCCGGTGGGCGATGCCCTTGTGGCAGTCGATGCAGGTGCGCTCCCCGCTGAACAGATACTGTTCGTGGATGCGCGCCGCCCGGGCTCCCTGCTTGGTGATGTCCATGGAATCGGCGCTGTGGCAGTTGCGGCATTCCAGGCTGTTGTTGGCCTTCAGCCGCGCCCATTCATGCTCCGCCAGTTCCCGGCGCATGGCGACGAACTTGTCGCGGGTGTCGATGGTGCCGAAGATCTTGCCCCAGACCTCCTTGGACGCCTGCATCTTGCGGGCGATCTTGTCGGTCCATTCATGCGGGACATGGCAGTCGGGGCAGGTCGCCCGCACGCCGGAGCGGTTGGTGAAGTGGATGGTCTGCTTCAGCTCCTCATAGACGTTCGACTCCATCTCGTGGCAGCTGATGCAGAAGGCTTCGGTGTTGGTGGCCTCCAGCGCGGTGTTGAAGCCGCCCCAGAAGATCACCCCGGCCAGGAAGCCGCCCAGCGTCAGGAAGCCCAGGCTGAGGGTGCGGCTGGGGCGGGAGATGGTCTGCCACGCGCGCCGCAGCACGCCCGGAATGCGCCCCGTCATCGGCGGTCTCCCCGTCGGACGGCCGGCTGACCAGCGTGTCGAGATCGGTGAAGGTGTTGGGCACGATGGGCTGCGCCGTCGTCTGCGGCACATGGCACTGCATGCAGAAATAACGCCGCGGCGACACGGCGCCCAGCGTCTGGCCGTCACGGTCGACGTAATGGGTGATGCTGACCATCGGCGCCTGCACCGCCTCGGTGAAGCGGCGGCTGTGGCAGGTCAGGCACTGGTTGTTGTTCAGCGTGATCTGGTAATCCCGGACATTGTGCGGGATGACCGGGGGCTGTTCGGGATAGTTGCGGGCGACCCGGCGGTCGTCGGTGACGTCGGGCGGGATCGGCGGCGGAGTGATCTGCTCGACGAAGTTCACCGGCGGCCGGAAGGGCGAGTCCAGCCGGCGCGGTTCGGCATTACCACCGGCGCTTTGGGCCGACAGCATGGCCGGCACGAGGAAGGGCAGCACCGCCAGGGCGGCGAGGTGGTGGGGACGCATGGCTCAACTCCTCCCTCAGACCGCGACGATCTTGACGGCGCACTTCTTGAAGTCGGACTGCTTGCTGATCGGGTCGGTGGCGTCCAGCGTGCATTTGTTGATCAGCCGGGCGGAATCGAACCAGGGCACGAAGACCACGCCGCGCGGCGGCTTGTTGCGCCCGCGCGTCTCCACCCGCGTCTGCATCTCGCCGCGCCGGGACACCACCTTCACCTCCGACCCGCGGCGCAGGCCGCGCGCCCTGGCGTCGTCGGGATGCATGAAGACCAGCGCCATCGGCATCGCCTTGTACAGCTCCGGCACCCGCATGGTCATCGACCCGCTGTGCCAGTGCTCCAGCACGCGGCCCGTCACCAGCCACAAGTCGAAATCCTTGTCCGGTTCCTCGGCCGGCGGCTCGTAGGGGAAGGCGAAGATGTTGGCCTTGCCGTCCGGGTTGCCGTAGAAGCGGACGTCCTCGCCCGGCTTGACGAAGGGGTCCAGCCCCTCGCGGTAGCGCCAGCGCGTCTCCTTGCCGTCCACCACCGGCCAACGCAGGCCGCGCACCTGATGGTAGGTGTCGAAGGGCGCCAGATCATGGCCGTGGCCGCGGCCGAAATCGGCATATTCTTCGAACAGGCCCTTCTGGACGTAGAAGCCGAAATGCTTCGCCTCGTCGTTGGCGTACTCGGCATTGACCTCCGACAGGGGGAAACGGTCGACGTTGCCGTTGCGGAACAGCACGTCGAACAGCGACTTGCCGCGATAGGAAGGATTGGCATCCAGCACTTCCGCCGGCCACACCTCGTCCGTGGTGAAGCGCTTGGAGAACTCCATCAGCTGCCAGAGGTCGGAGCGCGCCTCGCCAGGCGCGTTGACCAGCTGGTGCCAGAAATGGGTGCGGCGCTCGGCATTGCCGTAGGCACCCTCCTTCTCCACCCACATCGCGGCCGGCAGGATCAGGTCGGCGGCCGAGGCGGTGACGGTGGGATAGGCGTCGGACACCACGATGAAGTTCTCAGGGTTGCGGTATCCGGGATAGGTCTCGTTGGAGCTGTTGGGGGCGGCCTGGAGGTTGTTGTTCACCATGATCCAGTAGGCGTTGAGCTTGCCGTCCTTCAGCATGCGGTCCTGCTGGACGGCGTGGTAGCCGACCTTGGCCGGCAACAGCCCCTTGGGCAGCTTCCAGGCCTCCTCGGTGTGGGCGCGGTGGGTAGGGTTGGCGACCTGCATGTCGGCGGGCAGGCGGTGGGCGAAGGTGCCGACCTCGCGCGCGGTGCCGCAGGCGGAAGGCTGGCCGGTCAGCGAGAAGGGGCTGTTGCCGGGTTCGGAAATTTTCCCGGTCAGCAGATGGATGTTGTAGACCATGTGGTTCACCCACACGCCACGGACATGCTGGTTGAACCCCATGGTCCACAGCGACATGACCTTGGTCTTCGGGTCGGCATACATCTCGGCCAGCGCCAGCAGCCGCTCCTTCGGCACCTTGGTCAGTTCGGCGGTGTAATCCAGCGTGTAGGTGCTGACGAACTTGGCGAAGGCATCGAAATCGATGGGCTTGGAATCCGCCGGGTCCTTGGCGTTGGCCGCCCGCACCTCCAGCACGCTTTCCGGCCGCAGGCCATAGCCGATGTCCTTCTGCCCCAGGCGGAAGTTGCAGTGCTTCTCCACGAACTCCCTGTTCACCCGATTGGTCTGGATGATGTGGTTGGCGATGTAGTTCAGGATCGCCAGATCGGTCCCCGGCTCGAAGATCATCGGGATATCGGCCAGCTCGAAGCTGCGATGCTCGAAGGTCGACAGCACCGCCACCTTCACATGGCTGTGCGCCAGCCGGCGGTCGGTGATGCGCGTCCACAGGATGGGGTGCATCTCCGCCATGTTGGAGCCCCAGAGGACGAAGGCGTCGGCATGCTCGAAATCGTCGTAGCAGCCCATCGGCTCGTCCATGCCGAAGGTGCGGATGAAGGCGACGGCGGCCGACGCCATGCAGTGGCGGGCATTCGGGTCCAGGTTGTTGGTGCGGAAGCCGGCGCGCATCAGCTTGGACGCGGCATAGCCTTCCCAGATCGTCCATTGGCCGGAGCCGAACATGCCGACGGCGTCCGACCCCTTGGCCTTCAGCACGCGCTTCCACTGGCTGGCCATCTCGTCGAAGGCGCGGTCCCAGGAGACCGGCAGGAACTCGCCGTCCTTATGGTACTTGCCGTCGCGCATGCGCAGCAGCGGCTGGGTCAGGCGGTCCTGACCATACATGATCTTGGACAGGAAATAGCCCTTCACGCAGTTCAGGCCACGGTTGACCTCCGCCTGCATGTCGCCGTGGGTGGCGACGACGCGGTTGTCCTTGGTCGCCACCATCACGCCGCAGCCGGTGCCGCAGAAGCGGCAGGGCGCCTTCGACCATTTCAGCGCCGTGTCCTCGCCCGCCACCAGGGAACTCTGGGCGGACGCCGGCAGGCTGATGCCGCCCGCGGCGGCGGCGGCGGCCACCGCCTGGGCCTTGATGAAGTCGCGACGGTCCAACATGGGCGTCCTCCTTGTTCTTCTGGCGTTCGGTTCAGGCGGGCAGGCGAGCTGGATCAGGGGTCGGAAGACGCCGCTCCGTCCCAGCGGCCGACATGGTGGAAGACCATGACCGCGGAGAACACGCCGTCCAGCAGGTGCAGCGCCGTCATGCGGTCGGCGATCCAGCCCTCATGCGGCCCCTCGACGGTGACCACCATCTTGCCGGTCTGTTCGATGTGCAGTTCGGTCCCGGGCATCGCCGCGATGGCCGCGCGGACCGTCGGCTGCCGGTCGGGCCTTACATGCAGCAGAAGCGAGGCGAGGTGGCGTTCGCCGGCAGTCGCCGGTCCGGTGGCGTCATCAAGCGGCATGGGCCGGGCTCCCGGTCTGGTGGGTGAGGGTGACGGCGCCGGACGGGCAGGCGGCGACGCAGGCGCCACAGCCGGTGCAGGCGGACTCGTCGATGCGCGCGTGGGCGGCCCCGCCCGGCGTCGGCTGGAAACGGATCGCCCCTTCCGGGCAGGCGTCCTGGCAGCTGCGGCACACCACCCGCTGCACCGCGAGGCAGTTGTCCGCTACTCCGGGGTGGAGTGACCAGGGCGGCGCCTTGCGGTCAAAGATCGGCTCGGCGCAGGCATCGGCACAGGCGCCGCAGAAGCTGCATTCGCCACGCGTGAAGTCGATTTCCGGATAGCCGCCGTCGCCCGCGCGCAGGATCGCCTCCGGACAGGCGTCGGCACAGGCGCCGCAGCGGGTGCAGAGCCCGGTGAAGTAATCGGGACGCGACCAGGGCGGATGGATCGGCGCGGGACCGGTTGCCGGCCGTCCCCGCAGGAAGCCTCGCCGCCCCCGGTCTATGGCATCGTCGGCCATGGGACCGGCCCCCGTCAGACCGGCGGCGGACCGGGCGGCCCCAGGATCAGTTGCGACATCCACACGATGAAGCCATAGCCGCCGACCACCGCGACCGACAGCACCGGCCAGATGAACACCGCCAGCACCAGGAACATCGCGATCTCGCGCTTGCGGGTTCCGGGATCGACCGATAGGCGCGGGTCGGCAGAGATAGGGGCATCGGCGTTGCGGGCTGGGCTGGTCTGCCGGGCTACGCTCATGGGATGCGGCCTTCTGCTTTATCTCGGGCTGACCGTTCCAACCGAAAATTGCCGAAAACGTCTCGCTGTGGGACCTTGCCCCTTGGGGGTATGCCGTCGGGGGAAGCTCATCCGAAGGTGCCGCCCACCTCCCATTGAAATCTGCCGAACTGCACATTTTCCCGGCAGCCCGGCCCCGCTCTTGACCGCGGTCAAGACGCCTTCCGCCGCCAAGCGCTTTCATCCCGGTCAGACACTAAGCCAAAAGGCAAAAGCCGGAGGAAGGCCGTCGTGAGGTTCACGCGCTTACAACGCTGGGTAGGATCGGCCATCGTCGCCGTCCTGCTGCTGCTGACCGGGATCGCCGCGGCGCATGCCGCCGACAGCGGCCGGCTGCTGCCCTATCTGGCGAAGCTGCAGCCCGCCGACCTAGTGCCCGGCGCCGACCGCTTCGGCCAACCCGCCCCCGATGCCCCCACCGTCCCCGTCTACAAGGGCGACGCCGTGGTCGGCCATGCCTATCTCACCTCCGACTTCGTCAACACCACCGGCTATTCGGGCCGGCCCATCGACGTGGTGGTCGGGCTGACGCAGGACGGCACGGTGACGGGCGCGCGGCTGATGGATCATCACGAGCCCATCGTGCTGATCGGCATCCCGCCGGCCCGCATCAACGGCTTCATCGACGGCTATGTCGGCAAGAACGTGCTGGCGCTCGCCACCCAGAGTGCGGCCAGCCCGCCGGTCGACATCGTCTCGGGCGCCACGGTGACGGTGATGGTCATCGGCGATTCCATCATCCGCTCCGGCAAGAAGGTGATGCAGTCCCTCGGCAAGGCGGCGGCGGACGCCGCCCCCACCGTGACCAAGACCATCGACCTGTCGAAGGACGCGGTGGAGGATTGGCCGACCCTGATCGGTGACGGCTCGGTCCGCCGCCTGACGCTGACGGTGGGGGAGGTGAACGCCGCCTTCGAGCGCACCGGCAAGGCCGAGGCCATTGCCCGCCCCGAGCCGGGCAACCCCGACGACACCTTCATCGACCTCTACGCCGCCCTGGTGACCATCCCCACCATCGGCCGCTCGCTGCTGGGCGACGCGGAGTACGAGGCGCTGACCAGACGCCTGAAGCCCGGCCAGCAGGCGGTGCTGGTGGCGGGGCAGGGGCGCTATTCCTTCAAGGGGTCGGGCTATGTCCGCGGCGGCATCTTCGACCGCGTCGAGATGGTGCAGCATGAAGGCTCCATCCGCTTCCGCGACAAGATGCACAAGCGCATGGGCGGCGTCGCCGCGGCCGGCGCCCCCGATTTCCCGGAAGTCGGCCTGTTCGTGCTGCCGGAGGGCACCGAGTTCGATCCGGCCGAACCATGGCGCCTGCAGCTGCTGGTGCAGCGGGCAATCGCGGCGCTGGACAAGGTGTTCGTCACCTTCGACCTCGGCTACCAGCCGCCGGACAAGTATCTGAAGACCGAAAGGCCGGCTGCCGCCACTCCCAACCAGTCCGCCACCCACAGCGCCGCCATCCAGGCCGCCGGCGCGGCGGAGGCGGAGGACGCAGCCGAAACGCCGCTGTGGCAGCGCATCTGGCAGAACCGGCAGGTCGACATCGCCATCCTGTCCGCCGCCATCCTGCTGCTGACCGGCATCTTCTTCTTCCAGGACCAGCTGACGAAGCGCCCGGCGCTGTATGAGCGGGTGCGGACGGCTTATCTGGTCTTCACCCTGGTCTGGCTCGGCTGGTACGCGACGGCCCAGCTGTCGGTGGTCAATGTCCTGACCTTCGCCAACGCGCTGCGCACCGATTTCCGCTGGGACTATTTCATGATGGACCCGCTGGTGTTCATCCTGTGGTTCTCGGTGGCGGCGTCGCTGCTGTTCTGGGGGCGGGGCGCCTTCTGCGGATGGCTCTGCCCGTTCGGTGCCCTGCAGGAGCTGGCGTCGAAGGCGGCCAAAAGGATCGGCATCCGCCAGATCGCCGTGCCCTTCGCCCTGCACCAGCGCCTGTGGCCGATCAAGTACATCATCTTCCTGCTGCTGTTCGGCTTCTCGCTGCAATCGCTGGCGACGGCGGAAAAGGCCGCGGAGATCGAGCCGTTCAAGACCGCCATCATCCTGCATTTCATCCGCGACTGGTGGTTCGTGGCCTTCGCCGTGGCGCTGCTGGCGGCCGGCCTGTTCATCGAACGCTTCTTCTGCCGCTATCTCTGCCCGCTGGGCGCGGCGCTGGCGATCCCCGGCCGGCTGCGGATGTTCGACTGGCTGCGCCGCTACAAGGAATGCGGCAGCCCGTGCCAGCGCTGCGGCAACGAATGCCCGGTTCAGGCCATCCACCCCGACGGCACGATCAACCCCAACGAATGCATCCAGTGCCTGCACTGCCAGATGCTCTACCACCACGACCGCAAATGCCCGGTCATGATCCAGAAGCGGCAGAAGCGCGAGAAGTGGCAGGCCGCCGAGGCCAAGGCTGCGGCGGAGAAGAAAGCCGCCGCCCAACCTGCCGCCCGCGCTGCCGTGGCGACCGCCGACCCGGCCACCGGCCGGCTGACGATCCGGCCGCACGGAACCTGACCGCCATCCCCCTCTCATCCCCATAACCGGACCCGGCCGCAACGGGTCCCATGACAACCCCGAAGCGGGGTCAGCGAAGGAGCAGACCATGTCGAACGAGACGAACAACACGGCAGGCGTCAACCGCCGTGCCCTTCTGGGCGGAACGGCGAAGGCGGCGGCGCTCGCCGGCCTGACCGGCGCCGTGGGCGGTGCCGCCGCCGGCGGCATTGCCGGGAACGCGCTGTTCGGCGCCTCCGCTGCCCTGGCGGCGACCCCGCAGGCCGGCCACCAGAGCGTCGAGGTGAAGCCCGGCGACCTCGACGAATACTACGTCTTCCATTCCGGCGGCCATTCCGGCGAGGTCCGCATCATGGGCCTGCCGTCGATGCGCGAACTGATGCGCATCCCGGTGTTCAGCCGCTGCTCCGCCACCGGCTGGGGCCTGACCAACGAAAGCCGCAAGATCCTCACCTCCAACCTGACGGCGGAGACCAAGTCCTTCCTCGCCAAGCGCGGCGGCGAGTATTTCAACGGCGACCTGCACCACCCCCACATGTCCTTCACCGACGGGACCTATGACGGGCGCTACATCTTCGCCAACGACAAGGCCAACAGCCGGGTGACGCGCATCCGCTGCGACATCATGAAGCCGGACGTCATCATCGAGGTGCCGAACGCCTCGGCGATCCACGGCCTGCGCCTGCAGAAATACCCGCGCACCGGCTATGTCTTCTGCAACGGCGAGCAGCGCGTGCCGACGCCAAACGACGGCAAGATCCTGGACGAACCGAAGAAGTACCGCTCGCACTTCACCGCCATCGACGGCGACACGATGAAGATTGCGTGGCAGGTGTGGGTCGACGGCAACCTGGACAACACCGACGCCGATTACCAGGGCAAATACGTCTTCTCGACCTGCTACAACTCCGAGGAAGGTGTGACGACGGCGGAGATGACCGCCAACGAGCAGGACTGGCTGGTTGTCTTCAACATCAAGCGCATCGAAGAGGCGGTGAAGGCCGGCAAGGTCGAGGTCATCAACGGCGTGCCGGTGGTGGACGGCCGTCACGGCGGCCCCTACACCCGCTACATCCCGATCCCCAACAGCCCGCACGGCGTCAACACCGCGCCCGACGGCATCCACGTCACGGTGAACGGCAAGCTGTCGCCGACCGTCTCGGTGATGGACGTGCGCAAACTGGACGACCTGTTCGACGACAAGATCAAGCCGCGCGACGTGATCGTCGCCGAACCGCAGGTCGGCCTCGGCCCGCTCCACACCGCCTATGACGGGCGCGGCAACGCCTACACCACCCTGTTCCTCGACAGCCAGGTGGTGAAGTGGAACATCGACAAGGCCAAGCGCGCCTTCAAGGGCGAGAAGGTCGATCCCATCGTCCAGAAGCTGGACGTGCATTACCAGCCGGGCCACCTGCATTCCTCCATGGGCCAGACCAAGGAGGCCGACGGCAAATGGCTGATCGTGCTGAACAAGTTCTCCAAGGACCGCTTCCTGAACGTCGGCCCGCTGAAGCCGGAGAACGACCAGCTGATCGACATCTCCGGCGACGAGATGAAGCTGGTGCATGACGGCCCCACCTTCGCCGAGCCGCACGACACGCTGATCGTCCACCGCTCCAAGGTCAGCCCGAAGAGCGTCTACACCCGCGACGACAAGATGTGGGAGGACGCCCGCATCCAGGCCAAGAAGGACGGGGTGGACCTGGACAACGACACCAAGGTGATCCGCGACGGCAACAAGGTCCGCGTTTACATGTGGAGCCGCGCCCCGGCCTTCGGCCTGGAGGAGTTCACGGTTCGCCAAGGCGACGAGGTGACGGTCTACATCTCCAACATGGACGATGTGGACGACCTGACCCACGGCTTCACCATGACCAACCACGGCGTCTGCATGGAGATCGGCCCGCAGCAGACCGCATCGGTGACCTTCACCGCCGACCGTCCCGGCGTGCACTGGTACTATTGCCAGTGGTTCTGCCACGCCCTGCACATGGAAATGGGCGGCCGCATGCTGGTCGAACCGCGTTCGACCTGATCGCTCCGAAGACCTCCCTCTCCCGCCCCGGGAGAGGGCATGGAGCCGACGGCCGAAGGCCGGACGACTGCAAAGCAGTCGTAGGCGTAATGCGGTCGCGAGACTTGCGAGCGACCGCGGGGCCCAAGCGAAGCTTGGGAAGGGTGAGGGGTAGCGCAAGACTCCCGAACCGCATGGTTCCTTGCCCCCCTCACCCTCCCGCCTTCGGCGGGTCCCTCCCTCTCCCGGGACGGGAGAGGGGCTTTTCCCCACCCAAGGACGTAGCCACCATGCTCCTCCGCACGGCGACCCTCCTCGGCATGGCCCTGCTCGCCACCCCGGCGCTGGCTGCGACCGTCGCGGTCGCTCCGGGCGGGCTGACCGCCGCCATCGCCACGGCCGCGCCGGGCGACACACTGCGCCTCGCCGCCGGCCGGCACATCGGCCCGGTGACCGTGGACAAGCCGCTGACCCTGGAGGGCGAACCCGGCGCCGTGCTGGAAGGGGACGGCAAGGGCAGCATCCTCACCGTCACCGCCCCCGACGTGACGATCCGCGGGCTGGAGCTGCGCAACAGCGGCACCAGCCTGTTCGACCAGCATTCCGGCATCTTCCTCGGCAAGACCGCCAAGCGGGCGGTGGTGGAGGACAACCGGCTGCGCGACACGCTGATCGGCATCTATGTCTGGGGCGCCGACGACAGTCTGGTCCGCCGCAACGACGTCGGCGGCCGCACCGACCTGCGCGTGTCGGAGCGCGGCAACGGCATCCAGATCTGGAACGCGCCGGGCACCCGCGTGCTCGACAACAGCGTTCACGACGCCCGTGACGGCATCTTCACCACCACATCGCGCAAGAACCTGTTCGCCGGGAACCGCTTCGAACGGGTCCGCTTCGCCGTCCACTACATGTACACCAACGACTCCGAGGTGTCGGGCAACCTCTCGCTCGGCAACGGCGTCGGCTACGCCATCATGTATTCCAACAACCTCGTGATCCGGGGCAACCGCTCCGTCGCCGACCGCGAGCATGGCTTCCTGCTGAACGCCGCCAACAGCGCGGTGATCGCCGACAACAGCGTCGCCGGCCGCTTCGCCGGTGCCGTGTCCGATAGCGGCGAGGCGCTGGCCGACAACGACATCCCCCGCGACAGCGAGGCGATGAGCGACCGGCTGCGCAGCGGCACCTGGAAATGCGTCTTCATCTACAACGCCAACAAGAACCGCTTCACCGGCAACCGGTTCGAGGGCTGCGAGATCGGCGTGCATTTCACCGCCGGGTCGGAGCGCAACAGCATGACCGGCAACGCCTTCATCGGCAACCGCACTCAGGTCAAATATGTCGGCACCCGCTATCTCGACTGGTCGGAGAAGGGGCGCGGCAACTACTGGTCCGACAACGCCGCCTTCGACCTGAACGGCGACGGCATATCCGACGAGCCCTATCGCCCCAACGACGTGGTCGACCGCGTGATGTGGGCCTATCCGGCGGCCAAGCTGCTGATGAACAGCCCCGGCGTCCAGGTGATCCGCTGGGCGCAGAAGCAGTTCCCGGCCCTGCATCCCGGCGGCGTGACCGACAGCGCCCCGCTGATGGCGCCTCCCCCCATGCCCGCTCCGCTTCAGACTGCCGAAAGGAAACAGCCATGACCGACTTCACCGCAGAGGTGCAAGGCGTCACCAAGCGCTATGGCGAGACCGAGGCGGTGCGCGGCGTGGACCTGACGCTGGCGCCCGGCGAATGCGTGGCGATGGTCGGCCACAACGGCGCCGGCAAAAGCTCCCTCATCAAGCTGATGCTCGGCCTGACCACCCCCAGCGAGGGCCGCATCCGCGTGCTGGGCGGCGACCCGGCCAGCGCCGCCTGTTCCCCCATCCGCCGCCAGATCGGCTTCCTGCCGGAAAACGTCGCCTTCCACCCCAACATGACCGGGCGGGAGACGCTGGACTTCTACGCCCGGCTGAAGGGCGCGCCGCGCCGCGGCAACGACGCCCTGTTCGAGAAGGTCGGGCTGGAGCCCGCCGCGATCAGGCGCCGCGTCTCCACCTATTCCAAGGGCATGCGCCAGCGCCTAGCGTTGGCCCAGGCCCTGCTCGGCGGCCCGAAGCTGCTGTTCCTGGACGAGCCCACCACCGGCCTCGACCCCGCACTGCGCCAGAGCTTCTATGCCATCGTGGCGGAGTTGCGCGACAAGGGGACCACCGTCCTGCTGTGCAGCCACGCCCTGACCGAGCTGGAAGGGCAGGCCGACCGCGTCGTGGTGATGAACCGGGGCCGCAAGGTCGCCGACGGCTCGCTCGCCACCCTGCGCAGCCTCGCCCAACTGCCGGTGCGCATCCGCCTGACCCTGCCGACCGGCGACATCGACGCGCTGGCCGCCAGAGTAGGGGAGGGCGCCGCGCTCACCCGTCTGGCCGGCGGCGTGGTCGAACTGGCCTGCGCCAACGACGACAAGGTCGGTCTGGTGCGCCGCATCGCCTGCGACGGCCCCACAGTTGCCGACATCGAGATCGTCCAGCCCA
This sequence comes from Azospirillum sp. VT-I1, assembly GCF_055698305.1. Classification (NCBI taxonomy): domain Bacteria; kingdom Pseudomonadati; phylum Pseudomonadota; class Alphaproteobacteria; order Rhodospirillales; family Azospirillaceae; genus Azospirillum; species Azospirillum sp. VT-I1. The sequence continues at coordinate 279,723 of NZ_CP168802.1, read as the reverse complement.
GCCTGGACGAGATGTACGCCCATTTCCTGCGCCGGGAGGCCGCCGAATGAACACGCTGCTCATCATCGCCGGCAAGGAACTGCGCGAGGCGACCCGCAATCGCTGGGTCGTCGCCACCACCCTGCTGATGGCCGCCCTCGCCCTGACGCTCAGCTTCCTGGGATCCGTCCCCACCGGCACGGTCGGCGTCGGCCCGGTGGAGGTCACCATCGTCAGCCTGTCCAGCCTGACCATCTTCCTCCTTCCCCTGATAGCATTGCTGCTGTCCTTCGACGCGGTGGTGGGGGAGATCGACCGCGGCACCATGACCCTGCTGCTGTCCTATCCGGTGGCGCGCTGGCAGCTGCTGCTCGGCAAGTTCCTCGGCCATGCCGCGGTGATCGCGCTGGCGACCGTGGTCGGCTATGGCGCCGCCGGCGTGGCGCTCGCCATGGGCGACACCGCCATCGGGCATGAGAGCTGGCGCGCCTTCGCCTCGATGATCGGATCCAGCGTGATGCTGGGTGCCGCCTTCACGGCGCTCGGCTATCTCGCCTCCACCATCGTGCGCGACCGCGGCACGGCCGCCGGCATCGCGGTGGCGGTGTGGCTGGGCTTCGTCCTGCTCTACGACATGGCGCTGCTCGGCCTGCTGGCCGGGGGTGCAGGCATCGGGGTGGAGGCGCTGAACTGGCTGCTGCTCGCCAACCCGGCCGACGCCTACCGCCTGTTCAACCTGACCGGCTTCAAGGGCGTCAGCACCTTCGCCGGCACCACCGGCCTTGCCGCCCATGTCCAGCTGTCGGTCCCGCTGCTGCTGGCGGTGATGGCCGGCTGGATCGCCGCCCCGCTGGCGCTGGCCGCCGCCCTCTTTTCGAGGAAGCAGATCTGATGCGCACCATCCCCATCCTTTTCGCCGCCGCGCTGCTGCTGTCGCTGTCGGCCTGCAAGCAGGACAAGGCGGACCTCGCCCCGCCGCCGCCCGCCACCCTGACCGCCGACGCCGTCGGCCATTACTGCGGCATGAACCTCGCCGACCATCCCGGTCCCAAGGGCCAGATCCTGGTGAAGGGGCAGCAGCGGCCGATCTGGCTGTCGTCGGTGCGCGACACCTTCGCCTTCACCATGCTGCCGGAGGAGCCGAGGGAGATCAGCGCCATCTACGTCACCGACGTCGGCAAGGCCAAGGACCCCGCCGCCCCCGACCTGACCGTCTGGGTGGAGGCGCGCAATGCCTGGTACGTTCTGGGCAGCAAGCTTCGCGGCGGCATGGGCGATGCCGAACCCTATCCCTTCGCCGAGGAAGCCGCCGCCCGCGCCTTCGCCGCCGCCAATGGCGGCACGGTCCAGCGCTTCGCCGAGGTGCATGAGGACCAGATCCTCACCCCGCCCGCCGGCCCCGTTGCCGAGGGAGGCCACTGATGAGCATCGCCGTCTCCCGCCGCCGTGTCCTCGCCATCGGCGCCGCCGCCGCCGGCCTGTCGCTGCTGCCGCACCGGCTTCTGCGCGCTGGGGGCGTGCCCGTCCGCGTCTGGCGCGGCGTGGCGCTGGGGGCGGACGCCAGCCTGACCATCGCCCATCCCGACCCGGCCGAGGCCGACCGCCTGATCGCGCTGAGCCTGGAGGAGGTCGCCCGGCTGGAGCGCGTCTTCAGCCTCTACCGTGCCGACTCCGCCCTGCGCCGCCTCAACCGCGACGGTTCGCTGGAGGCGCCGCCGACCGATCTCGTCCGCCTTCTGGCCCAGGCCGCCGCCTTCGGCCGCAGCACCGGCGGCGCCTTCGATCCCACGGTCCAGCCGCTCTGGCAGCTCTATGCCGGCCATTTCGGACGCGCGAACGCCGACCCCGCCGGCCCGCCGGACGCCGTGATCCGCGCCGCCCGCGCCCTGGTCGATGTCCGCGCACTGCGGGTGGAGCCCGACCGCATCGCCTTCGACCGCCCCGGCATGGCGGTGACGCTGAACGGCATCGCCCAAGGCTACATCACCGACCGGGTGACCGAGCGGCTGAAGGCCGAGGGCATGGAGCATGTGCTGGTCGACATGGGGGAATTGCGGGCGCTCGGCCATCACCCCTCCGGCCGTCCCTGGACCGTCGGGCTTGCCGATCCCGCCGACCCCGACCGCATGGCCGAGACGCTGGAACTTGCCGAGGGCGCGCTGGCGACCACCGGCGGCTACGGCACCCGCTTCGACGCCGCCGGCCGCTTCACCCACCTGTTCGACCCCGCGAGCGGCGCTTGCGCCGCCCATTGGCAGGCGGTTACGGTACAGGCACCGGACGCCACGACGGCCGATGCCCTGTCGACCGCGCTTTCGGTGGCGCCGGAGGATCGGGTGCCGGCCATCCTGGCAGCCCATCCCGGCGTCACCGCCCGCTTCACCCACCCCGACGGCCGCATCCTGCGGCTGCCCGCCTGAGAGATCGGATCATCGTCATGGGAAGCTTCAGCCTGTTCCACTGGGCCATCGTTCTGCTGGTCGTCCTGCTGCTGTTCGGCGCCGGCAAGCTGCCGTCGGTGATGGGCGACTTCGCCAAGGGCATCAAGAGCTTCAAGTCCGGCCTGAAGGACGAGGAGGAGGAGCGCAAGCCGATCGCTTGATGGGGGAGGGGGCGGCGCTTGCCCCCTCCCTAACCCTCCCCGCCTTCGGCGGGAGAGGGAACTCCGCCGCTTCGGCGGTTAGGTTACGCCGACAAGCGTTCTACCCCCTCTCCCGCGAAGCGGGGAGGGATGGGGAGGGGGCACCAGCCGCACCCACACCCTCACGCCACCCGCAGCGCCCCCGCGGTGTCGTGGTAGAACCCGTTCACCAGCGGCGCCCCGATCAGCCCGCCCAGTTCCGCCGCCACCTCGGCGCCGTCGCGCTTGCCGTCCAGCACCGCGCGGAACGCCTCGGCCACCCGCACCATGTCCATCGCCTGCGGCGATAGGCGGAAGCGCGAAACACCCATTTCCACCAACGCAGGCAGTTCCGCCGTCAGGCACAAACACCCGTGCGACATCGTCTGCGTGCCGTTGACGGTCAGGAAGGGCTGGCCGTCCATCGTCGTCACCGGCAGCCCGTCCGGGTCGTTGCCGCAGACGAACTGGCAGCCGTCCTTGTGCAGCCCATGGGCGCGCGCGTGATAGCACCGCGCCGAGATGGCCAGCGGCGCCCGGCCCCAGGCCTGCACCTCCACCGCCACGCCCAGTTCCCGCCCGGCCTTTGCCAGCGCCGAGACGGTCGCCGCCGGCAGCTCGGCCGGCAGCGACACCGCCACCGCCCCGCGCTCCGCCATCCAGGCCAGCGTCGCCTCATTGTAGACGTTGATCGTCGGGCCGACGGCGTGCGGGCGCCCCGCCAGCAGGGCCAGCGCGCCCATGTCGTTCGCCTCGACAATCCCGACATCGGCGGACACCAGATCGCGCATCGCCGACCGTTCGCGTTCGCTGCCGACCAGGATCGGGCTGGCGAGCCAGACGGTCTTGCCGGCGGCGCTTAGGCGTTCGATCACTTCCCCCATCGCCTCGGCGAAGAAGGGCGCCCGCTTGAAGCAGACGATCTCGCCGACGACCACCGTGTCCACCGGCGCCTCGTCGGCGATGCGGGCGTAGAAGTCGCGCCAGCGGTCGACCGGCCAGTTGAACAGCACCGGCCCCAAAGTGAGTGACGCAGTCATTCCGTAATGCTCCTTGCCGCCCGACGGGCTCAGCGCCAGGCGCGGGTGTAGGCGCCGGTGGTCTGGGTTCCGCCCTCCACCATCGCCTGCAGGTCGATGTGCGGCACCGGCCGGCCGGCGGCGAAGCTGTCCAGCGCCTCGCGATAGGCGCGGACGACGGCACCGATATAGGCCTTGCCGCGCTGCCGCCCCTCGATCTTCAGCGCGTGGACGCCGGCCGCCTTCAGCTCGGGCAGCAGGTCCATGGCGTTCAGGCTGGTCGGCTCCTCGAACAGGTAGGCAGGCGCGCCGCCGGCGACGAAGCGGCCCTTGCACAGGGTCGGGTAGCCGGCCGGCTCGCCCTCGCCGAACACGTTGATGGTGAAGTCGCCCAGCGTGGAGGCCAGCGCGCCGCCGCGCTGCTCGTAGCGGACATGGCTGGCCGGCGAACAGACGCCCTGCTTGTTGGGCGACAGGCCGGTGGCGTAGGAGGACAGCGAGCAGCGCCCCTCCGCCATCGGGCAGAGGCCGCCGAAGACGAACACCTCGGTCTCCACGTCGATCTCGGCGTTCAGCTTGGCGATCTCCGGCACCGTCAGCACGCGCGGCAGCACGACCCGGCGCACCCCGAAGGCGTCGCGGTACAGCCGGATCGCCTCCACATTGGCGGCCGACGCCTGGACCGACAGGTGCAGGCGCAGGTCGGGATGGCGCTTGGCGGCATAGGCCAACAGGCCCGGATCGGCCAGGATGACCGCATCCACCTTCAGCCGCGCCGCATCGTCCACCGCCTTCTGCCAGGGGCCGAGATTGCCGGCCTGCGGATAGGTGTTGATGGCGACATAGACCTCCACCTTGCGGGCGTGGGCATAGTCCACCGCGTCGGCCACATCCTGCCGGGTGAAGTTCAGCCCCGGAAAGTTGCGGGCGTTGGTCTCGTCGCGGAAGCCGAGATAGACGGCATCGGCCCCGGCATCGACGGCGGCGCGCAGGGCGGCCGGGGTGCCGGCCGGGCAGATCAGTTCGAAATTGTCCATGGTCCTCACGCCCCAGCCCCCGGATTTGCCCCCGGATTCGTCCCAGGAACGGTTCCGGTCAGGCGGGCTTCGATCCGCGCGCCGATCCGCTCGATCCCGCGCCGCAGCGGCGGCGGCAGCAGCCGGCGCGCCGCTTCGACGCGGTCCAGCACCGGCCCGGCATTCCGGCGCAGCACCGGCAGGGCACGGGCCAGCGGTCCGGCGATGGAGGCGGCGTCGGCTATCAGGTCCATCTCCTCCCCGTCCAGCGTGTTGCGCAGGGCCAGGATCAGGGCGGTGTCGCCGGAGATGGTCAGCTCGCGCCGGAAGAACAGGGCGTCGCCGTCGATGCGCCCCTCCAGCAGGTCGAGCAGCCGGGCATAGGGACCGCGGATGACGGCATCGGCCCCGGCCGCACCCTCCGCCCCGCGGGGCAGGGCATGCAGCGACAGCTCCGGCCCGACGCGCATCACCAGCGCGACCGGCGCATCCACCGGCTCGATCAGCACGCGGGCGTCCTGCATCTCGCGCAGAGCGTCGAAGGCGCGCGGGTGGCGTTCGGCCAGCACGCGGAGGAGCCGGGCCAGCAAGGCATCGCTGACCCTCTCCCCCAGCCGCGGGACGAGCCCGAGCCCGGCACGGCTCAGGCTGGCTTCGAAACGTCGGGCCCGGTCGTCGTCAATCGCGGTCGGTGCGACAGCGGGCTCACGCATGGGCTCACGCATGGGCGGAGTCCCTCCTTATCGGTCATTCCGCCGCCCATCAAATCCGCTAATCGCCCGCCGTCATTGACCTCGGTCAAGTTTAAGCTTCAAAACCCGTTCTCAGGCGGCGCTGGTAAGTCCCGCGCGGTCGATCAGGTCGTACAGTTCGCGGTCCTCGCGGCCGATGCGATGTTTCAGCGCAGCCACCACCTCGCGCCGCCCCCCGGTCCCGTGACAACGCCCCAGACCCCCATTCCCGCACCAACGTCCCTCGACGCCATTCCCGCCGCCAAAATCCGTTAACCTGGATCGGAGCCCTGCCGGCGGATGGCACGGCCTTGTCCCGCACGGGGCGGCCCGATCGCCGGGCCTGTGGCCGGCTGCCAGACCTCCGGGTTGTTTGGACACGACCATTCCGGAGAACGGAATCGCCACCCGGTCTTTTTAAATTGAACGTTCAATCAAAAAAATCAGGCTGTGCTCCTGGAATGATGGTGCTGCGAACCAATGCACTCTTGGACCCTGGGGCCGGGATTCTGGGGGCCCGGAATCTGGGACCGGGAGGATGGGAGACAGGACATGACGCGATTCGGACGGCAGGCCCATTACATCCACGGTCTTCCTGTCGCGGGCGAGGGTGAGGAGCGCTTCGCCACTGTCGATCCGACGACCGGCGAAACGCTGGCCGAGGTGGCGCAGGCGACGCCCGCCGATCTGGACCGCGCGGTGGACAGCGCGAGGGGCGGGCAGGCGGTGTGGGCGGCGATGACGGCGATGGAGCGGGCACGGGTGCTCCGCCGGGCGGTATCCCTGCTGCGGGAGCGCAACGACGCGCTGGCCGAGATCGAAACGCTGGACACCGGCAAACCGCTGAGCGAGACGCGTGCGGTCGACATCGCCACCGGCGCCGACGTGCTGGAATATTACGCCGGCCTGGCCCCGGCCCTGGAAGGGCGGCAGATCCCTCTGCGGCCAAGCTCCTTCGTCTATACCCGGCGCGAGCCGCTGGGGGTGGTGGCCGGGATCGGCGCCTGGAACTATCCGATCCAGATCGCGCTATGGAAATCGGCCCCGGCGCTGGCCGCCGGCAACGCCATGATCTTCAAGCCGAGCGAGGTGACGCCGCTGACCGCCCTTCATCTGGCGGCGATCTACAGCGAGGCCGGGCTGCCCGACGGCGTGTTCAACGTCCTGCAGGGCGACGGCCGGGTCGGCGCCATGCTGGCCACCCATCCCGGCATCGAGAAGCTGTCCTTCACCGGCGGCGTGGAGACCGGCAAGCGGGTGATGGCCGCGGCGGGCGGATCGACCCTGAAGGAGGTGACGATGGAGCTGGGCGGCAAATCGCCGCTGATCGTCTTCGCCGACGCCGACCTCGACCGCGCCGCCGACATCGCCATGATGGCGAACTTCTACAGCTCCGGCCAGGTCTGCACCAACGGCACCCGCGTGTTCGTCCACCGCGGCATCGCGGCGGCCTTCGAAGAGCGGCTGCTGACCCGCGTGCGCCGCATCCGCATGGGCGATCCGCTGGATCCCGACACCAATTTCGGCCCGCTCGCCAGCTTCGCCCACCACGACAAGGTGCTGCGCTACATCGAGGCCGGCAAGGCGGAAGGCGCGCGGCTGCTGGCCGGTGGTGGTGTTCCGGAAGGGCCGGCCTTCGCGCGCGGCGCCTATGTGGCGCCCACCGTCTTCGCCGATTGCCACGACGGCATGACCATCGTGCGCGAGGAGATTTTCGGCCCGGTCCTGTCGATCCTGACCTTCGACGACGAGGACGAGGTCATCGCGCGGTCCAATGCCACCAGCTACGGCCTCGCCGCCGGGCTGGTCACCAGCGATCTGGCCCGCGCCCATCGGGTGATCCACCGGCTGGAGGCCGGCATCTGCTGGATCAACGGCTGGGGTGAATCGCCGCCCGAGATGCCGGTCGGCGGCTACAAGCAGTCGGGCATCGGCCGCGAGAACGGTGTCGAGACGCTCGACCACTACACCCGGGTCAAATCGGTTCAGGTCGAACTGGGACCCTATTCATCGGTGTTCTGAGCCCGCTTTTCAGAGAAGGGGTCTTCGATGTCGAAACAACCGACCTCCGGGGCCGCTGCGCCGGAGAACGGCGCCGCCGTGCCCGCCATCTCCCCCGCGGCGGGCGAGTATGACTACATCATCGTCGGCGCCGGGTCGGCCGGCAACGTGCTGGCCTGCCGCCTGACGGAGGATGCCGGCGTCAGCGTCCTGCTGCTGGAGGCCGGCGGACCCGACCACCGGCTGGACTACCGCACCCAGATGCCGGCGGCGCTGGCCTTTCCGCTCCAGGGCCGCCGCTACAACTGGGCCTTTGAAACCGAGCCCGAACCGCACATGGACAACCGCCGGATGGAGTGCGGGCGCGGCAAGGGGCTGGGCGGATCGTCGCTGATCAACGGCATGTGCTACATCCGCGGCAACGCGCTGGATTATGACGGCTGGGCCGAGCTGCCGGGTCTGGAGGACTGGAGCTATCTCGACTGCCTGCCTTACTTCCGCAAGGCGGAGACGCGCGACGCCGGCCCCAACGCCTATCATGGCGGCGACGGCCCGCTGTTCGTCACCACCGCCAAGCCCGGCGTCAACCCGCTCTACGAGGCGATGGTGGAGGCCGGGGTGCAGGCCGGCTATGGCCGCACCGACGACCTGAACGGCTACCGCCAGGAGGGTTTCGGCCCGATGGACCGCACGGTGACCACGCAGGGCCGGCGGTGCAGCACCGCCCGCGGCTATCTGGACCTCGCGCGCGGGCGGCTGGGGCTGACCATCGTCACCCATGCGCTGACCGACCGCATCCTGTTCGACGGACGCCGCGCCGTCGGCGTCGCCTATCTGCGCAACGGCACGCCGGTCACGGCGCGGGCGCGGCGGGAGGTGCTGCTGTGCGCCGGGGCCATCGCCTCTCCGGCGATCCTGCAACGCTCGGGCGTGGGCCCGTCGCCGCTGCTGCGCGAACTGGGCGTCCCGGTGGTGGCCGACCTGCCGGGGGTCGGCGGCGATCTCCAGGACCATCTGGAGATGTACATCCAGTATCACTGCCGCCAGCCGGTGTCGCTCTATCCGGCGCTGAAATGGTGGAACCAGCCGGCCATCGGCGCCGAATGGCTGTTCATGGGCACCGGCATCGGCGCCAGCAACCAGTTCGAGGCCGGCGGCTTCATCCGCACCGGCGACGATGTGCCCTGGCCCAACATCCAGTATCATTTCCTCCCTGTCGCCATCAGCTACAACGGCACCAACGCGGTGGAGGCGCACGGCTTCCAGGCCCATGTCGGCTCGATGCGCTCGCCCAGCAAGGGGCGCGTCCACGCCCGCTCGCGCGATCCGGGGCAGGCGCCAAGCATCCTGTTCAACTATATGGCCGATCCGCAAGACTGGCAGGAGTTCCGCGCCGGCATCCGCATCACCCGCGACATCATGCGCCAGCGCGCGCTCGCTCCCTACCGCGGGGAGGAGATCAGCCCCGGCGCCCATTGCGTCACCGACGCCGACCTCGACGCCTTCGTCCGCCACCATGCCGAGACGGCCTACCATCCCTGCGGCACCTGCCGGATGGGGACCGACGACGGCGCGGTGGTCGACGGACAGGGTCGGGTTCATGGGCTGGAGGGGCTGCGCGTCATCGACGCCTCGATCATGCCGCGCATCATCACCGGCAACCTGAATGCGCCGACCATCATGATGGCGGAAAAGCTGGCCGACGCGGTGCGCGGCCGTCCGCCGCTGCCGCGCGCCGACGTGCCCTATTACGTCGCCGACGCGGCCATCAGACAGAAGGAGCCAGTAAAGGACCAACGGCTGCGGGCCTGAGACCCGCTCCCCGCACAGCGAGAACGACAACGACAACCACAAGCAAGGAGAACAGGGACATGGCCAAGACATTCGGTAAATTCTCCGCCGGCAAATTCTCCGCCGCCAAACTCTCCGCTTTGGCTGTCGGCCTGATGCTGGCGACCGGGACCGCCGTCCTGCCGGCGGGGACAGCGCAGGCCGCCGATCCGGCATCCTGCAAGGCGGTGCGTTTCGGCGATGTGGGATGGACCGACATTGCGGCAACGACGGCGCTCGCCTCCGTCACGCTCGAAGCACTGGGCTACAAGCCGACCACCAGCGTCTCGTCGGTGCCGGTGGTCTATCTCGGGCTGAAGACCAAGTCGCTGGACGTGTTCCTGGGCAACTGGATGCCCACCATGGAGACCTTCATCAAGCCGGTGCTGGAGGACGGCTCGGTCGAGGTGACGCGGGTCAATCTGGAGGGCGCCAAATACACGCTGGCCGTCCCCACCTATGCCGCCGAGGCCGGGCTGAAGAGCTTCAAGGATCTGGCGAAGTTCAAGGACAAGCTGGACGGCAAGATCTACGGCATCGAGGCCGGCAACGACGGCAACCTGATCATCGACAAGATGCTGAAAGCCGACGCCTTCGGGCTGAAGGACTTCAAGATGGTGGAGTCCAGCGAGGCCGGCATGCTGGCGGAGGTGAAGCGCGCGGTCCGCGCCAAGAAATGGATCGTCTTCCTGGGCTGGGCGCCGCATCCCATGAACAAGACGATGGACATCACCTATCTCGCCGACGGCGACGACTGGTTCGGTCCGAATTTCGGCGGCGCCACCGTCAGCACCAACGTGCGCAAGGGTTATGCCGCCGAATGCCCGAACATCGGCAAGTTCCTCTCCAATCTGGTCTTCACCGTGGATATGGAGAATTCGGTGATGGACGGCATCATGAATGGCGGCCGCAAGCCGGAAGCGGTGGCGGCCGATTGGCTGAAGAAGAATCCCGGCATCCTGAAGACCTGGCTGTCCGGCGTCACCACGCTGGACGGCAAGGATGGTCTGGCCGCCGTGCAGGCCAAGCTGGCCGCGCTCAAATCCTGACCTGACGCCTCCTTTCCGGCTTTGTCACGAAAACCGGGCCGGCGCGCAGCATGCTTCGAATCCCCGGCAGCTCACGCCGCAGCGGTCGCTGCCTGCCAGTCGGCCCTGGCCTGCGCCCGGACGGTGCGCAGGGTACGGCGGGGGACCAGGAAGCGCTGAGTGGACGCGGACGATTTGAACCGCTGCATCGTCCGCTCCCGTCGCCGCACCGGCTGGTGCGAGACTTCTGCCCGGTTGTTCGTTCGCCGCCCTTGTTCATGGAGGGCCGTCAGACCGATTTCGCGGAAGGCGGCCCTTTAGGAAAGGAGCTTGTCGGTCGTGACCATGATGGGGGCGAAGCCATACTTCTTCAGCAGCTTGCGCATCAATCTCAAAGCCGCAGCCTTGTCGCGCCAGCGCTGGACGAGCATCTCCGACACCTCGCCTTCATCATCAACAACCCGCCACAAATACATCAGCTTTTCACTGTCCCTGATCACCATCTCTTCCAATGCCAGCGCCGGCTGGGTTTCGGCCGAAGGCACCGCGAGTTGCAAGCAATGGGCGGCCCGAACTTCACGACCCAGCGGCGTACGGTTTCGTAAGACACGTCGATGCCGCGTTCAGCCCGCAGTTCCTCGACGTCCCGGCCGCTCAGAGTGAACCGCAGACAAAGCCAGATCGCATGCTGGATAATCGCGGGCGGGAAGTGGTGGCGGGCGTGCGAGAGCCGCGACATCCCGCGAGGTTACCGTCAGATCGCCAGGCCACCATCCCAGGCCACCATCGTTGATGTGACAATGCCTCCCGAGCCATTCCTGCGACTTACGCCGTCGTGTCAATCGACGTAGCACACGCGATACGTCGTCAACGGCGTAGGGCTTGTGCAGCAGATCGAAGCCGTGCCGCCCCTCTTCGGCCAGCACATGGCTGTAGCCGGAAGTCAGCACCACTGGAAGACCAGGAAAGCGCTGCCGGATTTCCCTTCCCAGCTCAATGCCGCTCATCCCCGGCATGACCACGTCCGAGAACACCACGTCGAACCGGGCAGCATCCTCTTCAAGGAGCGTGAGAGCCTCACGCGCGCATCCTGGTAGTAATGGTTCAACTCCACCGGCACGCGCTCACCCATCGCGCGGCGGTAGGCCGCCTCGACCGGCGTTCCGACCGAGGCGGGGAACAGCTCCCGGCGGGTTTTTCCCAGGATCTCGCTCGCGGGCCGGCCGTCGATCCGCAGGCCTTCGGCATTGATCTCGGTGACGCGGTAATCCTCGTCGAGAACAAGGAAGCCCTCGCTCATCGCCGCCAGCAAACTGCTGTATCGCGCGTTGCTGGCGTCGACGGCAGCCCGGGCCAGATGAACCTCGGTGACATCGTGACCCTCGCAGAAGATCCCGGTGACGCGACCGGCCTCGTCCCACACGGGCTCGTAGATGAAGTCGAGGAAGCGCTCCTCCGCCATCGGACCGGGCGAGCACCGGAGACGGATCGGCTGGTGATGGGCAGCGAAGCGCTTGCCGCTGGCGTAAACGTCGTCGAGCTGCTCGAAGAATCCTTGCCCGACGAGTTCGGGGAAGACCTCGCGCACGGTCCTGCCGACGAAGTCACGATCACCGAACAGGCGCCTGTAAGCCTGGTTGACGAACTCGAAGGTATGATCCGGCTGAGCCAGCACCGCCACAAAGCCTGGCGCCTGCTCGAACAGCCGTCGCTGACGCTCGGTCTCGGCTGCAAGCCGCTGCTCGGCCATGATCTGACCCGTGATTTCCTCCGGATGGTGAGCCGGTATGGCCCAACTCAAGCTGAGCCAGGCAAGATGTCATTCCCGGTTCATGGAAGAAGGCGTGAAATGGGGAACCGAGCTGGGACTGTAAAGACGCCGTGCGAACATCTGTTCCAACTTGCTTCACCGCCAGCGGTTTCTCCGGGGGAAGCCTGAAGTCTTAAAATCGCACGCATTGTCGAGATATAGCGCCTGTAGTCCCTCACAGGCTGGCCAGGGGCAGTCTATGGCCTTTGTCGTGTAAGGGAGGGAGTTTATCGTAATCGCAGAATCCTGTTTGTCATAACGCTCCCTCATGCGCCGATGGATTTCGCGGCCTGGATGGAGGTGTATCAGGGCGGCCGCTGGCATGTCTTCGACCTGCGGAACAACGCTCTCCGGATCGGGCGCATCCTGATCGCACAGGGACGCGATGCGGCCGACGTGCCGCTCACCCACACCTTCGGCTCCAACACGCTGACGGAGTTCCAGGTCTGGACGGATGAGGTGGCCGCCTGATTCCCCCGCCCCGTGGGCACCGCCGTCCAGTCACGCCTGACCGGCGACCGCAGCATCCTGCGCCATCGAGGGCCCCGGAGGGACAGACGCGTGGGCACGCTCCCGGCGCGGCAGCAAGGCGATCCGATGCAGTTCCTCCACCCAGGGCGACGGGTAGCTGTCGGTGCCGAAGATCCAGGCGGTGGAGACGCACCCGTTCTTCGCGCGCAACAGCACGCGGGCGTCGTGGCCGTCCTTTCCGGCATGATTGGCGGCCTGCACCGCGGCGATGAGGGCGCCGACCTGACCGTCTAGGAAGGGGCCGTAGCGCTCCCCTTCCAGCATGATGAACCAGCCATCCGTTTGGCATGACACGATGTAATGGGCGGAAAGGCTCATGGGGTCACCCTTTCTTCGTGGCGGTCATGCCGACCGCGGCACAGGCCGTGGTGAGACGGGTCAGCAGGGCGCCCTGCAGCAGGCTGGCGTGGCCCGGTGGTGGGTAGCCAGGGGGCAGCCGATCGGATGGGGCCTTGTGAGGTACCGGATGCCAACGGCGTTCGGCGTCCCCCCAGCGCAGCTGTTCGCGCAGCATGTCGGCACCATGGGCGTGTCGCCCGTCGATGGAGTGGAACAGGGTGGTCATGCGCGTTCCTCCGGTCGATGTGCGAACGGCGGTATGCCCGCAATTGGCGGAATTGCCGAATACGGAGTTTCCGTGGCTGCCCTTGGAGTTCCGGCGGCACCGGCACAGGACCAGCGGACAGAAAAGGGTTCCCCCGCCGCCGATTGGGCCAGCACGACACTGGCGAAGCCGAGGCGTTCCGCCGCCCTGGCTTCGCGAATGGCTTTGGCGAGCGCATCTGCTCGGTCGATGCAGGGCGGATAGACGAAGCCGTCCGCCCGGACGATCCAACCGGAATGCGATTTCAAGATGAAGAAGGCGAGCCTTGTCCTGGCATCCATGGGTGCTCTCCGATCTGGGCCGGTCTGCCGGCAATGGCGGCAGCGATCGTGCCGTTTGGATCGAGTCACGCCAGGAAGAGCTTCAGACCTGAAATCATCAGCAGAAAAAGAGAGCCTGGAGTGGCCTCAGAAGAGGCTAACTGGGGATTGAATAATGTATGTTCAATCAATATTAAGGATAGCTCTGGGGTATCTGACGATCTGCAAGAGCGGGTCGCACCGGCTTCGTCATCCGGTATCTTTCCGGAAATTATAAGAACCAACGTTCCTGTGGAGGTCTTCGGCAGACCAACCTTCGCCTCGGCCACAGCCGGGATGGTTGCGGTCGAGGCAGCGGCTGTCTTGTCGTCCTTATGGGCGGTTCAGGTCCGCCTTTTTCATGCGTTTCTTAAATCAGCGCTTGTTGCTGGGCTTGCCGCCTGACGTGCCGGCGACCGGCTCCACCTTGACATCGGTGCGGCGGGCGACAGCCTCCACGGTCTTCTCCTGTTCGGACGCCGTCTTGGACAGCACGACCTCCTCGACGACGCGGGCCTCCTTGGTGATCTCCGGCATTTCGGAGGTCGCCGTCAGCTCGATGGTCTTGTCATCGAAGGCGACCTTCTCCTCGTCTGCGCTCAGGGGGCGGTCGACCGTGCGATGCTCCACGTCCACCGCCTCGTCGCGCAGCGTCACGGTTTCCCGGACCGGCGTCTCGCTGACCTGCGAGGTGAGCCTCATCCCGCCCTTGGCGACCCGGCGCTTGCCGATCTCGACCTCCTCCTTCACCGACTGGAGGGTTTCCTGCTCGACGGTGCCGCCATTGCCCGCCTTCTGCACCGCCGGAGCCTCGGGCAGGTCAACGGACCCGTTTTCATCGAGGATGGCTTCCGCCGCGTCGGCGTCCTGGTCGGCGATGTCGGCCGCGAGCAGGGTGTGGCCCTGGCGGACGGCCGCGCCATACTGCTCGGCCAGTTCCTTCTCGAAGCCGTGCCCCAGCAGGCCCTGGGCGGCCTTGTCAGCGCTGTCGGCGCCGCCGAAGGTTTCGATGTCCGTTTCCTGGCAGCCCGCCGCGATCAGGGCCTGGAAGGCCTTCTTGGCGGAACCGGTTTCCTTGTAAAGTCCGACGACGATCGTGCTCATGATGCTCTCCAAATGGATTTCAGATGGTCTGGGATGTTCAGGCATTCCCGGCCGCTCAGGCTGCAGGAGCGTCCGGTGGCGGGGCCTGGTCGACGACCACCTCCTGACGGCGCACCATGACGTGGTCGGTCATCCTGCGGGTCGTGATGCGGCGGGTGATGCGGACCTCTTCCACCAGCTTCAGGCGGACCTCCACGGTGGCCACCTCCTCGATCACCGAGATGACGGTCGTGTCGCCGTCCTGGCGGTCGGGGATCGGGCCATCGACGAAGCGACCGACAGCGACCCGCTCGACCTCAAGCGTCTCCCCCGACAGGTCGACTTCGACAGGCTGCTCGTGTTCGTGGCTGAGGGTGCGGGCGTGAACCGCTCCGGTCACCTGCGTGCGCTTGTGCACGCTCACCCGCTCCTCGACGGCGAGAAGCGTCTGCGGCTCCTTATCGTCCGAGTTGCTCAACGGAGGTCCTCCTGCGGTTCTGGTGCCGCGGTTCCGCGGGGCCAGGAAGCTGGAAAGAGGCGGCTGGATCCCGACGGTGTCAGAGGCCGGGCCGGGCCGGGTTGTACTTGGCGTCTTCCGCAAAGCGGGATGCAGCCTGGGAAATGCGGACATTGACCTCGAAGAAGGCCAGCCAGCCGCCGAGCAGATAGCGGCTGCCCGCCATCATGATGTCCTGCGGGCCGTGCGCCCGGAGCATGCTGCTCATCATCTCGTTCTGGCGGTCGACCGCCTGGTTCATGAAGGTGACGGCCTCCGAGAAGACCCCTCCATAACCCGCGGTCAGAGCATTGCCGGATTCCGTCGCCCGCCCGGCTTCCGGAAGACCACCCATGTTGCCGGCGCCGGGCAGCTTCGGCGGCCAGGGCCTCGGCTGCTGGTCCACGCTGCGGGAGGCCTGCGCTGCCGCTGCGCCGGCTTTTGGTGCTTGCTCTTCACTGGCGCTGCGGATGCTGGGCCTCTTGGATGCCTCGGCGTTGGCCGCGGCTTCGTCGCTGGCGCTGTGAATGGTCGGTCGGGTGGTGGAGGTCGGGTGCGTGCCGTCGTCCATGTCGTCTCCATGACTGTTCGGGATGATGGTTGGGTGCAGGCAGGGAGCGTCGGGCTCGACCTGAATGACTTAGTCTCATATTATGCTGCACCGCAAAAATTCAACCGGTATGGAAATATTATTTGAAGAAACCCACTAAAAATCGCAAGAAAAAAGAGGCTATATTTGGCATCACATAATTTCTGCCTTTCAAATTCGCGGCTCCGAGCAAATTATTTTTCCTGAAAACTGTTACATTTTCCTTGTCTGACCAGACATCTGGCGATGTGTCGGCGCCACTTTTGCGCATAATGAGCCTGTGGTCCGCACCTGTATCTTTTCAAAAGGAAACCACCAGACGCAGGGAGCGCTGCATGCCCGGAAATCCCCGCGACCAGAAGGACGCCGAGCAGATGGTCAAGGCGGAGGAGGCGCGCGGCGGTCCCTTCGTGGTGGCTGCGGAATCCACCCTGATGCCGATGCTGATCGCCGATCCGACCCTGCCGGACGTGCCGATCGTCTTCGTCAATGCCGCGTTTATCAAGCTGAGCGGCTATACGCGCGAGGAGATCCTGGGCAGGAACTATCACCTACTGTCCGGCGTCGACACTGACCCGGAGGTGGCACGTGCCATCGACCTGACCGTGCGCGCCGGGGAGGCCATCGTGCGCCCGGTGCAGCTCTACCGGAAGGACGGAACGCGGCTGTGGATGCTCCAGCATGTCGCCCCAGTCTTCGAGGAGGACCGCATCCGCTACCACTTCGCGTCCTTTGTCGACATCACCGAGCGCAAGACGGCGGAAGACGAATTGCGGCAGCTCAACGAGGATCTCGACCGCCGCGTCTCGCTGCGCACCGAGCGGCTGGACGAACTCAACCGCCAGCTCGCCGGTGAAGTCGAGCGCCGCGTTGACGTGGAGCGGGTGCTGCGCAACACGCTTCACGACAAGGATATGCTGCTGCGCGACAAGGACGACCTGATGCGGGAGGTGAACCACCGGGTCAAGAACACCTTGCAGATGGCCTCGTCCTTCCTGCGCATCCAAATGAGCATCGCTCAGAGCCAGGAACCGGCCGTCCAGGAGGCGCTGCACAGCGCCGTGGAACGGCTGGACCGCATGGCCGAGATCCACGAGAAGCTCTACCGGGCGCAGGGGCTGCAGGAGATTGAGTTCGGTGGATATCTGGGGATGCTGTGCCGCGACCTGCTGGCGTCCTTTGTGGCCGCGCACGGTTTGCGGGTGGTGCTGGATATCGATGCCGACGAAGCGTTTCTGAAACCGGACCAAGCCATCCCACTCGCCCTGATCGCCAACGAGGCGATGATCAACGCGCTGAAATATGCTTTCCCGAATGGACGCTCCGGCCGCATCGCCGTCTCATTCCGCCACACCTCACGCAGCCTTCTGTGCATGACCATCGGTGACGATGGCGTCGGCATGCCCGACGAGGGACGCGAAGGTTCGCTCGGCCTCACCCTGATGGAGTTGCTGGCCGAACAGATCGAAGCCAGCGTGACCGTCAGGTCCGACAAAGGCACCACCGTCACGGTGTCAATCCCCGCATGACCGCGCGATAGCGACGATGCCAAACCGCCGGAGCACGGGGGCCATGACGCTGCATATTCCGACATCCGAGGTTCTGCGTCGCTTGCTGGCCGAGGCTCCGGCGGATTGCGTGACGTTCGGCTGGCTGCTGGACAAGCTCCACAAGCGCTCCTTCGGCATCGTTCTGCTGCTGCTGGCGCTGATCGGGCTGGCGCCGGGAACGTCGCCGCTCGTCGGACTGCTGCTGACCATTCCCGCTCTCCAGATGATCCTGGCGCGCGAGAGTCCGGTTTTTCCCCTTATGATCACATCCCGGCGCTTTTCGACACGGCGCCTGGTCCGGCTGGTCGATCGTGCCGTGCCGGTGTTGAGGCGCATGGAGAGGGTCATACACCCGCGTTGGAAGACTCCGTTCGACGCGACGACACGCGTGGTCGGGCTGGTTGTCCTGGCGCTGACAAGCGTCTTCTTCGTCCCGATTCCCTTAAGCAACATCGTGCCGGCGGTGACGATCATGCTGATCGCCCTGGCTTATCTCGAAGAGGACGGGGTGTTGCTGGCGCTGTCCCTGGCGGCTGCTGCCGCCGTCCTCTTCGTCGCGACTTTCACCATCTGGCAATCGGTCAAGGCGGTCCGGTTCATGGCTTCTTGAGCCGGGCATCGCGACGGCGTCGCAGCGACCTGCCGCGATGGAGCGGAGAGAATGGATCGCACCCCACATCAAGAATGTAAAAGCGCATAGCTACCAAACAAAATTAAGCAAACGGAATTAGGTATCGATTATTGTATCTGCAAATATTTGGAAGCGGCCATTGTTATACAATTTATTGCCGCCATATTAATTACATAGTTCTTAACAGGAGGTCGCGGTGACGTTCAGACACACGACGCTATCAAAGTGGACTTCTTCAGAGCGCGCAGCCTGGGCTTTGTCCGCGCCGAAATGGAAGAGCATGGCCTATCTGACACTTGGCATGTCGGTCGGCTTTCTTGCAGGGTTGGTGTTCTCGGGCTTCAGCGGATAGCGTGTCTGCTGCAAGATGAACCTTCTGCAAAGACGACGACTGCGCTGACCACCCGGACCATCTGCAGGGCGCTATCCACCGCAAGCCTGTCGATTCGAACGGGCACCTCCCTCCCCATCAAAATGCGAGTACCGGGTCATTCGTCCAACCGGCGACCTGACCTGGAGAGCATCTTCAGAAATCGCCGGACACGCACGGGAGCATCTTCCGATGAGCACCGCATTCACCCGCACAACCACCAGGACCGTGACGTTCACCCGTCCCTTCGAATTGAACGGCCTGGACGGAGTGCAGCCGGCGGGGAGCTACGTCGTGGAAACCGACGAGGAGCTGATCGACTCGCTCTCTTTCCCCGTGTACCGCCGTACTGCGACCTGGATCCATCTGCCGCATGCCGATGAACGCTCCAATGGAGGGTTGGGTATGGCCCAGACAGCGCTCATCGACCCGGATGAACTGGACAGGATCCTGGCATCTGCGGAAACGGAGCCCCAGTACGGTTCGCAGGGGCATGGTTCACAGGGCCAGTGAAACCGGATGAGGACTGGCTGGGTGCCTTCACCCTCATACCGGGGTGACTGTCACCGCGAGGAACACACGAGATCGGTACAGTCAGTCCAGTTCCTATTGGACCGCACCGGAGAGGAGAAGCCGTCATGCAAGCCACCCACCCAAGCAAGCGCCCGTCGTCGGTCCTTTTTCAGCGCGGGAAGATGTTCATTCAGACCGCTTCGGCGCTCCCGGTTGCCGTGAGCATCGCCGATAAGCGGCAACACGAGCTGGAGCGTGGCGCCCGGCTTCGTGGCTGGGACGACGACGGTGGTGCGCAGCCGCAGGAGTACGCCAAGGAGTGAAGCGCTGCTCAAGAGGACAGCTCGATAGGCGCCAGCTAAACGACGCCGCCATTATCAACGAAACAAAGCAAGGCACAGTTTTTCCAGTGTTTACGCGCGGCTCAACCGGTGCCGCCCTTCCTGAACGGCGTTGAAGCCACATGCCGGCCCGCCCGCCCGGCATCGTTGCGCCACAGCAAGCACATTTCCGAAAGATCGGGTAAGGCGGTCCCGGCTTGCGCGCACTACCTGACTGTCCAGACCGCCGACAGGCTTGGCGACATGGGCGCAGGAGGGAAGGGAGCATGACAGCGACAAGACGGGCGATCCTGCAGGGTGCCCTGGCCGCGACGGCCATGGCGATTCAGCCGGCGTTCGCCCAAGCACAGGCCGACCGGCAGGCCGGCGAACCGGCGACGCGGCGCATTCCATCCACGGGCGAGGCGATTCCGCCCGTGGGGCTCGGCACCTGGATCACCTTCAATGTCGGCGACGACGACGAACTGCGCGACGAATGCGCGGCGGTGATGGACGCCTTCTTCCGGGCCGGCGGCGGGATGATCGACTCCTCCCCCATGTACGGCTCCGCACAGCAGGTGGTCGGATACGGCCTGCGCAAGCTGGGGCAGCCCAAGAGCCTGTTCTCGGCCGACAAGGTGTGGATTTCCTCCGGCAGCCGCGGGCCGTCGCAGATCGAACAGTCGCGCGGCCTGTGGGGCGTGCCGCGCTTCGACCTGCTGCAGGTCCACAACCTGCTGTCCTGGGAGGAGCATCTGCAGACGCTGTCCGCGATGAAGGCGGCCGGCCAGCTCCGCTATGTCGGGATCACCACGTCCGAAGGCCGGCGCCACGACCTGCTGGAGACGATCATGGCCAGCCGGCCGCTCGACTTCGTGCAGCTCACCTACAACATCGTCGACCGCGAGGTGGAGGAGCGTATCCTGCCGCTGGCGGCGGATCGCGGGATCGGCGTCATCGTCAACCGCCCGTTCCAGCAGGGCGTGCTGCTGCGCCGGCTGTCCGGCCAGCCGCTGCCCGCCTGGGCCGCCGACATCGGCGCGTCCAGCTGGGCGCAGGTCGTCCTGAAATTCATCATCTCCCATCCCGCCGTCACGGTCGCCATACCGGCGACCAGCAAGGTCGCGCATGTGCGGGAAAACATGGCTGCAATGGGCGGGCCGATGCCCGACGCCGCGATGAGGAAGCGCATGGCCGACCATGTGAGGGCGCTCTGATGCCGGAATGGTGGACCTATTCGGCCGAGGATTTCCTGCTGTTCAGCCCGCGCACCTACTGGCGGCTGATCGAACGCCACAACGAGGCGCTGTGGCCGGCGCAGTTGCCGGCCCTGCTGCTCGGCGTGGCGATCCTGTGGCTTCTGCTCAGGCCGCGGCCATGGTCGCACCGGGCGGTCGCGGGAAGCCTCGCGGTCCTGTGGGCCTGGGTCGCCTGGAGCTTCCTGTGGGAGCGCTACACCACCATCAATTGGGCGGCAGCCTACATTGCACCGCTGTTCGCGCTGCAGGCCGTGCTGCTGGCGCTGATCGGCAGCCGGCTGCGCTGGTCGTTCGGTTGGACCGGGCGGGGAGTGGCGGGGCTCGGGCTGTTCCTCTACGCCCTTGTCCTGCACCCGCTGACGGCGCCGCTGACCGGGCGGTCGATGCGGGGAGCGGAGGTCTTCGGCATCCTGCCGGACCCGACCGCCATCGCCACCTTGGGACTGGTCATGATGGCGGCCGGGCGCTGGTCTTGGCTGCTGATCGTCATCCCGCTGGCCTGGTGCCTTGCCGGCTGGCTGACCCTGTACGGCATGGGGGCGGCGGAAAGCCGGGTCCTGCTGGCGGCGGCGGGGACAGGGGCGGTGCTCGCCGTCCTGCCCGTCGCGCGCCGACGCGTTCCGAAATGAACCCACCTGTGGGGCCACTCACAGCACCGGGGCGACGATGCGCCCAGGATCGCTCCGACGACGCCAACGGCCTCCGGACGGAGCGATCCCATGAGTATCCTGTTCATCGCCATCGCCGTGTCGATCCTCAGCATCGGGTTGCTGATCGGGATCGACCTCTGCATCGACCTGCCTGCTGACCGGGCGGGTAGCCTCCACTGCAACGGCAGAAGGCTTGGCGAGGACATCATGGGATAGCGGCAGGACATTGGTGCGGCCATGGCCCCCGGCACCGGACCGGCGGCCACTTGTCTTCAATGCAACGGCGTCCCCGTTACGGTTGGCCGCTGCCGCCGGCGGCACCATAGATGTGGCCGGTGGTGTAGCTGCCGTCCTCCGCCGCGAGCTGGACATAGATGCCGGCAAGCTCGGCCGGCTGGCCGGGGCGGCCCAGCGGGGTCTGGCCGCCGAACTGCTTCAGCTTCTCCTGGGTGGCGCCGCCGCTGACCTGCAGCGGGGTCCAGATCGGGCCGGGGGCCACGCCGTTGACGCGGATGCCCCTGGAGGCGAACTGCTTGGCCAGCGACTTGACGTAGTTCATCGTCGCCGCCTTGGTCTGGGCATAGTGGTACAGCTCCGGCGTCGGGTCGTAGGATTGTTCCGACGTGGTGCCGATGATGACCGAGCCGGGCTTCAGATGCGGCAGCGCCGCCTTGATGGTCCAGAACGGCGCGTAGATGTTGGTCTTCATCGTCGCGTCGAACTCCTCGCTGGTCAGGTCGAGGATGGATTCGCAGGCCTGCTGCCGCGCGGCGTTGCACACCAGGATGTCGAGCCCGCCGAGCCCGGCGACGGCATCCGCCACCATCTGCCGGCAGAACGCCTCGTCGCGCAGGTCGCCGGGGATGGCGACGGCCTTGCGGCCCGCCGCCTCGA
Source organism: Azospirillum sp. VT-I1 (assembly GCF_055698305.1). NCBI lineage: Bacteria > Pseudomonadati > Pseudomonadota > Alphaproteobacteria > Rhodospirillales > Azospirillaceae > Azospirillum > Azospirillum sp. VT-I1. Next base: position 257,900 of record NZ_CP168802.1, on the reverse strand, counting down.
TCAGTGCCACGACCTCGCGGGCGTCCGGCTCCTCGGTCGGGAAATAGTTGATGGCGACGTCGGCGCCCTCGCGGGCATAGGCGATGGCGGCGGCCCGTCCCATCCCGGAATCGCCGCCGGTGATCAGCGCCTTCCGCCCGGCCAGCCGGCCGGAGCCCTTGTAGCTGGTCTCGCCATGGTCCGGCGGCGGGTCCATGTCACGCGCCAGCCCCGGCCAGGGCTGCGACTGTCCCTTGAAGGGCGGCTGGGGATATTTGTACCGCGGGTCCTGCGGCGATACGGTGTCGTCACTCCGGTCCATGCGCGTCTCCTTGGTCGGGCGTCACACACAGAACCGGGCGGGGCCGGAATGGTTGCCGGCCGGAATGGGCGGCAGCCATACCGAAACCGGGAACGGCCGCCCCGCCACCCTGTCCTCAGCCGCACATGCCCCCGCAGCAGGAGCCGTTGCGCCGCGCCAGCAGCCGTTCATAGGCGATGCTGACGACGCCGGCCGGCGGGATGACGCCCTGCAGCAGCGACAGCACGTCGGCCGGCAGCGTGCCCGGCGGGCAGTCCGTCACCTCGCAGACCGACGCGCCGCTGCCGTCGGGACCCAGCCGCGCGTCGTCGGCGGCGACCGTGACGTCGCCGTTGCGGTCGATGCGCACGCGCAGGCTGGTCGCCGCCGCCCCTTCCGGACGGGCGATGCGGACCTGCCAGACCTCGGGACCCTGCCGCAGATATTCCCAGGAGAAGCCGGCGCCGAACAGGTTGAGGAGCTGATGGTGCAGCGGGCGCGGATCATGGTCGTTGACCAGCGAGAAACCGTCGCCGGGGTTCAGATCCTGCACCGACTGGAAGATCAGCTGGTGGCGCTGGTAGGGCGGGATCGCGCGGAGGTCGAGGAGCGGTTCGGCCTGCGTTGCATGGTTGGTGGTCGGCATCGTCGTCCGTCTGGCTGTGGGGGAGCGGCAGGATCGCCTGCACCGCTGTAACCCGGATCGCTGATGCCTTCTTTGCTCCAGCACAAACGCGGGAAAGGGTAGTGGCGTCAGCCCGCCATCGCCTTGGCGAAGGCGCGGTCGTCGTCGGCCGACAGCAGGGCGTCGGTGGCGGGCACCAGCGTCGTCTCCTCTTTCTGGATGTGCAGGACCAGCGCGCGGACCAGCTCCTCGCCGAAGCTGCGGAAGACCGGCCAGCTTTCCCGGTCGAACCCTTCGCGCAAGGCCAACGCGCAGAAGCGGCCCAGCCGGCGGGCGACCGGCCGGATATGCTCGTGGTCGTCCAGCAGGTCGGCCGTCCATTCATGCCCGCCCGCCGCGGCCAGCGCCGGGAACAGCGCCTCCTCCGCGGCGAAATGGCGCTCCAGCGGGCCGTCCAGCTCACCGGCCAGCACCGAGATCGTCTCGCGGTCCTCCGCCGTCAGGACGGGCAGGGTATCCTCGCCATGGCGGGCGAAGAGGACGTCGAGCCGGTCCAGCAGGTCGAGCACGCGGTGGTGGTCGTCATGCAGGATCCGGCCGGTCAGGCTGTCGGTGTGCATCACCGGGTCTCCGGGGAAAGGGAAGGCCGGCCGTCCGCGGCGGCGAGATCGTCCAGCAGGGCGTCAAGCTCCAGCCCATAGGCCTCGGCCGCCTCCCGCAAGATCATGAAAGGCGCCATGGCGCAGCCGGGACAGGCAAGCCCGCGGCGAAGCAGGACCGGCACCACGGCGGGGCGGTCGCGCATCAGGTCGGCCATGGTCATGTCGGCGACCGCCGTCCCGGCGGTGGTCCGGGCCATGGAGGAAAGGGCGGCCATGGCGGCATGCTCCTGCGCTGGGGACAGGCCGCCAGCTTAGTCGCCCGGCGACATGCGGTCTTTGCGCCACAGCAAGCGCCCGGCATTCAGCCCCGCACTCAGGTCCGCGGCGGGATCGGCGGCAGATCCTCGGCGATGGCGACCAGCGCGTGGGGCTTGCGGATCACCACCTGCTGGCGGCCGCTCTCCACGATCCCCTGGCTTTCCCAGGCCGACAGGGTCCGGCTGACGGTGTGCAGCGTGGTGCCGGTCATCTCCGCCACATCCTGGCGCGACAGGGGGAAGTCGATCTCCACCCCCGCCTCCACCCGCCGGCCGGCCTGACGCACCAGCCGCAGCAAGGCGTGCGCGATGCGGCGCTCCACCCGTTCGGTCGCCACCTCGCGCAGGCGGTTCTGCACCTCGCGCAGCCGCCCGCCGACGATGGACAGCGCGTTGCGGGCGATGGCGGGATGGCGGTCCATCAGCTCCGTCATCGCGGCGGCGGGCCAGGACAGCTCGACGCAATCGGCAACCGCCACGGCATCGGCCGGATAGAGGCCGTCGGTGAAGATCGCCAGCGTCCCGAACATCTCGCCGGGGCCGATGAAGCGCATCACCACCTGCTGGCCGTCTGGGCCGGTCTGCACGATCTTCACCCGCCCGTCGATCAGCGCATGGCCGGCCGCCGCCGGCTCCCCTTGCGTGAACAGCGCGGCGCCGCGGGAATGCCGGCGGGGACGGGCCAGCGCCACCGCCTCCGCCAGCGCGCCGGCGTCCAGCCCGGCGAACAGCGGCATGCCGCGCAGAACGGCGGGATCGGGGGGCGGGGGCATGGCGGTCGTCCTGGCTCGGTCCGGGTCTGGCCCGACACTGTAGCGGCCAATCCATACCCATTCGTAAGCGAATTTGTTGCCGGTCAAAGCGCGCCCGCAAGCCCGCCGTCAGAATGGCCGTCCCGGATTAGCGAAGAGCCCGCCCGCCCATGCACGCCCCCACCCCGATCACCGGCGCCCACCGCCTGATGTATCCGGTCGCCGCCATCCATGCCGCGCTGGCCGTGCCGCTGTGGCTGGCGGCGGTCGGCGGCCTGCTGCCGGTGGGCTGGTCGCCGGCCCTGCACGCCCACGAGATGACGCTGGGCTATGCGCTGGCCGTGGTCGGCGGCTTCCTGATGACGCGGCTGTCGCCGCGGATGCTGGCCGTTGCCTTCCTGTGCTGGCTGGCCGGGCGGCTGGCGCTGCTGGGCGGCTTGCCCGCGGCGGCGGCCATCCCGGTCGGCCTCGCCTATCCGCTGCTGCTGTTCGTGGTCGCCGGCCTGCCGTTCCTGCGGACCGGCCGCAGCGGGCACAATGCGGTGTTCGGCCCGCTGATCGGCGCCTTCCTGCTGGCGGAGGCGCTGTTCTGGGCTGCGGAACTCGGCTTCGTCCCGGCCGGAGGGATGCCTGTCGGGCTGCTGCTGATCGCGACCTTGCTGCTGACGATGGGCGGGCGGGTCATTCCCGCGGCGACGGCCGGCGCGCTGCGCCGCCGCGGCATCACCCTGGCGCAGCGGGTGCAGCCGCGGCTGGAGGCGATGGGGGTGGCCGGGGCCGTGCTCTGCCTGCTGTCGGCGGCGACCGGTCTGCTGCCGGCCTTGGGCGCCGCGGGCGCGGCGATGGCGGGGACGAGCGCGCTGCTGCGGCTCGCCCGCTGGAAGCCGCTTCTCCTGCTGCGCCAGCCGGAGATCGCCAGCCTCCATCTGGGCTATCTCTGCCTCGGCATCGGCTGGCTGCTGACCGCCTTCGCGGTGCTTTCGGACCTGCCGCCGGCCGCCGGCTGGCACATGCTGGGGGTGGGCGCGCTCGGCATCCTCGCCAGCGCCATGATGATCCGCACCACCCTGCAGCGGGAGGCGGAGCCCGAACGCTTCCCGGCCGCCGCGACCATCGCCGTGGCGCTGATGGCCGCCGCCGCGGTCCTGCGGCTGGCGGCGGTGTGGTGGCCGTCGATGGCGCTGCTGGCGGCGGCGGGCGTCTTCTGGACGCTCTCCCAACTGATGACTGCCGTCGTCCTGCTCACCCGGCCGAAGCGCAGAAAGCGATAATCCCTCACCCCCGCTGCCAGATCCCCTTGCCCGGCAGCCGGTCGCGGTCATGAGGGCGGTCGAAGTCCAGCGCCGGCCCCTTCGGCACGATCAGGAGCGGGTTGATGGCGGGATTGGTGTAATAGCCCGCCTTGATGTGGTCGAGCTTCACCGTGTCGCGGATGCCCGGCCACTGGTACAGCTCGCGCAGGTAAGCGGACAGGTTCGGGTAATCCTCGATCCGGCGCAGGTTGCACTTGAAGGCGCCGTGATAGGCGGCGTCGAACCGCACCAGCGTGACGAACAGGCGCCAGTCGGCTTCGGTCAGATACTCCCCCGCCAGATAGCGGCTTGCCGACAGATGGTCCTCCAGCCGGTCGAGCGTGGCGAACAGCCCGTCGAACGCCTCGTCGTAGCTGGCCTGCGACTTGGCGAAGCCGCAGCGGTACACGCCATTGTTGACGCTGGCATAGACCAGTTCGTTCCAGTGGTCGGTTTCCGACCGCAGCGGCTCGGGATAGAGATCCAGCCGGTTGCCGGTCAGGCCGTCGAAGGCGGTGTTCAGGATGCGGATGATGTCGGCCGACTCGTTGTTGACGATGCGGCGCTCCTGCCGGTCCCACAGCACCGGCACCGACACCTTGCCGGTGTAGGTCGGATCGCTTGCGGTATAGAGCCGGTAATGGTGGCGGAAGGGGCCGACGCCCTCGCCGGCCTCCTGGTCCTCGGCATAGACCCAGCCGTCCTCGCCCAGCACCGGTTCGGCGGCGGACAGGCCGATCACCCCCTCCAACCCTTTCAGCGCGCGGAAGATCAGCGTGCGCGAGGCCCAGGGGCAGAGGTAGGAGACATAGAGGTGATAGCGTCCGGCCACCGCCGGCAGGGTGGGGCGCCCCTCCGCATCGGGGCCGCCGTCCGGCGTGATCCAGTCGCGGAAGCGGGTCGGCTCGCGGTGGAAGGCGCCGTTCCTGATCTCGCTGGCCGCGATGTCGCCCTTCACCCAGACACCATTCACAAGCTGCGGCATCGCGGCCTCCAATCAAAAGGGGTGGAAACAGGGGGTGGAAACGGAAAGGGACCGGCGAACCGGTCCCCTCCACATTGCAACAGACGGAAGCGGCGCTTCGGTCAGGACTTGACCGCCTCGATCTCGATCAGCAGCTGGATATCGTCGCCGACGGCCGGGGCGCCGTACTTCATGCCGAAATCGGTGCGCTTCACCGTGCCGCGGGCGGAGAAGCCGGCGGTCTCCAGCTTGCTGGCCGGGCTGACGCCGTCCTTGTTGAAGGTGACGTCCAGCACCACCGGCTTGGTCACGCCCAGCATGGTCAGGTCGCCGTGCAGCTTGCCGGTCTTGTCGCCGGTCTTCTCGATCTTGGTGCTCTTGAAGGTCAGCTTCGGGAACTCCTTCGCATTGAAGAAGTCGGGGGAGCGCAGATGCTCGTCGCGCTTGGCGTGGTTGGTGTCGATGCTGGCCGCGTCGATGGTGACGTTGACCGTGCTCTTCTCCACCGCGTCCTTGTCGAAGCTGATGTCGCCGCCGACCGTGTTGAAGCTGCCGATCACGTTGGAGAAGCCGATGTGATTGACGATGAAGGCGACGGCCGTGTGCGCCGGATCGATCTTGTAGCTGACCGGGGCGGCGAAGGCGGGGGCCGACATGGGAATGAGGCTGCCGGCGGCGGTCGCGACGAACAGGGCGGCGGCGAACAGGGTCTTCTTCATGAACGGAGCTCCGGGGATTGGGTTCGGATGATGGGGATGGAGGATCAGTAGGGCGACGCTTCGCCGCCGGTCAGCGCATAGGCCGCACCGATGGCGGCCAGCGCCGGAAGGACCGCGACCACGGTGACGGCGGCCGACGAGGCGGCCCGGCCGACCGGGCCATGGCCCTGGGGAAGGACGCGGCTGACATGGCCGGCCAGCAGCGCCGGCAGCGCCAGCAGCAGCACGGCGGTCTGCGCCTGGGTGAAGAGGGTCAGCACGGCGGCCAGCAGCACCGCGATGCCGGTGGCGACCCGGCCCGACAGGCCCCAGCCATGGCGCTCGACCGGCCAGTTCCACAGCAGGAAGCCGCCGGCCGACGCCGCCAGAGCCAAAGCCATCTGGGCAATGGAGGCAGAGGAGCCGATCAGCGCCGTGCCGCCGACGGCCAGCGCCAGCGCCAGCAGCGAGGCGGCCGGCGCTGTCGGGCTCTCGGCCGAATCCGACGCCTGCGTCTGCGAACCGCGGGCAAAGGCGACCCAGGCGCCCGCAGCCAGCAGGATCACGAAGCTGACGACCGCCGCCGCGGAATCCAGGGCGGGCAGGGCGATCCACAGCAGCGAGCCGGCCAGCCACAGCGCCAGTGCCGCCGAGGCGGCGCGGCCGCGCACACCGGCCGCGTCGGCGGCGACGGCCAGCAGCAGCCCGGCGGCGGACGACCAGAACAGCTTGCCCATGCTCGACGGCGGGGGCAGGGCCGGCAGGCCGACCACCATGGCGAAGACCACCAGGAATCCGGCCGCGATCCCGGCCGCCGCCAGCGGGCGGCGCAACAGGTGCAGGGCACCGACCAGGATCAGGCTGACTGCCAAGGGCAAGGCGCTGGACTGGACGAAGGGGTCTTGAAGCAGCTCGGACATGCGGACAGCCGGATTGGGACGACGTGGCGCAGGATGCGCTTGGTGCAGACCCTAACCTGTGCTCTGGTGAGCGCAAATTCGCGAGTTTTGCAAAAAGCATCTGCAGGAATGAGCGGGAATAAAATGGGAAACGGTAACAATTGGGACGACCTGCGTTACCTGCTGGCCGTTGCGCGGCACGGCTCCCTGTCGGCCGCCGCCCGCGTCCTGGGGGTGAACCACAGCACGGTGCTGCGCCGGGTGACGGCGCTGGAACTGGCGATGGGTGCCCAGCTGTTCGACAAGCTGCCCGGCGGCTATGTGCTGACCGCGGCGGGCGACGAGATGCACCGGGTGGCACAGAAGATGGAAGAGGATCTGGCCGCCGCCAACCGCCTGCTGTCCGGCCGCGACACCCGGATCGGCGGCAGCCTGCGCGTGACCACCGTCGACATCCTGACGCTCTACATCCTGCCGCGCCACATCGCCGCCTTCCGCCGTCTCCACCCCGAATTGCGCGTCGATCTGGTGGCGGCGGAGGCGTCGCTCAGCCTGACCCGGCGCGAGGCCGACGTGGCGATCCGCGCCACCAGCCGCCCGCCGGAGAACCTCGTCGGGCGTGCGGTGTCGGGGCTGGCCTTCGCCGTCTACGGCGCATCCTCCTATCTGGAGCGGGCGGGGGATGCCGGCGACCTGGACCGCCATCCCTGGGTGGGGTTGGACGAGTCCTTCGAGCACACCTCCCTCGCCCATTGGATGAAGCGGACGGTGCCGGCGGCGTCCATCGGCTACCGGGTCAATTCGGTCGCCGGGGCGGTGGAGGCGGTGCGGGCCGGGATCGGCCTCGGCCTGCTGCCCTGCGGGGTGGTGGACCGCGACCCCGGCTTCCGCCGCATCGGCGATCCGGTGCCGGAGGCCGACGCCAAGCTCTGGCTGCTGACGCACGAGGATTTGCGCCACATGGGCCGCGTCCGCGCCTTCCTGGACTTCATGGCCGACGCGCTGACCCGCGACCGCGACCTGCTGGAGGGGCGGTGTCCGCGGTCGAAGTGACCGAAAACGCCCTCTCCCGCCCCGGGAGAGGGAGGGGACCCACGCCTATAGGCGTGGGGAGGGTGAGGGGTAAAGCAAGGATCCCGAACCGCACGGCTTCGTGCTCAACCCCTCACCCTTCCCACCGCTTCGCGGCGGGCCCCTTCCCTCTCCCGGGGCGGGAGAGGGAGCCATATGCGATGGTATGCCCCCGCCGCCGGGTGGACCACTGGAATTGCGGGTCGTCGGCGATCAGGTGGCGGTGGTCGGACAGCCGGTTGCGCTCCAGCCAGCCGACGGTCGCCTCCAGTTCCGACAGGGTCATTTCGGAACGCGCCTTCTTCATCAGCCGCTTCAGCACCGCGTTGTAGATGTGGTAGCCGGTCGGCCCCTCGGCGACGAGGTTGTTGTCCTCGTCCTCGATCACCTGTGCCGCCACCAACTGGCCGATGCGCTGGCGCAGATGATGCTCCGCCGCACTCGGCGTCAGCGGCAGCTCCCCCGGATCGCGGGACTGGCTCCCGAAATCCGGCCCCGGCGCCACCACGGCGAAGCGCAGCGCCGTGGCGTTGGACTCCAGCGGGATGATCTCCGGCTCGCGGTCCGTGCTGCGCTCGAAGGGAAGCTCCTGCTGGGGACGGCGGGTCTTCACCATGGCGCGGGTGCCCTGCTGGGTCTCCACCATGGTGCGGAACTGCTCGAACAGCGCGTCGGAGGGGTGGTAGATCAGCGCGCGCTGCTGGTCGTAGGGGCCGGCATGTGGGTCCACCCGCGTCGCCCGCGCAATCGCCTGCTCAAGCCAGGGGCGGGAGCGGATGTGGGTCAGGCAGGCGACATGGGTGATGGACGGCGCGTCCAGCCCCTCATAGGCCATGGCGACGGAGACCAGCACCGCCGGCTCGGGCCGCAGGCGGAAGGCGGCCACCACCTCCTGCGCGTCGCGACGGTCGGAGATGGCGAGCCGCGCCATGCGCCCGGCCTGCTCCTTCGGCATCCAGCCCTGCAGGGTCTCCAGATAGAAGCGCGCCGTCTCCTGGTCCGGCGCGATCACCAGCAGCTTACCCAACCCCGGCCCCTCGCGCCCCGCCGGCTGCTTCAGCTCCGCCCGCCGTTTCGCCCGGTGCTCCCGGCAGGAGCGGTAGGCCTCGCGCAGCATCGCCTGGGCAAAGCCGGTGCGCAGCGCGGTGAAAAGGGCGTCGCGCGTGTTCTCCCCCGCCTTGGACAGGGCATCGACCCAACGGTTGGTGCGCTCCGCATCCAGCCAGGAGGCCGACCCGTCCATCGCGCCGAAGGTGACGGGCAGGATCGCCTTCTCGGCCAGCGCCTGCCGGCGGGAATAGCCGACCACCGCCCAGCCCGGCGCCTTGAAGTCGATCTCCCGCACCTTGCGGGTTCCCTGCGGCGCGCGGTAGGGCAGCCACAGGATCGGCCGGCCGTCGGCGCGCTCCAGCGTCCCGCTCATCAGCAGCCGGGCCGAAGCATTCTCCAGCAGCGGCAGGATCGACCGGCTCCAGGCGGTTTCCTCCTCCACCGCAGCCATCCGGTCGGTGTCGAACACCGCCGGCAGATGGTGCAGCTCGTCCACCGCCAGAAGGTAGCGGTGACGGCGGAACTCCTGCAGGTGCAGGTCCGGCGCCGCCGCCACCGCCTGATATGTGGTGATGTAGCCCTGCAGGCCGCGGCAGAGGTCCCGCCCATTCTCCGCCGCGCGCAGGGCGAGGGTGTGTCCCAACACCTCGCGCCAGCGCGGATCGACGAAGGCCTCCTCCGCCTGCTGGCGCAGGCTGTCGCGCGGCACGATCCAGCACACCCGGTCGATCCGCCCCGCCTTGTGCAGCGCCGCCGCCATGATGACCGGCAGCAGCGACTTCCCCCCGCCGGGCGTAACCGCCGCCAGAACGTCGCGAACCTCCGTCTGCTGCTGGCCGATGGCGTTGGCGATGGCGCTGACCAGTTGCTGATGGGTTCTCAGCTGCGGCATTCCACCCTGCTCTCGTTGTGGCGCGAGGGAGGAGCAAGCCTAAATTCCCGCGAGTCCCCCGGTCATGGGTGCAATCGGAGGTGAGGGACCCCATCGGGAGTAGCGCCGCCTCCGGTCGGGGGCAGCGATTCGCGCCGCCTAAGCCCTATGATGGCGACGGGCCGCCGCATACTGACGTACGCACCTGAAAGCTGCCACCGGATGGTCTGCCCAGCATCGGCGCGGATAACCCGAAAGGCAGAGGGCGGCGCGTACCTCAAGAATTGAGTTGCGCACCTCAAATCGCCGGAATATGGTTCGCTTCATGAACAATCAAATCAACGATGCACCTTTGACGTTGCGCGACGTGGCGGCGGCGGCCGGGGTCAGCCTTGCGACGGCCGACCGTGTCGTCAACGGCCGGCCCGGCGTCAGCGCCAAGACCGCGCGCAAGGTGCACGAGGCGGTGCAGCGGCTGGGCTTCCGCCCGCTGGCGGCGGCGGCGGAGCTGGCGCGGTCGCGCTCCTGGCGCTTCGCCGTGGTCCTGCCCGGCGGCGGCAACCGCTTCATGATGGACATCGCCGACAACATCCGCGCCCAGGCCGACTGGTTCCGCGCCCGGCGCATCGGGGTGGAGATCGTCGAGACCGACGTGTTCGACGCCGACACCCTGGCGGCGGAGCTGGCCGGGCTGCCCGGCCGCTTCGACGCGGTGGCACTGGTGGCGCTCGACCATCCCCGCATCCGCGCGGCCATCGACGATCTGGTCGAAGGCGGCATGGCGGTGGTGACGCTGGTATCGGACGCGCCGTCGTCGCGGCGCCAGCATTATGTCGGGATCGACAACATCGCCGCCGGCCGCACCGCCGGGTCGCTGGTCGGCCGCTTCCTCGGCCCGCCGCGCGAAGGTGAGCCGGGCGGCGCGGTCGGCATCGTCACCGGATCGGGCAGCCTGCGCGACCATGCCGAACGCCGCTTCGGCTTCGGGCAGGTGCTGGCGGAGGAATATCCCCACCTGACCCGCCTGATCCCGGTGGAGGGCCGCGATGACCCCGACCGCAACCGCGATCTGGTCCGCCGCATGCTGGCCGACACCCCCGATCTGGTGGCGATCTACAACACCGGCGAAGGCTCCGTCGGCATCGGCGAGGCGCTGGCCGAGGCCGGTCTGGCCCGCAAGATCCTCTGCGTCGGGCACGAGCTGACGCCCGCCACCCGCCGCATGCTGCTGGACGGCACCTTCGCCGCCCTGGTCGCCCAGGATCCGGGGCACGAGGCGCGCTCGATGGCGCGGGTGCTCCATGCCCTGGTCACAGGACAAGAGATCGTCGCGGCGCAGGAGCATATCCGGGTCCAGGTCATCCTGCGCGACAACCTGCCCTGACGGGCGACAAATAGGGTCGAAAGACATGTTTCTCGGGATCGACATCGGCACATCCAGCGTCAAGGCGGTGCTGACCGACGCCGACGGGGCCGTCGCCGGCAGCGCGTCGCGCCCCTGCACCGTCTCCCGCCCCCATCCCCTGTGGTCGGAGCAGGAGCCGGAAGACTGGGTTTCCGCCGCCGTCGCCGCGGTGGACGAGCTGGCCGAACGGCAGCCGGCAGCCCTCGCCGCCGTGCTCGGCATCGGCTTCTCCGGCCAGATGCACGGCGCGGTTCTGCTGGGCGCCGACAACCGGGTGCTGCGCCCGGCCATCCTGTGGAACGACGGCCGCTCCCACCGCCAATGCGCGACGCTGGAGGAAACGCTCCCGACGCTGCGGGCGATCAGCGGCAACATCGCCATGCCCGGCTTCACCGCGCCCAAGCTGCTGTGGGTGGCGGAGGAGGAGCCGGAGGTCTTCGCCGCCCTCGCCAAGGTGCTGCTGCCCAAGGCTTACGTCCGCTGGCGCTTCACCGGCGCGATGGTGGAGGAGATGTCGGACGCCTCCGGCACGCTGTGGCTGGACGTCGGCCGGCGCGACTGGTCGGACGATCTGCTGGCCGCCACCCGCATGACCCGCGCCCACATGCCGGACCTCGCCGAAGGCTCCGACGCCGTCGCCCGGCTGTCGCCCGAGCTCGCCCGCCGCTGGGGCATGCGGGAGCCGCCGGTGGTGGCGGGCGGGGCAGGCGATTGCGCCGCCAGCGCCGTCGGCCTCGGCGCCATCACGCCCGGCGACGGCTTTCTCAGCCTCGGCACCTCCGGCGTGCTGTGGCGGACCACCGACCGTTTCCTGCCCAACCCGGCGATGGCGGTCCATGCCTTCTGCCACGCGCTGCCCGGCGTCTGGCACCAGATGGGCGTCATGCTGTCGTCCGCCGCCTCGCTGGCCTGGGCGGCCTCCACCCTCGGCGCGCCGGAGGCGGAGCTGCTGGCCCCGCTCGGCGACGCGGTGGACAGTCCCTCGCCGGTCGCCTTCCTGCCCTACCTGTCGGGCGAGCGCACCCCCCACAACGACGCCACCGTCCGCGGCCTGTTCGCCGGCCTCTCGGCCGAGACCGACCGTAACGCCATGGTCCAGGCGGTGCTGGAAGGCGTCGCCTTCGCCGCCCGCGACAATCTGGTGGCACTGGGGGCGGGCGCCCCTGCGGCATTCGACCTTGCCGGCGGCGGTTCCCGCTCGCGGCTGTGGGCGCGGATCTGCGCCGACGCGCTGGGCGTCACCATCCACCGCATCGAGGATGGCGAGGTCGGTGCCGCGCTCGGCGCCGCCCATCTCGGCCGCATGGCGGCGACCGGGGAGCCCCCCGCCACCGTCTGCCGCAAGCCCCGCCGTCTTGAGACCTTCACCCCCGATCCGGCCCGCGCCGAGGCGTACAGCCAGTCCTGGCTGCGCTGGCGCCGGCTCTACCCCCTTGCCAAGGAGTTCGCGTCTTGAGCACCGCTTCTTTCTTCGGCGACCTGTCCCCGGTGGCCTACCGCGGTCCGGACAGCCGCGACCCGCTGTCCTACCGCTGGTACGACAAGGACCGTGTCGTGCTGGGCAAGCGGATGGAGGACCATCTGCGGCTGGCCGCCTGCTACTGGCACAGCTTCTGCTGGCCGGGAGGCGACCCCTTCGGCGGCGAGACCTTCCAGCGCCCCTGGATGCGCCCCGGCCAGGACCCGATGGCGGCGGCCCGCGCCAAGGCGGACGTCGCCTTCGAGATGTTCCGCCTGCTCGACATCCCCTTCTTCTGCTTCCACGACCTCGACGCCGCCCCGGAAGGCGACACGCTGGCCGAGAGCGTCGACAACCTGAAGGCCATCACCGAGCTGTTCGCGGCCAAGATGGAGACCGCCAAGGTCCGGCTGCTGTGGGGGACCGCCAACCTGTTCTCCCACCGCCGCTACATGGCCGGTGCGGCGACCAACCCCGACCCGGACGTCTTCCTCTACGCCTGCGGGCAGGTGCGCGCGGCGCTGGAGGCCACCCACGCGCTGGGCGGCGCCAACTACGTCATGTGGGGCGGCCGCGAGGGCTATGAGACGCTGCTGAACACCGACTTGAAGCGCGAGCTGGACCAGATGGGCCGCTTCCTGGCGATGGTGGTGGAGCACAAGCACAAGATCGGCTTCGACGGCCCGATCCTGATCGAACCGAAGCCGCGCGAGCCGACCAAGCACCAGTATGATTTCGACGTCGCCACCGTCTACGGCTTCCTGGAACGCTACGACCTGCTGGCCGACGTGCGGGTGAACATCGAGCAGAACCACGCCATCCTCGCCGGCCACAGCTTCCAGCACGAGGTGGCGCTGGCGCTGGCCTTGGGCATCTTCGGCTCGCTCGACATGAACCGCGGCGACCCGCTGCTGGGCTGGGACACCGACCAGTTCGCCAACGACATCGGCGAGCTGACGGTGGTCATGCACGACATCCTGAAGGGCGGCGGCTTCACCACCGGCGGCCTGAACTTCGACGCCAAGATCCGCCGCCAGTCGCTCGACCCGGCGGATCTGCTGCACGGCCACATCGGCGGCGTCGACAGTTGCGCCCGCGCCCTGCTGCAAGCGGCGCAGATGCTGGAGGACGGCGCCCTGACCAAGCCGCTGGCCGACCGCTACGCCGGCTGGGACGGCGCGGAGGGGCAGGCGATCCTGTCCGGCAAGCGCGACCTCGCCACGCTGGCCGACCGCGCGCTGACCGGCAACGTCAACCCCCAGCCGAGCTCCGGCCGGCAGGAATATCTGGAGAACATCGTCAACCGGTACGTCTGAAGGGCGCGCTTTGTATGCCCTCTCCCGCCCCGGGAGAGGGAGGGGACCCGCCGAAGGCGGGGAGGGTGAGGGGGAATCCAAGACTCCAGAACCGCATGGTTCCTTGCACCACCCCTCACCCTTCCCACCGCTTCGCGGCGGGCCCCTTCCCTCTCCCGGGACGGGAGAGGGGGCGATGCCCACTCCACTGCTTTCGTCGATCAACAAATCCGCCGCCCAGATGCGGCCACACAGGGAGGAAACACGATGAAGCACCGCCTCGCCGCAACCGCCGCCGGCCTGTTCCTGACGCTGGCCGCCGTGACCACCATGACCTCCACCACCGCACTCGCCGCCGGCACCACCGTCGGCGTCTCCTGGTCCAACTTCCAGGAAGAGCGCTGGAAGACCGACGAGGCGGCGATCAAGGCGGTGATCGAGAAGGCCGGCGGCAAATACCTGTCGGCCGACGCCCAATCCTCGCCGGCCAAGCAGCTGTCGGACATCGAATCGCTGATCTCCCGCGGCGCCCAGGCCCTCATCATCCTGGCGCAGGACGGCGACGCCATCCGCCCGGCGGTGGAGAAGGCGGCGGCGGAGGGCATCCCGGTCGTCGGCTATGACCGGCTGATCGAAATCCCGTCGGCCTTCTACATCACCTTCGACAACAAGGAGGTCGGCCGGCTGCAGGCGCGCAGCGTCTTCGCGATGAAGCCCAAGGGCAACTACGCCTTCATCAAGGGCAGCTCCACCGATCCCAACGCCGACTTCCTGTTCGCCGGCCAGATGGAGGTGCTGAAGGCCGCCATCGACCGCGGCGACGTGAAGAATGTCGGCGAGGCCTACACCGACAAATGGCTGCCGGCCATCGCCCAGCAGAACATGGAGCAGATCCTGACCAAGACCGGCAACAAGGTCGATGCCGTGGTCGCCTCCAACGACGGCACGGCGGGCGGCGCGGTCGCTGCGCTGGCGGCGCAGGGCTTGGCGGGAACCGTGCCGGTGTCGGGCCAGGACGGCGACAAGGCGGCGCTGAACCGCATCGCGCTCGGCACCCAGACGGTGTCGGTGTGGAAGGACGCCCGCGAACTGGGCCGCCGCGCCGCCGAGATCGCCATGGAGCTTGCCGGCGGCAAGAAGATGACCGAGATCGCCGGCGCCACGACCTTCGACGGCGGTCCGAAGAAGCAGAAGATGACCTCCCTGTTCCTGACCCCGGTCGCCATCACCAAGGACAACCTCGACCTCGTGGTCGATGCCGGCTGGGTGACCAAGGACGTGGTCTGCCAAGGCGTCAAGCCCGGCAGCGTCAAGGTCTGCAACTGATGGCCGAGCCGTCCACCACCCTGTCCCCGGCCGCCTCCACGGAGGCGCCGGCCGGACGGCGGGCCGGCATCGGCGACGCCCTGCGCGCGCTGGAGCTGGACACCCGCATGGTCGGGATGATCGGGGCGCTGGCCGTCGTCTGGATCGGCTTCGACATCCTGACCGGCGGCGCCTTCCTGACCCCGCGCAACCTGTGGAACCTGTCGGTGCAGACCGCCTCCATCGCGGTGATGGCGACGGGCATGGTGCTGGTCATCGTCACCCGCAACATCGACCTGTCGGTGGGCTCCATCCTGGGCTTCACCGGCATGGTGGTGGGCGTGCTCCAGGCCCGCATCCTGCCGGAGATCTGGGGCTTCGACCATCCGCTGACCTGGGTGGTGGCGGTGATGGCGGCCGTCGCCGTCGGCGGGGCGGTGGGGGCGCTGCAGGGTGCCGTCATCGCCTATCTCGGCGTGTCGTCCTTCATCGTCACGCTGGGCGGGCTGCTGGTCTGGCGCGGCGCCGCCTGGTGGGTGACGACCGGCCAGACGGTGGCGCCGATGGACGGGCTGTTCAAGCGGCTGGGCGGTGGGTTCGAGGGCGCCATCGGCGCCGGCCCCAGCTGGGCGGTCGGCATCGCCGCCATCCTGCTGTCGGTCGCCGCCATCCTGGTGACGCGCCGCCGGCGGGCCGGCTTCGGCTTCCCCGTGCGGCCCTTGTGGGCGGAAGGGGTGGTGATCCTGCTGGTCGCCGCCGCCATCGTCGGCGCGGTGATGGTGGTCAATTCCTATCCCCTGCCGGTCCCGGTGGTGCGCCGGATGATGGAGGCGCAAGGATTGGCCACAGACGGCGGGCTTCCCTTCGTGGCGCACGGCTTCGCCATCCCGGTGCTGATCGCGCTGGCGGTGGGGGTGGGCGTGACCTTCCTGTCGCGGCGCACGCGCTTCGGCCGCTACGTCTTCGCCATCGGCGGCAATCCGGAGGCTGCGGAGCTGTCGGGCATCAACACCCGGCGGGTGATGGTGATGGTGTTCGGGCTGATGGGGGCGCTGTGCGGCCTGTCCGCCTGCATCGCCACCGCCCGGCTGAACGCCGCCACCAACGCCAACGGCACGCTGGACGAGCTGTACGTCATCGCCGCGGCGATCATCGGCGGCACCTCCATGGCCGGCGGCGTCGGCACCATCCTGGGCGCCATGCTGGGGGCACTGGTGATGCAGTCGCTGCAGTCCGGCATGGTCCTGTTGGGGGTGGACGCGCCGATGCAGAACATCGTCGTCGGCATCGTCCTTGTCGCCGCGGTCTACATCGACACGCTCTACCGCAGGGGGATCAAATGACCGCTCTGGCAACGGCAGTCCCGGCGGCCGTGACCGCCCCGCTGGTGGAGATGCGCGACGTCTCCATCGCCTTCGGCGGCATCAAGGCGGTGGACGGCGTCAGCATCGACCTCTATCCCGGCGAGGTGGTCGGGCTGCTCGGCCACAACGGCGCCGGCAAATCGACGCTCATCAAGATCCTGTCCGGCGCCTATGCCGCCGACCATGGCGAGATCCGGGTGAACGGCGAGCCGGTCCACATCACCAGCCCGCGCGACGCCAAGCGCTGCGGCATCGAGACGATCTACCAGACGCTGGCGCTGGCCGACAATGTGGACGCCGCCGCCAACATCTTCCTGGGCCGCGAGAAGCTGACCCCCTGGGGCACGCTGGACGACCACGCGATGGAGGCGGAGGCGCGCAAGGTGATGGGCCGCCTGAACCCGCATTTCCGCCGCTTCAAGGAGCCGGTGAAGGCGCTGTCCGGCGGCCAGCGCCAGTCGGTCGCCATCGCCCGCGCCATCCATTTCGACGCCCGCGTCCTCATCATGGACGAACCGACCGCGGCGCTGGGCCCTGCCGAGACCCAGCAGGTGGGAGAGCTGGTGAAGCAGCTGAAGCAGGAAGGCATCGGCATCTTCCTGATCTCCCACGACATCCACGACGTGTTCGACCTTGCCGATCGCATCCATGTGATGAAGAACGGCAAGCTGGTCGGCACCGCCCGCGTCGCCGACGTGACGAAGGACGAGGTGCTGGGGATGATCATCCTCGGCAAATGCCCGCCGGGTGCGGTTCCCGGACCGGGGGCGGCCGGCTGACGGGTCGGCGCGGGCCGGATCAACGGGAGACGGGCGACGACACCAGCGTGGCGGGCTGGAGTTCCTTCACGGCCGTCTTTCCGTCGGCCGTCCTGTCGCCTCCTTCCTGGCGCAGCCACCGCTCGGCCGGCTCGAAGCGGGTCCAGCCGGGCACGTCGGCGGCCAGATTGACCTCCTTCCATTTCGGATGGCGCGGCGGCTTCAGGAACTCGTCGAACTTGCCGAAGAAGGCGTCGACGAAGCGGGCGACCTTGCGGTGCCGCTCCAGGTCGCGTTCCCAGCCATAGACGGCCATGACGGCGCCGACGGCGACGGTGTCGACCTGCTCGCCGGGCTTGATCAGCCCCTCGTAATCCGCGCTGGTCAGGCGCGACGGCAGATAAGTGTCGAGCAGGGCGGCGCTCATGGGAATGGACAGGAAATGCAGGCCCTCGCCGGCCTTCAGGTCGCGGAACAGGCGGGTCGGCTTGCCGGCGACATAGGCCATGGCCGCGATCTCGCCCCGACGCAGCTTCTCCAGGGCCAGGGACTGGTCGTTGCCCTGCGGCTCAACCTTGATGCCCAGCATGTCGAAGACCAGCGACGCCGTCATGTGCGTGCCGCTGCCCTGCACGTCGAAGTTCACCTTGCGCCCGGCGAGATCCTCGATGCGGGTCACGTCGGGAGCGGCCAGGATGTGCATTTCCTCGTTGTAGAGCTTGGCGATGTACTTGACGCGCCGGTCAAGGTTGGGCAGAAGCCGCTCCCGCTTGGCATAGGCCAGCACGTCGGACTGTACGATGCCGACGTCGATCCCCTTCAGCAGCACGATGTCCTTCAGGTTCTGGACCGACCCCTTGCCCAGCATCGGCAGGACGCGCAGGGCGTCGCCGTCGTCGAGCACCGCGGCCAGATCGGCGGCGATGCGCACATAGGTCCCCTCGACCCCGCCCGACACGATGCCGACGGTCCCGCTGTTGGCGCTGACACCGCGCGGGTCGGCGGCAGATGCCGGAGAAACGGCGCCCGCGAACAGGCACGCCCCCACAAGAAGAGCGCGGACGATCGATGGCTTCATGATGGCTCCCTCCCCGATTTCCGTCATCTTGCTACCTGGATTTGGCGGCGAGCCAGACCGTCAGCTTCTGAAGTTGCTGTTCGGCGTCACCGCTGCCGGCGGCGATTGCTCGCCGGTACCAGACCGCCGCCTGTTCCGGATCGGGCGGAAGCCCGCGGACGCGCAGCCGCTCATGCACCAGCGGATCGTGGGTCCGGCCGAGCGCCAGGGCCGCCGCCGCGTTGCCGGTCTCGGCGACCATCTCGTAATAGAGCCGCGCGCCCGCCAGATCGCCCTGACCGAACAGGTCGTCGCCCCGCTTCATCAGCGTCGTCTCGGGAATGGCCGATGGCAGCCGCGCCGGGCGCTGCACTGCCGCCTCCCGCGGCGGCACCCGCTCCGGGGCCGGCGGCGGGGCGGCGACCGCCGGGAGGGCAGCCACGGCGACCGTGGTGACCGGCGCAGGGGCCGGCGGTTCCGGGGCGATTTCCGGTGCTGCCGCCGGGGCAGGAGCCGACACCGGCACGACTGCCGCCTCAACCGGCTGTTCCGGCGCCCGTGCCGGCGCAGGTTCGGGTGCCGCCTCCGCAATGGGGGCTGGCGCGGGTGCGCTTGCCTCACCTTCGGCGGGCTCCTGCGCCGCCTGCGGAGCCGACTGCCCGGATGCTGCCGGGTCCGGTTCGGTCCTGTCGCCAAGCGCTGCGGTTTCGATGCTCTGCGACGAGCCGCCCTGGGCGGGCGGCGGGGTGCCGCCCGGTTCCGGCGTGGCGGCGCTGTCGACCGCGGCGGTCTCGGTTGCCGCCGACAGAATCGGGATCGTCAGATCCCGGGCCTGCTTGGCGATCACGCCGCCGCCGTGATCGGTCACCGCGGTGAGGTGCAGCGTCACGCTGTCCGCCGTCTCCGGCGGCAGGGTCATGGTGAGTCCGGGCAATTCCTCCAGCCGCACACGCCATGTGTCGTCCGCGATCCTGTCGCCGCCCGACAGGGTGGTTCCGGGCGGCAGGTTGTCGATCAGCACATAGGTGATCGCCTCATGCTGCGGGTTCGGCTGCCCGTAGGGCGAGGTGACGGCGATGGACAGCAGGGTCGGCTGTCCCGGAATGCCGCTGGATGCCTGCGCCGCGATGAAGGGGATCAGCCGCCAATCCGTCTCCGCCTCGCCCTCCTTCCGGATCACCGTCGTCCGGGTGGGTGCCGCGTCGGTCTGCGGCGCGGGAGCCGGCTCCTTCTCCCGCGTGCCGAGCCAGGATTCCAGCGTGCTGTCCGCCGGTCCCTCCGCCGCCCCGGTCCGCAGCAGGCAGCAGCCCGCGCCGAAGGCATCGGGACCGAGCCGGGCGGACACATCGGCCGGTTGAAGGGGAAGGGCCAGGACACCCAGTACGGCAAAACAGGGCCGGACACCGCCGGAGACGGGAAGTAAATGGAGCGCGCCTTCCCATCCGCTTCCGGGTCGGAGACCATAGGCACGATGCAGAAAACCGCGCAATGAACCGGACTGCGCTTCTCGCATGGCGGCATCCTCCCTGACGAAATCCCCGGCAAAATGCCTCCGTATCCACCTTACGGACAGGTCATAGCCCGGGACTTCTGAAAGACATGCGGCGGTGATTCACGCCGCAAGTTGTTTCGAATTATTTATTATCCGAACGGCCGGCCAGGATCGTTTTATTCTATGATGTGACAGAAGAAAAACAACCATCCCGTAGAGGGCATTTCCCGCTTTACGGCAGAGGGAGGATTACTTCGTAATATTTGGACGCGGTGCGGATGGAGAATCATCCGCACCGCCCGCCGGATCCGCCGCCGGAACGGGGTGCCGCCACCGGTCCGGCGGAAGCGATCAGCGAACCCGCGCCGGGTTTCCCATCACGGTGGCCCCGGCCGGCACGTCGCGCGTTACCACGCTGCCGGCGCCGACGATGGCATCGTCGCCGATGGTAACACCGGGCAGGATCAGCGCGCCGCCGCCGATCCACACGTTGCGGCCGATATGGATGGGCCGCCCGAACTCCAGCCCGGCCTCCCTGGCGGCGAAATCGCGCGGATGGTCGGCGGTCAGGATCTGGACGCCCGGCCCGATCTGCGTCCTGTCGCCGATGGTCACCGCCACGACGTCCAGGATGATGCAGTTGAAGTTGAGGAAGACGCCCGCGCCGAGGCTGATGTTAAAGCCGTAGTCGCAGTGGAAGGGCGGGCGGATCACGGCCCCGTCGCCCACCGCGGCGAAACGTTCCAGCAGTAGTTTGCGCCGTTCGCCGGGCGGCAGCGCGAGGGCCGCGTTGTAGCGGACCATCCACTCCTTGGCGGCGGCCTGATCCGCCTGGATCTCCGGGGCCGAGGCGTCATAAAGATCGCCGGCCAGCATCTTTTCCTTTTCGCTGCGTCCATCGGATGTCTGCATCGCTCATCTCCCGCATCGTTCGCCAAGGGCGCCCGATTAGAGCAGATGCCGGACGGCGATGCGCCGACGCTTGAGGATGGGTCAGCCTTCGCCCTGGCCGGAGCGGGCGCCCAGCAGGGTGCCGCGGCGGCGGCGGACCTCGACGCTCTGGCCGGGGGTGATGGGCAGGAACTCCTTCGGGCGCTCGTCGCTGCCGGCGATGGCGCGATAGGTGGCGGCGTTGGCCTCCTGCACGTCGTTGCCGCGGCGGACCTGATCCAGGAACTTCCGGCTCGGCATCATGATGTATTCGATGTCGTTGATCCGCCGGCCGTCCTTCGACACCGTCTTCTCCACCCGGTCGAGGATTCCTTCCTCCACCAGGGAATCGACTGCGGAGGTCACGGTGCGCAGCGTGTCGCGCCGGCGGCTCCATTCGTTCATGCCGCTGTTGTTGATGATGTCGTCGGCCGACAGGATCATCGGCGGCACGTTGTGCCCCCCGTCGGGCAGGCGGGCGAGATCGAGGTCACCATACTCGATGGACAGCCGGTTGTAGAGCCAGCGCGCCACCGGGCTCTTCAGCCGCATGATCCACTGGTAGGAGATCGGCTTGAATTCCAGGTTGCGGATGGCCGAGGCGACCAGCGCGTTGAACTCCAGATAGGTGTCGTTCTCGTCATCCTCGCCGCCTTCGCCGGTGCGCGGCCGGATGTAGAGGGTGGGGAAGACCGAGGATTCCAGCACCGGCCGCGCCGATTTGCGGCCGTTCTCCGGCACCTTGCTGATGATCATGCGGGTACGGGCCAGGATCTCCAGCGCCTCGCGGATCTCCGCCGTGTCCATGGTGCGGTTGACCGCGCGCAGCTCCCGCCGGATTTCATAGAGCGAGAAATGGACACGCACCCGGTCCTGCTTGTCCCCCATCAGCGACAGGCGCGAGCGGTCCATGGCGAGGCGGCGGACCACCTGCTCGACGATCTGTTCGCGCTCCGACGGGAACACCTCATACTCGACCATGCGCTTGTCGGCCGGATCCTCGCCGGGGCCGGGCTTGGCCGGGCGATAGATGCGGGCGGGCTGCAGGGTCAGCGTGAACAGGGCGTCCTTGAAGGGAAACTCCTTGTGCACCGACTGGACGAACGCGTTGGCGGCCGGCAGCTCCGGCTCGGTCCCCCGGCCTTTCGACACGAAGACGAAGCGCGGCGCCGTGTCGTAAAGCGCGATCATATGGGACTGACTGCGGTCCTCCATCTCGAACAGAGTCAGCTGGACCGCGTTCGCCTTGCTCATGGCTCATCCCTCCTCGCCAAAGGCCACGATAGGGGGTGCCGTCGGACGGTGGCAACCGGCAGGGCGGAGTCCGTCCGCAGCCCTGTGTCCCGTTTGCCCGCGCTTGTGTAGGAAATGCCCGCAGCTGTGTCCCGTTTGCCCGCACTTCGCTCCCGGCCCGCCGGATGGCGCCGCCCGGCGGGCGTCGGAGCGGGCGGTCCGCTGCGAATCGCGGGGTCGTTGGGCGAAACGCGGGCAAATGGGACAGAGACTCGGGACCGCCGCGTCCCGCCACAAGACGACGAAGCGCGAGCAAACGGGACAGTCCCGGCGACGGAAGGCTCCCAACCGCGAGCATTGGGGACACATGAAACCCCCTGCGAACCTCGCGGGCCCCCCTGCCGGACGGCGAAACGCGGGCAAATGGGACAGATCCGGCCGGCGGGGCTGGCCGGCAGCCTTCTTCCGCGGCAACAGTCCGCGGTCCGGACCGCAGGCCAAGGCCCCAACCGCGGGCAAGCGGGACAGCCCGTCCCGCCGCGGCTGCCGCCGGCCTCCGGCAAAGCGCGGGCAAACGGGATCGAATCCGATTCGCAGAGCAAACGCGACCAAAGGGGACATATCCGCGACCGGCGGCGACACAGTCGCGGGCCGATGGGACACAACCGCGGGCCATTGGGACACAACCGACTCGGTCCCTTTTGCCCGCGATTCGACGGCTGCGCCGAGCGGCGGAATCCTTCGCGCAAGTTCGCCGGCTCCATCCATGCCGGCCCCAAAGCTACGCGGAGTTCTTCCCCATGCCCATATCAACGACCGCCACACCGGCGACCAATCCCCTCGACGCCAGACGGTGGGGGCGGATTCCCGCCTGGTGGCTGGACCATCCCGGGCTGGACGCCGACGGATTCGCCGTTCTGGCGGCGCTCGCCACCTTCGCCGACGAGGATGGCCTGTGCTGGCCCTCGCAATCCACGCTGGCCGCCAAGCTGAAGCGGTCGCGCCCCACCATCAACCGCATCATCCAGGGCCTCAGCGACATCGGGCTGGTCGGGGTGGAGCACCGCCGCGGCCGCGACGGCGCCCGCCTGTCCTGCCTCTACCGCCTGCGCTTCACCCCGGCCGATGCCGTGGCCGATGCCACCGAAGCCTCCGACCGGGAGTCCGTCTCGGCACGCCCTGTCCGGCCCGCCGACAGGGATGACTCGGACATGCACATCCCCTGTCCGCCAGCGAGTCAGGAACAGGTCCATTCCAAACAGATTCCGGACTCGCACGCTTCGGGCGGACGCGACCCGGCGCAGGCGGTTCCGGAGGACTGGATGCCGACCGCCGACGACCTCGCCTGGGCCAAGGCCCGCCATGCCGAGATCGACCTCGGCCGCCATGTCGAAGGGTTCATCCTGCGCTGCCGTGCCCATGGCTACCGCTACCGCGACGTTTCCTCGGCATGGCGGGCTTGGCTGGCCCAGGATGCCGCGGCCGGCAAGGCTCCAGTCGTCCGCAACGGCGCCTCATCCCCGCTGGCCGCTCCGCCCGCCCGCCCATCCGCCGCCGCTGCCGCCGAACAGCGGCTGGGCGCCTGGGCCGCCGCCGCCGCGGATCTGCGCCGCCGCGCCGCCCCCTCCCCCGTCCCCTCCTGGTCCTGAGAAAGGGGAGACCGATGACCGTCCAAACCGGAAGCCGCCCCAAGCGAAGCGCCACCGTCACCGCCCTGCGGCACTCCCCCGTCCCGACCCCGCCGGTCCCACCCTCGCTGACGGCCAGCTTCGAACCGGGATTGCCGGCGCCGCTTCGACAGGCCCGCCTGACCGCCGCGCTGCCGCCCGCGCTCCAGCGGCGTCTGGCCCAGGGCCGGACCGACCGCCGCCCGCGCTTCGGCGACGACGGCTTCGACGGCATGATCGAGCTGTGGTCGCCGCCCGACGGCGTCACCGCCGCCGAGGCCGCCCTCGCCCGCCAGAGCCTTGAGGAGCTGTACGCCACCGTGCTGGCCCCGGCCGACAGCGACCATCTGCTCGGCCGCGTGCTGACCCTGCTCAGCCATTTCCCGGCCAAGGGGCTGTCGCCGGAGGTGGAGCGGATGATGGCGCTCGACTGGGCCGAGGATCTGGGCGAATACCCGGCCTGGGTGATCGACGCCGCCGCCCGCAGCTGGCGCCGCAGTCGCAAATGGCGTCCCTCCATCGCCGAGATGCGCGCCCTGTGCGAGGATCTGTGCGCCCCCGAACGCGCGCTGGCCGACCGGCTGGGCACGCTCGCCGCGGCTGGCCCGCGCGATGCCCGCGGCACGGATCTGCCGGCGGTCGCGGCCGGGGCGCTGCGTCGGATGGGCGGGATGGGATGAGACCGCTCGGCCCATGCGGTGGACGGCGTCTGCCGGCGGTCCATATCAAATGGCCCGTCCGCTTCACGTTGCCGACCGATGCCCGACAGCTCTCCGATCCCGCCTTCGTCCGCCCCCCGCTTCGGCTGGTGCTGCCAGTTCGTGCCGCCCGATGGCGATGCCGGCCTTGCCAAGCGCATGAATCCCGGCACCGTCACCATCGCGACGCTGAGCAAGCTCGGCCCCTCCCGTGCCGAGGAGAAGCTGACGGAGGTGCTGCGCCGCAACCTGCTGGCCCTGCATCTGCAGCTGGACGAGGTCGCCCGGCATCCGGCCTACCGCCGCCTGCTGCGCGTCAACAGCGGGCTGCTGCCGGCCTACACCCACGAGGTCGGACGGCCGCTCTACCGCCAGCCCGGCATCCAGGCGCTGGTGCAGAGCGGGCTGGAGCATGCCGGCCGCAAGGCGATGGAGGCGGGCATCCGCATCGGGCTGCACCCGGACCAGTATTGCGTGCTGAACAGTGCGAACCCGTCCACCCTCGACAATGCGGTGGCGGAGCTGGAATACCATGCCGACATCCTGCGGATGATGGGGCTGGCCGGCGGCTGGCACCCGCGGGGCGCCCACGTCAACATCCATGGCGGCGGGCGCGGGGAGGGGATCGCCGGCTTCCGCCGCGGCCTCGCCCTGCTGTCGGAGGACGCGCGCAACCTGCTGACCGTCGAGAACGACGAGATGTCCTTCGGCCTGGACGACCTGCTGCCGCTGGCCGACGCCGTGCCGATCGTGCTCGACCTCCACCATCATTGGGTCCGCACGCAGGGGGAGTATCTGCGTCCCGACGATCCGCGCATCGCCGTCGTCATCGGCTCCTGGCGCGGGGTGCGTCCGGTCGCCCACATCAGCGTGTCGCGCGAGGATCTGCTGGCGGACTGGCCGGCCGACAGCCTGCCGGACTATGCCGCGCTGGCGGCGCGCGGGCTGACGACGAAGGATCTGCGGGCCCACTCGCAACGCATGTGGAACCGCGCCGTCAACCGGCTGGTGGCCGACCATCTCTCCTGGGCCGATTTCGAGGTGGAGGCCAAGGCCAAGAACCTCGCGGTCGACGATCTGGAGCTGGATGCGCTGGGCAGCGGGGCGGTGTCCGCCTCGCCCGATCTGCA
Organism: Azospirillum sp. VT-I1; assembly: GCF_055698305.1. Classification (NCBI taxonomy): domain Bacteria; kingdom Pseudomonadati; phylum Pseudomonadota; class Alphaproteobacteria; order Rhodospirillales; family Azospirillaceae; genus Azospirillum; species Azospirillum sp. VT-I1. Next base: position 232,686 of record NZ_CP168802.1, on the reverse strand, counting down.
GCCTTGACCCACGGTTGCACTCAACTACTCTGGGGGTGGAGACGGACGACAGCCGATTGATATCATGTGAGGGTTTGGACGTGGCCGACGACATCCGGGATGAGAACCTGGACGCTCTTTCGCAGTTGCAGGCGATGCTGGACACCGTGCCCGACGGGATCGTCATCATCGACGCCCGCGGCCGGATCAAGACCTTCAACCCTGCGTGCGAGCGGCTGTTCGGCTGGACCGCCGCCGAGGTGATCGGCCGCAACGTCAAGATGCTGATGCCGTCGCCTTATCAGGAGGAGCATGACGGCTATCTGGAGCGCTACCACCGCACCGGCGAGCGCCGCATCATCGGCATCGGCCGCGAGGTGACCGGCCTGCGCAAGGACGGCTCCTGCTTCCCGATGGATCTGTCGATCGGCGAGGCGAGCCAGGACGGCGCCCCCGTCTATATCGGCATCATCCGCGACCTGACCGAGGCCAAGCGGGCGGAAACGGCGCTGCGGGAGCGCGAGGCCCGCCTGACCTCCATCCTGGAGACGGTGCCCGAGGCGATCATCGTCATCGACGAGAAGGGTCTGATCGAATCCTTCAGCCCGGCGGCCGAACGTCTGTTCGGCTATGCGGCGGCGGAGGTGGTCGGCCGCAATATCAGCATGCTGATGCCCTCGCCCTACCGCGAGCAGCATGACGGCTATCTGGAGCGCTACGGCCGGACGGGGGAGCGGCGCATCATCGGCATCGGCCGCATCGTTTCCGGCCAGCGGCGCGACGGGTCGGTGTTCCCGATGGAACTGGCGGTGGGCGAGGTGCTGCTGGCCGGCCAGCGCCGCTTCACCGGCTTCGTCCGCGACCTGACCGAACGGCAGGCCACCGAACGGCGCCTGCAGGAGCTTCAGTCGGAACTGCTCCATGTCAGCCGGGTCAGCGCCATGGGGCAGATGGCCTCGACGCTGGCGCACGAGCTGAACCAGCCGCTGACCGCGGTCATAAACTACGCCAAGGCGGCCAAGCGGCTGATGGAACGGCCGGAAACCGTGGCCAAGGCGATGGACATGGTGGACAAGGCGAGCGCCCAGGCCACCCGCGCCGGCCAGATCATCCGCCACCTGCGCAGCTTCATCGAGAAGGGCAAGACCCACCGCTCGGTCGAGCCGCTCAACAAGGTGGTGGAGGAGGCGAGCGCGCTCGCCCTGGTCGGCGCCAAGGAGCGGGAGCTGCATGTGCGCTTCGACTTCGACGCCGCCGATCCGCTGGTCCTGATCGACAAGGTCCAGGTCCAGCAAGTGATCCTCAACCTCGTCCGCAACGCCATCGAGGCGATGGCGCAGGAAGCCCGGCAGGGGCGCAACGGGTGCTGACCGTCCACACCGGTGCCGAGCCGGGCGAGCCCGCCTTCCGCCGCGTCGCCGTCAGCGACAGCGGCCCCGGCGTGCCGGAGACGGTGCGCGCCCAGCTGTTCCAGCCCTTCGTCACCACCAAGAGCAGCGGCATGGGGCTCGGCCTGTCGATCTGCCGGTCGATCATCGAGGCCCATGGCGGACGCCTGTGGCTGGAGCCGGCGGCCCCTCCGCCCGTTTCGGGCGCCAGCTTCGTCTTCACCGTTCCGCTGTCCGCATCCGATGCCACTCAGGAGGCCGGCGATGCCCGCTGACGCCACGCTTCATGCGGACTCCGACCTTACCGTCTTCATCGTCGACGACGACGACGCGATCCGCGATTCCCTGGAGGTTCTGCTGGACTGCGCCGGCTTCCGGGCGGAGAGCTTCTCCACCCCGCTCGCCTTCCTGGACTCCGGCGCGCCGTCGCGGCCCGGCTGCCTGCTGGTCGATGTGCGGATGCCGCAGATGAGCGGCCTGGACGTGCAGGAACGGCTGACCAGCGGCGGCCACGCCATGCCGGTGGTGGTGATGACCGGCCATGGCGACGTGCCGCTCGCCGTGCGCGCCATGAAGGCGGGGGCGGTCGATTTCGTCGAAAAGCCGTTCGAGGAGGAGGCGCTGCTCGCCGCCGTGCGCTCCGCCCTTGCCCTTGCCCGCGCGGCGGACAGCCGGAGGGCGGAAGCCGCGCAGCCCGCTCCGGCCCCGGAACAGCCGGCCCCGCCGCCCGCCGCCCCGCCCGAGGTTCTGGACCGCCTCGCCGCCCTGACGCCGCGGGAGCTGGATGTGCTGCGCTGGCTGGTGGCCGGCAAGTCGAACAAGGTCATCGCCTTCGAACTGTCGATCAGCCCGCGCACCGTTGAGATCCACCGCGCGCGCGTGATGGAGAAGATGCGGGCCGACAGCCTGCCGACCCTGGTGCGCATGGCGATCGCCGCCGGCGTGGTCCCCGGCGGCGGGTGATCTGCATCAAAACAGCGCCGCATACGCAATGGTCCGTATATCGGCGCCCTCCCCGGACTTTTATCTTCCATGACGCGCCGCACCCTTGGCGCCGTTATGTCTGCATGGAAGTTCGGAGGCTGTCATGGATCACCTGGGCAACAAGCCGGGCAACGGGCCGGGCGTAGAACCGGGTGCCGGAATCGTCCACATCGTCGACGACGATGAGCCGGTCCGCGACTCCCTGAAGGCCCTGCTGGAAGCCTTCTCCTTCGACGTGCGTGATTTCTCCTCCTGCCGGGATTTCCTCGATACCTTCGACGGCAACCCGCAGGGCTGCCTCGTTCTCGACCTGCACATGCCGGTGATGAGCGGGCTGGAATTCCTGGAGCGCCATCGCGGCGACCTGCACGGGATGCCGGTCATCATGGTGTCCGGCCGCGGCGACCCCGCGACCTTCGCCCGCGCCAGGGAGGCCGGCGTGCTGGCCGTGCTGGAGAAGCCGTTCGACGAGGACCAGCTGATCGACATGCTGAACGGCCTGATGCCGTCCCCCGCCGCCGCCTGATCCCGTACGGTCCCCTACGTAGGTACACTTACGTACGCAAACTTCCTTAGGTACATCACCGAACTGCACAGGGCAGCGGGGGATCGATAGCTTCGGGTCATCAAGTGCACCCCGGAACGAACCGGAGCGCACCGCACCGCAAAGGTCGAGGCCACCATGTCCACGCACGCCGCCATTGCCGCCCACGCCAACCGCGCCGTTCCTGGTTACCTGGTCTCCGCCCTGGCGATGACGCCGACCGCCGCGATGGGCGCCGCCGTCCAGCCGCGCAATCCCGCCGACCCTCTCGCCAGCCTGGGCCACGCCAAGGTCTACGAGCGCGAGACCACGGTGTTCAGCGAAGGCGATGCGGCCGGCTCGGTGTTCCGTGTGATGAGCGGCATGGTCCGCCTCTACAAGATGCTGCCCGACGGCCGGCGCCAGATCATCGGCTTCCTGCAGGCCGGCGACATGATGGGGCTGGCCTTCGCCGCCCAGTATCTCTACACCGCCGAGACCGTCACCGCGACGACCATCCAGCGCATCCCGCGGCTGGAACTGGACGCCCTGATGGACGCGCAGCCGGCCTTCGCCCGCAAGCTTCTGTCGGCGACCACCTCGGAGCTGATGGCGGCGCAGGACCAGATGGTTCTGCTGGGCCGCAAGACCGCCGCCGAAAAGGTCGCCACCTTCCTCCTGCGCCTCAGCAACCGCAAGGGTGGAGAGCGCACCATCGACCTTCCGATGGGACGCAGCGACATCGCCGACCATCTGGGCCTGACCACCGAGACCGTGTCTCGCACCCTGACCAAGCTGAAGTCGACCCGCCTGATCCGCATCCTGGTCGGCGGCAAGCTGGAATTGCTGGACAGCGACGCCCTGGCCGATCTCGCCGGCGGCTTCTGACCCTTACCGCCTGATTTTCAACAGTTCCGAAGAACCGGCCGTGCGCCGGACGCCACGGGCGTCCGGGATCGCAGCGGTGCGCCCGAACGGCGCATCCAACGGCCATTCCGAACCCATCACCGCGACGGCGTCACGGCGTTCCTCGCGGACAGCAAGTGGATGATGACCATGACCGTCACGACCCTTTCCGATCTGAACGCCCTGATCTCTCGGGTCAAGGCGGCCCAAGCGCGCTTTGCCGACTACCCGCAGGAGAAAGTGGACCTGATCTTCCGCAGCGCGGCGCTGGCCGCCGCCGACGCCCGCATCCCGCTCGCCAAGATGGCGGTGGCGGAGACCGGCATGGGCGTGATGGAGGACAAGGTCATCAAGAACCACTTCGCCGCCGAGTACATCTACAACAAGTACAAGGACGACAAGACCTGCGGCGTCCTCTCCGAAGACAACGACGCCGGCATCCTCACCATCGCCGAGCCAGTCGGCCTGATCTGCGGCATCGTCCCCACCACCAACCCCACCTCCACCGCCATCTTCAAGGCACTGATCGCGCTGAAGACCCGCAACGGCCTGGTCCTCTCCCCCACCCCCGCGCCCGCAAATCGACCTGCGAGGCCGCCCGCCTCGTGCTCGCCGCCGCGGTCGAGGCCGGCGCCCCCGACGACATCATCGGCTGGATCGACGAGCCCTCGCTGGAGCTGTCCAACGCCGTCATGCACCATCCCGACATCAACCTGATCCTCGCCACCGGCGGGCCGGGCATGGTCAAGGCCGCCTATTCGTCGGGCAAGCCCGCCATCGGCGTCGGCGCCGGCAACACGCCTGCCGTCATCGACGAGTTCGCCGACATCAAGCGCGCGGTGGCCTCCATCCTGATGTCCAAGACCTTCGACAACGGTGTGGTCTGCGCGTCGGAGCAGTCGGCGGTGGTGGTCGATGCCGTCTATGACGCCGTGCGCGACCGCTTCGCCCATCATGGCGGCTACATTCTCTCGGCCCGCGAGGCCGACGCCGTGCGCAAGGTCCTGCTGGTGGACGGCCACCTGAATGCCGACATCGTCGGCCAGCCCGCCCATGCCATCGCCGCCATGGCCGGCCTGACCGTCCCCCACGCCACCAAGGTGCTGATCGCCGAGGTTTCGGACGTCGACGACAGCGAGCCCTTCGCCCACGAGAAGCTGTCGCCCACCCTGGCGCTCTACCGCGCCAAGGACTTCATGGAGGCCTGCGACAAGGCGGCCGCCCTGGTGGCGCTCGGCGGCATCGGCCACACCTCCGCCCTCTACACCGACCAGGACCAGCAGGCCGAGCGCATCCGCCATTTCGGCGACAAGATGAAGACCGCCCGCATCCTGATCAACACGCCGTCGTCGCATGGCGGCATCGGCGACCTCTACAACTTCCGCCTCGCCCCGTCGCTGACGCTGGGCTGCGGATCGTGGGGCGGCAACTCGATCTCCGAGAATGTCGGGCCGCAGCATCTCATCAACAAGAAGACGGTGGCGAAGAGGGCGGAGAACATGCTGTGGCACAAGCTGCCCAAGTCGATCTACTTCCGCCGCGGCTGCCTGCCCTTCGCGCTTGAGGAACTGCGCGGCAAGAAGCGCTGCCTGATCGTCACCGACCGCTTCCTGTTCGAGAACGGCCATGTCGCCGACAGCGTCCGCGTCCTGAAATCCCTCGGTCTTGAGGTCGAGACCTTCTTCGAGGTCAGCGCCGACCCGACGCTGGCGGTGGTGCGCAAGGGCGTCGCTCTGGCCAACGCCTTCCAGCCCGACGTGATCCTGGCGCTGGGCGGCGGTTCGCCGATGGATGCGGCCAAGATCATCTGGGTGATGTACGAGGCGCCCGACGTGGCGTTCGAAGACCTCGCGCTGCGCTTCATGGACATCCGCAAGCGCATCTACACCTTCCCCAAGCTGGGCGTGAAGGCGCAGCTGGTGGCGGTGCCGACCACCTCGGGCACCGGCTCCGAGGTCACGCCCTTCGCCGTGGTGACCGACGAGCGCACCGGGACCAAGTATCCGATCGCCGATTACGAGCTGACGCCGACGCTGGCGATCATCGACGCCAATCTGGTGATGGACATGCCCAAGGGCCTGACGGCGGCGGGCGGCATCGATGCGGTGACGCACGCGCTGGAGGCCTATGTCTCGGTGGTGGCGAACGAGTACACCGACGGGCAGGCGCTGCAGGCGCTGAAGCTGTTGAAGGAGAACCTGCCGTCAGCCTACCGCAACGGCTCGAAGGACCCGAAGGCGCGGGAGCTGGTTCACAATGCGGCGACGCTGGCCGGCATCGCCTTCGCCAACGCGTTCCTTGGGGTGTGCCATTCGATGGCGCACAAGCTGGGGGCGGAGTTCCACCTGCCGCACGGCATCGCCAACGCGCTGCTGATCGCCAACGTGATCCGCTACAACGCGGCGGACATCCCGACCAAGCAGACGGCGTTCAGCCAGTATGACCGGCCGAAGGGCGTTGCGCGCTACGCGCAGATCGCCCGCCATCTGGATCTCGGCGGCAGCCGCGACCATGAGCGGGTGGAGAAGCTGATCGGCTGGGTGGAGGAGCTGAAGCAGGCCTTGGAGATCCCGGCCTCGATCCAGGCGGCGGGGGTGCCGGAGGCGGCGTTCCTGGCGCGGGTCGATGCGATTGCCGAAGCCGCCTTCGACGACCAGTGCACCGGCGCCAACCCGCGCTATCCGCTGGTCGCCGAGATCAGGCAGCTGCTCATCGACAGCTACTATGGGCGCGCCTATGCCGAGCCGGAGAGCGACCGGAGCCCGGCTGCGCTGAGCGTGGTCGGCGCCACGAAGACGGCCGCCGAATAAAGCGCAAGCGCAACGCCGCATGACCGCCGGGGGCCGCCGGGCCGGGGTGAAAGCCCCGCCCCCGGCGGCCCCCGCTTTGCGTTCCGGCTGCAACGCGATGCGGCCCCGGTCCGTTGATGGTGGAGGACAATCTCCAACGCCATCGAGCAGGAGCCGCCATGACCAAACGCTATTTCCCGCCGAGCCACGAGATCAACGAAGGGGCCGACATTCCCGGTGCGACGGGGAAGGGCGGCACTCCCGGCGCGTCCGCCCGGCGGGCCACGGCACCACAGGCCGATGACGGACTGAGCGGCGGCGCCGACGCCGGCAACACCGGCGCCGGCCATGCCGGCGGCGATGTCGAAAGCGGCGGCGTCATCCGCAGCCCGGACAAGCCGGCCAAGCGGCGCAAATAGCAGGCAATCCCGCCGGCCGCTTCAGACGCCTTCGCCCTGCTGCCCCTGCTGGGTCAGGGTGGCGATGAAGCGCTGGGTGCGTTCGCGCTTCGGGTGGGTGAACAGCTCGCGCGCCGGACCGGTCTCCACCACCTCGCCGCCGTCGAGGAACACCACCTCGTGCGCGATGCGCGAGGCGAGCCGCAGGTCGTGGGTGGCCATCACCATGGTGGTGCCCTCCGCCGCCAGCGTGCCCAGCACCTCCACCACCTCGCCCGACAGTTCGGGGTCGAGCGCGGAGGTCGGCTCGTCGCACAGCAGAACGCGCGGCGACGGGGCCAGCGCGCGGGCGATGGCGACGCGCTGCTGCTGGCCGCCCGACAGGGTCGCCGGCCACGCATCCGCCTTGTGGGCCATGCCGACCTTCTGCAGCAGGGCCATCGCGCGCTCCCGCGCCTTCTCAGCCGGCCATTTCTGCACGGTCACCAGCCCTTCCATCACATTCTCCACCGCCGTGCGGTGGGGGAAGAGCTGGAAGTTCTGGAAGACCATGCCGGTCTGGCCGCGCAGACGCTGGATGTCCTTCCAGGCGGGCTTGCCGCCGGGCTGGAAGGCCAGCTCCTCCTCGCCGATGCGCACGGTGCCGGAGGTCGGGATCTCCAGCAGGTTGATGCAGCGCAGCAGCGTGCTCTTGCCGCCGCCCGACGGGCCGATCAGCGCGGTGACGCGCCCTTCCGCCACCGTCACGGACACACCCTTCAGCACGGTCAGGTCGCCGAAGCGCTTTTCGATGTTCGACAGCCGGATCACGACTTCGCCTCCAGGAAACCGCCATACTGGTTGAGCCGGCGTTCCAGCCGGACCTGCAGCGCCGACAGGATGGAACTCAGCGCCAGATAGATCAGCGCCGCCTCCACATACAGGATCAGCGGCTCGTAGGTGGTGGCGACGATGCGCTGGGCGGCCTGGAACAGCTCCGGCACCGTGATGGCGGCGGCGAGCGAGGTGTCCTTGACCAGCGAGATGAAGGTGTTGGACAGGGGCGGCACCGCGACGCGGGCGGCCTGCGGCAGGATGGTGCGGCGCATCGCCTGCGACCAGTTCATGCCGATGGAATAGGCGGCCTCCCACTGGCCCTTCGGCACCGACCCGATGACCGCGCGGATGATCTCCGAGCTGTAGGCGCCGACATTCAGCGTGAAGCCGATCAGCGCCGCCGGGAAGGCGTCCAGCACGATGCCGGCACTGGGCAGGCCGTAGAAGATCAGGAACAGCTGCACCAGCAGCGGGGTGCCGCGGATGATCCAGACATAGAAGCGGACGATGGCGGCCAGCGGGGCCGGCCCGAACAGCCGGATCACCGCCGCGACCAGCCCGACCGTCAGGCCCAGCGCGAAGGAGGCCAGCGTCAGCGGCACGGTGAAGGCCAGCGCCGCCCACAGCAGCGACGGAAGCGAGTCCGCCATCAGGGTAAGCCAGTGCAGCAAGGGGAAAGGTGCCTCTCGTGGTGAAGGAACGACAATGCCCCCGGCCCGGACGGGGCAGGGGGCATTGGAGATGGTCCGGTGTCTGCCGGGCCGTTACTTGGAAACGTCGGCGCCGAAATACTTCTGCGAGATCGTCCCGTAGGTGCCGTCGGCCTTCATGGCGGCCAAGGCCTCGTTGATGGCGGCGACCAGCTTCGCCTCGCCCTTGCGGACGATGATGCCGGACTGGTCGGCATTGTCCTGGGTCGCGGCGATCTTCACGTTGGCGTTCGGCTTCTGCTTCTTGAAGTCCAGGAAGGACAGGCTGTCGTTGACCGTCGCGTCGGCCCGGCCGTTCAGGACCAGCTGGATCGACTGGTCGAAGCCGTCGGTGCCGACCAGCTGCGCGCCGGAAGCCTCGGCCAGCTTGCCGAAGTTGCTGGTCAGCGACTGCGCCGACTTCTTGCCCTTCAGGTCGTTGAAGCTCTTGATCGCGTCGTTGTCGCCGCGCACGATCAGCACCGCGCGGCTGGTGATGTAGGGGTCGGAGAAGTCGTATTTGGCCTTGCGCGCCTCGGTGATGCCGACCTGATTGATGACGGCGTCATAGCGGCGGGCGTCCAGGCCGGCGATCAGCCCGTCCCACTTGCCTTCCAGGAATTCCGCCCTAACGCCGATGCGCTTGGCGACCTCGCGCCCGATCTCGACGTCGAAGCCGACCAGCGCGCCCGACGCGTCATGGTAGGTGAAGGGGGCATAGGTGCCCTCGGTGCCGATCTTCATCACGCCGTCGGCCTTGATGCGGTCGAGGTCGCCCTGGGCCTGCGCTGCGGAGACGGCGGCGACCTGCAGAAGGCCGGCGACGAGAAGCGATTTCAGCCAATTCATCGGTTGATGCCCGGTGTTTATGGAATGGGTATTGGGTTGGTCCGCCACCTCGTGGCGCTCTTCGGCGCTGGGCGGTTCCTGTCACGCTACAGGAAAGAATATTCCCTAACAAGGGAATCCAATACCTATTTAGCACATATCAACTGTGCTTTGTGCGTACCGCAAATGGATCGGAATGGGAAATCGCCTCCCCGCCGCCGGCGGCACGACCGGCGGCGGGGAGGCGACGTCGCGCCGTCAGGCCAGCGCGATCCGCCGGTCGGCGGTGCGGTCGAGAAGCCCGCGGTCGTGGCTGACCAGCAGGACGGCGCAGCCGCGGTCCCGCGCGATGCCGGTCAGCAGCGCCACCGTCTCCTGCTGGGTGACGAGGTCGAGGCGGGAGGTCGGCTCGTCGGCGAACAGGAACACCGGGTCGAGCAGCAGCACCCGCAGCAGGGCCAGCCGCTGCAGCTCGCCGCCCGATACCTCGCGCGGGCGGCGGTCGAGCAGGGCGGGGGACAGGCGCAGCCGGTCCATCAGCCGGTCCACCTCGGTCCAGTCCAGCCGGTGCAGCCGGACCAGATCGGACAGCGCCTGCCGCAGGCTGGCATGGGGCGGGAAGGCCGCCGGCGGGTCCTGGTAGAGCTTCTGGAAGCGGTGCCGCCCGATCCCCGGCTTGCGCCACACCGATCCGCGGTCCGGCTGGACGAGGCCGAGCAGCAGGCCGCCCAGCGTGCTCTTGCCGCAGCCGCTGGGGCCGCCGACGCCGACGATCTCGCCGGCCCGGATTTCCAGGTCGAGCCCGTCGAACAGCGCTTTCCCGCCGCGCGTCTTGGCCAGACCCTCCGCCCGCAGCACCACGTCGCCCGCCGGCCGGGGCGGCAGCTTCGGCCAGGAGGAGGGTTCCGCCGCCAGCAGGCCGCGGGCATAGGCGCTGCGCGGCGCCCGCAGCACCTCCTCGGCCGGGCCCTGTTCCACCACCTCGCCCTCGCGCATCACCATCACGTCGCCGCCCAACTGGCGGGCGACCGCCACGTCGTGGGTGATGGTCAGCAGGCCGCCGCCCTCCTCCACCTCGCGGAGCAGCAGGGCGACCGCGTCGTCGCGGCGGTCGGCGTCGAGCCCCTTGGTCGGCTCGTCGGCGATGACGATGCGGGCCCGGCCGGCGCGGGCGGCGGCGAAGGCGACGCGCTGGGCCATGCCGCCGGACAGCTCGCCCGGCAGCTTGCCGAAGGCGTCGGCCAGCCCGAGATGCGCCAGATCCGCCCACGCCGCCGCGTCGGCATCCGCCGCCGTCCTGCCGGCGACGAGGCGGTGGGTCTCCGCCACCTGGGCACCCGCCCGCATGGTCGGATCCAGCGCGAGCCAGGGCTCCTGCGGCAGCAGGCCGATGGTCCGGCCCCACAGCGCCCGGCGCTCGCCCGCCGGCATGGCCAGCAGGTCGCGGCCGTCCAGCAGGACGCGGCCGGCGGCGGTCAGCCCGTCCGGCAGCACGCCCATGATCGCCTGGGCCAGCAGGCTCTTGCCCGATCCGGTCTGGCCCAGGATGGTCAGCGGGCGCCCGGCCCGCAGGGTCAGGCCGGTCGGCCGCAGGATGGCATCGGTCGAGACGACCGTGAGATCCTCGACGGTGAGCAGGACGGTCATGGCTTGCGGCTCCCCGCCAGGAGGTTGAGGGACAGGACCAGCAGGAAGACGGCCAGGATCGGCTGCAGCAGCACCCACGGCGCCTCGTCGTAATAGGGCAGCAGCTCCGTCATCATCAGCCCCAGCTCCGCCGTCGGCGGACGCACCCCGACGCTGACGAAGCCGAGAGCGGCGATGGCGAGGATCGCGGTGGCGGCGCCGAAGGCCGCCAGCGTCAGCACCACCGGCGCGATCTCCGGCCACAGATGGCGGCGCAGGATATAGGCGGGGCCGAAGCCCAGCAGCCGCGACGCCTCGATCTGCGGCGAGCCGGCCAGCGTCCGGGTGGTGGCGCGCACCACGCGGAAATACTCAACCCACAGCACCAGCGCGATCCCGACATAGAGCGTCCACAGGTTGCCCGGCGCCAGCGCCGTCAGCAGCAGGACCAGCAGAAGCCCCGGCAGGGCCAGCACCGCGTCGGCGACGACGCCCAGCCCCCGGTCGACCCAGCCGCCGCGCCAGCCCGCCGCGATGCCCAGCAGCACCCCCGGCACCGCGGCCGACAGCACGCCCAGCAGGGCGAGGCTCAGCGACAGCCGCAGCGCCGCCGCCAGCCGCGCCAGCATGCTGCGGCCGAGATGGTCGGTGCCCAGCGGCTCGGCCCAGGACGGGGCGGCCAGGATGGCGCCCAGATCCTGCCGGTTGGGATCGGCGCCGGACAGCAGCGGAACCGCCCAGGCGAAGGCGGCGACCGCCGCCAGGACGGCCAGTCCGGCCATGCGGCGGCCTTGGAAAACACGGCTCATCATGCCCGGACCCTCCGCGGGTCGATGGCGGCGCAGGCGAGGTCGACCAGCCCGTTCAGCAGGACGAAGGTCAGCCCCATCACCAGCGCGGTGCCCTGGATCATCGGCACGTCGCGGGCGATGACGGCATGGACCAGCGCATGGCCGATGCCCGGCCAGGCGAACAGCGTCTCGACCACCACGACTCCCTCGATCAGATAGATCAGCTGCACCCCCTGATAGGCCAGCACCGGCACGCCGATGTTGCGCAGCCCGTGGCGCAGGAAGGCCGCCCGTTCCGGCAGGCCCTTGGTCCGCGCAAAGGCGTAGTAGGGGGAGCGGACGACCGCCAGCGTGGCGTCGCGCGTTACCCGGCTCGACACCGCGGCCATCCCCAGCGCCAGCGTCAGCGCCGGCAGCAGGCCGTGCGCGGCACTGTCGTGACCGGCCACCGGCAGGGCGCCCAGCCCGACCGCCACCAGCAGGATCAGCAGGATGCCGACCACGAACTGCGGCACCGCGCGCAGCGCCGTCGCCAGCACCAGCGACGCCCGGTCGACCAGCCCGCCGGGACGCAGCCCGGCCAGGATGCCGAGCGGCAGCCCGAGCAGCGTGGACAGCAGGACCGCCGTCAGCGCCAGCCGGGCGGAATGGCCGAGCTGGTGGGCGATCTCCTCGACCACCGGGTCGCCGCTGACCAGCGAGCGGCCGAGGTCGAAGCGCAGCAGGTCCCACAGCCATTGGCCGAGAGCGACGGCCGCCGGCCGGTTGAGGCCCAGCTCGGCGCGCACCGATTCGGCCGCGGCGGCGGTGACATGGTCGTAGCCGTAGCGGCCGGCGGCGATGCGGAAGGCCATGTCGCCCGGCAGCATGCCGGTCAGCAGGAAGGTCAGGACCCCCACCGCCAGGGCGACCAGCACCGCCTGCAGCAGCCGGTGCCCGACCGCCTTCATCAGCAAGGCCCCCTCACGGCGCCCACCGCAGGCGGGAGAGGCGGTAGCTGCGCTCGTACGGGTCGATGGTGAAGCCTTCGACGCGCTTGGATACGGCGGCGGTCTGCTGGTACCAGGCGACCGGGATCACCGGCAGCCCGGACTGCAGCAGCGAGGCCGCCTGCCGGCGCAGTTCCGACCGGCGCGCCGGGTCGGTGGCGTTGCGCAGTTCGGCCAGCACTGCCTCCATGCGCGGCTCGGTCCAGCCCATGGCCCCCCAGTCGCCGCCCGCCGGGCCGAAATCCTCCAGCAGGGTCGCCAGCGGGTTGGGGACCAGACCGAAGTTGCGCGCCATCAGGGCCAGTTCCAGGGTGCCGTCGCGGTGGCCCGCCGGGATGTCGCTGGAATTGCCGATGGCGACGCGCAGGTCGATGCCGGCGGCGCGCGCCTGATCCTGGATGGCGGTGGCGACCAGCGGCAGCTCCGGCCGGTCGGAGAAGGTGCGCAGGGTGAGGCGGAAGGGCTGGCCGCCGCGCTCCAGAATGCCGTCGGCGCTCTTGGTCCAGCCCAGCTCGGCCAGCAGCGCCGACGCCCGTGCGACATCGCGGCCGAGCGGCGGCAACCCTGCGACATGCCAGTCCGGCAGGCTCGGCGGCAGCAGCTGTCCGGCGGCGGCCTCGGGCGTGCGCAGGATGGCGGCGGCGATGCCGGCGCGGTCGATGGTCAGGCTCAGCGCCTCCCGCGCGCGGACGTCCTGCAGGAAGGGGTGGCCGGCATTCACCTTCAGCGTCACGGTGCGCGGAATCGGCACCGCATGGACCTGGAGCTTGCGGTTGGCGCGCAGCCGCTTCTGGCTGGCGGGGTCGAGGGTGAAGACGATGTCGGCGTCGCCGCTCTCCGCCATCAGCGCGCGGGTCTCGCCCCGCCCGGCGGCCAGGAAGCCGATCCGCTCGACCGCCGGCTTGGCCCCCCAATAGTCGGGGAAGCGGGCGGCGACGAGGCGCTGCGGCGGCTCCAGCCGTTCGATACGGTAGGGGCCGGTGCCGATCACCTGCGTCGCCTGCCCGTTCTCCGCATAGGCGGCCGGCGCCAGGATCTGGGCGGAGCTGTGGGCGAGGAAGGCCGGCAGCGGTCCGAAGGGCTCGCTGAGGCGGATGACCAAATCCGCGCCGTCCACCTCGACGGCGGCGACCGGGACCTGCTTGAGCGGTCCGGGCTTGCCCAGCGCATGGCGCAGGCTCGCCGCCGCGGCCTCGGCGGTCAGGGGCGTGCCGTCGTGGAAGCGCACGCCGTCGCGCAGGCGGAAACGCCAGATCAGCCGGTCGTCCGAGACGGTCCAGGAGGCCGCCAGGGCCGGGCGGGGCTGGCCGCCGTCGTCGGCGTCGAGCAGCGTCTCCGCCACCTCCAGGCGGGTGAAGACATAGCCGGACTTCGACGGATCGGTGCCGCCGATCTCCCACGGCGCCACGATGCTCAGGGTCCGTTCCTGAGCGGAAGCGCCGACTGGCGCCAGAGCGAGAGCCGCCACGGCGCCGATGCCGAGCGCGCCCAGCGTCCGGCGGAGAATAGCGTGTCCTGACACGATTCCTGGGTCCTTCAATCGGTTTGCGGGACGGCGTTCGGCCGCCGTCACCGCGGATCAGGGTCTAAACGTAATGTTATAACGTGACGTATAGCCCAGCTGCGAACGGCTTGCATTCCCAAATCGGCGGAGCGGCAAGCGGCGGGCGGCAACAGGCCCCCTCCCGTCCCCCACCGCTCCGGAATTAATGCGGGTTAATGAACCCCGCCTTGTCATTGATAATGACTATCATAATCATCTGGGAAACGTCACCACCTGGCACAGCGCCGGCCATTCCCAAGGATTTCCCCGATGCCCGACACCGCCCTGCCTTCCATCGAGGCGCCCACCGTCACCGCCGGCGCGACCGGCCTTCCGCGGCTGGAGGTGGACTGGCCGGCGGTGCTGCCGCGGCTGGACGCCCTCGGTCCGGTCCGGATCGTCACCGGCAACAGCGCCATCACCCACGAGAAGACCGGCCGGTTCGGCAATGTGTCGGGCAACGGACACGCCATCATCGTGCTGAACCGCGATGTCGACCTGCGGATCTTCCCCCGCCACTGGTGCCGGACCGCCTATGATCCGGCCGCCGGCGCCATCCTGGTCCAGGACGCGGCCGGGCGCCCGGTCCATGCCATCCATCGCATTACCGACACAGACGCCGCGGCCTGGGACGCCTTCCTGGAGGAGCACCGCGCCGACGGTGACGCGGCCGCCGATCTCGAAGGCGGTGAAGCGCCGGTCCAGACCGTCGCCACCGTTCCGGCCGACATCGACGTCGCCGGCCTGCGCGCCGCCTGGGCGGCGATGGCCGACGTCCATGAGTTCCACGGGATGCTGAAGCGGTTCGGCGTCGCCCGTCTCGACGCCATGCGGCTGGCGGGTGGTGAGTTCGCCCGCGAAATCCCGCTGGCGGCGGTGACCGGCCTGCTCGAATCCGCCCGCGACGAGCGGATGGAGATCATGATCTTCGTCGGCAATGCCGGCTGCATCCAGATCCACACCGGCACCATCGCCACGCTGCGGGAGGAGGGGGCCGTGCTCGGCATCGACGATCCCGCCTTCCGCCTGCACTGCGACACGGCCCGCCTGTCCAGCGCCTGGGTGGTGTTCAAGCCGACGGACAAGGGCGGCATCACCACCGTCGAACTCTACAATGCGCAAGGGGAGAACTGCGCCATCCTCTGCGGCCAGCGCGACGAGGACAAGCCGGAACGGGCGGAATGGCGTGCGCTGGCCCGGTCGATGCCCGACCTGCCGGGCGTCGCCTGAGTTGCGGGAACCGACGATGACGCGCCCGGCCCCCGCCGCCTGCCGGCAGCCCTCGCCTTCGTCTTCCTCGGCATTGCCGCCTGCCTGACGGTATCGGCCGCCGATGCGGCGGAGGGGATGTCAAAGATGCGCCTCGTGACCATCGGGGCGCCGGTGACGGAGCTTGCCTTCGCACTCGGGGTCGGCGATGCGGTGGTCGGGCGCGACACGGTCAGCCGCCAGCCGGCCGCCGCCGCGGCGAAGCCCGATGTCGGCTACATGCGCACCCTGTCGGCGGAGGGGCTGATGTCACTCGCCCCCACCCATGTGCTGGCGGTCGAGGGGGCCGGTCCGCAGACCGCCTTCGACCAGCTGCGCGCCATGGGCGTGTCGGTGGAGATGGTGCCGGAGATCTCCGACCCGGCCGGGCTGACCGCCAAGATCGCCGCCGTCGCCCGCGCCCTGGACCGAGAGGAGGAGGGCAGGCGCCTGACCGCCGAGCTGACCGGCCGGCTGTCCGCCCTGTCCGCGGAGGTCGAACGGGCCGCCCGCTCCGGCAAGGCGGGTGCGCGCATCCTCTGTCTGGTCGGCGGCGGTCCCGGCGGCATGATGGCGGCCGGTCGCGGCACCGTGCCGGACGCCCTGATCGCGCTGGCCGGCGGGCGCAACGCCGTGGACAGCGACCGCGACTTCCCGCCGCTGTCGGCCGAAGCCGCCCTGGCTGCGGAGCCGCAGATCCTGCTGGTCAGCCGCGCGCTGGTGGAGCGGTCCGGCGGGCTCGACGGGTTGCTGGCATTGCCGCAGCTGGCGATGACCCCGGCGGCGCGCGACCGCCGCGTCGTCCAGATCGACGGCGCGCTGCTGGTCGGGCTGGGTCCGCGTACGCCGGAAGCGGTCGAGGCGCTGCTGCACGCCCAAACCGGAAGGAACGGGCCATGAGCATCGGCATGTCCATCGCCGCCGTGCCGTCCAGCCGCCGGCCCCGCATCGGTCCCGCCCTGGGGCTGCTGGGTGCCGCGCTGGCGGCGGCGGTCCTGATCGCCCTGTCCACCGGCAGCATCGCCCTGCCACTCGACCGGGTGCTGTCGCATCTGGCGCAGGCGGTCGGCCTGCCGGGCGAGCCGCTGGGCGCCCGCGACGCCGCCGTCCTCTACACCCTGCGCCTGCCGCGCATCCTGCTGGCGGCGGCGGTCGGCGTCACGCTTGGCGTCGCCGGGGCCTCGCTGCAGGCGATCTTCCGCAACCCGCTGGCCGATCCCGGGCTGGTCGGCGTGTCGAGCGGTGCGGCCTTCGCCGGCTCGGTCACCATGATGCTGGGCGTCGCCGGGCTGGGGCTGTCGCGCAGCGGCCTGTCGCTGTCCACCCTGCTGCCGGTGACCGCCTTTCTCGGCGCCCTGGCGGCGACCATCCTGATCCTGGCGCTGGCGCGACGCGACGGGCGCTGTTCGGCCACTGACATGCTGCTGGCCGGCATCGCCGTCAACGCGCTGGGCGGTGCCGGCATCGGCCTGTGCAGCTATCTGGGCGACGACCAGGCGCTGCGGCAGATGACCTTCTGGATGATGGGCGGCTTCGGCGGCGCCGGCTGGACCCAGATCGGGCCGGCGCTGGTCCTGATGCTGGCCGCCACCGCCGGGCTGCTCGCCAACGCCCGCCGGCTCGACCTCTATGCGCTGGGCGAGCGCGACGCCTTCCTGCTCGGGCTGGAGCCGCACCGCTTCGCCGTACGCACCGTGCTGCTGGTGGCGCTGGGGGTGGGGGCGGCGGTCGCCGTCTCCGGCCTTATCGGCTTCGTCGGGCTGGTGGTTCCGCACATGATCCGGCTGTGGCTGGGGCCGGTGCACCGCCGGCTGCTGCCGGCCACCGCCCTGGCGGCGGCGACCCTGCTGGTCCTGGCCGACACCACCGCCCGCAGCATCGCCGCCCCGGCCGACGTGCCGGTCGGGCTGCTGCTGGGCGCCGTCGGCGCGCCTGTCTTCCTGTGGCTGCTGCGCGCCCGCGGCGGACGTTCGTTCGGGTGAGGAGCCCCATCTTGCTGCAAGCCGATCAAGTGTCCTTCGCCGTGGGCGGCCGCCGGTTGGTCGATGGCGTGACCGTCCATCTGGTGCCCGGCCGGATGCTCGCCATCCTCGGCCCCAACGGCGCCGGCAAATCCACCCTGCTGGCCCTGCTGTCGGGCGAAAGGCGGCCGACCGGCGGCGCCGTCCGCCTCGACGGCCGCGACCTGCGGGAGCTGCCGCCGCGCCTGCTCGCCCACCGCCGGGCGCTGGTCGGCCAGCATCCGGCCGCCGGCTTCGCCTTCTCGGTAGAGGAGGCGATCACTCTGGCGGTCGAAACCGCCCCCTGCAGTGCGGCCGACCGGCGGCGGCTGATCGCCGACAGCCTGCATGCCGCCGATGCCGCGGGTTTGCGCGACCGCCTGCTGCCCCAGTTGTCGGGCGGCGAGGGCCAGCGCGTCGCCTTCGCCCGCGCGCTGGCCCAGCTCGCCGCCGGAGCGCTCCACCGCGACGGACCCGACGGCTCCCCCTGCCTGCTGCTGGACGAGCCGACCGCCAGCCTGGACCCGGCGCACCAGCATCACCTGCTGCGGGCGGCGCGGGCCTGGATGGAGCGGACCGGCGGCGCCTGCGCCGTGGTGCTGCACGACATGACGCTGGCCGCCCGCTATTGCGACGACGCGCTGGTCCTGGCGAATGGGCGGGAGGCGTGGAGCGGCCCGATGTCCGCCCTGCCGGTTCCGGTGCTGGAACGGATCTTCGCCACCCGCTTCGTCCGGATGCCGGCGCCGGACGGGCAGGGCGCCGTCTTCGCCACGACGGGGCAGCCGCCATCCGGGCTGGACAGGAATTTTGCGACTGATTATTAATATCATTTTCCGCGAAGGGAGGAGGCGTTGCGCGTTCTGGTCGTCGAGGACGATGCGGCCGTCAGCTATTGGATCGGGGCCAAGCTCAACGGCTCGGGCCATTCCTGCCGCTTCTCCGGCGATGGCGAGGAGGCGTTGCGCCTGCTGGCGGAAGAGGCGTTCGACGTCGTCGTGCTCGACCGCATGCTGCCGAAGCTCGACGGGATGGAGGTGCTGAAGCGGCTGAACGGCACCCGCCATCCGCCGGTGCTGGTGCTGTCGGCGCTGGACGAGACCTCCGACCGGGTCGCCGGGCTGCGCGCCGGTGCTGACGATTACCTGGGCAAGCCTTTCGACTTTGCCGAGCTGCTGGTGCGGCTGGAGCATCTGTCCCGCCGCCACGGTCAGGCGATGGCCGCCCCCGGCGACCTGCTGACCGTCGGCGATCTGGTGATGGATGTGGCCCAGCGGCGGGTGACGCGGCAGGGCGTGCCCATCGAGCTGACCGACAAGGAATTCCGCCTGCTGCACATCCTGATGAGCAACCCCGGCCAGACGGTGACCCGGACCATGCTGCTGGAAAAGGCATGGGGCTACGGCTTCAACCCGCCGACCAATCTGGTGGAGGTGCATGTCTTCAAGCTGCGCAGCAAGATCGACAAGGACTTCGATCCGCCCCTGCTGCGCACTGTGCGGGCCATCGGCTATGCGCTTGGTTGAGCGGCTTCCCGCCCGCATCCGCCCGCTGCTGGACACCCGCAGCTTCCGCCAGACCATGACCATCGGCGCGGTCTTCGTCGTCGTCACCTCCGGTGCCGTTCTATGGAGCCGCAGCCTGCTGACCGATCTGGTCAAGGACCATGTGGTCGAGCTGCTGGAACGCGACACCACGACCCAGCGCCAGCTCGGCCGTTTTGGCGACGCCCCCGATCTGGCCGCCGACCTGCGCCGGCGCGAGATGTTCGAAACGGAGACGGCACGCAAGCGGCTGGTGCTGGATGCTTCGGGACGGCTGCTCTACGGCGACGACGCGACGGCGGCGCGGCTGCTGGACGCGCTGTCCTGCGATGCCGCCCGTCTCGCCTCCTGCCCGACCGGGCTGGTCGAACGCCGGGGCAAGGACGCCACCGACGGCTGGAAGATGCAGGCGCTGGTGGTGGCGCTGCCCGACGGCGGCCGTTTCATCAATGCCTACGACATCCAGCCGATGCTGAGCCAGATGCGGGCGGTGCCGCTGGCCGCCGGCGTCGGGGTGCTGCTGTTCCTGCTGACCAGCCTGACCTTCGGCGTCTATTTCAGTTCCGGCACGCTGCGCCGGGTCGGCGCGATGAGCGAGGCGCTTGCCGCCTATGCCGGGGGCGACCGCAACCGCCGGATCGACGTCGGTCGCACCGACGACGAGTTCGCCAGCCTGGGCCGCGAGATCAACCGCACGCTCGACCGCGTCAACCGGCTGGTGGAGGAGGTGTCGAGCGTGTCCAGCAGCATCGCGCACGAACTGCGCACGCCGCTGACCCACCTGCACAACCGGCTGGCCGGCATCGCCGAGGACTGCGCCGATCCGGAGATCCGCCGCGCACTGGAAGACGGCATCGAAGAGACCCTGCGCATCCAGCAGCTGTTCCGCGCCATCATGCGGCTGGGCGAGATCGAGACCGCCCGCTGCAGCCTGAGCATGGAACCGCTGGAGGCCGAAGCGCTGCTGGAGGAGATCCGCGAATCCTACCTGCCGCTGGCCGACGACGCGGGCGTCGCGCTGTCGGTCGCGGTCGAACCGGGGCTGCGCATCCGCGGCGACTGTACGCTGCTGTTCCAGGCCGTCGCCAACCTCGTGGACAACGCCCTGAAGTATGCACCCCAGGGCCGGGAGATCCGGCTGTCGGCCGGCATCCGCGACGGCTGGGAGGAGCTGTGCGTCGCCGACCGCGGACCGGGCCTCGCCCCCGGCCAGCGGGCGCTGGCGGTCCAGCGCTTCTTCCGGCTCAACCCGCAGGACGGGGTGCCGGGCTACGGGCTCGGCCTGTCCATCGTCGGCGCCATCGCCACGCTGCATGGCGGCGGGCTGCTGCTGGACGACAATGCGCCGGGGCTCCGCGTCACCATCCGGCTCGGGCGCCATGCCCAGATGGAGTGATCGGATGGACCGGACGGCCCCGCCACATTAAGCGGCGTTAAGGGAAGAGCGGTTGAGCGCAAACGCGACTGCGAATTATTCTCATAAATGTCACCGGACAGCATGTCCCGTCCCCTCCGTCCTGCCCATTCGGATCCCGCCATGACCACACAGCACACGCCCGCCGCCAGCCAGGATGCGGCATTGGAGCCCCTGCGCGCCCGGCTTCTCGCCGAACCCGGCGGGGTGCTGGAGGCGGTGGCGGCGGAGACCGGCGTCAGCCTGCGCGCGGTCGTCGACTGCCTGCCGGCGGCCATGCGCAGCTTCGCCCCCGGTTCGGCGGCGGAGGCGGCGATGACCGACATCGCCGGCTGGGGGCCGATCACCTTCCTGGTTCACAGCGCCGATCTGGTGCTGGAATGCAAGGGTCCGCTGCCGCTCGGCCAGTTCGGGCGCGGCTTCTACAATCTGGCCGGCGGCAGCCTGATCGGCGGCCATATCCGGCTTGACCGCTGCGCCGACCTCGCCTTCGTCCGCCGTCCCTTCATGGGCAGCGGCGACAGCTGCGCCGTCATCTTCTTCAACGGCGACGGCGAGGCGATGTTCAAGATCTTCGTCGGCCGCGACGAGAAGCGCCAGCTTCTGGCCGATCAGGTGGAGCGTTTCCTGGCCCTGCGCGACCGGCTCTGCCTGCCTGCCGCCTGAGCCGGCATCCCCTCCGCAAGCGTGGCAGTCCGGCGGAATGCGCGCCGGCCTGCCCGTTCTGCGCCCACTAGTTGCGAATAATAATCAATAGCAAAATTCCGACATCAGCGTGCCGGCCGGGTCCGGTGCGACCCCAAAAAGAGCGAGGAGAGACAGAGATGACCGCATCCCCCAGCATTCCGACGCGGATCGCCGGGCCAGGACGGCTGCGCCGGGCGCTGTGGCTGTCGGCGTCGGCGCTGACCCTGGCCGGCGCCGGTGCCGCGCTCGCCCAGACGGTGGCCCAGACGGCGACGCAGACGCCGACGCAGACGGCGGCAGCCCCGCAGGCGGGCCAGCCGGCGACCGTGCTCGACGCCGTGACCGTCTATGGCGAACGCGGGGAGCGGCGGCTGGACGAGGCGACCTCCACCATCTCCGTCATTGGGGAAGAGCAGATCGAGACGCGCGGCCTGCACCGCCTGCAGGATCTGACCCGCTACGAGCCGGGCGTGACGGTCAGCAATTCGCCCGCCCGTGCCGGTGCCGGCGGCTTCGCCATCCGCGGCATCACCGACAACCGCGTGCTGATGCTGATCGACGGCACCCGCCTGCCGGAAACGCCGAAATCGGCCGGGCCGTCCGCCGGCTACAGCCGCGACGCGGTCGACCTCGACCTCAAGCAGGTGGAGATCGTGCGCGGGCCGTCCTCCGCCCTCTATGGGTCGGACGCACTGGGCGGCGTCGTCGGTTACGTCACCAAGGACCCGGCCGACTACCTCTATCCCGGCAAGGATTTCTACGCCTCGCTGAAGGGGGCCTACGACAGCGTCGATAGCTCCTTCTCCGAGACCGGCACCGCGGCGATGCGGTCGGGCGAGTTCTCGATCCTCGGCATCTTCACCCGCCGCGACGGCGAGGAGTACAAGTCCAAGGACAAGAGCTTCCGCAACCCGCAGGACTATCGGGTCAACAACGGCCTCGCCAAGCTGGCGTGGGAACGCGGCCCCGACAAGGTGACGCTGACCGGCGAGTATTTCCACCGCGACACCGACACCAGCCTGCGCAACGACGTCGGCGCCGCCGCCAGCTACATCTTCTCGATGGCGCCGATGCGGACCACCCGCGGCACCGTCGCCGATTCCGTCAGCGACGACAAGGCAAGGCGCTGGCGCATCGGGCTGGAGCATTCCCACGACGCCCCCATCGGCTTCGTCGACCATCTCGACTGGCGGCTTTATGCCACCGGCTACGACCACCAGGAGAACCGTACCCGTACCTCCGGCGTCGCCAGCTCCACCAACACTCTGTTCCCGGCGCGCTCCACCCTGCGCGAAGAGACCAGAAACGAATCCGAACAGCGCATCTTCGGCGGCGCCGTCAACATGCGCACCGACACCGGCTGGTTCGGGTTGCCCAACCGCCTGTCCTACGGCTTCAGCGTCGATCATATCCGGACCGAGCGGATGCGCGACGTGACGCTGTCCAACACGGCGACCGGCGCCACCGCCAAGAGCTACAACGGCGACACCTATCCCAGCCGCACCTTCCCCAACACCAGCACCCTGATGCTGGGCGGCTATCTGCAGGACGAGGTGACCATCGACCGGCTGCGTCTGGTGCCGGCCCTGCGGGTCGATTACTACCGGATGAACCCGGAACTGGACGCCGCCTATCTCGCCTCCAACCCGTCCTCCACCCCGTCGAAGCTGGACAAGCTGGCGCTGTCGCCGAAGTTCGGCGCCACCTACGAGCTGACCCGCGAATATTCGCTGTTCGGCCAGTATGCCCACGGCTTCCGGGCGCCGCCCTATGACGACGCCAACCTCGGCTTCTCCAACCCGACCTACGGCTACGAGGTTCTGCCCAACGCCAGCCTGAAGCCGGAGACCAGCAACGGCGTCGAGGCCGGCTTCCGCGCCAAGTACGCCGACGGCTCCAGCTTCCAGGTCTCCAGCTACTACAACCGCTACAGCAACTTCATCGCCCAGCGTGCGGTCGGCCGCAGCGGCGCCGGGCTGCTTCGCTACCAGTCGCAGAACATCTCGAAGGTCGAGATCTTCGGCGTCGAGGGCAAGGGCGAATGGCGCTTCCAGCCGGGCTGGTCGCTGTTCGGTGCCGCGGCCTTCGCCCGCGGCTTCGATCTCGACGCCAAGACCGCCATCGACGAGGTGGCGCCGCTGACCCTGAACGCCGGCCTGTCCTACGCGGCACCGGACAATTTCTGGGGGGCGGAGGTCGTCGCCACCCATGCCTTCGCCAAGAAGGCCGACGACGTCAGCAACTCCACCTATCTGAAGGCACCGTCCTACACCACGGTGGACCTGTCGGCCTACCTGAACCCGACCGATCACCTGTCGCTCGGCGCCTCCGTCAAGAACCTGTTCAACCAGGAATACTACAACTACATCAACGTGGTGAGCGTCGCCGAGACCTCCGCCGACCGCCGCCGCTACCTGGAGGCCGGACGCTCCTTCCTGGTCCACGCCACGGTCAAATGGTAATCCGGCCCGGAAACGGGTGTCTCCGGCGTTCCAAGCGAGGCTACACCTAGGTTCAGTGCGTCTTGTCGCCGATCATCGCGTAGGGTCGCTTGGAAGGAACCTTCCATGGAGCGTCCCGGATGACCGATGCCGCCACGCCGACCCGGGGATCGGACCAGCAGCCGTCCCCGCCACCCCCTCCGCCGCCACCGGCCGCGCCGCCGCCGGTGGCCTGGAGCCCGTGGGTGGTGCGGCTGGCGGTGCTGGGGCTGGCGGTTCTGCTGGTGGTGGCCTTCGCCACCCGCTGGGACCGCTGGGTCGGCTCGGCGGTCAGCCAGACCACCAACGACGCCTATCTGCAATCCGACATCACGCCGCTGTCGGCCCAGGTGTCGGGCATCGTCCGCGACATGCCGGTGGGCGATTTCCAGCGGGTGCGGGCCGGCGATCCGGTGGCCTTCATCGTCGACGACGACTACCGCGCGCGGGTGGAGCAGGCGGAGGCGGCGCTGGCCGCCGCCGATGCCGCCATCGCCCAGTTCGACATTCAGAAGCGCACCCAGCGCGCCCTGGTCGCTCAGGCCGAGGCCAACGTCCATGGGCTGGAGGCCGACGCATGGCGGGCGCGGCTGGAGGAATCACGCCAGCATTCCCTGACCGAACAGGGGCTGGCCGGCACGCTGCAGGCGCTGCAGCAGGCGCAGGCGACCTCCCGCCGCGCCCAGGCGGCGCTGGAGGCGGGCCAGGCGCTGGTCGATCAGCAGAAGGCGGCGCTGGACGGCATCGACGTGCAGGTCCGTCAGGCCCAGGCCACCCGGCTGCAGCGGCAGGCCGACCTCGATCTTGCCCGCATCACGCTGGACCGCACGACGATCCGCGCGCCGGCCGACGGCATGGTCGGCCAGCGGCAGGTGCGTCCCGGCCAGTATGTCGGGCAGGGCAGCCAGATCATCACCCTGGTGCCGCTGCCGTCGGTGTGGGTGATCGCCAATTACAAGGAAACCCAGATGACCCGCATCCGCCCCGGCCAGCCGGCGACGGTGCGGGTCGACAGCTTCCCAGATGTGCCGCTGACCGGCCGGGTCGCCGCCCAATCCCCGGCCAGCGGCAGCCAGTTCGCCCTGCTGCCGCCCGACAACGCCACCGGCAACTTCACCAAGATCGTTCAGCGCATCCCGGTGAAGATCCTGCTGGACGATCCCAACCCGCTGCGCGACCGGCTGCGGCCGGGCATGTCGGTGGTGGTCACCATCGATACCGAAGGCGCCAGCGAAGGGGATCCTGTGAAATGAGCGCCGACCTCGCCGGCGCCCGGCCGCCGGGCCGCTTTCCGCTGCCGTTCCTGCGGCGGGAGGCGGCGCCGGCCATCACCCACCATCCCATTATCGGGCTGCTCGGCGTGCTGATGGGCGCGCTGATCTCCACCCTGACCGCGCGCATCACCGCCTTCGGGCTGGCCGACATCCGCGGCGCCATCGGCGCCGGCTTCGACGAGGGGTCGTGGATCCCCACCGCCTACACGGTGGCGCAGATGCTGGTGGCGCCGGCCGCCGCGTTCCTCGGCGTGGTGTTCGGGCCGCGGCGGGTTCTGCTGGTCTCCTCCGTCACCTACGGGCTGGCGACGCTGGCCCTGCCGCTGACCGGCACGCTGACCGGGGTTCTGACCTTCCAGGTGCTGGCCGGCCTGTCGTCGGGAACCTTCATCCCGCTGACCATCGGCTTCATCGTCCGCAACCTGCCGCCGCGCTATCTGGTCTACGGCATCGCCGTCTACGCGATGAATGTGGAGCTGTCGCTGAACTTCTCCGCCTCCATCGAAGGCTGGGTGATCGAGAACCTCGACTGGCGCTGGCTGTTCTGGGACACCGCACTGCTGGCGCCGCTGATGGCGCTCTGCGTCTATTTCGGCATGCCGGCCGAACCGGTGCGCCGCGATCTGCTGAAGGACGGCGACTGGTGGGGCATCGCCTATGCCAGTTTCGGCTTCGCCCTGCTCTATGCCGGGCTTGACCAGGGCAACCGGCTGGACTGGTTCAACTCCGGCCTCATCACCGGGCTGTTCCTGGCCGGCGGCCTGCTGGTCGTCGCCTTCGTCGTGCAGGAGCTGACCTGCCCCAAGCCCTGGATCACCTTCAGCGCGCTGTTCCGCGGCAACATCCCGCTTCTGTGCCTGCTGCTGGTGCTGCTGCGGCTGGTGATGCTGTCGACCGCCTTCCTCGTCCCGCAATTCCTGATAACAGTGAACAATTACCGGGCGCTGGAGGTGGGGGACACGCTGCTGCTGATCGCGCTGCCGCAGTTCCTGCTGGCGCCGCTGGTCGGCACGCTGCTGCGTCACGCCGATCCGCGCGTGCTGATGGCGGCCGGCTTCGCCGCGGTGGGCATGGCCTGCTGGCTGGCCTCGCACCTGACGGCCGATTGGGTCGGCGCCGATTTCCTGCCGTCGCAGATGCTGCAGGCCTTCGGCCAGTCATTCGCCATGACCTCGCTGATCTATTTCAACATCAAGAATTTGAACCCGGCCTACATCCTGGCGCTGGGCGCGCTGCTGCAGACCTCGCGCCTGCTGGGCGGCGAGCTGGGCGCCGCCTTCATGCAGACTTTCGTCCGCGTGCGCGAGCAGTTCCACAGCTTCCGCCTTGTCTCCGACGTGGTGGCGGGCGATCCCGACACCGTGCACCGGTTGGCGGGCACCGCCGCCGGCATCGCCGCCCGCTCCACCGGCAGCGAGGAAGCGACGCTGCGCGCCCTGTCGCTGCTGTCCTCGGCGGTGCGCAAGCAGGCCTATGTGCTGGCCTATATCGACGGCTTCATCGTGATCGGCTGGTTCATCGTCGGCGGGCTTCTGCTGATCGCGCTGCTGCGCCCGACCCCGAAGCAATAGGCCCGAAACAGTGACGCCCCGCGCGTCGGGCACGGGGCGTCACGGTATGAATGCGGCAGATCAGACCGCAGCGGTGACGACCACCTCGATCAGGATCTCCGGCGCGCCGAGGTCGGCGACGCCGATGGTGGCGCGGGCCGGCAGGTCGTTGCCGTCGAGCCAGGCGAGCCACGCCTCGTTCATCTCGTTCTTCAGGCTCATATTGGTGATGAACAGCTGGGCGGACAGCAGCTTGGTCTTGTCGCTGCCGGCCATCGCCAGCACCTGGTCGAGCTTGCCGCAGATCTGCGTGACCTGACCGCCCATGCCGACGCTGACGTCGTCGGCGATGATGCCGCCGAGATAGGCCGTGCCGTTGTTGACGACGACGCGGTGCATGATCTTGGTCTTCTCGATGCGCTTGATCACTGGAAACTGCTCCTTGGTTTCTAAGAGAACTCAGGGGGTGATGGAGAAATCGACGTAGCGGGCGGCGATGCGCGCCAGCGTGCCGTCCTGCACGACCGCGCGGATCGCCTCGTCGAAGGACTGCTTCAGCGCGGCATCCTCCTTGCGCAGCCCGACGCCGATGCCGGGGCCGAACACCTCGGCGTCGATCACCGGCTGCCCGACCAGCTTGACCGACGTGCCGCCGTCGCCCTTGACCCAGTCGGACGCGGTGGCGCCGGTGGTGATGGCGGCGTCGATCCGCCCGGCCTTCAGGTCGGCCAGCAGATTGGACGCGGTGTCGTAGGTCTTCAGCGTCGCGGCGCTGCCGAGATGCTTCTCGACATAGCGGGAATGGGTGGTGGACACCTGGGCGCCGATGGTCTTGCCGCGCAGGCTGGCCGGCGAGCCGTCGATGCTCGACTTGGCCGGCGCCACGAAATAGGCCGGCACCACCATGTAGGGGGTGGAGAAGCCGATGGTCTTGGCGCGTTCCGGCGTGATGTTCATCGTCGCCATGATGGCGTCGTACTTCTTCGCCAGCAGCCCCGGAATGATGCCGTCCCATTCCTGCGCCACGACGGTGCAGGGACGCTTCATCCGCTCGCACAGCGCCTGCGCGAGATCGACCTCCAGCCCCGCCACCTTGCCGTCGGGCTGGGTGAAGTTGAAGGGCGGGTAGGCGCCCTCGGTGGCGATGCGGATCTCCTGCGCAGCGGCGACGCCGCCGGACGCAAGCAAGAGGAGGGCGGCAACGCCCGGAAGATGGCGCTTCATGGCAGGCTCCGGAAGTGGCGAAGGTGGATTAGGTCAGCGCGCCGCGACGACCACGATCTCGACCAGGATTGACGGATCGGCCAGCCGGGCCTCCACCGTCGCGCGGGCGGGCGGGTTGGCCTTGTCGACCCAGGCGTCCCAGGCGGCGTTCATCTCGGGGAAGGTCGCGATGTCGGCCAGATAGACGGTGGCGGTCAGGATGTTGCTCTTGCTCGTCCCGGCCTCGGCCAGCAGGGCGTCGATCTGGCGCAGCACGTCGCGGGTCTGCGCCTCGACCGTGGTGGAACCGTCATCGACGATCTGGCCGGCGAGATAGACGGTGTCCTTGTGGATGACCATGTCGCAGAGGCGCGGGGTCAGGTGGAAGCGCTGGATCGTCACTGTACGATGCTCCAAAGGGTCAGGCGGCGAAGCGGCCGATGCTGAAAGGGGCGATGGGCAGGTCTGTGGACCCGGCCGTGATGAGGTCGGCGGTGATGCGCCCGACAATAGGGCCAAGCTGGAAGCCGTGCGCGGAGAAACCGAAGGAATGGTAGAGATCCGGCTCGGTGCCGCTGGGGCCGATCACCGGGATCTGGTCCGGCATCCGCGCCTCGATCCCCGCCCAGGAGCGGACGATGGTGGCGCCGCGCATGGACGGGAACAGGTCCCACACCGTGCGGGCGTTCACCGACACCTGCGAGAAGTCCAGCTCCGTCCGGTTCTCGTCGCGCACCGCCCGGCCCAGCAGCCCGCCGCCGATCAGCACCGTCCCGTTGGGGAACTGCTTGAAGGACAGGGTGCGGCCGGTCGCGCCCACCACCGGCTTGATGAAGGGGGCGACGCGGGCGGTTATCATCAGCATCGGGGCGATGACCTCCAGCGGCACCGGCTCCCCCACCTGGGCGGCGATGCGGTCGGCCCAGGCCCCGGCGGCGTTCACCATCACCGGCGCCTCGAACCGGCCGCCATCCGCCGTCTCCACGCTCCACAGCCCGCCCTTGCGGGCCAGCCGCGTCACGGCGCCGCCTTCCTGGAAGCGGGCGCCGAGTGCCAAGGCCTTGCGGCGGAAGGCGAAGGTGGTGCGGAAGGGGATCGCCGCCCCGTCGCCGCGCGAGACCAGCGCGCCGACGCAATGATCGGCGATGGCCGGCACCAGCGACCGCAGTTCCTCCCGCCCCACCACCTCCTCATGGGTGAAGCCAAGCGCGTTCAACTCGGCGACGCGCTCGTGCAGAGTCGCCAATTCGGCCTCGCTCTCCGCCACCTTGATCTGGCCGTGGCTTTCGAAGCCGCAATCGTCGTCCACCAGATCGCGGATGCCGTGCCACAGGGCCATGGAGGCGACGGTCAGCGGCACCTCAGCCACATGGCGGCCGAGCTGGCGCACGCCGCCCGCATTGACGCCGGAGGCGTGGCGGGCGACATGGTCCTTCTCCAGAACCAGCACCCGCACGCCGCGCATCGACAGCTGCAGCGCCGCGGAGCAGCCGTGCAGGCCGCCGCCGATGACGATGACGTCGGGAGAGGGGAGGCGGTCGCGGTCATCGCGCAGGTCCCCTCAATGCTTGAACACGGCGTCGATGTCGGCGTCGGTCTTCGGCAATGCTGCCAGTTCGGCGAGCGTGATCGGCTTCACCGGCGGGCGCAGGCGGTAATAGCCGACCTCCGCCGGGGAGACGCCGCGTTCCGCCGCGATGACCTCCGTCACCGTCGGGCCGCAGAGCCGGCCCTGGCACGGCCCCATGCCGCAGCGCAGGAAGCTCTTGGCCTGATTGGGGCCGGAACAGCCCATCCGCACCGCCTCGCGCACGGCACCGGCAGTGATTTCCTCGCAGCGGCAGACGATGGTGTCGTCGGCCGGCACGCGGAAGGCTTCCGCCGGGGTGTAGAGCGTGTCGAGGAAGGCACGGCCGGTCAGCGCGCGGTCGAGCGCTGCGCGGAAGGGGGCGGCCGTTTGGTCGCGCTGCTCCCGCCCGATGCGGCCCAGCCGGTGCAGCGCGTCGAGCGCCGCCAGCCGTCCCGCCTCTTCCGCCGCGCGGGCGCCGCCGATGCCGGCGCCGTCGCCGGCCAGCGACACGCCTTCGATCGAAGTGGCGCCCCACTCGTCGGTGGTCGGGCGCCAGCAGCGCTGCTGCTCGTCCCAGCGCTGGGCGCAGCCGGTGGCGTTGGCGAGGTTCAGGTTGGGCACGACGCCCTGATGCAGCAGCAGCGTGTCGGCCGGCAGCCGGTGTTCCGTGCCGTTGCGGGTGTAGACGACGCTCTTCAGCACGCCCTCACCGCCGATGCCGCTTTCGGCGCGCAGGGCCGTGACGTTGCCGATGACGGTCAGCTTGCGCCGAACCTCCAGCATCAGCTTCATGCCCTTGCCGAGATAGGGGGAGCGCAGGAAACCCGGCAGCAGCGGCAGGGCGGCGCGCCAGTTCTCCTTCGGCGTGGTGTCGAGGATGGCATCGATCCGCGCGCCGGCCTGCAGATACTGCCAGGCCAGCAGCCACAGCAGCGGCCCGCTGCCCGCCATCACCGTGGCGCCCGACGGCACGAGGCCGGAGGTCTTCAGCAGCACCTGCGCCGCACCGGCGCCCAGCACGCCCGGCAGGGTCCAGCCGGGAATGGGGAAGGGCCGCTCCAGCGCGCCGGTCGCCAGGATGACATGGCGCACGGTCAGCATCACCGCCGCACCGTTGCGCGACAGGCCGATCTGGATGCGGCGCTCCCCGTTGGGACCGTCCTCTCGCGGGCGGGCGACGCTCCACACCGTGCTGCCGGGCCAATGGACGGCACCGCTGTCGCGCAGCGGACCCAGCAGCTCGGCG
Organism: Azospirillum sp. VT-I1; assembly: GCF_055698305.1. Lineage (NCBI taxonomy): Bacteria > Pseudomonadati > Pseudomonadota > Alphaproteobacteria > Rhodospirillales > Azospirillaceae > Azospirillum > Azospirillum sp. VT-I1. The sequence goes on along the minus strand of NZ_CP168802.1, from coordinate 202,221 downwards.
CCATGCCAATAGTCGGGGCCGAGCACCTTGCGGTCGCGCACCGGCGTCTCGGTGACGGCGCGGTAGATCTGGCCGCCCGGCTCCGTCTGTTCGTCGAGCAGCACCACCGAGGCACCCTTGGACGCGGCGAGTGCTGCGGCGGCGAGACCGGCCGGACCGGAACCGACGACGGCGATGTCGAAATCGAACTTGTTCACCGTTCCACCTCGCGCTTGCCGTTCTGGGTTTCCACCGCCATGCCGGGAGCCACGCGCACCTGACAGCCCTGGCGGTTGCCAGTGCCGTCGATGGTGACGAGGCAGTCGAAGCAGACGCCCATCATGCAGTAGGGACCGCGTGCCGCGCCGCTGACCGGCGTGTTGCGGCAGGCAGTGACGCCGTTCGCCAGTAGGGCGGCGGCGACGCTGTCGCCGGCCCGCGCGCTGGCCGGGCGGCCGTCGATGGTAAAGGCGACCGCTTGGGCGGCAGTTTCGATCTCAGGCAGCCTGCGGAACATGGAACCTCCGGGCGCTGAAGGGCGCAAAACGGTCGCCGAGGCCGCCGGCCGCGATCAGCGGCGCCAGCGTCAGCGCATGGTTGGCGGCAAGGGTCACGCCGCTGTGGCAGGTGGCGACGAAGGCGCCGGGGGCCGTCTTCGACTCCTCGTAGATCGGGAAGCCGTCCGGCGTCAGCACGCGCAGCGCCGCCCAGCTGCGCACCACGTTCAGCTTGCCCAGCAGCGGGAAGAAGCGGATGGCGCGCTCTGCGATGGCCGAGGAAATGCCCGGCTGCAGCGTGGTGTCGAAGCCGGTTTCCTCGAAGCTGTCGCCGATCATCACCCCGCCCTCGTCGGTCTGGCGGACATAGACGGTGGGGTGGTGCAGGAAGGGCGCGGTCTTCTCGGTGACGATGACATGGCCGCGCTGCGGACGGACGGGGGCGGACAGCCCGACCATCGGCGCCAGCCGGGCGCTGTCATGGCCGGCGGCCAGCACGATCTTGCCGGCGCGGACCTCACCGCCTGCAGTCGCCATGCGGAAGCCGCCGTCGCGATGCTCGATCCGCTCCACCCGGTGGTTGGGCCGGTAATCGACGCCCAGCATCGTGATGCCCTTATGCAGGGTGCGCAGCAGCCGCAGCGAGTTGCAGTGGCCGTCCAGCGGGCAATAGGTGCCGCCGACCACGTCTGGCCCGATGAAGGGCAGTTCCTTGCGCAGCGTCTCGCGGTCCATCACCTCGTAGGGGTAACGGATCATGTCGGGCTGGTTGTGCAGCCGCATCATGGTGTTGGCGCGGGCCTGCAGATCCTCCTCCGACAGCATCGGCATGAAGCCGCCGGGGCGCCGGTAGGCGACGTCCAGCCCGGTCTGCTCGCGCAGCAGGTCGGCGAAGCCGCTCCAGTCGTCGGAGGACTTCTTGGTCCAGCCGGCATATTCCGGCATGCCCAGGCCCTTGCCCTGCACCCAGACCAGGGCGAAGTTGCCGCGCGACGGGCGCACGGCGATGTCGCCCTCGTCCAGCATGGCGACCTTCTGGCCCGACCGGGCGAGACCCCAGGCCAGCGCCGACCCGACCAGCCCGCCGCCGATCACGGCGACGTCGTATTCTCCGCCCCGACTGGGCTGCGTCATCGTCTCCACTCCCGCCGCCGCCGCACAGTGTCCCGTGCACACCGGCCGCCGCCGTTGTCGTGATGCGCGCATCCGCCGGCCCGGCTCCCGCATGCGGTGCCGAATACTTCGCGATGCATCGCGTACTCTTCCGCAAAGCCCGGTCCGTGCCGGCTTTACGCATGGATGGCTTGCGAACTGCAGGGTTTTCTCGGGGCCGACGCCGCGGGATGCTTCCCTGCGCCGCACGGCCGCTCCTCGATCCTTGCGACAGCATCGGCAGCCAACTTATAACTGTCAAATCAGATCGAAGGGGTGTTTCATGACCGAATGTTATGTGCCGGCTGACGGCCAGGGACCGGCGCCATGATTAATCCGCGCCAGATCGAGGCATTCCGTGCCGTGATGCTGACCGGCGGCATCACCGCGGCGGCGGAGCTGCTGAACATCTCCCAGCCCGCGGTCAGCCGACTGATCAGCGATCTGCAATATGCGCTGAAGCTGACGTTGTTCGAACGGCGCGGCCCCCGCATCGCGCCGACCAGCGAGGCGATCTCGCTTTATCAGGTGGTCGACCGCGCCTTCGTCGGGCTGGAACTGATCGAACAGACGGCGCGCGACCTGACCGCCCGGCGCAGCGGGGCCCTGCGGGTGGCGGCGATGCCGGCGCTGGGCGTGGGGTTCCTGCCGCGCTACGTCGCGCGCTTCCTTGCCGAACGGCCGCGGGTGGACATCGCGCTGCGCGGCAGCACCTCGCCCATCATCCTCGACTGGGTGGCGACCGGCCAGTGCGAGCTGGGATTCGCCCACACCCCCATCGACCATGCGGCGGTGCTGACCGAGAAGATCCCCGGCATTCCCGCCGTCGCCATCCTGCCGCCCGGCCATCCGCTCGCCGCCAAGGACGTGCTGGTTCCGAAGGATTTCGAGGGGGAGAGCTTCATTTCCACCACCCCGCCGGCGCTGCTGCGCTCCCGCATCGACACCGTCTTCGCCGACCATGACGTGTCGCGGGTGATGCGGGTGGAAGCCCAGCTGACGATGAACGCCTGCGCCATGGTGGCGGCCGGCTATGGCGTGTCGATCGTCGATCCCTTCACCGCCCAGGATTATGTCCCGCACGGGCTGGTCGTCCGCCCCTTCGAGCCGCGCATCGGCTTCGACATCGCCATCCTGCGCTCCGCCCAGGTGCCGCTGTCGATGATCGCCGAGGATTTCCTCGCCGGCTTCATGGAGGAGGCGACGCGCTTCCGCGACCGCTTCCTCGGGCCGGGCAGCGGCACCGAAGCCGGCCTCCAACTCGTTCGGAACACGGAATTATAACATTACCGGATGAATGATGGCGGTTATTCGATTTGACGGTTATGTGACCGCACCAGCACCCTTGCCGTGCGTCCTGGCCGCGACCTTTCCGAAAAACAGCCCGCATCAACGGCGGCGGCAAGGTGAGGGACGGTAAAAAACGGCGATCCGGACCCGCATCGCGATGCGGTCCGCAGATCAGGCCCGGATGACTCCCGTGAACAGCGGACAGCGACCGTGAACAGGGACCAAGGCTCTAGAGGAGAATGACGATGCGCTCCGTGATGTGCGGGTTGATGGCGACGGCGGCCCTGTGGTGCGGCATGGCCGCGGTCCAGACGGCCCAGGCCCAGGACAAGACGCTCTTTGTCGCCGCCTATGGCGGTTCCTTCGAGCAGACCATGCGCAAGGACATCATCCCGGCCTTCGAGAAGGCGACGGGTGTGAAGGTCGAGTATGTCGCCGGCAACTCCACCGACAACCTCGCCAAGCTGCAGGCCCAGAAGGGCAACCAGCAGATCGACGTCGTCATCCTCGACGACGGCCCGATGTATCAGGCGGTGGCGCTGAACTTCTGCGCCGACCTGGAGAAGGCGCCGGTCTACGACCAGCTCTATGATCTGGCGAAGATGCCGTCGGGCAAGGCGATCAACTTCGGCGCAGTCGGCACCGGCATCGTCTACAACAAGGCCTATTTCGACGAGAACAAGATCCCGGCCCCGACCTCGTGGAAGGACATCGAGGACCCGCGCTACAAGAAGAAGCTGGTGGTTCCGCCGATCAACAACAGCTACGGCCTGCACGCGCTGGTGATGATGGCCCGTCTGAACGGCGGCGGCGAAACCAACATCGAGCCGGGATTCAAGGAGTTCAAGGACAAGGTCAACCCGAACGTGCTGGCCTACGAGCCGTCGCCGGGCAAGATGACCGAGCTGTTCCAGAGCAACCAGGCCGTCATCGCCGTCTGGGGCTCGGGCCGCGCCAAGGCGCTGGCCGACACCGGCTTCCCCGCCACCTTCACCTACCCGAAGGAGGGCGGCATCGTTCTCGGCTCCGCCGCCTGTCAGGTCGCCGGCAGCAAGAATGCGCCGGAGGCGCAGAAGTTCATCCAGCACATGCTGGGCGTGGAGGCGCAGACCGCACTCGCCGTCAGCGCCGGCTTCGGCCCGGTGAACAAGACGGTGGAACTGCCCGCCGACAAACAGGTCGGCATCCCCTATGGCCCCGAGCAGGTCGGCAAGCTGCTGGTGGTGGATTGGGACACCATCAACAAGAACCGCGAAGTCTGGAACAAGCGCTGGACCCGCGAGATCGAGCGCTGATGTGAGGCCGCATCCCCCTCTCCCCGGGGGGAGAGGGGGATGAAGGGAAAGGGAGACGACGGCATGACTTATCTGGTTCTCGACCAACTGACCAAGCGCTTCGCCAACTGGACGGCGGTCGATCGCGTCTCGCTGACCGTCGAGAAGGGCGAGCTGATCTCGCTGCTGGGCCCGTCGGGCTGCGGCAAGACCACCACCTTGCAGATGATCGCCGGCTTCCTCGACGCCGACGGCGGCCGGGTGATGCTGGACGGCCAGGACCTGCTGGCGAAGAAGCCGAACGAGCGCGGGCTGGGCATCGTCTTCCAGAGCTACGCCCTGTTCCCCCACATGACCGCGGCGGAAAACGTCGCCTTCGGTCTGGAGATGCGCAAGGTCAACCGTGCCGACCGCGACCGCATGGTGGCGGACGCGCTGAAGCTGGTCGGGCTGGAGCAATATGGCGACCGCCATCCCCGCCGCATGTCCGGCGGCCAGCAGCAGCGCGTGGCGTTGGCGCGCGCCCTGGTCATCAAGCCGAGCCTTCTGCTGCTCGACGAACCGCTGTCCAATCTCGACGCAAAGATGCGCGAGGAGATGCAGATCGAGCTGCGCCGCATCCAGCGCACCGTCGGCACCACCATGATCCTGGTCACCCACGACCAGTCGGAGGCGATGGCCCTGTCCGACCGCGTGGTGGTGATGAACAAGGGCCGCGTCCAGCAGGTCGCCTCCCCGCAGGACGCCTACGACCGCCCGGCCAACGCCTTCGTCGCCAACTTCCTCGGCCGCACCAACCTGCTGCCGGGCATGGTCGGCAGTAGCGCGGCCGGGACCCTCATCACCGTGGCGGACAGCGTGTGGCCAGTGTCGCAGCCGGTGCCGCCCGGACCGGGCGCGCTGGCCGTCCGGCCGGAGAAGATCGGCTTTGTCGATGCCGGCGGCCTCAGCGGCACCGTGCTGGCCCGTGTCTTCCAGGGCACGCAATGGCTGTTCGAGATCGAGACCGCCGCCGGTCGCGTGATGGTGATCCGCCAGCATGACGGCTCTGCCCTGCCGGCGGAGCGCGAGCGGGTGATGATCGGCTGGCGTCCGCAGGACATGGCGGTGATGCCGGCCGATCCGGAGGCGGATGCGTCCGCCCGGGAGGCGGCATGAGCATGGCGGCCTCCACCGATACCCAACTGCAGGCGTCCGCCGCGACCCCCTCAACCCCCGCACCCCCGCCGCGCCGTCCGCGCCGCTGGCCCTGGGCGCCCTATCTGCTGAGCGCCCCCGGCCTTGCCCTGTTCGCGGTGCTGCTGCTGGTGCCGCTGGTGATGACCTTCCTTCTGTCGCTGAACAGCTTCAGCTTCTACGGCGGCATCGAGAATGTCTGGCAGCTCGGCAACTATGCCGACATCATCGCCGACAGCTATTTCCACGAGGTCTTCCTGCGCACCTTCCGCATCGCCGCGGTGGTGACGATCCTCTGCGCGGTGTTCGGCGCGCCGGAGGCCTACATCCTGCGCCGCATGAAATCACCCTGGCGCGGGCTCTGCCTGCTGATCGTGCTGGGGCCGCTGCTGATCTCGGTGGTGTCGCGCACGCTGGGCTGGGCGCTGCTGTTCGGCTCGACGGGTCTGGTCAACCAGGGTCTGATGGCGCTGGGGCTGATCGCGACGCCGATCGAGTTCATGTATACGGAGACCGGCGTCATCATCGCGCTGACCCATGTGCTGGTGCCCTTCATGGTTCTGTCGGTCTGGGCGTCGCTCCAGCGGCTTGACCCGCAGGTGGAGAATGCGGCGCTGTCGCTGGGCGCCGGGCCGCTGACGGTGATGCGCCGGGTGGTGCTGCCGCAGATCGTGCCGGGCATCCTGTCGGGCTCCATCATCGTCTTCGCGCTGGCGGCCAGCGCCTTCGCCACCCCGGCGATCATTGGCGGGCGGCGGCTGAAGGTGGCGGCGACGCTGGCTTATGACGAGTTCCTGAACACGCTGAACTGGCCGTTGGGCGCCACGGTGGCTGTGCTGCTGCTGGTCGCCAACATCGTCATCATCGTCGGCTGCAACCGGCTGGTCGAACGTCGCTACAAACAGGTGTTCGAATGAACCGCAACGGCCCGATCGCGCTGATCTTCCACGTCCTGTTCCTGGGCTTCCTGCTGGCGCCGATCCTGATCGTCTGCGCCGTGGCCTTCACCTCGCAAGGCTACCTGTCCTTGCCGACCGAGGGGCTGTCGCTGCGCTGGTTCCGCGCCATCGGCGACAATCCGGAATTCATCCGCGCCTTCAAGGACAGCCTGCTGCTGGGGGCGGTGTCGTCGACGCTGGCGATCCTGGTGGCGGTGCCGGCGGCACTCGCCATCGCGCGCCACCAGTTCTTCGGGCGCGAGGCGATCCAAGCGCTGTTTCTGTCGCCGCTGATGGTGCCGCACATCGTTCTCGGCATCGCCTTCCTGCGCTTCTTCACGATGATCGGGCTGGGCGGCACCTTCCTCGGGCTGGTGTTGAGCCACGTCATCATCATCCTGCCCTTCGCGCTGCGCCTGATCCTGGCGGCGTCCACCGGCATGGACCGCGCGGTGGAGAATGCGGCGGCGTCGCTCGGCGCCTCCTCCTGGACCTGCTTCCGCCGGGTGACGCTGCCGCTGATCCTGCCGGGCGTCGCCAGCGGCTGGGTGCTGGCCTTCATCAACAGCTTCGACGAGGTGACGATGACCGTCTTCATCGCCTCGCCGGAAACGACGACCCTGCCGGTGCGCCTGTTCCTCTACATCCAGGACAACATCGACCCGCTGGTCGCCGCGGTGTCGGCGGTTCTGATCTTCCTGACGGTCGCCGCCATGCTGGTGCTCGACCGCGTCTATGGGCTGGAACGGCTGCTGGTCGGCAAGGGCCGCGACTGAGCCGTTTTGGTAAGGCGGATGAGCGTGCAGAACACGACGCCCGCGGCGAGGCTGGTGTGGCCGCTGAACATGACGAGGCCGAGACCCCAGCCCTGCCGGTTCACCAGCACCCCCAGCGCCAGCAGCAGGGCGCTGCTCCCCGTGACGCGAAGGGCACGCGTCACGGCGGGTTGAAGACGGCGTCCGAACAGGTCGTGCTGCTGGCGCTCCATCGCCAGGGCCAGCGCCGCGAAGCCGGCGAGGCTCAGCGCGAAAGACAGCAGATGCATCATGACCGCCCCTCCTCCAGCGCGCCGCCGATGATGCCGGCCCGCCCTTTCGCGGGCACCGCCCGCAGCTTCGGCCGATGCCGGGCGGTGCGTAGCGCCAGCACCGCATGGAGTGCTGCCAGCGCCCAGCACATCAAATCCGTGCCGATGAACACCCAATCGCCCTGACCCAGGCTGTGCCACAGCGGCCGGTTCGTCGTGACGGTATTCAGCACCGGCAACAGGGCCAGCAGCGCCGCAGCCGCCCACAACTGCTCGATCCAGGCCGCCTTGGCCGGGCGCAGCACCGCATGGACCAGCGTCAGCGCCCAGACGGCGAAGAACAGGTGGATTTCCCAGGCCGCGCGCTCCGCCATGCCCGTCGGCAGCAGGCGGTTGCCCCACAGATAGGCCGTCATGGCGACCGACAGGCCGGCGATGCTGGCGATGTTCAGCCGCTCGACGATGCGGAAGCCGATATGGGGCCGCTCTGGGTCGGCCAGCTTCTGCCGGCGCTTCACCGTCGACATCACCAGCCCGGTCCCGACCATCGCCGTGCCCATCAGGCTGACGAGGAAATAGAGCCAGCGCGTCACCCCGTCGCTGAACCGCCCCAGATGCAGGGCATACAGCACGCCGCGTGTCTCGGCCGCCCCGCCCACGCTTTCGCGGACCTCCAGCAGCCGGCCGGTCGTGCCCTCGAACAGCATGTATTGCGGGCTCATGGAGACGCGGCCGGACTCGCCGCGCGCCACCGCCACGCGGGCGGTGGAATCGCCGGGATTGGTGGCGGTGACCCGGCCGACATTGTCGTGGCCCCAGCGCTCCTGCGCGTGGCGCACCATCTCCGCTACCGGGGCCAGCGGCACCGCCTGTCCGCTGGGCTTGCCCGGCTGGATGAAGGCGTTCAGCTCGGCGGTCATCTGCTGCCGTTCGACCTGCGTTTTGATCGCCATCTGCTCGCCCCAGGGCATGTAGAGCGCCATCAGCGTGACCAGCCCGGTGTAGGTGATCATGAAGTGGAAGGGCAGGCCGAACACCGACAGCGCGTTGTGCGCGTCGAGCCACGACCGCTGTCCCTTGCCGCCGCGGAAGGTGAAGAAATCGACGAAGATCTTCTTGTGGGTGATGACGCCGCTGACGATGGCGACCAGCATGAACATCGCCGCCGCCCCGGCGATCCACCGCCCCCACAGCGCCGGCATGTAGTGGAACTGGAAATGGAAGCGGTAGAAGAAGTCACCGCCCAGGGTGTCGCGCGCGGTCACCTTGCCGCCGGTGGCGGGATCGAACGCCGCCTCCCCGAAGGCCCGCCGGCCACCCTCCGCACCCGCTCCCCCGGCGCCGTGCGCCAGAAGGCGTAGACGCTGTTGGTGCGCGCATCCGGCAGGCGCATGCTCCATTGCGGGCTGCCGGGCACGCTGGCGACCAGTTCGTCGGCGATGCGCTGGGCGACCAGGGCCGGGTCGGGCAACTCCGCCTGATGGGCCAGCTCCGGCCGCATCCATTGCGACAGCTCGTCCTTGAAGTAGGACACCGTCCCGGTCAGGAACATGGCGTACAGCACCCAGCCCAGCAGCAGGCCGGCCCAGATGTGCAGGCCCGACATGCTCTGGCGGATGCCGCGGCCGGCGGGACGCTGCGCTTTATCGGTCTTCACGCTGTCCGTCTTCACGGGCCCTTTCCCCCTCACCAGACCGACCACGCCGCCGCCAGCAGCGGCACCGCCGCCGCCAGCAGTCCGGCCCAGGCCCGCAGCGCGCTGCGCGCCGCGAAGACCCAAACCACCGCGCCGGCATAGATCGCGAAGCTCGCCAGCATGCCGGTGAGCACCGCCTGCGGCTTGTCCATCGGCAATGCCAGCGCCGCCACGCTGCCGAGCGCCGCCAGCGCATAGCCGCCGAACAGCGCGGCGACGATGCGCGAGCAGAGCGGACCGACGCGGCGGACGCGGTCGACCAGCGGGGTCATTGGTGCGGCGCTGCCGCCGGACCGGCGGGAAGCGGCGGCAGGCCGTCGCCGTGGACGTAGGTCACGGTGGTGGCGTAGCTCACGGCGTCATAGCGCTCCGTGCCGTTGGCGCCCGGACGCTCGCCGGGGGTACGGTCGGTCAGGCTGACCTCGGCCACATAGGTGCCCTTCCACGGCAGGTCGAAGCTGACGATCCCCTGCTCGTCGGTATAGCCTTCCTTGGCCCAGCCGGACTGGGTGACCAGCGACACCTTGGTCTTCGCCTTGGGCTGGCCCTTGAAGAACAGCTTGAAGCGGCCGGGCTCGCCGGCGGGCACCAGATCCAGGGCCAGCTTCGGCTTCTGCTCGGCAAAGCCGGTGATCAGGCGCGCAGACGGGTGGTACCAGTTGGCGGTCTCCTTCCCGTTCTCCTTGCCGGGATAGAGCGGGTAGAGCGGGTCGTCGGCGACGATGCTCTCGCCCTCGCCGGCCTTGAAGGGCAGGGTGAAGCCGGTGGCGCTCTTGGCCGCCTCCGATGCCCGTTCACCCTTGGCGGAGACCAGCGTGCCGGCCGGCTTGACGAACTTGTCGAGCAGGCCGGGCGACGCTTCGCGCAGGTTCTCGCCGAACTCGCCGAAGCGGATCACCGCGTTCTGGCCGTCGGGCTGTTCGATCCAGATCTGGTGGGCGTTGGCGGGCGCCGCGAGCCCCAGCAGGGCAACGATGGCGATGGACAGTCTGTTCATGGCTAATCCACTGGATCGGGGAGAGGGGGATCAGAAATCGGCGGAAGCGGACAGCAGCACCGTGCGCGGCGCGCCGACGGTCACGTAGGTGCCGGTGGTCAGCCAATAATCCTTGTCGAACAGGTTCTCGACATTGGCGCGGAAGGTGACCGGCGTGCCGACGATGCTGGTGGCATAGCGCGCGCCGATGTCGAAGCGGGTCCAGCCGTCGAAGCGCAGGGTGTTGGCGTCGGTCAGGTAGGAGCCGGAGGTGTAGATCACCCGTCCGTTGAGGGCGAGGCCCTGGACCCACGGGGTTTCCCAATCCAGGCCGGCCGAGAAGGTCTTGTCCGGCACGCCGGCGGCATCGTTGCCCTGCACCGCGGCGGTGGCGGTGCGCGTCAGCTTCGGGTCCATGAAGGCGGCGCTGGCCATGCCGCGCAGGCCGGGCAGGATTTCGCCATAGACCGACAGCTCCAGGCCGCGGTTGCGCTGCTCGCCGTCATAGGCAAGCTCGTTGGCGGCATTGCGGATCGAGTTCGGCTTGGTCAGCTGGAACACCGCCGCCGTGGTGGTGACCGAACCCCAGTCGACTTTGACGCCGGCCTCATACTGCTTCGACTTGAAGGGGGCCAGAACCGCGCCGGTGTTGGCATAGCCGGCGCCGACCACGGTGCCGCGCGTCAGCCCCTCGGCATAGTTCGCGTAGACCGAGACGTTGGACAGCGGCTTGACCACCAGCCCCGCCAGCGGCGAGGTCGCGCTGGCGTCGTAGGTGCCGGTCTGCAGGCCGGTCGCGGTGCTGAAGCTGTCGACATGCACCTTCTGGCGGCGGGCGCCAAGCGTCAGCATCACCCGGTCGTCCAGCACCGACAGGGTGTCGGCCAGCGCGAAGCTGGTCAGTGTGGTTTCCGCCGACTTGCGTGCCGAGGTGCGGGCCGCCGTGATGACCGGCAGCGGCGACGGGTTGTAGATGTTCGACAGGGCGGAGCCGGCCGACTGGATGTAGGCGTTGCCCTCGTCGCGCTTGAAGCCGGTGTAGCCGACATTCAGAGAGTGATGGACCGGGCCGGTCTCGAACCGCCAGCGGGCGCCCGCGGTGCCGGTGACCGTGCGCGAGTAGGAATCGTAATAGGCGTTGCGGACCGTGAAGTTGCCCAGCGCGTTCACCGCGGTGGTCGAGCTGGGGAAGGTCTGGTCGTTCTCGCCCTTGCGGTAGCCGATGCCGGCATAGGCGGTCAGGCTGTCGGTCAGGTCCACCTCGATGTTGGAGGCGACGGTGACGTCCTTCTGCACCAGCACGGTGCCGGGATACCAGTTGCTGCGCGCGTCGGGCGGGGAGGGAATGGCGGTTGTGGTCGGCAGCAGGCTGATCTGCGGACGGAAATTGTCGGTGTCGTCACGCTGGGTGATGGCGTCCATCGACCAGCGCAGCCGCTCGCCGCGGTAATCGACCGCCAGGGCGCCCAGGCCGGAGCGGAGGTTGCCGCCGTCGACCGACGCCTCGCCGTTGCGCATCAGTCCGTTGAAGCGGACGCCCCATTCCTTGTTCTCGCCGAACCGGCGGCCGACATCCACATGCGCGGTCAGGTTGGCGTCGCTCATGTAGGTGGTGGTGACGCGGGTCAGCGGCTCGTCGCCGGCGCGCTTGGCAAGGATGTTGATGCCGCCGCCGATGCTGCCGCCGGGGGCGATGCCGTTGGCCAGCGCGCCCGGCCCCTTCAGCAGCTCGATCCGCTCGACGATCTGTGCCGGCACGCGGTTGGACGACACCAGACCGAACATGCCGTTGAAGCCGACGTCGCCGGCACCCACCGCATAGCCGCGGATCTGGAAGGTGTCGTCGAAGCCGTTGCTGCCGGTGGTCAGCCGCACCGAGGCGTCGTTGATCAGCGTGTCGGCCGCGGTGCGCGCCTGCTGGTTCTCGATCAGCTCGGATGTGTAGTTGACCGTGCTGAAGGGCGTGTCCATGACGTCGCGGCTGCCCAGCAGGCCGATCGACCCGCCGCGCGCCACCTGCCCGCCGGCATAGGGCTGCGCCAGCCCGCCGGGCATCATCCCGTTGGCCGTCACCTGCAGGGCCGGCAGGGTCGTGCTGTCCGCGGCTGCGGCCGGGGCGGCGGCCGGAGCAGCCGCGCTCTGCGCGACCAGGGTATAGCCCGATCCCGCGCGGGCGATGCCGTAACTGCTGCCTGCCAGCAGGCGGCGGAAGCCGTCCTCCACCGTGGTGGAGCCTTTCAGGCCGGGGGAGGTCTTGCCGCGGACCGCCGCAGGGTCCGCCTGCACCGTCACGCCGGCCTGTGCGGCGAAGCGGCTCAGCGCCTCGGCCAGCGGGCCTGCGGGAATGTCGGCGTTGACGGTGGCCGCCGCCGTCTGGGCATGGGCCACGGGCGCGAAGACCGCGCTGCCGGTCAGAACGGCGGCGGCCAGCCCGGCCGCGACGGCGGCGGGGCGCAGGCCGGATTTGCGGGCTTCAGGCGCGGCTGATCGGTCGCCACACGGATGGGCGGTGTGGCGGACGGCGGCCTTGCCGCGAACTCGTTTCATGCTGTCGGCTCCCCTGCCAAACGATGCCTTCGGCACGACATCGGCGGCCGGCGCGGTTCCCCCCAGGCCGGTCGGATGTCGATGCTAAATTAGAGAATGCGTATCACTCGCATCGATAATGCGAATCGTTCGCACTATAAGCACCGATTCTTGCTGGGCGCAACAGATGTCTGGCTTCGTTGATTTTTTCCGGGACATGCCGGTGGCGGGGCCAAAAAAACGGGCGCCGCCGGTTGCAGGTCCGGCGGCGCCCATCTCGATCGGCGATATGCTGTGCGCGAAACTGCGCGTCAGGCCGGCGTTTCGCGGTGGATCTTGAAGGGCGACCAGGACTGGCTGACCGGCATGATCTCCACGCTGTTGATGTTGACGTGGGGCGGCAGCGACACCACCCAGCGCACCGTCTCGGCGATGTCCTCGGGCTGCAGCGGGTTGGCCCCGGCATAGAGCGCATCATAGGCCGCCTTGTCGCCGCCGGTGCGCACCAGCGTGAACTCGCTTTCCGCCAGCCCCGGCTCGATGGAGGTCACGCGCACGCCATGCGCCGACAGGTCGCTGCGCAGGCCGAGCGAGAACTGCTTCACGAAGGCCTTGGTGCCGCCATAGACGTTGCCGCCTGGATAGGGCCAGCTGGAGGCGACGGAGGCGAGGTTGACGATCAGCCCGCGCTGCGCGATCAGCCGGTCCAGCAGCAGCCGGGTGATCGTCACCAGCCCGGTGACGTTGGTGTCGATCATGGTTCGCCACTGCTCGAGGTCGCAGTCCTGCGCCGCTTTGGTGCCCAGCGCCAGCCCGGCATTGTTGACCAGCACCGAGATGTCGGCGAAGCCGTCCGGCAGGGACGCCAGTGCGGCGCGCGTCGCCTCCTCGTCCCGGATGTCGAAGCACAGCGGATGCACCACCGTCGGCCCGCCCAGCGCCTGGACCAGCGCGTCCAACCGGTCCTGCCGCCGGCCGGTGGCGACGATCCGCCATCCCTCAGCCACCAGACGCCGGGCGATGGCATCGCCGAATCCGGAGGTTGCGCCGGTGACGATCGCCGTTTTTGGGGCGTTGTTCGACATTGTGCGATCTTTCCTCATGACGTTGGAGGCATCTGACTGATGCGCCACAGTATCATAAGCTTCGGAAAGATCTCCCCTTACCCCCGCAACTCCGCAACTGTGCGGCAGCCGAGCAGGGCCATGGTCCGGTCCAACTCGTCCTGCAGGATCGCCAGCGCATGCTCCGCTCCCGCCTGTCCGCCGGCGGCGAGCCCGAACAGCGGCGCCCGGCCGAGCAGCACCGCCGCCGCTCCCGCGGCCAGCAGCTTCGCGGCGTCGCTGCCGCGCCGCACGCCGCTGTCGGCCAGCACCGTCATCCGGCCGCCGACCGCATCCATGATGCGCGGCAAGACGGTCAGCGGCGACGGCGCGCAGTCCAGGTTGCGCCCGCCATGGTTCGACACCACGATGGCCTCGACCCCGGACTCGGCTGCGCGCAACGCGTCCTCCGGCGCCAGCAGGCCCTTCAGGATGATCCGCCCGGCCCAGCGGCGGCGCAGTTCCACCACGTCGTCCCAGCTCACCCGGTCGCACAGCCTGATCGGGTCATGCGCCGTGGCGTCGGTGATGCGGGTGCGGAACCGCTCCGGATAATGGGCGTAGCCGGGCCAGCCGCCATTGGCCAGCAGGCGCAGCAGCACGCCGGCCGCCCAGGCCGGATGGCGCGCCACGTCCAGCGCGCCGCGCAGGGACGGCACCACCGGCACGTTGAAGCCGTTGTGTCGGTTATACTCGCGTTTCGGCGAAACGGCGGTGTCCACCGTCAGGATCAGCGTATCGACGCCGCAGGCGGCGACCCGGTCGAGCAGGGCGTGGGTCAGGCTGCGGTCGCGCCAGACATAGAGCTGGAACCACAGCTCCGCCCCGGACTCGGCGATCCTCTCGATGCTGGTGATCGACTGGGTCGAGACGCAGAAGGGGATGCCGGCGGCGCGGGCGGCCCGCGCCAGCAGAACCTCTCCGTCATAGCGGACCAGACCGGCGGCGGCGGTGGGCGCGATGACGAAGGGCAGCGGGCGCTCGCGGCCGAACAGCGTCACGCCGGTGTGGCGTTCGCTGCAATCGACCAGCACCCGCGGCGTCAACTCCGCCTGCTCGAAGCTTTGGCGCAGCCGGCGCAGGGAGGATTCGTCCTCGGTGCCGCGGTCGATGTACTCGAACAGGCCGCGCGGCAGGAAGCGGCGGGCGCGCCGGCGCAGCTCGTCGATGTTCAGGCATGCCTGATGGGCCGCCATGGGGGTCAACCGCCTTCTGTGGGATGCGGCGCTATCGGGAATAGCTGCCGAATTTGTGGACGGAGATGGAGGCCGCCGCCACCTGCACATGGCGGGCAAGCTCCTGTTCGACCTGCTCCGGCGTCCAGCGGGTGGCGGGCACGGAGATGCTGAGGCCGGCGACCGCGCGGCCATGCTCGTCGGTGATGGCGGCGCCGACGGAGATGTCGCCCATCACCGTCTCGTTGGTCAGCAGGGCATAGCCCTTCTCGCCGGCCTCGCGCACGCGGGCGCGCAGCCGGTCGGGGTCGCAGACGGTGAAGGGGGTCAGCGGGCGCAGGTCGGTGCGGGCCAGGATGTCCTCCCGCTCCTCCTCCGACAGGCGCGACAGGATGGCGGTGCCGGACGCCGTGTAATAGGCGGGCAGGCGGCTGCCGACCATGAACTCGATGTTGACCAGATGCTTGCCGGGGAAGCGGGCGACGAAGACGATCTCGGCGCCGTCCAGTTCCTGCAGGTTGGTGGTCTCGCCGACGCTGCGGCTGATGTCGAGAAGATAGGGAAAGGCCTTCTCGATCAGCTCGTTGGCCCGCAGGTAGTTGTAGGAGAACTGCAGCAGCTTCGGCGTCAGCGCATAGTTGCGCGTGCCGTGGACGCGGCGCAGATAGCCCAGCACCTCCAGCGTATAGACCAGCCGCTGGGCGGCGCTGCGGTCCAGGTTGGCGGCCTTGGCGATCTCCGACAGCGGCATCTGCCGGTGCGGCCCGTCGAAGGCATGCAGGATCTGGAAGGTCTTCTCGGTCGAGCCGACGAACAGCGAGGAGTCGCGCGGGTCGGCCTTCCTGGTGTCCGGCTCCCCTGCCGCCGCAGCCGGGCCAATATCCGTCACGGTTCCTTCCGCCTTCGGCGTCCGTCCTGCTGTCCGCGTCATCGGCAATCCCCCAAGGCTTCTTCATCCGGCCGGGCCAGCGCCTTCACGCCATCGCCCGGCGCCTCCCGCGCTAACGCATAGCATCCGGCGGACCGATTGCCACGCGTCGCGCGGTTGCCACCGATCATACCGGCTGGGCGGCCGGCATTCCCTCATAGGTGACGAGCAGGCGCGACAGCTCGCGCCGCAGCGACCGCTTCAGCGGCTCGGCCGGTTCGCGCAGCGGCGCCAGCATCGCCGGGGCATCGACGCCGATCAGGTCCATCACCGACTTCATCGGGCCGGGGTTGGTCTCGGCGAAGGCCATGTTCATCATCGGGATCAGCGTGCGGTGGATCTCCAGCGCCTTGTCGAGCTTGCCGGTGGAGGCGAGGTCGTGGATCAGACGCCACGCCCGCGGCAGCAGGTTGGCCGTCACCACGATGCCGCCCTTGGCCCCGGCCGCCACCTGCAGCGGGAACAGCGTGTCCTCGCCGCTCAGCACCGCGAAGGAGGGGTCCACCCCCGCCACCGTGCGCAGGAAATGGTACATGTCGGTGTTGCAGGCCTTCATTCCGACGATCCGCTCGTGCCGCGACAGCTCGTGCAGGATCTCCGGATCGATGGCGATGCGGGTGCGGTAGGGGATCTCGTAGATCAGGATCGGCACCGGCGATTCGTCGGCATAGCGCAGGAAATAGTCGCGGATGCCGGCCTGCGTCGGGTTGGTGTAGTAGGGGGTCAGCACCAGCAGCCCGTCCACGCCCGCCGCCGCGAAATCGCGGCCGGCCGACAGCGCGTCGTAATAGCCGGTGTCGAGCACGCCTGCGATCACCGGGCCGCGCTTCTCTCCGGCGCCGGCCATCGCCTCGACCGACAGCTCGGCGAAGCGGATGCGCTGGTCCTTCGCCAGCGCGCCATACTCGCCGGTGCCGCCGAGCGGGACCAGCCCGTCGATCCCCTGGCGGAACAGCCAGGAGAACAGCGCCCGCGAGGCCGCGACGTCGATGGTGCCGTCGGCTGTCACCGGCGTCGGGGTGGCGGGCAGAATGCCGCGAAGCTTCGTGGCGTCAAGCATGTCTTGTCCTTGGAAGAAACGGGTGGTGAAAGGCGGTCGCGGAGCCGGTCTCAGCCGGCGAGGCTGCGCCGGCGCAGCCGGTCCGCGACATAGATCAGGGTGGCGACGAACAGCAGCAGCCCGGTCGACACCGCCGCGATGACGGGGGAGACCTGCAGCGTCACCTCGTCCCAGAACTGCTTGGGCAGCGTGGCGCTCAGCCCGCCCGAGGAGAACAGGGAGATGGTCAGCTCGTCGAAGGAGGTGGCGAAGGCGAACAGGAAGGAGGACAGCATGCCGGCCCCCAGGATCGGGAAGGTGACGTGCCGCAGCGCCGCCAGCGGCCGGGCGCCCAGGCTCTGCGCCGCAAGGTCGAGCCGGGTGTCGTAGTTGCGCAGCACCGCCATCATCGTCATCACCACATAGGGCACGGCGACCACCGTGTGGCCGATGACCAGACCCAGCACGGTGCCGACCAGCCCCATCTGGGCGAAGACATAGAACATGCCGACGGCGATGATCATGCGCGGCACGACGATGGGCGACAGGATGAAGGCCAGCATGGCGCCCTTGCCCCGCATCTGGCTGCGCACCATCAGGAAGGCGGCGGGAACGCCGATCGCCATCGACAAGAGGCCGGTGCCGAACGCCACCACGATGGACCGCCACAGCGCCTGCATCCAGATCGGCGAGTCCAGCAGCTGTTCGTACCATTGCAGCGTGAAGCCCGACGGCGGCCAGGCGAGGCCGCCCTTGCCGAAGGACAGCGGGATCATCAGGAAGGCGGGCAGGCTGATCAGCACCAGCAGCATCCAGACGAAGGCGGTCAGCGCCACCGGCTTCTCGGACCGGCCGCGGATGGGGTGGCGGCGCGGCAGCAGGCCGATCAGTGCATCGCTCGCCGAGCCGAGTGCGGCCAGCACGCGCCCACCCAGCCGCCGCATGGCGGTGTCGCGGTTGCGCACCACGGCGCTCTCCCCGGTCAGCGAGGCGAAGCCGAAGACGCGGTCGTACAGCACGAACACCACCAGCACGACCGTCAGCAGCAGGACCGAGATGGCGCCGGCCAGACCCCAGTTCAGCGTCTGCTGCACCTGGTCGATGATAAGCTGGGTGATCATCGTCTCCTTCCGGCCGCCCAGCAGGGCGGGCACGATGAAGAAGCCGATGGCCGACACGAAGACCATGATCGCCGCGGCGGCAACACCCGGCAGCGACAGCGGGAAATAGACGGTCCAGAAGGCGGTGCCGGGCTTTGCTCCCAGCGTGCCGGCGGCGCGCGGCAGGGTGCGGTCGATGTTCTCCATCACCGCCAGCATGGTCATCACCGCCAGCGGCAGCATGGCGTGCACCATGCCGACCAGCACGGCGCCGAAGCCGTAGAGCAGGTCGGCCGGGCGGTCGATGATGCCCAGCGACATCAGCGTGCTGTTGACCACGCCGTTGCGGCCGAGGATGACGACCCAGGCGAAGGCGCGCACCAGGAAGCTGGTCCAGAAGGACAGCAGCACCCAGAAGATCAGCCGGCGCTTCGCCGGCCCCTTGGCGATGGAGATCAGGTAGGCGACCGGATAGGCCGCGACCACCGCGACCAGCGTCGTCGCCAGCGAGATCTTCAGCGTGATCCACAGGACGGTGACGTAGAGGCTGGAGGCGAACAGCTGCGCATAGGGTGCCAGCGTGAAGCCCTGCCCGTTGTGGACGCTGAGCATCAGCAGCTGCCCGACCGGGAAGACCAGGAAGGCGACGAGCAGCAGGACGAGCGGGGCGCCCATCAGCACCGGCTTGCGCCAGGCCGGCGGGGGCGAGTGGCGTTTGGCGCCAAGGGATTGGGTCATGGCCATGGACTGTCCGCTCATCTCACGCCGTCCCGGCCGCGCGGGCGCTGTCGGCGATCTTGTCGGCGATCACCACGGCATCGCGCCCGCTCCAGGACAGCGTCAGCACGTCGTCGATGCGCACCGCGTCGGTCTCGTTGCGGGTGGGGAAGGCGGCGACCAGCGGCGGCAGCTTGCCGTCCAGCGGCTCCATGTAGACCTTGGTCAGGCTGCCGGTCACCATCACCTCCGACACCCGGCCCTGCAGGCCGCCGGCACCGGTTCCGGCCCCGCGCGCGACGGTCAGGTTCTGCGGCCGCACCATCACGCGCACCTCGGTGCCCGGCGGCAGGTCGTTGCCGTTGGCGAGCGCCCGGCCAGGAATGCCCTGAGTGCCTAGCCCGATCTCCACCTCGTCGCCGCTGCGGCTGCGGAGTGCCGCGGGCAGGATGTTGGATTCGCCCAGGAAATCGGCGACGAACAGCGAGCGCGGACGGAAATACAGGTCGGCCGGCGTGCCCAGCTGTTCGATCCGCCCGGCATTCATCAGGCAGATGCGGTCTGACATCGTCATCGCCTCTTCCTGGTCGTGGGTGACGTAGACGACCGTCGTTCCCATCTCGCGGTGCAGGCGCTTGATTTCCAGCTGCATGTGCTCGCGCAGCTTCTTGTCGAGCGCGCCCAGCGGCTCGTCCATCAGGATGATCGACGGCTTGTAGACCATGCAGCGGGCAAGGGCGACGCGCTGCTGCTGGCCGCCCGACAGCTCACGAGGGTAACGGCCGGCGATGTGCGGCAGATGCACCATCTCCAGCGCCTCGCGCGCCCGCCGCTTGGCGTCCGCCGCTCCCACCTTCCGCATCTTCAGCGGGAAGGCGATGTTCTCCTCGATGGTCATGTGGGGGAAGAGCGCGTAGTTCTGGAACACCACGCCGATGTCGCGCTCATAGGGCGGGGCATAGGTGACGTCCTGCGACCCGATGCGCACGCTTCCCTCGTCGGGCGGCACCAGCCCGGCCAGCAGGCTGAGCAGCGTCGTCTTGCCGGAGCCCGACGGGCCGAGCAGCGTCAGGAATTCGCCGTCGGCGACGACGAGATCCGTCGGGGCGAGCGCCACGAAGTCGCCGTAGCGCTTGGCAAGGCCCTGGACGGAAAGGCTGGAAGAAGACATGCGCGCCTCCTCGCGAAGGGGGTGGGGCCGAAGGGGGATAGGATTTGCGAGGGGTGGGGAGAGGGCGCACTGCAAAGTCGCTTTCCCTCCCCGGCGCGCCTCAGCTCAGCAGCCAGGCATTGTAGCGCTCCAGACCCTTCTGCTGGTTCTTCAGCCAGTAGTCGGCGTTGATCTGCAGGCCGCGCTCGATGTTGGCCGGGAAGGTCGGGCAGTCGGCGGCGATCTTGGCGTCGATGTGCTTGAAGGCGTCCGGCTGGGTGACGCCGGCCGGGAAATACTTCACCAGCTCGGCCTGACGCTTGGGGTCGGAGGCGAACTTGATGAACTGGCGGCAGGCGTCGGCGTTCGGCGTGCCGGCCAGGATGGCCCAGCTGTCCAGGCCCCAGATGTTCTGGTCCCAGACGATGCCGACCGGCGCGCCGGCGGCGATGGCCGCCTGCGGACGCGAGACCCAGGTCGGCACCATGTCCACCTCGCCCGACAGCAGCATCTGTTCGACCTGCGCGCCGCTGGTCCAGAAAACCGAGATGTCCTTCTTGATGCGGTCCAGCGCCTTGAAGGCACGGTCGAGGTCGCAGGGATAGACCTCGCCCGTGGGCACGCCGTCGGCCATCAGCGCCTGCTCGATGGTGTCGAACGGGTGCTTGCGCAGGGCGCGGCGGCCGGGGAAGTTGGCGACGTCGTAGAAGTCCTTCCACGAGGCCGGCGCCTTGCGGTCCTTGAAAGCGTCGGTGCGGTAGGCCAGCACCGTGGTGTAGACGTTGGTGCCGACGCCGTATTCCGACATGTACTGCTTGGGGATGGCGGCGACGGCCGGGTCGGCCTCCAGCCCGTGTTTCTCCAGCAGCGGCTTGTCGCCGCCGGTCAGCATCAGGATGGCCGGCTGGCTGATCTTGGCCATGTCCCAGGTGTAGGACTTCGCTTCCACCATCGAGCGGATCTGCGCGGTCGGCTCGGCATTGGCCTGGACGCCGACCACCTCGATGCCGGTCGCGGCGGTGAAGGGCTTGTAGAACACCTCGCCATAGGCCTTGGTGTAGATGCCGCCGTCGTCGCGCACGACGATCCGCTTGTTCTGCGCGCGGGCCGGGCTCCAGATCGCCGGCATGGCAAGGGCGGAAGCGCCGACGGCGCCGGCTTTCAGCAGGGTGCGGCGGGACCAACCGGATTGGCGGATGCTCATGTCGGAACTCCTCTTGATGGGCCGGAACGGCGAAGAAGGGACGGAAAGGGTGCTCAGCCCGGCGGCAGCAGGCGGCCGGGATTGAAGAGGTTCTGCGGGTCGAGCGCCTGCTTGACCGCGCGCATCAGCGCCAGTTCGGCGGCGGGCTTGTAGCGCGCCATCTCGCCCAGCTGGACGCGGCCGACGCCGTGTTCGGCGCTGAAGGTGCCGTTCAGCCGGGCGGCCTCGTCGTTCACCGCATGGCGGATGGCGGCGGCCAGCGCCTCGCGGTCGGCAATTGCATTCCAGGCGTCGAAGGTGAAGAAGGGGATGAAGTGGACGTTGCCGTCACCGAGATGGGCGACGACGATGGCCGGCAGGCCGGGCACCAGCGCCTGCACCGCGGCGGTCGCGCCGTCGATGAAGGCGGGCACGGCCGACAGCGGCACCGCGCAATCGGTGGTCAGCCCGACGCCGGCCTTCTTGTTCGCCTCCGACACGCTGTGGCGCACCTCCCACAGGGCGTGGCGCTGCGCATCGCTGGCGGCGAGCGCCGCATCGGTCAGCAGCCCGTCGCCGAAAGCGTCCTCCAGGATCGCCTGAAGCTCCAGGTCCAGCGCGTCGCCGTCGCTGTTGTCCGACAGCTCGATCAGCACATGCCAGTCGGCCGGCGTCTCGATCGGGCTGCGGCGGCCCGGAACCTGTTCCACCACCAGATCGAGCTGCAGGCGGTTGATCATCTCGAAGGCCGACAGCCGGGCGCCGCAGCGCTCCTGCACGCGGGTCAGCAGCGTCAGCGCGTCGGCCGGCGACGCCATTCCGACCCAGGCGACGGCATGGCGCGTCGGCAGCGGATGCAGCTTCAGCGTCGCCGCGGTGATGATGCCCAGCGTGCCTTCCGACCCGATGAACAGGTGCTTCAGGTCGTAGCCGGTGTTGTTCTTGCGCAGGCCGTACAGGCCGGACCAGATGGTGCCGTTGGCCAGCACCACCTCCAGCCCCAGCACATTGTCGCGCGTGTTGCCATAGCGCAGGACGGACGTGCCGCCGGCATTGGTCGCGATGGTCCCGCCGATCTGGCAGGAGCCTTCGGCGCCCAGGCTGACCGGATAGAGCCGCCCCGCCGCCGCCGCCGCTTCCTGCACGGTGGCGAGCACGCAGCCGGCCTCGACCTCCATCGTGCTGTTGACCGGGTCGATGCCGCGCACCGCGCGCATGCGCGCCAGATTGAGGATCACCGGCGCCGGGCCGGTTTCCGACGGGGTGGCGCCGCCGCACAGGCTGGTGTTGCCGCCCTGCGGCAGCAGCGGAATCCCATGGCGGGCGCAACAGCGCACCACCGCGGCCACCTGCTCGGCATTCGCCGGGCGGACGAGGCAGAGCGCCGGCCCGCGATAGCGGCCGCGCCAGTCCTCCGTCGCGCCCTCCAGGTCGGATTTGGATGTCAGAACGGCGTCGGCGCCGATCAGGCCCGACAGCTCAGCGATCACGTCCACACGCGATCTCCTTGATCTGCATGGTGTCCGTCTCTGTAATCGCTATTCGATTACATCAACTGAAATATGATACTCCGTGATTGGTGCGCCAACAATCCACTTTTTGCATAGAGACCGAATTTTTGGTTAGACGACGAAATATCCGTCGGGAGAAGAGCTTGCCGACGGGTGGCCCCGGATGCGGCGGGGGTGCGCGGACGCGCGGCGGCTCTTGCATTCATCCGTGCCGGCACCAAATGAGGCGCAGCGCGCAACCAGGATGGAGCAGCCCCGCCCGGCAGGCGGGGACACGATGAACAGTTCGCCGAGCGGCCCCAGACGGCCGCGGGGGATCGGATCTCCGGTCGCCCGCGGCGCACCCACTCTTGCTGCATGGACGTTCCGGAACGTGCCTGCGTGGCCGATGGCCGGCGCGCGTTCCCTTGCCGGCCCATCCATCCGCCTCCGCCGGCTGCCCGCATTCCTTTATCCGCTTGCCCTTTTCAACCTGCTTCCGTCGAACGCGGGGCGCTCCGGCGCCGGCCGCGCCATGACGCATGCCCATTCCATCCGGGAATCTTCCGATGCTCTCGTTCGAGATCGCCATCATCGTCGCGCTGACGCTCCTCAACGGGGTGTTCGCCATGTCCGAGCTTGCCGTCGTCTCCTCGCGCAAGGCGCGGCTGCAGACTCTGGCCGACCAGGGAGACCGCGGGGCGCGGACGGCGCTGCGGCTGATCGATGAGCCGAGCCGCTTCCTCAGCACCGTCCAGATCGGCATCACCCTGGTCGGCGTCGTCGCCGGCGCCTATGGCGGCGCCACGCTGGGTGACCGGCTGGGCAAGTGGCTCGACACCTTCCCGATCCTGGCCGGGCGGGGCGACATTCTCGGCGTCGGCGGCGTCCTGGTGGTCATCACATACCTGTCCATCGTGCTGGGCGAGCTGATCCCCAAGCGCATCGCCCTGAAAAACCCGGAGCGTGTCGCGTCCCTGATCGCGCCGCCGATGCGCATGCTGTCCCGCATCGCCGGGCCCTTTGTCTGGCTGCTGGGCGCCTCGACCGACCTGCTGCTGCGCCTGCTCGGACTGCATGGCGCGCGCGAGGAGGTCGTCACCGAGGAGGAGGTCCGCTCGATGATCTCCGAAGGCACCCAGAGCGGCGTCTTCGCCCCGGCGGAGAAGGAGATGATCGACGGCGTGCTGCGGCTGGCCGACCGCACGGTGCGGAGCATCATGATCCCCCGTCCGGACGTCGCCTGGCTCGATCCGGGCAAGCCGCAGGCGGAGCTGCTGGAGGCAATCCGCGTCAACGGCCATTCGCGCTATCCGGTCTGCCGCGGCACGCTCGACGAGCTGGTCGGCGTCGTCCACACCCGCGACCTGCTGGGCGCCGTCGTCCAGGGCCGTCCCTTCGACCTGGAGGCCGGAGCCACCCGGCCGCTGGTCGTGCATGACGGCACGCCGATCCTGAAGCTGCTCGACCTAATGAAGAACTCCGGCCACCACATGGCGATGGTGGTGGACGAATATGGCAGCATCGAAGGGCTGGTCACCCTCACCGACATCCTGGAGATCATCGCCGGCGACCTGCCGGAGGCCGGGGAGGTGGTGGAGACCGCCGCGGTCCGGCGCGAGGACGGTTCCTGGCTGGTGGAAGGCTGGATGCCGGTGGACGAGTTCGGGGAGACCGTCGGCGTGCGCGGCCTGCGCGATGCCGGCGACTTCCACACCGTGGCCGGGCTTGTGCTGCACCGCCTGGGCCATGTGCCGCAGGCGGGAGAGTCCTTCGACTGGAACGGCGTCCGGTTCGAGGTGGTCGACATGGACGGGCGCCGCATCGACAAGGTCCTGGTCGTGCCCGCCGGCGACCGTCCGGCTGCGGCGGAGGAATGACGCCGCCCGGTGTTTTTTCATGCCGCGCTTAGCGTTGCCCCGCGGCGGTGGTAGGACTGGGTGAAGCCCAGTGTTTCATCCGCCGGAGGGAAGGCATGGCGCGGTGGCGGCGGTCCACTCGTCCTTCTTCCGAAACAATCGAGCGAAACTGCCGCTCACGCGGCCGGAACCCGGTGCTGCGCGGCCCTGTGGCCTTCGGATGGAACAATGAAACAGGCCCGGAAAACCGTTCCATAGCGTTCCAAACGTTCCATCCGGCGCCGCCCCGGCCCCCGCGTCAGGCCGCGCGGACCTCGCCGATGAAGGCCTGGATCCGTTCGCGCAGGCGGTCGGAGTCGCGGGACAGGCTGTCGGCGGCGCCCAGCACTTCGGTGGCCGCCTGACCGACCTGCCCGGCGGAGCTGCTGACCGCGGCGATGTTGCCGGTCACCAGCTGGCTTCCCTGGGCGGCCTGCTGGATGTTGCGGCCGATCTCCTGGGTGGCGGCGGTCTGCTGTTCCACGGCCGCGGCGATGGCGCCGGCGATGGAATCGACGTCGTTGATGGTGCGGCCGATGGTCTGGATCGCGGTCACCGTGCCGTCGGTCACCGTCTGGATCTCGGCGATCTGGCTGCCGATCTCCTCGGTCGCCTGGGCGGTCTGGGTGGCCAGCGCCTTCACCTCCTGCGCCACGACGGCGAAGCCCTTGCCGGCCTCTCCCGCGCGGGCCGCCTCGATGGTGGCGTTCAGGGCCAGCAGGTTGGTCTGGCTGGCGATGTTCTGGATCAGGCTGACCACGTCGCCGATCTTCTGGGCCGCCTGCACCAGCCGGGCGACCAGCGCGTTGGTCCGCTCGCCCTCCTCGACTGCGTTGCGGGCGATGGCGGCGGCGGCGTTGACCTGCCGGCCGATCTCGCCGATGGAGCTGCCCAGCTGTTCCGACGCCGCCGCGACCGTGGCGACGTTGGCGGAGGACTGCGCCGTGGTGGCGGCGACGGTGGAGGCCTGCTCCGTCGTGTGGGAGGCGATGGCGGTCATGGTCTCGGCATTGCCGCGCAGATGGCGGGCGGCCGACGCCACCGCCTGCACCACGTCCTGCACGTCGGCGTCGAAGCGGTCGGCCAGCGCCCGCATGGCGGCCTGCCGGTCGCGCTCGGCCTGCAGCTTCTGCGCCTCGCGCTCCTCCTGCAGGTTGCGCATGGCAAGGCCGTTGCTCTTGAACACCTGCAGCGCGCGGGCGAGCAGCCCGACCTCGTCCCGGCGTTCCGCGCCCTGGATCTCGACCGCGAGGTTGCCGTCGGCGATGGCCGTCATGTCGGCGACCAGCCGGTGCAGCGGCCGGACGACGAAGACCACGATGATGGAGCCGAACAGGCCGAAGGCGACCAGCAGTCCGATGCCGGCGACCCCGTAGAGCCGGGCCATCACGCTGGCGGACAGCGCCATCGCCCTCTCCTCGGCGCGTTTGGTCTCCTCCAGGCTGTGGTCCACCCGCTCCGACAGCGCCGCGGTCAGCTTCTGCCGGACCGGGCGGCCGACGTCGATGGACACGCGGATCGCGCTGTCGGTGTCGTAGGCCCGCGCCAGATCGACCGCCTTCTGCGACACCCGTTCATACTCGCCGACGATGGCCTTGATCCCGGCGATGGTCTCGCGGTCGGCCGGGGCGTCATAGGCCGCGGCCAGCCGGTCGATCGCGGTCAGCGCCTTGCCGATGTTGTCCTTGTAGGTGGCGAAGGCGGCGTCGATGCGCTCGCGCGTTCCCGCCACCAGCGCGTTGGATTCCGCATCCATCGCGTCGCCCATGGCCGACTGGATCGCCAGCGCCGCCGACAGCCGGCCGGCCACCACATCGGTCACCCGGCTGGTGGAGGCGGTCAGGTCGATCAGCGCCGACCGGGCGGTCCAGACCACGCTGCCCATCACGGCAAGCAGCAGGACCGCCGGGATCAGCAGCTTATGGACCAGTTTCCGGTCGGAAAACCAGCGGTGCAGGGCCATGGCGTGTCTCTTTCTGAGGAAATGGAGCGGGTCGAACGGGGGCGTTCTGCCCATGGCAACCGGCAGCGGCGGAAGCGGATCGCTCCCGGCCCAAGTAATTACTATGCGATTGCTTCGACTGAAATATGATAGACAATAGTTCGTGTCCGAACAAACAGTTTTTCTTGCCAGCCGTGTGGCCGGCCCCGGCGAATGATGTCCGGGTACCACTCCAGGGAGGTCATGGGGGTGCGTGCGGGCAGAGGCGGCCGTCGTCCTCGCGGCTGAGGGGTCAGCCGGCTGCCGCCATCAGGGCGCGGTAGGCCATCTGGTCGTCGTGGAGCCGCAGGAAGACGCTGTATTTGGCGTCGTGGTAAGCGCGCAAACGCCCTTCGGCCGGCTGGATGCTGCGGCCGGCGCGGGTCATGCCGGCCATGCCGGCGGCGATGTCGGGAAAGGCGCCCGCCGCCACCGCACCCAGCACGGCGGATCCCAGCAGCACCGCCTCCGGTTCCTCCGGCAGGACCAGGGTGCAGCCGGTGGCGTCGGCATGCGCCTCCAGGAACACCGGATTCTTGGTGCCGCCGCCACAGGCGAGGATGGTGTCGATGGCGTATCCGGTGTCGTTCATCGCCGCGACGATGTGACGGGTGCCGTAGGCCACCGCCTGCACCGTCGCCAGATAGAGCAGCGCCAGATCCTCCAGCCCATCCGACAGGCGAAGCCCGCTGACGGCGCCGCGCAGGCTGGCGTCGGCGCGCGGCGAGCGGTTGCCATGGAAGTCGGGCAGCACATGCAGGTCGCGGGTCAGCATCGCCACCGGCCCGCCGCTGCGCTCCGCCAATGCGGCCAGCTCATCGTTCAGCAGTTGGTAGACCGTGGTGCCGCGCCGGGTGGCCTCGGCGGAGAGGTCGGCATGGCGGGGATGGCCCTGCACCACATGGTCGATCAGCGCACCGGTCGCCGACTGCCCGCCTTCGTTCAGCCACAGCCCCGGCAGCATGGCGGAATGGTAGGGGCCCCAGACGCCGGGGATGAAGCGCGGCGCAGCCGGGCTCATCACCATGTGGCAGCTCGACGTGCCGCCGATCAGCGCCAGCCGCCGGTCGTAATCGACGGGGGCCGATGCACCGAGCGGCACACCGATGACGCCGATCCCGCCGGCATGGGCGTCGATCATGGAGGTGCCGACGGCGATGCCCGGCGTCAGGCCAAGCTCGCGCGCCGCCTGCACGGTCAGGCCGCCGCCGATGGTGCTGCCGACCGCGCCGACATCGGTGCCGATGCGGGCATGCCCCTCATTGACCAGATCGCCGAGCCCGATGGCGCGGAGATAGGAATCGTCCCACCGCCCCTCATGGCCCAGATAGGTCCATTTACACACCAGCGAGCACAGCGACCGCCGTGTCGATCCGGTGGCCCTCCAGGTCAGGAAATCCGGCAGATCGAAGAAATGGGCGGCGCGGCTCCAGCTTTGCGGGAGGTTCTCCTTCAGCCACAGCAGCTTGGGCGTCTGCATCTCCGGCGACAGCCGCCCGCCGACATAGCGCAGCACCTCATGCCCGCCGGCATTGATGCGGCCGGTCTGGTCGATGGCGCGGTGGTCCATCCAGACGATGACGTTGCGGTCGTCGTCGCCCTGCGGATCGACCGTCACCGGCCGCCCGGCGGCGTCCAGCACCACCAGCGAGCAGGTGGCGTCGAAGCCGATGCCGACCACCTCCGGCTTTTCGCCGCAACCCTCCATCGCCTCCTGCACGGCGGCACAGACCGCAGCCCAGATGTCGTCGGAGGACTGCTCCGCCCAGTCCGGATCGGGCTTCCACATCCGGATCGGGCGGGATGCGGCGGCCAGCCGGCGGCCGGCAAGGTCGAAGATGCCGGCGCGGGCGCTGCCGGTCCCCACATCCACTCCGATCACGGCGCGCGTCATGGCATGTCCTCCGTCCGATGGCTACAGGCTGGCGCAGAAGGCCTCGAAAGCCTCGCGGCTGGCATAGGATTTCTGGGTGCCCGGCCGGGTAATACTGTCGGCGGCATAGCGCACCGCCATGCGCAGCGCCGCGTCGAGATCGCGGTTCTCCACATAATAGCGCGCGAAGCTGCCGATGAAGGCGTCGCCGGCCCCGGTGGTGTCGACCGGCGTGACCCGCACCGGCTCGATCCGCCGTGTCTCCTCGCCCTTCGTCACCAGCAACGCGCCGCGGGCGCCCAGCGTGACGATGACGGTGCGGATGCCGCGGTCGATCAGGGTGCGC
Source organism: Azospirillum sp. VT-I1 (assembly GCF_055698305.1). Classification (NCBI taxonomy): domain Bacteria; kingdom Pseudomonadati; phylum Pseudomonadota; class Alphaproteobacteria; order Rhodospirillales; family Azospirillaceae; genus Azospirillum; species Azospirillum sp. VT-I1. The sequence goes on along the minus strand of NZ_CP168802.1, from coordinate 173,707 downwards.
GCCGCCGTCTCGGCCTCCGCCTCCGACGTCACCGGCAGCCCGGAGATGGTCGCCAGCTCCGTCTGGTTCGGCACCAGGAAGGTGACCTGCCCGATCCGTTCGGGGTCGAGGTCGGCGGGGGCCGGGGCCGGGTTCAGCAGCGTCTCGATGCCGTGCCGCGCCCCGAACTCGATGGTGTGGTAGATCGTCTCCAGCGGGACTTCCAGCTGCATGACGATCAGGTCGCAGTCCTTCAGATCCTCGGCGGCGCGGTCGACGTCGGCCGGCGACAGCAGGGCGTTGGCGCCCTTGATGATGAGGATGCTGTTCTCGCCCGACGGCTCGACGAAGATCGGGGCGACGCCGCTGGAGGTGCCGGGCACCCGCTCCACATAACGGGTGTCGATGCCCGATGCCTCGAAGTTGCGGATGGTGTTATCGGCGAAGATATCGTCGCCGACCTTGGTGACCATCATCACCTCCGCCCCCAGCCGGGCGGCGGCGATGGCCTGGTTGGCACCCTTGCCGCCGCAGCCCATCTCGAAGCGCGGCGCCTCGATGGTCTCGCCGGGGCCGGGCATGCGGGCGGTGTAGGTGATGAGGTCGACCATGTTGCTGCCGACCACGGCGATCTTGCCCATCTTCGGTATCTCCTCTCGCAGCGCCCTAAGTCACGGCGCCCTAGATCAAAGCGCCCGGATGGCGCATTCCTCGGCTTCGGCCTCGTCGGCGGTCAGGTAGCCCAGCCGGACGGAGAAGCGCCGCGTCTCGCCGCCCGCCAGTTTCTGGACATTGCCCTTCATCGCCTCCGCATTGTAGCCCTCCGGCTCGCAGGTGGAGGGCAGGGCGAAGGCGCAGACCTTCTGGTCGCTGTTGACCAGCACCCAGCGCACCGTCTTGGGGAAGTCCCGCGTGCTGTAGGCGATGTGGAAGGCATCGCCCTCCCGCCGCCGCATCATCAGCGCGGTGCCGCCCTCCTCGTCGGTGCGCAGGCCGCGGATGTAGAAGACCTGTTCGGGGTCGTAGCGCTCGGGCTCGTCCAGCACCTCCATCACCGCGGGATCGCGGGCGAGGTCGGACAGCAGCGCGTCATAGGCCGGGCTGCGCGGCACATGGGCCGGCACCACCGTGCGCACCGCCGTCGCCTCCGGCGTGAAGGGCGCCGGCTGGACGATGCGGGCACCCTCGGCGAAGGCGAAGTTGACGTGGCACATGTACATCAGGTCCATCGCCGCACCCGACAGGTTCTCCACCTCCATCCGGATGTCGAACAGGGCGGAACCGGGGCGCAGCACCAAGCGCGGGCGGGCGGCGTAATGGGCGCCGAAGCCCATCACATATTCGCGCCGGCCGGTGACGGCCATGTAGGGACCTTCGTCGTCCTCCCCCACCTCCAGCCCGGCGGCGTCCATCGGGGCGCAGGGCATCTCGCCATGCAGAAGGTGGTTGTCCTGCGGACCGGGGCAGCCGTTGCGGAGCAGCCCGGAATGGAAGGCGAAGCAGCCGTATGTGCCGACGATCTCGCTGGCAGGACGCGGCATGTCGAACATGTTCGCCATGGTCAAATCGACGCCGTCGAACACGGCGTCCCACACCATCTGCCCGTAATAGGGCAGCACCACCAGATGGCCGCGGCGGTTGGACAGACGCACCGCCTCGATGCCGCTGTCGTAGCGGAACAGGCTGGCGGTCATGCCGTGCGCCTCGGCGACCGGGCGCTCCGCCTCGCCGAAGAAGCTCTTGCGGAAATGGATGGCGGTCCGGACGCTCATGGGAAGTCCCCCCGAAGAAGCATGCTAGCGGGTGCGGTTCTTGTAGGCGTTGATCACGATGACCAGCAGCAGGAACGCGCCCCAGATGAAGTCGATCAGGTGGTTGGAGAAGCGCAGGATCTGGAAGCCGCTCGACAGCAGCATCAGCGCCACCACGGCGATGGTGATGCCCAGAACCGTGCCCCGTCCGCCGGCCGGGTTGGTGCCGCCCAGCACGGCGATCAGCACCGCCTGCAGCAGGTAGGAGTTGCCGTAGTCCGACTTCGCCGCGTTGGTCCGCCCCGACAGGATGATGCCGGCGACGGACGCCAGCACGCCGGTCAGCATGTAGCTGTACAGCACCATGCGCTCCCGCTTCAACCCGGCGAACAGCGCCGCCTTCGGGTTGGTGCCGATCAGCATCAGGTTGATGCCCAGCGCGGTGCGGGTCAGCATGAAGGCGATCAGGGCGGCGATGGCGGCGAACAGCACGAAGGGCGTCGCCAGCCCCAGGATCTTGCCGTTGCCGAGGAAGGCCCAAGCTGTGGGGAAGCCGACGATGGCAGGCCCGCCGGTCAGCACGATGGCAAGCCCGGTGAAGACCTGTCCCGTCCCCAGCGTCGCCAGGATCGGCGTGATGCCCATCCGAGTGATCAGCAGCCCGTTCACCGTCCCCGCCACCAGCCCGGTGCCGAGCGCGATGACTCCGCCGAGCAGGACGGTCAGGATGCCGGTGTCGGCGACCCCGGCGGCACCTGCCAGCTTGTGGAACAGCACGCCGGCCAGGATGCCCGACAGGTTGGCGACGCCCACCACCGACAGGTCGATGCCGCCCGTGAGCATGGCGATCATCATGGCGATGGAGAGCAGCCCCAGTTCGGGGAAGATGTAGGTGATGGACTCGAAATTGTAGTAGCGCAGGAACTTGTCCGGGCTGAGCGCCGTCATCACGGCGAAGATCAGCACCGTCATCACCAGAAGCTGGACGATGTTGTTGTCGCGGTTGACCAGACTGCGGATGTTCATCTGTGCCTTCATGATCCGCCTCCTCACGCCATCCGGCGACGGTCGCGCCAGGCCGACAGGGCGGTCGCGACGATGACGATCAGACCCACGGCGACCAGCTGCCAGGTGGTGTCCACTTTCATGATGATCAGGCTGTTCTTGACCATCACCAGCATGAAGACGCCGAGCATGGTGCCGAGAACGCTGCCCCGCCCGCCGAAGATCGACGCGCCGCCCAGCACCACCGCCGCGATGACGTCCAGCTCCAGCCCGACGAAGTCGCGCGGATTGGCGAGCCAGATCATGCCGCTGTGCAGCAGCCCGGCGAAGCCGGCCAGCGCACCGGCGACGCAATAGATGAAGAAGATGGTCTTGCGCAGGTCGAAGCCGGCGCGCCGCGCCGCCTCCGGATCGCCGCCCAGCGCATAGGCGCTGCGGCCGATCATGGTGTAGCGCAGCACCAGATGCATGGCGACCGCCAGCCCCAGATAGATCAGCACCATCGCCGTCAGGCCATAGGTGGTGCCGTCGGCCTTGGTCACGCTGACGACGTCGGTGCGGGCGAAGTCGATCAGCGCGGTCGGCATCTTGTTGATGTTGATCATGCTGGTGCCGACGACGCCCAGCAGGAAGCCGCGCACCATGGCGCTGGTGCCCAGCGTCACGATCAGTGGGATCATGCGGAACTTGTAGACGAAGAATCCGTTGACCGCGCCGAACGCCAGCCCCATCAGGGTGGCCGCCGCCAGAGGCAGCACGACGCCATTGTATCCCAGCGCCAGCATGCCCTTGATCGTCAGGTACATGGAGGCGACGGCGAAAGCCGGGAAGGACACGTCGATGCCGCCGGAGATCAGCACCAGCAGCACGCCCAAGGCCATGATGCCGATGATGACGTTGCTGCGCATCAGGCTGAACAGGTTGTCGAGCTGCCAGAAGGCAGGGTTGATCGTGCCGATGAGGACCATGGCGAGCAGCAGGATGCCCGCGATGACCGTTTCCGACCGGCGGAGCAGGGCCATCGGTTCCTCCCCTAGGTAAAGGTCTTGAGCCGGTCGCTGACCGTCTCTTCGGTGACGTCGGCGGCGGGCAGATCCTCGATGAAGCGTCCGCGATGCATCAGCACGATGCGGTTGCAGTTCTGCACCAGCTCCAGCACGTCGTCGGAGATCATCAGGACAGCAAGGCCGTGATGCTGCGCCAGCTCCCGGATCTTGGCGTGGATTTCCGCCTTCGACCCGACATCGACGCCCACCGTCGGGCCGTTCAGGATCAGCACGCGGGCGTCGGTCAGCAGCCAGCGGGCCAGCACCACGCGCTGCTGGTTTCCGCCCGACAGCTGCATCACCGGTTTCTCGGCGGTGGGGGTGGCGATCTGCATGGCGCGGACCATGCCCTGCGTCATCTTCTCCGCTTGGCTGCGGTCGATCACCAGCTTGCGAGCCAGCCGCTCGTAGGAGGTGGCGAGCATGTTGCGCTTGATGCTCTGCGGCAGGAACAGCCCTTCGGTCAGCCGGTCTTCCGGCACATAGGCGATGCCGGCCTCGATGGCCTCCTGGGTCGTGCGCAGCCGCACCGGCGCGCCGTCGATCAGGATTTCGCCTTCATAACGCGGCACCATGCCGAACAGCGCCAGCGCCAGATCGGTGCGGCCGGAGCCAAGCAGGCCCGACAGCCCGACGATCTCGCCCGGCCGGATGGCGAGGTTCAGCCCCTCGCATTTGCCGGGGACGGTCAGGCCGCGGATCTCCAGCCGCGGCACCGGCGGCGGGCCGGGGGCGGGGTCCAGGCATAGGGTTCGTTGAGGATGTCGCCTCCGGTCATGTGGCGGGTGATCGACGCCTCGTCGAAGTCGCCGGTCGGCCCCTCCGCCACCTTGCGGCCGTTGCGGATGACGGTGATGCGCTCGCTGATCTCCAGCATTTCGCGCATCTTGTGGCTGACGAACAGGATGGCGATGCCGCGCGCCTGGATGTCGCGGACGATGCGGAACAGCGTCTCGACCTCCTTGCGGGTCAAGGCCGTGGTCGGCTCGTCCATGATGATAAGGCGGGCGTCGGACATCAGCGCGCGGGCGATGGCGACCAGCTGCTTGCCGGCGGTCGGCAGCGACGCGACCTCGGCATCGAGGTCAAGCTCCACGCCCAGCCGGTCGACCGCCTCGCGGGCAATGGCGCGGGTGCGCCGCCAGTTCATCAGGCGCCGCTTCTCGCCGAGATGGACGTTCATCGCCAGATTCTCGGCGACCGTCAGGTTCCCGAACAGGGAGAAGTCCTGGTAGATGACCTGGACGCCGTGGGCGATGGCCTCGATCGGCGACATGGCCGGCACCGGCTTGCCGTCGATCAGGATTTCGCCGCCGTCCGGCTGGTAGACGCCGGACATGATCTTGATGACGGTGGATTTGCCCGACCCGTTCTCTCCGGCCAGGCAATGGATCTCGCCGGGCTTGATGACCAGGGACATGGCGTCCAGCGCGACGACGCCGGAAAATACCTTCCGGATGCCGCGGAGTTCGATGAAACCGTCTGACATGTCTTCCGCCCGGCGGTTCGAGGATAAGGATGAAGGCGCGGGCGCCGGCAGCCCTTGTCATGCCGCCGGCGCCCGCCTTCAGGTCATCAGAAGTCGTAGGCGTCCATGTTTTCCTTGGTCACGCCGACCCAGCCCTGGCCGTACAGCAGGTTGGCCTTGGCGCCCTGCGGCGTGGTCAGGGCGGTGTAGCCGGGCAGGCCCAGGTTCAGGCCGGCCTTGATCTGCTCCTTCTTCCCGTCCAGCGCCATCACCGCCATCATGTTCATGGCATAGCCGGCGACCGCGGGATCCCAGAACTGGATGTACTGGATGTCGCCCTGGGCCAGATACTGGCCGGCCACCGAAACCAGGCCGGTGCCGGAGAAGAACAGCTTGTTCTTCAGGCCGCGTTCCGCCACCAGACGGCCGGCGCCGGCCGAGGTCGGCATCGGGCCGCCGATGATGCCCTTCAGGTCCGGATATGTCGTCAGGACTTCCTTCAGCTTGTTGTAGTCGGTGTTGGCGTCGTCATAGGTCTCCAGACGGTTGGTCACCATCTGCATCTTGGGGAAATTCTGCTTCTGGTAGGCGATGGCGCCGTCGATCCATTCGTTCTGCGACTTCGAGGTCAGGCTGCCGACGGTGCAGACATACTTGCCCTCGCCGCCCATCGCCTTGCCCAGCACTTCCATCAGCTTGGCGCCGTAGGCGAAGTTGTCGAAGGCTTCCAGCACATAGTCGGCGTTCTGGATGTTCGACGCCTCATGCGCGATCACCACGATGCCGCGGTCGCGCGCCTTCTTCAGCACCGGCTCCACCGCCTCGACGGAGAAGGGGACGATGGCGATGGCGTCCACGCCCTGGGCGATCAGGTTCTCGACCAGCTGGACCTGCGCTGCCGCGTCGGCCTGGCTCGGCCCGACCATCCAGGTGTCGTGGCCGGTGTCGCCGGCGAACTGCTTCACGCCGTCGCGCATGCGGTCGAACCAGGCGATGCCGTCGACCTTCACCACGGTGGCGATGGAGTATTTCTTCTTGGTGGCGTCGGACTTCAGCGTCTTGACGGCATCCGGGGTCGGAACCGGATCGGCGGCCACCGCCGGCCCGGCGACCAGCGACGCGGCGACGATGAGCGAAGACAGCAACTTCTTCATGTTGGCGTGACTCCCATGGCAGGCGATGTGCGCCGCGGTGGGGGCGGAAAACCACACCCATCGACGGTGCCGGGGTGTTTGCCACCCCCTTCCGCGTTCCGTTTCTGGTGATGCCGTGCCGGCTGGGACGGACGGAACACCCGCCCGACCGGCACGCTGTGCGGCGAGGGCCCGCGGCGTCAGCCGCCGACGATCGCCACGCTGGCGCTGGCGCCGATGCGCGAGGCACCGGCCGCGATCATGCGGCGGGCATCCTCGGTCGTCCGCACGCCGCCCGATGCCTTGACCCCCATGCCGTCGCCGACGGTGCGGCGCATCAGCGCCACATCCTCGACCGTGGCGCCGCCCCCGGCGAAGCCGGTGGAGGTCTTGACGAAATCGGCCCCGGCCTCCTGCGACAGGCGGCAGGCCAGAATCTTCTCGTCGTCGGTGAGCAGGCAGGTCTCGATGATGACCTTGAGCAGGGCGTCGCCGCAGGCGCGCTTGACCGCGGCGATGTCGTCGCGGACTTCCGCCGTCCGGCCGGCTTTCAGCAGGCCGATGGGGATCACCATGTCGACCTCGCGGGCGCCGTGGCGGACCACCCATTCCGCCTCGTCGGCCTTGATGGCCGTGGGGTCGGCGCCGAAGGGAAAGCAGATCACGGCGCAGGGCGCCACCGGCGAGCCGGCCAGCCGCTCCGTCACCAGCGGGATGAAGACCGGGTTGACGCAGACCGCCTTGAAGCCATGCGCGCGCGCCTCGTCGCACAGCCGCTCGACATCGGCGGGCTGGGCGTCCGGGCGCAGGATGGTGTGGTCGATGAACGGAGCCAGACCGGCCGACTCCGTCGGGACGCTGGGAACGGGCATCTTGGTCCTCCCGGGGAGACCCTTTTCGCCGAGCCTCTCCTCGATTGTCGCCGGGATGCCAACATCTTCCTTGTTGATGTTAACATCCTAACATTTTCTGAAAGGATAGTTTCACGTCGCCGCGCAGTGTGTCAAGATCAATGCATGCGATTGTGAGTTTGGCTACGGCCATACAGTTCCAGGCATTGCGCCATTGGGATTAACCCGTCTGGATTGTAGGCTGCGGCCGTGATTAGGCTGGGCGAAAGCGCTGCGGGATGCGGACATGTCGATGAGAAGGGCGGATCGCCTTGACCGGTTACAGACCGCGCTGGATGCCGGCGGCTATCTGCGGCTGAAGGATGCGGCCCGGCTGCTGGGCGTCTCCGAGATGACGGTGCGCCGCGACATCGCGTCCTGCGGCGGGCGATTCGCCTATCTCGGCGGCTACATCGCCGGCGGGCTGGAGAGCAGCGGCGGCATGGGCTACATGCTGGACCGGGAGCGCGACGCCCATATCGAGATGAAGCGGGCGGCCTGCGAGGCGGCGGCGACCCTGCTGAAGCCGGGGGAGACGGTCTTCATCGACTGCGGCACCACCACCACCCACCTCGCCAGCCGCATCCCGGCCGACAGCCAGATCACGGTGGTCTGCTACGCCATGAACATCGCGGAGATCGTCTGCAAGAAGCCGGGCGTGCGGGTGGTCATGCTGGGCGGCCTCTACCATGCCTCGTCGGCGTCCTTCTCCAGTCCCGAGTCGCTGGAGATGCTGCGCGGCATCGGCATCAACACCGCCTTCATCTCGGCCGGCGGCGTGCACGAGGCGCTGGGGATCAGCTGCTCCAACTTCCACGAGGTGGAGATCAAGCAGACCGCCATCGCCAACGCCGTGACCAAGGCGCTGGTGATCGACAGCAGCAAGTTCGATCAGGTGAAGCCGGCCTTCTTCGCCAAGCTCGACAGCTTCGACATCCTGTGCTGCGACCGCGGGCTGGACGACGGGCGGGCCGGGAGGCTGTCCGCGGCGGGCATCCGGATCGTGCCGGCCTGAGCGGCAGGTCGCCGATCAGCCTGATTTGGCCTTGCCCAGCGCGCTGCCGGCCGACGCGCACATGATGCAGGCGATGGCCGTCCACTGCACCCAGCTCAACCGTTCGCCCAGCATCAGGAAGCCGATCAGCGCCGCCACGGCCGGCGACGCGCTGACGGCAAGGCTGAACACCGGACCCGGCAGGCGGCGCAGCGCCATCATCTCCAGCGTGTAGGGCAGCATGCTGGACAGCGCCGCCACCGCGAAGCCGACCACCAGAACCGACGGGATCAGCAATCCGCCGCCCGCATGGGCGACCCCCAGCGGCACCGTGAAGCTGGCGGCAACCAGCATGCCCCATGCCACCGCCTGTCCGCCGGGCAGGGACGAGGCGCGCTTGCCGAACACGATGTAGAGCGCCCAGCACAGCGCCGCCGCCGCCGCATAGGCGACGCCGACCGGATCGAGCGCGGCTGACGCCTGCTGCAGAGGCAGCAGCAGAACGAGCCCGGCCACGGCGCAGGCGATCCACAGGAAATCCTTCAGCCGGCGGGAGCCGAGCAGCGCCACCGCCAGCGGCCCGGTCACCTCGATGGCGATGGCGATGCCGATGGGGATCAGTTCCATCGCGCGGTAGATCGACAGGTTCATCGCCCCCAGCGTGGTGCCGTAGATCAGCAGGTTGCGCAGGTCGCCGCGGCCGGGACGGCTGCGCCAGGGCCGCAGCATCGCCGCCAGCATCAGCGCCGAAAGCCCGACCCGCAGCGCCGTGACGCCCTCCGCCCCCACCAGCGGGAACAGCGACTTGGCCGATGCGGCGCCGACATATTGCGACAGCAGCGAGGCCAGCAGGAGCAGCAGGGGAAGCGCGGCATGGTCCGTACTGCCGGCGCTCGTCGGATCGGTGGAGGCGTTCGCCACGCTCGGGGGCTCCGGATCGGGATTGGGGTCGAACGAAAAGATACTGTGACGCCGCGGCGCCGAGCGCTTAAGTTTCGCCCCATCGACGCATCGTTATTTCGCAAGAGCCCCCATGCGCTCAACAACCGCTCGGCCGCCGGACCAGCTCGACGACCAGGACCGCGCGATCCTGCGCATCCTCCAGCGCGACAACAAGACCTCGCAACGGGTCATCGGCGAGGCGGTCCACCTCTCCGCCCCGGCGGTGCAGCGCCGCATCGCCCGGATGGAGGCGGCCGGCATCATCCGCCGCAACGTCGCCGTGATCGATCCGGCCGGCGTCGGCCAGGGCGTGACCGTGGTGGTGGAGGTCCAGACGGTCAACGACCGCTCCCCCGTGATCGCCGCCGCCAAGCGCATGTTCCGCGAGGCGCCGGAGGTGCAGCAATGTTACTTCGTCACCGGCAAGGCCAGCTTCGTCCTGATTCTGCTGGTCCCGGACATGGCGAGCTACGAGCTGCTGTCGCGCCGCCTGTTCGCCGACAATGAACTGGTGCAGGCCTTCCAAACCCTGGTGGTGCTCGACCCGGTGAAGGTCACGCTGGAGGTGGACGTTTGAGCGGAACGCTCAGTCCTCCCACTCCTCATAGCCCCAATCCTCTGCGTCCGGGTCGGCGGTGCCGAGCGGGGCGACGGTCGCGCCGGCGTCCAGCGCCGCGGCCAGCCAGGGCTCCACGCCGGTGACGGGGGACATCCGGCACCAGCGCCGGCGGCGGCCGTCCCACCGGCACTTCCCCTGCCGCTTCATCTCCTCCCGCAATTCCCAGGACGGAATCGAGGGGAAGCGCAGTTCCAGGCCGCGGTCGTTCTGCGCAATCTCCACCAGCTCCCCGGACGCCGTCCTGTGGGTCAGCCCTTCCTCCAGCACCCGGCGCAGCAGGCCGGCGCGCTCCTCGCGGATGCGGGCCTCGTCCTCCCGCTGGCGGCGGCGCTCCGCCATCGCATCGGCGATCCAGTCGGGCGGCTCCTCCAGCACGTGGTAGCCGGCACCGCCACGCGGGCCCGGAGCCTCCTCGATCAGCCCTTCCTGCACGAGATCGGCGAGCATCGCCTTCAGCCGGTCGCGGTCGGTCCGGCTGCCGGCCGGCCGCTGCGCGGCAACATCCGCGGTGGTGAAGCGTTCGCCGGCCCCCCAGCCTTCGTAAAGTCCGGCGGCCAGCGCATGCAGGTCGGCGATGCGGCTGCGCTGGTCGGCCAGCCGCTGGGCGACGATCGGGTTGGGGGCCGAGTCGGTCCGCCCCTTCAGTCCGCAGGTCTGGCATTGCCAGCCGCCGGGATCCGACAGGAGGATGCGGGGTGCGCAGCGGCGGTTGCGGCAATGCTCCTCGCTGCCCGGCTCCGGCAGGCCGCGCCCGCTGTCCAGCAGGGTGCGGATCGCGTCGAGCGGGCTGTCGGCGACGGTCCGCAGCCTGTCCAGCACATCCGTCGGCAGCCAGACCTCCGCACCGCCGGATTCGTCCGGCAGGGCGAAACGGCCGGTCAGGCTTCTGCGGTGGGCGGGGGAGAGCAGGGAGAGCACCCGCTCGGCCGTATAGCTCTCGTCGAAATCATCCGCGAGCGCTTCCGCCAGTTCTTCCAGCGAGGCGGTCGGCGCCAGGGCGCTGCGGTCGCCGACGGCGACGATGCGGCGGGCCTCGGCGAGGATTTCCGCGCTTTCCTCCGCTTTGCCCGCCCTGTGTTCCCGCTGGCCCTTCGCCGCCATGTCCGCCCTGGCCCGTTGCCGCATCACCCCACCAAGCTGGTCGTCGCTGAAACGGTCTTCAAGCGCAGGCGGAACGGCCTTGCGAACGGCGCTGTTGACGGTGGACGACCAAAGGCATCGGCGTCGCCGTCCATCGGCGGGGGCGCCTGATATGATGAGGGTTCCCATGCCAGACAGCGCGCATTTCGCTCCGCCCGGCCCGCTCGGCTTCGGCGGCGCTCCCCTGGGCAACATGTTCGAGGAGGTGGCGGACGACATCGCCGAAGCCACGCTCGACGCCGCCTGGGACGCCGGCATCCGTTATTTCGACACGGCGCCCGAATATGGCCCCGGCATCTCGGAGCACCGGTTCGGTCATGCGCTGCGCAACCGACCGCGCGACCGGTTCGTGCTGTCCACCAAGGTCGGGCGCCTGTTGCGCGCGGACGAGAGCAAGGGCGGGCAGCACGGCCCCTTCGTGAAGGGGCTGCCCTTCCGCGTCGATTACGACTACACCGCCGACGGCGTCCGCCGCTCCATCGAGGACAGCCTGCAGCGGCTGGGCATGGCGCGCATCGACGTCGCCTACATCCACGACTGCGCCGAGGACGCCCATGGCGACCGTTGGCTGGAGGTGTTCGACACCGCCATGAAGGGCGCCGCCGTGGCGCTCACCCAATTGCGGGAGGAGGGCGTGATCCGCGCCTGGGGCCTGGGCGTCAACCGGGTGGAGCCCTGCGTCATGGCGCTGGAGCGCGCCGACCCGGACGTCTTCCTTCTCGCCGGCCGCTACAGCCTGCTGAACCAACCGGCGCTGGACGAGCTGTTCCCGCGCTGCGCGGAGCGCGGCGTGCATGTGGTGGTCGGCGGCCCCTACAACTCTGGCATCATCGCCGGCGGCAAGACCTTCGAGTATCAGGAGGCATCATCCGACAAGGTCGCCGCCCGCGACCGTCTGGCGGAGATCGCCGGCCGCCATGGCGTCGACCTGCGTGCGGCGGCGCTGCAGTTCTGTGCTGCCCATCCGGTCGTCGCCTCCGTCATTCCCGGCACCAAGAACCCGGCGCGGGTGCATGAGAATGTCCAGCTGATGGCCCAGCCGATCCCCGCCGATTTCTGGCGGGAGCTGAAGGCGTCGGGCGTCTTGCCGGAACAGGCGCCGACTCCAGCTTGACGGCGGCTTGATGGGGCGGGTGAGCGCCGGCCGGTCAGGCGCTCACCACCATGCCGGGGAAGGCCGCTTCGAACCGGCCGGGCTCGATGCCGTGGTCGGCCAGCGTGGCGCGCAGCCGTTCCGGCGGCTCCTCGCGCGCCTCGTCGGTCAGGCAGAAGGTGCCCCAATGGATGCCGACGGCCTTCCGCGCCCCGACGTCCAGCATGATCCGCACCGCCTCCTCCGGGTCGCAATGCTGGGCGGACATGAACCAGCGCGGATCGTAGGCGCCGATGGGGATCAGCGCGAGGTCGCAGCCGCCCAGCCGCCGGTGGATCGCCTTGAAGGCCGCCCCGGTGCCATATCCGGTGTCGCCGGCGAAATAGAGCGTGCCGACCGGCGTGCGCAGGTGGAAGCCGCCCCACAGCGCCATCCGCCGGTCGCGCACCGTCCGCGACGACCAGTGGTTGGCCGGCACGATGTGGACCTCGGTGTCCGCCGCAATCTCGAACCGGCTCCACCAGTCGCCGACCGCGGTCCTTATCCCGGGGATATGCCTGTGCAGGATGGTGTCGTTGCCGAGCGGCGTGACGACCAGCGGCCGGTCGCGCTCATGCAGCCGCCGCAGGGTGTCGATGTCCATATGGTCGTAATGGTTGTGCGACAGCAGGACGGCGTCGATCCTCGGCAGGTCGTGGAACCGGATGCCCGGCGCGGTCGCCCGCTTGGGTCCTGCGAAGCGCACCGGGCTCGCCCGCTCCGACCAGACCGGATCGGTCAGGATGTTCAGCCCCGGCGCCTGGATCAGCGCCGTCGCATGCCCCACCACCGTCACCCGTAGCGCATCGACGTCCGGTTCCGGCACGACCGGGGTGACCGGCACCTCGCCCGGCCATTTGACCTTCCGGCGGTTGAACTGCCACCGCAGCAGCTGGCGCAGCGAACGGTCGGTGTCCGGTTCCCCCGGATTGAAGAAGCGCACCCCATCGAAGTTCGCGGAGACGGGTCCTTGCCAGTAGGGGTTACGCATGCGGGACGCATCCTCCGTTTCGTGGCGATGAAAGCCAGGGAACCCATGATTTGCGCAGTCGGGTTCACGCTTGAAAGGGGGGACCCGCAAAAGGACGTCACATCGGAGAGTGGGGTTCTGGACCAGAGGAGCATGCCGTGATCCGCACCGCGGCGGTGAGCGACGCTTCGGTGCCGCCTTGGCCCCGGAAAATCGGCGGCCAGGAAGGACATCGGTCCTGTCCGGCCGCCGAATACTCGCCCAAATCTACAAATCCGCCCCTTTGGCAAAACTCCAGCAAGGGGAGAGGGGCTTTTCCGGCGAACTGGCAGAGTTGCCTCAGCCAACATCCAGCGCGCGCAGCAGCGGGCGGATCTTCACCATCATCTCGTCATGCTCCCGGCCGGGATCGGAATCGGCGACGATGCCGCCACCGGCCTGGGCGACGACGCGGTCGGGCGTGACGGTCAGGGTGCGGATGACGATGCTGCTGTCCATCGCCCCGTCGAAGCCGATCCAGGCCACCGACCCGCAATAGGCGCCGCGGCGGGAGTCCTCCAGCTCGTCGATGATCTCCATGGCGCGGATCTTGGGGGCGCCGGTGATGGAGCCGCCGGGGAAGGTGGCGCGCAGCAGGTCGACCGGACCCAGGCCCGGCTTCAGCTGCCCCTCGATCACCGACACCAGATGGTGGACGGAGGCGAAGCGCTCCACCCCGCACAGGACCGGCACCTTGACGCTGCCGATGCGCGCCACGCGGCCGATGTCGTTGCGCAGCAGGTCGGTGATCATCAGGTTCTCGGCCCGGTCCTTGACGCTGCCTTCAAGCTCGCGGGCCAGGGCGTCGTCCTCTTCCGGCGTGGCGCCGCGCGGGCGGGTTCCCTTGATCGGGCGGGTTTCCATGCGGCCGTCGGCGTGGAGGCGGATGAAGCGCTCCGGCGAGGCGCTGGCCAGACCGGTGCCGCCGGGCAGCGACAGGCAGGCCGCGAAGGGCGCGGGGCTGAGCGCCAGCAGGCGGCGGTACAGGTCGAACACCGGCAGCGCTGCCGGCCGGTCGGCCAGGAAGCGCCCGGTGAAGTTGGCCTGGAAGATGTCGCCTGCACGGATGTACTCCAGCACCCGTTCCACCCGGCGGCAATACTTCTCGCGCGCGATCTCCGGCCGCCAGGACGCGGTGGCGGCATGGGGTGGCGGCAGGCTGGTGGGAGCCGCTTCCAGGGTATCGACAAAAGACCGGAGGCGTCGGGCGGCACGGCGGCGGCGCCGGACCGCGTCCTGCTCGGGAAAGCCGCTGGACAGGATCCAGCCGCGCCGCTCCCATTCGTCGAAGACGATGACGGTGTCGTAGAGCCCGAAGGCCATGTCGGGCAGGCCGGTGTCGTCGCCATGGCGCGCCGGCAGCCGCTCCAGTACCCCTCCCAGCTCATAGCCGAGGAAACCGACGGCGCCGCCGGCGAAGGGAACGGGCAGGTCGGGCGGAAGGGACAGGCGGTGCGCCTCCAGCTGCCGTTCCAGCACGGTGAAGGGATCGCCGGCGACCCCCTGTCCATCCACCGTGACGGAGCCGCCGCGCGCCTGGATGGTGCGGAAGGGCTCGGCGGCGACGATGCTCCAGCGGCCCCGGCCGCCGGCCGCGGCGGCGCTGTGCAGAAGCGTGGCGAAAGGCCGGCCGGACCAGGGGGCGAAGGCGGCGACCGGATCGCGGTAGGGAACCTCGCGGATCAGCAGCGGACACCCGTCGCCCGCGCTCCCACCAGCCGGAATGTCCCCAACCGGAATCTCCCTGGCCGGAATGTCTAACATCAGGCCGTCATGGGGCATGCGTCATGCTCCGATGCTGGAGATGAGGGATTTTACCCAGAAGCGAAGGGGTTTGGCGGTCTCATCCCGGTCGCCGGCATCGCACCAGGACAGGGTGCCGCCGATCTCCGGCTCCGGCCGATAGCCCAGCCGGTGCCATGCGGCATCCGGCGTCCGGTAGGTCTTGGGACGGCGGGGATGGTCGGTGGAGCGCACGATCTCGCCGAAGGCGGCGGAGGCGAAGCGGTCGGCCTCCCTGATATGCGCCTCGCCGATCTCGAGCAGGGCGGTCCCGATCCCCCGCCCGCGATGGGAGGGCAGGACCACCAGCTCTCCGAAGCAGAAGATCGAACCCGGATCGCGGCCGGCATGGACGAAGGGGTCGCGCAGCGCGTCCAGCTCCTGGTCGAGCGGTGCGCCGGTGACGGCCGCGACCATGCGGTTGCGGTCGAAGGCGGCCAGGATCAGCCCGCCCGGCAGGCTGCCGAGGTCGGAGAGATAGCGTTCCTCGTAGGCGGCCGAGCCGGGATAGAGGTAGGGGAACTCGCCCAGCACCGCCAGCCGCAGGGCCGCCAGCTCCTCCAGCCAGTCGGCCAGGGCGGCGCCGGCGAGCCGTTCCACCCGGATATCGCCCAACCGGCTGTCGCCGCCCTGCGTATCCACTTGCAGCCGCCGCCCGTCAGGTGGCGGGGGCCGCGCCGGAAGAGCGGCGGCGAAGCCCCCTTCCGGAAGAGCCCCGGCGCTCACCGTGCCGGCACCGGCAGGAACCGGCGCAGGAACGCGAAGCGTGCCGGGCGCGGCGCGGCGGCGGTCTGGCCGAAGCTCTGCGTGATGCGGTCGAGGACGATCGCCAGCAGCACGACGCTGAGCCCGCTTTCGAAGCCGAGCGCGATGTCCAGCCGTTGGATGCCCTGCAGCACGACGTTGCCCAGGCCGCCGGCACCGATCATCGAGGCGATGACGATCATCGACAGCGCCATCATCATGGTCTGGTTCACGCCCGCCATGATCGAGGGCAGGGCGTTCGGCAGCTGCACCTTGAACAGAAGCTGGCGGTCATGGCAGCCGAAGGCCTTGCCGGCCTCCACGATCTCGCCCGGCACCTGCTGGATGCCCAGCGCCGTCAGGCGCACGGCCGGCGGCATGGCGAAGATCACGGTGGCGAGGATGCCCGGCACCCGGCCCAGCCCGAAGAACATCACGGCCGGGATCAGGTAGACGAAGGCCGGCATGGTCTGCATGAAGTCCAGCGTGGTGCGGACGATGCTTTCCACCACGCGGTTGCGTGCCATCCAGACGCCCAGCGGCACGCCGACCAGCAGGCTGAGCAGGGTGGCGGTAAGCACCAGTCCCAGCGTGGAGGCGGTCTCCGCCCACAGCCCCATGCCGGCGATCAGCGCCAGGGCGGCGACCGTGAAGACGGCGAAGCCGACACCGACGCGCCAGAGGGAGATGGCGACGATCAACCCGATCAGCAGCCAGGCCGGTGCCCCGACCAGCACATACTCGATGGCGCCGCCGAAGCCGTTCACCACCGTCGCGATCGCGTCCAGCGCCGGCTGGAAATGGTCGAGCATGAAGCTGACCAGTTCCTCGACCCATTTGCCGATTCTCAGTTCGAATTCCATCGATCAATCCCCCCGAACCAAGGTGTGGAGCATGAGGGCGCGTGAGATGGCGCCGAGGAAATTGTGGTCATCGTCGACGACGGGCACCGGCCATTCGGTGTCGGCGACGAGCGCGAGCAGGGAGTGGATGGGCGTCGTGGCGTTGACGGTGCGGACGTCCGGCAGGAAGGCGTTGACGAAGCGCGGCTGCGGCCCCTTCAGCTCGCGTTCCAGCGTCGCCTGCGACACGACGCCCTCGAAACGGCCGTCCTGGGTGCGGACATAGCCGAAATGATGGTGGTTCTCGCGCAGCTGGTGCAGCGCCGGGGCCAGTTCGCCGGGCATGCGGATGACGGTGTTCGTCGCTTCGAACCGCGCCACGTCGCCGGCCCGCAGCACCTTGGAGGCATCGACGTTGCGGAAGAAGGAGCGGACATAGTCGTCGGCCGGGCGGCTGAGGATCTCGTAGGGCGTGCCGACCTGCACGATGCGCCCGCCTTCCATGATGGCGATGCGGTCGCCGATGCGCATCGCCTCGTCCAGGTCGTGGGAGATGAAGACGATGGTGCGCTGCTGCTCGCGCTGCAGGCGCAGAAGCTCGTCCTGCATCTCCGTGCGGATCAGCGGGTCCAGCGCGGAGAATGCCTCGTCCATCAGCAGGATGGTCGGGTCGTTGGCCAGTGCGCGGGCGAGGCCTACGCGCTGCTGCATGCCGCCGGACATCTCGCGCGGGTAGCGGTGGGCGTAGGCGCCCAGACCCACCTGTTCCAGCGCCTGCTGCGCCGCCTTGTGGCGGTCCGCCTTGGAGGCGCCGGAGATCTCCAGGCCGAAGGCGGCGTTGTCCAGCGCGCTCAGATGGGGCATCAGGGCGAAGGACTGGAAGACCATGCCCATGTTGCGGCGGCGGGCCTGGATCAGCTCCGCCTTGGACATGCTGACCAGATCTTTGCCGTCGAGCAGGATTTCGCCGCTGCTGGGCTCGATCAGCCGGTTCAGCAGGCGGATCATGGTGGATTTGCCGGACCCCGACAGCCCCATGATGACGAAGATCTCGCCGGCGCGGACCTGGAAGCTGGCGTCGAGCACGCCGACATTGACGTTCAGCTTTTCCAGGACCTCGGCCTTGCTGGCGCCCTGGCGCAGCATCGACAGTGCGGGCTTCGGATCGGCGGAGAAGATCTTGTAGACGTTCCGCACCTCAAGCCGGACCGCCGCGTCGTCGCCGGCGTGGCTCCTGGCCGCTCCGCGGGGAAAGCCCAGGCTGGCGGGAGCGCCGACCGCGACCGCGCTTCGCATCATCGTGTTCATCGACAGGCCTCCCCCGGCTTCGCGACAGCGTGACCCGTGGCACTGGGAGGATCGTTGTGCATGTTCATGGCAGCATTCCCTGTTCGACAAGGCTGTCGTAGATGGCCAGCGCTCCCGCTTCGGCTGACGGGTTGACCAGCAGTTGGCCCTTTCCGCTCTTGCTCTCGGTCGCCGCCTTCAGCCGGTCCAGGGCCGAGCCGCCGCGCTTCACGCGCATCAGCTTGGGACGAGGGCGCCATGGCCGATGCTCGCAGTCCGACAGGAAGAGATCGGCGGTCGCCTGGACCGCCACCGGTTCGATGACGCCCCGCCGGGCCGGCCCGAAGGCCGAGGCACGGGCAGGCGGGGCGGACGGATGGACGGTCGCTATCAGGCGGCCGGTGACGGTCAAGGCCCGGCGCTGTCCGCGCGGCAGCGCCTGCACGATGTCCGCCGAACCCGGCTTGCCGTCGGGCCCGTCGGCGGGGGCGACCCGCACCACGTCGGAAACGACGGCGGCATCGAGGCCGCGGGCGACCAGATAGGGCAGCATGCCGCTGCCCTCGCCGTCCTCCGCCTGCCGTCCGGTCAAAACCAGCGAAGGGGCGAGGCGGCGCAGATGGGCGATCAGCGGTTCGACCGGATCGGCGCCTTCCGGCAGGACCAGCAGCGTCAGCCGCTCCAGCCCCATGCCGAGATAGGCCCGCAGCGCCTCGCCGTCGGCGGCCGGTCCGGCATGGATCGCGGTCAGCCGCCGCGGGCGCAGCGCCAGCGCCATCTCCAGCGCCTGCGCGTCGGTCGCGGCTCGGCGGGTTCGGCCGGAAACCGGATGGCGGCCGACGGACAGCAGGACGGCGACGTCGGCCATTGAGAGGTCAGTCATGGCGGCGCTCCCGGATGAGCCGGATCAGGGCGGGCATGATCTCCTGCGCATCGGCGACAATGGACAGGTCGGCGCGTTTGATCATCTCGGCGTGGAGGTCGGTGTTGACGGCGATCACATGGCGGACGGCGGTGATGCCCTGGAGATGCTGCGGCGCCCCGGCGATGCCGAAGGCAAGGTAGCAGCGCGCGCCGACCACCGTGCCGGAGGCGCCGACCTGCCGTTCGCGCGGCAGATGGCCGGCGTCGCAGACCACGCGGCTGCCGGCGCGGGTGGCGCCCAGCGCCTCGCCCAGTTCCGCGAAGCTCTGCCAGTCGGTCACGCCGTTGCCGGCGCTGAGGATGAAGTCGGTCTCCGACAGGGACAGCGCGTCGGGATCGACCGCCAGCCGGCGGGCGCCGCCCAGGCGGGGCAGGACCTCCTCCCCGGCGAGCGCCGGAGCGGCGAGATCGATCGGCCGGGCCTCGTGCCGGACGCCGTCGAGCGGGGCGAAGGCGTCCGCTGCCACCGTCATCAGCCGGGTGGGGCGGTGCCCGGTCTCCAGCGACCCGCCGGCCGACTGGCGGGTCGCCCGGTCGGGCGCGAGGCTCTGCACGCCGGAGAACAGCCGCTCCCCCGTCGCCGCCGCGACCCGCCGCGCCACGTCGCCGCCGTCCGGGCTGTCCGGGAACAGGACGTGGCGGGGGGACAGGGACGCCATCAGCGCCGAAGCGGCGGCGGCGCGCCGTTCCGGCACGTAATCGTCGGCCCAGCCGTCGGGCAGGGCGACATGGCGGTCGGATCCGGACTCCGCCAGCGCCTCGCCCGATCCGGTGGAGACGGTCACCACCGCCCCGCCGCCGCCACCATCTGCGCCATCGGCCAGCAGGCGGGCGGCGGCGATGACCTGCCGGTCATGCTCGCTGACCTCGCCGCCGGGGCGGTCGAGCACGGCGAGGACCAGATAGGCCGGCTCGGCGATCACCTGCAGCGGGATCGCGGGTGCCGTGGCGACGGCAATGCCGACCGCCGCGGCGGTTCCGGCCGTGGCCGCGTCGCGCGCCCAGTCGTAGCGCGGGCGCGGCTGGCGCTGCACCAGGGCCGCGTCGCGGATGGCGCGCGGATCGCGGCGGCGCTCGTTGCTCGTTGCGGCGACCGGCTGGCGCAGCAGGCGCGGGCGCTGGCCGGTCAGGATCGTGCGGGCGGCACGCTCGGCCCGGGGATCGACACGGCGGCGGATGACGGTGGGTTGGCTCATCGGGCGGTCTCCGTCGCGGCGAGCACCAGTTCGGCGATCTCCGCCACCTCCGGCCGGGGACCGACGACGCCTTCCAGCATCAGGGCGCAGTTGGGACAGGCGACGGCGACCATCGAGGCGCCGGTCTCCCGGACATGCTCCATGCGGACGTCGGGGATGCGGCGTTCGCCCGACACGTCGGTCAGCGGAGCGCCGCCGCCGCCGCCGCAACAGCTCGACCGCAAGCCGGAGCGCAGCATCTCCCGGCGCTCCACCCCGATGGCGTCCAGCAGGGCGCGCGGCGCCTCGATCTCGCCGTTGTAGCGGCCGAGATAGCAGGGGTCGTGGAAGGTTACGCTGCGGCCGACCGGCTTCGTCACCGTCAGCGCGCCCGCGGCGATCAGCTCCAGCAGCAGGGCGGTGTGGTGGACGACGGTCCAGCTGCCGCCGAAGGCCGGATATTCGTTGCGCAGCGTGTGCAGCGCGTGCGGGTCGGCGGTGACGATACGGCTGAAGCGGCGGGCGTTCAGCGTCGCCACGTTGCGGGTCGCCAGCGACTGGAAGGTCGCCTCGTCGCCCAACCGGCGGGCGACGTCGCCGCAATCCAGCTCCTCGTCGCCCAGCACGGCGAAATCCACCCCGGCGCGGCGCAGCAACACCACCAGAGCCCGCAGCGAGCGCTGGACCCGCAGGTCGAAGGCACCGTCGCCGACCCACAGCAGCGTGTCGCAGGACCCGCCGGCCGGCAGCCGGGGCAGCGACAGGTCGGCCGCCCAGTCCCAGCGCCGGGCGAGCGCACGGCCGCCGGGATTGTCGGTGGCGCGCAGCTCCTCCAGCATGACGGCGGCCTTGCCGGGGGTGGCGCCCAACTCCAGCGTCTGGAAGCGGCGGAGGTCCACCACGGCGTCCACATGCTCGATCATCATCGGGCATTCCTGCACGCAGGCGCGGCAGGTGGTGCAGGACCACAGCGTGTCGGGATGGATCATCGCGTCATGCCCGATCAGCGGCAGCGCCGCCCCGCCATGGGCCTTGCCGACACCGCGGCCGGGATGGGGGTTGCCGGCATAGGCGGCGTCGCTGGCCTGCCCGTCCATGGCGATGACCAGATCCTGCACCAGCTTCTTCGGGTTCAGCGGCAGGCCGGCAGCATAGGCCGGGCAGGCGGTCTCGCACCGTCCGCACTGGACGCAGGCATCGAAGCCGAGCAGGCGGTTCCAGGCGAAATCGACAGGACGTTCCACGCCCAGCGCGCCCGGCTCATTGTCCTTCGTGGGAGCAAGCGGCAGCGGCTTCAGCCCGGTGTCGCGCCCCTTGCCGTCATGGAAGCGGGCCGGACGCGGGTGGAAGGCCAGATGCAGCGCCCCATGCACCGCATGCTTCAGCGGTCCCTTCCACACGCCCCACACCAGATCTGCCAACGCCACCCCGGCAACTGCGACCAGGACCAGGGCCAGCGCCTCCGGCATCACGCCGCCCAGCGACTGGTCGAGAGCCACCAGCAGCAGGGAGCCGGAAAATCCAAGAAGCGACAGGGGGAGGCGGGCGAAGCGCCCCTGCGACAGCTCGCGCGGGCGCAGCACCCGGCGGCGATGCCGGACCATCAGGGCGCCCGCCAGCATGACCGCCAGCACAACGGCGAGCAGCAGCCAGACGAGGCGCGATCCGCCGATGGCGATAGCCATCGCCACCAGCAGCGCCAGTGCGGCGAGGAAGCCCCCGGCGACCAGCGCGTGGAAGCGGGCGTTGAACGGCGTCCGCCCCACCACATGGTGCACATCGACCAGATAGCGGCCGGGCAGGGCGCGCAGCCCCGTGACCACGCCGACCCTCGCCGGCCGGCCGGCCAGCCAGCGCCGCGACTGCCAGACGGCCAATGCCGCGCCGATGGCAAGGACGGCAAGGACGACGGTGGTGAGAGCGGTGGCGATCACGTCGGACGGCTCCTGTCGCTTGGCTGGGGTCGCTGGGCGGGGGTGGAGGTGTCAGATGTCCTTGCAGAGACGCGCCGCGTCGTAGATGGCGGCGTGGATGTTGCGGCCGGCCACAGCGTCGCCGATGCGGTGCAGCGTGTAGCCGCCATGGCCGTTGGCCTGCACCGGCTGCGGCCGGCCGGCGATCAGGCTGTCGAGGTCGGTCTCGCCGCGGTTCAGCGAGTGGTCCTTCAGATCGAAATAGAGGGCGTCGTTGGGCAGGGTGCCCAGCTCCACCACGATCTGGTCGACCAGCCGCTCCTCTTCCTCGTGGGTGTATTCGTTGCGCAGGACGGCGACGCGGCGGTTGCCCTCCTGGTAGATCTCCACGAGCTGGTGGTTGGTGGTCATCACCACGTTCAGCTTGTACAGCTCGCGCAGGTGGATCGGTTGGTTGGTGGTGCCGACCTCCTCCGCGATCATGCGGTCGGGGGTGGCGATCTCCACCAGGGCGCCGCGCTTGGCCATGAATTCCGCGCAGGACGCGCCATGATGCTGGCCGGTGCCGTCATACATCAGCACGGTTCCCGTCGGCTCGACCGCTCCGGTCAGGACGTCCCAGGTCGAGACCGCCAGATCGGCGCCCTTGAAGTCGCCGCGGTTGGGACGGCCGCCGGTGGCGAGGATCACCACGTCGGGTGTCTCGGCCTCCACAGTCGCGCGGTCGGCCTCCACCCCAAGGCGGACATCGACGCCCAGCTTGGTGACCTGCTGCGACAGCCAGCGGGTGATGCCGCTCATCGCCTCGCGCCAGGTTGCCTTGGCGGCGACGTTGATCTGGCCGCCGGGGGCGGCGTTGCGTTCGAGCAGGACGACCGAGTGGCCGCGCTCGGCGCAGACGCGGGCGGCTTCCAGGCCGCCGGGGCCGCCGCCCACCACCACGACGCGGCGCTTGCGCTCCGCCTTCGGGATGACGTGCGGCATCGTGCGCTCGCGGCCGGTCGCGGCGTTCTGGATGCACAGCGCGTCGCCGCCGACATAGATGCGGTCGATGCAATAGCCGGCGCCGACGCACTGGCGCACATCGTCCAGCCGCCCTTCCATCAGCTTGCGCACCAGATGCGGATCGGCGATGTGGGCGCGGGTCATGGCGACCATGTCGACATGGCCTTCCTCCACCGCGCGGGCGGCGGTGGCGAGGTCGGTCACCCGCTGGGCGTGGAAGACGGGAATGCCGGCTTCGCGCTTGATGCCGCTGGCCAGATGCAGGAAGGGGGCGACCGGGAAGGACATGTTGGGCAGCGAGATGGCATGCGCCAGATGATCGCGCGCCTGTCCGCCCAGCACGTTCACGAAGTCGATCAGCCCGCGTTCGGCATAGGTGCGGGCGATGGCGATGCAGTCCTCGTGGCTGAGGCCGTCGTCGATCAGCTCGTCGCCGGACATGCGCATGCCGATGACGTAGTCGTCGCCGACCTCGGCGCGGATCGCCTCGAACACCTCGATGCCGAAGCGCATGCGGTTTTCCAGGCTGCCGCCGTACTTGTCGGTGCGCCGGTTGACCGAGGGGCTCCAGAACTGGTCGATCAGGTGGCCGTGGGCGGCCGACAGCTCGAAGCCGTCCAGGCCGCCTTCCTTGCAGCGGCGGGCGGCGGCGGCATAGCCGGCGATGATCCGCTTGAAGTCGAAATCCTCCATCTCCTTCGGCGTGTTGCGGTGCGCCGGTTCGCGGGTGGCCGAGGCGGAGACGGTGGGCAGCCAGTTCTCGGTGTCCCAGCGGGTGCGCCGGCCCATGTGGGTCAGCTGGATCATCAGCGCCGCGCCATGGCGGTGCACCCGGTCGGAGAATTCGCGGAAGAAGGGAATGACGCTGTCGTCGGCGACGGAAATCTGGTTCCACGGCGCCGCCGGGCTGTCCACCGCGACGGAGGAGGAGCCGCCGAACATCGTCAGGCCGATGCCCCCCTTCGCCTTTTCCTCGTGGTAGAGCTGGTAGCGTTCCTTCGGCTTGCCTTCGGACCCGTAACCCGGCGCATGGCTCGTGCTCATCACGCGGTTACGGATCGTCAGATGCTTGATCTGCAGAGGCTTCAGAAGGGCTTCGGCTGGTGAGGACATGGCAGGAACGATCCCCAGTATTGAGCCTGCCAAGAATTCACCATCGCCGCGATTGTCGCGTTGCCCCCCGCGACCATGAATTACCTTTTTGCGACAGGGGCGGAACGGGTCGATCAAATGCCTGAATTTGCGAGAGAATTGGAGGAATCTGTGTCCCGTCAGTCCACCGGTGCGCTGTCCTGGACAGTCGGCGCCGGATCCTCGAACAGGCGGCGGTCGGGCAGAAGGGAATCGCCGTTCGTGCGGCGGAAGGCGGCGAGAGGCGAGAAATGCGGATCTGCCTCCGCATCCGGCACGGCGGTGCGGCGCACCTCCGACGGTGAAACGCCGAACAGCTCCCGGAACTGGCGGGAGAAATGCGCGCAGTCGGCGAAGCCGGCCTCGTTGGCGATGGCGGTGACCGAGCGCTTCGTGTTGCGCAGCAGCCAGTGGCCATAGCGCAGGCGCAAGGACCGGTAATAGGTGGCCGGGCTGGTGCCCACCGCCAGCCGGAACAGCCGTTCGAACTGCCGGGTGCTGACGTTCAGCCGGTGGACGATCTCCTCGACCGACAGCGGATCGCTGATGTGCTGTTCCATCAGCAGCAGGGCGCGGCGGACGCGGTCGTTGGTGATCTCCACCACCGTCGGCGGCTGGGGCTGCGACTGGCTGGCGGGACGCGCCTTGTCGATCAGCAGGATGTGCATGGTTTTCTGGGCGGTGGCGCGGCCCAGATGGCGCTCGATCAGGAAGGCGGCCAAATCCGCCACCCCGGCGCCGCCCGAACAGGTGATGCGGTCGCGGTCCACCACATAGAGCTGGTCGGCCACCGGCACCAGATCGGGAAATTCCTCGATGAAATCGCGGTGATGGTACCAGCTGACGCAGCAGCGCCGGTTCTTCATCAGGCCGATGCGGCTCAGCACGAAGCTGCCGGTGCACACGCCGACCAGAGTCACGCCGTAGGAGGCCGCGGCGCGCAGATAGGCCAGCGCCTCGTCGTCCAGTTGAGGGCCGGCATGCAGCAGCCCGCCCACCACGACCACATAGTCGAAGCGGCGGGGATCGGTCAGCGGTTCCCAGCGGGCGACGCCGATGCCGCAGCTGGACATCACCGGCTCCGCCCGCGACCCCATGATGGTCCAGCGGCAGCGGATCTGCCGCGACCGGTCGCCGTCGTCGGCCGCCAGCCGCAGGGCGTCGATGAAGGGGGCGAGCGCCGTCAGGGTGAAGTTGTTGGTCAGGATGAACCCGACCGACAACAGCGCGCGTTCCTCCTGCCGGGGGGCGGGACCGCTACCGCCGAAACGGCGATATTCCACTGTCTTCCCCACCAGGACATCCCCCCAGTATGACGGCCCTGATTAATCCTTCGGAATGCTAGCGTCAGCGGCCTGCCCCCGGAAGACAATTCATCGGCGATGCCGCTAACGCTCTATCACCAGATCGCTGGTTGGCCGGCTGCAGCAGAGCAGGATCAACCCCTGGTCGATCTCGCGCTTGCGGATGCCGCCGGTGTGGTTCATCTCGACCGTGCCTGAGATCAATCTCGTCTTGCAGGTTCCGCACAGCCCGCGCGCGCAGGAGGTCGGAACCCGGATGTCGGCGGCCGACGCCGCATCCGCCACGGCCATGTCCGGCGGGCAGGCGAAGACCTTGCCGGTCTTGGCGAACTCGATGCGGAATCCGTCGGAAGGCGGCGCGTTCGCGCTCGGCACGTCCAGGCCCGGCACGTCCGTGGTCTGGGCGGCCTGGGCCGGCGGCTGTCCCGCGGCGAGTTCGGCCGCCAGCTCCTCGAAGTTGAAGCTCTCCTGATGGTAGCGGCTCATGTCGAAGCCGCCCTGCTCCAGGAAGGCGCGCACCGCCTTCATGAAGGGGCCGGGTCCGCAGACATAGACCTCCCGGTCCATGAAGTCCGGCGCGATCATCCCCAGCATCGGCAGCGACAGCCGGCCGGTGAAGCCCGCCCAGTGGGCCTCGCTGCCGATCCCCTCGCAGACATGGGCGACGCGAAGGCGGCGGCCGGGACCGGTCAGCGCGTCCAGTTCGCGGCGGAAGACGATGTCGGCCGGGGTCCGGGCGGCATGGACGAAGACGATGTCGTGGTCCTCGCCCAGATCGTCGAAGGTCCGGGTCATCGACATCAAAGGGGTGATGCCGCTGCCGCCGGACAGGAACAGGAATTTGCGCGGCGTCCCGGAGTCTCCCGGCAATTCGCCGGGAGTGAACTCGCCGAGCGGGCCGACCGCGCGGATGGTGTCGCCCGGCTTCAGGGTGTCGTGCAGCCAGTTCGAAACCGGGCCGCCGGGCACGCGCTTGACGGTGATCGACAGCCGGTGCGGCCGCGCGGCGGAGGAGGAGACGGTGTAGCTGCGGTGCACGGTCCCGCCGCCGATGGGCAGTTCCAGCGTGATGAACTGGCCCGGCTTGAAGCGGAACAGGCAGGGTTGCTTCGGCGCGAAGACGAAGGTCTTCACATCGTGCGTTTCGTCCCGCACCGCCCGGCAAACCAGCGTGTCGTCGATCTCCGGATCCCAGTCCCGGACCGGAGGCGGAGCCGCATCCTGCCGCATCGTCATCTCTCTCCCCCTGAATCCTGAGCCCCTGAAACCTGAGCCGTGGACGACAGGCGGTCCCGGCGCTCTGTCCGCCGGGACGCGCCCTGGCGCCCTGTCATTCGGCGGCGACGCTCACCGCGGCCTGCTTGCCCAGCAGATGCTCGGACATGCGGCCGACGTACCATTCCGTGAACTTCTCCACGAGCGGCTCGGTGTAGGGCGAATAGGGGCCCGGCTCGTAGGCGGGGCTGATCGCGCCGTTGTGCGAGATCTCGACCAGATCGGCATCCTGCTGGTTGGTCGCCTCCCACACCTCGGTCAGGCGGTTCAGGTCGTAATCGACGCCTTCCACCGCGTCCTTGTGGACCAGCCAGCGGGTGCGCAGCAGGTTGCGGTCGGGGCCGAGCGGGAACACCGAGAAGGTGACGATGTGGTCGCTCATGAAGTGGTTCCACGAGTTCGGCTGGGTCCAGAAGGACAGGGCGCCCAGCTTGCGCTCGGTGATCGACCCCAGCAGCTTGTTGGAGGCGCAGCGGGTGTCCTTGGTGTGAGCCTCGCCGGCGCCGTCCAGCGGCAGGCGTTCGGTGCGGAAACCGGTCACGTCGGTCAGACGCTCGACCTCGCGGCTGGGGAAGCCGGCCGCCTCCCAGCCGACATGGCAGGACTGCACCAGCGCCTCGTACTTGGCGGCATGTTCCATCCGCTTCGGGTTGGTGCCGTCGGGGGCGAAGCCGAAGCCGTATTCGAACAGCGGGATGGTCAGTTCCGGATGGTTGCCGACACAGTGGTAGCATTCACGATTGTTCTCCATCGTGAGCTTCCAGTTGCCCTTCTCGATCAGATCGACGGTCTTGGCGACCTTGCAGTTCTTCAGATCGTGCGGAAGGATGTAGGGCTCGATGGCCGCCGCCATGCGGTCGATGTCGTCCGGCGCTTCCTCCGCCAGGCAGATGAAGATCAGGCCGCCGACAGAGCGGATGTGGACCTTCTTCAGGTTCCGGCACTTGCGGTCAAAATCATTGCCCATATGCTCGGCGAACAGAAGCTCCCCGTCCTGCCCGTAGGTCCACTGGTGATAGCTGCACACCAGATTGCCGACGGAAGTCTTCTCCTTCAGGATGATGCGCGCGCCGCGGTGGCGGCAGACATTGTGAAAGGCGCGCAGTTCCATGTCGTCGTCGCGCATGACGATGACGGACGTCTTGCCGATGTCCACCACCATCACGTCGCCCGGCTCCGGCACGTCCGGTTCCACGCCCACATGCAGCCAGTGGCGGCCGAAGATGATCTCCATGTCCAGCTTGAAGATCTCTTCGCTGGTGTAGAACGGGGCTTCCAGGCTGTAGCCCTTCTTGCGGCGCGTCAGCAGGGATTCTATGGAGATCTCGGACGACATGGCGGTTGACCTTCTGCGGGAGTGGGCCTGTGGGAGCTGAGCCGTACGTTCGTGGAACCGCTTCAGCCTTGACCGGGCTGTACTTTCTTCGATTCCACGACGGACAGCCTGCCGCCGGGCGAAGCACCCCGCGTTCTGGATTGCGACATCAACTTTAAAAAGGCCGACAGGCGGTCCTGTCTTTTTGCGCAAGCCGGACTTCGGCAATAGCCGATTTGCGACATGCCGCATTTATTCAACAACGGTGGCCGCCCCGTTCAATCGGGAGAATTGCCGGCCGGCCGCGCGACGTCATCCGAAGACCACCGATCGACGTCCGCAACGTCTCGACGCCTTCGCATTGGCGCAGCATTTCCCTATTTCCATGGCAGATTTTGAAGTCCCTGCTCGCATATCGGGCAGAATTCGGCTGCAGAGTGGGAGTTCGTACAGAGCTGTCGCAAATCCGATACGAATTGCCGTTCTGATGTAGGTTTTTTGCTTTCCGGGCCGGCATTCTTCCTCAATCGACACTGATGCCCGCAACCATGTGCGTCGGTTGGAAGCAGCTTTTCGTCTTGATGCCGCAAGGTGGC
The DNA here is from genome assembly GCF_055698305.1 of Azospirillum sp. VT-I1. Taxonomy (NCBI): domain Bacteria; kingdom Pseudomonadati; phylum Pseudomonadota; class Alphaproteobacteria; order Rhodospirillales; family Azospirillaceae; genus Azospirillum; species Azospirillum sp. VT-I1. The sequence continues at coordinate 145,306 of NZ_CP168802.1, read as the reverse complement.
CGGCCGGCCGCATCCACGGATACGGGGCCGTCACCCGATCGCGTTCACCGGTAGGACAGAGGTGATCTCCCGGGCCGCAGGCACGCGCCCCGTTCAAGTCCAGGGGCGAAAGTCCGGCCCGTCAGAACAGACGAGTACAAACAAACGATAAGAGGAGGCTTCTTGATGAGAATCTTCGGTAAAGCCTTGGGCATGCTGCTGTCGGCGGCCATGACGGTCGGTCTGGGGGCCGGCGTGATCGCCAGCCCGGCGCTGGCCGCCGGGAAGTCCATCAACATCGGCTGGACCGCCTGGTCGGACGCCGAGGCGGTGACGAAGCTGGCCAAGCACGTGATCGAGGAGCGGTTCGGCTACAAGGTTGAGCTGACCATGGCCGACATCGGCATCCAGTATCAGGGCATCGCCAGCGGCAAGCTCGACGCCATGCTGATGTCGTGGCAGCCGCTGACCCACAAGCCCTATCTCGACAAGGTCGGCAAGGACATCGTCGATCTCGGCCCGCTCTACACCCGTGCCCGTCTGGGCTGGGTCGTGCCGGACTATATTCCGGTCGATCAGGTCAAGACCATCGACGACCTGAAGAAGCCGGAGGTGCAGAAGCAGCTGGGCGGCAAGGTCCAGGGCATCGATCCGGGTTCGGGGCTGATGCAGGCGTCCGAAAAGGCGCTGAAGACCTACGATCTGAAGGGATTGCAACTGGTGTCGGCCAGCGACGCCGCGATGCTTGCCGCCCTGGAGCGCGCCATGAAGCGCAACGAGTGGATCGTCGTGACGAGCTGGAGCCCGCACTGGATGTTCGCCAACTGGAAGCTGCGCTACCTGGAGGATCCCAAGGGCGCGCTGGGCGGTCTGGAGAGCGTGAACGCCATCGTCCGCAAGGGCTTCTACCAGGATCACCCGGAGGTCTACGAGTTCCTGAACCGGATGGTCCTGCCGATCGGCGACCTGGAGGCGATGATGCAGGAAGCCCGCCAGACCAGCTATGAGCAGGCGGTCGACAACTACATCAAGAACAACAAGGCCCGGATCGATTACTGGGTCACCGGCAAGCTCTGATCCGCTGCCGGGCCGCGGCCGCCGGTGTGGCGGCCGCGCACCCTTTCCCGCGGCGTCCATGGAGGCGGCCCGTTCGCAGCGCGGTCGCGTGACGAAGGGCCGTCTCCAGCCATTCCCGTTTTCAGTCCGTCCATGACCGGGATCGCCGATGAACTCGTCAGCTCACATGCAGGGCACCGTGCCGGCCGGCACCGGGATGTTGTCGGCCGAAGGACTGTGCAAGGTCTATGGCGGCAACGCCGCCCGGGCATTGGCCATGCTGCAGGCCGGCATGGACCACGCCGACATCCGGCAGGAAACCGGCGCGACCGTGGCCGTGGCCGATGTCTCGTTCGACCTATCGGCCGGCGAGATCCTCGCGGTGCTGGGGCGGTCCAACTCCGGCAAGTCCACCCTGGTCCGCATGGTGAACCGTCTGGTGGAACCGACCGCCGGGACCGTGGTCCTGAACGGACGCGACATGGCGGCGATGACGCCGGCCGAACTGGTGGCCGCCCGCCGCGGCGCCATGGCGATGACGTTCGGCGCCGTGGCGCTGATGCCGAACCGCAGCATTCTGGAAAACGTGGCCTTCGGGCTGGAAGTTGCGGGCTTGCGCCGGCGCGACCGGCATGAGCGCGCCCTGGCCCTTCTGGAGCGCATGGGGCTGGCCCATCTCTCCAGCCGGCGCCCGCAGGAGATCCCGCCCGATGCGCGGTTGCGGATCGGGCTGGCGCGCTCCCTGATCGGCGATCCGCCGCTGCTGCTGATGGATTTGCCCTTTGCCGGGGTCGATCCCGTCCTGCGGTCGGAGCTGGAGGCCGAGTTCCTCGACTGGCAGCGGGCGCATCGCGCCGCCGTGCTGCTGACCACGCAGGACCCGGACGAGGCGATGCGGCTTGCCGACCGGATCGCCGTGATGGAGGCGGGACGCATCACCCAGACCGGCACCCTGGACGAAATCCTGGAGCATCCTGCCAACGATCAGGTCCGGTCCGCCTTCCAGGACATCGCGGCGCGGCGGCGCGAGCGCCTGCGCTCCGCCCATCTGGAAGCGCTGATTTCCGATTTCGAACGGACGGCGATGGAGGGGCTGGACACGGTGGATTCGTCGGCGAGCGCGCTCGACGGCACCGCGCGCCAGCTGACCGGCATCATCGACCGCACCAACGAACAGGCGGGCGCCACCGTGGTGGCCGCGGAACAGATCGCCGGCAACGTCCAGTCCGTCGCCGCCCTGGCCGACGACACCTTCCGCTCGTTGGAGGAAATCCGTCTTCGCATCGACGATTCCGCCCGCATCGCCCAGTCGGCGGTGGAGCAGGCCAGGAAGGCCGACCAGTCGGTGCACAGCCTGCGGCAGTCGGCCGAGGATATCGGCAATGTCGTGCGCATCATCGACGAGATCACCGGGCAAACCAATCTGCTGGCCCTGAACGCCACCATCGAAGCCGCGCGCGCCGGGGAGGCCGGCAAGGGCTTCGCGGTGGTGGCGCAGGAGGTGCGCCAGCTGGCCAGCCAGACCGGCAAGGCGACGCAGGACGTCTCGCTCCGCATCCAGGCGATGCAGGACGCCACCGGCAACGCCGCCCAGGCCCTTCAGAGCATCACCGCGGTGATCGAGGAGATCAGCACCATCTCGCTGGCCATCGCCCGGTCGATGGAGGCGCAGGCCGCCGCATCGGCCACCATCCACACCAGCATCGACCAGGCGGCATCCGGGGCGGGCGTGGTCGCCCGCAACGCCCGGCATGTCACCGGCGGTGCCCGCGACACCGAAAGTGCCACCCGGCACGTCCTGACCGCCGCTGCGGATCTGGCCGGCCAGACCGAACGGCTGCGCCGCAGCATCGAACTGTTGCTGGACGGCATCCGCACCGGATGACCGCCGGCACCACCCTTTCCAAGAGAGCAACGTTCCCATGAGCAATCCGCTGTTCCGCGTCGGCGAGGCCACCGTGTTCGCCAAGGAAGGCCAGTTCACCGACGCCATGCCGGAGATCGTGATCGGCACGGTCGACGGCCCGGCCGGCCATGCGTTCGCCACCATGATGGGGCAGACCGCCGGCCACACCCGCATGTTCGCGGTGCGGGACTGCAACCAGATGGTCCGCCCGGCCACCATGATGGTGTCCAAGGTGACGATGAAGTCCAGCGCCTATGTCGACCTGTTCGGCGGCGTCGTCCAGGCCGCCACCGCCGACGCGGTGCTGGACTGCGTGATCGAAGGCGTTCTGCCGCGCGACGGCATCAACGATCTGTGCATCCTGGTGATGGTCTGGATCGATCCGCGCTGCGCCACCGATCCGAACCTCGATCGCGCCGATCTCTACCGCACCAATTACGAGGCGACCAAGATCGCCGTCGGGCGGGCGATGCGCAACGAACCCACCATCGACGAGCTGATCGAAAACCGGCACAAGGTCCGGCATTTCATGCTGGATTCGCAGGGTGATTCTTGCCGCCGGACGTGAAGCCTGAGACGTCGGGCTTCACGTTCGCATCCAGACGGCAGCTTGCGCCGGTCAGCCGATGCCGTCCCCGGTGCTTTCCCTGGGGGCTCCTCGCCCGTCATGCCGTCCAAGGGCCCGGCGATCGGTGCCTGGGGCAGGAAGGGAAGGCGCTGGTCGAAGGGGACCGGGGGCCGGACCGTCATGCGCCACAGCGCGAACCACAGCGCGGCGACCGCCACCAGCGCCGTGAACAGGAACAATCCATCCTGTTCGAACGTCGCCATCACCAGAGAGGCCAGGAAGGGCCCGGCGATGGCGCCCATCGAGAATCCCAGCACCATGGCGCCGCTCGCAGGCACCATCTCGGCGGGCGTCAGGAAGTCGTTGGTGTGCGAGACGCAGATCGGATAGATCGCGAAGATGATCCCGCCGAACAGGGCGATGCCGCCGACGAGAGGGCCGAAGCCGCTCTGCGGAAGCATCGTCATGCCGATGCTGATGACGGCCAGTGCTGCGAACAGGCCGACCAGCACCAGCCGCCGGTCGAAGAGATCCGACAGCTTCCCGAACGGCCACTGGAGAATCATGCCGCCGATGATGGCGGCGCTGACGAAGGTCGCCGACTGGCCGAGATCATAGCCCAGGTGCCGAATATAGACCGGACCCAGCCCATAGAAGGCGCCGACCACCAGCCCGCTGATCACCGTGCCGACGAACCCCAGCGGACTTGCGCGATAGAGATCACGGATGCGGACGGGCGCCGGTTCCTGCAGAAGGGGCGGGGCCTTGCGGCTCAGCGCAACCGGCAGAAGGGCGAGCGATATCAGGATCGACACCAGGACGAACTGCCTGAAGCCATGTGGGTCGTCGATGACCATCAGATACTGGCCGGCCCCTTGCGCCCCGTAGAGCGCGATCATGTAGAGGGCCAGGATCCGCCCGCGCGTGGCCGATGTGGCGCTTTGGTTCAGCCAGCTTTCGATGCAGACGAACAGGCCGGCCATGCAGCAGCCTTCGACGAGGCGCAGGGCGGTCCAGGCGAGCGGATCGGACCCGAGGGCATGCCCCAGGGTCGCGGCGACCATCACCGTTGCGGAGGCGCTGAAGGCGCGGATGTGGCCGACCTGGGCGATGAGCCGGTATGCCTGCGTCGACCCGACCGTCACCCCCAGGTAATAGGCGGCGGTCAGGGCGCCGAGCAGGATGGGCGGCGCGCCCGCGGCATCCATGCGGACGCTGACGATGGTGGTCAGCGCCCCCGTCCCGCCCATCATCAGCAAAACCGCGACGAGCAACGGGACGATCGGTTGGATGAGGGGCATCGCGTGGTCCGCAGGCGTGGGAAGAGATCGACGGGTCGCAGTTCGGCGGCGCGGTTCGGGGAACGCGCCGTTACGGCTCCCGCGTGCCGGCGGCGCCGTCCCGGCCGCTGGCCAGGAAGGCTTCGACGGCGGCGAGCGCCATGCGCTCGTCCTCGATGACGACATGCCGGCGCAGCTCCTGCACCGCCGCGGCGAGGCCGCCGGTCGCGAAGGCTTGCCGGACCGCCTGGGTGGCTCTTTCGTCGATCAGTTGCATGGTTCCTGGACTCCTTCGGGAGAGGTCGGCAAACCGGCCGCGGGAGGTTACCGCAGCACGATGGCCCGATGATCGTGGAGCATGACGCGCGCTTCGATGTGCAGCCGGATGGCGCGGGCCAGGACGACGCTTTCGACGTCGCGGCCGATGGCGACCAGATCGTCGGGCGACATGGAATGGTCGACGCGCGCCACCTCCTGCTCGATGATTGGCCCTTCGTCGAGATCGTCGGTGACGTAGTGCGCCGTGGCGCCGATCAGCTTCACGCCGCGGGCGTAGGCCTGGTGATAGGGCTTGGCACCCTTGAAGCTGGGCAGGAAGCTGTGATGGATGTTGATGATCCGCCCCGCCATCCGCGTGCAGAGATCCTGCGAGAGCACCTGCATGTAGCGGGCGAGCACGACGAGTTCCACGCCCTGCGTCTCCACGATCTCCATCAGGCGGAGTTCCTGCTCCCGCTTGTTGCCGGGGGAGACCGGGAGGTGATGGTAGGCGATGCCATGCGATTCGACCAGCGACCGGAAGGCGTCGTGGTTGGAGACGACGCCGACGATGTCGATGGGCAGCGCCCCGATGCTGTGCCGGTACAGAAGGTCGTTCAGGCAATGGCCGAACTTCGACACCATGATGAGGATCTTCGGCCGCCGCCGGGCGTCGCGCAGCGTCAGGGTCATCGCGAAGCGGTCCACGACGGGTTGCAGATCCTCGATGAGAACGGCGTCGTTCCGGATCGCTTCCGGCGCGTCGAAGGCCATCCGCAGGAAGAATTGCTCGCCGTCGTGATCGACGAACTGCGCGCTTTCGATGATGTCGCAGTTGCGGTCCGACAGGTAGGTCGATATGGCGGAGATGATCCCCGGCCGGCTCCGGCAACTGACGTTCATGTAGAACTGGTTTTGATTGGAACGCATCGCAGGTCTCGCGCCGAAGGGTGGCCGGGGGAAGGTGGGGTCAGGCGATGTCGACGATGGTCGGCTCATAGCCGAGGCGGCGCAGGAAGGCCGACAGGTCGTCGGGGTGCATCGACAGCGTCGCGCGGTTCGTCATCGGGTGGAAATTGACGGTGTCGCCGGCCAGCACGCGGCGTTCCAGCACCAGCCGGACGCGGCGCTCCTTGTCCGCCACCAGGGCCAGCGGGCTCACGCCGCCCGGCTCGATGGACAGGACCTGCTCCAGCGTGACCGGCGAGGCGAAGGACAGCTTGGCCGCGCCGATGACCGGGGCCAGTTCCTTCAGGTTCACCGACTGATCGTGCGGCAGCACCACCAGCCACAGGACGCCCTTGGCATCCTTCAGAAGCAGGTTCTTGGTGTGCACGCCGGGAACGCTGCGCCAATGCTCCTCCGCGTCGGCGACGGTGCGCACCGGCGGATGGGCGTGCAGGCGCATCGGCGTCGTCGCCAGGGCGAGTTCCCGGCACAGCTCCTCGGGAATGCCGGCCTCACGCCAGTGCATCTGCATGGTGTCGTTGTCGTCGAGCATGTTCGCCGTCCTTGTCTGTCCGGGTCTGTCCGGCAAGCCGCGGAAGGCGGTTCGCCGCGATGCGGGTCGGGGCCGCGGTGGATGCTCCGCGCTCCCGACTGTTTGGATGGACACAGCATGGCGAAAGGATCCACCCGCCGATTGTACGGGTGCGTCAACGGCGTGGAATGGAACAGCCGTGGCGGAGTCTCAGCCCTTGCGGAAGACGGACGGCGTCATGCCGCGGCGTTCCTTGAAGGCGCGGACGAAATGCGAGGAATCGCAGAAGCCGACGGCGGCGGCGATCTCCGTCACCGACTGTTCGGTGTTGCGCAGCAGGAACTCGGCATGCTCCAGCCGCATGATCCGGTAAGCCTCGGTCGGCGTCATGCCCAGCGCGTTCTGGAAATGCCGCTCCATCTGGCGCCGGGGGGCACCCAGGCGGCGCGCCATCTCCGCCACCGACAAGGGCACGTCGATGTTCTGCTGCATCAGCAGCAGCGCCTTCCGCACCACCTCGTCGTTGGTGGAGAAGTCGAGCGGAATGCCCGGCTGCGGCTTCTCCCCGCGCAGCGCGTCGTCGATGATCATGATGTGCAGGCTCTTGCGCGCCTGGGCGCGGCCGACATGCTTTTCGACGAGATGGGCTGCGAGATGGGCCGAGCTGGTCCCGCCCGAGCAGGTCAGCCGGTCGCGGTCGACGATGAAGATCTGGTCGGACACCGGCGTGATGCCGTCGAACTGCTCCAGGAAATCGGCGTGATGGAACCAGCTGATGCAGCAGCGGTATCCGTCCATCAACCCGGCGCGCTGCAGGATGAAGGCGCCGGTGCACACACCCACCAGCGGGATCTTTGCCGCCGCCGCCTGCCGCAGATAGCGGATATAGTCGGGGCTGAGGTTGGAGATCTCGTCGATCAGCCCGCCGATCACGACGATATAGTCGAACTTGGCCGGATCGCCCAGCCGTTCGGTCGGCTGCACCAGCATGCCGCAGCTGGACGCCACCGGCCGCATCTGGTCCGAAAGAACGGCCCACTCGCACAGGATCGGCCGGCTGCGGTCGCCCTCGTCGGCGGCGAGCCGCAGCACGTCGACGAAATTCGCGAAGGCGCACAGCGTGAAGCGGTGGGCGAGGATGAAACCGACGGACAGGCGCGGCGCCGCCGGGCGGTCCGGGAACCGGCCGCCCCTGGTGGCGTTGGACCTGACGCTGCCTGCCGCGATGCTATTGGACATGTGACCTCCGGCGGTCGAACCGTCGCACAGGTGACATTAAACTGACGCATCCGTTCTGTCCAACGTTGGGTCGCTTCCCGATACTGTCAGCACATTGAACTTCGCGGTGCTGCCATGACCCGCTTCTCATTTTCCTCGCTGTTGACCAATGCGCTGACCGGCAACAAGAACTGGCAGCCTCAATGGCCCGATGCGGAACCGAAATCCGAATATGACGTCGTGATCGTCGGCGCGGGCGGGCATGGTCTGGGTGCTGCCTATTATCTCGCCAAAGAACACGGCATCACCAACGTCGCGGTGGTGGAGAAGGGGTGGCTCGGCGGCGGCAACACCGGCCGCAACACCACCATCATCCGCTCCAACTACCTGTACGACGAAAGCGCCCGCCTGTACGAGCATGCGGTGAAGCTGTGGGAAGGGCTGAGCCAGGAGCTGAACTACAACGTCATGTTCTCGCAGCGCGGCGTGATGATGCTGGCGCACACGGTGCATGACATCCAGAGCTTCAAGCGCCACATCCATTCCAACCGCCTGAACGGCATCGACAACGAGTGGCTGACGCCGGAGCAGGCCAAGGAATACTGCCCGCCGCTGAACATCGCCGCCAACGCCCGCTATCCGGTCATGGGGGCGGCACTGCAGCGGCGCGGCGGCACCGCCCGCCATGATGCGGTGGCCTGGGGCTATGCGCGGGCCGCCTCAGCGCGCGGGGTCGACATCATCCAGAACTGCCCGGTGACCGCCATCCGCCGCGACGCCTCCGGCCGCGTCACCGGGGTGGAGACGGCGCGCGGCTTCATCAAGGCGAAGAAGGTCGCGGTTTCGGCCGCCGGCAACACCTCGGTGGTGATGGACACCGCCGGCGTCCGGCTGCCGCTGGAAAGCTATCCGCTGCAGGCGCTGGTGTCGGAGCCGATCAAGCCGGCCTTCCCCTGCGTGGTGATGTCCAACACGGTGCATGCCTACATCAGCCAATCCGACAAGGGCGAACTGGTCATCGGGTCGGGCACCGACCAGTACACCTCCTACAGCCAGCGCGGCGGTCTGCCGCTGATCGAGCACACGGTCGCCGCCATCTGCGAGGTGTTCCCGATCTTCAACCGCATGCGCATGCTGCGCAAATGGGGCGGCATCGTCGACGTCACGCCCGACCGCTCGCCGATCATCGGCAAGACGCCGGTGCCGGGTCTGTACGTCAATTGCGGCTGGGGCACCGGCGGCTTCAAGGCGACGCCGGGGTCGGCCAACGTCTTCGCCCACACCATCGCCCGCGACGAGCCGCACCCGATCAACGCGCCCTTCACGCTGGAGCGCTTCAAGACCGGCCGGCTGATCGACGAGGCCGCCGCCGCCGCCGTCGCGCATTGAGGAGACGACCATGCTGCTCATCCGCTGCCCCTATTGCGAAGCCGAGCGCCCGGAGGTGGAGTTCACCTATGCCGGCGAGGCGCACATCGCGCGACCGGCCGACCCCTCCGCCCTGTCCGACGACGAATGGCGCGACTTCCTGTTCATCCGCACCAACCCGCGCGGCCGGCATTTCGAACGCTGGCGCCACATGCATGGCTGCGGCCGCTTCTTCAACGCGGTGCGCGACACCGTGACCGACAAATTCGCCATGACCTACAAGGCTGGGGCTCCGCGTCCGAGCGACGAGGAGATCGCGCTCGCGGTCAGCGCCACCAGCGCCGGGGAAGCACGTCCATGAGCAATTTCCGCATTGCCGGCAAGGGCAGGGTCAACCGCAGCCGTCAGGTCCGCTTCACCTTCGACGGCGTCGACTACACCGGCTACGAGGGCGACACCCTGGCGTCCGCGCTTCTGGCGAACGGCGTCCATCTCGTCGGACGGTCCTTCAAGTACCATCGGCCGCGCGGCATCCTGTCCGCCGGATCGGAGGAGCCGAACGCGCTGGTCGGGACCGACCGCGGCAACGGGCGGTTCGAGCCCAACACCCGGGCGACGGTGCTGGAGGTCTTCGAAGGGCTGAAGACCGAGAGCCAGAACCGCTGGCCGTCGCTGACCCGCGACATCGGCGCGGTCAACGACGCGCTGTACATGCTGTTCTCGGCCGGCTTCTACTACAAGACCTTCATGTGGCCGAAGAGCTTCTGGGACAAGGTCTATGAGCCGGTCATCCGCAACGCCGCCGGTCTGGGCAAGGCGCCGACCGCCCCCGATCCCGACACCTACGCCAGCCGCTTCGCCCATTGCGACGTGCTGGTCGTCGGCGGCGGTGCCGCCGGCCTCGCTGCGGCGCTGGAAGCCGGCCGCGGCGGCGCCTCCGTCATCCTGTGCGATGAGCAGTCGGAAATCGGCGGCTCGCTGCTGTCGGAACCGACTGCCGAGATCAACGGGCAGCTGGCCTGGGACTGGCTGGAGGATGCCAACGCCGCGCTGGCGGGAATGCCGAACGTCACGGTGCTGCCGCGCACGACGGCCATCGGATATTACCACCAGAATTTCGTCGGCCTGTGCCAGCGGCTGACCGACCATCTGCACATCGTGCCGGAAGGCGCCCCGCGCGAGCGGATGTGGAAGGTGCGGGCCAAGCAGGTGGTTCTGGCCCAGGGCGCCATCGAGAAGCCGCTGGTGTTCGCCGGCAACGACCGGCCGGGCGTGATGCTGGCCGGCGCTGCGCGGACCTACCTGAACCGCTATGGCGTCAAGGTCGGCAACCGGGTCGTGGTCGTCACCAGCCATGACAGCGCCTGGCATGCCGCCTTCGATCTGGCCAAGGCGGGGGTGGAGGTCGCGGCCATCGTCGACGTCCGCGGCACCGTGCCGACCCAGCTGGTGGGCTCCGCCGATGCGCTGCGCATCAAGACGCGGATCGGCTGGACCGTCACCGGCACCAAGGGCCGGCTGCGCGTCTCCTCCGTGCGGGTCAATCCGGTGACGAACGGCGGTAAGGTCGGTGGCGCCGAGACCATCGCCTGCGACGCCCTGCTGATGTCGGGCGGCTGGACCCCCAGCATCCATCTGTTCTCGCACACCCAGGGGTCGCTGACCTGGAACGAGGACGGCCAGATGTTCCTGCCCGGCCGCGGCAAGGAAGAATGCCGTCTGGCCGGCGCCGGCAAGGGCCGCTTCGGGCTGAAGGCGGCGTTCGAGGACGGTGCCGCCGCCGGTGCCGCGGCGGCGGCCGATGCCGGGTTCAACACCGAACCGGCCACTTACCATGTCGAGGGCGAGCTGTCCTTCACCGGGGTGACCGGGCGGGAGCTGCCAACCGACCGCGATCCCGGCCATGCCAAGGCATTCGTCGATTTCCAGAACGACGTGATGGCCAAGGACATCCGGCTGGCCGTGCGCGAAGGCTTCAAGTCGATCGAGCACATCAAGCGCTACACCACCAACGGCATGGCGACGGACCAGGGCAAGACGTCCAACATCAACGGTCTGGCGGTCGCGTCCGATGCGCTGAAGCGGCCGATCCCGGCGGTGGGCCTGACCACCTTCCGCCCGCCCTACACCCCGACCACCTTCGGCACCTTCGCCGGCTACAACAAGGGCGAACTGTTCGACGTGACGCGCAAGACGCCGATCGACGGCTGGGCCGAGGAAAACGGCGCGGTGTTCGAACCGGTGTCGCTGTGGCGGCGCGCCTGGTACTTCCCGCAGGTCGGCGAGGACATGCACACGGCGGTGGCGCGCGAATGCAAGGCGGTGCGCACGTCGGTGGGCATGTTCGACGCCTCCACCCTCGGCAAGATCGAGATCGTCGGTCCCGACGCCGCCGAGTTCATGAACCGCATGTACACCAACGCCTGGACCAAGCTGGCACCCGGCCGCTGCCGCTACGGCCTGCTGCTGGGCGAGGACGGCTTCATCCGCGACGACGGCGTGATCGGGCGTCTGGCCCATGACCGCTTCCACGTCACGACCACCACCGGCGGTGCGGCGCGCGTGCTGAACATGATGGAGGATTACCTCCAGACCGAATGGCCGGACCTGAAGGTCTGGCTGACCTCGACCACCGAGCAATGGTCGGTGATCGCGCTGCAGGGGCCGAACGCCCGCAAGCTGATCGTGCCGTTCGTCGAGGGCATCGACCTGTCGGAGGGCGCCTTCCCGCACATGGCGGTGGCGACCGGCAAGATCTTCGGCGTGCCGACCCGGCTGTTCCGCGTCTCCTTCACCGGCGAACTCGGCTTCGAGATCAACGTCCCGGCCCGCTACGGCCGCGCGGTGTGGGAAAAGCTGTTCGAGGCCGGGCAGCGTTTCGGCATCACCCCCTACGGCACCGAGACGATGCACGTCCTGCGCGCCGAGAAGGGCTACATCATCGTCGGGCAGGATACGGACGGCACGTTGACGCCGGACGACGCCGGCCTGTCCTGGGCCGTCGGCAAGACCAAGCCGGACTTCGTCGGCAAGCGCTCCCTGTCCCGCCCGGACATGTTGGCGACCAACCGCAAGCAGCTGGTCGGTCTGCTGACCAGCGATCCGAAGACCGTGCTGGAGGAAGGGGCGCAGATCGTCCTCGACCCCAAGCAGCCGGTCCCGATGGAGATGGTCGGCCATGTGACCTCGTCCTACTGGAGTGCCGAGCTGGGGCGGTCCATCGCCCTGGCGGTGATCCAGGGCGGCCGGTCCCTGCAGGGCAAGACCGTGCATGTCCCGATGCCTGACAAGGTCCATGCCGCCACCATCACCGGCATGGTGTTCGTCGATCCCGAGAACACGCGTCTCAGCGCATAGGAGGTCTCCCCATGCTTCTGGCCAATCACCCGTTGCTGGGCAAGACCATCCCCGGCGACACCGCAAGCCGGCTGAGCATCCGTGCCGCCGAGGACACCGCCCGCTTCAGCCTGCGCATCGACCCCGCCGCCGTCCAGGCGGCCGGGGCCGCCTTCGGCACGCCGCTCCCCACCCGCATCGGCGGAATGGTGGAGGCCGGCGGCCGGGCAGCACTCCAGCTCGGTCCCGACGAGTGGATGCTGACGGCGCCGGTCGCCGAGACCGACGGCATCGCCGACGCCTTCGCCGCCCTTGAGGAACCGCACAGCCTGGTCGATGTCGGCCATCGCGAGGTCGGCATCCTGGTGGAGGGGGAGGCCGCGGCGCTCGCCCTGCGCTCGGCAATCGCCTTCGATGTGGACGCGATGGCGGTCGGCACCGGCTGCCGCACCATCTTCGACAAGGCGCAGATCGTCCTGATCCGCGAGGACGCCAACCGCTTCCGGATCGAGGTCTGGCGTTCCTTCGCCGACCATGTTTGGGGAATCCTGCACGCCGTCAGCCGCGAAATCGCGCTCGGCATCTGATCGAAAGAGAACTGCACATGAACCGTCACCAGTCTCTGCCGAAGCCCGATCTCGCCGATACTGCGATTGCCGCGGCCATCGGGCGCGAACTGAACCGCCAGAAGTACGAGATCGAGCTGATCGCCTCGGAAAACATCGTCTCGGCGGACGTGCTGGCCGCCCAGGGCTCGATCCTCACCAACAAATACGCCGAAGGCTATCCGGGCCGTCGCTATTACGGCGGCTGCGAGTTCGTGGACGAGGTCGAGACCATCGCCATCGAGCGCGCCAAGCAGCTGTTCGGCGCCGGCTTCGTCAATGTCCAGCCGCATTCGGGCGCCCAGGCCAACCAGGCCGTCTTCCTCGCCCTGCTGCAGCCGGGCGACCGGGTGATGGGCATGTCGCTGGCCCATGGCGGCCACCTGACCCACGGTTCGCCGGTGACGATGTCGGGCAAGTGGTTCGACATCGTCAGCTATGAGGTGCGCGAGAGCGACCAGCTGATCGACTATGACGCCCTGCGTGCCAAGGCACTGGAAACCAAGCCGAAGCTGATCGTCGCCGGTGCGTCCGCCTATCCGCGGGTGATCGACTTCGCCGAGTTCCGCCGCATCGCCGACGAGGTCGGCGCCTATCTGATGGTGGACATGGCCCATTACGCCGGGCTTGTCGCCACCGGCCAGTATCCGGACCCGCTGCCGCACGCCCATGTGGTGACCACCACCACGCACAAGACCCTGCGGGGCCCTCGCGGCGGCATGATCCTGACCAACGACGAGGCGCTGGCGAAGAAGTTCAATTCGGCGGTGTTCCCGGGCAACCAGGGCGGGCCGCTGATGCATGTCATCGCCGCCAAGGCGGTCGCATTCGGCGAGGCGCTGACCCCGGAGTTCAAGGCCTATGCCGCGCAGGTGGTGACGAATGCCAAGGTGCTGTCCGACACGCTGGTGAAGGGCGGGCTGGACATCGTCTCCGGCGGCACCGACTGCCACATGGTGCTGGTCGATCTGCGGCCGAAGGGTGTCAAGGGCCGCGATGCCGAACGCGCGCTGGAGCGGGCCGGCCTGACCTGCAACAAGAACTCGATCCCGTTCGACCCGGAAAAGCCGGCGGTGACCTCCGGCATCCGGCTCGGCACCGCGGCGGGCACCACCCGCGGCTTCGGCGAGGCGGAGTTCACGCGCATCGGCGAACTGATCCTGACCGTCGTCGACGCCCTTGCCGCCGCCGGCCCGGACGGCAATCCCGAAGTCGAGAAGCGGGTGCATGGCGAAGTCCGCGAACTGTGCGAGCGCTTCCCGATCTATGGGTGACCTGACGAGGCTGTGTTTTTGCGAAGACCGTCGGCCGTCATCCCCGCGAAGGCGCTACCGGATGGACGGCTCTCCCGATGCAGGAGAAGATCCCCTCTCCCCCCGGGGAGAGGGTTAGGGTGAGGGGGAGGCATTGCGAGTGTTTTCAAGCATCGCGAACCGCCCGATCCCCACAAAATCTCTGCAGTGCATCCCCCTCACCCCGACCCTCTCCCCGGGGGGAGAGGGGAGCAAATTTGAAGCGTCTCTCGGCAAGGCTTCCGCAACTCACGAATTCTGACGAGGCGCCCGATGTTTCTCAGCGTTTTCGATGTGTTCAAGATCGGCATCGGCCCGTCGTCGTCGCACACGATGGGGCCGATGACCGCGGCGGTGCGGTTCCTCGACATGCTGCGGGCGCAGGCGGACATCGTGCCCGCGGCGATCAGGGTGCGGCTGCACGGCTCGCTCGCCTTCACCGGCAAGGGCCATGCGACGGACCGTGCGGTGCTCCTCGGGCTTCTCGATTACCGGCCGGACAATCTCGACGTCGATGAAGCCGAAGAGCGGATCGCCGAGCTTTGGCGGACGCGGAGGCTGCATCCCGCCGGCCTGCCGGAGATGGATTTCGATCCCGAAACCGATCTGGTCTTCGACTTCGGGCCACCGCTGCCGGGCCATGCCAACGGGCTGGTGTTCCAGGCGTTGGACAGGGCGGGCAGGGTGGTGCTGTCGGAAATCTTCTATTCCATTGGCGGCGGCTTCGTCGTCACGGCGGCGGAACGGGAGTCCCCGCCGGCGGCGTCCGAGAACGACTCCACCGGCTGGCCCTATCCGTTCCACAATGCGGCGGCGATGCTGCGGATGGCGCGGGAAAGCGGTGTGTCCATCGCCGAGATGAAGCGGGCCAACGAGGTCGTCGTCCGCTCCCCCGCCGAGGTGGAGGAGAAGCTCGGCGCCGTCTGGGCGGCGATGAACGGCTGCATCGAGCGTGGCCTCAGCCTGGACGGCCAGCTTCCCGGCAGCCTGAAGGTGAAGCGGCGGGCCAAGGCCATCCACCAGCAGCTTCTGCGCGAACGCGGGGCGAATTCCAGCCAGCCGCATGTCGCCTCCGACTGGCTCAGCGTCTATGCGATGGCGGTCAACGAGGAGAATGCGGCCGGCGGCAAGGTGGTGACCGCGCCGACCAACGGGGCGGCCGGCGTCGTGCCGGCGGTGATCCGCTATTACCTGGACCATTGTGCCGGGGCGGAGCCGGCGAAGGTCGGCGATTTCCTGCTGACCGCCGCGGCGATCGGCGGCCTCATCAAGCACAACGCCTCGATCTCCGGGGCGGAGGCCGGCTGCCAGGGCGAGGTCGGGTCCGCCGCCGCCATGGCCGCGGCCGGACTGTGCGCCGTGCTGGGCGGAACGCCGGAGCAGGTGGAGAATGCGGCGGAAATCGCGCTGGAGCATCATCTCGGCATGACCTGCGATCCGGTCGCCGGCCTGGTCCAGGTGCCCTGCATCGAACGCAACGCCATCGGCGCCACCAAGGCGGTGGCCGCAGCCTCACTGGCGCTGCGCGGCGACGGTCAGCATTTCATGCCGCTGGACAACTGCATCCAGGCGATGCGGCAGACCGGCGAGGAGATGAGCACGAAGTTCAAGGAGACCAGCCTTGGAGGTCTTGCGGTCAACCTGCCGGAGTGCTGACGGCCCGGAGGGTTGGGGCGCTGTATCAGGGCCTGCATTCCCGGTCGGAGGCTGATGCTGTGCATGGCGGCACCAGGATCTTTGCTGCATTGGGCGGCGACTTGGAGCCGTTGCTGGCCTGCGGCTGGCTGCTGTCGATGATCCAGGGAACCGCCGTCACGGTCGGCCTTCCGCACACCGGGCCGGGTGGCGGGCCATGCGCGCGCGGCTTCATGGATTTGCATGTCCTGCGGCGGGAGCATGACGACGACATGCTGCTGCGTGCCGCCGCTGCCCAGGCGCGCCGCCTGGCGGCATTGCTCCCCGGCGACGGGGCGCTGGAACTGAGCCGCGATCCGCCGGCGGGGAATTTCGATTTGCTGATGGTCGCCCGCCCGCCGGTCGGCCGGTCCCTTGCCGGCAATCCGGCCTATTGGAACGCCGACGCGAAGCGGTTCGGCGCCGTCCTGGTGGCACCGCGTGAGACACCGTCCCGATTGGGGCGAAGCGTCACCATCCTGGCGGACGGACCGCCACGCGATCTGAAGTCCTTCGGCATCGCACGGCGGCTTTTCCCGACCATCGAGTCGGTTCACCTGATCCTGCGCGACGGGGTCGGCTCGGACCAGGAGCCCCGCTGGCTGGACCGGCTGAACTGCCGATGCCCTGTCCGGATTTCGACGCTGCGGTGGAGCGCCGCTGTGCTGACCGCCGCCATCGCTGGTGCCGGAGGCGACCTTCTGGTCGTGGAGCGTCCGGCGCGGTCCTGGCATCGAATGGGCTTCGAGTGGCGGCTGTCCGGTCTTCTGGATCATACGCCGGGGGCGATGCTGTTCGCCCTGTGAACGCGATCGCCGGCAGGTCGGCGGTTCCCTGTCCGGAGTCACCAAAGCTTAACGGGAGTGAACGGGCGCTTGGGCGTAGAGAGGCTCCTGTGCCGGGGCGGCGGACGATGCCGCTCCGGCACGCCTCCAGACCCGCCCATTCGACCACGGGAGCTTCCTGATGATCCGCCGCACCACTCTGCTCGGGACTTGTGCGCTTGCGCTTCTGGCCGCCGTCGCGTCCGTCACGGGGGCCGCCACGGAAGCCGCGGCAGCCACCCGCCTGACCGTCTACACCGCGCTGGAGAACGAACAGCTCACCCCCTACAAGAAGGCGTTCGAAGCCGACAATCCCGGCATCGAGATCGACTGGGTGCGCGATTCCACCGGCGTCGTCACCGCCAAGCTGCTGGCGGAGAAGGACAATCCCAAGGCCGACGTGGTGTGGGGCCTTGCCGCCTCCAGCCTGATGATCCTGGACGCGCAGGGCATGCTGATGCCCTACCAGCCGAAGGGTGCCGAGGCTCTCAAGCCCAGCTTCCGCGACGCCAAGTCCCCGCCGGCCTGGGTCGGCATGGATGCCTGGATGGCGGCCATCTGCTTCAACACGGTGGAGGCGGAGAAGAAGAAGCTGCCGAAGCCGACCTCCTGGGCCGACCTGCTGAAGCCGGAATACAAGGGCCAGATCGTCATGCCGAACCCGGCCTCCTCGGGCACCGGCTTCCTCGCCGTGTCGGGCTGGCTGCAGACCATGGGCGGCGACAAGGCCTGGGGCTACATGGACAGGCTGAACGACAACATCGCCCTCTATACCCATTCGGGCTCCAAGCCCTGCAAGATGGCGGCGGCCGGCGAATACCCGATCGGCATCTCCATCGAATACACCGGCGCCCAGCAGAAGACCAAGGGCGCGCCCATCGACGTGATCCTGGCCTCCGAAGGCGTGGGCTGGGAGATGGAGGCGACGGCCATCGTCAAGGGCACCCGCCATGCCGAGGCCGCGAAGGCGCTCGCCGACTGGGCGGCCAGCCGCAAGGCGAACGAGCAGTATGTGAACTTCTATCAGGTCACGGCGCATCCGGGCGTGACCAAGGAGACGCCGAACTATCCGAAGAACGCGGAAGCGGCGATGAACAAGACCAACGACTTCGCCTGGGCCGCCGCCAACCGCGACCGCATCCTGGCGGATTGGGAAAAGCGCTACGGCGCCAAGTCCGAACCGAAGAGCTGAGGCCGGCGGCAAGCCGACCCCAGGGGCGGGTGCCCCGACGCACCCGCCCGTCCTTTTCGCCTTCCGCCGGGACACACCGCTCCAGGATTCCGCCCCAGGATGTACCGCCGATGACTGTCCAGACAACCGCCGCGCCCCATCTCCGCCTGGAGTCCATCGTCAAGACCTTTGGGACCTTCACCGCGCTGAAGGGCGTGTCGCTCGACATCCGGCGCGGCGAGTTCGTCTGCTTCCTGGGGCCGTCCGGCTGCGGCAAGACCACGCTGTTGCGGGTGATCGCCGGGCTCGACCCGCAGAGCGGCGGGACGGTGTGGCTGGCGGACCGCGACGTATCGCGCCTGCCGCCCTCGGCCCGCGATTACGGCATCGTCTTCCAATCCTACGCGCTGTTCCCGAATCTGACCGTGCACAGGAACGTCGCCTATGGCCTGAAGCTGGGCCGGGCCGCCGAACGGGCGCGGGTGGATGAGCTGCTGGGGCTGGTCGGCTTGCCCGACGCCGGCCCGAAATACCCGGCCCAGCTTTCCGGCGGACAGCAGCAGCGGGTGGCGCTGGCCCGCGCGCTGGCGCCGTCCCCCGGCCTGCTTCTGCTGGACGAGCCGCTGTCGGCGCTGGATGCCCGGGTGCGGCTGCATCTGCGCCGCCAGATCCGCGAACTGCACCGCCGGCTGGGCATCACCACCATCATGGTCACCCACGACCAGGAGGAGGCGCTGACCATGGCCGACCGCATCGTGGTGATGAACGACGGTGTCATCGAACAGGTCGGCACCCCCGACGAGGTCTATCGCCGGCCGGCCAGCCCCTTCGTCGCCGACTTCGTCGGGGCGATGAACTTCCTGCCGGGCGTGCTGGAAGCGCCGGGGCGGGTGCGGCTGGGCAATCATGGACTGGACTGCGACGGCGACCATCTGGCCGCGTCGGGGCCGGGCACGGCGGTCACCGTCTGCCTGCGGCCGGAGGACGTGCAGGTGCGCGCGGCCGGCGGCGCCAACACGCTCGACGCGGTGATCGAAAGCCTGGAGTTCCTCGGCCCCTTCCACCGCGCCCGGCTGGCCGCCGACGGGCTGGGCGACGCCCGCGTCACCGCCGACCTGTCGGCCAATCTGGTGCGCGACCTGTCGCTGGAGTCCGGCCGCCGGCTGGCGGTGACCCTGCCGCGCGAGCGGCTGCGCGTGTTCGAGGCCGTGCGATGAGCGTGCTGCAGGCAAATGTGTCGAAGCCCTCCTTCTTCGCCGCCCGCCAATCCGGCCGGCCGGTGGAGCCGGGCGAGCGCCTGCTGTTCGGGCTGGGGATGGGCGGGATCGCGCTGTTCCTGGCGCTGTTCGTGCTGCTGCCGCTGTGCGCGCTGTTCCTGCGCAGCGTCTACGACCGCGACGGCGCCTTCGTCGGGCTCGCCAACTTCGCCGCCTTCCTGGAGGCGCCGACGCTGTTGCAGTCGGTGGTCAACAGCCTGACGCTGTCGCTGCTGGCCACGGTCATCACGGTGGCGCTGGCCTTTCTCTACGCTTTCTGCCTGACCCGCACCCACATGGCGGGCAAGGGGCTGTTCCGGCTGCTGGCGCAGATCCCGCTGCTGGCGCCGTCGCTGCTGCCGGCCATCGCGCTGGTCTATCTGTTCGGCAACAAGGGCATCCTGCGCGGCCTGCTGATGGGGGAGAGCATCTATGGCCCCATCGGCATCGTGATGGGCGAGGTCTTCTATGCCTTCCCCCATGCGGTGATGATCCTGACCGTGGCGCTGTCGACCTCCGACGCACGGCTGTACGAGGCGGCGGAGGCGCTGGGGGCCGGCGCCTGGAAGCGCTTCGTCACCATCACCCTGCCCGGCGTGCGCTATGGCCTGATCTCCGCGGTCTTCGTGGTGTTCACGCTGATCGTCACCGATTTCGGCGTGCCCAAGGTGATCGGCGGCTCCACCAACATGCTGGCGACCGACGTCTACAAGCAGGTGGTGGGCCTGCAGAATTTCGGCATGGGGGCGGTGGTCGGCATCGTCCTGCTGGTGCCGGCGGTGCTGGCCTTCGTCGCCGACTGGTTCGGCCAGCGCCGGCAGATGGCGCTGCTGTCCGCCCGCTCGGTGCCGTTCCAGCCGCGGGTGAACCCGGTCGGCGACCGGCTGGCCTTCCTGTTCTGTGCGCTGGTCGGCGGACTGCTGCTGGGGCTGCTGGGGGTGGCGGGCTTCGCCTCCATCGTCACCTTCTGGCCCTACAACCTGACGCCGACGCTGGCGAACTACGACTTCGCCCAGCTCGACGCGGCGGGCTGGGGCAGCTACGCCAACAGCCTGACGCTCGCCTTCTGGACCGCGCTGGCCGGCACCGCCATCGTCTTCACCGGCGCCTGGCTGGTGGAACGGGCGCCGGGGCGCGCCATGATGAAGGGGGCGGTGCGGCTGATGGCGATCCTGCCGCTGGCGGTGCCGGGCATGGTTCTGGGCCTTGCCTACATCTTCTTCTTCAACGCACCGTGGAACCCGCTGGGCTGGCTCTATCACGGCATGGCGATCCTGGTGCTGGCGACGGTGGCGCATTTCTACACCGTCAGCCACCTGACCGCCGTCACCGCCCTGAAGCAGCTGGACGCCGAATTCGAAGCGGTGTCGGCCAGCCTGAAGGTGCCGGTCTGGTCCACCTTCCTGCGGGTGACGGTGCCGCTCTGCCTGCCGGCCATCCTCGACATCGCCATCTATTTCTTCGTCAACGCCATGACCACGGTGTCGGCGGTGGTCTTCCTCTATGCGCCGGAGACCAAGCCGGCGTCGGTCGCCGTGCTGAACATGGACGACGCCGGCGAGGTGGCGGGGGCCGCCGCCATGGCGATGATGATCGTCCTCACCTCCGCCGTGGTGCGGGCGCTGCATGCCCTGCTGTCCTGGGCGCTGCAGCGGCGGACGCAGGCGTGGCGGCGGCGCTGAGGCCGGAGGAGTTGAGCGCGGACAGGGGGCCCCCGGCCTCCGCCGCCCCTTCCCGCGCCAGATCCAGGAAGGCCCGCACCACTGCCAGCCGGCGGCGTTCGCGCAGGCAGACCACATATTCGTCCATCTCGATCTCGGCCCCGGCGATGGGCAGCAGGACCAGCCGCCCGTCGCCGGTGAATTCGGCGGCGGACGTGAAGCCGATGCCCAGCCCGGCCGCCACCGCCTCCACCACCGCCTCGCGGCTTTGAATCTCGATCACGGCGGCCGGCGTGACCTCCGCCGCCGCCAGCGCGCCTTCGACCAGCCGGCGGGTCATCGATCCCGGTTCGCGCAGCACCAGCCGTTCCGCCGCCAGATCGACCAGCGCCACCGCCCGGCGCCGCGCCAGTGGATGCGTCTTCGGCAGCAGCACCCGCACCGGATCGCGCCGCAACGGCAGCACATAGAGCCGCGAATCCCCCGGCACGTCGGCCAGCACCGCCACGTCGATGCGCGTCTCCATCAGCCCTTCCAGCATGGTCCGCGAATTGCCGACCGCCAGCGTCACCGTCGGCCCGGGATGGGCGCGGGTGAATCGGGCGATCAGCGGCACCGCATGGAACGGCCCGTCCGCCCCCACGGCCAACGTGCCGCCATCCAGGTGCCGCACACCTGCCAGCAGTTCCATGGCTTCCTGTTCCGCCGCGAACAGGCGGCGGGTGACGGCGAACAGCGCCGTGCCGGTCTCGGTCAGCACCACCTGACGGTTGCCGCGGTCGAACAGGGTGACGCCGTAGGTCTCCTCCAGCGCCTTCACCTCCTGCGAACAGGTCGGCTGCGTCACGTTCAGCAGGCGGGCGGCCTTGGTGAATCCCCCTCCGTCGCCACCGCGTGGAAGGCGCGGAGCTGGGCGAAGTTCATTGATTTCATCTATGGACCCATAGGTCGAATGGATTGGCTTTATGATACGCGAACCGGCGTCATGGGGCCATTCCGTCCGTCACGGTCTCTTTCCTTCGGGATTCTCCTTGATGTCCGACCCTGTGCCCTATCTTTTGACTCCGGGCCCGCTGACCACCTCCGCCACCGTCAAGCAGGCGATGCTGCGCGACTGGGGTTCGCGGGACGGCCGCTTCATCGGCCTCAACGCCGGCATCCGCGACCGGTTGGTGCGTCTGGCCGGCGGCAGCGCCGACAGCCATGTCGCAGTGCCCGTCCAGGGCTCCGGCACCTTTGCGGTGGAAGCGATGATCGGCACGCTGGTGCCGCGCGCCGGCCGGCTGCTGGTGCTGGTCAACGGCGCCTACGGCACCCGCATGGTCCGCATCGCCGAGGTCGCCGGCCGGTCCGTCACCGCGCTTGAGACGGCGGAGGACCTGCCGGTGTCGCCCGCCGCCCTTGCCGAAGCGCTGGACGCCGATCCGGCGATCACCCATGTCGCCGTGGTCCAGTGCGAAACCACCTCCGGCATCCTCAATCCGATTGAGGCGGTGGCCGAGGTCACGCGGTCGCGCGGCCGTGCCCTGCTGATCGACGCCATGAGCGCCTTCGGTGCGCTGGCGCTCGACATGGCGGCGCTGGGCGCCCTCGCGGTCGCCGCGTCCTCCAACAAATGCCTGGAGGGGGTGCCGGGCATGGGCTTCGTCATCGCCCGCCGCGATGCGCTGGAGGCCGCCAAGGGCAACGCCCACTCCCTGTCGCTCGACCTGCACGACCAGTGGCGCGGCTTCGAGGCGAACGCGCAGTGGCGCTTCACCCCGCCCACCCATGTGATCGCCGCCTTCGCCCAGGCGCTGGACGAGCATGAGGCGGAAGGCGGCATCGAGGGGCGCGGGGGGCGCTATCGCGCCAATGCCGCCATCCTGATCGGCGGCATGCGGGCGCTGGGGTTCGAGACGCTGCTGCCCGACCATCTGCAGGCCCCGATCATCGTCACCTTCCGCATGCCGGCCGACCCGGCCTTCGTCTTCGCCGACTTCTACGACCGGCTGCGCGAGCGCGGCTTCGTCATCTATCCCGGCAAGCTGACGGTGGCCGACAGCTTCCGCATCGGCTGCATCGGCCGGCTGGGAGCGGAGGAGATGACTGCCGCCGTCGCCGCCATCCGCAGCACCCTGTCCGAGATGGGCGTCGCCTCCGGCGCGCCTTGACCATGTCACCCGTTCGAAAGCCCGATCCGATGAGCTTCGTCTATTCGCGCCGCTACACCGGGCCGCTCCAGGCCGTCATCCTCGACTGGGCCGGGACCACGCTGGACCATGGTTGCCTCGCCCCGGCCGGCGCCTTCATGGAGGCCTTCCGCCGCTCCGGCGTCGCCATCACGCTGGAGCAGGCCCGCGCCCCCATGGGGATGGCCAAATGGCACCACATCCAGGCGATCACCCGCATGGCGCCGGTGGCGGAAGCCTGGACCGCCATCCATGGCGCCGCCCCGGCCGACGCCGACGTCGACCGCCTCTACGAGACCTTCCTGCCGCTTCAGGTGGAGGTGGTGGCACAGCATTCCGTCCTGATCCCCGGTGCCGCCGAGACGGTCGCCGCCATGCGCGCGCGCGGGCTGAAGATCGGCTCGACCACCGGCTATCCCCGCCCGGTGATGGATGTGGTGCAGCGGGTGGCGGCCGCGCAGGGCTATGAACCCGACATCACCGTCTGCGCCGGAGAGACCCCGGCCGGGCGGCCCGGTCCGGCGATGGCGCTGCGCTGCGTCGTCGAACTGTCCATCTCGCCGGTGGAGGCCTGCGTGAAGATCGGCGACACCGTCGTCGATGTCGAAGAGGGGCTGAACGCCGGCATGTGGACCATCGCGGTGGCCGACACCGGCAACGAGGTCGGCCTGCCGCTTGCTGACTGGCAGGCTCTGGCGCCGGACCGGCGCGACGCTCTGCATGCCGCGGCATCCGACCGTCTGGCACGGGCCGGCGCCCATTACGTGGTCCGCTCGCTGGCCGAGGCGCTGCCGCTGCTCGACGCCATCGAGGCGAGGCTTGCCCGCGGCGAGAAGCCGTGACCGCAAATCATGCCCCTATCGACAGCGCCGACATCGTGGTGGTCGGCGCCGGCATCCTGGGGCTGGCGGTCGCCTGGGCGCTCGGGCAGGCGCTGGGGACCGGCGGCACCCGCTCGGTTCTGGTGATCGACCGCCATCCGCCCTCGACCCAGGCCACGGCACGGGCCGCCGCCCTGCTGACCCGCGTCCGCGGCGATGCGGCAACGGCTGCGCTGGTGCGGGACACCTACATCGCCATCACCAGCCTGGAAGAGGAGTTGGGGGAGGATCTCGGCCTGCGACGGGTCGGCACCCTGCATGTCGCCGCCAGCGCCGCGCGTGTCGATGCCCTGCGTACCCTGGTTGCCGCCAGCACCGATCCGGTGGACTGGCTGGACGGCGACGGCGCCGCCCGCCTCGCCCCCTGCCTGTCGGCGGAAGCCGTCGAGCGCGCCGCCTTCATGCCGCTTGACGGCTTCATCGATCCAGTGCGGCTGGCCGACGCCTACCGCCGCTCGGCCCGGCTTTCCGGTGTCCGGATCAGCACCGGCCCGTCGGTGCAGGCGATCCGTGTGGAGCGTGGCCGCGTCGCCGGGCTGCAGACCGACCAGGGCTTCATCGCCGCCCCTATCGTGGTGAATGCCGCCGGAGCCTGGGCGGCCAGACTGGCATGGTCCGCCGGGGCCGGACTGCCGCAGGCGCCGGTGCGCAGCCAGTATTGGATCACCGAGCCGCGTCCCGACCTGTTTCCCCGCGACCTGCCCGTGCTGGTCATGCCCGATACCGGCGCCTATGCCCGGCCGGAACTGGGGGCGCTGCTGTTCGGGCTGCGCGGCAGCCGGTCGCTGGCGCTCGACCCGGCACGGCTTCCCATCGACACGGCCGGGCTCGACCTTGGCGATTCCGACGGCGGCCTGGAGACGCTGGAGGAAGGCTGGCAGGCGCTGGTGCGGCTCTGCCCGCCGCTGCTCCAGGCCGGCATCGCCCATTACGTCTCCGGCCTGTCCACCTACACCGCCGACGGGCGCTTCGTGCTGGGGCCGGTTCCGGAGGTGGAGGGGCTGTTCATGGCGACCGGCTGCTGCGGTGCCGGCATCGCCGCGTCGGGAGGCATCGGCCAAGCCGTGGCGGCAGCGGTCCTCGGCCGGCCGGGACCGGTGGACCTAGCTCCTTTCGCACCCGGCCGGCTCGGCACGGTCGATCCCTTTTCCCCGGCGCTGCGCGACGCCTGCGCCGCCGCACGTTCCGGCAAGACCGCCGGCTGATGGGCCGGCTGACAGTAAGGAAAACCCGATGCAGCCCGACCGTTCTGAAGGCGACGTCAATCTCGGGCCCCGGCGCGCGCGCTGGATGGCCGGCGCGCTCGGCCCCCGCTCCCGCGCGCTGGTGGAGCGCGATGCCGCCGCCTTCCTCAGGCAGTCCCTGTCCACCCCCTGCCTGTCGGCAATCCGCAAGGCCGAGGGCATCTGGATCGAGGACATGGACGGCCGCCGCTACATGGACTTCCACGGCAACAGCGTCCATCACATCGGCTACGCCCATCCCCGGCTGGTGGCGGCGCTGAAGGCGCAGATGGACGAGCTGACCTTCGCCCCGCGCCGCTTCGCCTGCGAACCGGCGGCCGACCTGGCGGAGCGCCTCACCGCAATCGCCCCGACCGGTCCGGGCAGCCGCGTGCTGTTCGCGCCCGGCGGGTCGGAGGGGATCGAGATCGCGCTGAAGCTGGCCCGCGTCGCCACCGGCCGCTTCAAGACGGTCTCCTTCTGGGACGCCTTCCACGGCGCCGGCTTCGGCGCGTCCGGCGTTGGCGGCGAGGCGCTGTTCCGGTCGCACGGGATCGGGCCGCTGCTGCCGGGGACCGAGCATGTGGCGCCGTTTGCCTGCGCCCGCTGTCCCTACGGCTTCGACCCGGCGCCGGGCGGCGGTCCCGACCTCGACGCCTGCCGGATGACCTGCGCGCGGATGCTGCGCTATGTGCTGGAGAAGGAGGGGGACGTCGCCGCCGTGGTGGCGGAGCCGGTGCGCGCCGTGCCCTATGTGCCGCCGCCGGGCTTCTGGGCGGAGGTGCGGCGGGCCTGCGACGATGCCGGCGCCCTGCTGATCTTCGACGAAATCCCGACCGGCCTCGGCAAGACCGGCAGCCTGTTCAGCCATGAGCCCTTCGGGGCGCGGCCGGACATCCTGGTGCTGGGCAAGGCGCTGGGCGGCGCCATGCTGCCGCTGGCCGCGGTGATCGCCCGCGCCGGGCTGGACGTGGCCGCCGACCGCGCGCTCGGCCATTACACCCACGAGAAGAACCCGCTCCTCGCCCGTGCCGGCCTGACCACGCTGGACATCATCCGGGACGAGGGGCTGGCCGACCGCGCCGCGGCCCTTGGCACCCACGCGCTCGATCGACTGCGCGAACTGACCGTCACGCTGCCCGGCATCGCCGATATCCGGGGCGCCGGGCTGCTGATCGGGGTGGAACTGGCCGATCATGAGGGACTGAGCGGCGCCGACCGGGCGGAGGCGGCCTTCTACGCCGCACTTGTGGCCGGTGTCAGCCTGAAGATCTCCCAGGGAACGGTGCTGACCCTGTCCCCGCCGCTGACCATCGCCAAAGCCGACCTGGAGCGGGCTCTCGCGATCGTCGCCCGTTCGATCCCGGGGTGAGGCCATTCAATAGGGCTGCCGAGGCATCCGCGTTGCCGCCCCGGCTCGCCATTCTGAATGCTATCCGGCAAATGGGGACGGCTGGCATCGAATCGCATTGCCTTCGCCGCGCGGATCGTGGGCGCCGAGGCCGGTGTCCGCATCGGCGAGGCGGATGGCCCCGGCCTGCCCGAAGATCGGCGACAGGGCCGGAAGGGGTGCCACCTCGTGCCCAAGGGCGGCAAGCTGTGCTATCGCCGCCTCGCCCAGCGACGCCTCGATCTTGAGGCTGTCGCGGCTGTCGGAGAACGTCCTTCCCAGCAGGAAGCGGGGCTGGGCAAGCGCCTCCTCCGGCGTCATGCCGTGATCGATCAGGCCGGTGAGCAGCACGGACAGGGTCTGCGGCTGGCCGTCCGCACCCTGGGTGCCGTAGAGAAGATGCGGCTCCCCATCCTTGAGGGCGATGCCGGGGTTCAGGGTATAGAAGGGCCGCTTGCCCGGCTCGATCCGGTTGCGGTCGCCGGGAACGGTGGAGAAGGCCGCCCCGCGGTTCTGCCAGAGGATGCCGGTATCGCCGACCAGCACGCCGCTGCCCCAGTCGAAATAGGTGCTTTGCAGAACGCTGGCGCAGCGGCCCTGCTCGTCGGTGGCGGCGAAGTAGACGGTGTCGCCATGGCGGTAGGGATGGGGCCAGGCCAGGGCGCGCGCGGGATCGATGGCGGCAGCCTTGCCCGCCAGACGCTGCGGGTCGAGAAAGTCCCAGGGCGGCGGCTCCGACCGGTCGGGATCGGCGATGAGCGGCCGGTCCAGGAATGCCTGCTTCACCGCCTCGACCAGCAGATGGTAGCGGAGCGGGCTTGAGGGGGAGAGGGCGGCCAGATCGAAGTGGCTGAGAATGCCCATGATCGCCAGCGTGGACAGGCCCTGCGTCGGCGCGGGCGGGGCCAGCAGGGTCACCCCGCGATAGTCCAGGCTGGCGGGCGTCTCCTCCCGCGTCCGGGTCGCCGCCAGATCGGCGGCACCGAGGGGGAGCCCGCGGCGGCCAAGCCTTCCGCCAGCTTCCGCCCGAGCCGCCCGTCATAGAAGGAGCGGTAGCCGTCCTCGGCCAGCAGGGAGAGGCTGCGGGCGAGGCCGGGCTGCAAGAACGGCTCGCCGGGGGCGGCGCCGAAATGATCCGCGAAGCGGCCCCAGTGCGGGATCTCGTCGCGCCGGAAATCGAACCAGAAATGCTGCGACCGGCTGGGGACATAGCCGTCCCGGGCCAGGGCGATGGCGGGGGCGAGCAGGTCGGCGAAGGGCTGGGTGCCGTCCCAATGGCCGGCGCTGTAGGCAAGCGCATGGCCCCAGCTGTCCACCGCGCAGGCCGAGGTGACGGCCGAGGCGGGGCCGCGCAGGGGGATCGGCGCATCATAGGCGGGAAGAGCGCCCGCCGCCTGCCCGATGCCGAGGAAACAGCGCTGCCGTCCCTGCCGATCGGCCACCAGCCAGACGGCGTCGCCGCCGATTCCGCAGAAATGCGGCATGACGACGGACAGGCAGGCGGCGATGGCGACCGCCGCCTCGATGGCGGTGCCGCCCCTCGCCAGGACGGCGGCCCCGGCCTCGGAGGCCAGGGGATGCGGGCTGGTGACCATTCCGGCGCTGGCCAGTCCGGTATGGGCGACGTTCATCTCTTCCCCCATCGGTGAAACCCGGCCGGCGGTCCGGCCGGGGCATCCCTGCGATCAGTTGGTCTTGTAGGCGAGCTTGCGCTCGGCCTGCGGCGGCAGGAACTGGCGGGTGAAGACCTGTTCCGGCTTGGGCGTGGCGGTCAGCTGATAGCCTTCGACCACGATGCCGATCGAACGGGCGAGGCGGGCGTCGTCCACATCGCCGAGGCCGAGCCGGTCGACTTCGGGCGAAACGATGAGATGCTCGTAGGAGAACTTCATGCGGGCGAGTTCAAGCTCCTCCTTGGCCAGATTGTCGTAGGCGAGGACCGCCTTCAGCCCGGCCGCGGCATCCCCGCCGATCTCGACCGCCGCCTTGTTGACCGCGCGGACAAGCCCGGCGACGGCGGCGGGGTTCTCCTTGATGAGCTTCTGGGAAACCATCATGCCGTTGGAATAGAGGTCGAGGCCGAATTCGCCGAACAGCAGCCAGTTGTAGTCCTTGGCCGGATCCTGGCGGTTGTTGATCAGGTTGAACCAGCTGGTGATGTTGAAGACCAGGGCGCCGTCGATGTCGCCCTTGATCAGCATCGGTTCCTGCAGGTTCGGCCCCATGTTCTCGATGGCGACCTTGGTCATGTCGACCTTGTTGAGCGTGCCGAGCACGGTCACGAGGCGGGTGGTCGGGGTGCCCTGGGCGCCGCCCAGCTTCTTGCCGACGAGATCGGCGGGCTTGGTGATGTTGGTCGTCTTCTTCGAGACGATGGCGAAGGGCGGCTTGTTCCACAGCTGATAGACCATGATCGGCACGTCGCCGGGACGGGTCGCCGCATTCTGGATGATCGCGTTGATGTCGCCGAAGCCAGCGTCGTAGGCGCCCGACATGATGCGGGTCACGGTGGCCGCCGATCCTTCGCCCTGGTCGATGGTGACGTTCAGCCCCTCGGCCTTGAAATAGCCCTTCTGCAGCGCCAGCAGGAAGGGCGCGTCGGAGCCCTGGGTCTTCCAGCCGAGCGTGAACTTGATGTTGGTGTCGGCCAACGCCGGTCCGCTCAGGCAAAGACCGAGCGCAAGCGTCGCGAGAAGCTTTTTCAACATGGGGAGGCTCCGTTTCGGGATGAAGGGTCAGGCGGAGGCAAAGCCCTGCCGGCGGGTGGCCCAGCCGGTGACGCGCGCCTCGACCAGCGAGAAGGCGACGTAGAGCAGGATGCCGAGGGCGGCGAGCAGGAAGAGGCCGGCGAAGACCAGCGGCACGTCGAAGTTGGAGGAGGCCGTCATCATCACGTTGCCGATGCCCTTGTTGGAGGCGACGGTTTCGGACAGCACGCTGCCGACGAAGGCAAAGGTGACGGCGATCTTCAGCGAGGCGAAGAAGAAGGGCATGGTGCGGGGCAGGCCGACGTTCCACAGGATGTCGAGCCTGCTGGCCCCCAGCGACTTCAGCACGTCCTCCAGTTCCGGCTCGGTGGTGGCGAGGCCGGTCGCGATGTTGACGACGATGGGGAAGAAGCACATGGCGAGTGCCGTGAGGATGGCCGGCGTCGCCCCCGATCCGAACCACAGCACGAAGATCGGCACCACCGCGACCTTGGGGATCGAGGAGAAGCCGATCAGCAGCGGATAGACCGTGTCGTAGGCGGTGCGCGAGACGCCGATGGCCGCCCCGATGACCACTCCGACGGTCACGCCCAGGACGAAGCCGATCATCGTGGTCCACAGGGTCTGCAGCACATGCGGCCAGAGGATGCCGAAGCGGGCGGCAAGCGTCGCGAAGACCTGGGTCGGGCGGGGCAGGACCAGATCCGAGACCTGAAGGACGAGGCAGAGGACTTCCCAGGCCGCGAAGAAGCCGAGAATCAGGATGGCGGCCCAAAGGCGGCGGCGCAGGTCGTAGCTCACGGCTCAGGCTCCCCGGATGGCGGTATCGCTGCGCGCGTCGATGATGAGATCGCGCAGGCGCTGGTTGAGGGCGACGAAATCGGCGTCGAAGGTCATCTGGATGGTGCGCGGGCGGGGGAAATCGACGGCGCTGTCGTCGATGATGCGGCCGGGGCGGGCGCTCATCACGCAGATGCGCGAGGCGAGGAAACCGGCTTCCTTCAGGTCGTGGGTGATCAGCAGGACGGTGGGCTTGCGCTTCAGCCACAGGGATTGCATCGTCCCCCACAGCTCCTCGCGGGTGAACTGATCCAGCGCGCCGAACGGCTCATCCAGCAGCAGCAGGCTCGGTTCATGGACGAGGGCGCGGCACAGGTTCGCGCGCTGCAGCATCCCGCCCGACAGCTGCCAGGGATAATGGTTGGCGAATTTGTCGAGCCCGACATCGGCCAGCAGGGCATGCACCCGGTCACGGAACTCCGTCTTGCGCTTGGCGCGATAGTCGTTGCGGAAGGGCCGCACGATCTTCAGCGGCAGCATGACGTTCCGCTCGATGGTAAGCCAGGGCAGCATGGTCGGATTCTGGAAGGCCATGCCGATCCGCAGGGCCTTGGCCCCCACCTCGCGCCCGCCGACGATGACGGCCCCCTGGGTCGGATTCAGCAAACCGGCCGTCAGCCGCAGGATCGTGGACTTCCCGCAGCCCGACGGGCCGACCAGGGCGACGAATTCGCCGTCGGCGATCCGAAGGTTCGTCTCCTGCAGGGCTGCGACCGTCTTGCCCGGCTTGCCGAACGAAACGGCGGCCTGCGACAGCTCGACTGCGATGGAAGGGGCGACGGAAGACGGGCCTTGCGGGATGGCTTGGGATGGGAACATGCGGCATACCTTCGTGACGGATCGACGGAACTGTATGCAACGGGTGCGCCAGTTCCCGGAACGCGCCGCGCTCCGCACCAGGAAAGCCGGAGGGCTGCCGATCAAAAGTGTGTACAGTTTTTGTATGCATCTCATTTGTGCAGTCGGGCTGTGACGCTGCATTCAAATGCGGCACTTGGTGAGTTGCATTCCCATCCGGCCTCGCTTATGGAAGGCGGAGCAGGCGAGGACGGTGATGGCCGAGGAAAAACGTTCGAAGAAAACCGGAGGCGACCGGGTTGCGGTGATCTGCACGGCCCTGCGCCGCGCGATCATCGAACGGGCGCTTTCGCCGGGAGACCGGCTGCCCGAGGATTCGCTGGGCGAACGCTTCGGCGTCAGCCGGACCATCGCCCGCAGCGCGCTCGGGCAATTGGCGGCGGAGGGCCTGGTCGATCTGCGCCGCAACCGCATCGCCGTGGTCGCGGTGCCGTCCTTCGAGGATGCCCGAGACATCTTCGACATCCGGGTCGATCTGGAGCGTCAGGTCGTCCGGCATCTGGCCGGCAAGCTGACCGAGGCCCAGGTGAAGCAGTTGAAGGCCATCGTCGAAGCCGAACATCAGGCCCGCCATGGCGCCGAGGGGATTTCGATCCGCCTTGCCACGGAATTCCACGTTCGGCTGGCGGAAATGACCGGCAAGCCCGTGCTGATCCGCTATGTAACGGAGATCTGCTACCGCGCGGGATTGTCGCTGGCCGTCTTCAGCCGGCCCCACTCGTCGGAATGCGCAGTAAATGAGCATCTGGAACTGATCGAGGCGATCCGGACCGGCCCTGCCGACAAGGCCTGCGCCCTCATGGACGAGCATCTGGAGGCGGTGGCCTCCCGCGCGCTGCTGCAAAGCTCGGGCGCCAAGAGCCGCGACCTCATGGATATCCTGGCGCCCTACACCGAATAAGGGCGCCAGGAATCGGGGAACGGCGCGATCAGGTCAGCGGGCGCAGGAGGGATCGAGGATCCATTCGGCGCTGTCGTTCCAGACATCGGTTTCGACGATCAGCCCGTCCCGCACCACGAAGCGGTCGACATAGCGGTTGTTGTCGAAGGGCGTGCCGTCCGGCCAGGCGCCGTACAGGTAGCCCAGGCTGTAGACGATGGTCTCCGTTTCCCCCGGCACCACGTCATAACGCTCGATCCGCTTCTTCACCCATTTGTAGCGGGCGGCGTTGAAGCCGGTCGGCCCGCTCGGCGTATCGAAGACGCGATGCCCGGTAAAGCGGCAGATGAAGCCCGGAGCCACATGTTTCGCCGCACGCACGGGATCGGGGGCCATGGAGGCCTCCAGATAATCCTTCACGGCCTGCAGGTCGCGTTCGGTCGTCGCACTCATTTGAACCTCCGTCAGTGTCGTCATGATGGTATCAAAACTGCATACGATTTCTGCATGCAAACGACACGCCGGATTCGAAATGCCGCAGACTCACAGTTTCGACCTTCTCCTGCGCAACGCCCGCCTGAGGGGATGGGATGGCCCGCAGGATATCGCGGTCGGGCAGGGGCGGATCGCCGCCATCGCCCCCGCCCTGGCCGCGACGGCCGCCATAGAGGAGGATGCCGGCGGGCGTCTTGTCCTGCCGGGGCTGGTCGATACGCACATCCATCTCGACAAGTCCTGTCTGCTCTGCCGGTGCCGTGACGCCGGCGGCGGACTGAAGGGGGCGATCGCCGCGGTTTCCGGCCTTAAAAGGAATTTCACGGTCGAGGATGTCTATGAACGCGGCGCCCGCACGCTGGAACGCGCGATCACGCAAGGCACCATGCACATGCGCGCCCATGTGGAACTGGATCCGCTGGTCGGCCTGCGCAGTTTCGAGGCGATGAAGCGGCTCAAGCAGGATTTTGCCTTCGCCATCGACCTGTCGATCTGCGTCTTCCCGCAGGAGGGGATGACCCAGGATCCCGCGGTCGAACGGCTGCTGGCGCAGGCGCTGGCGGAGGGGGCCGACCTGCTGGGCGGCTGTCCTTACACCGACGCGGATCCATCGCTGCAGATGGAGAGGATCTTCGCCCTGGCGGTGGCGCATGACGTCGATCTCGATTTCCATCTGGATTTCGATCTCGACCCCAGCTGGTCCCATCTGGAGGAGATCTGCCGGCGGACGGTGGCGGCGGGTTGGCAGGGGCGGGTCGCCGTCGGCCATGCCACCAAGCTCGCGGTCATCGACGATGCCGCGCTGGCGCGGATGATTGCCCTCCTGGCCGATGCCGGGGTGGGGGTGACGGCGCTGCCCGCGACGGATCTCTATCTGAATGGGCGCGATGCCGGCCATCGGGCGTCGCGCGGGGTGGCGCCGGTCCACCTGCTGGCGGAAGGCGGCGTCACCGTCTCGGTCGCCACCAACAATGTCCTGAATCCCTTCACGCCCTTCGGCGACGGCTCGCTGGTGCGGATGGGCAACCTCTATGCGAACCTCATGCATCTGGGGCCGGAAAGCTTCGGCGACTGCCTCGACATGATCTCGGCCGGGGCCGCCCGGCTGATGAGGATCGCGGACTATGGCATTGCCGTCGGCGGATGGGCGGACATGATCGTGCTCGATGCAGAAGACGAGGCCGACGCCTTCGGCGGAATAGCCGCGCCGCTCATGGGATTCAAGCGCGGCCGCAAGAGCTTCGTCAGGCCGGCGGCAATGCTGGTGAGGTAGCGGGCGCCGGGTCGGCTTGCGGCCCGACTGAATGTCCCTGGGAAACCCGGCCGGGATCATCTTGTACGTCCGGAGGAGCAGGCCCAACTGTGGGGCACTTCGACCTGGGTCGCTCGGGCAATGGGGATCCGGCAGCAATGCCGGCTCTCTTTCCCTGCGCCTTCGCCGAATGGGACGATCCCGCATTTGGACCTCCGACGCCCTCATCGACCTGAAAGGACCGGCCTCTCCTCATGATCGACCTGCATCGACAGCGCATCCGGCGCCGGCGCCCATTCGGGATCCAGACGACGTGGACGCAAACATCGTGCTGACTGGACTTCCTGATATTGCGGCGCAGGGGGCCGCTCTCGCCGCCTTCATCGAAGCGCATGCGGATTGGGCGGAAGCCATTATCTTCCTGATGGCCTTCGCGGAAGGGCTGACCCTCGTCGGGCTGCTCATCCCCGGCGTCGTCATGCTGACCGCGGCCGGCGCCCTGGTGGCCGCGGGTGTCCTCGATTTCTGGTCGGTCTATCTGGCTATCGCGGGCGGCGCCATCCTTGGCGATGCCACGTCCTACTGGCTGGGCCGCCGCTATGGCGAGCGCGTTTTCCGGCTGTGGCCGTTCAGCAAGCGGCCCGAACTGCGCAGCCGCGGCGAAGCCTTCTTCCATCGGCATGGAAGCAAGAGCGTCTTCCTGGCGCGATTCATCGGCCCGTTGCGCGCGGTGGTGCCGACGACGGCCGGCATGATGGCGATGCCCCACCGGAAATTCCAGACCTTCAACATCCTGTCGGCCCTGATCTGGGCGCCGCTGCTGATGTCGCCGGGCCATCTCGCATGGACCGGCTACGACTTGGCCGGAACAGCGGGGCGAACCGCGCCGGCCGCCGTGGAAGGCGGGCCGGGGCAGGGCGCGGCGAAGCCCTGCGTGCCCGCTCCACCCGTCGATGGAGTGCCGCAAAGGACGGCCTGCTGATCCCGGCTCGCGACGTTCGGGCCTGAGGTCGATTCTGTCGCAGGGCTGCCCCTAATGGCGCAGCCGGCGGAACCGCATTACTTAAGCGTGTCCCGCCGCACATGGGGATCGACGGCAAGCATGTCCGTAGCTTGTCGACGGTCCTCCGTGCGGCGGGGCGCCCCGGCTTCGTTCCCGCGCAACGATGCGCGCGCCGAGGCAGTGGTCCTCCAGCCGGTTGATCGGCCGCTTGCTGTTGTAGAAGCTGCGCGCGCTATTGCCTTGGAAGGCCAGACCGATCGGGCCGTGCTTTTCCATCGCCGCCAGGATTTTGTCACCGGCTGGGCCGTCCTTCACCTTGTGCATGTGATCGACCGAGTGGAACAGGAAGGGCTGGGCGGCAACGCGGGTTTCCGGAACCAGCCCGTTCAGCGCGGCCAGATTGACGCGGTTCATTCCGATGACACCGAACTGCGTCTGCTGGATGGTGTCCTTCTCGTCACTGCCTGACCGTCAGCGCCATAAACAGTCCGTTACCACCATTGTAAGGATTGACCGGCAGGATGCGGCGGGCATACTTTTAACCAGCCGGTTAAAACACCGCGGCCGCCCCTCCGGCCGCCCGAGCCCGCCGGCCGGAGAAGACGCATGGAACGTCGCTCACGCTCGGGCGCAGCGCTGCGCCTGCTCAATTCCGACTGGGTCCGCCCCATCCTGCTGATGGTCATCCTGCTGGTTCTGTGGGATCTGTCGGTCCGGCTGTTCGGCGTGCCCGCCTATCTGGTGCCGAAGCCCGGCGACGTCGTTCTGGCGATGATCGACGAATGGCCGCGGCTGCTGTCCGAATCCGTCCCGACCTTCACGGCGACGCTGGGCGGCTTCGCGCTGTCGGTGCTGTTCGGCATTCCCATCGCGATGCTGATCGCCGGATCGCGCACCGTGGAGGCCTATGTCTACCCGCTGCTGGTCTTCTCGCAGTCGATCCCGAAGGTCGCCATCGCACCGCTGTTCGTGGTTTGGTTCGGCTTCGGCCTGATGCCGAAGGTGATCGCCGCCTTCCTGCTGGGTTTCTTCCCCGTCGTCGTCTCGGCGGTGCAGGGGTTCAAGTCGGTGGATGGCGAGATGATGGACCTTGCCCGCTCGATGAAGGCGTCGCGGCTGCAGACCTTCCGGATGGTCAGCCTGCCGCATGCCCTGCCGGCGATCTTCGCCGGGCTGAAGGTCTCCATCACCCTGGCGGTGGTGGGGGCGGTGGTCGGCGAATTCGTCGGCTCCAACTCCGGCATCGGCTTCGTCCTGCAGCGCTCCATCGGCAATTTCGAACTGCCCTTGATGTTCGCGGCCCTGACCGTGCTGGCATTGATGGGCGTGCTGCTGTTCTGGGTCATCGATGTGCTGGAACGCTTCGCCATTCCCTGGCACGCCAGCCAGCGCGACAAGTTCAGCCCCACCGCCTGAACGCCGGTCCAAGACACGAATCACCGACAAGAACCCCGACGCCGCACAGCGCCGGCCGACGGGGCGATCCACCACCCATGGGAGGACACCGGTCGTGATGAAGAAAACCATCGTCGCGGCGCTCTGCGCCTTTGCCGCCTCCACCTTGCCGGCGCAGGCCGCCGACAAGGTGACGCTGATGCTGAACTGGTACGTCTATGGGGAGCACGCCCCCTTCTACTACGGCAAGGACAAGGGGCTGTACGAGGCCGAGGGCATCGACCTGGAAATCCAGGAGGGCCGCGGGTCGGCGGTGACGACGCAGCTGGTCGCCAGCAAGGGCGTCACCTTCGGCTATGTCGACGTGCCGACCATGATCAAGGCGGCGATGAAGGGCGCGCCGGTGACCTCGCCGGGCGTGCTGCTGCAGACCAGCCCGATGTCGGCGATGGGCTTCACCGACAAGAACATCCGCAAGCCGGAGGACATCAAGAACCGGATCGTCGCCATGACGCCGGGCGACAGCATGTCCCAAATCTGGCCGCTGTTCCTGAAGAAGACCGGCCTGAAGGAACGTGATTTCGAGGTGGTGTCGGGCGACGCCCAGACCAAGCTGAACGCCGTCATCAACGGACAGGCCGACCTGCTGCTGGGCTATGTCATGGACCAGAGCATGAAGATCAAGGACGCCACCGGCAAGTCGGTGACGCCGATCCGCTTCGCCGATTACGGCGTCAACATGGTCTCCTCCGGCATCATCGCCCACACCGACACGCTGAAGGACAACCCCGACCTCGTCCGCCGCTTCATGGCCGCAACCACCAAGGCGGTGGAGGAGGCGGAGAAGGCGCCGAAGGACGCCGCGGCCGCCATCCTGAAGGCCAACCCGAAGGGCGGCAAGCCCGACACGCTGCAGGAAGGCTTCGAGCTGACCATTCCGCTCTACCGCACCAAGGAGACGGAGAAGATGCGGCCCTTCCAGGTCACCGACGCCAACATGAAGGAGACGGTGGACATGCTGGTCGAATATGGCGGGCTGGACGCCTCGGCCAAGGAGAACCCGAAGCGCTTCTACACCCGCGATTTCCTGCCGGACGACCCTGCGGCGAAGGCGGTGAACGCCGCCGCCAAGTGACCGGCCCCTGGTGACCGACCGGCCCCCCGTAAGGCCCGACGAGGAAAGCATGGCACAGCCTCAGTTGAAACTGGTGGGCGAGGCGGAGACGCAACGCCTGTCCGGCGCGCCGCTGATCCGCATCGACGGCGTGACCAAGACCTACCGCACCCGCGACGGCGAGGTGCCGTCGCTCCGCCCCATCACCTTCGACGTGCGGCCGGGCGAATTCCTGGTGGTGGTCGGCCCGTCCGGCTGCGGCAAGTCCACCCTGCTGAAGATGCTGGCCGGGCTGCTGCCGGTCACCAGCGGCACCATCAGCATCGAAGGCGACGTGGTGACCGAGCCGCACGACGACACCGGCATCGTCTTTCAGAGTCCGACCCTGCTGGCCTGGCGGTCGGTGCTGCGCAACATCATGCTGCCGGTGGAAATCCGCCGCCTGCCGCGCGAGCGCTATCTGGAGCGCGCCCACAAGCTGATCGGGATGACCGGGCTGACGGGGTTCGAGAACAAATACCCCTGGCAGCTGTCGGGCGGCATGCAGCAGCGCGCCGCCCTGTGCCGGGCGCTGGTGCACGACCCGAAGATCCTGCTGATGGACGAGCCGTTCGGCGCGCTCGACGCCATGACGCGGGAGCGGATGAACGTCGAGCTGCAGCGGATCCAGCACGAGACCGGCAAGACGGTGATCCTCATCACCCATTCCATCCCCGAGGCGGTGTTCCTGGCCGACCGGGTGATGGTGATGTCGGAACGCCCCGGCACCATCGCCGCGACCTACGAGGTCCCGCTGCCGCGTCCGCGGACGCTGGACGTCATGGGCGACCCGGTCTTCATCCAGCTGACCCAGACCATCCGCAAGCATTTCGCGGCGCAGGGGCATCTGGATTAGGGGGCGCGGTTAGGCCGCCGCGTTAGACCCCCACCCTAACCCTCCCCCGCTGGGCGGAGGAGGGGACTGCCGCCGCCCGGCGACCAACTCCCTCCCCTGCCCAGCGGGGGAGGGAAGGGGCCCATGCGCCAGCATGGGAAGGGTGGGGGCAAAACACAGAGGATCTTCACCATGCCCGCCCCCGTCTCCGCATCCGCGCCATCGAGCTGTACGAGCGGCCCGTCCGCTTCGTGAAGCCGTTCCGCTTCGGCGCGGTGACGGTGGAGGCCGCCCCGCAAGCCTTCGTCCGCGCCCTGGTCGCTGTCGAAGGGCAGGGCGAGGCCTGGGGGGCGGCCGCCGAGATGATGATGCCGAAATGGTTCGACAAGCGCCCGGACCGCAGCCCGGCCGACACGGTGGACGGCCTGCGCCGCTCGCTGATCGAAGCACGCGATGCCTACCTGTCCGACAGCCGCCTCGACACCGCCTTCGGCCATCACGCCGCTTTCACCCCGACGCTGGAGCCGAAACTCGCCGCCGCCTTCGGGCCGGCGCAGATCGACAAGGCGGTGCTGGACGGGCTGCTGCGGGTGCTGGGGCTGAACGCCTTCGAGGGGCTGGGCGCCAATGTCGCCGGACTGGATGCGCGGCTGACGCCCGACCTCGGCGGCTTCGGACTGGATGCTTTCCTGAAAAGCCTCTCCCCGCTTGCCGAGGTGGAACTGCGCCACACCGTCGGCCTGCTCGACAGTCCCGAAGATCTGCGCGCCCTGCTGAAACAGGCGCATCTGCGCTGGTTCAAGATCAAGCTGGGCGGTGACGTTTCGGCGGACCTCAACCGGCTTGGCGAACTGGCCGCCGTGCTGGAGGAGGCTGTTCCCGGCTACCACGCCACGCTCGACGGCAACGAGCAGTACCGCGACGCCGGTCATGTCGCGGAGCTTCTCGACCGGATCGACGCCTCTCCGGCGCTGGCCGGCATCCGCCGGGCGCTCGCCTATCTGGAGCAGCCCATCACGCGGGAGGAGGCGCTCGCCCGGCCGCTGGGGGCGGTGGCGGAGCGGGTGCCGGTCATCATCGACGAATCCGACGACGGCTACGACGCCTTCCCGCGCGCCCGTGCCATGGGCTATCGCGGCGTATCGTCGAAATCCTGCAAGGGTCTCTACAAGGCGATGCTCAACCGCGCCCGCTGCACGGCTTGGGGACCGCCGCACTTCATCTCGGCCGAGGATCTGACCTGTCAGGCCGGCGTGTCGGTGCAGCAGGACACCGCCCTGGTCGCCTTCCTCGGCATCCCGCATGCCGAACGCAATGGGCACCAATACGGCGAGGGGTTCGGCAATCCTGACGAGGCCGACGCCTTTCTCAGAGGCCATCCCGGCTTCTACACCCGTGACGCCGACGGGACGGTCAGGCTCGCCACCGGCAGCGGCCGTCTGCCGACGGCGCCGCTGTCCGGCCCCGGATACGCCCATTCGGCCGATCCCGACTGGTCCGGCCTGTCACCCCTTTCACACCCGACATCAGCGTTTTCCGAAGGAACCCTCCCATGAGCACCAAGCGCCTTGGCCTCATCATGCACGGTGTCACCGGGCGGATGGGCATGAACCAGCACCTGATCCGCTCGATCCTGGCGATCCGCGCCCAGGGCGGCGTCACCCTGTCCGACGGCACGCGCGTCATGCCCGACCCGATCCTGGTCGGCCGCAATGCCGAAAAGATGCAGGAGCTGGCCCGCCGCCACGGCATCGAGCGCTGGAGCGACAATCTCGACGCGGCGCTGGAAAACCGCGAGGACGTGATCTTTTTCGACGCGGGCACCACCCAGATGCGCCCGACGCTGCTGGAAAAGGCGATCCGCGCCGGCAAGCATGTCTATTGCGAGAAGCCCATCGCCACCAACCTGGACGAGGCGCTGCGCGTCGTCCGGCTGGCGGAGGAGGCCGGGGTGAAGAACGGCACGGTGCAGGACAAGCTGTTCCTGCCGGGGCTGGAGAAGCTGCGCATGCTGCGCGACAGCGGCTTCTTCGGCCGCATGCTGTCGGTGCGCGGCGAGTTCGGCTATTGGGTGTTCGAGGGCGACTGGCAGCCGGCGCAGCGCCCGTCCTGGAATTACCGGGAGGAGGACGGCGGCGGCATCATCCTCGACATGATCTGCCACTGGCGCTACGTGCTCGACAACCTGTTCGGTCAGGTCAAGAGCATCTCCTGCCTGGGCGCCACCCACATTCCCGAACGCTGGGACGAGACGGGCAAGCCCTACAAGGCAACCGCCGACGACGCCGCCTATGCGATGTTCGAGCTTGAGGGCGGGGTGATCGCCACCATCAACTCCTCCTGGTGCACGCGGGTCTACCGCGACGATCTGGTGACCTTCCAGGTCGACGGCACCAACGGGTCGGCGGTGGCGGGGCTGACCGACTGCGTGATCCAGCCACGCCAGGGCACGCCGCGCCCGGTGTGGAACCCCGACCAGAAGCAGACCATCGACTTCTACGACACCTGGCAGC
The DNA here is from genome assembly GCF_055698305.1 of Azospirillum sp. VT-I1. Taxonomy (NCBI): domain Bacteria; kingdom Pseudomonadati; phylum Pseudomonadota; class Alphaproteobacteria; order Rhodospirillales; family Azospirillaceae; genus Azospirillum; species Azospirillum sp. VT-I1. Next base: position 104,777 of record NZ_CP168802.1, on the reverse strand, counting down.
CGGTGCCGGACAACGCCGTGTTCGACAACGGATTCAAGGTGCAGTGGGAGTCCTTCATCCGCCATGTGGTGGAGGATGCGCCCTACCGCCATGGCCTCATCGAAGGCGCCAAGGGCGTCCAGCTGGTGGAATGCGCGCTGCAGAGCTGGCGCGAGCGCCGCTGGGTGGACGTGCCGGCCATCGGGGGGTGAGGCGTCGGCTGACGATGCCCCCTCCCTAACCCTCCCCACCTTCGGTGGGAGAGGGAACTGCCGCCGTCCTTTGCTTAGCCTCCGCAAGCGTCCAACCCCCTCTCCCGCGAAGCGGGGAGGGATGGCGAGGGGGCATCCGGCGGCAACGACCTACCCAGGAACCTTGACCCATGCCCACCATCCGCCTCCCCCGCCCCGACCGCAGCATCGAAAGCTACACCCTGGCCCCGCCGCGCGGCTTTCCCGCCCGCACCGAACGGCCGCTGACCCGCATCGCCTTCGCCGCCGCCCATATGGTCGCCGACCCGCTGGCCGAGGGCGACCCGTGGCTGGCGCCGGCCATCGACTGGGACCGCACCATCGCCTTCCGCGAGCATCTGTGGGACCTCGGCCTCGGCGTCGCCGAGGCGATGGACACGGCGCAGCGCGGCATGGGACTGGACTGGCCGACCTCGCTGGAGCTGATCCGCCGCTCGCTGTCGGCGGCCAAAGCGCGCGGCGGGGTGATCGCCTGCGGCGCTGGCACCGACCATCTGCCGCCGGAGAACGCCCGCAGCGTCGACGACGTGATCCGCGCCTATGAGGAGCAGGTCGAGGCCATCGAGGCGCTCGACGGCCGCATCATCCTGATGGCGTCGCGCGCGCTGGCCCGTGTCGCCAGGGGGCCGGAGGATTACGTCCGCGTCTATGGCCGGATCCTGTCGCAGGTGAAGCGGCCGGTGATCCTGCATTGGCTGGGCGACATGTTCGACCCGACGCTGGCCGGCTATTGGGGCACCACCGACATCGACGCGGCGATGGACACGGCGCTGTCGATCATCGGCGACTTCGCGCCCAAGGTGGACGGCATCAAGATCTCGCTGCTCGACAAGGACAAGGAGATCGTCATGCGGCGGCGCCTTCCTGAGGGCGTTCGCATGTACACCGGCGACGATTTCAATTACGCGGAACTGATCGCCGGAGACGGGCAGCATCATTCCGACGCGCTGCTCGGCATCTTCGACGCCATCGCGCCGGCCGCCGCGGCGGCGCTGGCCCATCTGGCCGACGGCGACGAGGCGGGCTTCCACGACATCCTGGCGCCCACCGTGCCGCTGTCGCGCCACATCTTCAAGGCGCCGACCCGCTTCTACAAGACCGGCGTCGTCTTCATGGCCTATCTGAACGGCCACCAGGACCATTTCACCATGGTCGGCGGGCAGGAGAGCACGCGCTCCACCCTGCATCTGGCGGAGCTGTTCCGGCTGGCCGACCGCGCCGGGCTGCTGTCCGATCCGGACCGGGCGGCACGGCGGATGGCGGCGGTCCTGGCTGTGCGGGGGATTTCGTGATGCCCGATTTTAAGACAAGAGACTTCTCCGGAGATCATCGCTGGCTGTCGATCAACACCGCGACGGTCCGCAAGCAGGGCGATCTGGTGGAGATCCTAGATGCCTGCGCCCGCCGCGGCATCCGCGCCGTTGCACCCTGGCGCGATCAGGTGGCGGCGGTCGGGCTCGACGCCGCGGTGCGGGCGGTGCGGTCTGGGGAGCTGGCGCTGTCCGGCTATTGCCGCGGCGGCATGTTCCCGGCCGAACCGTCCAAGGCGGCGGAGGTGCGCGACGACAACCGCCGCGCGGTGGACGAGGCGTCGGCGCTGGGGGCGGTCTGCCTCGTGCTGGTGGTCGGCGGTCTGCCGCAATTCTCCCGCCCCGGATCGGCGCCCAGCAAGGATTTGGCACTCGCCCGCTCGCAGGTCGAGGACGGCATCGCCGAACTGCTGGATTATGCCCGCAAGGCCGGCATGCCGCTGGCGATCGAGCCGCTGCATCCGATGTATGCCGCCGACCGCGCTTGCGTGAACACCATGGCCCAGGCGCTCGACCTCTGTGACCGGCTGGACCCGGGGCGGACCGGGGCGCTGGGGGTGGCGGTCGACGTCTATCACGTCTGGTGGGATCCGCAGCTGGAGGCGCAGATCCGCCGCGCCGGTAGTGAGCGGCTGCTGGCCTTCCATGTCTGCGACTGGCTGGTGCCGACGGCCGACCTGCTGCTCGACCGCGGCATGATGGGCGACGGCGTCATCGACATCCCGCGCATCCGCGGCTGGGTGGAGGAGTGCGGATTCGCCGGCTTTTCGGAGGTGGAGATCTTCTCGCAAACCAACTGGTGGGAACGGCCGATGGGCGAGGTGCTGGACACCTGCATCGACCGGCACCGCAGCGTGGTTTGAATTCGCCGGCCGACGCTCTACCATCGGGGAAGACCGCCCCCGTCCCGTACCGCAGGAGCCGGCTTCCCGCATGGACAGCCTGACCGACGCACCCGATCCGGTGCCGCCCGCACCGACGCCGAACAGAGCCGCCGCACCGGCCAAGACGACCCGCGATCCGGAAGGGACCCGCGCCCGCATCATGGCGGCGGCGACGGAGGAGTTTGCGCGCTACGGCCTGGGCGGCGCCCGCATCGACCGCATCGCCGAGCAGGCCGGCACCAACAAGCGCATGCTCTACTACCATGTCGGCAACAAGGAGGAGCTGTATCTGGCGGTCCTCGAGGGCGCCTACGCCCATATCCGCGCCACCGAACGCACGCTGAACCTGGAAACGCTGGCCCCGCCGCAGGCCATCGCGCGGCTGATCGAATTCACCTGGCAATATTTCATCGATCATCCCGAATTCATGGCGCTGCTGAACATCGAGAACCTGCACAGGGCGGAGCTTCTGAAGGGCTCCGCCCATGTCCAGTCGATGCATTCGCCCTTCGTCCAGATGATCGCCGACGTGCTGGCGCGCGGCGTGGCGCTGGGGGTGTTCAGGGCCGGGGTGGACCCGGTGCAGCTCTACATCTCCATCGCTGGCCTGTCCTATTTCTACCTGTCCAACGTCCACACGCTGTCCGTCATCTTCGGCCGCGACCTGCTGGCCGAACCGGCGCGGGAGGAGCGGCTCGCCCACATGGTGGAACTGGTCCTGCAGGCCCTGCGGCCCTGACCGCCGGTCACGCGATGCCGGACGCGCCGACGCCCCGTTCAGCGCGGCTGGAGCAGCAGATCGTCGGCGATGACGGCGCCGCTCGCCTGCATCAGATACAGCCCGACATGATGGGCGACCATCTGCGGGTGGGCCGCGCTGTCCGGCAGGCCGAGGCTGCGGGCCGTGGCCAGCGGCAGGTCGTAGGTGGAGCATCCCGGCTCATACACCACGATCTCCCGCAGCGGCCCGGTCATGCCGTGGTTGCGCGCCGACAGCAGCGTCTGCACGGCCTGGAGAACGCAGATGTCCGTGCAGATGCCGTCCACCACCAGCGTCTCGATGCCGTTCCCGGCGATCCAGTCGAACAGCCGGTTGCGGCCGGTCGCAAGGTCGGTCGTCCCGACGACGCCGTTGATGCAGTCCTTGCGCATCAGCGTGACGCCCGGGGCGCCGTCCAGCCAGGACAGCTCCTCCACCAGATCCTCCTCGCCGGTGCCGGCCTCGCAGTGGGGCGGATAGGGAAATTCGGGCTTGCCCGGCTCATGGGTGTCGAGGAACACCGCAATGGGATGGCCGGCCTCGATGAACAGCCGGTTAGTGCGGTCGATCTCGGCGATCATGCGGCTGACCTGGGCGTTGGCCGTGGGCGGCGCCAGATTGCCGCCGCCTATGGCGGCGAAGCCCTTCACCGGGTCGACGTCGAGCTTTCCGACCCGCTTGCCGGCCAGAGATACGGCGGTCCTGCGCACCGGCATGACGGCGGCGACGGCATCCAAGGCGGCGTCCGGGCTGATGATGGTCTCGGTCATGATGGGTCTCCTCGGGTTCAGACCAGGACGGGAACGTTCGCGACGCCTTCGGTGCCGAAGATGGCGCGGTAGCGGGCGACCTCCGACGCCGGTCCGGTGGCCTTCTCGTAATTGTCGCTGAGTTTGACCGCGCCTTTCCAGACGCCGTCCACCTCGACCGCCGTCACCTTGCAGACCAGACTCAGCGGGTCGAGCCCCTGTCCGTTGCGCGGATGGCAGCCGCGGAAATCCGAGGTCAGCAGGGTGCCCCAGCCGTAGCCGTCGCGGATGCGGCCGCCGAAGGTACGGTGGAGCCGCAGGATGTCCTCGACGTCCAGCCCGTCGCTGAACAGCACGCGCTTTTCGCGCGGATCGCGGCCATGCCGCTCCAGCCAGGCGATGTATTCCTCGCCCGCCGCCACCGGCTCCTTGCTGTCCACCCGCATGCCGGTCCAGTGGGCCACCCAGTCCGGCGCGTCGTTCAGGAACTGGGTCGATCCGAAGGTGTCGGGCAGGAACACCAGCATGGCGCCGCCATAGGTCTCCTGCCACAGCCGCAGCACCTCGTACTGCGCCCCGCGCAGCTCCTCCTCGCTCCGGGCCAGTGCCGCGACGGTCGTCGGCAGTTCGTGCGCGTTGGTGCCGATGGCCTCCAAATCATGCTTCATGGCGAGGTGGGTGTTGGAGGTGCCGATGAACCGCGGGCCGAGTTCGGCTGCCATCGTCTCCACGACATATTCCTGCCAGAGGAAGCTGTGCCGCCGCCGCGTGCCGAAATCCGAGAGGCTGAGGTCGGTGAGCGGGCGCAGCCGCTCGATCTTGTCCCAGAGGCGGACCTTGGCGCGGGCGTAGAGGATGTCGAGTTCGGTCTCCGTCATTTCAGCCAGCGCGGCCCTGGTCTTCAGCTCGTTGATGATGCTGAGGGCGTAGATTTCCCACATCGTGGCCGTCGCCCAGGATCCTTCGAAATCCAGGCGCCATTGGCCGTCCTCCTCCGACAGCCGGTAGTCGGGCAGGGCGAAGTCGTCGGCGAGCCAGGCGACGAACTCCGGCCGGAAGATCCCGCGCTGGCCGTAGAAGGTGTTGCCCTGCAGCCAGACCGCCTCCGACCGCTTCAGGCGCAGCGAGCGCACATTGTCCAGCTGGCGGCGCAGTTCGGCCTCGTCGATGATGCGGGCCAGCTTCACCGACCGGGTGCGGTTGATCAGGCTGAAGCGGACCTTCACGTCGTGGAAATGCCGCCAGATGAACTGCAGCATCGCCAGCTTGTACCAGTCGGTGTCGAGCAGGGAGCGGACGATGAAGTCGGTAGCGAAATTGTGGTTGTGCGCGCGGCTGCTGAAATTGACGAGCATGGCTGAAACCTCCTGTTCTCGCTGACCGGGGCGCAGCCCGTGACGGTTGACGACCGGCGGTCTTGACGAACGGCTGCCGCGCAGGATCGTTCGCGTGTTGGCCGGGGCCGTCCCCGTGTTCCCGGTCAGGCGTCGGCTTGTGCGACCAGCGTCTGGATGATGTGGAAATGGTCCTCGAACATCCGCTCGGGATCGATTTCGGCGATCGGCATCCAGCGGGCCGATCTGGCGTCGTCACCGCCGCGCACCTTGGGAAGCCCTTCCCCGGTGGCCTTGAGGTGGATGAGGAACGCCTGGGTCACCGTGCGCCCCCGCGTGGAGCGATAGGGATGGTCGAAGATCTGGCTGGCGCGGATGCCGCCTTCCAGGAAGCCCACGGGAACCTTGAGCTTCGTCTCCTCCCGCAGCTCGCGGATCATGGCGTCCCTGATCCGCTCATGCTGGCCGACGAAGCCGCCGGGCAGGGCCAGCAGGCCGCGTCCGGGCAGGCCCCGGCGCTCGACCAGCAGGACATGGCCGGATTGCACGACCACGGCGTCGGCGGTGAGGAAGGTGGGGCGGTAGGGCGCATCGGCCCACCCCGCCCGGTATTTGGCGATGTAGGCGCTTTCCTCCGCCAGCCTTGTGTACTCGCCGGTGTGCGCGAACTCCGCCATGAAGGCGGCGACGTTCGCGGGCAGCGCCCCCTTCCAAGCCTCCAGCGCCGCCGCCGCGTCGGCGAAATAGGCGTCGCGGATGGGCGTGGCCGAAATGCCTTGGCAGTTTCCGCATTCCACCGCACCCCATTGCGGGAACATCCGCAGGTAATAGCTGCTGTGGTCCTTCGAGTGACCGATCAGGCCGACCCTGGGGGCGGAACCGTCGGCAGGCCGGTGGTGCTGCGCGACGACGCCCTGCACCGCGGCCTGGACATCGCGGATCCATTCCAGGTCGTTGTAGCGGTCTATGAGGGGAAGCACCGTGATGCGTTCGCACTCTTCCGGCGAGAAGGCGCCCGCTATGCAGGAGCGCACCTCTTCGAAGCGGAAGGGATTGCGGTGGCTGCGCGCCTGACGCGACGATCCGACCAGAACGATCAGATGCCGGCCTTCCGACAGGGCCCGCCGCATGACGGTGAGATGGCCGAGATGAAAAGGGCGGAAGCGTCCGACGAAGACCATGAAGTCGTATGTCGGCGATTCACGGACGATCGGAGATTCACGGGCCGGCAAATCGCGGTCCGCAGCGCCTTCGGCGCGGGAGGCCGCGGTCTTCCCGGCAAGGGACAGGGTGCCGGACTTCCGTCCGGTGCCGGCGGTGGTGGTCATGCTCAGCAAGCTCCTTGCTGAAGGAACGCCGCAGTCTATCTGCGACGGAAAGACGATACGGTCGGCGCCGCCACATCTCAAGGCCCTGCCGGCTTCTCCTTGGAGGTTATCCGTTCGGCGGAGCGGCCTCACAGCACCATGAGAAGGGCCGGGACGCCGCCCAGCACGGCACCCTGGGTGCCGCCCCACAGCATGGTCTCCTCGGCCAGCAGGCCGGTGCCGCCATGGACGGCATGGAGACGGTGGATCGCGCAGAAAAGCGACGGAGCGAGGGCGGTCAGCGAAAGCCAGAGCACCCAGGTCGGGGCGTTCCCGATCAGGACCGCGGGGATCAGCATCAGCATCGTGCGGCCGATGCCGGACAGGCCGTCCACGACCAGTCCGGGCCATCCACCGGCCAGCCGGCTCGGGCCGCAGGGCATCAGGAGCAGGCCGCTTACCATGGCCGCCGCGGTGGCCACGCCGATCGTCAGCGCCGTGCCCATCGGCAGCAGGAGCGACCAGGGCGCGGTGGTCATCAGGGTGGCCGGCAGCCCCCACAGCAGCAGGCGCATCCACATGCTCTGCTGCCGGTAAACCGTGCCGACGAACCAGCCACCCAGCACGCAGTTGGCGACGGTGAACAAACCGGCGGTGATCAGCAGGTAATCGATCAGAAACTGCTCGGTCAGCATCACCATGGGAACGCTCTCCGCTTGCCCCGTCCGTTCACAGTGATGGGCCTGCGCGAAGCGCGTCAACGGAAATGCAACGGAACTCCATTCCTGCATCCGGCCATCGCCGGCTGGCTCCGCAGGCTCATGACAGGCCGAACGCGCTCCCCTGCTTGCGCCGACGCGGCGGGGCAGGGTGCCCGCCATGGGGGCCAGCGCCGCCTCGACGTCCGCGCGGTCGCGGCGCAGCACCGTGTAGCAATCGTCGCCGAACCATTCCAGCGAGCCTTCCGCCGCCGGATCGTCCGCCAGTTCGGCCAGGAAGCGGCGATAGTCCACCGCCCCGTCGAACAGCGGCACCATGCCGTCGCGCCGCCCGGCCGCGGCATAGACGTTGGCCGGTTCGAACACCGGCAGGTCGTCGCGGGCGCGGATGTTCTTCAGGTGGTAGTGACCGATGTGCGGACGCAGCGCCCGCCGGGCCGCCACCGGATCGTCGCCGCCCTCCCAGACATGCAGCACGTCGAAATTGATCTTCAGAGCCGGATGGCCGACCGCGGCGATCAGAGCGCGGGTGGACGCCAGGCTGTCGGCCAGCGTGCCGGGATGGGTCTCCACCAGCAGCGACAGGCCATGGTCGGCGGCCAGCCCGCACAGCGTGCGCAGCCGCTCCGCGATGAAGATCCTGCGCTCCGGCGAGGTTTCGGCGCTGCCGGCGCTGCCGGCGAAGGTCCGGATCTTGGGCGCCCCCCAGCGCTGCGCCAGCCGGCAGAGGTCCAGCGTCTTGCGCACCAGCGCGTCGGGATCGCCGTCCAGCGGCAGGTAATCGCTGACCATCGGCACCGACAGGCCGAACTCCGCCAGCCAGTCGCCGCCGCGGTCGGACACCGCCGCCATGTTGCGGGCATGCGCCCCCCAAAGCTCGATCCCCTGGAAGCCGTTGCCGGCGGCCCAGACGGCCAGATCCTCCAGCGACACCAGATGATGCCGGAAGCTGATGGTGCAGAGCGACAGTCTCATCATGCCACCTTGGAAGAAGGGAGGGTCGAAAGGGCGGCTGGAGCGGTGGCGGCGCGCCATTGCCGGAAGACGGCGCCAAGCTCGCCCTTCAAGGCCGTTTCCTGCCGGTCGAGCAGGTCGAGCCGCGCGAACAGATCGGGGGCGAGGCCCGCATCGCCGGTCTGGGCGAGGCGGAGGATCGCGTATTGCAGCGCCTTGAAGCCCTGGAACAGCTCCTCGATCTCGTCGCAGTGGGCGAGGAAGCTGTCGTCGGGCAGGCGCAGCGCCCGCCAGAAGAAGGCGAAGCCGTGCTCGTAGGCGTATTTGCGGATGGCGAACACCGGCAGTTCGCGCAGGGCATGCGACAGGCGGGCCGGCGAGAGCCCGTCGGTTCCGTCCAGATGCGCCGCCAGGATGCCGCGCACCGCGGCGGTCAGCGGGTTGGCGTCGGGCAGGAAGCAGGCCTCGAAATAGGCGGCGACGTCGGCGGGCCGGGCCGGGTGCAGCTCGCGCCGGTCGAACAGGTAGCCGCCGGCGACGCTGGGCTGGAGGAAGGCGTTGGCGATGCGGTCGCGCCCGATCTCCCCTTCCCAGCGGAAATCGGGGTCGCGGACCATGAAGACCGCGGGGTCGCTGCCGGTCTCCAGCATCAGGTAATGCGGGAAGGGGTTCTGATTGAACTTGTTCTCCCGCTCCGGCAGGTGGAACAGATCGACCATCGCCATGATGGAAAGGCTGTCCGACCGCCGTTCCACCAGATCGACCAGCAGGGCGAGGTTCTCCTCCTTGCTGCGGCCATGGTCGTACCATTGCCGCACCTCCGCGCCGTAGAGGCGGCGGTACCAGTCGCGGAAGAAATCATGGCTGACGGTCGGCCCGTGATAGCGCAGCACCCGGTCGGCCCCGACCTCGAACCCGGCGTCCCACACCCCGAAATAGAAGGGGCGATGGTCGATCCCCGCCCGCTTCAGCGCGTCGCAGACACAGCTGACGAAGCAGTGGATCTTGAGATCCTGATACTCCTCGCCATGGACGCTGCCGGGGAAGCGCCTCTTCCGCGGCGGCCGGGCGGGTGCCGGCGAACAGGCCGGCCACGTCGGCCACCGTCGCCAGATCGCGCGAGGTGATGAGTTCGTCCGGCGCCTCCAGACCGAAGGACAGCTCCAGCTGCAAGAACAGCTCCATCATCAGCACGGAGTCGAGGTAGAGATCCTCGTTCAGCCGCGCGTCCGGGCCGAAGCGGTCGAGATGCCGGTTCTGCAGATGGTCGCGCAGGACGGTATGGATCGCGTCGATAACCTCATGTTCGGTCATGGCCGGTGTCATTCCGCGGCCTCCGCATAGCGGGCGGCGACTTCGCGCCGGCTGATCTTGCCGTTCGCCATGCGGGGCAGGGCGTCGGCGCGGATCAGTTCGCCCGGCTGCTGGTGGGCGGCCAGATTCTCCCGGCACCAGTCGCGCAGCGCGGTGTCGGTCACCTCGGCTGCGGCGGAGAACAGCAAGGCGACCCGTTCGCCGGCGAAGCGGTCGGTGCGGCGGAAGGCGACGGCGTCGGTGACGCCGGGCATCGCCATCGCCACGTCCTCCACCTCCTGCGGATAGACGTTGAGGCCGGCGACGTTGATGGTGTCGTCCAGCCGCGACATGAACATCAGCATGCCGTCGTCGCGCAGATAGCCCAGGTCGCGGGTGCGGATCTCGCCGCCCACAACGGACAGCACGATCTCCGCCGGGGCGTCGGCGGTGCCGGTGGACAGGCGATGGTGGGGCAGCACGCGGCCCAGTTCGGCGCTGCCCGCCATGTCCGGGTTGATCGCGATGCAGCCGGCTTCCGAGCAGCCATATTGCTGGAACATGTGGGTGGTCTTGCCGCGGATCCGCTCGAACCAGGGTTCCGGCAGCAGCGTGCCGGAGGTCATCGCCGCATGGATGCGCTCGCCTTCCGGCAGCAGCCGGGCCAGCGTGTGCAGGATGACGGGGGAGGAGTAGAGCAGCGGCCGTTCGATCTGCCGCAGCGCCTTCAGCAGGAACTTCGGGTTGGTGGTGTCGAGGATCACCGGCTCCGCCCCGCGCCGCAGCCCGACCAGCAGGCCGCAGATCAGGCCGTAGGAATGGGTGGTCGGGCAGGCGATCACCGGGGTCATCCCGGCCGGCTCGGTGAAGAAGCCGACATAGCTTTCGATCTCGCGGTCGATTTCCGACCAGCTGCGGGCGATGCGCTTGGGCGCGCCGGTGGTGCCGGAACTCATCTGCAGGAGCTGGCCCGGCTCCGGTTCGGCAGGCGGGGGGCGATCTCCTCCGCCGTCAGGCTGTTGTGGTAGAGCGCATGGCAGCCGGCCTCGCGCGCCAGCCGCCGCGCCGCCTCCGGCGGGGTGGAGGGGTGCAGCGGCAGCAGGCTGCCGCCCGCCGCGCGGATGGCGAAGAACAGGGCGAGCCAGTCGATGGTGTCGGTGAAGCAGACGGCGAAGCGGGCACCGGGCCGGTCGGACAGGCGGGCCCGCTCGGCATGGGCGGCGGTCAGCGCCTCCACCTCGGCTTGCGAATAGGTTCGGTCGTCGATGCGGATCATCGGGAGCCCTCAGGCGCGAAGCGCGCGAAGATGTTGGGAACGGTGTGGTGAATCTCCTCCCGCGCGCGCAGCAGCTTGCCGCGCAGCAGGGATTCGGTGAGGATCTCGGGTTCGGTGTGGCCGACGCGGCGGTGCCGCTCCTCCAGCCCGTGGCGGCGGGCGTGGGCCTCCAGCAGGCCGTGCACCCGGCGCCAGAACTCCGGCTCCGGAAGGCCGTGCTTCAGGGCCAGCAGGTCGGACACGTCGGTCAGGTTGAAGACGAACAGCGTGTCCATCGCCAGTTCGCGTAGCGCGTCGACCCCGCCGGCCCAGTAATAACGGTCGGGCGGCGCGTCGCGGTAGGCCGGGTGCAGGCTGGGGAAATCGGGTAGCAGGGCCGGGTCCGCCACGAAGTCCGGCGCGTATTCCACGCTGTCGTGGAAGTCGCGCAGGATCAGCCGCACCGGCCAGCCGTCGCGATGGACCAGCACCATGTTCTGGCCGTGCGCCTCCACCGCGATGCCGTGGCGGACCAGCAGGTGCCAGACCGGCAGAACCGTCACCTCCAGCAGCCGGTCCAGCCAGGGCAGCAGCCCGTACCGCTCGATCCAGGGTGCCGCGAAGGCGGAGCCGTCGGCCTCCGTCACCATCAGCATGTTGAAGGGGATGGCGGATTCGCCTTCGCCCAGGGTGGATTGCACGCTGCGCCGCCACAGCGCCGCCATCTGTCCGGCCAGCGGGCCGTCGCGGTCGGCGATGATACCCGCATATTCCGGCAGCAGGGTCAGCGGGTAACGGTCGCTGAAGTCGGTATCGCTCGCCACCACCGCCGTCAGCCACTCCGAAATGGCGGGGCCGGTGCAGACCGAATGCGGGTCGATGATGCGGCGGGAGGCGGTGTTGACGATGTTCAGCGGCAGCTTCACGTCGGCCTTGCGCGGGTCGTCGGCGTTCATCACCGTGCGGATCGACTGGCTGGCCCGGTAATGGTCGCCCAGCGGCCCCAGACAGACGGCGCGCCCGTCGGCCAACCAGGGGGCGAGCCAGGGCGCCAGTTCCCCCTCGCGCAGGGCCCACCATTGCCAGGGATGCAGCGGCAGCAGGCAATAGTCGGTCGCCGGCAGGTTCAGCTCCTCCCGGCGCCGCCGGACCTCCGCCCAGGCGGCGGGGCCGAGTTCGGCCTGCCAGAACGCCTCCTCCTCGCCGGGGATCGCCCGATGCAGGCAGGAGCGGGCGACCAGCAGCCAGACCAGCTGGAAGCGCTGCCCCACCTCCGGCCCGAAGGCGGCATGGTCGGCCTCGTCGAAGCCCAGCCGCGCCTTGAAGCAGGGGTGATAGGGATGCCCCTCCTCCAGCCGGCCTTCCAGGTCGGGGAAGGGCAGGCCGCGGCGCGGGGTGGCCGGCAGGTTGGCGGCGTTCCAGCGGCAGAGCGACACCGTGCGCTCCAGCTCGGCCAGCAAACCGTTCAGGTGCGGCTCGGGGGCGTCCAGCCCGGCGACCATCCGGCCGATGGTTGCGGCGCGCCAGCCGCCGTCGTCGCCCCGCATCTCGACCGATCCCGACCGGATGCGGGGGCGCCCGAACGGCCCGGCGGTGGCGAGGCAGCGGAACTCCCGCCCGCCGGACCGCCAGAGGAGCAGGCGCTCGCCGCCATCCTCCCCGACCTCTCCGTCGGCGGCCGGCTCGACGATCCCCTCGAACAGCAGGGCGGCGGCAAGTTGGCGGACCACCCGTTCCTCCGGGCGGCCGGGCAGGTCACGCGGAAAGGGCATGGCGTCCCCGCTCGGCAGCCGCGGCGCCGGTCCGGCACAGCGGGTTGGGCCATTGGGCGTACAGGTCGGCCTCGCTGGCGGTCTGAAGCTCGTCGATGTTCAGCAGGCGGGTCGTCAGGTTCAGCTTGGCCCCGATGGTCGGGCTGTCCAGCACCCCTTCGGCGAAGCGCCGGCCGGCCTGGGTCAGCGACAGGGCCAGCCGTTCCAGCCGGGCGCGCAGGATGCGCAGCAGGTCCTCCTCCGCCGCCAGACGGTCCTTGCCCATGCGGGCGATCACCGAGAAGATCTGGTTGACGATCACGTAATAGGAGAAGCGCCGGTTGATCTCCCCCTCCTCGTAATAGAGCGAGCGGATGTTGTCGGCCTCCGGGATCAGCCGCCGCAGCCGGTCGCGGTAGGCGGCCGACAGGTAGAAGCCCTGGTTGTCGCGGTAGAGGAAGCGGCCGGGCATCCCGTCCCGCAATTCGAGCAGCCCGTTCTGCTGGTGCGCCTCCAGCGCCACGCCGTGCGCGTCGTACAGGCGCAGCACCGGGTCCAGCGCGCAGTCGAGATAGGCGTCGAACCAGCGCCGCGCCGCCTCCGCCACGCCGCCGGCCCGTTCCATCGCGAGGCGGCGGACGATCCGTTCCAGCCGGGATGGACGGCCGGGAAGCGGGTCGGCGGCCAGCGCCGCGATGGTGGCGACGCCGCGCTGGCGCCCTCCGGCGAAGGGGTTCTCGCGCAGGATCACTTCGAACCCGCTTTCGCCGCCGTCGGGCGACTCCAGCGTGATGTAGGCGGGGTCGAGCACGAAGCCGAAGCGGGGGCCCAGATCGTGTTTCGGTTCCCGTCCGATGGCGCCGATCAGCTTGGCCATGATGACGCCGGCGTCCAGCTCGTGCCGCCGGTTGACGCGGATCGAGTTGGTGATGCGCACCGGCAGCGAGAACTTCAGCATCCACGGGCTGTCCGGGCTGTAGACCGTCCGCACCGAGGAGGTGGCGGTGAACTCCGGTCCGGCCTCGCCCAGCGCGCGCAGCGTGCCGCGCTCCAGCATCGCCTGCACCGCCGGGTCGAGCGCCAGCGCCTCGGCCTGCAGCGGATGCATCGGGATCAGCAACTCGTCCTCGCGGGGGGCGAGGCGGGAGATGGAATCGCCCAGAATGGAGGCGATCATCTCCGGCGCCGACTGGCGGACGGCGGAGCGGTGGCTGACCCGCGCCGCCGGGGCGGCGAACCAGCGCAGCCGGAACCGCCCGCCCAGTTCCGGCGCATAGACCGGCTGCTGCCACGGCGTCATGCCCTGGAGGCTCTTGGGCGTCGGGTGCAGCCAGTGGCCGAAGACCAGCGACTGTTCGGCGGCGATGAACTCGTCCTCGTCACCGTCCGCCTCCGGATCGGCCGGCGGTGCCGCGTCGAGATAGCGCTGGACCGATTGGTAGCTTTGCAGGACGCGCAGCAGCAGCTCCAGTTCGCTGCCGCGCAGGTCGGTTCCCGCAGCCTCGCCCTCCATCCGGCGATAACTCTCACCCGCCAGGCAGCAGAGCGCGGTGAAGGGTTCGGTCGGCTGCCAGGACGCATCCGGGGACGCCGCGGGCAGGGCACGCTTCCAGATCCGCCCGAAGCCGCAGGGGCCGCAGAGCGAGCGCGAGACGATCTCCGCCCGCAACGCTGCCCGCTGCGACGGCAGCAGCCATTCGACGCACTCGACGGCGGGTTCGCCCTCCGTGCCGTGCCGGGTGGTCCGGCCGGCGTCGATCTCCCGCCAATAGCAGTTGGCGAAGTTCTGGAATGTCGCGTGCTCTGCGATCTGTTGGGTGGAACGCATGGTTTGCCGATCCTGAAGGGCTTCGGGCAAGGCGTGGGCGAGGCAGGAGTCTTCCGGCCGATGTACCTCGGCAGGAGGCAACCGCTTTCGGTCTTGGTGGCCCTTCTCCCCGGTGCGGGAGAAGGGTTGGGATGAGGGGGTGGCCGAAGGCCAGGAAGGCCTCAATGACTGGAAATCTGCACCCCTAACTCCAACCCCTCTTCCGCAAGGGGAGAGGGGCTATCCGGTGGGTCGGGCCGGCTTTACGCCGCCCAGTCGAGCTGCCGGTCGCCCTCGCGGAAGGCGAAGCGCAGCAGGTGCCTTTCCATCACCGACTGAAGCTCCGCCAGTTCCGCGGCGGTGGGGGCGCTGGCCTCGATGGTCAGCCGGTCGGGAGCCGCCCGCAGCCTTGCGGTGCCGATGGAGAAGCGGCATTCGCCGCCCTCCTCGGTCTCCACCGTTTCGATCTTGTGCGCGAAATGGCGGCAGAGCTGGGCGGCATAGCGCTTGCCATGCTCCGTCTCGAAATGGGCGGTCGATTGCGGCATGCGGGGAGGCTCCCGGTTGCGGTGCGGAGGTCAGAAGCTCGCCGAGGCGGTCAGCAGGAAGGTCCGGCCCGGCTGGTAGAGCGGGGTGACGGTGCCGAATTCCTGCCCATAGGTCGCGCGGTCGGCGTAGGTCTCGTCGAACAGGTTGCGGACGTCGGCGCGCAGGGTCAGGTTGGAGTATTGCGGGATCTTGTGTTCGACGAAGAGGTTGAGGGTCTCGTACCCCTTCAGCGGGCGCTGGCCGGCCTGGACCTTGTTGTAATCCAGCACGATCTCGACGTCGGCGCCGAAGGTCAGCTCCCATTTCGGGATCGTGTGGGCGCCGCCGATGGTGTAGACGCGGCCCATCGGGGTGGCGATGTAGGTGCCGGTGTCGGAATCGGCGGGCAGGCCGTCGATGGTCACGTCGATGTCGGCGTATTTGGCGCGGATGAAGCCGGTATCCCAGGCATAGCCGACGCCGAGTTCATAGCCCTTCGACCGCACGTCGCGGGTCAGCGTGCCGCTGCCGGCGGCGAAGCGCGGGGCGCGGACGTCGTCCAGGTCGGTGCGGAAGACGCGGCCCTCGGCGGTGAAGCCCTGGTAGCGGCCGACCAGCCCGGCGGTCAGGTTGCTGGCGGTCACCGGCTGCGGACCGGCACCATAGCGCCAGACCGGGTTCATGATGAAGTTCTCGGCCAGCTGGACGCCGCCCCAGCTGCGCGACCAGCCGGCCTTGGCGGTCAGATATTCGGGGAGGATGTCGAACTCGCCCGAGACATTGTGGCTGGCGCCGCTGTTCCGCCATTCCTCGCCGGTGGTGCCTTCGAACCATTGCCGGTCGGCGCGCATGCCGAAGGACAGGCGGACCCGTTCCACCGGGGACAGCCGCGCCTGCCCATAGACGCCGACATTGCGGGCCTTTTCGAGCGCCGTCATGGTCTGGTCTTCATAGTGGGCGCGGTCGACGTAGAAGTCGGTGCCGGCGGTGATGGTGCCCATGCCGACGTTGAAGACATTCTCCAGTTTGCCGTTCAGCGAGCTGGTGGCTCCCTTGCCGGGATAGCTGCCGGGGACCGTGCTGCTGCCGACCGGACGGGTGTAGATCGGCGTCTCCACGTCGGTCCGGCCATAGGCGACCACCAGCTTGGGGTTCCACAGGTCGGTCGGCAGGCTGTCGGTGTAGGTGAAGACCAGATTCTGGCGGTCCAGCGTGTAGTCGCGCACCCGCGGTTCCCAGGCCGGGCGGCCGGAAATGAAGCCGACATTGGCGCGGAACGGGCGCGGGGCGTCGTCATAGACGCGCTCGTAGCTGACCTGGAAGCGATGGCCGGCGTCCGTCTCGTAGGCGACCTTGCCGAGGCCGCTCTTCAGGTCGGTCTTGGTCCCCTCGACCTTGCGGCCGTCGCCGGATTCGAAGCGGGCGCCCTTGCCGTAGGTGAAGTAACCCAGCCCTTCCAGCCCCTTGTGACGGCCATAGCCGGCGGCGCTGTTGGTGAAGACGGAGCCGTTGGTGCCGAAGCTGGACTTGACGAAGGCGCCGATGCCGTCGCCGCTCAGGAAGTCGCGGGCGTCCTTGGTCTCGTAGGCGATGGAGCCGGCCAGCGCCCCCGGCCCGGCATCGGCGGGCGCCACGCCGGCATCGACGCGGGCGGTCTTCAGGAAGACGGGGTCGATCAGGGTGGTGCCGTTGTGGTGGAAGACCTTGTTGTTCTGCCGGCTGCCGTCGATGCTGACGGACAGGTTGGTCTCCTCCACGCCGTTGACGTAGACCTTCTGCGACATCGGCACCGAGCTGCCGACGCGCACCCCCGGCTCGCCGGCGAAGACGTCGCGGATGTCGCTGGGGTTCTTGCGGTCCAGCTCCTCCTTGCCGATCACGATCTGCGCCGGGCCGCTGGGGGCCGGGGCGGCGGCGGTGACCGAAACCGGGCCCAGCGCCATCGTGTCGCCGCCGGACGAGGCGACGGGGGCCGGGGCCAGCGTGGCGGTCGCCGGGCCGGTCAGGCGATAGGTGACCCCGGTCCCGGCGAGCATGGTCTCGAGCGCCTGGGCCGGCGGCATGGAGCCGCTGACGGGACGGGAGGTACGGCCGTCGGTCAGCGTGCCGGGATAGCCGATCTGCCAGCCGGTCTGCCGGCTGAAGGCGTCGAGCGCGCTGCGCAGCGGCTGGGCGGGCAGCGAGAAGGCCGCGGGGCCGTTGGCCGGCGCCGCCTGCTGCGCCGCGGCGGGAAGCGCCGTCAGCGCCGCGCCCAGCGCCGTGGAGGTCATCAATGCGGCAAACAAATGCCCGGCAATCCGGGACCGGTTGAAATCTGCAACTTTGACTATAGATCCCGTGCGGCGGACCATATCCTGCAACTCCCGTCTCAAGCTGGCGCAGGGGCTCAATCGCAGGCAGACAAGCCTACCCCCTCTTCGCCAGACGTACGGGGCCGCTGACCCTCACAAAAAAAGTTGCGAGCGATTCTCAAGCCTGCCTGTTTCAAGCCTGCCCGTGTCAGCGCAGGACGAGGATGCCGCCCGGCAGGCTGGTCATCCGGGCGCCGATCATCCCGGCCAGGGCGGCCAGCGTTCCGATCGGATCGTCCAGCCGGTAATTGCCGCTGACGCGCTCCGCCGCGATGCGGTCGTCCAGCAGCAGGATCGGGGCTGCGTGATAGCGCCGCAGGGTTTCCACCACAGTGGCGAATCGCTCGTTGTGGAAGGCATAGCGGCCGTCGCGCCAGGACATCGCCTCCGCCGGATCGGGTCGGGGCTGCATGGTCAGTCCGCGCGCCGTCGCGGTCAGCCGGTCGCCGGGGGCGAGGGTCACCGTCCGGCCGGGATCGTCCAGCCGGCTGACGGTCACCCGCCCACGTTCCAGGAAGACGGAATCCTCGCGGCCGTCAGACTGCACGCTGAAGGCGGTTCCCGTCACCTCGACCGTGCTGAAGCCGGCGACGACGCGGAAGGGGCGGGCGGTGTCCCGCACCACGTCGAACCACGCCCGTCCGCGCAGCAGCGCCACCCGGCGCTCCGCCCCGCCGAACGCCAGCGCCACCGCGCTGTCGCTGTCCAGGATCAGGCGGGAACCGTCCGGCAGCGCCACCTCCCGCCTTTCGCCGGTGGCGGTGCGGTGGTCGGCGCTCCAGCGGGTCTTCAGATCGGGATAGAGATGCGTCCCGACCAGGGCCAGCAGCCCCGTCGCCGCAATTGCGCCCATCCAGGCCCGCCGGGAGTGTCCCGGCCGCCTCATCGGCACCGGGGTCGCCGGCAGATGCGCCGCCGGGAGTTGTGCCCCCGGGAGATGCGCCAAGGTGGCGCTGTGGAGTTCCGCCATGCCGCCGACCTCCGTCAGCCGGTCGAACGCCAGGGCATGGCGCGGGTCGCTGTTCCGCCACGCCCGATAGGCGGCCAGGGTCGCTGGATCGGCCGGATCGTCGAGCAGCCGGACGAACCAGTCGAGCGCCGCATCGGTCACCGGATCGGCATGTCGGTAGCCGGATTCGGCCTTTTCTCCGTTGGACCTGTCCTGCCTCACCCGTCCGCCCGTCCTCTGTCAGCATGGTCACGCATAGTAGACGTTTGACGGCTGGGGCGCCCACAAATTGAGCCGGAGGATGCCGCAAGGCCGACCTGTCCTCCGGACCTGTCTGCAGCCCGGCTTGACAGCGACGACTGCGAATCATTATCAATCTCTCACGACCCCGAGGAAGCGCCCGTGCGACGGATAGGCCGACCATGCCCGCAAGTCTGACCGCCATCTATCTGGACCACCGCCAGTCCCTGCTCGGCCGGGCCCTGCGCATCGTCCGCGACGTGCCGACGGCGGAGGACGTGATCCAGGAGAGTTATCTCAGGGCCTGCAACGCCGCGCAGAAGGGGCCGATCGACAACATCGGCGCCTTCCTCCACCGTACCGTCCACAACCTCGCCCTCGACCAGATCCGCCGCCGCCGCACCCAGGAGCGGTTCGAGGCGCCGGCCTCGGACACCGACGATCCGCTGGAGGTCGCCTGCGGCAGCCCCTCGGTGGAGGACCGGCTTCTTCACCGCGAGCGGCTGGCCCAGTTCATGGGCGCGATGGAGGCCCTGCCGGACCGGGCGCGCCGGGTCTGGGTGCTGAACCGGGTGGAGGGGATGTCCTATCCGCAGATCGCCGCCCATCTCGGCGTGTCGCAGGGAACGGTCTTCAACGACATGAAGCTGGCGATGGGCCATTTCGTGGACGCCCTGTCGCGCGCCGACCGCGGCTGACCGCGGGGCGCGGTACGGGCTGACCTCCGTCTCTTTCCAGACCGCCTCTTTCTAGACCTAGGTGTGGTATCCCGCGCCCGTCCCATCCGGATAGGATGCGCGTGGCGCCAGGGACCGGCGCCCTTTATTCGGTCGAGGCATCACGACGTGTCCAATGCACCCCTGATAGCGGTGGTCGACGACGACGAGGCGATCCGCGAGGCGTTGGACGACCTGCTGCGGTCCGTCGGTTTCCGCTGCCGGCCCTTCGTCTCCGCCGAGGATTTCCTGGCCCATGCGGACCGGGCGGACATCGCCTGCATCATCCTGGACGTGCGCATGCCCGGCCTGTCCGGGCTGGATCTGCAGGAGCGGCTGAACGCCGACGGCGGCGGCCATCCGCCCATCCTCTTCATGACCTCCTACGCCGATGACGCAACGCGGATGCGGGCGCTGGGCGGCGGCGCCCGCGGCGTGCTGGGCAAGCCGGTCGACGACCACGTCCTGATCGCTTCCCTGAACAGCGCCATGGCGGCAGGATAGGGCGGCAGGGCATATCAGGGATGGCGGGCGGGGAAGGGCCGGCACATGGAGTCGAGTTTCGACCATCTGACGGCGACCGGATCCGGCAGCCACGCCCTGGGCAGCGACGGGGAAAGCCGGCTGCTGCGCGTGACCCGGCCGGGCCAGCCCTTCCCGATCCTGGTCCGCATGGCGCCCACGCCGGCGGACGATGCGGCCGCCCGCTCCGATGCGGCGCTCGGCCGGCTGCGGCGGGAGCACGGGCTGTCCCACCGGCTGGACCCGGCTTGGGCGGTCAAGCCGCTGGACCTGCTGCAGCATGGCATGGTCCCGGTGCTGACCCTCGCCGATCCGGGTGGACAGCCGCTGTCGGCCCTGCCCGTGCCGGCGATGCCGTTCCGGCAGCGGCTGTCGCTGGCCATCCGCATCGCCGGGGCGGTGGCGCAGCTGCATCGCCGCGGCCTGCTGCACGGCGACCTGCGGCCCTTCAACCTGCTGGTCGGCGACGACGGATCGGTGCGCCTGACCGGCTTCGGGCGCGCCGGCCCCCTGCCGGTTCCCATGCCCAACGAGGCCGAGCGGCCGGACGCGCTGCTGCCCTACATGGCGCCGGAACAGTCGGGACGGATGAACCGTCCGGTCGACCGCCGCAGCGACCTCTACGCGCTTGGGGTCACGCTCTACGAGCTGTTCACCGGCGAGCTGCCCTTCGCCGCGCGCGATGCGATGGAGTGGGTCCACAGCCATCTGGCGCGCGCGCCGATCCCGCCGGCCCACCACGCCCCCGACCTGCCCGCGGCCATCGGCGACATCCTGCTGCGCCTGCTGGCCAAGACGGCGGAGGACCGTTACCAGAGCGCAGACGGGCTCGTCCGCGACCTCACCCATGCCCTTCGGTCATGGGATGTCGAAGGCAGCATCCCCGCCTTCCCGGTCGGCAGGCGAGACATGCCGGAGGGGCTGGTCCCGCCGCCGGACCTCTATGGGCGGGACGAGCCGGTCGCCCTCCTTCAGGCCGCCTTCGAGCGGGTCGCCACCCGCAGCCGGATGGGCATCGTCCTGGTCGCCGGACGGTCCGGCGTCGGCAAGTCGGCGGTCGTCCGGTCGCTGGAGGAGCGGCTGGTGCCGCCGCGCGGCCTGTTCGCCGTCGGCAAGTTCGACCAGGGCAAGCGCGACCTGCCCTATGCCAGCTTGGCGGAGGCCTTCCGCGCGCTGGTCGCCCGCATCCTGGCGCTGCCGGCCCCGCATCGCGACCAGTGGCGCCGCTGCCTTGCGGAGGCGGTGGGCGACGGCGGCGCGCTGATGACCGCGCTGATCCCCAATCTGGCCCTGCTGATCGGCGAACAGCCCGCCGTGCCGCCGCTGCCGCCGCGGGAGGCGCAGAACCGCTTCGACCTGCTGTTCCGCCGCGTACTGCAGAGTTTCGCCCGTCCCGACCACCCGCTGGTCCTGTTCCTGGACGATCTGCAATGGCTGGACCGCGCCACGCTGGACCTGCTGGACCGGCTGGTCGCCGACGGCGGCATCGGCCATCTGCTGCTGGTCGGCGCCTACCGCAGCGACGAGATAGGCGCCGGCCACCCGCTGGAATCGCTGATGCGCCGCATCCGGGATGCGTGTGGCGGTGCGGCCGGCGAGGTGATCGATTGCGAGGAGATCGCCCTGGGGCCGCTGGCTCCCGACGATCTGCGCCGCATGGTCGCCGACAGCCTGGACCGCAAGCCGGGGGAGGTGGCGGCGCTCGCCGCCCTGCTGCAGGAGCGGACCGGCGGCAACGCCTTCTTCGCGGTGCAGCTGCTGACCGCGCTGGAACGCTCCGGCCGCCTGTGGTTCGACCGCGAGGCCAGACGCTGGGACTGGGATCTGGCGGCGGTGGAGCAGGCGCCGTCGGGCGCCGGCATCGCCACGCTGATGACCGAGCGGCTCGGCCGCTTCCCGGCGCAGGCGCGCGACCTGCTGGCCCGCCATGCCGCGCTGGGCGCCGCCGTCCGGCTGTCCACCCTGGCCATCGCCGCCGGCCTGACGGAGGAGGAGACGGAGCGCCATCTCGGGCCGGTGCTGGCCGAAGGGCTGGTTCTGCGCACCGAGGAGGAGTCCGCTTCCTCCACGACCGGGTGCAGGAAGGGGCCTATGCCCTGGTGCCGGCGGAATCGCGCGCCGGGCTCCACCTCGACATCGCCCGCGCGCTGCACCGCGGCTTCAAAGCCGACCTGACGGGGGAGCGGCTGTTCGCGCTGGTCGGCCAGTATGACCGTTGCCTGCCTCTGATCCAGGACGGGCGGGAGCGGTCGGAGGTGGCGACGCTCCATCTCGCCGCCGGCCATCAGGCCAAGGTCGCCAGCGCCCACGGGTCGGCGCTGGCCTATGCGTTGGGCGGCCTGCGCCTGCTGGAGGGCGGCGCGATCGAGCGGCGGCACCGGCTGGCCTTCGCGCTGGAGCATCTGCAGGCCGAGTGCGAGTTCCTCTGCGGCGACCTGCAGCAGGCGGAGCGGCGTCTGAGCGCCCTGGCCGGCCGGGCCGAATGTCCGGCGGACCGCGCCGCCATCACGGCGCTGCTCGTGACCGTCTACACCGCCATCGACCGCAGCGACCGCGCCATCGACGCCTGTCTGGCCTATCTGCGGGGCGTCGGCATCGATTGGCACGCCCACCCGCCGGCGGCGCTGGCGCATGAGGAATACGGGCGGCTGCGGGCGGCCATCGGCGACCGGCCCATCGCGTCGCTGGCATCGACCCCCGCCGCGGCCGATCCCGACAGCCGGGCGACGCTGGACGTGCTGGCCGCGGCACTGCCGCCGGCATTTTTCAGCGACCGCAACCTCGTCTGCCTGATCCTGTGCCGGATGGCGAACCTGACGCTGCGGAACGGGCGCAGCGACGCGTCCGCCCTGGGATTCGCCTATCTCGGCATGATGGCGGGCCCCTATTTCGGCGACTATGCCGCCGGCTACGAGTTCGGCCGGCTCGGCTACGATCTGGCGGAGCGCCAGGGGCCGACGCGCTACCGGGCGCGGGTGCTGATGACCTTCGCCTATCACGTCGTCCCCTGGACCCGCGACATCCGCAGCGAGCGCGCCCTGCTGCTGCGCGCTTTCGAGGAGGCACGCGAGGCCGGCGACGTCACCTATGGTGGCTTCACCAGCGTCACGCTCGTCACCAGCATGCTGGCTTCGGGCGATCCGCTGGCGACGGTGCAGCGCACGGCGGAGGCGCGGCTGGCCTATGTCCGGCAGGTGAAATTCGGGCTGTGCGCCGACATCCTGACGACGCAGCTGCAGCTGCTGCGCGCCCTGCGCGGCCAGACCGACGCCATCGGCTGCTTCGACGGGCAGGGCTTCGACAATGCCGCCTTCGAGGCGCGGCTGCTGGCCAACCCCAGCCTGGACATCGCCACCTGCTGGCACTGGATCCGCACGCTCCAGCTCCGCTGCATCGCCGGCGAGATGGCGGCGGCGGTGGAGGCGGCGGAGCGGGCGGAAGGGCTGCTGTGGACCACCTCCGGCCATTGGGAAATGGCGGAGTTCCATTTCCACGCCGCTCTGGCGCGGGCCGGGGCGATGGACGACGTCCGGCCGGACCATCGCGCCCGCCACGCCGCGGCACTCGCCCGCCATCTCGGCCAGCTGCGCGACTGGGCAGGCCACAGCCCCGACAGCTTCGACGCCCGCTTCGCGCTGGCCGAGGCGGAGGCCGCAAGGACGCAAGGGCGGACGGAGGACGCGATGCGCGGCTATGACCGCGCCGTCCAGGCCGCCCGGCGCACCGCCCTGCCGCATGTGGAGGCGCTGGCCCATGAATGCGCCGCCGGCCTTTACCGCCGGCTGGGCGTGCCGACGCTGGAACTCGCCTGCATCCGGGATGCGGCCGACGGCTATGCGCGCTGGGGCGCCACGGCCAAGGTCGGGCAGCTCGCCCGGCGCTATCCCTCGCTTGCCCTCGACGCGGCGGAACCGGCTCTGCCGGAGGCGCCGCGCGGCTTCGACGGTATTGATCTGGCCGCCCTTCTCGGCACGCTGCGCACGGTTTCCGACCAGGCGAGCGTGGAGCAACTCACCACCACGCTGCTGACCCTGGTGCTGGAACATGCCGGCGCCAGCCGCGGCATGCTGATCCTCGCCCGCGGCGAACGACTGCGGGTGGAGGCGGAGGCGACGACCGGGCTCTACGGCGTGTCGGTCCGGCTGGTGCAGGAGGATGCCGACCGCATCCCGCTGCCCCACGCCATCGTCCATGGCGCGATCCGCGACCAGGAGGCGGTGATCGTCGACGACACCCGCGCCCCCGGCCCCTTCTCCGCCGACCCTTATCTGCGCGAGACGGAGGCGCGTTCCATCCTGTGCATGCCGCTGGTCCGCCGCCGGCGCGTCGTCGGGCTTCTGCATCTGGAGAACGCGCTGGCGACCCATGCCTTCACGCCGCGGCGGGTCGACATCCTGACGCTGCTCGGCGCCCAGGCGGCGGCCTCGCTGGAGACTGCGACCCTGGAGGAGAAGGAGGCGCTGCTGAAGGAGATCCATCACCGGGTGAAGAACAACCTTCAGCTGGTCACCAGCCTCCTCAACCTCCAGGCCCGCCGCATCGAGGACAAGGCGGTCGCCGCCCTGTTCGCCGACAGCCGCGACCGGGTGCGCTCGATGGCGCTGGTGCACGAAAACCTCTATCGGCTCGGCAATTTCGCCCGCGTGCCGATGCGCGAGCATCTGGAATCGGTGTGCGCCCATCTGCTGCGCGCCTATGCCCGGCAGGCCGGCGCGGTGCGGCTGGACACCGACATGGACGACCTGAAGCTCGACCTCGACCGGGCGGTGCCCTGCGGCCTGATCGTCAACGAACTGGTCTCCAACGCGCTGAAGCACGCCTTTCCGGGCGGGCGGGGCGGGGTGCTCAGCGTGGGGCTGGCGACGGACGGGCGGGACTGCCGTCTATCCGTTCGCGACGACGGCGTGGGCTTGCCCGAAGGGTACGATCCCGATAGGATGGACACGGTCGGTTTTCAGCTGATCGCTGACTTGACCGGCCAGCTGCATGGGAATTTGAAATACAGTTCCGGCGCTGGGACGGAGTTCATCGTCACCTTTCCTTTGAAGGGGCGCAATCGGGGAAGTGAATGATCGCGGCACGGATCCTGATCGTCGAAGACGACCGCATCGTTGCGCGCGATATTCAGCATCAACTTTCCCGGATGGGGCATGTCGTGGTCGGCATGTCGGCCAGCGGCGAGGAGGCGGTGCGGCTGGCCTGCAGCCACCAGCCCGATCTGGTCCTGATGGATATCCGCCTGGAAGGGGAGATGGACGGGATCGAGGCGGCGCGGCAGATCCGCGACGCACAGCGCATCCCCGTCGTCTTCCTCACCGCCTACGCCAATGACGAGGTGGTTCAGCGCGCCAGCCTGACGGAGCCCTTCGGCTATCTGCTGAAGCCCTTCGAAGAGCCGCAGATGCGCACCGTCATCCAGATGGCGCTCTACAAGCACGCCAGCGACGTCCGGCTGCGGATGAGCGAGCGGCGCTATGCCGCCACGCTCGCCAGCATCCGCGACGGCGTCATCCTGTGCGACAGCCAGGGCCGCGTCGATTTCATGAACCGGGTGGCGGAGACGATGACGGGCTGGACGGCGGCGGAGGCGGCCGGGCAGCCGCTCGCCTCCGTCTTCGTCGCGGTGGACGAGGAAACGCAAGAGCCGCTGGAGGACTTCTCCGCCGTCGTCCTGCGCAATGGCGCCTTCGCCCCGCCGGAACGGCTGTCGCGGCTGCTGCCGCGCGGAGAGCCGGCTCCGGCCGGGGTGGCGGTGCCGGCTGGAATCGTGGTGGAGGAGCGCTGCTCCGCCATCATCGACGACCGCGGCGAGATGGTCGGCTCCATCCTGGTGTTCAGCGACCTGACCCAGCGCCGCCAGATCGCCGAGGCGCTGCGCAAGGCCCAGGCCGACCTCGCCCATATCGGCCGGCTGACCATGATGGGGGAACTGGCCGCCGCCGTCGCGCACGAGGTCAACCAGCCGCTGATGGCGATCATCACCAATGCCGGCACCTGCCTTCAGCACCTGTCGCAGCCGCATCCCGATCTGGCCAAGACCCGCGTCGTGGTGGAGCGGATCGTCCGTGACGCCCAGCGGGCCGGCGACGTGGTCCGCAGCATCCATGCGCTGGCGCGCCGGACCCCCGCCGATCCCGGATGGGTGGACATGAGCGCGCTGGTCGCCGACACGCTGGCGCTGGTGCGGGCGGAGCTGCGCCGCGCCCGCATCACGGTGGAGACCGATCTTCCGGCCGGGGCGCCGTGGGTCCATGGCGACCGGGTGCAGCTGCAGCAGCTCGTCCTCAATCTGGTGATGAACGCGGTCGAGGCGATGGCCGCTCCCGACCTACCGGAACGGCGCCTGCGCATCGTCACCGCCGGCGAGGACGGCTGGATCCGCGTCCGGGTCGAGGACAGCGGGCCGGGCATCGCGGACGCCGATGTGGACGCCATCTTCCGCGCCTTGTACACCACCAAGCCGGAAGGGCTGGGCATGGGCCTGTCGATCAGCCGGTCCATTGTGGAACTGCATGGCGGGCGGCTGACCGCGACGCCCGGCACCCCTTGCGGGAGCGTGTTCGAATTCGTTCTGCCGGTATCGTCCGGAGGGGTGTGATGAGGGGCAAGACCGAAACCGCCGCGGCCGCGGTGACCGTGGTCATCATCGACGACGACGAAGCCGTCCGCGAGGCGCTGGAAGGGCTGCTCGATTCCGTCGGGCTGCAGGTGAAGAGCTTCGGGTCGGTGCAGCAATACATCGACCAGCGCCCGGCCATCGACGTCGGCTGCATGGTGCTGGACGTGCGGCTGCCGGGGCGCAGCGGGCTGGATTTCCAGGCGGAGCTGGCGCGCTGCGGCAACAGCCTGCCGGTGATCTTCATCAGCGGCCATGCCGACGTGCCGATGTCGGTCCGCGCGATGAAGGCGGGGGCTTTCGAATTCCTGACCAAGCCGGTCCATCACCAGGAACTGCTGGACGCCATCCACGCCGCCATCGCCCGGCATGGCGAGCAGCGCGACCAGGAGCGGGGCCTCGTCGCCCAGCGCGCCCGCTTCGACACGCTGACGGCGCGTGAGCGCGAGATCACGATGATGGTGGTGTCCGGCCTGCGCAACAAGCAGATCGCCGACGATCTCGGCCTCAGCGAGGCGACGGTGAAGCTGCATCGCGGTCAGGCCATGCGCAAGATGGAGGCGCGGTCGGTGGTCGAGCTGGTGCGGATCGTCGACAGCCTGATGCTCTGCCGCGCCCACTGATCTCGTCCATTGGCGGGGGCGGGCGGGCTGCCCTCAAAGGCGCCGGGAGCGCCGGCGCAGCCGCGACAGCATGGCGGCCAGCGCAAAGCCGCCGACCAGCCCGAGATGCTCGAAGAAGGCGTTGGTCGCCATGAAGCGTTCATGGCCGGCCATCGTCCAGAAGTCGTTGGCGATCAGTGCCGCCAGCACCGTGAACACGCCCAGCGCCCCGGCCCCCAGCCACAGCGCGCGGTCCAGCAGGATCAGCAGCGGCCCGACCAGCTCGACCAGGATGGTCAGCGCCGCCCACAGCTCCGGCGGATGCAGGCCGAAATGCGCCTGCTCGGCCACCGCCCCCGGCCAGTCGGCCAGCTTCACCAGCCCGCCCAGCAGATAGGCACCCACCAACGCGAGCCGGGCCAGAAACCATGTGCCGTCCCAGTCGAGGATACGGTCGATGGGGCTTTCCAAATCGCGGAAGGTCATGGCGGGAACCGTTTCGTATGTTTACGAGGAGGCGAGAATCCCCCTCTCCCCCCGGGGAGAGGGTCGGGGTGAGGGGGATGCATCAAGCGGATTTGGTGGGAATGGAGAGCGCGCGATCCTTGAAGATTCTCACCGCGCATCCCCCTCACCCTAACCCTCTCCCCCGGGGGGAGAGGGGACCAGCTGTCGGGGAGGGGGTCACACCGCCCAGCATCCGCAGCCGAGCGCACCCCAGAAGGACTGCACGTCGGCAGCCGGGACGTCGGCGGCATAGGCGGCGGCGTGGTCGTGGCCGTGGACGCCGCAGCCGGTGGCGCAGCCGCAGGCCGATGCCAGCGCCTTGCGCTGGTCGCCCGCACCGCCGTCGGCGGCCTTGTAATAGCCGCCGAAGGTCCGCACCGGCGACCAGTCCGGCATCGGCTTCGGCAGTTGCGGGGCCAGCGGGCCGTAATCGCCCTCGCCATGCACCACCGCGCCGCCGAGCATGGTCAGGACCGAGTTCAGATGGGCGATGCGGTCCTCGGAAACCGAGAAGAAGTCGTCGGATAGCACGGCGAGGTCGGCCAGCTGACCCGCCTTGATCTGGCCCTTCTTGCCCTGTTCGTTGGAGAACCAGGTGTTGGCCTCCGTCCACAGGCGCAGCGCCGTCTCGCGGTCCATCCGGTTGGCCTGGGGATAGAGGCTGAGGCCACCCACCGTCCGGCCGGTCACCAGCCAGGACAGCGAGACCCACGGGTTGTAGCTGGCGACGCGGGTGGCGTCGGTGCCGGCACCGACCGGCAGGCCGGCCGCCATCATCTTGGCGATGGGCGGGGTCCGTTCCGCCGCCTTCGCGCCATAGCGCTCGACAAAATACTCGCCCTGATAGGCCATGCGATGCTGGATGGCGATGCCGCCGCCAAGTGCGGCGATGCGGTCGATGTTGCGGTCGCTGATGGTCTCCGCATGGTCGAAGAACCAGTGCAGCCCGTCGAAGGGGATGTCGCGGTTGACCTTCTCGAACACGTCCAGCGCCCGGCTGATGGTCTGGTCGTAGGTGGCGTGCAGGCGCCAGGGCCAGCGGTTCTCGGCCAGCAGGCGGATCACCGGCTCCAGATCGCCTTCCATGTTGGGCGGCATGTCCGGGCGGGCGACGCGGAAATCCTCGAAATCGGCGGCGGAATAGACCAGCATCTCGCCGGCGCCGTTGTGGCGGTAGCTGTCGTCGCCGTCGCCGGGCTTGACCTTGGAGGCCCAGCCGGCGAAGTCGGACAGTTCCTCCTTCGGCTTCTGGGTGAACAGGTTGTAGCTGATGCGCAGGGTCAGTTCGCCGTCGGCATGCAGCTTTTCGATGATCGCGTAATCGTCGGGATAGTTCTGGTAACCGCCGCCGGCGTCGATCACTCCGGTCACGCCCAGCCGGTTCATCTCGCGCATGAAATGGCGGGTGGAGTTCAGTTGGTACTCCGGCGGCAGCTTCGGCCCCTTCGCCAGCGTCGAATAGAGGATCGTCGCGTTGGGCTGCGCCAGCAGCAGGCCGGTCGGGTTGCCGGCTGCGTCGCGCACGATCTCGCCGCCCGGCGGATTCGGCGTGTCCTTGGTATAGCCGACGGCGCGCAGGGCCGCGGCGTTCAGCAGGGCGCGGTCGTACAGGTGCAGGATGAAGACCGGCGTGTCGGGGGCGGCGGCGTTCAGCTCCTCGATGGTCGGCAGGCGCTTTTCGGCGAACTGGTGCTCGGTGAAGCCGCCGACGACGCGGACCCACTGCGGCGGCGGCGTGATGGCCGCCTGCTGCTTCAACATCGCCATGGCGTCGGCAAGGCTCGGCACGCCGTCCCAGCGCAGTTCCATGTTGTAGTTCAGGCCGCCGCGGATGATGTGCATGTGGCTGTCGATCAGCCCGGGAATCACCCGCCGGCCCTTGGCGTCGATCACCGTCGCTTGCGGCGCGGCGGCGCGCACCTCGGCCTCCGTGCCGACGGCCAGGAAGCGGCCGTCGCGGATGGCGATGGCGCTGGCCTGCGGGTTGGCGCGGTCGAGCGTGGTGACCTTGGCGTTGACGAGGATCAGGTCGCCGGTGGTGGCGGTGTTGGGCATGGCGGCATTCCCGGTTCTGGACGCGAGGGTGGACATCAGCGGCGCGGAGAGCAGGGAGGCGGCGGCAGTTCCCGCCATCGCCTTGCGGCGGCTGATCGCGGGAGGGGTAGGGGGCGTCATGCCTTCTCTCCGTCAGCGGTCGTCGTGGCCGGGGCTTTGTCGGTTCCGGCCTGTGGGCCCAGCACATGGCGGGCACAGTCGGTCTGGATGAAAGCGACGACGGGTTCGCCGGCGATCAGACGCTTGACGACCGGCACCACCTGTTCGCCGACCAGCATGCCGAGCAGCCCGATCAGTGCGATGGTCGGCGGCGCCGGGGAACGGACCCCGATCAGCGCATAGATCACGCCGACCAGGATGCCGGCGCCGGCCGATAGGAGATAGGGCATCATGGATCCGGTCTCCCGGTCTGGAAAGCTGGTCTGGAAACAGAAGCCGGCGCCCGGCCGAAGCCGGACGCCGGGAAGCGGATCAGGCGTGCTCGTGAGCGGCGGCGCCGATCACCTTGTGCGGGAATTCGCCGCGCTGCGGGGCCTTGTGCAGCATGGTGTAGGCGTAATCGACGCCCATGCCGTAGGCGCCGAAGTGCTCGCGGACGATGTTCATGACGCCGTCATAGGTGCCGCGCTTGGCCCAGTCGCGCTGGATTTCCAGCAGGACGTTGATGGCGGTGATGGAATGGGCGCCGGCCTGCTCCATGCGGCGGACCGCGGCGTCATGGGCCTCCTGCGAGGTGCCGCCCGAGCAGTCGGTGACGATGTAGACCTCGAAGCCTTCCTCGATGGCGCACAGCGTCGGGTACAGCAGGCAGGCTTCGGTCCACAGCGCGGCCATCACCAGCTTCTTCTTGCCGGTCGCCTTGACGGCGGCCACCAGCTCTTCCGAATCCCAGCTGTTCATCGAGGTGCGCTCGATCGGGTCCTGCTTCAGAACGTCCATCAGCTCCGGCCAGATGTAGCCGGAGAAGCTCTCGGTCTCGACCGCGGTCACGATGGTCGAGGCGCCGAACAGCTTGGCGGTCTTGGCCAGAGCGATGGTGTTGTTCTTCAGCTGCTGGCGGTCGATGTTGACCACGCCGAAGGACATCTGCGGCTGGTGATCGATGAAAACGAAGACGGTGTCGTCGGCATTGATGAGCGACTTGGCCGGGAAGGTCATGATCGTTTCCTGTTCGGTGTGGGTTTTAAATGGGTGGGCCGCCTGCCGTCGTGCGTCGTTGGCGCCGTCTGACAGGGACATTGCCATGGTGGAGTCAGGCAGAACAATCATGCGAGATGGAACATGACTGTTGTGCGGCAAGAGACATTGACCGTGGGGATCAGGTCGCGGATTCGCCGGTCACCAGATGGGCTTCGAGCATCCAGAGCTGCTTGTCGCACTCGCGCGAGACCTGCGTGAACAGGTCGGCGGTGTCGGCATCGCCTACGCCGGTGGCGGTCTCGATGTCGGCGCGCACGCGGGCGCCGAACTGGGCCAGTGCGCCGGCCAGCGCCTTCAGATGCGCCACGCCGTCGACTGCCTGCAGCGGATATTCGTAGAGAGCGCTGCGGGAGGCGGTGGTCTGCACCCGGCCGTCGGCGATGTGGCCCAGCGTGGTGATGCGTTCGGCAATCAGGTCGACGAAGCCTTCGACCTCGTCATGGAGGCGGTCGAACAGCTCGTGCAGCTGCAGGAAATGCGGGCCCTTGACGTTCCAGTGGGCCTGCTTGGTCTGGGCTTCCAGGTCGAGCGCGTCGGACAGGCGGGCCTGGAGCAGCGCCGCGGCTTCCTTGCGCACGACATCGTGCAGGTCGAGACGGGACAGGTAGGTCATGACTCAGCTCCGGATGAAGGCCAGCAGTTCCTCGTTCACGATGTCCTTGTGCGTGGTGCAGATGCCGTGCGGGGCACCGGGGACGACCTTGAGCGTTCCCTTCGGCAGAAGTGCCACGGCGGCCTTGGCGGAGGTGGCGATCGGGACGATCTGGTCGTCGTCGCCGTGCATCACCAGCGTCGGGACGATCATCTTCTTCAGGTCTTCGCGCTGGTCGGTCTCGGAGAAGGCCTTGACGCACTCGTACTCGGCCAGCAGGCCGCCCATCATGCCCTGCATCCAGAAGCTGTCGATGACGCCCTGCGAGACCTTGGCGCCCGGACGGTTGTAGCCGTAGAAGGGGATCGTCAGATCCTTGAAGAACTGCGACCGGTCGGCCTTCACCCCGGCGCGGATGCCGTCGAACACCTCCATCGGCACGCCGTCGGGGTTCCAGTCGGTCTTGACCATGATCGGCGGGATGGCGCCGATCAGCACGGCCTTGGCGACGCGCGACACGCCGTGGCGGCCGATGTAGCGTGCGACCTCGCCGCCGCCGGTGGAATGGCCGACATGGACGGCGTTCTTCAGCTCCAGCGCCTCGGTCACCGCGGCCAGATCGTCGGCATAATGGTCCAGATCGTTGCCGAAGCCCGGCTGCGACGACCGGCCATGGCCGCGGCGGTCATGGGCGATGGTGCGGTAGCCGTGCTGGGCCAGATACATCATCTGGTCTTCGAAGGCGTCGCCGGTGAGCGGCCAGCCATGGCTGAAGACGACCGGCTGGCCGGTCTGCGGCCCCCACTGCTTGACGTAGATCTGGACGCCATCCTTGGTGGTGACGTAGCTGCCCTGAAGCATGGGTCTCGTTCCTTTGGTCGGGTCTTGGCGGATGGCCGTCTTTTCGGCCGCTGCGGCGGGGCCGGCGACCGAGGTCAGCAGCCCGCTTCCCGCAACGGCGAGAGCGGCACTGCCGGAGAGGACCGTCCGGCGCGACGGGTTGAATTCGTGGGTGGTCATGCGACGTCCGTTCGGGGCCGTGCCGTCTGGGTCGGCTCCGGCTGTCTTGATGAACGGATGGTACGGAAAGGGCCGGGAGCGTGATTGCCTCATCGGAACGGCTTTTGCCGGTTCTGTGCATCACGCCAACGGGAACGCAAAAGCAAATTACCCTCTCTCCCCGGGGGAGAGGGGGTAGGTCACGGGTGGCTCAGGACTCCAACGAAACCCACGCGGCATTGCAGCGGCTGGACTCCACCGCGCCATGGATGAAGCGCACGCCGCGAAGCCCGTCCTCCACCGTCGGCAAGGGCACGTCGGCCGGAGCCGGGCGGCCGTCCAGCCGGGCGGCGATGCGGTCGGCAGCGTCGCGGTAAATCTGGGCGAAGCCTTCCAGATAGCCTTCGGGATGGCCGGCAGGCGTGCGCGAGATGGCGCTCGCCGCCGGCAGGCTCCCCGCTCCGGCGCGCAGCAGGGTGCGCGTCGGCTCGCCCAGCGGGGTGAAGCGCAGTTCGTTGGGCTGTTCCTGCTGCCATTCCAGCCCGCCGGCCTCGCCGAACACGCGCAGGCGCAGGCCGTTGGTGGTGCCGGGGCTGACTTGGCTCGCCCACAGCATGCCGCGGGCGCCGCCGTCGAAGCGCATCATGATGTGGGCGTTGTCGTCCAGCCGCCGGTTGGGCACGAACGCCGTCAGGTCGGCGGCGATGTCGGTGCAGGTGAGGCCGGTCACGAACTCCGCCAGATGGAAGGCGTGAGTGCCGATGTCGCCGATGCAGCCGGCGATGCCGCTCTGCGCCGGATCGGTGCGCCAGGACGCCTGCTTCTGCCCGCTGGCCTCCAGATCGGTCGCCAGCCAGTCCTGGGCATATTCGGCCTGCACCACCCGAATTTTGCCCAGCATGCCCGATGCGACCATGGCGCGGGCCTGCCGGATCATCGGATAGCCGCTGTAATTGTGGGTCAGCACGAAGACGAGGTCGCGGCTGTGAACCAGGGCGGCGAGGTCCTCCGCCTCCTCCACGGTGTGGACCAGCGGCTTGTCGCAGATGACGTGAATGCCAGCCTCGAGGAACGCTTTGGCGGCGGGGTAATGCAGGTGGTTCGGCGTGACGATGGCGACGGCGTCGATGCCGTCGGGCCGGGCAGCCTCCGCCTTTGCCATCGTCCGGAAGTCGTCGTAACAGCGGTCGGGCGCCAGGAACAGCTCGGCCCCGCTGGCCCGCGCCCGCTCGGGATCGGAGGACAGGGCGCCGGCGACCAGTTCATAGCGGTCGTCGATGCGGGCGGCGATGCGGTGCACGGCGCCGATGAAGGCGCCCTGGCCCCCGCCGACCATGCCCAGCCTCAAGCGTCTGGCTGATGCAGGCGATTGTTCCGCGCTCATGGTGCCCCTTTCCCCAGACCGAGAATCCGGCGGTTGGCCGCCTCGTCGGTTCCGGCATCGGCGAAATCGTCGAAGGCGCGGTCAGTGACGCGGATGATGTGGTCCTGGATGAAGCGGGCGCCCTCGGCGGCCCCCTGCTCCGGATGCTTGATGCAGCATTCCCATTCCAGCACCGCCCAGCCGTCGAAGCCGTACTGGGTCAGCTTGGAGAAGATGCCGCGGAAATCGACCTGCCCGTCGCCCAGCGAGCGGAAGCGCCCGGCCCGGTCCTTCCACGGCGCATAGCCGGAATAGACGCCCTGCCAGGGGGTCGGGTTGAACTCCGCATCCTTGACGTGGAACATGCGGATGCGGTCGTGGAAGACGTCGATGTAGCCGAGATAGTCCAGCTGTTGCAGGACGAAGTGGCTGGGGTCGAACAGGATGTTGCAGCGCCTGTGCCCGCCGACCCGGTCGAGGAACATCTGGAAGGTGGTGCCGTCGAACAGGTCCTCGCCGGGATGGATCTCGTAGCAGAGGTCGCAGCCGGCCTCGTCGAAGGCATCCAGGATCGGGCGCCAGCGCTTCGCCAGCTCATCGAAGGCGGTCTCGATCAGGCCGGGCGGGCGCTGCGGCCAGGGATAGAGATAGGGCCAGGCCAGCGCGCCGGAGAAGGTGGCGTGGGCGGTCAGGCCGAGATTGGCGGACGCCTTGGCGGCGAGATGCAGCTGGTCCACCGCCCAGGCCTGCCGCGCGTCAGGACGGCCATGGACCTCCGCCGGGGCGAAGCCGTCATAGAGCGCGTCGTAAGCGGGGTGGACGGCGACGAGCTGGCCCTGCAGGTGGGTGGACAGCTCGGTCAGTTCGACGCCGGCAGCGGCGAGCGTGCCCTTGACCTCGTCGCAGTAGGTGCGGCTGGTGGCGGCCTTCTGCAGGTCGAACAGGCGGCGGTCCCAGCTGGGGATCTGCACGCCCTTGAAGCCGAGGCCGGCGGCCCAGCGGGCGATGCCGTCCAGCGAGTTGAAGGGTGCGGCGTCGCCCGCGAACTGGGCGAGGAAGATCGCCGGGCCTTTGATGGTCTTCATGGGTTTGGGCTCCCCGGTTGACGGGAGGTGTCGGCTGGCGAATGCCCCCACCTAACCTCCCCCGCTGGGCGGGGAGGGACTGCCGCCGAACGTCGACAAGGGTCCTATCCCCTCCCCGCCCAGCGGGGGAGGGTCAGGGTGGGGGTCTAACGTCGCAAGGATCAGTATGGCGAATCCGCGAAGTAGAACTCCTTCGCATTCTCCTTGGTGATCAGCGACGACGGGATGATGTAGGTTGCCGGCAGCTTGTCGCCCTTCAGGCGGGCTTCGGCGGTCATCTTGATGGCGTCGTAGATGAACTTCGGCGAATAGGACACGTCGGCGTGCAGCAGCGGGTTGGAGCCGTCCATGATGGTCTTCACCATCGTCTTTGAGCCGGCACCGCCGAACACCTCCTTGATGTCGGTGCGCTTGGCCTGCTCGATCGCCTTCAGCACGCCGAAGGCCATGTCGTCGTCGGCGGCCCAGATGACGTCGATCTCCTTGAAGCGGGTCAGGAAGTCCTGCGTCACCTTGAAGGCGTCGTCACGGTTCCAGTTGGCGTATTTGGCGTCGAGGATCTTGATGCCCGGATGCTGCTTCATCACGGCGGTGAAAGCCTCCCACCGCTCGTTGTCGAGCGTGGTGGGGATGCCGCGCAGCGCCACGATGTTGGCCTTGCCGTTGTACTTCTTCGCGATGTATTCGGCGGGGATGCGGCCGAAGGCGGTGTTGTCGCCGGCGATGTAGGCGTCCTGGGCGTTTGCGTCGGTCAGGCCGCGGTCGACGACGGTGACGTAGACGCCCTTCTTCTTGGCCTGCATCACCGGCTGGGTCAGGGCGGCGGATTCGAACGGGAAGATGACCAGCGAGTCGATCTTGGTCACCGTCACCAGATCCTGAAGCTGGTTCGCCTGTTCCGGCGCGCCGCTTGCGGTCTTGACGGTGATCTTCAGGTTGGGATGGGCCTTCTCCAACTCCGCCTTCGCCTGGTTGGCCCACCAGACGATGCCGCCAGTGAAGCCATGGGTGGCGGCGGGGATGCTGACGCCCAGCTTCACCGCGTCCGCCGCGAAGGCGGCGCCGCCAAGGCCGCCACCGAGGGCGACCGTCGCGGCCATGGCCACACCGGCACCCAGGACAAGACGGCGGGAATAACGCGCAACTTCCGACATGACGTTTCTCCTCCTTATCGTTTTTAAGGGCGCCGGCGCTGCAGGAAGGCGACGGCGATGATGACGCAGCCCTGGACCGCCGCGTTCAGATAGACGCTGATGATGCTGGTCAGGTTCAGGATGTTGCTGATGACCGACAGCAGCACCGCACCGATCACCGTGCCGGCGATCCGCCCCTCGCCCCCCTTGAAGGAGGTGCCGCCGACGATCACCGCGGCGATGGCCTCCAGCTCCCACAAGAGGCCGGTGGTGGGGGAGGCGGAGCCCAGGCGCGGCACATACAGAACCGTGGCGATGCCGACGCACACGCCCAGCAGCCCGTAGGTCAGCAGCTTCACCCGGTCGACATCCACTGCGGCGAAGCGGGCGACCTGCTCGTTGGAGCCGATGGCCTGGACATAGCGGCCGAAGGCGGTGCGGTTCAGCAGGACGGCACCCGCCACCGACACGGCCAGGAAGACCCAGACCGGGACCGGAAGGCCGAGCATGCTGCCGTAATAGACCGGGCCGTAAGCCTCCGACAGATCGTTGTCCAGCGTGATGGCGCCGCCGTCGGCCAGCCAGGTCAGCACGGCGCGGAAGATGCCCAGCGTGCCGAGCGTGACGATGAAGGGCTCGATCCGGCCGCGCGTGACCAGATAGCCGTGCGCCAGCCCGAACCCGCCGCCCAGCAGCAGCGCGAACAGCATGCCGAGCCCCACCACCGCGACCGGCGAGCCGACCGACTCGGCCAATGCGTTCATCAGCAGGATCATGCCGCCGGCGATCAGCGCCGCCATCGACCCCACCGACAGGTCGATGCCGCCGGAGATGATGACGAAGCACATGCCGATGGAGATGATGCCGATGAAGGCCGTGCGGGTCAGCACGTTCATCAGGTTGTCCCAGGTCGCGAAATCCGGGTTCAGCGCCGTGCCGACGATCAGCAGCAGCACCAGCCCGACGACCGGTCCGAAACGGTGCGGGTCGAAGCGGCGTGCCGGCTTGCCTGTGGACACGCTGCGGACCTCAGTGGCCGGCGTGGGGGCGGGTGCTGACGTCGGTCCCGCTGGCATCTGTCCCGATGGCATGGGCAATCAACTCCTCTTCGCTGAGCCGGTCGGCGGGCACGGTCGCGGTCACCCGGCGCCCGCGCATCACGATCACCCGGTGGCAGAGCCCGATCAGTTCGATCAGTTCCGATGAAATCACGATCACGCCGCGCCCTTCGGCGGCCAGCCGCGCGATCAGGAAATAGATGTCCCGCTTGGCGCCGACATCGACGCCGCGCGTCGGCTCATCCAGCACGAAGACGCGGGGGTCCGGCTCCAGGAACTTGGCGATGGCCAGCTTCTGCTGGTTGCCGCCGGACAGCGACGATGCTGTGCCCTGCGGATTGCCGCGGATGCCGAAGCCGGCGACCGCGTGTTCCAGCGCCCGATCCTCCGAGGCCGGCGACAGCAGCGGCTGGGCATGGTGGCGCAGCATCATCAGGGTCAGGTTGTCGCGCAGCCCCATATTGACGTGCAGGCCCTTGCCCTTGCGGTCCTCGCTGAGATAGGTCAGGCCGTTGCGCATCGCCTCGCGCGGGTTGCGCAAGGAGACCGGGCGGCCTTCCATCTCGACGGTGCCGCCGCTGCGCGGGCGCAGGCCCAGGATGCCTTCGAACAGCTCGGTGCGGCCGGCGCCGACAAGGCCGGCGAAGCCCAGGATTTCTCCGGGGTGAAGGTCGAAGCTCACATCCTCCGCCCAGCCGGGTACGGTCAGGCCGCGCACGGCCATCAGCGGCTTGCCGATGGCGGGGATGTGCTTGTCCGGGAACATGTCGGTCAACTCGCGCCCGACCATCAGCGTCGCCATGCGCTGGCGCGGCGTCTCGGCGGTGGGGGCGCGGGCGACGAAGCGGCCGTCGCGCATGACGATCACCTCGTCGGTGATGCGCTCCACCTCGTCCAGCTTGTGCGAGATGTAGACGATGGTGACGCCGTTCTGCTTCAGCCGCTCGATCAGTCCGAACAGCCGGTCGCATTCGGACGGGGTCAGGCTGGCCGTCGGCTCGTCCATGATCAGCAGGCGGGCGTTGCGCAGCTGGGCCTTGGCGATCTCGACCAGCTGTTTCTCGGCGACGATCAGCTCGCGGACCTTGGTGTCGGGATCGCGGTCGAAGCCCACCTGACGCAGGGCCTCGGCCGCCTGTGCGCGCATGGCGCGGTCGTCCAGCAGCCAGCCGCGCTTGATCTCGTGGCCCAGGAACATGTTCTGGGCGACGGTCAGGTCGTCGGCAAGGCTGAGTTCCTGGTGGATCAGCACGATCCCGCGCTCTTCGGCGTCGCGCGAGCCTTTGAAGGCCACGGGTTCGCCGTCGATGCTGAGCGTGCCGGAGGTCGGCGCGTGATAGCCGGCGAGGATCTTCATCAGCGTCGATTTGCCGGCGCCATTCTCGCCCAGCAGCCCATGCACCCGGCCCGGATGCAGGTCGAAGCTGACGCCGTGCAGCACGCGCACGGGACCGAATTCCTTGGTGATGCCGTCGAAGGCGACATGCAGGCTCATGGCTCCGCACCCCCTGACGGCCTTCCCACCGGCCGCGATGCTGCGGCGGGGCGGATGCCGTCCATGACGTTTCTCCCATCGCGGAGCGTGTCGTCCCGAAGGGCGCCGCTTCGTCTGTTAAGCGGATGGTAAGCCCGATGCTTTGGACAGACAATGGCCGACTTCGAACATAATTTGGCAAAAGTGGAGAGGGTGTGGTAGGGATGGGGGAAGGAATCGTGTGCCCCCTCCCTAACCCTCCCCGCCTTCGGCGGTGGAGGGAACTGCCGCCGCTTCGCGTAAGGCCCCCTCTCCCGCGAAGCGGGGAGGGATGGGGAGGGGGCAATAGCACTCCAGAAAGGCAATCCTCATGGTTGACTGGCAACGTCTGTCCGACGGCGAGCGCGCCATGCTGGAGCGGCTGTTCTGGTCGGGCGGGCTGTCGCGGGGCGAGTTGGCGTCGTCCGTCGACTTCTCCAAGAGCAAGGCCAACCTCGCGATATCCGGACTGATCGGGCGCGAACTGATCGAGGAGGGCGGGGTGCAGCCATCCTCCGGCGGGCGGCGGCCGGAGGTGCTGCGGCTGAGCCACCGCATGGGGGTGTTGGCGGGGATCGACATCGGCGCGACGAGCCTCGACGTGGCTCTGCTCGCGCCGGACATGACGGTGCTGGACCACCGGTCGGAACCGGCCGAGGTCCGCGACGGTCCGGCCGCCCTGTTCGCGCGCGTGCGGGATCTGCTGCGCGAGGCGCGGGAGCGTTGCGGGATCGGTGCGGCGCAGGTGTTGGGGATCGGGGTCGGCGTGCCGGGACCGGTCGCCTTCGACAGCGGCATGCTGGTCAACCCGCCGCTGCTGCCGGGGTGGGAGAGCTTCTCGATCCGCGATTGTCTGGCGGAGGAGTATGCCGCCCCGGTCTTCGTCGACAACGACGTGAACATCATGGCGCTGGGCACCCATTGGCGCCTGCGCGGGCAGCTTCAGAACTTCCTGGTCATCAAAATTGGCACCGGCATCGGCTGCGGCATCATCTGCCACGGCATGGTCTATCGCGGGCGGGACGGCTCGGCGGGAGACGTCGGCCATATCTGCGTCGATCCGCAGGGGCCGATCTGCCATTGCGGCAATGCCGGCTGCGTCGAAGCGATGGCGGCCGGCCCGGCCATCGCCCGCATGGCGGAGGAGGCCGCCCGCGCCGGGGAGAGCCCGCGGCTGATGGACCTGCTGGAGCGCAACGGCACGCTGACCACCGTCGATCTCGGCAATGCCAGCCGGGCGGGCGACGCCGCCGCCAACGCCATCGTCCAGCAGGCCGGCGCCCATATCGGCCGGATGCTGGCGGCGGTGGTCAATTTCTTCAACCCGTCGCACATCTTCATCGGCGGCGGCGTCGCCCGGATCGGTCCGCTTCTGCTGGCGTCGATCCGGCAGAGCGTCTATCAGCGCTCGCTCGCCCTCTCCACCCGGCATCTCGACATCCAATATGTGCCGGAGGTGGAGAGCGCCGGGGTGATCGGGGCGGCGGTGATGGCGGTGCAGGAAACCATGCTGGCGGGGGCGGGCAGGGAGCGGAACGGTCGTCCCTGATGCCGCTCCTGAGCCCGCCCTGGCAGGAGGGTTACGCGGCGCGCACTGCGGTGATGAAGGACGTCACCTCGCCGCGCAGGGTTTCCGCCTCGCGGGCGAGGCTGCTGGCCGCGTCCAGCACCTCGGTCGCGGCGGAGCCGGTCTCCAGCACCGCCTGATTGACGCCGACGATGGTGGAGGACACCGACGTGGTGCCGCGCGCGGCCTCCGTCACGTTGCTGGCAATGTCGCGAGTCGCGGCGCCCTGCTCCTCGATGGCGGCGGCGATGGTGGTGGTGATCTCGCTGATGCGGCCGATGGTCTGGCCGATGCCCTGGATCGCTTCCTGCGCACCGCCGGTGGCGAGCTGGATCTCCCGCACCTTGGCCTGGATCTCGTCGGTGGCGCGGGCGGTCTGGCTGGCCAGAGCCTTCACCTCGCCGGCGACGACGGCGAAGCCCTTGCCGGCCTCGCCGGCGCGGGCCGCCTCGATGGTGGCGTTCAGCGCCAGCAGGTTGGTCTGGGCGGCGATGGTGTTGATCATCTCCACCACATGGCCGATCTGGTCGGCCGCCTCCACCAGGACGCGCATGGTGGTGTTGGTCTGGTCGGCCTGGGTCACCGCCTCGCCCGAGATGCGGGTGGAGGCGGCGATCTGGCGGCCGATCTCCAGGATGGAGGCCGACAGCTCTTCCGTCGCCGACGCAACCGTCTGGACGTTGGCGGATGCCTGTTCGGACGCCGCGGCGACGGCGGTCGCCTGCTCGCTGGCCTGGGTGGCGGTGGTGGACATGGCGCCCGCGGTGCCCTGCATCTCGGTGGCGGCGGACGCGACGGTCTCCACGATGTGCATCGCCTTGGCGTCGAAATCGCGCATCAGCGCTTCCAGATGGGCCGCACGCTTCTCCTTGGCGGCCTGTTCGCGCGCCTGTTCGGCGGCAAGCCGGTCGGCGGTGATCATGCTGTCGCGGAAGACGGTGACGGCCGTGGCCATGCCGCCGATCTCGTCGCTGCGGTCCAGCCCGGGGATCGCCACTGCCATGTCGCGGTCGGCCAGCCGGCGCATTGCGTCGGTCATCGAACGGATCGGGTCGCTCACCCGGCGCTTGGCGACGATCATGCCGGCGATGGTCAGCACGATGGCGGCCACCACCAGCAGGCCGGCGACAATGGCGTCGCGCGTGGCGTGCGCGGCCTGCGCATCGGCACGGGCAACCATCTGGTCCACCGCGGCCAGCGCGGCATCGACGATGTAGCCCTGGCTGGCGGTGTCCTGCTGGCGCATCGTGCCGATCTCGACTGGCGACTTGCGTCCTTCGGCGAGCGCGGCGAGCACCGCCTTGCGCTGTTCGACCAGCGGGCCTTCGAAATTGACCTTGGCCTTCTCCACCGCGCTGCGGATGGCGTCGGGCGTGTCGGGACGTGCGGCGGCTTCCGTCACCAGGGTCCAGGCCTGGGTGGTGCGGCCGACCGCCTCCGCCACCGCCTGCGCGTCGGCGGGCGTCCAGGCCTGGCCGGTGGCGACCGCGGTCTGGATGCGCAGTGCCATGCCGCCGGCGTTCAGCCGGGTGTTCCAGGCGGCGCGCTTGATGCCCAGCAGGTGATCGACCATCGGATCGGCCAGCTTCAGCGAGGCATCCAGCAGATCGGTAGCGGCGGTCAGCGCGTCGAGATAGGCGACGGGCGCCGTCGCCCAGGCGGTGGAAACCGCCGGGTCACGCGCCGCTTTGCCTTGGCGCAGAGCCTCGTCAGCCTGCCGACGCAGGGTGGCGAGGGTGTCGTGTGCGGTGCGCAGACGCGAGGCGGCGGCCGGCAAACCGGGCAGGTCGAGCCCATCCAGCCTCGCGGCGATGGCGGCATAGCCGGCCTCCGCCACCTCGCGGTTCGCGGTGATCTGGCGGAGTTCGCTATCGCCGGCCGGCCCTTCGGCCCCCAGCGCCGGCCCGACCAGCCCGCGTTCCAGCCGGATCGCCAGCAGAGTGCGCAGCAGTTCGCGGCTGGTCTCGCTGAGCGTGGCCACCCGGTCGGCGGTGCGCGTGCGGTTCACCACGTCGATCATCGTGTGGGTGCTGGTGGCGATCAGCAGCAGGCCCAGCGCGGCGACGACAAGGCCAAGCGTGGCGCGGATCGACAGCCGCGGAAGGAGCGTGATCATGGTAAGGTCCTGCTTATGCAAAGAGTTCCTGCCTCGGCGGAGGGAACGGCCGCGACCGGCAGATCCACCAAGGTGGTCGACGGTCTAAACCAAAGACGGTAAAGGAAACCGGGCGGTCAGCCCGGCTCTGCCCTTATTGACAATTGGATGGTTCGTTCCGCAGAGACGGTCCTTTAGGGTTGATATATTAATATTTTAACTTGGATAACTTTGGAATGCAGGCGCAATCAAACTATGGTTCAAAATGCCGCAGCAGAGACCATTCCGCAGGCGTGAATAATTTTGCGGATTTTCAAATAAAATGCAGAGTCGCGCCGATGATGTCTTTTGGCTGCAAAAGCTGATCAAGTTATACGATTGCCGTTCGTGCTTGCGCTCAGGCGGTGCAGTCAATGAGCTAACGCATGGCACCAGTTGCAACTTTAGTTTGGCCGATGGCACGGCGCTTCCCTGCGGCGCCCGCAAAAAGACGAAAGGCCGGTCCGCCCGGGAAAGGGCGGCCGGCCTTCGGCTTGTGCGGCTTTCGCCGGCAGTGCCGGCGTCAGATTGCCGGCCAGGTCTCCGCGACCAGCCGGCGAACCTCGTCGGCGCTGTCGGTGGCCAGCGCCGCCTCGGCGACGCGGCGGCAGTCCTCCATGCGCAGGGTGCGGATGAAGGCCTTCAGATCGGCGATCACCGCCGGGGTGGCCGACAGTTCCGTCACGCCGAGACCGATCAGCAGCGGGGCCGCCATCGGGTCGGAGGCGGAGCCGCCGCAGACCGCGACCGTCCGGTCGTAGGTCTTGGCCCCCATGACGGCAAGGCGGATCAGCCGCAGCACGCCCGGATGCAGGGCGTCGAGCTGGGCCGCCACATGCGGGTTGCCGCGGTCCATCGCCAGCACATACTGGGTCAGGTCGTTGGTGCCGATGGACAGGAAATCGGCCACCGCGCTGATGCGGTCGGCGATCAGCGCCGCGGCCGGAACCTCGATCATGGCGCCAAGCTCGATCGGTTCCGCACGGCCGAGCCTCTCGCGCTCCTCGTCCACCATCCGGCGCACCGCCAGCAGTTCCGACGGCGAGGCGATCATCGGCACCATGATGCGGCAGGCACCCGCCGGCTTCACCCGCAGGATGGCGCGGATCTGCGCGCGCAGAAGCTCCGGCTCGCGCAGGCCCACGCGGACGCCGCGCAGGCCCAGCACCGGGTTCTCCTCCTTCGGCAGCGGCAGGTAGGACAGGGGCTTGTCGCCGCCGACATCCAGCGTGCGGATCACCAGCGGCCGGCCTTCCAGCGCGTCCGCGATCTGCTGATACTGCCGGTGCTGCTCGTCCTCCGTCGGCGCGGACTGGCGTTCCAGGAACAGGAATTCGGTGCGCAGCAGGCCGCAGCCCTCCGCCCCCTCCACCACCGCGCCGGGGGCGTCGCTGACCCGGCCAAGGTTGGCGAACACCTCGATCCGCGTGCCGTCGGCCATGCGGCAGTCCTCACCGGCGCTGCGGCGGTTCTCCTCGCGCCGCGCGGCGCGGGCGGCGACGGCGGTGCGGGTCGTCGCCAGCATGTCCTCCGGCGGGAAGACCAGCAATTCGGCCCGGTTGCCGTCGATCACGACGGGGGCGCCGTCCGGCACCCGCTCCGCCTGCCGGCCGAGCGCCACCACGGTCGGCACGCCGAGCGCCGCCGCCAGGATGACGGCGTGGGAGGTCGGGCCGCCATGCACCATGCCGATTCCGGCCAGCCGCCCCGCCGGGACGCCGGCAAGGTCGGAGGGAAGGATCTCGTCGGCCAGAACGATGCTGCCGGCCGGCAGTTCCGCCAGACCGACGCTGGGCCCCTTGCCGCCCAGCACCGCGAGCACCTGCTGTTCGAGGTCGCGCAGGTCGGCCGCCCGTTCCGCCATGCGCGGATCGGCCAGCGCCGCCAGCGCATCGGCCTGCACGCGCGCCGTCCGCTGCCATGCCCATTCGGCGCTCTTGCCGGCGCGGATGTCGGCGAGCGCGCCGTCCAGCAGTTCCGGATCGTCCAGGAGTTCGCGATGGGCCTGGAAGATGGCAGCGTGTTCCGGCATCCGCTCGGCCGAGCGGCCCAGCTCCGCCACCACGCTGTCCAGCGCCCGACGCAGCCGCGGCTCCTCCACCGCCGGTCCGGCGCCTTCCTCCACCACGCGCACGGCGCTGCGGAAACGGCGGACGACGGTGCCCACCGCCTGACCCGGCACGGCGATGGTGCCCTTCAGCAGGACCTCCTCCCCGGGGGCGAAGGGCGGACCGACGTCCTCCTCCACCGGCGGTTGGACCGGAGCGGCAGCCTGGGCGGCAACCGGAGCGGCGGCGCTCGCCGCGGGCGCCATGGCCCCGTCGACGACCGGATCGCCCAGCCCGCCTTCGATCAGCACGGCGATGCTCTCCGCCATGTCCTGGGCGCCGGGGCCGGCGGCGCGGACGGTCAGCCGGTCGCCCAGAACGGTGCCGAG
This sequence comes from Azospirillum sp. VT-I1, assembly GCF_055698305.1. Taxonomy (NCBI): domain Bacteria; kingdom Pseudomonadati; phylum Pseudomonadota; class Alphaproteobacteria; order Rhodospirillales; family Azospirillaceae; genus Azospirillum; species Azospirillum sp. VT-I1. Next base: position 60,257 of record NZ_CP168802.1, on the reverse strand, counting down.
CCCCATCAGGGCAACGACGCTCTTGGCATTCGCGCTGCGGTCGCGGCAGTGGATGGTGACGGTTCCCGGATAGGGCTTGGTGGCGGCGACGAGGGCGGCGGCCGGCCGGGCATGCAGGCCGTTGGCGATGCGCAGCTCCACGCCGCGTTCGCCCGTCTCGTCCGAGTCGGGGGCGGTGTTGCCGGCGGGGGCGGCATCGGCGCCGCTGCCGCCGTGGATGGTCATCGCCGGCTCGCCGACGGCGATCTCGCGGTTGACGGATTGGCCGTCGACGGTGAAGCCGTCATTCACGACGACCATCATGCTGACCAGGCTCTGCGCCCGGCTTCCCACCAGATCCATGTCGAAGCTGATCAGCGGATCGCCGGCCTTCACAGCCTGTCCGTCGCGGACATGGGCGGTGAAGCCTTCGCCGTTCAGCCCGACGGTGTCGACGCCCAGATGCAGCAGCACCTCCGCCCCGCTGGCGGCCCGCACCGTGCAGGCGTGGCGCGCGCGGTGAACCGACAGCACGACGCCGTCGCAGGGGCTGCGCAACTCGTTCACGGTCGGGTCGATGGCCATGCCGGTTCCGACGAGCCCCTGGGCGAAGGCGGGGTCGGGAACTTCGGTCAGCGGCATGGCCCATCCGGCCAGCGGTGCTGCAAGCGTGATCGCGGTCATGATTGGTTGGTCCTCATTCTTAACGCATCGACCCCGGCGGGCGCCTTCGCGTCGGACGGCTGCGATCCTGGCACGGACGCCGGATCGTTTGTATGCGCGCAGACGCCGCATGGCCCAGGCGTAGTTCCCGCTATAGATTATCGAAACTTTCTGTCCGGAAAAGGCGGAAGCCTGCGGCCAACACGTGCCGGATCATGCGCATCCGGGATAAGCCTCAAGCCTTGCCCGACATGCTAAGTCGCCTATGTCCAGAAACCAGACCCCGTTGCGGGTTGTATTCCCGTCCGGGGATGACGATGTTGCCGCCGCCGGACAAATTGCGGGAGAGCCGCCATGGCATTGAACCCCTTTGCGTTTCTACAGAAAATCGGCAAATCGCTGATGCTGCCGGTGGCGGTTCTTCCCGTCGCCGGCCTGCTGCTGGGTATCGGCGCGGCGAACTTCGAATGGATGCCGCCGCTGCTGTCGATGCTGATGAAGAATTCGGGCGACGTGATCTTCGGGAATCTCCCGCTGATCTTCGCCATCGGCGTCGCGCTGGGCTATACCGAGAATGACGGCGTGTCGGCCATCGCCGCCACCATCGGCTACATCGTGATGCTGGCCACGCTTGGCGTGATGACCGGGGTCTGGGGGATGGAGCCCAAGACCATCATGGGCATCAAGTCCATGGAAACCGGCGTGTTCGGCGGCATCCTGGCCGGCGGTCTTGCGGCGGCGATGTTCAACCGCTTCTACAAGATCGCGCTTCCCGCCTATCTCGGCTTCTTCGCCGGCAAGCGTTTCGTGCCGATCATCACCGCGCTGGCCGCCATCGTGCTGGGCGTCGTGCTGTCGGTGATCTGGCCGCCGATCCAGGGCGGCATCAACAGCTTCTCGCACTGGGCGGCGGTGAACGACCCGCGTCTGGCGGCGACCATCTACGGCTTCGTCGAACGCCTGCTGATCCCCTTCGGCCTGCACCACATCTGGAACGTGCCCTTCTTCTTCGAGATCGGATCCTTCCAGAATGCCGCGGGACAGGTGGTCCACGGCGACATCGCCCGTTACTTCGCGGGCGATCCCACCGCCGGCATCCTGTCCGGCGCCTTCCTGTTCAAGATGTTCGGCCTTCCGGCCGCGGCCATCGCCATGTGGCATGCCGCCAAGCCGGAGAACCGGGTGCGAGTCGGCGGCATCATGATCTCTGCCGCGCTCACCTCCTTCCTGACCGGCATCACGGAACCGATTGAATTCTCGTTCCTGTTCCTGGCGCCGGTGCTGTACCTGATCCACGCCGTGCTGGCGGCGACCTCGCAGTTCATCATGAACTCGCTGGGCGCCCATATGGGCTTCACCTTCTCGCAGGGCGGCATCGACTTCGTGCTGTTCAACGTGCTCAGCCCCTATTCGCAGAAATGGTGGCTGGTGCTGATCCTGGGGCCGGCCTATGCGGCGATCTACTACGTCGTGTTCCGCTACACCATCCAGGCGCTGAACCTGAAGACCCCCGGCCGCGAGGACGCGGCGGAAGGTGCCGCTTCGGCCGCCACCGGCAGCGAGCGGGCGCGCGACCTCGTGCTGGCCTTCGGCGGGCGCGGCAACATCACCAACCTGGACGCCTGCATCACCCGCCTGCGCGTGGTGGTGCAGGACCCGGCCCGGGTCGACGAAGGCAAGCTGCGCAGCATGGGCGCGTCCGGCATCCTGCGGGTGCGCGACAGCGTGCAGGCTGTGTTCGGTACCCTGTCGGAGAACCTGAAGACGGAGATGCAGGAGTATCTGCGCTCCGCCGGTGCGGAAGCCGACGGTCCGGCCGTCGCCGCGGCGCCTGTTTCCGCCAAGCCCGTTGCCGCTGCGGTCGCGCCTGCGGCACCGGTGCCGACCGACCGCGCCGCCCGCATCGCCGAGGCGCTGGGCGGCGTCGGAAACATCAAGACGCTTGCCGCCTTCGCCACCACCCGCCTGCGCATCGAACTGACCGATGCCGGCAAGGCGAATGCCGAGGCGCTGAAGAAGGCCGGCGTCCGTGCCGTGATGGGGATGGGCGCCAACGGCCTCGACCTGATCGTCGGCAACGAGGCCGACGCGCTTGCCGGGGCGCTGACCGGCCTGCTGCCGGGCGGGCGCCGCGCCGCCGAGTAGCGCGCATCCCTTCTGGTATTCGACTGGTCCCATCATGCGGCGCGGCCCTTCCAGGCCGCGCCGCTTTTCTTGCGTGATGAGAGCAGTGTTGAGATGCGATTCCACCAATGGACGCTGGCCTCCGGCGCAATAAGGTCTTACATTGGTATCTATACCAGTCAATCGCGAGCGCCGCCATGACAGAGCAGAAGCCGCCCCAAAATCCCCCCTGATGGCAGCGGAGGCGGCAGAGGCCCCCGCCGCGGTGGCCCGGCAGATCGAGCGCTGTGGCGCCGGCTTCGCCGAATTGGGGGAGCGGCTGCGCCGCAACCCGCCGCGCTTCGTCGTCACCTGCGCCCGCGGCAGTTCCGACCATGCGTCGGCCTATGGCAAATACCTGATCGAAACGCGCATGGGCCGGGCGGTGGCCTCCATCGGGCCGTCCATCGCCTCGGTCTATGGCGGGCAGCTGAGCCTGGAAGGCGCGCTGTTCGTCGCCGTCTCGCAATCCGGCCGCAGCCCGGACCTGCTGCGGCTGGTGGAGGCGGCGAAGGCCGGCGGGGCGCTGGTGGTCGGCTTCGTCAATGCGGAGGACTCGCCGCTGGCGGACATGTGCGACCATTTCCTGCCGCTGTCGGCCGGGCCGGAGCGCAGCGTCGCCGCGACCAAGTCCTGCATCGCTTCGCTCGCCGCCTATCTGCAGGTGGTCGCCCATTGGCAGGACGACCCGGCGCTGAAAGCCACCCTTGCCGCCCTGCCGGAGACGTTGGAAGCGGCGAAGGCGCTGGACTGGAAGCCGGCGCTGATGCCGCTCGCCACGGCACAGAACCTCTATGTGCTGGGGCGCGGCGTCGGCTTCGGGGCGGCGCTGGAGATGGCGCTGAAATTCAAGGAGACCTGCCGCCTGCATGCGGAAGCCTTCAGCGCCGCGGAGGTCGTCCACGGCCCGTTGGCGCTGGTCGGTCCGGGATTCCCCGTGCTGGCCCTGACCCAGGCCGACGCGGCGGAACCGCACACCCGCGCGGTGGTGGAACGGATCGTCGGGCTTGGGGCCGCCGTGGCCACCACCGAAAGCGGCCTTGCCGGGACCACGCTGCTGCCCAGCCTGCCCAACCTGGCGCCGGAGGCCGCACCGCTGGCGGCGTTGCAGAGCTTCTACGGCGCGGTCTATGAACTGGCACTCGCCCGCGGCATCGACCCCGACAGCCCGCCCAACCTCGCCAAAGTGACGAAGACCGTCTGATGCAACAGCTCCTGACCGGCGCCCGGATTTTCACGGGCGAGACCATCCTCGACGGCCGCAGCCTGCTGGTCGAGGATGGCCGCATCCTCGACATCGTCGCCCCCGGCCGCACGCCGCCGGACGTCGACCGGACGGTGGCGCTGGAGGCGGGCGACCTGCTGGCGCCCGGCTTCATCGACATTCAGGTGAATGGCGGCGGCGGCGTGCTGTTCAACGAGCGGCCGACCCTGGAGGGGACGCTGGCCATCGCCGCGGCGCATCGACGCTTCGGCACCACCGGGCTGCTGCCGACCATCATCACCGACACGCCGGAGTGTCACCGCGCCGCCGCCGAGGCGGCGGTGACGGCGGTGGCGCAACCCGGTAGCGGCGTTCTGGGCATCCATTTCGAAGGACCCTTCATCAGCCCGCAACGGGTGGGCGCGCATGATCCGCGCTTCGTCCGCGCGCCGGACGGGGCCGACCTGGACTTCATCGGCGGTCTGCCGGGACGGATGCCGGGCGGGCGTGTGCTGCTGACCCTGGCGCCGGAATGCGTGGAGGATGCGGCCCTGTCGCGGCTGATGGCCGCCGGGGTGATCCTGTCGGTCGGTCACACCATGGCGAGTGCGGAGCGGGTGGTGGAGGCCTTCGACCTCGGCGTGCGCGGGGTGACGCACCTTTACAACGCCATGCCCGGCATCGCCAACCGCCAGCCCGGCCCGGCCGGCGCGGCGCTCGCCGACCGGCGGCCCTGGTGTGGGCTGATCGCCGACGGGCATCACGTCCATCCGCTGATGATGCGCGCGGCGCTGGCCGCCCGGCCGCGCGGGCGGATGATGCTGGTGACCGACGCCATGCCGCCGACGGGGACCGACGCCGACAGCTTCGAACTGAACGGCCGGACGATCTACCGGCGGGACGGGCGGCTGGTGCTGGCCGACGGGACGCTGGCGGGGGCCGACCTGGACATGGCGACGGCGGTGCGCAACGCCGGGACGCTGATCGGCCTGCCGCTGGAGGAGTCGCTGCGGATGGCGTCGCTCTATCCGGTGGAGTTTTTGGGGATGGCCGGCGAGCGTGGGCGCATCGCGCCCGGTTGGCGGGCGGATCTGGTGCTGTTGCGGCCGGACCTGACGGTGAAGGGGACTTGGGTGGAGGGGGATTGGCGGGCGAGCTAATGTGAGGAGTGTCGGCTTCGGATGCCCCCACCCTAACCCTCCCCGCTGGGCGGGGGAGGGGACGAGTGCTTATGCGGGAGAGTGGCGGCAGTCCCTCCCCCGCCCAGCTCTCGCACAAAGCTATGCTTTGTGCTGACGCGGCAGGCGGACCGTAGGTCCGCTGAGAGCGGGGAGGATAGATGGGGGTCTAACTCCGCAAATATCACCCACCCACCGCCACGATCTCCAACCCATCCTCATCCACCCGCACCCGCAGCGCCGTCAGGTCGGGCAGGCACAGATTCCCGCCCAGCTCATGCGCCGGGAGCGTGGTGGTCAGCCCGATCACCCAGGCGCCGGCCGCATTGCCGGCTTCCAGGCCGGCCGGGGCATCCTCGAACACCACGGTTTCGCGCGGATCGAAGCCGAGCTTCTCGGCAGCGGTGCGGTAGCCTTCGGGGTTGGGCTTGCCCTGGGTGACGTTGTCGGCGCCGATCAGCAGGTCGGGCAGGGGCAGGCCGGCCTGGGCGATCCGCTTGCGCGCCATGGCCTGCGGCGCGGAGGTCACCACCGCCCAGCGATGGCGTGGCAGCGATTGCAGAAGCTCCAGCGCGCCGGGAACGGCGCGCACGCCTTCGGTGTCGTTGGTGTAGCACTCCTCCACCAGACGCACTTCCTCCTCGATGTCGGCACCGGCGGGGGCGAAGCGGCGGACGGTCTCGATGCTGCGGACGCCGTGGCAGACGGCCAGGATGGCGTCGGGATCCAGATCGTGCCGGGCCGCCCAGCTGCGCCAGGAGCGTTCAACGGGACCCGTGGTGTCGATCAGGGTGCCGTCCATGTCGAACAGGATGGCGCGGACACGGAACGGGGTATCAAGGGCAGGCTTCATCGCGCGCTCTCGTCAGGATTTTTCTGCGTGGGAGGGAATGACCCGCAGGGATCAGGCCAGCGACAGCTCCACGACGAAGTCATAGGCGTCGCCGCGGTAGTGGGAACGGACGAACTCCAGCGGGGTTCCGTTCTCCAGGAAGGTGCGGCGTTCAATGTAAAGGGCGGGGGCGCCGTCGGGAACCCCCAGAAGTGTGGCCTGATCCGCCGGCAGGCGAATGGCAGACAAGCGTTGCAGGGCACGGAAGGGCGGGTGGCCCCGCCCGCGCAAGGTCTCGTAAAGCGAGCCCTGCACCAGTTCCGGATCGGGCAGGAAGCCGGCCGGCAGGGCGCTGAGTTCGATGGCGAGCGGCGTGCCATCGGCCAGACGCAGCCGGTGCAGCCGCACCACCTCCGCCCCCGGACGCAGCCCCAGCGCCATCGCCTCATCCGGCGTCGCGGTGCCGGCGGACCGGCCGAGCCAGCGCGAGTCGGGCTTCAGACCGCGCCCGCCGATATCCTCGGTGAAGCTGGTCAGCGCCGACAGCCGCTGTTCCACATGCGGGCTGCGGTTGATGAAGGTTCCCGCCCCCTGGCGCTGGTGCAGCAACCCTTCCGCGATCAGCTCGCGCAGGGCCTTGCGCACGGTGACGCGGGAGACGCCGAAGGTCTCCGCCAGCTCGCGCTCGCCGGGCAGGGCGTCCTGGTCGGTCAGCCGCCCTTCCACGATCAGCGTCCGCAGATGCCGCGCCAGCTGCAGATAGAGCGGCAGCGGCAGGGCATCCGACAGGGCGGTCGGATCGAAGGGGGCCGCGGCGGCGGTGGACATCGGCAACCACTCCAATGCTCTGGGACGGGCATGATACCACTGAAAGGCCAATGGGCAACAGCCGCCGGGGAAATCCCTGAAAGGAGCAAGGGCAAACAATCAGATTGCGATTGCGGACGACCCGGATTTTGGTATGCTGCACATACAGTCCAATCTAATACCACCGGCGACCGGCAGGCGGTCGGGGATGGGGCGCCCGCGATGGGCGGCGAGCAGAGCGGGAGCGGCGGGAATGGCGGGCGGCACGGAGGATACGGCGCACCGGTACAGCCGGCTGGACGTGTGGCCGGCCGGCGAACTGATGACGGCCCTATGGGAGGGGCAGACGCGGGCGCTGGCCGCCTGCGCTCCCGCCCTGCCTGCCGTCGCCGCCGCCGTGGAGGCTGCGGCGGACCGGCTGGCCGGCGGGGGCGGGCGGCTGGTCTATGCCGGCGCCGGGTCCTCGGCCATGGTCGCGGCGCTGGACGGGCTGGATCTGGGGCCGACCTTCGACTGGCCGGCGGAGCGGCTGGTCCTGCTGATCGCGGGCGGGCTCGACCTGTCGCGCGGGCTTACCGGCGCTGCGGAGGATGACGAGGGCGCCGGCCGGGCCGAGGCCGCCCGTGTCGGTATCGCTGCGGATGACGTGGTCGTCGGCCTGTCGGCCAGCGGGGCCAGCGCCTACACCGTCGGCGTTCTCCGCGCCGCACGGGAGGCCGGGGCGCTGACCATGGGCATCGCCAGCAGCGCCGGCTCCCCGTTGCTGGAGGCGGTGGAACATCCGATCCTGACGCTGACGGGACCGGAGGTGATCGCCGGGTCCACCCGGCTTGGCGCCGGCACCGCGCAGAAGGTGGTGTTGAACCTGTTCTCGACCGGCGTGATGACCGCGCTCGGCAACGTCTACGACAACCTGATGGTCAATGTCCGGCCGGAGAACGCCAAGCTGCGGCGCCGCTGCACCGCCATGGTCGCGCGTATCGCCGGGGTGGACGAGGCGTCGGCCGGCGCGGCGCTGGAGCGGCACGGCGACGTCCGTCGCGCGGTGCTGGGCCTTGCCGGTCTGGACGGTCCCGATATCGACCGCCTGCTGATCGAGTCCGGCGGCAACCTGCGCCGGGCCATGGAGCGCGCCGGTTCCGCCGCCCGGCGGCCCGACTGACGGGCCACATGGCGGGGCGGCTGCGATCCGTCCCGATGCAAGAGCTTCAATCCTGATGCCCGGCCCGGTGAGGCCCGGCCTGTTGTATGGGAGACGTCCGAATGTCTGCTGATCGTTTTTCGGGCGACCGTTTTTCGGGCGTCCAGAGGCTCGGGCGGGCGTTGATGCTGCCGATTGCCGTGCTGCCCATCGCCGGGCTGCTGCTGCGCATCGGCCAGCCCGACCTGCTGAACATCGCCTTCATCGCCGCGGCGGGCGACGCCGTCTTCTCCAACCTGGGCGTCCTGTTCGCCGTCGGCATCGCCATCGGCTTCGCCCGCGAGAACCATGGCGCGGCCGGGCTGGCCGGTGCGGTGGGCTACTTCGTGGCGGTGAAGGGTGCCGTCGTGCTGAGCGGCGTCGCGCCGGAGCTGGTGGCGAAGATGTCCAGCCGCATCAGCATCCCCGTCGGCATCCTGATCGGCATCATCGCCGGCCAGCTCTATAACCGCTACAAGGACATCAAGCTGCCGGACTATCTCGCCTTCTTCGGCGGGCGGCGCTTCGTGCCCATCGTCACCGGTCTGGCGGCGCTGGGGATCGCGCTGGTCTTCGGCTATGGCTGGCCCATCGTCGATGCAGGATTGAGCGCATTGACCACCGGCGTGCTGGGGCTGGGCAAGCTGGGGCTGTTCCTCTACGGCGTGCTGAACCGGGTGCTCATCATCACCGGCCTGCATCACATCATCAACAACATCGCCTGGTTCCTGCTGGGCGATTACCAGGGCGTCACCGGCGACCTCAACCGCTTCTTCAAGGGCGATCCCGCGGCCGGCGCCTTCATGGCCGGCTTCTTCCCGGTGATGATGTTCGGCCTGCCCGCCGCCTGCCTCGCCATGTACCACACGGCCAAGCCGGAGAACCGTGCGGCGGTCGGCGGCGTGCTGCTGTCGATGGCGCTGACCGCCTTCCTGACCGGCGTGACGGAGCCGGTGGAATTCGCCTTCATGTTCCTGGCGCCGGCGCTGTTCGCCGTCCATGCCGTGCTGACCGGCCTGTCGATGGTGCTGATGGACGTGCTGAACGTGAAGCTGGGCTTCGGCTTCTCCGCCGGTCTGTTCGATTATGTGCTGAATTACGGCAAGGCGACCAACCCGATCCTGCTTCTGCCGGTGGGTGCGGCCTATTTCGTCGTCTATTACACGCTGTTCCGCTTCGTCATCCGGCGGTTCGACCTGAAGACGCTGGGCCGCGACGACGTCGCCATTCCTGCCGGACAGGCGGCGGCGCCCGCGTCCTCCGGGCCTGCGCCGGCATCCGCGGCGGCGCCGAGCGACCGGGCCGGCGCCTATGTCGCGGCACTGGGCGGCGCCGGCAACCTGCGCTCGGTCGAGGCCTGCACCACCCGGCTGCGTCTGGCCGTCGCCGATGCATCGCGCATCGACGAGCTGGAGCTGAAACGCCTGGGCGCCCGCGGCGTGGTGAAGCCGTCGGCCAACTCGGTCCAGGTGATTGTCGGCCCCATCGCCGACCAGCTGGCCGGCGAAATCCAGGACACGCTGAACCTGTCGGCCCGCATGCGGGTTTGACACCTCCGGACACGAAGAGCCCCGGTCCTCCGATGAGGCCGGGGCTCTTCGCGTTTGGGGCCTTGTTTCGTCAGGCCGGTTCCGGCTCGTCGGCGAAGATCGCCTTCAGGTCGATGCGGGTGTCGGTCTTGGCCTCCAGATCCAGTTGGCACTCGACCTCGTCCAGATGCTCGATCATCAGTGCGGTCGCCTCGCCCGGTGCGTTGCCGATCAGGGCGGCGATGAGGCGGCGATGGTCGTCGGCGGAGCAGGTGTGCGACGACCGCCGTTCGAAGGCGGCGATGGCGAGGCCGGAGCGGTCAATCAGGTCGGCCAGGATCCCCGTCAGCGTCGCGTTGCCGGCGAACTCCGCCAGCAGCAGGTGGAACTGGCCGGACAGGCGGATCATCGCCTTGCGGTCGGCCGCACGTTCCGCCGCATCCTCCAGCGCGCCGTGACCGCGCAGCTTTTCCAGCATGTCGTCGGGCAGCGGGCGCGGCATCCGTTCCAACCGTTCCATGATCGCGCGTTCGATGACGCGCCGCGCCTCGAACACCTCGCGCGCTTCCCGAGGCGTCGGCTTGGCGACGAAGGCACCGCGGTTGGGAATCAGCGTCACCACCCGCCGCTGCGCCAGCAGAAGAAGAACCTTGCGCACCCGCTCGCGGCTGACCCCGAAGGCTTCCGCCAGGCTTTCCTCCGTCAGCTTGGTGCCGGGCGGCAGGCGGCGATCGGCAATCGCCTCGCCGATGCTGCGGACGATGCGGGATTCGGCGCTGCTGCGGGCGCCGTTGCGGGGGAGGGGCGTGCGGCGGGCCGGCTTGGCGGGGGCGGTGGTCGTCATCGGCGGTGAAGTGCTTTTGTCGGTATGCGGGAAGCGCACCGCAGATTGTGCACAAAGTGGGCCACAAGTGGAACCGCAATCGGCCGGGCGGGACGGCGATCACTTGCAGAGTTCAGTTTGCCCAAAACGGCGCCACTGCGGCAAGTTAGTGCGCAAATGCCGAGCTTTTGCGCAAAGGTGCGGTCAGGAATTCGCGGTTTCCCGCCATTCGACCGCTGGCACGCGACATGCACAAGGCAAACAGGTCACAAACGACCGCGCAGATTGTGCACAATTGTGGAGGCCATCCGATGACGGCGGGTTCGACGGTCGAACTGGTGAAGCTGCGCAAGGCCTATGGCGCGACCGTGGCGGTGGACGGCATCGACCTGCGGATCGCCGCCGGTTCCTACTGCTGCCTGCTGGGGCCGAGCGGCTGCGGCAAGACCTCCACCCTGCGGATGATCGCCGGGCATGAGGACATCACAGACGGCGACCTGCTGATCGGCGACGCGGTGGTCAACGACGACCCGCCGGCCAAGCGCGGCACGGCGATGATGTTCCAGAGCTACGCCCTGTTCCCGCATCTCGACTGCACCGACAATGTCGCCTTCAGCCTGAAGATGAAGGGGGTGGCGAAGGAGGAGCGGCGGCGCCGCGCGGCCGAGATGCTCGACCTCGTCGACATGGGCAAGTATGCCGGCCGCCTGCCGTCGCAGCTGTCGGGCGGGCAGCAGCAACGCGTCGCACTGGCTCGCGCGCTGATCACCCAGCCGGGCGTGCTTCTGCTGGACGAGCCGCTGTCGGCGCTCGACCCCTTCCTGCGCGTGCGCATGCGGGAGGAGCTGAAGCGCCTGCACCGCGACATCGGCATCACCTTCATCCACGTCACCCACAGCCAGACCGAAGCGATGGCGCTGGCGGACCTCGCCGTGGTGATGAACCAGGGCCGCATCGAACAGGCCGGGCCGCCGCGCGAGCTGTTCAACCGGCCGCGCACCGCCTTCGTCGCCCGCTTCATCGGCGGCCACAACGTCATCGAGGCCGGTGCGATTGGGGGCGGCGTGGTGGGCGATGCCGGCCGCTGCGCCGTGCGCGCCGACCGCATCCAACTGGGCGGTGCCGATCTGCCGACCGAGATCCAGGTCGAGGGCACGGTGCGGTCGCTGGAGTATCACGGCGCCTCCGTCCATCTCAGCCTCGACATCGCCGGCGCCGACGAATTCGCCGTCGTGCTGGACGAGGCCCGCTATTTCGATGCGCCGGTCGGCGTGGGCGACCGCGTGCGCGCCGGCTGGAGCCGGCGGGACGTCCACCCGCTGGCGTCCTGATCCCCTTTTCAAAAGCGCTACCCAAAAAACAACACGACGAACAGACTGGAGGCTCAGCGATGACCGACACCCGTACTCCTTCGACGCTCTCCACCGGCGTCAGCCGCCGCACCCTGCTGAAGGGCACCGCCGCCGTGGCGGGTGCTGCCGTCGGTTCCGGCGCCATCACCGGCTTCCCGACCATCTGGGCGCAGAACATCAAGAACATCACCCTGCGCCAGTTCGGCACCGGCGTGTCGAACCTGAACGCCGTCGCCGACAAGGTGAAGGAGGATCTGGGCTTCACCCTGCAGATGACGGCGCTGGATTCCGATGCGGTGACCCAGCGCGCGGTGACGCAGCCGAAGTCCTACGACATCGCCGACATCGAATACTGGATCTGCAAGAAGGTGTTCCCGGCCGGCGTCATGCAGCCGATGGACGTGAAGAAGATCAAGAATTTCGACAAGATCGTTCCGATCTTCGTCACCGGTAAGCTGACGCCGGACAGCGCCATCGCCCAGGGCACCGCCCCCCACACCGTCGGCTTCGTCGAGGGCAAGGACAGCACCAAGTTCGCCAAGTCGCAGACCCAGTGGATGACGCTGATTCCGACCATCTACAACGCCGACACGCTGGGCATCCGCCCCGATCTGGTCGGCCGGCCGATCTCCAGCTGGAAGGACCTGCTCGACCCCGCCTTCAAGGGAAAGGCGTCGCTGCTGAACATCCCGTCCATCGGCATCATGGACGCCGCCATGGTCTGCGAGGCGATGGGCGAGATCAAGTATGGCGACAAGGGCAACATGACCAAGGAGGAGATCGACAAGACCCTCAAGATCATGACCGAGGCCAAGAAGGCCGGCCAGTTCCGCGCCTTCTGGAAGACCTTCGACGAGAGCGTCAACCTGATGTCGTCGGGCGAGGTCATCATCCAGTCCATGTGGTCGCCGGCCGTCGCTGCCGTGCGCGCCAAGGGCATCCAGTGCGTCTACCAGCCGCTGAAGGAAGGCTATCGCGCCTGGGGCGGCGGTCTCGGCATCGCCAAGCATCTGAGCGGGCTGGAGCTGGAAGCGGCCTATGAATACATCAACTGGTATCTGTCGGGCTGGGTCGGCGCCTATCTGAACCGCCAGGGCTATTATTCGGCCGTGCTCGACACCGCCAAGCAGCACATGACCCCGGACGAATGGGCCTTCTGGATGGAGGGCCAGCCGGCCAAGACCGACATCCTCAGCCCCGAGGGCAAGGTGATGGAAAAGGCCGGCGCGGTCCGCGACGGCGGGTCGTTCCAGGAGCGCATGGGCCGCGTCGCCTGCTGGAACGCGGTGATGGACGAGGACCGCTACATGGTCCGCAAGTGGAACGAGTTCATCGCGGCGTAACGTTGTCGGCTTCGATGCCCCCTCCCTAACCCTCCCCCTCTTCGAGGGAGAGGGGACTGCCGCCGCTGTGCGAATCCACCCTCTCCCGCGAAGCGGGGAGGGAGGGACCCGCGAAGCGGGAGGGAGGGGGCACAGCACTGATCCAATCTTTCACTTCAGGACCCCCGCCCATGACCCTGACCGCCGAAACGTCCCGACCGTCCGTCACGGCCGCCGCCGGCAGGGCGAGGCGTCCCCGCCTGTTGCCGCGCGTCGCCCCCTATCTCCAGGCGGCGCCGCTGACCGTCGCGCTGCTGCTGTTCCTGCTGGTGCCGATCCTGACCATCATCGCGGTCAGCTTCTGGGATTACGACAGCGTGCGCATCTACCCGGACTTCGTGCTGACCAACTACACCGAACTGCTGACCTCGCCGGTCACCTGGAAGACCTATCTGAACACGCTGAAATACGCCGCACTCACCTGGGCGATCACGCTCGGCATCGGCTTCACGGTCGCCTATTTCCTTGCCTTCCATGTGCGGTCCACCACCTGGCAGATGGTGCTGTTCCTGGTCTGCACCATCCCGTTCTGGACCTCCAACATCATCCGCATGATCTCGTGGATCCCGTTCCTGGGGCGCAACGGGCTGCTGAATTCCGGCCTGATCTCCGCCGGGATCATCGACCAGCCGCTGGAGTTCCTGCTGTTCTCCGACTTCTCGGTCGTGCTGGCCTTCGTCCACCTCTATGCGCTGTTCATGGTGGTGCCGATCTTCAACTCGATGATGCGCATCGACCGCGCGCTGATCGAGGCGGCGCGCGACGGCGGCGCCAGTGCGGCGCAGACCTTGTGGAACGTCATCCTGCCGCTGACCAAGCCCGGCATTGCCATCGGCTCCATCTTCGTCGTCACGCTGGTGATGGGCGACTTCATCACCGTGCGGCTGATGAGCGGCGGGCAGAGCGCCTCCATCGGCCTGATGATCGCCAACGAGATCTCGCTGCTGCAATACCCGGCCGCCGCCGCCAACGCTGTGGTCCTGCTGGCGGTCGTCCTCATCATGGTGGTGGCGATGCTGCGCGTCGTCGACATCCGGAAGGAGCTGTGAGTGATGAACACCTCCCGCCGCGGTCTGTCCTTCTATCTGCTGGCCGGCTTCTTCGCGCTGTTCGTGCTGTTCCTCTACGGCCCGACGGCGACCATCCTGATCCTGTCCTTCCAGGGGCCGGAGGGGGGCTTGACCTTTCCGATGAACGGCGTCTCGCTGCACTGGTTCCGCAACCTGTTCGAACAGCAGGCGGTGGGTGATTTCGGCGGGTCCTTCCGCCGGTCGATCGCGCTGGGGCTGATGGTGATGGTGCTGACCGTGCTGTTCTCGGTGCTGGCCGGCTTCGCCTTCCGCCGCCGCTTCCGCGGCAGCGGGGCACTGTTCTATCTCGCGGTCGCCAGCCTGATCGTGCCGTCGATCCTGGTCAGCCTGGGCATCGGCCTGTTCTTCAACATCCTGGGGCTGGAGCCGGCCTGGTACAGTTCGGCGCTGGGCGCGCATCTGACCTGGACGCTGCCCTTCGGCCTGCTGATCGTCTTCGCCATCTTCAACCGCTTCAACCCGGCCTATGAGGAGGCGGCGCGCGACCTGGGCGCCTCGCCCTGGCAGACGGTGCGTCATGTGGTGCTGCCGATCCTGCTGCCCAGCCTGATCGGCGTCGGGCTGTTCGGCTTCACCCTGTCCTACGACGAGTTCGCCCGCACGCTGATGACCGCCGGCAGTTTCAACACGCTGCCGCTGGAGATCTACGGCATGACCACCAACGTCACCACGCCGGTGCTCTATGCGCTGGGGTCGCTGACGACGGTCTTCTCCTTCACCGTGATCGGCCTGTTCTTCCTTGGCCTGATCCTGCTGCGCCGCCACCGCCTGCGCCGAAGCGGCCATTGAGGAACCACACCACCATGCGCATCCTGGTCGTCAACCCCAACAGCACAGCCTCCATGACCGGGCGGATCGGCGCCGCCGCCCGCAGCGTCGCGGCACCCGGCACGGAAATTCTCGCGGTCAACCCGCCGACCGGTCCCGCCAGCATCGAGGGATATTACGACGAGGCGCTGGCCGTCCCCGGACTGCTGGCCGAGATCGACCGCCATCAGCGCGGCGGCGACATCGCCGGTACCGTGATCGCCTGCTTCGACGATGTCGGCCTGGACGCTGCGCGCAGCCTTGCCGACGCACCGGTGGTGGGCATCTGCGAGGCGGCGATGCAGACGGCGACTTTGCTGGGCGGGCGCTTCAGCGTGGTGACCACGCTTCCCCGCTCCATTCCCGCGCTTGAGCGTTTGGCGCAGCATTACGGCATGGCCGGCCGCTGCACCATCCGCGCGGCGGGCGTGCCGGTGCTGGCGCTTGAGGATCCGGCATCCGGCGCCGTCGAGCGCGTGCGCGCCGAAATCCGCCGGGCCATGGAGCAGGACGGCGCCGAGACCATCGTGCTGGGCTGTGCCGGCATGGCCGATCTCGCCCGGTCCTTGAGCGAAGAGATGGGCTTGCCAGTGGTGGACGGCGTCACCGCCGCCGTGAAGCTGGTGGAGGGGTTGGCGGCGCTCGGCCTGCGCACCAGCAAGGCCGGCGGCTATGCGCCGCCGCTACCCAAGGCCCGCTGACCCCGCCCCCTTCACCGCACCCGCGGCGGGTCTGGGAACTCCAGCGTCGGCATTACCGGCAGCGCGCCTTGCCGATGTCCTGCGCCGCCGTTTGGGCCGTCCAGTATCCGCCGGGCCGCCTCGGCGCATTGGCTGCGCAGTTCGGGCACGGCGGTCATTTCCCAGAAGGGAGCCTTGGCGACCGGGCCGAAGGCCAGCAGGCGCGGCGCCGGGGTGCCGTCGGCGGCGATCACCGCGCCGCCTTCCGTCACGTCCAGCCCCAGCCGCAGCGGGTCCGGCCGGGCGAGCCCGCGGTCCAGCAGCGAGCGCACCAGCGGATGGCGAATGCGGGTATAGTCGCAGTTGGTGCCGGTGGCGTTGATCAGCGCACCGGTTGCCAGCACCCGTGTCGCTACGCCGCCGCGCTCGACGATGTGCAGATCCAAACCGTTTGTGGTTAGCGCTGCGTCCTTCAGACGGCCCGGCAGGATGCTCAACTGGCCGTCGGCACGGGCGGCGGCGATGCGGTCGGCCACCTGAGGCGCCATCCGGTGGCGGTGCACTTCCCAGAAGGGGCGGGCATGGCGCAGGAAGCGGCGGCGTTCCTCCATCGGCAGATGCGACCAGATGCGGTGATGGTGCGGGCGCAGCGCGTCGAAGGCGGACCGCCAGTCATAGCCGGCCGCCACTGCCCGACGCGCATCCGCCTTCAGCGCGATCAGCACGTCCAGCACCGTGCTGGGCAGCACGTCGGGATGCAGGAAGGAGGTGTAGGGCCGCGTCTCCTCATGGCGCAGCGGCAGCAGGCCGCGGCGCGACACGGCGGTGATCGATCCGCGATGTCCCTGGTCCAGCAGCGACAGCACCGTGTCCACCATGGTCAAGCCGGTGCCGAGGATGGCGACGGGGGCGTCACGGTCGATGCGACCGATGGCGGCGGCATCCCATGGGTCGCCGATGAAGCGGTCGGACGCGAAGGCCTCCTCCGCCGTCGCCGAGGCCAGACAGGGCGCCGATGGCGGGAAGTTGCCTATGCAGAGCGCCGCCGTATCGGCGCTGACCACGCGGCCGTCGCCGAGGCGCACATGCACGGCGCGTCTGCCGCTGGCCGGGTCTTCGGTGCGGACGTCCACCGCCTCGCCACGGATCAGGTTGAGGCGGGCATGGGCGGGGGCTTCCGCCTGCGCCTCCGCCAGGACGTCCTGGATGTAGGCGCCGTAGAGGGCGCGCGACACGAAGGCATGGCCGCTGGGCGGCACCGGCTGTTCCGGCGTCGGCCCCTCCGCCCGGCTCCACAGCCAGCGCAGGAAATGGCGCGGGTCGTCCGGATAGGCGCTCATGTTATAGGCGCGGACGTTCAGCACATGGGCGCCGTTGGGGGTGGAGTAGGCGACACCGGTTCCCGGTCTGCTGCCATATTCGATCAGATGGACCACCAGGGGCGCCCGTGCGCCGCGCAGCAGGTGGGCCGCAAGCAGGCTGCCGGTGAAGCCGGCACCGACGATGGCGATGTGGCGCTCGATTGGGCCAATGGGCGTGTTGCCGGGCGGATGGAAGTGAGGCGTTGCAGGCATCGGGAGTCCGTCCTTCCGTGAGTCATTCCGGAAAAGGCCGGCCGTTGGCGATCGATCCCCGCCGCTTTGGAACTGCAAAGGCCATGTCTGGGCCGGGGAATTCGCGTCGGCCGTGTGTCTGCTCGGTCCGCTTCGTTCTCTCCTGCTTAACACAGGCAGCAGGCTCGCGCCATCGGCCGAAGGGCAAATACCCTGACGAAAGTAGGGATCAGGTTGTTTCAACAAAAGAAAACAGGAAAATACGAAAGTCTCTATCGATGGCGAGAGGTGCTCCCATTTCACGGCGCTGCCCGTTCCGTGGAGCGCATGATCCCGGTCGCCAAGCTGACGCCGATGTGGCACATGCGATGGGACGTCCCGCCATAGTCCGGTCCGTCGTCCCATGACCTGCCAGGAACCCGCCATGTCCGTGTCCGCCGCCCCCCACGCATCCGCATCCGACCGGCTTGAGGCGGTGCTTGCCCGCATCGCCGATCCGGAGCGGCAGGGCGCGCTGGTCTTTGCCGATATCTACGCCGACGAGGCGCGGGAGGCCGCAGCCGCCAGCGACAGGCGGATCGCGGCGGGCCGGCCGCTGGGGCCGCTCGACGGCCGGATCGTCTCGGTCAAGGCGTTGTTCGACGTGGCCGGCGACACCACCGCGGCGGGTTCCGCCATCCTGCGCGGCCGGCCCGCAGCCGGGCGCGACGCCCGTGCCGTGGCGCGGCTGCGTGCCGCCGGCGCCGTCATCGTCGGCCGCACCCACATGACGGAATTTGCCTTCTCCGCCGTCGGCATCAACCCCCATTACGGCAACCCCGGCAATCCGCGCGACCGGTCGCGGGTGCCGGGCGGCTCATCCTCCGGTGCGGTGATCTCGGTGGTGGACGGCATGGCGGAGATCGCGGTCGGCAGCGACACCGGGGGCTCGCTGCGCATTCCGGCGGCGCTGTCGGGCGCGGTGGGCTTCAAGCCGACCGCCGGCCGCCTGTCCGCAGAGGGCGCCTTCCCGCTGTCGGCGTCGCTGGATGTCATCGGCCCCATCGCCGCAAATGTTGCGGATGCGGCGCTGCTGGATTCGATCCTGGCCGACGGCGATCCGGCGCCGCTGGCCCCGCTGCCGGTCGCCGGGCAGTCCTTCCTGGTGCCGCGTGGGCGGCTGTTCGACGGGATCGAGCCGGCGGTCGCCGCGGCGTTCGAGGCGGCGCTGGACCGCCTGCGCGACGCCGGCGCCCGCATCCTCGACGGCTCCATCGAGGCGGAGTTGGACGCGCTGGCCGATCTTGACCGCATCGGCGTCTTCACCGCCATCGAACTGGCGGCGACGCTGGCCGACCTCGGCATCACGGCACTCGACGGCATCGATCCCAAGACCCGCGCCCGCATCGAGGCCGGCGGCCGGACGCCCGCCGCCGATTACGTCCGCATGCAGCGCCGCCGCGCCGGCCTGATCCGCCTGATGGACGAGCGGATGGCGCAGGATTCCGTCCTGCTGCTGCCCACCGTTCCGCTGACCGCCCCCGCCATCGCCGATGTGCTGGAGGATGCCGGATTCCACCGGGTCAACCTGCTGCTGCTGCGCAACACCCGCATCGCCAACCTGTTCGACGTCCCGGCGATCTCGCTGCCGGTGCCGTCCGCCGGGCTGCCGGTCGGGCTGATGGCCATGGGGCGCCGGGGCAGCGACCGCAGCCTGTTGGGCATCGCCGCCGGGCTGGAGGCCGCCTTGGCGGCCTGAGCCTCGGTTGCCTCCGGCGTCCTTCAGGCGACCGGAGAGCGCAGGAGCCAGACCAACCCCGCGACCGCGCCGGCGACCAGAAGGACCAGCGCCAGGATGATGGCCAGGGCGGTGCGGCGGTCCTTCGCCTCGCGCTGCTCCGCCTCGCGCCGCTTCTTCAGCAGATATTGCTGCTCAGGACTGAGGAAACGTCCGGCGGCGGCATCGGGCGTGGCAGCGAAGCTTGGCCTGCGTCCCTTCGCGCCGGCCTGTGCCGATCCTCTCGCCGCCGTTCCCCGCGCCGTCGCTCCCTTGAGTGCGGTGGTGAGGCCGCCGGGCGACGGCCGGCCGCTGTTGATCGCGTCCGCCGCCGTCCCGCGGGCGGCCGTCACCTGCCTGCCTTTGCGCTTGCGCGGTAGCTTGCGCCGTCTGGTCGCCATTCCCGTCCCCCTGCTGTCCGTCCCTCGAGTCGCGGCGGGGAGCATACCCGTCCCGGCCATCCGGCGCAGCCGATCACAAGAGGATCTGCGGAAAGTTACATAAGACGGCCTGCTTCCGGCCCGCCCGCCCGCTTCTAACCCCTGCGGCGAACCGGCGCACACCCGCAGCGGGCTCTGGAACCAATCTGCATACTAGTATACTAATTTATAACCCGTTCCGCTCCGGGCGGGCATGACAGCAATCGATTGGGAGGGTCACCATGCTCAGGAACGACGACGACCATCAGCTGGTGGCGAAGGCGGTGGGAGCGTTGCGCGATGCCATGCTGGCCGGCGACGGCGCCACGCTGCGCGCGATGACGATGGAGCAGCTGACCTACGGCCACTCCAACAGCCGGCTGGAAAACAAGGCGGACTTCGTCGGCAGCCTGGACGGCAAGAACGCCTTCAAGGCGCTGGACCTCAGCGACCACGTGATCCAGGTGGTCGGCGACATCGCCGTAGCCCGCCACACCTTCGATTGCGTCAACAACCTGGCCGACGGCAAGACCAGCACCGCCCACATCAAGGTGCTGCAGGTCTGGAAGAAGATCGACGGCGCCTGGAAGCTGCTGGCCCGTCAGGCTTCGCCGCTGCCGGCCTGACCGGATCGGCGCCTTGCTCAGAAATCCAGCAGGGCATTGTCGATCACTTCCTTCATGACGAAGAAGGTCCGCGTCTGCCGCACGCCGGGCAGGGCGATCAGCTGTTGCCCGTGCAGTTCGTTGAAGTCGGCGATGTCGCTGACGCGGATCTTCAGGAAGAAGTCGAAGTCGCCGGCGACCAAGTGGCAGTCCAGCACGAAGGGCAGCTTGCGGATCGCCTTTTCGAAGTCGCCGAAGCTCTCCGGCGTCGAGCGGTCCAGCACGACCCCGACGATCACGAGCGTCCCGCGGTCCACCTTCGCCGGCGCAATCTCCGCCCGGACCGACCGGATATAGCCGTCCTCGAACAGGCGCTGCGTGCGGCGGTGGCAGGTCGCCGGACTGACATGGACCGCCGCGGCGACATCCGCGTTGCTCATCCGCCCATCCCTTTGAAGATGCTGCAGAATCCGGCGATCCACCGCATCCAGATTTTCAGCCATGAAAGACTCTTCCGTTTGATGCGCCAAAATGAGGCTATTCGCCTCATGGAATGGGATCAATCCCGGATTTGCGGGAAATCTGCGCCCGAACTATGAAAGCACCTTTCAAAAAGGCGGTGATACCGTTGCTCCACCTCACCATTGGAGCATGCCACGATGCGCCTCGACCGTTTCGAACGCTATCCGCTCACCTTCGGTCCGACCCCGATCGAGCATCTGCCGCGCCTGACCGCCGCGCTCGGCGGCAAGGTCGAGATCTATGCCAAGCGCGACGACTGCAATTCCGGTCTCGCCATGGGCGGCAACAAGCTGCGCAAGCTGGAATACATCGTTCCGGACGCCATCGCGTCGGGCGCGGACACGCTGGTGTCCATCGGCGGCGTGCAGTCCAACCACACCCGCATGGTGGCGGCGACGGCGGCGAAGATCGGCATGAAGTGCGTCGTGGTGCAGGAAAGCTGGGTCCCGCACGAGGACGCCGTCTATGACCGGGTCGGCAACATCCTGCTGACCCGCCTGATGGGGGCGGACAGCCGCATCGTTCCGGACGGCTTCGACATCGGCATCCGCAAGAGCTGGGAAGAGGCGATCCAGTCGGTCAAGGATGCCGGCGGCAAGCCCTACGGCATTCCGGCCGGCGCGTCGGTGCACAAATATGGCGGGCTCGGCTACGTCAACTTCGCCGAGGAGGTGCGCAAGCAGGAGGCCGAGCTCGGCTTCAAGTTCGACTACATCGTCGTCTGCGTGGTGACCGGATCGACCCAGGCCGGCATGATCGTCGGCTTCGCCGCCGACGACCGGGCCGACCGCGTGATCGGCATCGACGCCTCCGGCACGCCGGAACAGACCCGCACCCAGGTCCGCCAGATCGTCGACAACACGGCCGAACTGGTCGAACTCGGCCGCAAGGTGCGCGACGATGAGATCGTCATCCTGGAAGACTACGCCTATCCCGCCTACGGCGTGCCGAGCGCCGAGACCAACGAGGCCATCCGCCTCGCCGCCCGCACCGAGGCGATGATCACCGACCCGGTGTATGAGGGCAAGTCGATGCAGGGCATGATCGACCTCGTCAGGAAGGGCTGGTTCCCGGAGGGCTCCAAGGTGCTGTACGCCCATCTCGGCGGGGCGCCGGCGATCAACGGCTACAGCTACACCTACCGCAACGGCTGAGTCCGGGGCTGGGGCAGAACGGTCGGGCTGCGCGGGCGGCCTTGACCATTCGGGATGGCTTCTCTTGAATTCCGCGCGGAGTGCGGCGGGCGTCCTGCCGCTTCCGCCGGGAGCCATCCCGGACGTCCCTCCCGCCACCGCCGGTCCGAACCATGCCCCGCTTCGCCGCCAATCTGACGATGATGTTCACGGAGCGGCCGTTCCTGGACCGTTTCGACGCCGCGGCGGATGCCGGCTTCCGCGCCGTGGAGTTTCTGTTTCCCTACGACCATGCGCCGGACGAGATCGCCGGGCGTCTCCAGCGCAACGGTCTGACCCAGGCCCTGTTCAACCTGCCGCCCGGCGACTGGGCGGCGGGGGAACGCGGGCTGGCCGCTCTGCCCGGCCGTTTCGATGAGGTGAAGGCCGGCGTCGCCACCGCGCTGCGCTATGCCGAGGCGACGGGATGCCGCCGGCTGCACCTGATGGCCGGGCTGGCCGATCCCGTCGACCCGGCGGCGGCCGCGCGCTATCGCGACGCGGTGCTGTATGCCGCCGATGCATTGGGCGAGCGCGGCATCGAGCTGATGCTGGAGCCGATCAACGGCCGCGACATGCCCGGCTATTTCCTGAACGACTTCACTGCGGCCGAACGCCTGATTGCCGCCATCGGCCGCCCGAACGTCCGGCTGCAGTTCGACATCTACCACCGGCAGATCCTGCATGGCGACGTCACCATCGCGCTGCGCCGGCTGATGCCGATGATCGGCCATATCCAGATCGCCTCCGTCCCCTCCCGCCAGGAGCCGGACGGGGAGGAGCTGAACTGGCCCTTCCTGTTCGCCGAGCTGGACCGGCTGGGCTATGGCGGCTTCGTCGGCTGCGAATACCGCCCGCGGGGCCGGACCGAGGAGGGGCTCGGCTGGTTCGGCCCTTATCGCGGCTGACCGGCCGCGACTGGCCGGCCGTCACGCCAGAACGGTGTCGTACAGCAGCTTCAGGTTCAGCACGACGATCACCGTCGCGACGATCCAGGACAGGGTGGCGACCCAGCCGGGCACGACGAACTTGCCCATCTTGCCTCGGTCGGTGACGAAGCGGACCAGCGGGATCACCGCGAAGGGCAGCTGCATCGACAGCACCACCTGACTGAACACCAGAAGCTGCGCCGTGCCGCGTTCGCCGTAGATCGCCGTCACCACCACCACCGGGATGATGGCGAGCCCGCGGGTCAGCAGCCGGCGCGCCCAATGGGGCAGGCGCAGCCGCAGGAACCCTTCCATCACGATCTGCCCTGCCAGCGTCGCCGTCACCGTGGAGTTCAGGCCGGAGGCCAGCAATGCCACCGCGAACAGCGTCGATGCGATGCCGAGGCCGAGCAGGGGCGACAGCAACTCGAACGCCTGGCCGATCTCCGCCACCTCGGTGTGGCCGCTGCCGTGGAAGACGCTGGCCGCCAGGATCAGGATGGCGGCGTTGACGAACAGCGCCAGCATCAGCGCGATGGTGCTGTCGGCGGTGGCCCAGGTGATGGCGTCCCGCCGCCCCTCCTCCGTCCGCGGATATGCGCGCGTCTGCACGATGGAGGAGTGGAGGTACAGGTTGTGCGGCATCACCGTCGCCCCCAGGATGCCGATGGCGATGTAGAGCATCTCGGGGTTGGTGACGATCTCCGCCGATGGCACGAAGCCGTGCAGGACGGCGGCGACCGGGGGTGCGGCGGCGACGATCTGCACGATGAAGCAGCCGGCGATGACCACCAGCAGCGCGATCACGAAGGCTTCCAGGTAACGGAACCCCCGCTGCATCAGCAGCAGGACCAGGAAGGCGTCCAGCGCCGTTATCAGCGCGCCGCCGATCAATGGAATGCCGAAAAGCAGGTTCAGTGCAATGGCGGTGCCGATCACCTCGGCAAGATCGCAGGCGATGATCGCCGCCTCGCACGCCACCCACAGCATCAGGTTGACGGGCCGCGGATAATGGTCGCGGCAGGCCTGCGCCAGATCGCGCCCGGTGACGATGCCGAGCCTTGCCGCCAGAGACTGCAGCAGGATCGCCATCAGGTTCGACAGCATGATGACGGCCAGCAAGGTGTAGCCGAACTGCGACCCGCCGGCGAGGTCGGTCGCCCAGTTGCCCGGGTCCATGTAGCCGACCGACACCATGTAGCCCGGCCCGGCAAAGGCCAGCAGACGGCGCAGCCACAGGCCGCCCTGCGGAACCGCGACGGAGGCATGGACCTCCGGCAGGCTGGGCCGGCTTTCGTCGTCGGGGCCGGAGTATCTCCAGGGCTTCGGGGTCGGCAGGGCGGCTTCGGCTTCCGACATCGGCGGGACTCCAGGCCGAGTTGCGAATTGGTATCAATCAAGTATGTACCAGGACAACGAGTATGCAAGGTGCTATACTTTCCGGACCGCAACTTTTTGCCGGAATCGCCATCCGCACCCGAAGGATCCGCCTTCCTAAGGGTGGGGAACTGCCGGACCGATGCCGGGCTTGACGGCCGGCGGCGGGCGTCGGAGGGTGGGCGTCACCGTTCGGGCATGACCTTCAGAGGAGACGACGCGCGCGATGGCCGAATCCCAGAAGCCGTCGGATCGGGAAGGGGGAGGAGCCGCCCTGCCTGACTCTGCTTTGCCCGAATCCGTCTTGCCCGATGCCGAACTCCATGCCGAAGGGTTCCGCCGCACGCGGGAGGCGCAGCGGTCCGCCCTGGCCGAGGATTATGTGGAGTTGATCGCCGACCTGATCGAAAGCGGGCAGGAGGCGCGGCAAGTGGATATCGCCGCGAGGCTGGGCGTGGCGCAGCCCACCGTCGCCCGCATGCTCGACCGGCTGGCGGCGGAAGGATTGGTCACCCGCAAGCCCTACCGGGCGGTGTTCCTGACCGACGCCGGCCGCCGGATCGCCGAGGAAAGCCGGGAACGCCACCAGACGGTGGAGGCATTCCTGCGCTCCCTCGGCGTCAGCGCCGACACCGCGCGCATCGACGCAGAAGGCATCGAGCACCATGTCAGCGCCGAGACTCTGGACGCCTTCCGCCGCGCGCTGGCACGGGGCGGCTGAGCGTTACCCCGGCTCAATGGCTGCCGCAGGAGCCGCCATGGCGTCGCGCCGGCTTCGGTCCCGCCGCCTCGCAGCCGCAGCAGCCCCCGCCGCAACCGCCGGCCGATGAAGGTGCAGCGGGGCGACCCGCCAACCGGCGCAGGCGGTCGCGGGCGGCGGCCGGCAGCAGGATGGTCCAGGCGACCCAGGCAAAGGCCAGGGCGACGATCAGGCCGACGACGAGTGATTCCATCATCGCTCATCCTCCCAGCAGGGCGCTGGACAGCCGGAAGGTGACGAAGGCGGCACCGTAGGCGAGCAGCGTCATGTAGGCGATCATCACCAGCATCCAGAACCAGGAGTTCGTCTCCCGCTTCACCACCGACAGGGTGGAGACGCATTGCGGGGCGAACACGAACCACGCCAGCAGCGCCAGCGCCGTCGGCAGGCTCCAGTCCGCTGCCAGCACGCCGGACAGCGAACCGGACAAGGCGTCCCCCGTCTCGCTCAGCGCATAGACGGTGCCGAGTGCGGCCACCGCCACCTCGCGGGCCGCCATGCCCGGCACCAGCGCGATGGCGATCTGCCAGGTGAAGCCGATGGGTGCCAGCAGCGGCGCCAGCGCATGGCCGAGCATGCCGGCGAAGCTGTAGTCGATCGCCGGACCGGTTGCGCCCTCGGGCGCGCCGGGGAAGCTGCCGAGGAACCACAGCAGGATCATGATGGCGAAGATCACCGTGCCGGCACGGGCCAGGAAGATGCGGGCGCGCTCCAGCAGGCCGATCAGGATGTCGCGCGGGCTGGGCAGCCGGTAGGCCGGCAGCTCCATCAGCAGCGGCTCCCGCGCGCCCTTGAAGATCGTGCGCTTCAGCACGAAGGCGACCGCCAGGGCCGACAGGATGCCCGCGGCATAGAGCGCGAACATCACCAGCCCCTGAAGCCCGATCATGCCGCCGGCCACCGTCTCGTTGGGGACGAAGGCGGCGATGATCAGCGTATAGACCGGCAGCCGGGCCGAGCAGGTCATCAGCGGCGCGATCATGATGGTGGCCAGCCGGTCGGCGCGGTTCTCGATGGTGCGGGCAGCCATGATGCCGGGCACGGCGCAGGCGAAGCTGGACAGCAGCGGGATGAAGGCCCGGCCGTGCAGTCCGACGCCGCCCATCAGACGATCGAGCAGGAAGGCCGCGCGCGCCATGTAGCCGGTGGATTCCAGGATCAGGATGAAAAGGAACAGAACCAGGATCTGCGGCAGGAAGATCAGCACGCTGCCCACCCCGGCGATGATGCCGTCGGTGATCAGGCTCTTCAGCATGCCGTCGGGCAGGGCTGCACCCGCCGCCGCCTGTACCCAGCCCAGGGCGCCGTCGATCATGTCCATCGGCAGGGCCGCCCAGGCGAACACCGCCTGGAACATCAGGAACAGCACCAGGAACAGGAAGGGCAGGCCGATGGCCGGGTGCAGCAGGGCCGCGTCGATGCGCTGCGTGGCGAGCGACGGCTTGCCGGCGTCGCGGAGTGCCGCGGCCAGGATCGCCTCGACCTCCTGATGGTAGGCGCGCAGGTCCCGTGCCGACGGTTCGCTCCAGCCGCAGGGGGCGGGAGGGCCGTCGCCCGCCATCACCATCATGCTGCGGTCGATCTGGTCGAGCAGACCGACGATGCCGGTGCGCTTGATCGCCACCGTCGGCACCACCGGCACGCCGAGCGCCGCCGACAGGGCGGCCGCATCGACGCGGCAGCCGCGCGCCTCTGCGACATCCATCATATTCAGCGCCAGGATGATGGGGCGGCCGAGCTTCCTCAACTCCAGCACCAGCCGCAGATGCAGGCGCAGGTTGGTGGCATCGGCGACGCAGACCATCACGTCCGGCGGCGATTCATGCTCGAACCGGCCGAGCACGACGTCGCGCGTCACCTCCTCGTCGGGGGAGCGGGCGCGCAGGCTGTAGGTGCCGGGCAGGTCGATCAGCTGGACGCGGGCGCCGGCGGGGCTCAGGAACTCGCCGACCTTGCGCTCCACCGTGACGCCGGGATAGTTGGCGACCTTCTGGCGGGCGCCGGTCAGGGCGTTGAACAGGGCGGTCTTGCCGCAGTTCGGGTTGCCGACCAGCGCGATGCGCGGCGGTGGGGCCGGAATGGGGGCGGCCAGAACGGCAGAATTCGACATCGCGGAAATCCTTTCCGCAGGAAGGGGAGGCGACGCTCAGCCGAGCGTCACCAGAACGGCGTGCGCCTCCGCCCGGCGCAGGGCCAGGGTGTGGTCGTTGACGCGCACGGCAAGCGGATCGGAACCCGGGAATCCCTCATGCAGGATCTCCACGCGGGCGCCTTCGATCAGGCCCATCTCGATCATGCGGCGTTCAAGTTCGCCGGGCGGCAGCGGGGTGGCGACGGCGCTCTCGTCGAGACCGGTCACCACCGCGCGCTGGCCCTTGCGCAACGCGCCGAGACGGCAGCCGTCGATACCGGGCGGAGGGTCGGAGGAGGTGCCGGGTGCCGGGCCGGGCGTCAGGCGGGTCGCGGGACGGGAAAGGGCAGCGGAAGCGGGGTCGGAGATCGGACCCGACACGGGGGCAGTCATTGGGGTCACCTTTCGGCTGCACGGCACCGACAGGGCGTGCAATTCGGCGGCGAGGGGCCGCGGACCCATGATGATGCGAATCACTCGCACTAGCGATGTGGCGAAGCGTCGCAAAGCCCTGTTAACGGCTTGTCGATAGAGGGGCACGCGCCGGAGGCATGGTCATAGGCCATTTTTCCCTGCAATTTTTGTATGCAGGGCTGATGCGAGCCGCCACGCAAGAACGGCCATCCAACCCACTTTGCGTGGAGGCGGTGGCGAAATCCCAATCTGAAATAGCGCAGATCGGCCTATGCTGCACTGCAACCGGCGTTTGTCCTTGGGCGATGGAGATCGCGGTTGCTTTGGTATGCACTATAACGCAGACAAGAAAATGGCCTTTATTCATTGCTCATGCTGACATGCCCCTATCTGCGCGAGTATCCGCAAGCATTTTATCGAAGATCTTCAGTATCAGTGGCCTGAACAAACTGCATACATGGATATGTAACAATCCGCATTGAACTTTTATTTCCGATGCAAATTCGGTTTACCAATTCTTTGGAGTTACGATTTAGCCTCCAATCCACTTCCTGAAAGCGGTTGTGTGTCTGGAGCTACCTATGCAACCAAATTCGGTCGCACGTCCGCGCGTGACTCTGCCTGCCATCACAGCAATTAGCCTCTTCATCCTGTCTTTTCTGGTTTGTGCTAAATTTTATGCAAGCTTTGCCTCGGCAATTGAGGCTGAAGCCGCACAGGTTGTGCTGAATACCGTCCGTGATCGCTTGATGACGGTTGCCTGCGCGATTGCGGCAACGGTGGCGCTGTCCGCCCTGCTGCTGCCGGACCTGTTGCGCGCGGCCGGTGCCACGCCTCTGCGCGCCCTGACGGTGGTGGCGCTGGCGCTGCTGGCCTTCGCGGCCGGGACGCTGCCGCCGCTGGCCGCCGTGCTGCCGGCCGAGGCGCTTGGCGGCCTCCTTTACGACGGCGCCGTTCTTCTGCTCGTCTCGCTTCTGCTGGTGTTTGAGGCTCTGCTTCTGCTTGCCGCGGCGCCGCGCCGCTCGGCGCCGGAACCCGGATCGGCGGTGGCGGGAATGCGTGCCGCGCTGTTCCTGTTCATGCTGGCGGAGGAGCTGTCGCGCTCCTTCCTGCCGCTCTACACGCGCGAGCTTTACACGCCGATCCCCGGCCTGTCGGAAACCCTGATGATGGGCCTGCCGATCGGGCTGTTCATGGCCTTGGTCGCGGTCTTCACCCCCTTCGCCGGCGCCTGGGCCGACCGGTTCGGCAGCCGCCGCACCCTGCTGCTGGGCACCCTGCCGGCGGTCGCCGGATTCGCCGGGACGGCGCTGGCCGGCTCGCTGGCCGAACTGCTGCTGTGGCGCAGCGCCTGCGCGCTCGGCTATGCGGTGATGTTCATCGGGGCGCAGGGCTTCATCGCCCGCCACACGCCGGCCGGACAGCGGGCGCGCGGCATGGCGCAGTTCGTCGCCGCCGTGATCGTCGCCGGGCTGTGCGGCGCGCCGCTGGGCGGCATCCTGGCCGACCTTCTCGGCTATCGCGCCACCTTCGCGGCCTCGGCCCTGCTGGCGCTGGCCGCCGCCGTGGCCGCCGCGACCCTGCTGCCGGCCGACCGGGCGGAGCGGGCGCAGAGCCGCCGCTTCCGCCTGGGCGACGTGGGTGGCCTGCTCGCCAACCCGCGCTTCGTCGCCCTGCTGCTGTTCTCGTCGGTGCCGACCAAGCTGATGCTGACCGGCTATCTCTTCTATCTGGTCCCCGTCTCCCTCCATGCGGCGGGCGAGACCCCGGCGGGCATCGGACGGCTGATGATGACCTATGGGCTCATCATCGTGCTTCTCGGTCCCTGGGTGTCGCGGCTGGCCGACCGTACCGGCCGCCACGCCCTGTTCGCCGGCATCGGCGGGCTGGTCGGTGGGGCGGGAACGTTGGCGATCCTTCTGGATCCCGGCGTTCCCGGCATCCTGGCCGGCATCGCGGCGCTGGGAGTCGCCCATGCCCTGAACAACGCCACCCAGCTGGCCCTGGTGCCGGAGGTCTGCCGTACGGAATGCGCCCGCATGGGCGAGTCCAGCGTCTTTGCCGTCTATCGCCTGCTGGAGCGGGGCGGATCGGTGGCCGGCCCGCTGCTGGCCGCCGCCATCGCCGACCGCTTCGGCATCCAGGCGGCGCTGGTGGCGCTGGGCGTGCTGGGCATGCTGTGCGGCACGGCCTTCTGCGCGGTGTTCCTGCTGGCCCCGGCCTCGGTCCCGGAAGCACGCGCGGCCGGGGAGGGTGCAGCCCCATGACCGCGACCCCCCTGCCATTCCCGCATTCATCGATCCCCCACCCATCGATCAAGGAGGCGAAGACGCCCATGCCTGACCAGATGCTCGTGGAGCCCCTTCGCGCCATGCCGGCCCCGCCGCCCTGCGGCGGCCAGACCCTTCCCGCCGACGGCCGCCACGGCCGCGCGATGGAGGCGCTGCGCGCCACGCTGGATGCGCTCGGCATCGGATCGGCCGAGGATATCAACTGGAAGACCTATGAAACGATCATGCGGGTGATCGAGCCGCTGATCGGCGCCGGCCACAGCTTGCGCCATTTCGACTACACCCACAGCGCCGAACTGCAGCCCGGAACGGTGGAGCGGCTGCGCAGCGACTACAGCATCCGCCTCGCCTACACGGAGTGGGGGACCCGCGGAATCCGGCGCTGATCTGCCTCGGCGGCATCGCCAATTCGGCCCGGCGCTTCGACTATGTCGCCCGCGCGCTGTCGCGCCATTACCATGTCCTGTGCCTGGACTGGGCGGGACGCGGCCGCAGCGGCTGGCTGGCGGAACAGTCCGACTACAGCTTCGACGGCAACGTCGCCCAAGTGCTGGCGCTGATCCGGCACAAGCGGCTGGGATCGGTCACGCTGCTCGGCTCCTCGCTCGGCGGCAATGTCGCGATGCGGGTGGCGGCCGAGGCGCCGGAGCTGGTCGACGGGCTGATCCTGAACGACATCGGTCCCTTCATCCCGAACGAGCGCCGCCGCCGCCGCGCCGAATCGGTCGCCCGCCATTATGTCTTCCGCCATCCGGCCCAGCTGTTCCACCGCACCGGCGCCGCCCAGAAGAATGACGGGCCGGTGGACGACACCGTGCTGCTGCACAACAGCTTCCACCAGACCCGCTGGTCGGAGGAGAATGGCGGCCGCGTCTACCGCCACGACATCCGCGCGCTGCAATGCTACCGCGACGGCGCCGCCCAGGACCACGACCAGTGGGACGACTGGCAGCGGGTATGCTGTCCGGTCCTGCTGGTCCACGGCATGATGAGCGACGCCCTGCAGGAGTCGACCATCGCTCGGATGATGGAGAAGCCGCGGGTCGGCGTCGTCCATGTGCCGGACGTCGGCCATACCCCGACGCTGAGCGATCCGCTGCACATCGATGTCCTGCGCCGCTGGATGGCGTCGCCCCATGGCTGGCCGGCGGAAAGCACCATCGGCTGGACCGCGGGCGCCGACCGCATCCTGTTCCGCTGAGGGGGCTGGCGATGACCGACCGGTTCCATTTCGTGCGCCACGGCCAGACCGAGGACAACCGCCGCGGCGTGCGCTGCGGCGGTGACCGCGACGTTGCGCTGACCGAACAAGGCATCGAACAGGCCCGCCGGGCGGCGGAGCGATTCCGCGCCCAGGGGCACGATTGCGGCCTCGTGATCGCCGGGCCGTTGCGGCGCACCGCCGTCACCGGCGCCCTGTTCGCCGAGGCGCTCGGCGTCCCGCTTCTCTCCCGCGACCGGCTGCGCGAGCGCCGGCTGGGGGAGTGGAACGGGCTGCCGATCGATCTGACCCGCCCCTGGTTCGCCGCCGGCGAAACACCGCCGGGCGGGGAGAGCGAGGGCACGTTCGCCGCGCGTGTCCTCGACGGCGTGGAAGAACTCGCCAATCCCGCCGCCGACCTGCTGGCCCGCCGGCCGCTGCTGGTCGGCAGCAAGGGGATCGGCCGCATCCTGCTGCACCGTCTGGCCGGCCGGCCGGGGGTGGAGCTGGAGAATTGCGAAGTCGTGGCCTTCACCCGCCTATCCGCCCCGCCGGGCGGGCCGGGGCGGTGGCGCTGCGACCAGCTGGAGAGACTGGCCGGATGCGCGGCCTGACCGAAGACGACCAACCGACCAACAGAATCTTACGAAGCGTGGATGCCATGCGGTGCCGCGTGGATCAGGACTGAGGAGAAGGGCGTTATGAAGCTCAAGATTGGTACGCGGCTGATGCTGCTGGTGTTCGGCGTGGCGCTGCTCAGCACGCTTGCCGGCGCCACCGTCCACCTGACGGGAATGCGCACGAACCTGATCGAACAGCGCAAGGCCAAGGTCAAGGAGATGGTCGACGCCGCGTCTTCCGTGATCGCGCTGTATGGCGAGCAGGAGAAGGCCGGCAAGCTGCAGCGCGCGGAAGCGCAGGAGCTTGCCCGCAACGCCGTGCGCGCCATGCGCTATGGCAACGGCGAGTATTTCTTCGTCTATGACTATTCCGGCGTCAGCCTGGTCCACGGCCTGCGCCCGCAGGTCGAGGGCAAGAACCTGCTGAACCTGAAGGACCCCGACGGCGTTCCCTTCAACGTGCAGATGACGGACGCCGCCAAGGCCGGCGGCGGCTTCGTCGCCTTCCGCCACAAGCGCACCGACACCGCCGACCCGTCGCCGAAGATTGCCTACGCCACCGGCTATCAGCCCTGGCAGTGGATGATCGGCACCGGCGTCTACACCGACGACGTCGATGCGGAATTCCAGGCCCGCGCCCTGCGTGAACTGGGCGTCACCCTGCTGCTGCTGGCGATCAGCGTCGGCATCGGCATCTGGGTGTCGCGCGGCCTGTCGCGTCCGCTGCTGGCGGTCCGCGACGTCCTTGGCCGCATCGGCGGCGGCGACCTGACCGTCACCGTGCCCCATGCCGACCGCCCGGACGAGATCGGCGACATGGCCCGCGCCGTGGCCGGCCTCGCCACCACCCTGCAGACCGCCCGCGACGAGAGCCAGCGTGCCGAGCTGGACCGCGCTGCCCGCGACATCCAGCGCGAGCGCCTGTCCGCCCGCGCCGCCGAGTTCGCCCGCGCGATGGACGAGGTCGTGGCGACGCTCAGCACCACCACCGTCGCCCTGCACGAGCGCACCGCGGCGCTCAGCAACGACGCCGCCAGCACCACCGATCAGGCCCACGCCGCCGCCGGAGCGGCCCAGGGCGCGTCCGACAGCGTCGAGTCGGCCGCTCTCGCCAGCGAGGAGCTGCGCGGGTCCATCGCCGCCATCAGTCGTCAGGTGGAAAGCGCCGCCCAGACCGCGTCGCGCGCGGTGACCGAGACCTCCAACACCACCGGCATCGTCACCGGACTCGCGTCCGCCGCCGAGCAGATCGGCGCGGTGGTGGAACTGATCAACTCCATCGCCGGGCAGACCAACCTGCTGGCGCTGAACGCCACCATCGAAGCGGCGCGTGCCGGCGAGGCCGGCAAGGGCTTCGCCGTGGTGGCCAGCGAGGTGAAGAGCCTCGCCACCCAGACCGCCAAGGCGACCGAGGACATCCAGTCGCAGGTGGGGGCGATCCGTGCGGCGACCGCCAACGCCATCGGCGCCATCGAGGGCATCGCCAGCCTGATCACCAATCTCAGCGCCCTGAACGGCGAGGTGGCGTCCGCTGTGCAGCAGCAGGAGGCGGCGACCCACCAGATCTTCGCCAACGCCCGTGCCGCCGCCGACAACTCCCGTCAGGTCACCAGCAGCGTCGGTTCGCTGTCCTCGACTATGACCACCACCAGCGAGCGGATGCGTCTGGTGTCCACCAGCGTGGAGAGCGTGTCGGAACAGTCGGAGCGTCTGAAGGACGAGGTCCGGCGCTTCGTGGCCGAAGTCAACGCGGCCTGACCGAAAGGCGGGGCGGCTCCCGGCGGTACAGGCCGCCGGGAGCCGCCCAGCGTCGTTTTTACCCTCATCTCTGCCCTCCCTTTTCCACCCTTGTTCCGGTTGTGCATACGGGACCAAATAGGGACCTTAAATGGGGCCGTCGTCCGGTGGCGGCGGTCGGGAAGGCAGATGATGACAGAGACTCAAAAGGACCCCTTCGCCGCGGCGGCATCCTTCAATGCCGGCGTCTATGGCACCAGCATCCGGCCGGTGAAGGCCGACAGGCTGGCCGAGGCCGTGCGTCGCCTGCTGCGGGCGGCCGGCAGCGAAGAGGAGGAGGCGCGGGTTGTCGCCGACCATCTGGTCGAGGCGAATCTGCGCGGGCATGACAGCCACGGCGTCGGCATGCTCGCCATGTATATGCCGGCCATCGCGGCCGGGCTGCTGCGCCCCAACCAGCATGCGACCGTGATCGGCGAATCCGGTCCCTTCCTGTCGGTCGCCGGCGGTAGCGGCTATGGGCAGGTGATCGCGCGGGAGGCGACGGACCTCGCCATCGCGCGGGCGCGGCGGGACGGGCTGGCGGTTCTGTCCCTGCGCGACAGCCACCACATCGGCCGGGTCGGATCCTATGGCGAGCAGTGCAGCGACGCCGGCCTCGTCGTCTTGGCCTTCGTCAATGTCGTCACCCGTCCGGCGGTGGCGCCGCATGACGGCACCCGGCCGCGGCTGGGCACCAACCCGATCTGCATCGCGGTCCCGGCCACGCAGTCGACACCGGCCCTGATCCTCGATTTCGCTACCAGCGCCGTGGCCGTCGGCAAATGCCGCGTCGCCATGGGCAAGGGGCAGGAGATGGCGCCCGGCCTGCTGCTCGATTCACAGGGCGAGGCCACGCGCGACCCCGGCGTGATGTTCCGGGACCCTTCCGGCGCGCTGCTGCCGCTGGGCGGCCATAAGGGGTTCGGCCTGTCGCTGATGTGCGACGTGCTGGCCGGGGCGCTGGCGTCGGCGATGCCCGGCACGCCGTCGCACCAGGATTCCGGCCGGGTGATGAACAACATGTTCGCCATCGTCTTCGACCCGGCGCGCGGCGGCAATGCGCAGTGGGCCGCGGATCTCGACGAACTGGTCGCCTATCTCCGCGACACTCCCACCGCACCCTGCGCCGACTCCATCCAGATGCCGGGCGAGCCGGAAAGCCGCACCCGCCGGCAGCGGCTGGCCGACGGCATCCCGCTCGACGGCGCCACCCTGGCGATGCTGGACAGCCTGGGCCGGGAGCGCGGCGTGGAGTTGGCCGAACTGCTGGCCTGACCCGTTCGCGACGCCAGAGGGGCGCGGCCGCAGCCGCTTCCGCGCCCTTGCATCTCCCTATCGGTGCCCGCCTGCCTGCGAAAAATCCGAATTGATCCACATCAAAGCCTTTCGCAGCGCTGTGTACTAGTATACTAGTACACACGAACACAACGCGGCCTGCGAGCCGCGCGCTCCCGGCGCAAACCCCGAGCGGGCATTTCAGGAGCCTAGCGTCATGAACATCAAGAAGCGCATAGACAGCATCCCCGGCGGGATGATGATCGTTCCCCTGTTCCTCGGTGCGTGCCTGAACACCTTCGCCCCGAACACCGGCAAGTTCTTCGGCTCCTTCACCAACGGGCTGATCACCGGCACCCTGCCGATCCTGTCGGTCTGGTTCTTCTGCATCGGCGCGAGCATCAGCCTGAAGGCCACTCCGCTGGTCCTGCGCAAGAGCGGCGTCCTGGTTTCGGTGAAGATCCTGACCGCCGCACTGGCCGGCGTCGTCGCCTCCTGGTTCATCCCGACCGAGGGCATCACGTCCGGTTTCCTGACCGGCCTGTCGGTTCTGGCGATCATCGCCGCGATGAACGACACCAACGGCGGCATGTACATGGCGCTGATGCAGCAGTACGGCACCAAGGAAGAGGCCGGCGCCTTCTGCCTGATGTGCCTGGAATCCGGCCCCTTCATGACCATGGTCACGCTGGGCATCGCCGGTCTGGCCGTCTTCCCGTGGCAGACCATGGTCGGCGCCCTGCTGCCCTTCGTCATCGGCTTCGCGCTGGGCAACCTGGACAAGGATCTGCGTGCCTTCTTCACCCAGGGCGTGGGCGTGATGGTTCCCTTCTTCGCCTTTGCGCTGGGCAACAACCTGAACTTCACCACGATCCTGAACACCGGCCTGCTGGGCATCGTGCTGGGTCTCGCCGTGATCGTCGTCACCGGCACGACGCTGGTCCTGGCCGACATCTTCCTGGCCAAGGGCAACGGCACGGCCGGCATCGGCGCCGCCTCCACCGCCGGTGCGGCCGTCACCGTCCCGCCGATCATCGCCTCGATCGAGCCGTCCTTCGCCCCGAGCGCCCCGGCCGCCACGGCGCTGGTCGCCACCAGCGTGGTCGTCACCGCCCTGCTGACGCCGCCGCTGACCGCCTGGTGGGCCCGCCGCTTCGGTGTCCTGTCGCCCCGCTACCAGGCCGCCGAAGCCGCCAAGGCCGCCCAGCCGGCGCAGGCCGTCGCCGCCGAATAACAGCTCATCGCAGTCCCGGCAGCGGTCCGCCGCCGCCGGGGCCGCCTGACTTCAAACGGGTCCGATGCCAGCGTCATCGCCCGCATTCAGAGGAACGCCGTCATGAAGATCACCACCCGGTACGACACCCATCCCGCCGACGCGCGCAACTACGACACCCAGACCCTGCGCGACCGCTATCTGATCGAGTCGATCTTCCAGGCCGACGACATCGTCCTGACCTACAGCCATGTCGACCGCGTCATCGCCGGCGGCGCCATGCCGGTTTCCGCCCCGCTCACCCTGGTCGCGACCAAGGAGATCGGTGCCGACACCTTCCTGGAGCGCCGCGAACTCGGCCTGTTCAACGTCGGCGGCGCCGGCCGCGTGACCGTCGACGGCACCGTCTATGACCTGGAGACCCGCGACGCCCTTTATGTCGCGATGGGCAGCGTCGACGTCCGCTTCGAGAGCGTGGACAGCGCCAACCCGGCCAAGTTCTATATGGCCAGCACCCCGGCCCATGCCCGGTTCGAGACTATGAAGATCTCGGCCGCCCAGGCCAAGCAGCGTCCGCTGGGCGAGACCGCGACCGGCAACAAGCGGGTCATCTACCAGATGATCCACCCCGACGTGGTCCGCACCGCCCAGTTGGTCATGGGCCTGACCGTGCTGGAAAACGGCAACATGTGGAACAGCATGCCCTGCCACACCCACGAGCGCCGCTGCGAGGTCTATTTCTACTTCGACCTGCCGGAGAGCGCGCGGCTGTTCCACTTCATGGGCGAGCCGACCGAGACGCGCCACCTGCTGGTCGCCAACGAGCAGGCGGTGATCTCGCCCTCCTGGTCGATCCATTGCGGCGTCGGCACCCACAGCTACTCGTTCATCTGGGCGATGGGCGGCGACAACCAGACCTTCGACGACATGGACCAGGTTCCCCTGGCCTCGATGCGCTAACGGAGACGCGACACATGACCAAGCCTTTCGATCTGACCGGCAAGGTGGCCCTCGTTACCGGCGCCAACACCGGCATCGGGCAGGGCATCGCCCTGGCTCTGGCCCAGGCCGGCGCCGACATCGCCGCCGTCGACGTCGTCTCGCTGGACGAGACCAAAAGCCTCGTCGAGGCCGCCGGCCGCAAGTTCCATGGCATCCACGCCGACCTGACCAGCATCGCCCCGGTCCAGGGGCTGGTGGAGGAGACGGTCGGCACCTTCGGCCAGCTGGACATCCTGGTCAACAATGCCGGCCTGATCCGTCGTGCCGACGCGGTGGACTTCTCCGAGGCCGACTGGGACCTGGTGATGAACATCAACATCAAGACGGTGTTCTTCCTCTGCCAGGCCTTCGGCCGCTACGCGATCGAAAACGGGCGCAAGGGCAAGATCGTCAACATCGCGTCCATGCTGTCCTTCCAGGGCGGCATCCGCGTGCCCTCCTACACCGCATCGAAGAGCGGCGTCGCCGGCATCACCAAGCTGCTGGCCTGCGAATGGGCGGGCAAGGGCATCAACGTGAACGCCATCGCGCCGGGCTACGTCGCCACCAACAACACCGCCGCCCTGCGCGCCGACGAGAAGCGGAACGCCGAGATCCTCGGCCGCATCCCGGCCGGCCGCTGGAGCGTGCCGTCCGACATCGGCGGCCCGGCGGTGTTCCTGGCCTCCGAGGCGGCCGACTACATCCACGGCACCATCCTGCCGGTCGACGGCGGCTGGCTGGCGCGCTGAGCGCCGGGGGAACCACGGTTCCGAGCTTGTTGCACGGCCTGCATTCCGGGTTCGCCCCGGGATGCAGGCCGTCAGCGTTTATGGAGAGCGATCTCCACCGGCATGCGGACGAGGTCGCGGTTCCAGGTGATCTTGCATCCGGTCAGGTTCAGCCGCGTCATGTAGAGGTAGGCGGTCCCGCCGACATCCTCAAAATTGCGGCTCTCGCTGCCGGGGTCGAGCAGGGCGGGGTAGTCGAAGGCGGCAGAATCGCCGCAGCCGTAGCGGAACAGCAGGGGGGCCGCCCACAGCAGCTCCGGCTTCGACCAGGTGAGAAGGTCCGGAGAGGTGGTGGTCCACATGCCGGTCTGTCCGTCGCGGGTCATCGCCAGCGTGGCGATGAAATGCCCGCTCGCCCGGTGGCGGACGATGCTGCGAACGGTGCCTTGGAGTATTTCGGGCGCCACCGGGGCGCAGAGATGGGCTTCGGGCGTTTCGCTGGTCTGCCCATCGCGGACGAAGCGGACAGTGAAGGACTTCCCATCCCAGCCGCGCCAGGATTTCGGGTCGGCGAGATTGTCGGTCCGCATCAGGCAGGCGCCGCGCTTCTGCGCGCCGAACCGTTCCGCCCACAGGAAGGCGTACCAGTGGTCGCCGTTGCGGACGATGTTGCTGGGCGCGAAATAGCCGGTGCGGCGGCCGGCGTCGCCGCTGTAGGGATAGGGCAGGGTCGCGACGGTGTGGTCGGGCGGTGCTGCGCTCAGCCGGAAGCTCGCCCCGCCGTCGGTGGAGACGGCCGCGGTGATGCTGTTGCGCCAGCAGCGCATGTAGTCGCCGGAGGGGCAGAGCGCCCGCCGCTTCTGGGCATGGAACTCGTTGCTGACCAGCGCGAACACCGTGCTGCCGTCCAGCGTGTAGAAGGACGAGATCCAGCTGCGGTCGTCGTGCAGGCGCGGGTCGTCTTGCCCATGGCCCTGGAAGATGACGGCGCAGTTCGGCCGCACGTCGTCCAGCGACGGGCCGGTGAGGGCCCGCGCGGTGGAGTGCGAGGCGATCAGATGCACCGTGCCGCCGAAATCGCGGAAGGCGCGCGCCGGGGTGTCCGGCGCGTCGCTCTGCGCGCAGGCGTCGCTCTGCCAGGAGGTGACCGTTTCCGGTTCCCCGGCCTTCCTGACCGTCAGCGTCTGCGCTCCGGCCGTCCCGGACATGAGTGCCATGCCCAGGGACAGCGCGAGCGCCGCAGTCCGGCGGCGCATGGCCGGCATCACTTGCCGGCGGCGATGGACTTCAGGAAGGGGGCCGGCTGCAGCCGGTTGGCGACCAGGAAGTCCAGGTAGCGGGCGGCCGACTCCGCACGGTGGCGGTCATAGGCATCGGGATCGAAGGCGATCAGCGACTTCAGGCGGGTGCGGGTCAGCGGCGCCGTCAAGTCGGCGGCGTCGACATAGGGCACACCGGTGTTCTCGCACAGCTCGCGCGTGCGGGAGTCGATGGTCACCGTCAGGCCCATCCGCTCCGCCTGGATCGCCAGGGCGACGCCGTGATAACGGCAGCCGATGGTCAGGTCCTGCTGGCGCAGAGTATCCATCCAGGCCGGCACGTCATAGTAGGAGCGCATGTAGTTCCGGCACCAGCCCTTGAACTCCTCGAAGGAGTAATGCGGCACGGTATGGCGGTGGATTTCCTTCAGCGCATGCGGCTCGATGCCGTCGAACAGCCCGCGCGAGGCCTTGATCATCTCGCCCATCGACTGGACGATGTACTGGCCCGGCGCGATGGGGTCCATCATCAGGGCGATCAGCTGGTGTTCGATCTCCCGCGTCTTGACCCAGGCCTGATGGCCGCCGGCCACCGTGATCGAGCGCGGCAGGTCGAGCGCCGACCAGTTCGCGTGGATCTTCCGGCCCAGCCCTGGCGCTTGGTTCAGGAAATGCGACGGGCAGCCGCCCGGCAGGGAGCCGGTGATGCCGAGCTTTTCCAATTGCGCGGTGGTGTAGGCACCGCGGGTGTAGATGTTGGGCGAGGTGGCGGAGGACGGGTTCGACGCCGCGATCACCTGGGCCCAGCGCAGCGTGCCGGGGCTGAGTTCGATGTCGTGGTCATAGCTGTTCGCCTGGGCGCCGAGGCCGATGGCGACGACCGGCAGGCCCGACTTTTCCAGATTCTCCGCCATCTGCCCGTAGTCGGTGTGGCGGCCCAGCTGGTTGGCGCAGGGGATGACGATGATGTCGGCGTTGTTCCGCAGCGTTTCGGCCGAGGATCCCCAGCTGAAATGCTTCACCGGGTTGGTGATGTGGCTGCAGATCGAATGGACGAAGGCGAGGTTGCCGTTGTTGTGGCCGATGCCGTTGTACAGGTCGTCGAATGCGGCGTTCGAATACAGGCCGAGGTTCGGCGTCTTCCACAGCACCGCGACGCGCAGAGGCTGGGACGACGCTCGGCCGGCCCCTTGTCCGGAGGAGTGCGGCCGGTCGACAGGAGTATCGATGACGATGTCTTCAAGCATGTCGGCTCTAGCCTCGGGTCGGTGGATGCTGGAAACGAACCGACGGTATGCGCAGAAGAGGTATGACTGCAAGTGACATCCGAAAAATAACACAAAGAGGAGTTTCGCAGACTATGCTTAGAATTTCTATGCAATGTTGGGTAAGTATCGGATTTTTGGCTGATCGATGACCGGATCATCTGTTGCACCTCATGGAAATGGATCGAAATTCGAAAGAACGTCCTTCCAGGGCCATGAAGGTGCATTGCGGGGAGTGGCGGGCTTGAAACCGGCGGCGCGCCGTCCTATTTCAGGCAAGCTTCCCGGAGGTCGAGACACGGGATCAAGCGTAAGCTGAGGTGCCAGGAAAATTCGCCTGGGCACTCCTTGTATCCGTTGTGAAAATTCCTATATGGAGTCTGTTGCGCTGACGAAAGCGCCGGCCTCTACAGGATGGTTCCCGCCTTTGTGATCGTTTCGTTCCCTTCGGTTCGGCTGCGCTGAACGGCGTGGCCCTGCCTCTCCTCTCCGGCCCTGTGCCGTGCCGGCTGCCGCGATCCTTTCCCCGGTCGCGGCGCCGCCCGCGGGGCTGGAGAGGACCCCTACATGATCCCGCACCGCCACCGGTGCACGCCGTCCGGCAGCGTCGAATGCCGGCAACGCAATGAACAAACAGACCGAACGTCAACAGGACCGACCCGAACGACGCGGGGGGTAAGCCCCCGCGGCGCCGTTTCCGTCGGCTGGGAGAGACAGAGACACCATGCAGCGAGACGTCGATAACAACACCGTTCAAACCCGCACTACCCAACCCCGTACCGCCGAACCCCGTACCGCCGAACCGATGCAGCTCTATCTGCAGGACGCCCGCAAGTACCAGTACCTGACGGCCGAGCAGGAGCATGAGCTGGCCGTCCGCTGGCACGACCACAAGGACCCGGCGGCACTCGACAAGCTGGTCGGCAGCCACTTGCGGCTCGTCGTCAAGATGGCCCGGGGCTATCTCGGCTATGGCCTGCCGCTGGCCGATCTGGTGGCGGAAGGCAATGTCGGCGTCATGCAGGCGGCGCAGAAGTTCGATCCCTCCAAGGGCTTCCGCTTCGCCACCTATGCGTCCTGGTGGGTGCGGGCGGCGATCCAGGAATATGTCCTGCACAACTGGTCGCTGGTGAAGATCGGCACCACGGCCGGCCAGAAGAAGCTGTTCTTCAGCCTGCGTCGCCTGAAGGCGCGGATGCAGGAACTGGAGAGCGGCGACCTGTCGCCGGAAGCGGTGGAGAGCATCGCGACCGAGCTGAACGTGCCGAAGGCCGAGGTGGTGGAGATGAACCGCCGCCTGGGCAACGACCGCTCGCTGAATGTCGGCCTGTCGGAGGACGGCGACGCCGAATGGCAGGACCTGCTGGCCGACGACCGTCCCGACCAGGAGACGACGCTTGCCGACTCCGAGGAACGCCGCCGGCGCCAGCAGTTCCTGAAGCTCGGGCTGGGGGTGCTGGACGACCGCGAGCGCCAGATCCTGGTTGCCCGCCGCCTGCGCGACGAGCCGCTGACGCTGGAAGAGCTGAGCCAGACCTTCCACGTCTCGCGCGAGCGGGTCCGCCAGCTGGAGGTGCGTGCCTTCGAAAAGCTCCAGAAGGCGGTCATCGCCAACGCGCGGACGGAGCAGGCGGCGATGGAGAAGAACCGTCTGCTGACCCGCGCCTGATCGGGCGGGTTCGGACCTGGTGTTTTGAAATTGAGTGTCCTGGGGCGCGGCTTTCAAAAGGCCGCGCCTTTTTCTTGTCCGGATTCGTCACTCCCCCTCGAACGACACCACCCGCATGTCGCGGCCGGCCAGAAGGATGCGGTCATGGCCGCCGCAGGCGGGGCAGGGGGAGATCAGCGTTTCCGGGGAGAAGTCGGTTCCGCAGCCGCTACAGCGGGCCTTCAGCGCGATGCGGTTGACGATCAGGTCCGCGCCCGCCGCGTCCGTGCCCTCCGTCACGATGGGAAAGCAGAACAGCAGGGCGTCCGGATCGATGGCGGATGCAACGCCGATATCGACCGTCACCCGGGTGACCCGGTGCAATCCTTCACGCCGGGCGCTTTCCGCCACCATGGCGACGATGCTTTCGCACAGCGACAGTTCATGCATCGATTACACCCGCCGAACGACAAGCCGCCAATTGTATCAAGTCTTCACCGCAATCGGTCGGCGCGCGTTGATGTAAATCATATCGGAGCATGCCAAGCCGTGATAAAGCTGGCATGTCTGTTCCAAAGATTGCCAGACCCGCCTTCCAGACCAAGTCGCCAGACGGGCCCTATGTTTTTCCGATCATAGCGGGCCAAGATTATGAACGACACCTCGGCACATAGCCATCTCTTCCCCGACCTCCGCTCCCGCGGACCTTTCCACGGAATGGATCCGGTCGTCGCCGGCTGCCATCCGCCCTGAGCCGGGATCCGTCCTGACGGACCGGCATCGTCCCCGGACCGGTCCCCGACGGACTCGACCCGCGCATCCCGCGCGCCGCAGGCCGGCGCCTTCCCTGTCGACGCGATAGCACCGCCCGTCATTGCGGCGGTGATCCCTATTGCGTGCGGGGTGCGGGACCATCCGGGGTCATCCCAGAGCCGGACGCGCAAGAACGGCCGCCCACCGCAAGCGGCGCCCGCGTCACGGTATCGAGGAGGTCATCGACCATGAGCATGATGCTGATGATCCATCCGGACAAATGCACCGGATGCCGCAACTGCGAACTGGCATGCTCCATGGAGCATGAGGGAAGCTTTCGCCCGAAAGCGTCCCGCATCCATGTCTATACGTGGGAGCGCGAAGGTTTCTCCGTTCCCATGATGTGCCAGCAGTGCAAGGAGCCCGCCTGCGTCGCCGTCTGCATGCCCAAGGCCATGCACCGCAATCCGGCGAATGGGCAGGTGGAGTTGGATGCCGGGAAGTGCATCGGCTGCAAGATGTGCGTGCAGGCCTGCCCCTTCGGCTGCGCGTCCTGGGATTTCCAGAGCCTGCAGATCCTGAAATGCGACACCTGCGACGGTGCGCCGTCCTGCGCGGCCATCTGCCCCACCCACGCGCTTGAATGGGTCGAGGACACCGTTTCGGCGCAGGCGCGCAAGCGCTCCTTCGCCGCCAAGCTCAAGAACGCCTTCGCGGAGGTCTGATCATGCATGGCTGGATTGGAAAAATCCTTCGGGTCGATCTCGGCACCGGCAAGATCGCGACCGAAGCGATGAAGCCCGACCTAGCGCGCGATTACATCGGCGCCCGCGGGCTGGGCACCAAATACATGTATGACGAGGTCGATCCCACGGTGGATCCGCTGTCGCCGGCGAACAAGCTGATCTTTGCCTCCGGGCCGATGACCGGCACCTTCGCGCCGTCGGCGGGCCGCTACGACGTTGTCACCAAGGGGCCGCTGACCGGCACCATCGCCGCGTCGAACTCCGGCGGCGCCTGGGGGCCGGAGCTGAAATATGCCGGCTATGACATGCTGATCCTGGAAGGCCGCGCCGCCAAGCCGGTCTATCTGTGGATCCAGGACGACAAGGTGGAAATCCGCGACGCCGCCCATCTGTGGGGCAAGGACGTGCCGGAAACCACCGAGGCCCTGAACGCCGAGACGGCCGCCGACGCCAAGATCGCCTGCATCGGCCCGGCGGGCGAGAAGCTGTCCTACATCGCCTCCATCATGAACGACATGCAGCGCGCGGCCGGCCGCACCGGCGTGGGCGCCGTGATGGGATCGAAGAACCTGAAGGCGGTGGTGGTGCGCGGCACCGGCGCCGTCACGGTGGCCGACAAGGAAGCCTTCCTGGCCGCGGTTGCCAAGGCCAGCACCATGATCAAGGAGCATCCGGTCGGCGGCACCGGCCTGCGGCTCTACGGCACCAACGTGCTGGTCAACATCCTGAATTCGGTGGGCGGGCTGCCGACCGGCAACTTCCAGGACGGCCATTTCCCGACCGCCGACAAGGTGGGCGGCGAGACGCTGGCGGCCAACCAGCTGCAGCGCCCGAAGGGCTGCTTCTCCTGCATCATCTCCTGCGGCCGCGCCACCAAGGTCAGCAACCCCAAATACAAGGGCGAGGGCGAAGGGCCGGAGTACGAGACCGCCTGGGGCTTTGGGCCGGACTGCCGGATCGACGACCTGGATGCGGTGGTTAAGGCCAACTATTACTGCAACGAATATGGTCTCGACACCATCTCCATGGGCGGCACGGTCGCCTGCGCCATGGAGCTGTTCCACCGCGGCATCATCACGCGTGACGACACCGAAGGGCTGGACCTCGACTTCGGCAACGCCGACGCGATGGTGGAGGCGGTGCGGCTGACCGGCCTGGGGCAGGGCTTCGGCAAGAAGCTGGCGCTGGGATCCTACCGGCTGGCGAGCCTCTACGGCCATCCGGAACTGTCGATGACCGTCAAGAAGCAGGAGATGCCGGCCTACGATCCGCGCGCGGTGCAGGGCATCGGCCTGAACTATGCCACCAACAACCGCGGCGGCTGCCATGTCCGCGGCTATACCATCAGCCCCGA
Source organism: Azospirillum sp. VT-I1 (assembly GCF_055698305.1). Classification (NCBI taxonomy): domain Bacteria; kingdom Pseudomonadati; phylum Pseudomonadota; class Alphaproteobacteria; order Rhodospirillales; family Azospirillaceae; genus Azospirillum; species Azospirillum sp. VT-I1. Next base: position 15,833 of record NZ_CP168802.1, on the reverse strand, counting down.
AGTGCTGGGCGTGCCGGTGAAGGTCGACAAGGACAGCATCGACGGCAAGGCCGAGCTGGTGGCCCTGTTCCAGAACCTGACGGCGGCGCTGGATTCGAGCGGATCCTGCCTGTTCACCACCTTCGGCATCGGCGCGCCGGAATTCGCCGAGCTGATGACCGCGCTGACCGGCTTCGCCTACACCGGCGACAGCTTCATCGAGGCGGGCGAGCGGATCTGGAACCTGGAGCGGCTGTGGAACCTGAAGGCCGGCCTGACCGCCGCCGACGACACGCTGCCGCCGCGCCTGCTCAACGAGCCGATCGTGACCGGCGCATCGAAGGGGGCGGTCAGCCGCCTGCCGGAGATGCTGCCGCTCTATTACGGTGCCCGCGGCTGGGACGCCCAAGGCGTGCCGACCAAGGAGAAGCTGAGCGCCCTGGCGCTGGCCTGACACCACCGGACCGCCGCCGCACCCTGCGGCGGCGGCCCCGATGGTGGTGTCGGTGGCGATCCGGGCAGGAAGGCAGCTGTGCCATGAAAGTCTCCTATTTCGCGCTGTTGCGCGAAGCCACCAAGAAACGCAGCGAGATCTGGGAACGGCCGGCACCCATCGTCCGCGACCTGCTGCGCGATTTGGTCGCCGAATACGGCCCCAACTTCGCCCGCTGGATCCTGAAGGACGGTGAACTGGCCGGCTTTGCCATCATCCTGGTCAACGGCCAGGACGTGCGCGGCCTGCAAGGGCTGGATACGCCGCTGACCCCGGATTCCGACGTCTTCATCTTTCCGCCGCTGGCCGGCGGCTGAGAAAGGGGCGAGCCATGACCTTTGTAACGCTCCCCATTCTTCTTCTGCTCGGCGGCTTCGTCCTGCAACTGCTGCTCGCCCGTGTGCTGACGCCGGTCGGCAAGGGCGTGCTCGCCACTGCGGCGGTCTTCGCCTCCTTCCTCGCCACGCTGCCGCTGGTGCCCGCCGGCATGGCCGGCATCGCGATGCAGGCGCCGCTGCTGCCGGTGTGGGACGGGCCATTCTCCCTCGCCCTGCGCATCGACGGGCTGGGCATCCTGTTCATGCTGATGGGTACCGGCATCGGCGCCGCCATCCTGCTGTTCTCCGTCCGCTACATGGAACATGAGGAGCAGGGCACGACGCGCTTCTACGCCATCATGCTGGTCTTCATCGCCGGGCTGCTGCTGCTGGCGGGTGCGGCCGACATGCTGGGCGCCTATATGGCGTGGGAGGTGATCGGGCTGTGTTCCTACAGTCTGGTCGGCTTCTGGTACCGGCAAAGGGCGGCGACCGACGGCGCCCGCAAGGTGCTGGTCATCACCCATCTGGCGGGCTACGGCTTCCTAATCGGGCTGGTGCTGGTCTATTCCCGCGCCGGCACGCTGGACTGGACCGATCCGGCGGTGGCATCCGCCTTCACGTCCGGCGTCGCGGCGCTGTTCATCGTCGCGGCGATGGCGAAGTCGGTGATGTTTCCGCTGCACAGCTGGATCCCGGAGGCGATGAACGCCCCGACCCCGGTGTCGGCGCTGCTGCACTCCGCCTGCTACGTCAAGGCCGGCGTCTATCTGATCGCCCGCATGTATGTGGTGGGTGACGGGCAGTGGCAGGGGGCGCTGGAAGTGCCGCTGCTGGCGGTCGGCTGCGTCACCATCCTGGTCGGCGTCATCTTCGCCATGGCGCAGACCGACCTGAAGCGGCTGCTGGCCTTCCACACCGTCAGCCAGCTCGGCTACATCGTCGTCGGGCTGGCGCTGGGCACCGATCTCGGGCTGGCGGCCGGGCTGTTCTATTGCCTGAGCCATGCGCTGTTCAAGGGCACGCTGTTCATGTGCGCCGGCGCCATCCAGCACGCCACCGGCACCCGCGATCTGCGGGAGTTGGGCGGGCTCGCCACCGCGATGCCGGGAACGGCGAAGGTGTGGATCGTCGCCGCCGCCTCCATCGCCGGCGTGCCGTTGACCAACGGCTTCGTCGCCAAATGGCTGCTGTTCGGCGCCGCTCTCGACAAGGGGCTGCTGGTGGTGGTGCTGGTCGGCTGGATCGGCAGCATCCTGACCGCATTCTCTTTCCTAAAGGCCACCGTCAACGCCTTCTACGGCGTGCCGTCCAAGGCGATGCTCGGCCGTCCGGTGCATGAGGCGTCGCCCAGCATGCTGGCCGGCATGGGCTCCATGGCCGGGCTGTGCCTGGTCTTCGGGCTGGCGCCGCAGTTGCTGATGGTGCCGGTGGTGGCGCCGGCCGTGCAGTCGCTCGGCTTCGACTGGGCGGTGCAGATGAGCTGGCTCGGCATCCTGACCGACCGCGGCAGCATCGCGATGACCGTCGGCGGCGCGGTGGTGCTGGCTTCGGCCATGCTGGGGCTGCTGGTCTACCGGCTGGCCCAGGCGCCCGCGCCCGGACTGGTCTCGGTCTATTCCGGCGGGGAGCCGCTGCCGGCCGGCGACCGGCCCGGCGCGGTGGACTTCGCCGAGATGGCCGAGCACGCCTTCCATCCCGTCTATTCGCTCGATCCCGATCCCGCCTACCTGCGGATCTGGCGCGGCCTGACCCGTGTGGCCGGTGCGGCGCAGACCGCGGCAGGTGCCGTCTTCGAGGATCGTCCGCTCCTGGCCATCGGTCTCGTCGCGGTCGCGGCGCTGGCCGGCGTGTGGCTGGTCTGAGCGCAGCCGGAGGCATCCATCATGGACATGGTGTTGATCCCCCTCTTTCTGGCGATTGCGCTCGGCGTGGCTCTCTATGCCCGCGCGATCCCGCAGGGGAACGCCGGGTGGTGGCGCTTCGCCGCCGCCACCGTCGCCCTGGCGGTCGCCGCCCGGCTGGCCGGACATGGCTGGACCGCCATCCTGCTGGCCACATCCGCCGAGTTCCTGGCGGTGGGCATGGTGTGGAGCGGCGGGACGCCTCAGGCTCGCGTCGCCGCCCGCAAGTATCTGACCGCGGTCGTCCTCGCCACGCTCTGCGGCTGGACGGCGCTGGCGCTGATCCAGCTTGGCGCGGTGCGCCCAGCCGCGCCCTGGGACAGGCTCGCGGTGGTGTTGCTGCTGGTCAGCGTCGCGCTGAAGCTCGGTCTGGTGCCGGTCTATTTCTGGCTTCCGGCGGTGGCCCGCGCCTCTTCGGCGATGACGACGGCGCTGATCGTCGCGGTGGTCGATGTCGGCGCCTTCTGCGAGTTGCTGGCCCTGCGTGATGCGGCGCCGTGGATCTTCGTGGATTTCGCGCCGCTGTGGATCGGGCTGGCGGTGCTGTCGCTGCTGGGGGCGGCGCTGCTGGCGCTGGCCCAGCGTGAACTGAAGCCGATGCTGGCCTTCTCCACCATCGACGACATGGGCTATCTGCTGCTGGGGCTGGTGGCCGGCGGGGCCGACGGCATGGCCGGGGCGTGGTTCGGCATCCTCGGCCACGCGATGGGCAAGATCGTGCTGTTCGGCGCGGTCGGGGCGGCGGAATGGCATCTTGGCCGGGCGGTGACGCTGGACGACCGCGGCCTGTCCACCCCGCTGCCGGTGGCGAGCGCCGCCTTCATGCTGGGGGCGCTGGGCTTCATCGGCATCCCGCCGACTTTGGGCTTCATCGGGCACTGGCGGCTCTATCTGGCGGGGGCGGAGCTGGGCGGGCCGCTGCTGCTGGCGGTGCTGTACGCATCGTCCGCCATGGCGCTGCTCTGCTATATCCGCGCCATCCACCGGGTGTGGCTGGGGCCGGTGGAGGCGCCGGACGCCGGACGGCCCCTGCCGCCTGCCGCCGCCCTGGTGCTGCTGGCCTTCGCCATCGCCCCGGTGCTGTTCGGGCTGGCTCCCAACGGGCTTCGCCCGGCGGCCGAACCGCATCCGCATGTCGCCGTGCTGCCGGTTGAGCTGGCGGGAGGTGTGAAATGAACCTGATCGAACGGGTCATCGCGATCTCGCGCCGCCGGTCGCCCTGGATCTGCCGCCTGAATGCCGGGTCCTGCAACGGCTGCGACATCGAGATCACGCCCCTGCTGAGCCCGCGCTACGACGCCGAGCAGCTGGGGGTCGAACTGCACGGCACGCCCAAGCATGCGGACATCGTGCTGATCTCCGGCACGCTGACGCTGCGGTCGCGCCAAGCCATCCTCGACATCTACGCCCAGGTGCCGAACCCGAAGGCGGTGGTGGCGCTGGGGTCCTGCCCGGCGTCGGGCAACGTCTTCGCCGGCAGTCCGCTGGTGTTGAGCGAATCCCTGGACAGCATCGTTCCGGTCGATGTCTGGGTGCCCGGCTGCCCGCCGCGGCCGCAGGCCATCCTGGACGGCATCGCCCGCGCGGCGAAACTTCTAGAAGAGGGCGCCACCAAGAGTCAGCTGGAATGCCGGCGGGGGAGGCTGTCATGAACGCCGTCTGGTCCTATCTGGTCGCCTTCGCCGTTTGGCCGGGACTGCTGCTCGCCGCCCCGCTGGGGTGGCTGGAGCTGTGGTTCATGCGCAAGCTGGTGGCGCGGCTGCAGGGGCGGCAGGGTCCCCCCTTCTTCCAGCCCTTCTTCGACTTCATGAAGCTGCTGGGCAAGGAGACGGTGATCCCCCGCGGCGTCAACCGCGGCATCTTCCTGGCCCTGCCGGTAGTGTCGGTGGCGGCGGTGACGGCCGCGCTGGCCATCGTGCCGCTGCCCGGCAACCCGGCGCCGTCGCTGCCCGGCGACGTCGTGCTGCTGCTGTACCTGATGGAGGTGCCGATCCTGTGCGAGGTGCTGGCCGGCTATGTCAGCCGCTCCATCTACGGGCAGGTCGCGGCGATGCGCGAGGCGCTGCTGTCGCTGGCCTACAACCTGCCCTTCCTGGTCGCCATCATCGCCATGGCGCAGGAGGCCAGAAGCTTCCAGATGAGCGCGCTGCAGGCCGCCCCCTATGGTCTTGTCCATCTGCTGGCGGCGGTGACCTTCCTGCTGGCCCTGCCGGCGCGGATGAAGCTGAACCCCTTCTCCATCGCCAATGCCGAGCATGAGATCGTCGCCGACAGCCACATCGAATACAGCGGCCCGCCGCTGGCCCTGTTCAAGCTGTCCCATGCCGTCGAGCTGGTTCTGCTGACCGAGCTGTTCGCCGTCGTCTTCATCCCGGCGACGCCCTGGCCACTGCTCAACCTCTTCGTCTATCTGGCCGCCGGCGTCGCGGTGCTGGGCGGGGTGACGCTGCTGGCGACGGCAACGGCGCGGCTGCGGCTGACCCAGGCCTTCCGCTTCTACTGGGTCTGGGGCGGGCTGGCGTCGGCGGTCACCCTGGCCGCGACGCTGGTCCGTTGAGGGAGGATGCGCCATGGCCATGCTGAAAACCATCCTCGGCAACCTGCTGCGCCCCTCGCGCACACGGGCGCCTGCCGACATGCCGGACGTGCCGGCGGTCTATCGCGGCGCGCTGGCCCATGATGCCGCCCGCTGCACCGCCTGCGGCACCTGCGCCTTCGTCTGCGCGCCGAAGGCCATCAGCTTCACCCAGGATCCCGGCGTGTCGGTGTCCTGGCACTTCTTCATCGGCCAGTGCTCCTTCTGCGGGCTGTGCGCGCAGAACTGCCCGATGCAAGCGATCAGCCTGCATGCCGACACGCCCGCCGCGACAAACAGTGCCGCCGGCGACGGGCTGCGGCTGGAGAGCGTCATCCGGCTGCAGCCCTGCACCCGCTGCGGTGCCGCCCATGTTCCGCTGCCCGATGCGACGATGGAGGCGCTGTGGGGCGTGGAGGAGGCCGAGCGCGGCTATTGCCCGGAGTGCCGGCGCCGGGCGGCGAGCGAGAAGCTGCGCGCCGCCTTCGTCCCGGCGGAGGAGGCCCATCATGACCGCTGACCGCAATCCCCGCCGGCTTGCCGATGCGCTGCAGGCCATCCCCGGCGTCCGCAGCGTCGCCGAACGCAACGGCGCCCTGTGGGTGGACGCCCCGCTGCTGGAGGTGGAGGCGATGGCCGCCGCGATGGCGGACCTCGGCATCCGGCTCGGCACCGTCACCGCCATCCCGCATGCCGGGGACGCCGAATCCACGGTGATCTACCACTATATCGACGAGCATCGCGTCATCAACGTGAAGACCTGCACCCGCAACGGCGCGCTCGCCTCGCTGGCGCCGACCGTCCGCGCGGCGTCCTGGGCGGAGCGGGAGATCCGCGACCTGTTCGCGGTGGAGTTCCCCGGCCATCCCAATCCGGTGCCGCTGATCCGGCCCGACGGCATCGACACCGCCACCCTGCGCGCGGCGATGTGCCGTCCGGCGGAGGTCGCGCGCAAGCCGGTGTCGCCGCTGGCGTCGCCTTCAGCTGCCAATCCGGCCCGTTCCTAGGAGTTTCCGGCCATGCCCTACAGCTTTCCGCTCGGCCCCTATCACCCGGCGCTGGAGGAACCCTTCAAGGTCAAGGTCCAGTGCCGCGGCGAGGTCATCGACAGCGCCACCGTCGAGGTCGGATTCAGTTTCCGCGGCATCGAGCTGCTGGCGCAGAAACGCAACTGGGTGGAGGTCATCACCCTGATCGAGCGTGTCTGCGGCATCTGCTCCAACACCCACGCCATGACCTTCTGCATGGCGGCGGAGACCATCGCCGGGATCGAGGTGCCCAAGCGGGCCGCCCACATCCGCACCATCATCGCCGAGCTGGAGCGGCTGCATTCCCACCTGCTGTGGGCCGGAGTGGGGGCGGAGGACATCGGCTTCCATTCCCTGTTCATGGAGGTGTTCACGCTGCGCGAACTGGTGATGGACACGCTGGAGGCGATCAGCGGCAACCGGGTCAATTACGGCATGAACTGCATCGGCGGCGTCCTTCGCGACATTCCCGATCCCAAGCGGCATCTGCCGGCGCTCGACACCCTGTCCAAGGGGCTGGCGGAGATCGTCATCCCGACCTTCACCGAGAATCCGACGGCGCTTGCCCGCACCCGCGGCGTCGGCCGGCTGAGCCGGGAGCAGGCGGTGGAGTGGGCGGTGGTCGGTCCGGTCGCCCGCGCCTCCGGCCTCGACATCGACGTGCGCAAGGACCAGCCCTACCTGTCCTATGCCGACCTCGGGTTCGAAAGTGTCGTCCGGCCGGAGGGCGACGTCCTGGCGCGGGTGGTTGTGCGCGCGCTGGAGATGGTGGAGAGCATCCGCCTGATCCGCGAGGCGCTGCTGTCCCTGCCGGCCGGCCCCTTGCGGGCGACGCAGGGTGTGCCGGAGATTCCGGCCGGCGAGGCCACCATTCGCACCGAGGCGCCGCGCGGCGAGGCCTTCTACTATGTCGCGTCGGAAGGCGGGGCCACCCCGGCGCGGGTGAAGATCCGCACGCCGTCCTTCGTGAACATCCCGGCCATCGAGGCGATGGTGACGGGGCAGCCGCTGGCCGACCTGTCGATCATCCAGGCGTCGGTGGACCCTTGCATCTCCTGCACCGACAGGTAGGGGGCGACCGAACCGGAACCACCCGTCCGGGGTGCGGTTGACGGGACAACGCCATCATGTGAAAGGGCAGTCCCATGGCTCGCGCCGCCAACACGCAACTCGCCGTCGTGACCGGAGCCTCCAGCGGCATCGGCCTTGAACTCGCCAAACAATGTGCCGCCAACGGCTTCGATCTCGTCATCGCCGCCGACGATTCCGCGATCGAGCAGGCGGCCGGCGACCTGCGCAAGCTGGGCGCCGCCGTCGAGACGGTCCAGGCTGATCTCGCCACGCTGGAGGGGGTGGACCGGCTCTATGCCGCGCTGAAGGGCCGCAACGTCGACGCGCTGCTCGCCAATGCCGGGCACGGGCTGGGCCATGGCTTCCTGGACCAGGATTTCGCCGAAGCCCGCCACGTCATCGACACCAACATCACCGGCACGCTGTATCTGATCCAGAAGGTCGGCCGCGACATGCGCGCCCGCAACCAGGGGCGCATCCTCATCACCGGCTCCATCGCCGGCTTCATGCCCGGCAGCTTCCAGGCCGTCTACAACGGCACCAAGGCGTTCATCGACTCCTTCTCCTTCGCGCTGCGCGACGAGTTGAAGGACACCGCCATCACCGTCACCTGCCTGATGCCCGGCCCCACGGACACGGAGTTCTTCGAGCGCGCCGACATGATGGACACCGCGGTCGGCCAGGGGAAGAAGGACGATCCGGCGATGGTCGCCAAGGTCGGCTTCGATGCGATGATGAAGGGCGAGGGCGACGTGGTCGCCGGCTGGAAGAACAAGCTGCAGACAACGATGGCGACCGTCACCCCGTCCGGCATGCTGGCCAGCCAGCACCGCAAGATGGCGGAGCCGGGGTCGGGCAAACACTGACGCCGCCGCCGGCTCCGGCCCCGGACGACATCAGGTGTCGAGGCAGCCGCCCCGCGGCGCCACGGTGATGCGGATCAGTTCCGATCCGCCGCCGCCGAAGACGTTGCCGCCGGTGTAGGTCAGGCAGCCTTCGTTGCGGTAGATGACCTGCAGCCGCTGGGCGTCGTTGCCGAAATAGAAGGGGATCCAGCGCTTGCCGGTCTCGTGCCGGATCATGTTGTCCGGCGCGCCGATCAGGGTCGACACCTCTTCCATCGTCATGCCGATCTGCAGCTTTGAGAAGCGGCTGCCGGGGGCGGGGGTGCCGATCAACTCGCCCTCGTAACGGCCGTCGCGCGATTTCACCATCCGCGCACCCGGCGTCGACGGTGCCGCCGACGCCGTCGCGGCGCTGCCGTCTCCGCTGGTGGACGCCTGCTGCTGGCCGGCGCAGCCGATCAGCAGCGCCACCGCCGACAATGCCGCCAAAGTCGTTTTTCCCGCCATGTCTTTCCCTGCCTGTTCTGTTCCGGTCGATCCCCTGTGCCGGCGACTATGAGTGCGATAACCCCATGACGGCATTGGCAAAGGCGGATGAAGAACGCCAAAGAGGGGTAATAACAACAGTCAGTCCGCCCGCTTCCCTGCTTTCACGCGGCGGGATCGGATTGCCGCCGGCCGATGTAGTTCTTGAACAGGTCGTAATCGGTGTCGCAGCGGACCTGAGCCAGCCCGGCGGCGGCCATCGCCGAGGTGATGACCTCCGGTTCGACGCACTGGTCGATTGTTTCCCAGTAGTAGCGCATCAGCGTACGGCCCTCCTCCCCGCCGCCGCTGAGGCGCGAGACCGTGGGCACCACCATGCCGAGATAGGCGTTCATCAGGTGCCGGGTGACCGGACGGCGGGGGCGGCCGATCTCCATCACCAGCACCGTGCCGCCGGGGCGCAGCACCCGGCCGAACTCCCGGAAGGTGGCAGTGAGGTCGCCGACATGGCGGAGCGCGTAGCCGATGGTGACGAGGTCGACGCAGGAATCGGCGAGCGGCAGCGCGTCCGCCACGCCCTGGATCAGCGGGATGGGCAGGCTGCGCCGCGCCTCCGCCAGCATCGCTTCGCTGAGGTCCAGTCCGATCACGTCTTCGGGACTGCCGCAGAGCGCCACCGCCTCCCGCGCGACCAGCCCGGTGCCGATGGCGACGTCCAGCATCCGCATTCCCGGCCGCAGTCCCGCCCGGCGCAGGCATTGCGCCCGATACCAGGAGCCGGAGCCGAGCGCGAAGATGGTGTTGATGCGGTCGTAGTGATGGGCGGTCCGGTTGAACAGCCCGCGGACGAAGCGCAGCCGCTGCGTCTTGTCGCGATAGTAGGTGTCCAGCACCGGATGCGGTTCGACGGCGCCGACGCGCGGAGTGGGTTCGGTCGGCACGGCGGTGTCTCCTTCGCTTTGTGGCGCAGGTTCAGTCCAGGATGTCGCTCACCGCGCTGACCCGGCTGTCCGACCGGTAGAGCGAGAAGGTGAAGCCGGCCCCGACCGACAGGTTCACGGCGCGCTTGTAGAGCGGGCTGTCGTCGTTGGTGGCGCCGGAGAACAGCTCTCCCCGCACTGCGCCGAAGGCGGAGATGCGGTCGGTCACCGGCATCACCAGGGAACTGTGCAGGCGCAGGCCGAGATAGCCGGCGCGGGCGTCGTAGGCGTCGCGACCGGGCCGCGCATATTGCGGGTCGACCTGATAGAAATAGTCCATCAGGTGGCTGGACGCGAAGATCGGCCCCAGGCCCAGGCGAAACTGGTCGTCGCCGGAAAGCAGCCCGGCCTTGCTGTAGGCGACGTCGGGCGCGAAGACGAGCCCGCGGTACTTGATGCGGCTGAAGTCGGTGGAGAAGACGCTGCGCACCGGCAGGGTCAGGTCGATCCGCTCGCGCAGTCCCCTGTCGCGGTGCAGGTTGATCTTCAGGGCGGGACCTACCTCACCTAGCAGGTCGATGTCCGGCATGCCCTGCCGTGCGCGGTTGTCGTCGGCGGAGGAGCCGAGCGCACCTTCCAGGCTGACCTCGAAGGTCACGCGGTCGGAGCGGTAGAGCCGTCCCTGGATGCCGTTCCGGTCGGCGCGGAATACGTCGCCGCGATAGATGACGTAGGGCAGGGCGGCGGCCTGGACATGGTTCTGGTCGGCCGCCGGATAGTCGGGAATGTAGCCGACACCGCCGCCGATGCCGATCTCGAACAGCGGCTTGCCGTTCTCCGCTCCTGGTTCCTGGGCGAGGGCCGGTCCCGACATGCAGAGGATCGCCGGCAGAGCGCAGGCGGCAACGGCAAGCGTCGTTGTCAACACACGCACCATGCATCCCCGATAGAGTTCGCCGGCTTCAGGCAGTGCGGCATCTTGTAAGCCCCGGCTTCGGCAGACAAGTAGGTTTATGCATCGTGAAACGGGCGCCAAATGGGTAACCAATCAAGCCAATTGCGCTTTCCCAAGTGCAATGGCGGAAATCCGTGAGCAATGCCCCGAGGGTGATGCAATCGACCTGTAATATTGCCGGCGCGGCATCTTCGAACAGAAGATGCTGATATCGGCAAGGTGCGGATATATCCTTTTGTATAAGCCCCCGATAAAGGGCGATGTCGGGCTTTTGTCCCTGGATCGTCCGCGACGGGGTCTGATAGACTCGATACCGTGACTCCCGGTCGCATTGCCGGAAGACGGGCATCGGAAATCGAACAACTCAAGGCGGAACAACCGGGAGTGCGGCGAAGGCCATGATGTCGAACGGCTCCGATTACGATTGCGACGTTCTGGTGGTCGGCGGCGGTCCCGCCGGGTCGACCGCGGCGGCGCTGCTGGCCGGCAAGGGCCATCGGGTGGTGCTGCTGGAAAAGGACCATCACCCGCGGTTCCACATCGGCGAATCCCTGCTTCCCTGCAACCTGCCCCTGCTGGAGCGGCTGGGTGTGCTGGAGGAGGTGGAGCGGATCGGCATGCTGAAATACGGGGCGGAGTTCGTGTCGCCCTATCACGGCAAGGCCGTCACCTTCGACTTCGCCAATGCCTGGGACAAGACCAAGCCCTATGCCTTCCAGGTCCGCCGGTCGGAATTCGACCATATCCTGATCCGCAATGCCGCGGCCAAGGGGGCGACCGTCGTTGAAGGCTGCAAGGTGACCGACGTCGACATCCGGGGGACGGAGGGCACCATCGTCACCGCCCGGCAGGATGACGGCACCGTCCGCAGCCTGCGCACGCGCTTCCTGGTCGACGCGTCGGGGCGCGACACGCTGCTGGCCTCGCGCTTCGGCATCAAGCGGCGCAACACCAAGCACAACAGTGCGGCGATGTTCGGCCATTTCACCGGCGCCAGACGGCTGCCGGGCAAGGCCGAGGGCAACATCACCGTCTTCTGGTTCGACCATGGCTGGTTCTGGTTCATCCCGCTGGCGGACGGCACCACCAGCGTCGGCGCGGTCTGCTGGCCCTATTACTTCAAGACGCGCAAGACCGACCAGACCCGCTTCTTCCTGGACACGGTGGCGCTGTGCCCGGCGCTGGCGGAACGGCTGGAGGGGGCGGAGCTGACCGGCCCGGTGACGGGAACCGGCAACTTCTCCTATCAGGCGGACCGCATGTCGGGGTCTGGATACGTCATGCTGGGCGACGCCTTCGCCTTCATCGACCCGGTCTTTTCCACCGGCGTCTATCTGGCGATGACCAGCGCCTTCGAAGGGGCCGAGGCGGTCGATGCCTGCCTGCGCGAACCGGCGCGGCAGGAACAGGTGCTGAAGCGCTTCGAGCAGACCGTCCGGCAGGGGATCGGCACCTTCTCCTGGTACATCTACCGGGTGACGACACCGGCCTTGCGGAACCTGTTCATGGGGCCGCGCAACGTCTTCCGGGTGGAGGAGGCGCTGCTGTCGCTTCTGGCCGGCGACGTCTTCCGTCCGTCGCCGATCAAGGCCCGGCTGAAGATATTCAAGGCGATCTACTACATGAACGCCCTGCTGGACTTGAAAAGGAACTACATGGCATGGCGGAAACGGCGACAGAACGTGCGGACGCCGCTGGGCGACGCCGTCTGACCTTTGTCGGCGCGGTCCGGCAGGTCTGGGAACATGTGCTGTTCTACGGCCTGCTGTTCCTGTTCGGGCTGATGTCGCTGGCCTGGAGCCTGACGGCGGCGCTGATCGGACCGCTGCTGCCGCGCCGCATCGCCGGCCCGCTCGGCCGGCTGGCGATCAAGACCGGCTTCCGCCTCTATCTCGGCACGCTGCGGGCCTGCGGGGTGCTGAAGACCGATCTGTCGGCGCTGGACGGGTTGAAGGGCGACGGCGGATTGCTGATCTGCCCGAATCATCCGTCGATCCTGGATGCCGTGCTGCTGATCTCGCGGCTGCCGGATGTGGTGTGCATCGCCAAGGCCCCGGTCTACGACAATCTCTTCCTCGGCGGCGGGGCGCGGATGGCCGGCTACATCCGCAACGACGCGCCCAATTCGCTGGTGAAGACGGCGGCGCAACGGGTGCGTGCCGGCCATCATCTGCTGATCTTCCCCGAAGGGACCCGCACCGAACGGGCTCCGCTCAACCCGTTGAAGGGTGGCTTCGCGCTGATCGCCAAGACGGCGGGGGCGCCGGTTCAGACCGTCTTCATCGAAGCAAACACCAATTTCCTCGGCAAGGGCTGGCCGCTGTTCCGCAAGCCGGACTTCCCGCTGGTCTACACCGTCCGCCTCGGCCGCCGCTTTGATACGACGACGGACGTACGCGGCCTCGTCGCCGAACTGGAACAGCATTACAGGTCCGAATTGTGATCACCGACGCGTCATCCAGCCACCTCGTCCTGATTCCCAGCTACAACACCGGGCCGAAGCTGTTCGAGACGGTGCGGGCGGCGCGCCGGCACTGGGCGCCGGTCTGGGTGGTGGTGGACGGCAGCACCGACGGGACGGTGGAGGAGTTGCGGGCCATGGCCGCCGACGACCCTCATCTGCGCATACTGGAACTGCCGGTTAACCGGGGCAAGGGTGCCGCCGTGCTGCATGGGCTGGAGGAGGCGGAGCGCTGCGGCTTCACCCATGCGCTGACCATGGATGCCGACGGCCAGCATCCGGCCGACCGCATCCCGCAGTTCCAGGGTGTTTCCCAGGCAAATCCCGACGCCCTGGTGCTGGGCAAGCCGGTGTTCGACGCCGCCGCACCGCGGCTGCGGGTGGGCGGGCGCAAGATCTCCAACTGGTGGGCCAATCTGGAAACTTTGTGGTGTGGGATCGGCGATTCGCTGTTCGGCTTCCGCGTCTATCCGATCAAGCCGCTTAGGGCGGTGATGCGGCGCAATCCCTGGATGCGCCGGTTCGATTTCGATCCGGAGGCGGCGGTGCGGCTGTGCTGGCTCGGCCTTCCCACCATCAACGTGGCCGCACCCGTCCGCTACTTCAAACCGGAGGAGGGCGGGGTTTCCCACTTCAACTATGTCCGGGACAACGCCCTGCTGACCTGGATGCACACGCGGCTGATGCTGGGATTCATCGGCCGGCTGCCGATGCTGACGATCCGTCGGGTGCGTTCCCGCCCTCTCAGATCATCCCGCCGTTTATCGAGATGATCTGGCCGGAGATGTAGGCGGCGCGGTCGGACGCCAGGAAGGCGACGAGGTCGGCCACCTCCTCCGGCCGGCCGGCGCGCTTCATCGGCACCATCCGCTTGACCATGTCGGCGTCGAAGGCGGCGTCGGCCATGGGCGAGGCGATGATGCCCGGCGCCACCGCGTTGACGGTGATGCCGCGCGGCGCCAGTTCCAGCGCCAGCGACTTGGTCGCGCCATGCAGCCCAGCCTTGGCGGCGGCATAGTTGGTCTGGCCGCGGTTGCCGGCGATGGCCGCCACCGACGACACGGTGACGATGCGGCCCCAGCGCGTGCCGATCATCGGCATCAGCAGCGGTTGCGTCACGTTGAAGAAGCCGTTGAGCGACACGTCGACCACGCGGCTCCACTGCTCCCGCCGCATGGCCGGCATCACGGCATCGTCATGGATGCCGGCATTGTTGACCAGGATCTGGATCGGGCCGGCGTCCAGCACGCGCTCCAGCGCGGCGGCGGCGGCATCGGCGTCGGTGACGTCGAAGGCCAGCGGTTCCGCCGACCCGCCGGCCGCGGCGATCTCCCCCGCCAACGCCGCGGCGCGGTCGGCGGAGCCGTTGGCGTGGACCAGAACATGGCAGCCGTCCGTCGCCAGCGCCCTGCAGATCGCAGCCCCCAACGCCCCGCTGCCGCCGGTGACGAGTGCCCGTCTCATGCCGCCCCCAAATCCGCAATTCCGGCGTCGATCACCGCCGCCGCCCGGCCGCTCAGCAATTCGCGTCCGCCCGCTGAGAGGGAGAAGGCGTAGATCACGCGGCTGCCTCCGCCGGTCAGGTTCTCGGCATCGACGATCAGGTCGTCCGCCACATCGTCCAGCCGTTCGACATGGCAGGCGAGGTCGCGCAGGCTGGCGAGGTATCCCGCGGCCGGGCGCGTTCCGCCGCCTGTCAGTCCGCCAATCAGCCCGCCATGCACCGCCATCGCCTGCGACGCGTATTCCACCCCGCACAGGGCGGCCAGACGCCCGGCATGGCGAAGCGGGTTGTCCGGATCGCGATGGCTGCGGGCGACGCAGCGGATGCGGGTCTCGTCCCAGGATAACAGGCCGTGCAGCAGGCACATGGTGCCGGCATGGGGGATGAGCGCCGCCAGCGCCTCGCGCGTCATCAGCATGGCGCGGCCACCCGGACCACCACCCGTCCGCCCGGCGGCAGGTCCAGCACCACGGTCTCGGGGCCGCCGCCTGCACAGACGCGCGCCAGCGCCGCCAGCAGCGGCAGGGCGCGGGCGGTCGGGTTGCCGGTCCGCAGCGCCTCCAGCCCGATGTCGGCCATGCGGGTGGCCGGCTCCTCCCCGAGTGACGTCGATGTCGAGGCAGGCGAGACAGCGGCCGGTCGGTGCCGGCGTCAAGACCAGTGCCGTGCCGAAGCTGCCGGCGATGGGCCGGACCTTGCTCAGCGGATCGGGATAGGGCAGGTCGTAGGCGATCAGCCCGACGGTCCAGCCGTCGGCCGCGACCTCCGCCGCCGCTTCCAGCAGGCCGGCCTGGAAGCTCTCGTCATGCGCCGCCAGACTGGTGGAGGGCTCGCGCGAGCGGGTGGCGATGCTCCAATAGCCGGCCGGCGCGTTGTGGACGGAGTTGTGGAAGCGCGTCGGCGAGATGTCGCGCTCTTCCGTCGCCAATGTCTCCAGGATCTGGTGCAGCGTGTCGGGGTCGCCGCTGGAGGAGGCGAAAACGGTGGCGACGGTCGCGGGATCGCGGCCGGCCTGTTCCATCGCCTCCGCCCCCACCGCCATGGCGAGCTTGACGGTCGGCACGCTGCGGCGCCGCTCGGCCGGCGGCAGCAGCGGGCTGGCGGTCAGCACGGCCGGCGTCGCCACATAGGGGCTGTCGCCGGCGAGGATGGCGCGGGAGTCCTCCCAGCCGGCCAGGCCGGGGCCGAGCAGGCCGATGCCCTCGACATGCACCCGCATCAGGCGGCCCACCCGAAGATCAGGCTGCTGTTGCTGCCGCCGAAGCCGAAGGAGTTGGTCATCACGCGGTCCATCC
>NZ_CP168800.1:2370000-2871486 GCF_055698305.1 Azospirillum sp. VT-I1 | reverse complement strand
GTAGGACATGACGTAGGCGCGCAGGTAGATCGTGGTCGGGGTGCCGCCGTCCGGGGCGTCGTCGAACTCGATCTTGATGTTGTAGGCCGCCTTGCGGTTCTTGGCCGCGGCGCGGATCGCGATCTGGCCGGCGCCGGTCGGAACGCGGGCCAGCTTCAGCGTGCCCGAGCCATAGTCGACGGTGCCCTTCTTCTTGTGGACGGCACCATCGCCCAGCGTCTTGTAGGTGACCTTCTCGAAGGTCTCGCCGAAGGCGCCGATATCCTCGATCTCTTCGACCTCGGTCCAGGCGAGCGCCTTGAACTGCGCTTCGGTGGTGCACAGGGCGGTGGTGGAAATGAACAGGCGCGTGCCGGCGCTCTGAACAGCGTTGCCGCTCATGGGAATGCCCCTCCTTCGGGCAAAGAAAAAGCCGCCCGAGATCCGGGCGGCGGGGAAGCTCCGGAAGCTCCGGAGGGTTCAGGCGTCGGGCTGGCCGAACGTGGTCTGATAGGTCACGGTGAACTGCAGGCGGGTCACGCCGGCCTTCAGCTCGCCGCTGGTCAGGCGGTCGGTGACGGTGCGCACCAGCTCGATGCGGTCCACCGCGCCGGCGAACTTGCCGCCGGCGGCGATCGCCTGCTCGATGCGCAGCGCCATGGCGTCGAGCTGGTCGTCCAGGTCGGCACCGGCGCGAACGTAGCCATCGACATAGAGGTCCATGCGCCGCATCTGGCGCCGGCTGCCCATGGTGATTTCCTGCGTCGCCTCGTCGGGCGTGAACAGGCCGATGCAGGGCAGCGCGTCGGCCGGCAGGGGATCGTCCCGGTTGGCGGTGACGGGAGCGACCGCCCCCAGCGCCGTGGCGATGGCGGTGCGGATGCGGGTGCGGGGGTGCATCAGCGCGATTCCCGCAACAGCAGCACGGTCATGCCCTGCCCGTCCGGCCGGGGTTCGGACACCGTGAAGGACAGGCCGCGCAGCTCGACAGCGGCGCCGGCGGGCACCGGACCGCCCATGTCGGCGTCGACCACGGCCAGCGAGGTCATCAAGGTGGAGACCGGCCCGTCGTCGGTTTCGACCTGGTAGTGCCGGCGGTCGAAGATGCCGGTGACGGTGACGTCCGAGCGGCCGGCCCGGCGGATCACCGCCGGCTCACCGAAGGCGCCGACGCAGGCGGCGTTGAGGTCATCGAAGAACATGGGCCAAGTCCCCAAACGCGACACGGGCGGCCCGAAGGCCGCCCGTGTCGCGTCGCTGGTGATGATGACGGTCAGCCCTGCAGGGCGGCCCACGCCTGGTCTCGCTGGTCGGCGGTGACCTCCGCCCCCAGCACCTCAATCAGCGCCTTCAGCTCGGGCTTGCCGGCCTTGAAGTGCTTGGCGTTGGCCGGGTCCAGCTTGCCGATCGCCGCGATGATGCGGTCGAGCGGCAGCGCCTCCACCTCGGCCTCGTCGCCGGGCTTGACCCAGCGGGCAAAGCCGCGGGCCACCAGCGAGACGACCTGGTCGTCCTCCGGGTCCTTGACCTCGATGACGGCCCCCGGCCGCAGCGTGGTCTCCTTGGCCACCTTCACGGTGGCCAGCAGGCGCAGCTTGGCCATGGATCACCTCACCGTCGCGCACATGCAGGCGTTGGGACGCCGCGGGTAGACCAGCGGCGCCGACTGGCTCAGCAGCATGCGCCGGCCCGGGTTCTCTTCGATCCAGCTCTTGGGGAAGACCTCCAGGGCCTGGTAGCCGGCGCGCGGGTCGAGGATGGCGCCGTGGGCCTGGATGCCCTCCATGGCGCCGGTGGCGCCCAGCAGCACCGTGTAGTCCGGCAGCAGCTCCTTGGTGGCGCCGGCGTCCTTGTAGGTGTCGTTGTAGGTGTAGAACTCCACCATGCCGATGCGGCCCTTGAACACCGGGGTGCCGGGCACGCCGGGCTGGAAGCCCATCTGCACGATGGCGGCCTGCCCCAGCGTGCGGTCGAGCACCTTCTCCAGCTTGGGGTCGGCCTCGAACAGCGCCCAGGCCTTGGCGTCCATCACCACGACATTCACCGCGGCGCCGGACTTCCGCCCCACCAGGTCGATCCATTCCGACACGTCGGCATAGGGCGACACGCCGGCCTCGCCCCAGCGGGCGCCGGCGGACAGCGCCAGCGACAGGTCGCCATCGCGCTGGAAGTCCACCAGGACCTCCGGGTAATCGTCGCCCTTCACCACGCATTTGCCGGTGCGCAGGACCTCGGCCGCCATCACCTCCTTGCGGCGCAGGATCTGGTTCAGCTGGCGCTGCAGCTTGGAACCCAGGATCGCCTGTTCGCGGGCGCCGGCGGACAGGGTGCCGGTCAGCGGTTCGCCGGCCAGCCGACGCAGCGGCTCGCCCGGCTTGATGTCGTGCAGCGGCTTCACATAGGCCGGGGCGAACATCCTGGTTTCATAGCCGGTGTCGGCGCCGACGCGCCCGGCAGCCAGCGGCGAGACGAAGGGGGCGATCTCGATGTCATCGACCTCGACGTCGAAGATGATCTTTTCGTCGTCGCTGAAGCTGGCCAGTGGGAAGAACATGTTCAGCAGGAAGCGGGGGGCCTTGGCGCGCAGCGACTGCAGCACCCCCAGCATGGCGAGCGTGGAGTAGATGTCCATGGGTGGAGTCCTCAGATGAAGATCGACAGGTCGCGCAGCGCGTCGGCCGCCGACGCCGCGGAGTGGCCGGCGCCGAAGGTCAGCTCGCCCTGGGCGAACTCGCCGGTCAGGTAGGCGACGGCGACCACGTCGGACAGGCTGGCGTCGACCGGCTCGGCCAGCACCGCGCGCACCGCTTCGGAGCCGTCATTGGCGGCGGCGGCCGACAGGGTGAACTTCTTGCTGGCGGTGATGCGGCCGAGCACGGCGCCGGCCTTCAGCACGCCGGCGCCGCTGGCGATGGTCACCAGCCGGGTGACGCGCGGGAACTCACCGGCGATCAGGGACGGCAGCGGCTGGCTGGTCTGGGAGGAGAAGCTGGCGGAGGTCATCGGGTGCCGTCCTTCTTCGGAATGAGACCGACGGCGGCCATGCTGGCCAGCACCGCGGCGGCGGCCTTCTGGTCGTCGCTCAGGCTGCCGGTGTCGGTGGAGGCGCCAATGGTCGGGTTGGGGTGGGCATCCATGGCGGCGAGCGCCAGCGGGTTGCCGGTGGGGGTGGAGGCGCCGGGCGCGGTGGCGCCGATGGGTGCTGCCTCCAGCGCGGCGCAGGCCTGCTCCACCGTCAGGTCGGTGTTGAAGGCCAGATGCGCGGCGAGCTGGACCCGGCCGGCAGCGGCAGGTGCGGCGAAGATGGCGGCGCAGCGCTCGCGCTCGCTCGGCGCGGCGGCCTGCTGGCCGCTGGCGTTCTTGTCGCCATCCTCGCCGGTGGCGGCCGCGTCGCCTTCCTCGCCGTCCTTCGGCTTGTCCTTGCCCTTGTCCTTCTGGTCGGCATCGTCGCCGGTCCCGGCCTGCGGCGTGGTGGTGCCGGTGCCGGCCTTGGTCGTGGTGTCGGTGCCCGCCTGGGTCTCCCCTTCCGCAGCCTTGGAGCGGCCGAAGGGGTTCAGGTGAGCGAAGCTGAACGTCTTCACTGGGTGTCCCTCACATGATCCACCAGAGCCGCAAAGGCCTGGTCGGGTGGCAGGACCGCATCGGCCAGCCGAAGGCGCACGGCCTCGGCGGTGCCGACCGGCCCCTCAAAGCAGCGGGCCTCTGTGGCAAGGACCGCCGCCACGTCGAGCCCGCGGGCGCGGGCGACGGTTTCGGCAAAGAGCTGGCGCAGCGCGTCGACCTGCACCTGCCAGTCGGCGCGCACCGCCTCGGGCAGGGCGGTATAGGGGTGGCCATCGGTCTTGTGGGCGCCGGACTGGATGATGGTCGGCTTCAGCCCGGCCTCCTCCAGCATGCGGGAATAGTCCCAGTGCATCAGCCAGACGCCGATCGATCCCACGCCACCGGTGCGCGGAACTGCGATGCTGTCAGCGGCGCAGGCGATGGCGTAGGCGGCGGAATAGGCCTCTTCGCTGCAGATGGCGCCCACCGGCTTACCCGCGGCCTTCTTCGCGGCGATGGTCCAGTCCACCAGGTCGAAGCAGCCCTGCGCGATGCCGCCGCCGCTGTCGATGTCGAGGCAGACGGCGCGGACGTCCGGATCGGCGAAGGCGTGCGCCAGCTGGAACCGCAGCCCGTCGTAGCCGGTGACCCAGCTGCTGCCGATGTAGCCCAGCTTGGGCACCAGCAGCCCGGCGACCGACACCACCGCCACGCCCTGGTCCACCTCATAGGGCCGGCGCGTGCCGTTGACCTCACCCAGCCGGGTGCAGCCGGCCGGCAGCTCCCCGCCGGCGCGGTTCGCCTCGGTCAGCTGCACCATGCGGGCAGCCGCAGTCTCGGCCCAGGCCGGGGACACCAGCACGGGCTGCATCGTCTTCAGCATGTCGGGGGGCTCCGTCAGGCGCCGGCCGCTTCCGGCTCGGGCTGGGCGTTTTCGGCCGGGTCGGGGGTGGGCATGAAGTTGACCTCGGGCAGCGTCAGCCCGCGCGCCTTCAGCGCTTCCTGCTCCAGCGCGATCTGGTCCAGCAGGTCGTCGAGGTCGCGGCCCTGGTCGAGGGCCTCGTCGCGCAGGGTGGAGATGCCCAGCCGCACCCGCATCGCCGCGGCGGTGATTTCCTTCACCGGGTCCACCCAGCCGCGCGCCGGACCGCGCCACACCCCGCGCAGCCACGCCTGCCGCCGGGCCCGGCTTTCCGAGAAGCCCGGCAGGTCGATGTAGCCGCGCCACACCGCCTCCTCGAGCACCAGCTCGAGCGTCGGCCGGCACCAGGTCAACGTCTTGTGCATGCGCAGGAACAGCACGAAGCGCCAGCCCTCCAACAGCGACGCGCGGGCGCTGGAGTAGTTGGTCTTGGAGAAGTCGCGCATGAACGTCTCGTAGGTCATGCCGATGCCGGTGGCGATCAGCCGGCTGACCGTGGTGACGAACCCGTCCATGCCGGCGCTGGGCCGGTTGGACGAGTAGCCCTTCAGCGTCTCGCCCGGCAGCAGCCGCGGGATGGCGCCGCCCGGGCCGATGCCGAGCTGCACCGACGGCTGGGCATTGCGCATGTCCATGTAGCTGTTGGCGTCGCCGAACAGGTCCAGCAGCGTCTGCCCGTCCGCCGGGCTTTCCAGCACCGCGGCGATCACCGCGTTGACCACCGCCGCCTGCAGCTCGGCCCGCTGGAACCGGGCGCGCTGCTTCAGCTCGGTCATCACCGGCGCGAACACGGAGACGCCGCGGTGCTGGCCCGGCCGCTTCTGGTCGAAGGAGTGGATCACCACCCGCCGGCCGCCCGGCCCCCGCAGCGGCACCCGCTGCCAATCGGCCGCGGCCATCGCCCACGGCATGAACAGGTCGCCGGGGTGGCTGCTGCGGATGTGGTAGGCGACGGGTGCGCCATACCCGTCGATCTCGACACCGTCGCGCAGACGCGGATCGCCGATGCGGTCCTGCGGGTTGGACAGGCGGTCGGCCTCCACCGTCTGCATCACGGTGGCGAAGCGGCTGCCCAGCCGGCGCTGCCGCTCCGGAAGCCACAGCGCCAGCTGCAGGCTTTCGCCGGCGACGAGGTCGGACTGCACCGACTGGCGCAGCATCGAGCCAAAGGGCAGCTGGCCGGTGACGTCGCAGGCGTCGCGGTCCTCGCTCCACTCGTGCCAGATGGACTCGATGCGCCGGGCGGCGTCCTGCGCCTGGTCACGGGTGATGCCCAGCGCCCGGTAATCCGGCATCGACTGGAAATCCAGCCCGAATCCGATGGCGCTGTCCTTCAGCGACTGGACGGCACCGGAGACCAGGGCGTCGTTGCGCTCCAGGTCGCGGGCGCGGGCGACGATGGTCTGGCGGTCGCCGTCGAGGTCGGCATCGGGCGAACCCGCCGCCGGCGTCCAGTCGCGCAGCTCGGGCGCGTTGCCCGATCCGGCGAGAAAGGCGCCCATGGCCGCCTGCGCCCGGGCGCGGCGGATCTCGGCCTGGGCGATCGGCCGGCCGTGCTGGTCGAGGATGACGGGAGCGGCGGCCATCAGCCGATCATCCGGACATAGGGCGACACCGCCGGACCGCGCCGGCCCTTGGCTGCGGCGATCTGGCGTTCCAGCGACGCGATGTAGCTGGCCAGCTGGGCGACGTTGGCCGGGGCATATTCGACCACGCGGTCGCCGAAGCGAACGCTGACCTTCTGCTGGCCGAGCTGCAGGGCGTGATACGCGGCCCGCGCGCCAGCGAGCCACGCCTCCAGGGTGGTGACGTCGGTCATAGGTAGAGTTCCCCTTTGTCGGTCGAGGCCGGCGGCGCCGGCGCCACCGGTTGGCTTGCCGCGGCCGGCCTGCTCAGCCGGCGTGCCCGCTCCACCGCCGCGGCGATCGCGTCGGCTGGAGTCGACTCCCGCTGGTGTCGCCGGCGTCGCCGGCTGTTTCGGCCTCACCCGCGGGCGCCGCATCCAGGTCCGCCTCGCCCAGCTTGACGTATTTGCCGGACAGGGCCTGCAGGCCGCACACCGCGGCGTAGGCGTAGACGAAGCACACGCCGGCCTCATGGGCCTCGCCCGGCTTCACCCACACCGTGTATTGCTGACCGCGCGGAACGATCAGCTTCTCCCGGGTGAGCTGGGCGAAGAACTCCTCGTCCAGCTCGCGGGCGCCGTCGATGGCGGCTTGCGGGAAATGCACATGGCGCGGCCCGGGCTTGTCCACCGCCAGGCTGCCATAGGCCCAGTCACGCGCGGCGTTGCCGCCGATCATGTACCAGACATGGCCCAGCTTGCTGGACGGCTTGCGCGGCCACACCTTGCCCCGCTGCCCCCGACTTTCCGAGCGGCCCTTGATCGCCCACACCCGCCGCGAGCGGCGCTTGTTGGCGAAGGCATAGACCTCCTGCGTGTGGTGGCCGCCGCTGTCGATGCAGGTGGCCCGCACGTCCAGCGTGGTGCCGTCCGGCTTGCGGAAGCGGCGCAGCAGCACGCCCTCGTCCAGCGCCGCCCACACCTCGCCCTTGGCCGGATCGCCGGCCAAGACGAAATGGCCGATCAGCCAGACCTCCAGCCCGCGGCCCCAGCCATAGACGGAGGCCTCCAGGCGCGGGTTCACCTTGCCGGACTGGACGTCCACC
This sequence comes from Azospirillum sp. VT-I1, assembly GCF_055698305.1. NCBI lineage: Bacteria > Pseudomonadati > Pseudomonadota > Alphaproteobacteria > Rhodospirillales > Azospirillaceae > Azospirillum > Azospirillum sp. VT-I1. The sequence continues at coordinate 2,864,372 of NZ_CP168800.1, read as the reverse complement.
CCGACGGTGATGAACTCGACACCCGCCGGCACCTCGGCCGGGTAGGGCTCCATGCGGTCGATGAAGCTGCTGCTCTTGACCTCCTGCCCGTAGGTCGCCCGGTAGGGGCGGCCGAGCCGCAGGTTCATGAAGGGCTGCACCAGGCTGGCCGGGTCGTCCTGCGCCTCCAGCCATTCCTGAACGATCACCGGCCAGGCGGCATTGGGGTTGAGCGACATGCCCGTCCACAGGTGCATGCCGACATGGCCGGGCACCTTTGCCTTGGCGGTCGGGCGCCATTCGCCGTTGGCGTCCATCCACGCCTTGTGGCGCTCTTCGATGATGCAGCCGCAGGTGCCGACGTACCACACCCGCTCCAGATTGCCCTCGGCGTCCAGGCTCCACTTCAGCCCGTGCGGCACGTCCGGCCCGCCCCAATCCAGATACTGCCAGCCATCGAGGTGGCCGGCGGCATCGGAGCATTGCGGGCAGGGTACGAAATAGCGCCGCTGGTCCGACGCGAGCCACAGCTTCCACACCCGGCTCGTTTCGAACAGCAGCGGGGTGGACCCTCTGACCTGCTTGCGGTTCCAGAAGGTTTCACCGCGGGTCCAGAACAGCTTCAGCTTGTCGCCCTGGGTCTTGGCCCCGGGCGTCCAGCCGTCGCCGTCGATTTCGTCGGCGAACAGGAAGCGGGCCGAGTAGCGGCGGAAAGCATCGTCCGACGCGGCCCCGACCACGCGCACGCTGGCGCCGTTGCTCAGCTGGTAGAAGGTGGCGTTGTCCTGCTTCTCCCCCTTGCGGGTCGGCCGCATCAGCGGCTTCAGCACCGGCGTGTCGCGCAGCATCGGCGCGATTTCGCCGCTGCCGAAGTCTTCCGCATCCGGGATCGTCGGCTGGGCGATGGCGCACAGCGTCGGGTCCTGGTGGAGGTGGTAGGCCACCGCCAGCGTGGCGCAGCGCGTGTAGCCGACGCGCGCCGCCTTCAGCACCGTCAGCAGCGGCACGGTCGGATCGCACATCAGGTCCACCAGCCCGCGCTGGTAGCCGTAGAGCGTCACCTTGCCGTGCTCGGCCCCGGTGCCCTTCGGGATCCAGCCGAAGCGCTCGGCCCAGACGGAGCCGCTCATGCGCTCCTGGAACTTCAGGCTGCCCTCGAACAGGGCCAGCAGCGCCGTGCGCAGTTCGCCCCGTCCGGTCCGGTAGTCGCTGTGACGGTGGGCGCTGACGCGCGCCGCCGCCTCAAGCCCGCGGTTCATCGTCCTGCCCGATGGTAAGCCCGGCGCCCCAGGCCTTGACCAGCTCGTCGCGGGCGGCGTCGAAGGCTTGGTTGATTTCCTTCTCGGCCATCGCCTGGATTTCCGGTGCCCCGGTCATCGCCGCGGCGCGGCCGGCGATCTTGGCCACCGCGTTGGACAGGCCGGTGCGCAGGGAGATGCAGAAGCCGGCGACGTCGGCCGCGGCCTCGTGGCGGTTCACCACCTCGTTCAGGGCCTCGTCGGCCTTGATCTCCGCTACCACCGCATCGGCCACCGCCTTGCGGCGCTTGGCCTCGTCGGCGGTGATGACACCGATCTCGCCCTCGTAGCCGGCGGCGACGTCGGCCACGGCGCGGTCCACCAGCCAGCGGTGAACGTCGGCCGTCTCGAATGCCCATTCCCGGCCCTTGGCCCCCTTCTCCGCGAAGGGGCAGCCGTCGCGCACCCACGCGTCGACGGTGGGCAGGCTGACGCCGAACACGTCGGCCAGCTCCGCCCGGTTCACCCGTTGGCCCGGTTTGGACATAAACAAAAACCTCGATTCAAAAATTTCTCAGAGGGTGGACCGGTGCGGCCCGAATTACCCTCGCTGGGGGTGCCCCCGGAAGGACCCGCAACCGCCGGCTGGCCCCTCACCGTTCATCGGTCACCGCCGGGCAGCGAAGCGGGCGTTGACCGTCCGCACCGCCTCCTCCAGCCGCCGACCGATGTTGGCCCGCACCGCCCGCTCGACGATGTCGTGGAAGCGGAAGCGCGGGCGGTAGCTCGGCGCCCGAACGAAGATCACCACCGGCCGGGCGTCGGCGCCGTCACGCTGATAGATGCCCGGCGGCAGCCCGCTGGCGTTGCCGGGCAGAGCGGCGAAGTAGCCGTTGCGCCGCCGCTTCTTCCGGCTGCGGGCGCTGTCGCTCCGGTTGGCGCTGTAGCCCTGCTCCCCGAAGGCCCGGGTCTGCGACAGGATGCGCACCACCTCGGACCGCCGCATGTTGCCGTAGGCGTCGAGGCTGGCCTCTTCACCCGGGACGGCGAACATGCCGGCCGGCAGCAGGCCCGCGGCCCGCAGCTGGCGCTCCATCCGCTTGTCCCGGCGCGGCCCGCCCTCGACGTTCGGCAGCAGGTAGCGCGCCGCCGGCGTGCCCTTGCCCCAATCGTCCTTGAAGCCCACCCACGCCACCGGGTCCGCCTTGGTGGCGGGCCGGACGAAGGTGGCGTTGATCGTGTAGGGCGTCGGCCGGTCGAAGGTCTCCGGCAGCGCCCGCTGCACCGCCTGCCGGGCGTCCTGCGCCGTCCTGGTCAACGCCATCGGCACCGCGTAGCGGGTGACTTGGTCGCCATACCGGCGGATGGCCGCCTTCACCTGCTGGGCAGAGGCGCGGATCCGTGCGTCGGCCATTTCGTTCGTGCACCAAATGTGACGGTCATCACTGCCGGCCGGACTTCGAGGGATGACACTGGCAACCCGAACCCACACTGATTTTGCCGGCCATTCGACATGCTCAGAACCCGCGGGATCGGGATGTTTCAGAAGCCCCAGCCCTTGGCGATCTGCCTGGAATGCGGAACGCCCTACCTCAGTTTGGAGCCGATCACGGAAGGATGCAGGACGCGAACTCCTGCCGGCCGATGCGACGGCGAAGTCGTTGCCAGATGGCGCGACGATGATTGGATCGTCTGCCCATCCTGCGACGGTGGCGGCTGTCCGGAATGCCGCGATCTCGGCTGGCTGTCTGTGCCACACTGACCTGCCCGGCGCCCCTAAGGCTTGGGGTCGGCGCCGCGGTCAAAGTGTTCACGCGTGAACACTTTGGACCGGCGACGGAAGCGATCCCGCAAGTCGAGCACCAGCAGCACCAGGCGCCCGACCACAAGCGCCACCGTGCCCCAGAAGGCCAGTTCCTGCGCCGGCCCATGCAGGGCGTCGAGCCACCAGCCCATGGTGCCGCCGAGCGTGACGATGACGCCATCGGTGGCGGTGCGGGCGGTGAGGCCGTGCATCACGTCCTCCAGGTGCATGGTCATGCCGCCAGCTCCTCGGTGAGGTTGGCCAGCCGCTGCCAGCCGGACTCGAAATAGCGCCGGTCGCGCTCGATGCCGATGAAGCGCCGGCCCGTGGTCAGGGCGGCATGGCCGGCCGACGCGCTGCCGAAGAACGGGTCGAGCACCGTCTCGCCCGGCGGGCAGACGGTGCCGATCAGCTCGGCCAGCAGCCCCACCGGCTTCTCCGTCGGGTGGGCCCCCAGCCGGATCGGCGCGTGGCGCAGCACGTTGGCCACATTGCGGCGCAGCGGCTCGGTTCCCTTGCCCTTGGTGAAGTGGTGGATCAGCTCGTGCTGGTGGCGGAAATGCGTCCCCATGCCGAAATAGGTCTTGTCCCACACCAGCAGCCCCACCCGCTTCAGGTCGGCGCTTTCCATGGCGTCGGCCGCATGACCGGACAGGAACAGCGCCGCCTCGCCCCCATCGATGGCATCGGCCAGATGATCGCCCATGCGCCAGTCGATGAAGGCCAGCACATGGCCGCCCGGTTTCAGCACCCGCTGCCACTCCATGGCGCAGGCGCGCAGCAGGTGGAGGAATCCGCGCGTGCTCAAGCTGTCGGAGCCGAACCACCGGTCACCGCCGCCCTTAGTCGACCGCGTCATGGTCTTGCCGTAGGCGGTGCGGCCGGCCTCACGGGTGGCGCCGCTGGAATAGGGAACGTCGGTCAGCACCAGGCTGACCGAGTTGTCGGGAAGCTCCCGCATCCGGTCGATGCAGTCGCCCAGCATCAGCGTCGCGGCGCCGATCGTCACGGAGTTGGTAGACATCGCGTTCCTGCACTTACTGAGAGTTGAACCGATCACAGGTTAATGACAAAAAAGCGACCGCATGTAATGTCACGCCGGCCAGCGAGTTAGCGTCTCTGGAAGCGTTCCGGACCACCGAGAGGCTGGAGGACATCACACAGTGCCCACAATCAAAGGGAACACCGTCGTTGTGTTGGAGCAGAACGCAGTTCTGCGCCTCGGCATCGAAGCTTTGCTTGAGTCATGGGGATGCCAAGTCGTTTCTGGCGACAACCTCGATGACATCATCGCAGCCACCAAAGCTGATAAGCTGCGTCCAACCGTGTTGCTTCTGCCCCCAACCGACGGCCAGGAGACTGGGGATCAGCTGGCAAGCCGCTTTGAGGCCGAAGTCGGCTATCCGCTCCCATGGATCGGCATCACCGGAGACTCCAGCCTGCTTCAGCGCTGGAAAGCCGGTGCATTCAGCGGAATACTTCTGGAAATGCCCTGCTCGCCTGAAACACTCCGAGCTGCTTTGCTCAAGGCACTGCGTCAGAAGCGCTGAGCTGCTAACGGCTTCGTAATTCAGCGTTTTTGGTGATGAGCTTGCGATAATGCTGATTTTCGCAAGCTCGGTTTCAGGCGGTCGCCACCATCAGCGGCTTGACGAAGAAAGCGTCGTCCCCGCCCTCGATGGACACGCCGTCGATGGTCACCGCCACCTTGGGCTCCGCCAGCAGGGCGGCCCGGTCGACCTCGCTCTTGGTGCGGATGAAGCGCCGCAGCTTGCGGTCGTCCTCCAGCCGCTTCAGCAGCGCGTCGACATCGGCCACCACCAGCTTGGCCGTCGTCTTCTTCACGCCCATGGTGCCGGTGGACAGCGCCACCGACTTCTTACCGCCGGTCAGCAGGCTGGCCCGGTTGGCGTCGAAGTAGCCGCGCAGCAGCTCCGTGTCGGCGGCAATGGCGGTGCGCAGCGGCGCCGCCGCAGTCTCGTAGGCGAGGTTCGCCTGGGCGACAGCCACGTCCAGCGCGGCTTTCAGCCGGCCCAGCTGCGCCTGTGCGGCGCCGATCCGGCCGACAACGGCCGCGGCCTGGTCCTGGGTGCGCACCCTGCGCACCGGAACGGCGATGGTCTCACCCATGTCAATCCTCCGCAATGAGCGCCGCCATCTGGCCAGCCAGATCGGCGCGGTTGTCGTCGTAGATCTGCAGGGTCTGGACGGTGCGGTGCCGGCTGAAGCGCTGCACCGCCCGGATGTTGCCGTTGCTGGCGTCCAGCGCCGCGGTGATGGCCGAGTGCCGCAGCCCGTGCGGCCGGGTGGTGATGCCCACCCCGGCGCCCAGCTCGCGGATGACCTGGTAGACGGCGGCGCCGGTCAGGCGCCCTGTGCCCCGGCCGGCGGCATCGAGGCGATGGAACAGCGGCCCGGGGGCCTTCCCCCGCACCGCCACCCACGCCTCGAGCGCCGTCCTGGTGGCGGCCGGCAGCGTGACCCGCTCGCGCTGGGTCCGCCCCTTGCCCAGCACCGCGACGGTGCCGCGCCGGCTCTCGTAATGCTCCAGGTCCAGCGACACCACTTCGCCGCGGCGCAGGGCCACGTCGTGCAGCAGCCGGACGATGGCGGTGTCGCGCAGGCCCTTGGCGTCGGTGCGCTCCTTGGCCTGCGCCACCATGGCCCGCACGCCGTCCCGCCCCGGTCCCCGCGTGTCGCGGTAGGGGGCGGAGTCGACGTTTTCCGCGTCCAGCGTCCAGCTGACCAGGCCCAGCGTGTTGCCCAGCCTGACCACCGACCGCAGTGCCGCCAGCCGGCGGTTGACGGTGGCGGGCTGAAGCTGGCGGCGCACCATGTCGGTGCGGTAGCCCAGCGCCAGGGCGTTGGCCTGCCCATGCTCCACCGCCAGCAGCATCCGCACTGCCTGCTCGGCGGTGGCGGCGAAGGCAGCCAGCCCATCCTGCCGGGCCACGAAGGTCCGGAAATCCTCATGGTCCCGCCGGTAGGCCCGCACCGTATTGGCCGAGCGCCCGGCATAGAAGGCGTCCAGCAGGTGCTCCTGGATGCGGTCCAGCCGCAGCGCCGGGGCGTGGCGGGCGTCGCTGACGTCCTGTCCGGCCGGATCGCCCGGAAGGACGGGAAGGCTCATCCGTCGATGGCGTCGCGCAGCTCGGCGACCGTCATGTCTTCCGGCAGCTCGCGCAGCATCGCCGCGACCTGCTGACCGAAGAACGCGACCGCCCCATCCGACGGCCACGCCGCCGCCGGGTCATTGCCATGGGTGAGGCCGGCGCCGGCGGCGACCGCCTCGCGGATCAGCTCGTCCATCCTGCTGTCCTGTCAGGAAAGCCGCGCGACCGCCCGCGCATCGGCCACCCGGCCGGCGGCATGATCGCGCAGCATGTCGAAGAGAGGCGCGCAGTCCTCCACCAGCCCGATCAGCCAGGGCGCCCGGATCCAGCCCTGCCGGGTCCGGATCTCGATGGCCTCGATGTCGGCGCGGAAGGGTCCGCCCTGGTAGGTGATGCGCACGGCGAAATGACGATCCACCGGGCCGAGCTGAAGGCACAGCACGCCGTCCCATTCGGTCCGCATGGCCAGCCCCCGGACAGCGGAAGGCCCGCCGCGGCAGCTGCCGGGCGGGCCTTCCTTCACACGCAATTCGTCCCGCTCACCCTGTCAAGGAATTGACTTTTCGTCAAGGACTATATTCCCATGGCGTCGCTGGCGCGGTGAAGCCGGTGAGCACATGATCGCGCAGGCCCCAGCCGCCGATCCGCTCCAGCAGTTCCGTCATGCCAGCATGCCAGCCGGCATAATCGGTGTTGGCTTCGACGATCTCGGCATCGCTGTGGGCGGGTTCCAGCGGGCACCATTTCACCTGCACCTGCCGGCGCCCATCGCCGAAGGTGCGGAAGTGAAAGCCGCGCTCGTCCTCGACGATCCGGCGCTGCCCGCGAGCGTCGAAGAGCGATTGGCCGCGCAGCAGGTACCGCTTGGCCAGTTCGGACCGAGTGGGCACGAACTCCCACCGCTCGGCCGTGACATGCCGGTACCGGCCGCGCGCCTCGCTCGGCCGCTTCACCGCGACCATGGGCGGCACCAGCGGCAGCCAGTCCGGCCGGGTGCCGGAGCGCCCATGGAAACGGACGAGGCGCCGCTGCCACGGATGCAGCCACCCCACAGCGTTGGCGACCGCCTCGGCGTCGGGATGGACCGTCACGGCGATGCCGCGCACCGGCCCGCCGCCGTCCACCCGGTCACCGGTCTCATGACGGCGCAGCAGCTCGGCCACGCCGTCGCCGCTCACCCCTTGCGGTTCCCATCCATGGTCATTCGCCGCGGCCTCGATGTCGAAGAGGCCGGACTGGACGCGGTCGGCCTGCTGGTCGCGCAGTGCCCAGGTCACCAGCGATTCGAGGTCGAGGCGCCGGCGGCTATCGCAGCGGGCGAAGGCGATGGCCATGCTCCAGCCCTCACGCCGCCGCCTGGGACAGCCCCGGCCCCAGCAGACGGGCCACCCCGGCCACCAGCGTGTCCAGGGCTTCCATCGGAATCAGGCCGGGGTCGATCCGCCCGCAATCCTGCAGATAGCGCGCCTTGGCGAACAGGTCGTCGGCCGACACCACCTCGCCGGCCGCCAGCAACTGTTCCAAGTTGCCCCGCAACCGGTCGGCCGTCTCGCACTCCGCGCAGCCGGCCAATTGTTGATAGGCGAGGAACAACGGCATCAGCGACGCGGGCTTGGACATGGAAATCTCCGGGCAAAACCCCGGCGCGTCGACACCTCGCCGGGTAATTTAGGATTGTTTGCCCAAAAAGATTACCAATTCCTTGCTGATTGTTGCCAAACCCTGGAAACGTCAAGCCCACCGGGTTGGCCAATTCAATCTGCACAGGCTTGGCCCCCACCCGATCGGATTGCACCCTGATTGCTCAGGTTGTAAATGTATCAGCCGAGTTCCACGATCTGACCGGCGGGATAAGAACAGAATGAAAACGAAGAACGGTCTTTCCGATGCAATCGCGCGCTTCGGAAAAGCAGCAAAGGACAAGCTGAAGAACACCGCCATCGCCGGAGAGCCCGAAGAACAACTGCGCAACCCACTGGAAAAGTTGGTCCAGGATCTTGCCGCGCTTGCTGGGCTGCCATCCGACGCCATCGTTACCGTCGGCGAAACGGCGATGACGGATCTGAAGGTCCGGCCGGACTTCGCCGTGACCCGTCAAAAGGCACTGATCGGCTTCATCGAGGTGAAGGCTCCCCACAAAGGGGCCGATCCCCGCCGCTTTTCCGATAAGCATGACAAGGCGCAATGGGAGCGCCTGAAGTCGCTGCCCAACCTGCTTTACACGGACGGCATGGCCTTCAGCGTCTGGCGAAACGGCGAGTTGGAAGGCCAAATCGTTCGTCTGGACGGCGACATCCTGTCCGCCGGCAGTTCCCTGTCCGGTCCCCCGACCCTCCTGGCGCTGTTCAGCGACTTCTTCTCGTGGAACCCAACTCCCCCGGCAGTGCCCAGCAGCTGGCCTTGACCGCCGCGCGCCTGTGCCGCCTTCTGCGGGACGAAGTCACAGAACAGCTTGGCCTTGGCAGCCCGGCCCTGACCGGACTGGCGGAAGACTGGCGGGCCTATTTGTTCCCCACGGCGTCCGATACCGAATTCGCCGATGGCTATGCCCAGGCGGTGACCTTCGGCATGTTGATGGCCCGCGCCCGCGGTATCGTGCTGACCGGTGGACTTCACCGGGTCGCCCATGACCTCAGCCAAACCAACAGCCTGATCGGCACCGCCTTCAAGCTGCTGACCGACGAGGCCGACAACCAGGACACCCTGAAGGTCTCGCTGGGTACTCTGACCCGTGTCCTCGATGAGGTCGATTGGGCGAAGATCAGCAAGGGCGATCCCGACGCTTGGCTCTATTTCTACGAGGAGTTCCTCAGCGCCTACGACAACGATCTGCGGAAGAAGACCGGCTCCTATTACACCCCGCCGGAAATCGTGAACGCCATGGTGCGGCTGGTGGACGAGGCCCTGCGCGATCCACGCCGCTTCGGCGTTCCCGCCGGGCTGGCGGCGAAGGAGGTGACGCTGGCCGACCCGGCGGTCGGCACCGGAACCTATCTGCTGGGCATCCTGCGCCGGATCGCCGCCATGAAGGCGGAAGACGAAGGCGAAGGCGCTGTACCGGATGCGATCCGCGACACACTGCCCCGCCTGATCGGCTTCGAGATGCAGTTCGGCCCCTACGTGGTGGCGCAGCTCCGCCTGCTGGCCGAAGCCGCCGATTTGATGGGCATCAAGGACCCGAGCAAGGCCAAGATCCCGCTGCGCCTCTATGTGACCAACACGCTGGGCAACCCGCATGAGGAGGTGGAGCATATCCCCCGCATCCTCGCCCCGCTGGCCGAGTCGCGAAAGGAGGCGAACAAGATCAAGCGTGCCGAACCGATCACCGTGGTCATCGGCAACCCGCCCTATAAGGAGCGGGCGAAGAAGCTGGGCGGATGGGTCGTTGAAGGCAGCAAGAACAGCAAGGAACCTGCCCCATTGCTCGCCTGGGTTCCCCCAACCGACTGGGAGCTTGGCCCGCATATCAAACGTCTACACAATCTTTACGTCTATTTCTGGCGCTGGGCGACTTGGAAGGTGTTTGGCGAAGCGTCCACCATTGCCGCGCCCAAGCGGCAGGGAATCGTCTCTTTCATCACCGTGGCAGGCTTCCTGAACGGCCCGGGTTTCCAGAAGATGCGTTCCGATCTGCGTCGCGATGCCAATGAGATCTGGGTGATCGACTGTTCCCCCGAAGGCCACCAGCCGGACGTTCCGACACGTGTGTTTCAGGACGTGCAGCCCCCGGTCTGCATCGTAATGGTGCTGCGACTGCCAAAATGCGACCCGGAAACTCCCGCTCGTGTTCGTTTCCGCGCCTTGCCGGCAGGGCTTCGGGAGGAAAAATTTGATGCAATCGGAGCGCTGACCTTGGACAGCGCCGGTTGGATCGACTGCCCCAGCGCTTGGCGCGCTCCCTTCCTGCCAGAGGCCACCGGATCGTGGTCGACCTTCGTGTCTCTGGACGACCTATTCATCTACAACGGATCAGGCGTGATGCCGGGCCGTACCTGGGTCATTGCTCCCGATAAGGCGTCGCTTGAACTGCGTTGGAAGCGGCTGATTTTAGAAAAGGATGCCTCCGAAAAAGATCGGTTGTTTCATCCACATGAAGGAGGAGACCGTACAGTCGGCAAGGTTTTGCGGGAGCATCTTCCTGGCTCAGAGCACAGAGATGTTTCGGTTGGGAAGGACAAAGGCGATGTCGTTCCACCAATTCTCTATGGATTTAGAACATTTGATCGACAGTGGATTATTCCAGACAATCGCCTCCTAAACAGACCAAACCCAACATTGTGGTCATATCACTCTAATAATCAGATTTATATGACCGCACTTACCAGGCATTCTCCAAGTACAGGTCCGGCGGTCACATTTACAAATCTCATTCCTGATCTTCACCATTATAAAGGATCATTTGGCGGCAGAGCGTTCCCACTCTGGCGCGACCGCGCGGCCACCATGCCGAACCTGCGCCCGGCGCTGCTGACCACCCTGTCGAGCGCCTACAAGCGCCCGGTCAGCGGCGAGGACGTCTTCGCCTATATCGCGGCGGTGGCTTCGCATCCTGCTTACACCGCCAAGTTCCAGGGCGAACTGGTTCAGCCCGGCCTGCGCATCCCGATCACCGCCGACGCGGCGCTGTTCGACGAAGCCGTCGAACTCGGCCGGCGTGTCATCTGGCTGCACAGCTTTGGGGAACGCTTCATCGCCCCGGACCCGGATCTGGCCAAGAGCCGGCCGCCCGGTCCGCCACGGCTGTCCAAGGCGAAGGCTCCGACCATCCCGAAGGACGGCACAATCCCTGCCGATGCTGACAGCATCGACTACGATGCGGCGAAGAACCGTCTCCTGATCGGAACCGGCTTCATCGACCATGTGCCGCCGCGCGTGTGGGAATACGAGGTTTCGGGCAAGCATGTTCTGACCCAATGGTTCAGTTACCGCCGTAAGAACCGCGAACGGCCAATCATCGGCGACCGCCGCCCGCCATCCCCTCTTGGCGACATCCAACCCAGCGGCTGGCTGGCTGAATACACCACCGAATTGATCAATCTGCTGAACGTCCTGGGCGGCGTCGTAGAGTTGGAGCCGAAACAAGCCAGCCTGCTGGATCGCATCTGCACCGGCCCGATCCTGTCGGATGCCGAACTGCGCGCCGCGGATGCCTTCGTCATCCCGGAAGGCGTATCGGTGAAAGCGTCGAAGACAAACAAAGAGGTTCAGCCCGGACTGTTCGACTGAACGGCGGCTTCAGCACTCAGGCCGACGAGGGCGCACACACGCCCCGTCGGCTGGCCCGCCGGGGCCGGGGAGGAGGCGCTATCCGATGGGGAGGCGCTGGTGGAACTTGTGGGCGTGGCTGTCGATCATCGCGGCGATGCTGTCCCACATGCCGCAGGCCGATGTGGCCGTCCACAGGCCGCGCAGGGACTCGACATAGGTGGCGGCGGCGCCCATCAGTCCCGACAGCTGCTCTTTCCGCGCCGGGGGCAGGTCGCGGTAGGCCAGGATCAGGCTGCGTTCGTTGAAGGGCAGGTCCGACAGTGGGGTGCCGATCAACGACGTCGCTGGTGCCGGCAGCAGGGGCCGGGCGGCGGCCGAGACCGTCAGCATCGCAATGTCCACCGGCCGGCCCTGTCGCACCCGGTCCAGGGCGTCGGCGGTCAGAGCGGCGCGGACCCGCCGTTCCTCGGCCTCGCCCAGCTCGCGCGCCCGTTGGTCGATGGCGTCAAGGTCAGCCTTGGTCAGCGATGCGGCGGGAGCGGGCGGAGGCTTGCCGCTGGTGACGGCGTCGAACAGCTCGACCATCTGGATCGTCACCAGCGCGGCGCGCTCGGTGTCCGACTTGGCCGTGATGTAGAGCGCCTGTTTCTTGGTGAGGTAGAAGCTCTTGGACGGGCGGCCACCACGACGGCCGGGTTTCTCGGCAAGCCGAGAAACCTCCCCGAAGGTTATCAAGGCATCTATGTGACGTTCGATCAGCTCACGGATCGAATGCACGTTTTTCATCCCCAGCGCTTCGGCAAGCCGAAGGTCACGGATGCGCGGCTCGTGGTTGATCGTGGTGTCGATGTCGGTCGGCGATAACGCGGGCAAGACTTGCCCGTCGTCGCTCATGCTGCCCATGGCGATGGCCTCCTATGCGGCATTGCCGGCGGAGGACCGCTTCTTAAGGCAGCCCTGGCGCCGGGGGCTAAGAACCTGCATAGGTCAGGCCGGAATATTCCCCTTGCGGGTGTTGTATTATCCGACCCCCGGCAAAGGGGCATGATCCGGACAGACTCCGGGCATGAAAATAGCCACATCGCGAAAACGCGCGGGTGGCTTGCCGCCTACGGGGAGGTTCTTAAGCTCCGACCCGAAAGATCGCTCCACCGGGGCGGAGCGTCAAGGGGCGTTGCATCCCCTTGATCGCACAACCACGGCGATGATCCGGCTCAGGCCTTGATCATCTCCATGATGTTCAGGCCGTTGACCATCACCTTCTGCCCGCCGGGCGTCTTGCCATCCTCAAAGATGCTCTGCCACACCTTGTAATTCTGTTTGGAGCCGAACACCGTCGATGACAGTTCCCGGTTCACCCACAGCGGCAGACGCGCAAGATTGTCGATGAAATTGCCGATGTTGGTCCAAAGCTGTTCAGGGAATGGATACTGGAACAGGCGCTCCGCCGTGATCACCCGCCCGGTGATCAGAAAATGCTGTTCGGCGATCCGGCGGATATGGCCAAGCCAGCATTGCAGAACCTCCTCCTTCGCCATGCGGAAGGCGCGCAGATGCGGCTCCGGAACGTCCTCGCCGCCCTGCACCGCGTTCTCCAGTCGCCGGGTTCCCCGCTCGTCGTCATATTTCCCGACATAGATCTTGGCAGCGATCAGGTTCATCAAGCGGACGATTTGCGTCTTCTCCAGATCGCGCGGGTTCTGGCCCTCATCGGCGCGATAATTCCAGGCGGTTTCCAGCAGGCCGCCATAGATGAACTGGCTGTAGAACGTCTTTTCGATGGCGCTGTAGGACAGCGGCTTTTCATAGCCCTTGCCGGCATATTCCACGAAATCCATCAGCATGTTGTTCGGATCGTGGGTGATGCCGTCGCGGACACTGTCGAGGATGTAGCGCGTCATCGCGCGCTGTTCGCCCTTGAAGTGATCGACGAGCGTCTTCTCGGAAAACTCCTCGAAATCCTCCGGCAACCCCTTATCCGTGCGATAGCGGGTGATGCGGTCGAACAGGATGGAACTGCCCAGCCGGCGCTGAACCGACTTGTCGAAAGCGACTTGGCGCAGGGTCGTCCCGGCGTTGGTGTTGGCGGTCAGCAGCCGGTCGAGATCCGGATCGATGAAGATGCGCAGCGGAATGTTGCGAATGCCCAGCAGGATCTGCGCCGCGGCCTTGTGCTGGCCGTCGAAGACGCGCACCTCCGCCGTCGGCAGGTTCTTGGTTTCGATCCATCCCAGCGCGACATGGAGCTGCGGCCGGCGACGATGGAACTCCTCGATCAGCCCCCGCAGGTTGCTGCCGATCGGCCGGGGATTGATGCGGTCGTCATGGAAGACGCATTCGACCGGCAGCACCGCGAAGAAATAGCGCATGCCGGACAGGGCGTCCTCATGCACGGGCAGCCGTACCGGCTCGGTCGAACCGGGTGCGATGTAGGAGATGAAGTCGCCCTCGAACGCCACGCGAAGCGGGGCCGACGATCCATCGACCGCGCGCAGTACGTCGTTCAGGTTGGCGCCCCGGTCGTCGCTGTCGGCCTGCGCCTTGATGTCCTCGAACCGGGCCAGCACGCGGGCGATCCGCAAGTCGCTGGCCTGCTTGGACCGGTTGAAATGGGACAGGGTCAACGCGAAGTTGGACGGATCGTCCTTTCCGTTGTCGCGAGTCGGGATGATGTGGTCGATGTCGGTTTCATGCAGGGCCAGCTCGATGGGCTTGCCGGAAATGAAGCATTTCCCCGACTGCTGGTCCCAAAGCTGCTGGGTGAGCGCCGTACGTTCATCCTTCGACAGCCGGTTCAGATAAAGCGATCCCATCCCTTGCCCCTCGCACATATGGCAGACAGCGTACCAGAAAGACGCGCGAAGGTAGCGGGATGCGGGGTTGATTTCCAGGGGGTTGGCGATCCGGGTTGCCAGACTGGCGGATAAACCGGGAAGCGTCGACCAGCCCGCTGGTGCAAGGCACAGGGACTATCCGATGGGGAAGCCCTGGTGGAATTTGTGGGTGGGACTGTCGATTATCGCGGCGATGCTGCCCCACGTACCACGGGCCGACGTTGCCGTCCACAGACCGCGCAGGGCTCGGATGGTGAAGAACTTAGCGCGGCTTTGAGAATGGATGGTAATGCGGAGACAGGCAAATCCAGCCGAAGCGCGCTCCCCCCATAGTTTGCTGCTCTCAGTGCTAATTTAAGAAATGCGTAGGAAGGTAGATCGACACCGATGCGTCCACAGATAATTATAAAATTCGCATTCCCTATCGTTGTACAGCATTAATCAGCACATAGCATCATTTGAAACACTTTTCCCTTGCATATCAGGTCACATACCTATCTTATATTGTAGACGGAAAGCTACCTCTAGCGCGATGATAGGTAAGAAATGAAACTGGAATATTGCAGATTTTATTCGGCTGTTGGAATTTACAAACCTGAGCCTAGCATGAATACTCTCCTGTTAAGCAATGATAAGGTTTCTGTTAGTTTACTTGGCGCAAACACTTACGCGTCTACTTTAGAGACTATTCTAAATCAAAATGCGTTAAAGAAAACAGATTTAAATAATGAGGAACAAAAAAATGCTGTATCGCATAATAATTCTTATCTTATTCACGGCCACTCACGGGCAATAATTTATATTTCTGTTAGCATAGATACTTCTGAAATCGATTTAGAAAAAATAAAAGACGAAGACGGAACGGATTTCGATAAACTTCCTCATAATTTAATGGCCTCGAAAGCATTTGGATTAACCGCAACCGCAATTTCATTGGCAACCTTCTCCAAGATATCAAAGGAATTTGAGTTTATATTCGATAAATACTTTTTGGTGGATAATTCGAAAGGTTTCCGCAAGGCAATTTCCAAACAAGTTCCCGCAAGAACCGAAACCATTTCACCAATTGATCATTCGGAAATCGAAACAGCGCTTCACTTAACCAAGACTTTTCAAGAAGATATTAAGCTACAAGCAATTATTGATCTTTATTCCATGTCACTAAAGCCTGATGAAATCGGCCCATTGAATGCTTTCGTTTCAGCTTGGACCGGATTAGAAATGTTTGTTTCTAAGCAGTTTATCGAAATCGAAAAAGATATCGGAATTAGCATAAATAAATCCCCAGTACCCAGTATTCTTTCCGAAAAAATTCTTGAGATAATGAAAGGGAAATATCGAATTTTAGACAAATTTATAGCCACATCACATTGCCTTGGTAATCCAGATGCTGAAAAGGACGTCGATTCATTTAAGAAAATAAAATCCATTCGCGATAAATTTGTTCACAATATGTCAGGTTCGATAGAATCTCTACCGCTAAACGATACCCGAGAACTACTTGGGAAATACATAAAGCTATACTTAGTTAATGAGAAGAAGATACCAGGATTAAGCATCGTCCGCTCGAATTAGGCAGTCATAGTTTAATGTGCTATTCCAGTTCTTCCGGGAAACATTAAGGGAATGAATCTTAATTTTTACATACGCCGTTATGCAACTCCACCACATGCCGTACCACATCTGCAGCGGCTGGATCAGGCGCCACCATCACCAGCAGGTAGCGGCGCACGCCGTCCAGCTCGACGGTGATGGCGCCGGGATCGTCCGGATCCGTGTGCCAGGGGAGCGACAGCGCCGCCGCGAAGCGTGACTCACGCGGTAGTGACGGCTCCCACGTGGGCGGGATGGGAGGAGCGATGACCTCGGCAGGCTGTTCGACCGGCCGGGCTGGCGGCTTCAGTGCCGCCACTTCGGCCCGCGTCACCTCCGGATGGATCGTGCCGGCGTCCAGCGCCCGCTGACGCGTCTCGTCCGGCAAGGTCGCGATGACGTAGAGGGTGCCCATCGCTTCCGGCAGCCGGTCCAGCGGCACCTTGCCCTCATCGACGAAGGCGGCGATCTCGCGCAGCTTTCGAGCGGTCGAGGTGCTGAACGGCAGGTCGTTCGTCACCATCGCCTCGTATTCGCCGTGCGGCAGGGCCTCCTTGGCCTCGTTCAGGCGGCGGCCCACCGCCACAGTGGCCTCCAGTGCATTGGTCCATTCCCGGCGGATGTCCGCGGCGAACTCGGCACGGGTGGTCAGGGTGCGGGGTTTGGCCAGCATGGACAGGCGGGCATTCCCCAGGCTGCGGGCGGTCGGTGCCATCGTCAGACTCCCATCTCGGCGGACAGATAGGCCCACAGGTCACGGAACAGCGGGCCGGTGCGGGTGCCAGCGATCTCGGCCGTGCCCAGCCCTGCCATGAAGCTGCGCGGCACCTCCTGAAGCAGCGGGATCTCCACCGGCGCCGGCGTGCCCATGCCGGCGACGATGGACCGAGCGTCCGCCGTCTCGCGCAGGCGTGGCTGGATCTGGCTCAACAGCAGGCGCATCGGCCGGCGCCGGCTGTGCAGGTAGGGCAGCATGGCCTGCATGCTGACCAAGTCCTCCGGTCCCGGCCGCACCGGCACCAGCACCAGGTCGGCCACGTCGAACAGCAGCGCGGTCGATTCCGGGAAGAACTCCACCGCGGTCGGCGTGTCGATCACCAGCAGGTCGAGGCCCTGCGGCGTCGGCCGCTCCGTCACCTCGCCCAGCACGCGCTGCTCGCCGGCGATCGGCGCGACGTCGGCCGGGCGCAGGCTGTGCCAGTGCGTCAGGCTGCCCTGCGGATCCGTGTCCAGCGTCCCCACCCGCAGCCCGGTCGTAGCGGCGGCCACCGCCAGATTGCGGACGGTTGCCGTCTTCGGCCCACCGCCCTTCCCCTGCACCACCAGGATCGTCTTCATGTTCCAGCCCCCAAAGCGTTCACGCGTGAACACTTTCCCGTTTCCCCACGCCGCCGATCCGCGCTGTCGGCGGACCAACGACACCCGATTCGTTGCCGCCGCTTCAGCGGTCGGCCTTGCCCTGGTCCCGCCGCTGGTGGGCATGGAAGAGGCGCATCAGCTCCGCCGTGGTCAGCAGCTTGCCGTCGACCAGATGCAGCGCGCCGTTCCGGTAGACCCGCAGTCCGGCGGCGCGCAGCACCTCGATGGCGCGGTACACGCCCGGCTCCTCCGGCTGGACCTGCACCGGCCTGTGTGGCGCGGTGCGCGGCGGCACGCCCAGATCCAGGGGCAGCTGCTGGCCGGCCCGGCTCATGGCCGCGCGCTCCGCCACAGCGCGCCGCTGTTTCCTGTGCCTCTTCCGACCGAGCCGCCCATCCCTGCCCCCTCCTCCGTCAAGCGCGAGCTGCTGCACCATGCCGCCGTTTCTCAGGCAGCCACGGTGCCCGCCCCGCTGCCCTGAAGCTGTTGCTGAAGCGCCTGGATCAGCGTCGGTACGATCGTCGGCAGCACGTCGCGCACGGCCTGCTGGGCGGCCAGTTGGACCGCCTGCGCCAGATCCGGCGGCAGTCCACCGGCCGGCGCGACGCCGCTCTGGTCCGCCCGGTCGAGCGCCCAGCCCAGCCACTTCTCCAGTTCCTCCGGTGTCGGCCGGTAGCCGTCGCGCAGCCGCTCTTTCTGCGCATCCTCCAGCCACTCCACCGCCAGAGTCGCGCGCTGGGTGTCGCCCAGAATCTCAGTCGCTCTCTGCACGATTCTCGGATGCCAGCCACGATTCCGCTCCGCTCCAGGATAGCCCTGGGATTCTTCCGCCGCAGAACGTCCGCCGGAAATGGGAAGGGGAAGGTGACGCTGGCGGCGGTCAGGATTCTGGCCTGCCGCAGTTTTCACCGCCCGCCCGCCTCTATTTCTATTATTTAGATCTATTTCGGGCGGCAGAGCTGCGCCGCAGTTTCCGGCTGAATTGCCGCAGTTTGTGGACGCTAGCGCCGCAGTTTCTCCGTCGCCGTCCGAAAACTCGCCGCAGTTTTGGCCGGATAGTGCGGCATCCGCGCCGCTGTTCTCCGCACTGCCGCCGATCATGCCGCTGTTTACGCCCGGAACAGCGGCGGCCATGCCGCTGTTTCGGCCACCCTCCCCCGCCCCCTGCCACCCGTCCGCCGCAGTATCGCCGCTGAACCGGGCGGCAACTGCGGCATAGGTGCCGCCGTTTGCCACGGCGAACAGATCGTCGGGCAGGCCATAGGCTTCGGCGATGCCGCAGTTTTCCAGCTGGACGGCGGTCGCCCCCAGCCACTGTTTGCTGAAGCGGTAGCGGGTGGAGCGGGCCCGTCCGCCGCCCTTTCGGTCCACCTCGATGATGCCGGCGCCCAGCAGCCAGGACAGGCCGCGCTGAACGGTGCGGCGGTCGCACCGCATGGCCCGCGCCAGCTTGTCGGCGCCGATCCACGCGACCAGCTCGCCGCAGCGGACGAAGATCGACTCGTCGCTGCGCCTTACCAGCAGCAGCGCCAGCACCCGGCGCTTGTCGGTCAGGCCGGGCGCCAGGCCCAGCGCGTCCTGGAACAGCTCGCGCAGCAGGTAGAAGGGGGAGCGCTTGTCCGCCTGGATCATGCCGCCCCCGCTGTGCGAAGGGCGGCGGGTTGCCGCAGTTTCCGACCGTACCGGGGGAGCAGAACAGCGGCACCAGTAAAGCGCGGTCGAGGCGGATCGGTGCGGCGGTGGCCCTCATGGTCCCAAACTCATACTTCCGTGCGCCATTCCGGCCTATCTGGCTGACTTCCATGGACGGCATGACGCACCTAATTTTCGTTGGTCGAAGACGGCAAAGGGCTCGCGCGGCAGCCGCCACGCAGAGCGCACCCTGTTTGACATCAGCAGCAGACTCCGGGGCGGTCGCAGCCACGACCGCTCCGTCTGCCGGCGGGCCTCGCACGGCAGGTTGGCGCCGATCGGCGCGAAGGAACTGCACCGCCACTGCGGCACAGTTCCCGGTGATGCAGATAGATCTCGGATCCTTTCGCAGGCGGAACGGTCGCCCGCGGGCGGTCATTCATGTCCTCGTGTCATCGCGTCAGCGGTAGCCGTCCGCAATGATGCCAGGGTGTGCAGACGCGCAGTCCCACGGCGCAGCAGCGCCGCCAGTTCGGTAGCTTCCCCCTCGTCCAACTCGGCCAGCGAACGCGCATTGCAGAGCGTCCGCACCACCTTGTCGACAGTGGCCCACTTCACCGCTGCTGCAGCCTCGAATGCGGGCCACGCATCGAGGACGGCACGCTGGGCAGGGGTGAGGCAAGCACGATCAAGCTCGGCCATCACGCCTCCCCTGGAACAGAGCTGCGGCCGGCGCCGGCTGGAAATGGCGCCGGCCGCGATCGCATCCCGGCCACGGACAAGGGAAGACCGAGAGCGAACCGGATGCCAAAGTGAGATACGACAGGGAGCCCCCTGATTGATCTACGGTGCGGGCCATCGCCAAATTGGCGAGGCGGCATAACGGCTTCTGGCCATGAGCTTGCCAGTTGCCGCGTCGCGCAAAGCGAGCGATGCTTCCTAAATTGGCAACCCATGGTCATCAGCATGAGATCATCCACCGCAATCAGCTCTGCAATGCCGGTTGTCTTGTTTCCCGGGGCCCCTCTGAGAGCCCACCACGGGAAATGTCCGACAGCTTCTGCAGCGTCACGCCACGCAGCTTGTGCTTCCGGGCAGAAGCGATAACCACCGGCCAATGCTTGGAAGGGATCGAGTCTCGACGATGCCATTGCTTCACGACTCCGTAATCGACCCCACAGTCGTCGGCGAGGGCAGCGCGGCTAGGCCAGCGGTCTATGAGTTCCTTGAAGCTCATTGGAGCAAGGTACGTTTCGTACCCTACTGCGTCAAGACGAAACGTACCTTGCCCTTTGGTACGCTTTGTCCCATGAGAAAACCGGACAAAACAGCGGCACCATATGAACGCTTGCAGTGGGCGCGGGCCAATGCGGGCTTCGCAACCCCACGCGATGTGGCGGAACGGTTTGGCTGGAATTACAATACATACAAGAGTCATGAAAACGGTGCTCGCGGGCTTAAACAAAAATCCGCCGAACGGTATGCGCACGCGTTCAAAGTATCGCTCAGCTGGCTTCTTACAGGTGAAGGTTCAGAAGCACAGACTTTAACTGCCGACGAAGTTGCTCTTCTCGAAAAATACCGGAGGTTGGATCAGGCTGGCAAGAACGCCACCCAGGTCTTGACCGATGCGCTTGCTAGACAGGAAACGCCCACAGAAAAATTAGCGCTGTGACGCAGCGTCCGATACGCCCTCACCATCAGCGCATCGGCGTTCGGTACGTTTTGTGTTGAGCATGCCGGGTACGTGATGTACCTTACCCGCAACATGAGGTGTCAAAAATCGCATCTGGAGCCTACCGATTTCATCCGGTGAGTTCCTGAGAAGGGCGATTAAGCGAAAAAGCAGAGGGTAAGGCAGTGAGTAACCACGTACGGGTTCCATTGCAGCGTCGAGCTGGGGCGCAGAACGTGTCCATGGACCGGTCCTTTGCGCAGTCGCATTCCGAAAAGCTGGAGCAAACGCTGCGGCATATGGTCCCGGCGTTGCCCAAGACGGGAGCGACACCGTTGGTCACCTACAACGTGGTGGTCAACAACCGCTGGACCGCGCATCGGACCTCCATGCGACTCGATGTGACGTCGTGGCTGCTGCTGGACCACATAGCGGAAGCGGAAGGATACGCGAACCGGGACGTCCTGATCAGCGCGGTGCATGAGCGGTTCCACGCCGACGAACTGCCGCTGACTGCCCTGGTCCGTCTCTTCCTTCAGACCTACACCGCGCCGGTCGCCGTGCTGGACTTCCTCGGTCGTGAGCGCCGAGCCAATGGCCGCGGGTTCACGGCCGATCGGACAAGGAACTGACGTGATCTGCGCAGGGCAACAAACCGCTGCCATCGCCAGTCTGGCCCGATGGCATCTGGAGGAAGCCGGCCGGGCCGAGCTGGAGGCGGGAAACACCGACCTTCCCTCCCGCCGCCTGCGCCTGCTATCCGCCGCGCGTTACCACCTCGACTGCGCCGAACTGGCACGGGAGGAACTGCCGTGATCCCCACCCTGGAGGCCACCGACTGGCAGGTATGCCACGCCGCGCGGTTCGACACCCCGGCCGACGTCCGGCGCATCCAGTTCCGCCGGGGCGAGCGGCTGGTCATCCTCGCCGTGGGCGAAGTGCCGGTCGTGTGCGACATCCTCACCCCCGGCGTCTACAACGTGGACATTCCCACCCACTATCCGCGCGCCACCTTCCCGGTGCTGGTGGTCGCCGTGCCCTCCACCATCGCCTACCTGCTGGCGCATGGCGGACCGACGCGGGCGCTGCCGGCGGTGCCTCTTGCCGATCCGCACACAGGAGGTCCGGCATGACCGTCCGCGCTGCCCTGGATCCGGCCTCGATGCCGCCGATCATCGGAGTCGAGCGGTCGATCACCGTCGCGGAGGCCGCCCACACGATGGGCGCCGATGAGTCGACCGTGCGGAAGCTGGTGCGGCAGAAGGAATTGCAGGGCTATCGACTCGGGAAGCGCGGGGTGCGCGTCTACGTCTCCAGCATCCGGGATTACCAGGAACGTCAAAGGCTTCAGGGGCCGGGCGTCGCGACGAAGGCTGCGCCGGCGCACAGACGTGCGCCGACACCTGCGCATCGTGAGGCTGTTGCCCAACTGGCGGCACTCGGCATCATGGTCACCCCTGCCAAACCCTAGATCGCGGACACATGACCGTTTTCCATGACAAGGCGCGCAATCGCTGGCGCTACGACTTCCGACTCGATGGCACCCGGTACAGCGGTTATTGCGTCGATCCGGACACCGGGCAGCCGGCCGCCAACAAGACAGAGGCGCGCCGATGCGAGGCGCTGGTGCATGCGGCGGCGCTCAAGTCCAAGCCTGCGCCGGCCGCGCCGACCGTCTTCACGGTCGCCCAGATGTTCGTCGCCTATGCCACGCGCAAGCAGGCGCTGAAGGACTGGCCGAACAAGCGGGTCTATGTGGCGGACCTCATCCACTTCTTCGGTCCGGAAACCGCGGTGGCCGAGCTGACCGAACAACGGATTTGGGAATACATCGCCTGGGCGCGATCACAGCCGGTGATGGTCTACAAGGGCGGGCCGAAGGCGCGCACGCCGGAAGAGCGGCTGAAGCACTACCATCCGACCGACCGCAACCGTGCCGACTCGACCATCAACCGCTATCTGGTGACTCTGGGGGAAGCGCTGCGGATCGCCCACGCGCTACGCGACGGCGCCGGCCGCCTGCTGCTGGCCGAGCTGCCGAAGGTACCCAAGCTGACGGAGGCGCAGCACCTGCCCCGCCCGGTTTCGGACAGCGACCTGGAGGCGATCATGGCGGCCGCGCCGGCTCATCTGCGCGACGGCATGCTGCTGGCCCGCCTGATGGGCTTCCGAAAGGCGGAGGTGTTCGGGCTGACCATCAACCAAGTCGATTTCCAGCAGCGTGGGGTTTGGCTTGAGGCAGCCTCGACCAAGGCCAACCGTGCCGAGTTCATCCCGGCGAACCCGGAGGCAATGGAGTTGCTGACGCGCCTGGTGCGGCAGGCGCGGGAATGGCAGGTCACCCACCTGCTGACCTACCAGCACGGGGCGAAGGGCGAGCGCAAGCCGGTGAAGAACCCGAAGCGGGCTTGGCGAACCGCACTGGAGAAAGTAGGGCTGAAGCACCGCTTCCACGACACCAAGGCCAGCTTCGTTACCGCAGTCGCCCACGTCGCGCCGGCGGCGGTCACCCAGCAGCTCGCCCGGCACAAGAGCTATGAGACGACGCGGCGCTATCTGCGCGTCGCGGATGCCGCCGCCCGTCAGGCGGTGGAGGGGGCGACCATGGCGGCGCTGCGTGTGGGAACCGGTCCGACTTCCACACAAGAGTTCCACACGGCGCCGACAGATGACGCACCGGCTCCCGATGACGCAGGCAAAGAAAAAGCCTTGGAACCGTTGGGTTCCAAGGCTTTTCCGGTCCTTCCGGAACTGGTCGGAGCGACAGGATTTGAACCTGCGACCCCCAGACCCCCAGTCTGATGCGCTACCAGGCTGCGCTACGCTCCGTCAACTTCACCGCAGTGCTTGCGGCTTGGCTCCGGAAGGGAACGGGACTATAGCCGCGGACTTTCGCCGATGCAACATCTCCCGTGATCTTTTTTCAGCTTTTTTGTCGCCGATTTCGGAGAGGCGGGACAGCACCGACCGCAGCGATTTCAGCTCGTCCACAACCATGGTGATCTCGTGTCGCAGGGCGGCGGACAAGGGCGGATGCGGGCCGTCATCCACGCCATCGCCCATGCCGTCGTCGAACGCGCTCCCCTCCTCCGATCCGGCGGCGTCGCCGGACTCCTCGGCGTCCTCCGGCAGCGGCGGCGTCGGGTCGGACATGCGTCCTTCCTTCAGCAGGCGCTGCACGCCCTTGATGGTGTAGCGGTCCTCGTACAGCAGCGCCTGGATGCGGCGCAGAAGCTCCACATCCTCTGGCCGGTAATAGCGCCGGCCGCCGCCGCGCTTCAGCGGGCGGATCTGGGGGAACTTGGTCTCCCAGAAGCGCAGAACATGCTGAGGCACGTTCAGGTCGGTCGACACCTCGCTGATGGTGCGATAGGCCGTGGCGGACTTCATGGCAGGATCAGGCCGCCGCCCGGCAGTGACCGGGTGTGGCGGCGTTCCGCGGACAGGCACGGCACGGCGGTGGACGAGGAGCCGGGGTCATCGCGGACGGCCGGCCTCAGGAGAGAGCCCGCGCGGGCGTCGGCGCCCCACCCTCCTGGACGTCGTTGATGCGGTTCTTCAGCACATGGCTGGCCCGGAAAACCAGAACCCGCCGCGGCAGGATCGGCACCTCTTCCCCGGTCTTGGGGTTGCGGCCGATTCGCTCGCCCTTCTGGCGGACCTGGAAACTGCCGAAGGAGGAGATCTTCACCATCTCCCCCCGCGCGAGCGCGTCGGAAATCTCGTCCAGGACGGTTTCGACCAGATCGGCCGATTCGTTGCGCGAAAGGCCGACTTCCTGGTAGACGGCTTCGCTCAATTGGGCGCGCGTGACGGTGTTCTGGGACATGGTTCGACCTCCCCCGCAACCATTGCGAAGACGGTAATCCGGGGAAAGAAGGTCCGTCAATTCAAAAGCTTGGCAGCCGCATACAGCCCGGCCGAAGCCGGGCCGGGCGTGCGGTGCAGCATTGAAGAAGCTGCGGAATGACGGGGCCGCTTACCAGCGGACCAGCGCCGATCCCCAGGTCAGGCCGCCGCCGATGGCTTCCATCAGGATCAGGTCGCCGCGCTTGACGCGGCCGTCGGCCACCGCCTCGCCCAGCGCCAGCGGGATCGACGCGGCCGAGGTGTTGCCGTGGCGGTCCACCGTCAGAACCACCTTCTCCGGCGACAGCTTCATCTTGCGGGCCAGCCCGTCGATGATGCGCCGGTTCGCCTGGTGCGGAACCATCCAGTCGATGTCGGTGGACTCCAGACCGTTGGCGACCAGCGCCTCCTCCACCACCGCCGACAGCTTGGACACGGCGTGGCGGAAGATCTCCTGCCCGTGCATCCGCACATGGCCGATGGTGCCGGTGGAGGACGCCCCGCCGTCGACATAGAGCAGGTCGTACTGGCTGCCGTCGGAATGCAGGTGGGTGGACAGCACGCCGCGGTCGGTCGAGTCGCCCTTGGCCTCATAGGCCTCCAGCACGATGGCACCGGCACCGTCGCCGAACAGCACGCAGGTGGTCCGGTCGTTCCAGTCCAGCAGGCGGGAGAAGGTCTCCGCCCCGATCACCAGGGCGCGGCGCGCCTGACCGTTGCGCAAGAAATTGTCGGCGACCGCCATGGCATAGACGAAGCCGGCGCAGACCGCCTGGATGTCCATGGCGAAGCCGATGGTGCCGAGCGCCGCCTGCACCTTGGTCGCGGTGGCCGGGAAGGTGTTGTCGGGCGTGGTGGTCGCCAGCACGATGCAGTCGATGCTGCCCGCCGGCACGCCGGCATGCTCGAGCGCGCGGGTCGCCGCGGCGATGGCGAGGTCGGAGGTCTTCTCCCCCTCAGCCGCGATGTGGCGCG
Source organism: Azospirillum sp. VT-I1 (assembly GCF_055698305.1). Classification (NCBI taxonomy): domain Bacteria; kingdom Pseudomonadati; phylum Pseudomonadota; class Alphaproteobacteria; order Rhodospirillales; family Azospirillaceae; genus Azospirillum; species Azospirillum sp. VT-I1. The sequence continues at coordinate 2,839,113 of NZ_CP168800.1, read as the reverse complement.
ACTTGATGCCGGTGCGCTGGACGATCCACTCGTCCGACGTGTCGACCCGCTGTTCCAGATCCTGGTTGGTGACGACGTTGGCCGGCAGGTAGGTGCCGCAACCGAGAACTCGGGAACGCATGAGCATGGTTCAGCCCGCCGCCGCCTTCGTGTCGGGAAGAGGGTTCGCGTCGGCTATGCGCCCCATCTCTTCCTTGATGCGCTCATTGAAACCGTGAGTCGCCAGATTGATCGCGACCGCGACGGCATTGGCGAACCCGACGGCGTCGGTGCCGCCATGGCTCTTCACGCAGACGCCGCGCAGACCCAGGAACATCGCGCCGTTGTAGCGCCGCGGGTCGATCCGCTCGCGGAAGCGCTTGAAAGCGCCGCGTGCCAGCAGATAGCCGATCCGCGCCAGGAAGGAGGTCGCGAAGGTGCGGCGCAGGAACTCGGAGAACAGCTTGGCCGTCCCCTCCGCCGTCTTCAGCGCGACATTGCCGGTGAAGCCGTCGGTGACGATGACGTCCACCGTGCCCAGCCCTATGTCGTTGCCCTCGACGAAGCCGTGGAAGCGGCCGGGCAGCGGCATGGCGCGCAGGCTGGCCGCTGCGGCACGCACCACCTCGTTGCCCTTCATGTCTTCCGAGCCGATGTTCAGCACGCCGATCGTCGGTTCCGGCATGCCCAGGATGGCACGCGCGAAGACGGCCCCCATCACGGCGAACTGGACGAGGTTCTCGGGCTGGCATTCGGCGTTGGCGCCGAGGTCCAGCATCACGCTCTCGCCCCGTTGCGTCGGGAAGAAGGATGCGATCGCCGGCCGGTCGATGCCCGGCAGCGTCTTCAGCACGAACTTCGCCATCGCCATCAGGGCGCCGGTGTTGCCGGCCGAGACCACGCAGGCGGCATCGCCCGACGCCACGGCGTCGATGGCAAGCCTCATGCTGGACTGGCGTCCGGCGCGCAGCGCCACCGCGGGCTTGGCGTCCCCGGCCACGAAGTCGGCGGTGTGGCGGATCTCCGCCACCGCCTTCAACGCGGGCCGCTGGTTCAGCAGCGGTTCGATCCGCTCCCGGTCGCCATACAGCAGAAAGCGCACGTCGGGATGGCGCTCCCGCGCGATGTCCGCCCCGGCAACGACCATGTCGGGACCGAGATCGCCACCCATGGCATCCAGGGCGATGGTCAGGCGCTGGCTCACCGCGAACAGGCTCCCCGGCTAGGACCCCGGCAGGGGCGAAGTACGCCCCTGATCATCGGGACCTCAGACAACGCGATCGCGATCAAGCGGCCGCGGTGCCGCTCTGAACCACTTCGCGCTGGTCGTAATGGCCGCAAGACCCGCAGACGTGGTGCGGACGCTTCAGCTCGCCGCAGTTCGGGCACTCGTTGTAGGCCGAGGTGGGCAGAGCGTGGTGCGAACGACGCATGTTGCGCCGCGACTTGGAGGTCTTCTTCTTCGGAACAGCCATGACCGTAAACTCTCTTCATTGGAAAGGGCGGCCCGAACAGGGGCCGCCCAGCGCGAGCGGCATTCAATAAGGCAAATGCTCCCGAAGGGCAAGCCCGAACAACCCCCATTTCGCAACCCCGCGCCGCTCATTGGAGGGGGTGGAAATGCCGGCCCTTATACAAGGAACCGCGGGGGACGCAAGACCGCAGTCAGTTCCGCTGCTTCAATTGCTGCAGAACGGCGAACGGGTTCGGCTTTTCCGGCTCTTCCACCGCTTCTTCTTCCACCGGACCCTCGTCATAGCCCTCGAATTCCACGCCTTCGGCATGCGGGTAGGGGTCGAGACCCAGCGACAGGTGCTGCGCGGTCAGCTCGCCGATGTCGATTCGGTTGTTCTCCATCGGCTCGGGGATGTCCTCGTCCGACAGGGAGGGGTCGAAATCGATCTCCAGCCCCTGGTCCTCGACCATCGACGGCGGGGCGAACAGCGCCTCGAAGCTTTCGCTGACATGGGCCGGCACCGGCTCCAGCGTGACGACGCAGGTCTGGACCACGTCGGCCTCCAGCTTGCCGGACACGCGGATCATCTGGCCGCCGCGCACCGCGCGCAGCCTCACCGTGGCGGTCAGGCTGCCGATCGCCTCCAACTCCAGCCGCTCGGCGAGGGCGCGGCGCTCCGTTTCCGTCGCCTCGATGGTCTCGGTCACGTCGGCGCGGCGCACCGCGTCGGCATTGACGACACGCGAGAATTCCGGGGCCGGCAGGGCGCCGTTCACAGGGCTCATGGCGAAAGACTCTCTGATCAAAACGGGTCGGCGGTCGAATCACGGGCGGGCGCGGCGGGCGCCCGCATCCCGAGTCACATGCAGCCGCCGGCCGGGAAAGGCAAGCCCTCCGCAAAGCCGGTGGCCGGATCGGGACGATATATATAGTGTGCGCTTCAGGCGGGCGCAGGAGCGAAGCGCAGTTCCCCCCGCATCAGCGACTCCAGCGGCTGGGAATCGAGAGCCGCGGCGCAGGCGCGGACATAGGCGGCCACGGCGGCGAGCGCGCCGTCCGGCACCGGATCGACCGTGCCATAGAGGTTGTTGTCCAGCGCCACCTCCAGCCGGCGGCCGTTGGGTTCGGCCAGCGCCTCGTCATAGGCGCGGATGCGTCCGGCCATGCCGCGCGCCATCGTCTTCACCCGCCGGGCGATGCCGCTGTCGCCGGCCCCCAGCTCCATGATCGACTTCTCGAAATCGTCGACCATCGTCTCGTAGAGGCGCTGCGACAGTTTGGCCGCGGCGGCGCCCTGCCCCTTCAGCCGGCGCATGACCAGGAACAGGTGCAGCGCCACCATCTCGAACCGGCCGTCCAGCGTGTCGGGCACGCCGAGGGCCGCGTAGAAGCCCGGCTGGCGGGCCTGGGTGACGATCCCGGTGAACAGCCCGCCCACCGCCTCGGCGTTGCGGGCGCGCGCGCCGCCGCCCAGACCATTCAGCAAAGGACCCAGCAGACGGACCATGAAGCTCTCAGACACGAACGGCAGCCCTTCCCCGACTCGGAGTCTCGTTGACAGGGCGAAGCGCCCGGTGCGATTGTCCCGCCTTAGCGACCATCCGCACTGGCGGACAGTCCTATGCCCCGCCGGCTCCATCATAGCCCGAGCACCATGACCAGATCGAACTTTTCCGCCCCGCGCGCCGTCATTCGCACCGCCCTTCTGGGAAGCGTCCTGTTCGCCGGCCTCGCCGCGGCCGGCTGCTCCCCGTCGTCGCCACCCGCGGCAACCTGACGGACCCGCAGCTGGTGGCAGAGCTGCAGCCGGGCCAGAGCCGGCGCGACGACGTCGCCGCGGTTCTGGGCACGCCGACCTCGGTGGGCACCTTCGATCAGAATGTCTGGTACTACATCGGCCAGAAGACCGAGAAGACCGCCTTCTTCCAGCCGGAGGTGACGGAGCGCCGCGTGGTCATCGCCCGCTTCGACGATGCCGGCGTCCTGCGCGAGATCAAGACGCTGGACAAGTCGAACGGCCAGGACATCGACCTGGTGGAGCGCACGACGCCCACCGCCGGCCGCGAGATGGGCTTCCTGGAACAGATGATGGGCAACGTCGGCCGCTTCTCGGCGAAGGACACCAAGGGCAAGGGCCCCGGCAGCTGACATAGGGCCGGTTCCGATGGCCGGCCTGCCCGATCCGGAAACCGACCGGCACCACATGCGCGCCGCCCTGTCGCTCGCCGCGCGCGGGCTGGGGCAGACATGGCCCAATCCGGCGGTCGGCTGCGTGCTGGTCCGCGACGGCGCCGTGATCGGCCGCGGCTGGACCCAGCCCGGCGGCCGTCCCCATGCCGAGGCGGAGGCACTGGCCCGCACCCGCGACCTGCCGGGCGGCGCCGAGGGTGCCACCGCCTACGTTACACTCGAACCCTGCAACCACTACGGCAAGACGCCGCCCTGCGCCCTGGCGCTGGTCGAGGCGAAGGTGGCGCGCGTCGTCGTCGCCTGCCAGGATCCGGATCCGCGGGTTGCCGGCGGCGGATTGGCCCGCCTGCGGGATGCCGGGATCGAGGTCGTCACCGGCGTCTGCGAGGCGGAGGCGCTGGCCCTCAACGAGGGCTTCTTCAACCGCATCACGCTGGGCCGCCCGCTGGTCACGCTGAAGGTCGCCAGCACGCTGGACGGCCGCATCGCCACCGCCACCGGCGAGTCGCAGTGGATCACCGGCCCGACCGCCCGCGCCTGGGGCCATCGGCTGCGCGCCGGCCATGACGCGATCCTGGTCGGCATCGGCACCGCGCTGGCCGACGATCCCGAACTGACCTGCCGCCTGCCCGGCCTGGGCGACCGCAGCCCGGTGCGCGTGGTGGTGGACAGCAACCTGCGCCTGCCCCCGGCGGCGAAGCTCGCGACCGGCGCCCGCCGCATCCCGACCTGGGTCGTCACCGGCCCCGCCCCCGACACCGCGCGCCAGGAGGCGTTGACCGCGCTCGGCGTGGAGGTGTTTCCGGTCGCCGCCGGCCCGGGTGGCCGCGTCGATCCCGCCGCCGCCCTCTCCGCCCTCGCCGACCGCGGCATCACCCGCCTCCTGGTGGAAGGCGGTGCGGCGATGGCCGGCGCGCTGCTCGGCGCCGGGCTGGTCGACCGGCTGGAATGGTTCCGTGCCGCCTCGCTGATCGGCGGCGACGGGCTGCCGGCGGTCGCCGGCTTTGGAGTGGAGGCGCTGGCCGCCATGGCCCGCTTCGAGCGGACGGCGGTGCACGCCGCCGGTGCCGATCTGGCCGAGAGCTATCGCCGGGCCGCTTCCTGACCATCTGCCCCTGACCATCTGCCCCTGACCATCTGTTTGCCGCACGCAACAGACCGTTGCGCCGCCTGCGGTGTCGCGCGCGCTTCCCCTGGCCGCGAAACCTGCTAAATTCCCCGCCATGTTCACCGGAATCATCACCGATGTCGGGCGCGTCCGGGCCGTGGAGCGGCAGGGCGACACCCGGTTCACCATCGAGACCGCCTTCGACACGGAGACGATCGCGATCGGGGCGTCCATCGCCCACAACGGCGTCTGTCTGACGGTCATCGAAAAGGGACCGGGGACCTACGTCATCCAGGCGTCGGGGGAAACCCTGTCGAAGACGACGCTCGGCGGGTGGGAGCCCGGTACGCGCGTCAACCTGGAACGCGCGCTGAAGGTCGGCGACGAGCTGGGCGGGCACATCGTGTCCGGCCATGTCGACGGCGTCGGCCGGCTGCTGTCGATCCGCCCCGAAGGCGAATCGCTGCGCCTGACCTTCGAGGCGCCGGCCACTCTCGCCAAATACATCGCGCCCAAGGGCTCGGTCGCCATCGACGGCGTGTCGCTGACCGTCAACGAGGTCGACGGCAGCCGCTTCGGCGTCAACATCATCCCCCACACCCAGACCGCCACCACCTTCGGCGGGCTGAAGGAGGGCGATGCGGTCAATCTCGAAATCGATATGCTGGCGCGCTATGTCGCCCGGCTCGCGGGGCAGGAATGACGTCCGAGTTTCACCAATACCTGTCGACGGCCGAAGAGATCATCGAAGAGGCGCGTCAGGGCAGGATGTTCATCCTGGTCGACGACGAGGACCGGGAGAATGAGGGCGATCTGGTGATCCCCGCCTCCTGCGCCACGCCGGAAGCGGTCAACTTCATGGCCAAGCATGGCCGCGGCCTGATCTGCCTCACCATGGACCGGCCGAACATCGAACGGCTGCGCCTGCCGCTGATGGCGCAGCAGAACGCGTCGCGCCACCAGACGGCCTTCACCGTCTCGATCGAGGCGCGCGAGGGCGTCACCACCGGCATCTCCGCCGCCGACCGCGCCCGCACCATCGCCGTCGCCATCGACCCGGCATCCGGCCCGCAGGACCTCGCCACCCCCGGCCACATCTTCCCGCTGCTGGCGCGCGACGGCGGCGTTCTGGTCCGCGCCGGCCATACGGAAGCGTCGGTCGACATCGCCCGGCTGTCCGGCCATTCCTCCTCCGCCGTGATCTGCGAGATCATGAACGACGACGGCACCATGGCCCGCCTGCCGGATCTGGTGCAGTTCGCTCAGTTCCACGGGCTGAAGGTGGGCACCATCGCCGACCTGATCGCCTACCGCCGCCGCACCGAGACCATCGTGGAGCAGGTGCTGGCCGGCACGCTGGACAGCCGCTTCGGCGGTCGCTTCCAGTCCTACGTCTACGTCAACAAGATCCAGTATGCGGAGCACATCGCGCTGGTGCGCGGCGACATCTCCGGCGACGAGCCGGTGCTGGTGCGCATGCATGCCCAATCGGTGCTGGACGACGTGCTGGGCGACCGCAACTCCGGCCGCGACAACGACCTGCACGCCTCCATGGAGCTGATTGCCAAGGAAGGCCGCGGCGTCGTCGTTCTGCTGCGCGAGCCGAACCCGAACGGCCTGTCCACCGTGCTGAAGGCCCGGCTGGAAGGCCAGTCCGGCAGCGCGCCGGAACTGCGCGACTACGGCATCGGCGCGCAGATTCTGCTGGATCTCGGCGTGCGCAAGATGGTGCTGCTGTCCAACCGCAAGAAGCCGATCATCGGGCTGGAAGGCTACGGCCTGTCCGTGGTCGGCCACCGCGCCATCAATCCGGGTGCCGCCGACCCCGGCGACGATTGAGCAGGGGGCTGAACACCGCCGGATGACCGACACGCCCCACATCATGGTCGTGGACGCCCGCGTCCACGAGGACATCGCCGATGAGCTGGCGCGTGGCGCCGTCGCGGAACTGGACCGCGCCGGCGCCACGCACATCCGCTATGGCGTGCCCGGCTGTCTGGAGCTTCCGGCGGCGATCATGTACGCGATCCGCTCCATGGATTTCTTCACCGCCCGCAAGCGTTTCGACGGCTACGTCGCGCTGGGCTGCGTGATCCGGGGCGAGACGACGCGATACGAAACGATCTGCGCCGAAAGCGCCCGCGGCCTGCAGGATCTTGCCCTGCGCTACAGTCTGGCGGTCGGAAACGGCATCCTGACGGTGGAAAACCGCGAGCAGGCCTGGGCGCGGGCCAATGTCGGATCGGTCAACATGGGCGGCCGCGCCGCGCGGGCCTGTCTTGACATGATTGACCTGAAGCGCAAATTCCGCCTCTATCCGCGCTGACCCCGACATCTCCTCTCTTTTAGCGACTGCAGACCATGAGCAACGACGACGCGGGCAGCCCCGTGACACCCGAACGCGCCTCCACCGGCGGCGCCTCCAAGGGCAAATCGAAGTCCCGTAAGAACAAGACCGGCGGCGGCTCCGCCAAGGCCCGCCGCAAGGCCGCCCGTCTGGCCGCGGCCCAGGCGCTGTACCAGATCGATCTGGCCCAGGCCCCGGTCGAGAATGTCGTCGGCGAGTTCGTCGCCCACCGGCTGGGCGAGGAGATCGACGGCGACAAGTTCGTCTCCGGCGATCCGCAGCTGTTCGCCGACATCGTCCGCGGCGCGATCCACCGCCGGGCCGAGGTGGACGGCGTGCTGGGCGCAGCGCTCGACCCGCGCTTCCCGTTGGACCGGCTGGAGTTGCTGCTGCGCGCCATCCTGCGCGCCGGCGCCTACGAGATCGCGGTCCATACCGACACCCACCCGCGCATCCTCATCAGCGAGTATGTCGACGTCGCCCGCGCCTTCTTCTCCGGCCGCGAGCCGGCGATGGTGAACGGCGTGCTCGACCACGTCGCCCGCGCGCTGCGCGCCGACGACCTCGCCAAGCCCGACCCCGGCCGCGGTTCGGGCGAGGAGTGAGAAACGCCCTCTCCCGCCCCGGGAGAGGGAGGGGACCCGCCGCTTTGCGGCGGGGAGGGTGAGGGGCGATCCGGACAAGGATCCTCTGATCCTCGCTTTACCCCTCACCCTTCCCATGCTGTCGCATGGGCCCCTTCCCTCTCCCGGGACGGGAGAGGGAACATGAAGGCGCCTCCCGCATGATCACTCATCTCGGCGAGTTCGGCCGCATCACCCGCTTCTTCAAGCCGCTGGCCGCCGGGTTTCCCGGTGCCCGCGGCCTGCGGGACGATGCCGCCGTGTTCGGCGTGCCGGAGGGGCGGGAACTGGTGGTCACCACCGACGCGATGGTCGCCGGGGTGCATTTCTTCCCCGACGACGCGCCGGCCGACATCGCGGCCAAGCTGATGCGCAGCAACCTGTCCGACCTCGCCGCCATGGGGGCGGAGCCGTTGGCTTACACGCTGGTGACCGCCCTGCCCCGCGGGCTGGACGAATCCTGGCTGGAAGGCTTCGCCGCCGGGCTGGGTGAGGAGCAGCGGCAGTTCGGCATCGCGCTGGCCGGCGGCGATTCGGTCTCCACCACCGGTCCGATCACCCTGTCGGTCACCGCCTTCGGGCTGGTCCCCGCCGGCCGAGCCCTGCCCCGCTGGGGCGGGCGTCCGGGCGACCGCGTCTTCGTCACCGGCAGCATCGGCGACGCCGCCCTGGGGCTGGAGATCGCCTATGGCCGGCTCGACATCCCGGACGGGGAGACCCGCACCCACCTGCTGCGCCGCATGCGCCGTCCCGATCCGCGGATGAGCGTGGGTCCGCGCCTGATCGGCTTGGCCGGCGGCGCCATGGACGTGTCGGACGGGCTGGTCGCCGACCTGGGCCATCTCTGCGAGGAATCGGGCTGCGCCGCCCTGCTGCGGGCGGACATGGTTCCGCTATCGGACGCGGCGCGCGGCGCCATAGACGGCGACCCTGCCCGGCTTGCGCTGGCCATCACCGGCGGCGACGACTACGAGCTTCTGTTCTGTGCCCCGCCTTCGGCACGCGATGCGCTGGCCGCCCTGGCCGCCGACAGCGGGGTCGCCATCACCGAGATCGGCGAACTCACCCCCGGCACGCCCGGCGAGGTCGCGGTGCAGGACGCCGCCGGCACGCCCCTGCCGCTGGCGCGGCGCGGCTGGGACCATTTCTGACGCCGCCTCAAAACCAGCCCCCTTAAGACAATCGAAAGCATGACCGGCGCAGGGTGCGGCGGTTCGGTGTCTGCGAAGGTGTGCTGCGGTGGTCAAGGCCCTGATCGTTCTCGTCCTGGGCATCGTGCTGCTGGGCGGCGCCAGCTTCGGTGGCTGGTTCGTCTACCAGAAATACTTCACCGAACATCCGGACGCCCCGCCGAAGAAGGTGGAGCCGCCGCCGAAGCCGCCCACCGCCTTCGTCCGTCTTCCGCCGCTGGTGGTGCCGATGATCGGCCCGTCCCGAGTCGAGCAGTTCGTGACCGTCGTCGTGGCGGTCGAAGTGCTTCTGGACAAGCAGCCGCTGGCCCAGGCCAACCAGCCGCGCCTGACCGATGCCTTCCTGACCGCGCTGTATGGGGGCATTGCCGACCAGTCGATCCTGAACGGCCCTTTGGTCAATATCCCTGCCGTAAAGGCGAAATTGGTTGAAGCGGCCGGCAAAGTCATCGGCAAGGACGCCGTGCAGGACGTTCTGGTTCAGGCGGTTACGCAGCGCAATCTCTGACCGGTTGTCGTTTCGACCGGCATCCGCGCATATTGTGCAGCGCAGTAACGCGGTACTATCCAAAAAGGACAGGTGCGCCCGCGGCCATTTCGCCGCGCTGCCTCCGTCCCTCCGGCGGTTGCAAAGCGGCGGCGCGGGGAGCATGCTTTTTCCGGGAATACTTGCGCCCGACTTCTCCCCCATTTGATTACGGTCGGGAGACAGACTTTCCTGGGCGCGACCTTGAAATCAATCGGGGGATGCGATGGCTTTAGCGTTCATCGTCATCATCGCCGCCGGCCTGCTCGCGCTGGCCTACGGTTTTCGCACCGGAAAAGAAGTCATGGCCGCATCGCCGGGGTCGGAGCGGATGCAGGCCATCGCCGCAGCGGTGCAGGAAGGGGCGCGTGCCTATCTGAACCGCCAATACACCACGATCGCCATCGCCGGCGTCGTCCTGCTGGTCATCCTGTGGGTGACGCTGGGCTTCCCGGTGGCTTTGGGCTTCCTGATCGGCGCCGTGCTGTCGGGCAGCGCAGGCTACATCGGCATGAACGTCTCGGTCCGCGCCAACGTCCGCACGGCACAGGCCGCGACCAACGGGCTGGCGCCGGCGCTGGACATCGCCTTCAAGTCGGGGGCGATCACCGGCATGCTGGTGGTCGGGCTGGGACTGCTGGGTGTCGGCGGCTATTTCGGCATCCTGACGCTGGTCTATCGCGTCGGCGACCCGGTGGAGGTCCGCACGATCCTGGAGGCGCTGGTAGCGCTCAGCTTCGGCGCGTCGCTGATCTCCATCTTCGCGCGGCTGGGCGGCGGCATCTTCACCAAGGGCGCCGACGTCGGTGCCGACCTCGTCGGCAAGGTGGAGGCCGGCATTCCGGAGGACGACCCGCGCAACCCGGCGGTCATCGCCGACAATGTCGGCGACAATGTCGGCGACTGTGCCGGTATGGCCGCCGACCTGTTCGAAACCTACGCTGTCACCATCGTCGCCACCATGCTGTTGGCGGCGATTTTCTTTTCCGGGGGCGTGTTGCGGCTGATGCTGGTCTATCCGCTGCTGATCGGCGCGGTGTGCATCCTGGCCTCGGTCGCCGGCACCTTCGCGGTGAAGCTCGGTGCCGACAACGCCATCATGAAGGCGCTCTACAAGGGGCTGATCGTCGCGGCGGGGCTGTCGCTGGTGCTGATCCTGATCGTCACCGCGATCCTGTTCGGCTTCACCCGCGCCATCCCGATGGCCGACGGCACCTCGATCACCGGGCTCAACCTGTTCGTCTCCGCCCTGGTGGGGCTGGGCGTCACCGGCCTGCTGGTCTGGATCACCGAGTTCTACACCTCCACCGCCTTCCGCCCGGTGCGCAGCGTCGCCAAGGCATCGGAGACCGGGCATGGCACCAACGTCATCCAGGGCCTTGCCGTGTCGATGGAATCGACCGCCCTGCCGGTGATCGTCATCTGTGCCGGCATCCTGATCGCCCATGGCCAGGCCGGCGTCTTCGGCATCGGCATCGCCGCGACGACGATGCTGGCGCTGGCCGGCATGGTGGTGGCGCTCGACGCCTACGGGCCGGTCACCGACAATGCCGGCGGCATCGCCGAGATGTCGGACATGCCCGCCAACATCCGCGTCACCACCGACGCGCTGGACGCCGTCGGCAACACCACCAAGGCGGTGACCAAGGGCTACGCCATCGGCTCCGCCGGTCTGGCCGCCCTGGTCCTGTTCGCGGCCTATGTCCAGGACTTGGGCCATTACTTCCCGAACGTGCCGGTGGAGTTCCGGCTGAACGACCCCTATGTCGTCGTCGGCCTGCTGGTGGGCGGCCTGCTGCCCTACCTGTTCGGCGCCATGGGCATGACCGCCGTCGGCCGCGCCGCCGGGTCGGTGGTGGTGGAAGTGCGGCGCCAGTTCCGCGAGATCCCCGGCATCATGGAGGGCACCGCCAAGCCCGATTACGGCCGGGCAGTGGACATGCTGACCCGTGCGGCGATCAAGGAGATGATCATCCCCTCGCTGCTGCCGGTGCTGGCACCGGTGGTTCTGTACATCGTCATCGCCGCCATCGGCGGTCAGGCGGCGGGCTTCGCCTCGCTGGGCGCGATGCTGCTGGGGACCATCGTCACCGGTATCTTCGTCGCCATCTCGATGACGTCGGGCGGCGGCGCCTGGGACAATGCCAAGAAATACATCGAGGAGGGCAACCACGGCGGCAAGGGATCCGACGCCCACAAGGCGGCGGTGACCGGCGACACCGTCGGCGACCCCTACAAGGACACCGCCGGTCCGGCGGTGAACCCGATGATCAAGATCACCAACATCGTGGCGATCCTGCTGCTGGCGATCCTGGCGCAGTTCGGGTGAGGGGAAACGCCCGTCAAAAACAATATCCCCGCGAAGGAGACCTTCGCGGGGATATTGCTTATCCTGCCGATATCCTGACCTGCCGGATTACATCCCCGGCGAGGCTTCCGGCGCCAGCTGCTCCACGAACTCGTTGAAGTCCGAGGCTTCGCGGAAGTCCTTGTAGACCGAGGCGTAGCGGATGTAGGCGACCTGATCCATGGTCTGCAGCGCCTCCATGATCTTCTCGCCGATCTGCTTCGACGGGATCTCGCTTTCGCCGGAGGATTCCAGCTGACGGACCATGCTGTTCACCACCCGGTCAATGCGGTCGGCGTCGATCGGGCGCTTGCGCAAAGCGATCCTCATCGACCGCAACAGCTTCTCGCGGTCGAAGGGTTCGCGCTGGCCGTTGCTCTTCACCACCGTCAGCTCACGCAGCTGCACGCGTTCGAAGGTGGTGAAGCGGGCGCTGCAGCTGGGACAGAAGCGCCGCCGGCGGATCGCCGAGTTGTCTTCGGTCGGGCGCGAGTCCTTGACCTGGGTGTCCTCGTTTCCGCAGAACGGGCAGCGCATCTGGTTATTTCCCCGTCTATTGCAGCTTGGGCGATTACAGCGTGGGATAGATCGGGAACTGACGGCACAGGCCGCGCACGCGCTCGCGCACCGACGCCTCGACCGCCGTGTTGTCGCCGGAGTTGCTGGCGGCCAGCCCGTCCAGCGTCTCCACGATCATCTCGCCGACCTGTTTGAACTCCGCGGTGCCGAAGCCGCGGGTGGTCGCCGCCGGGCTGCCCAGACGGACGCCGGAGGTGATCATCGGCTTCTGCGGGTCGAACGGCACGCCGTTCTTGTTGCAGGTCATGCCGGCATGCTCGAGGCTGGCTTCGGCCGCCTTACCGGTCAGGTTCTTCGGACGCAGGTCGACCAGCACGATGTGGCTGTCGGTGCCGCCCGACACGATGTCCAGCCCGCCGGCGATCAGCGTCTTGGCCAGGATCTGGGCGTTGTCCACCACCGCCTGGGCGTAGGTCTTGAACTCCGGACGCAGCGCCTCGGCGAAGGCCACCGCCTTGGCGGCGATGACATGCATCAGCGGACCGCCCTGCAGGCCGGGGAACACCGCCGAGTTGATCTTCTTGGCGATGTCTTCCTTATTGGTCAGCACCATGCCGCCGCGCGGGCCGCGCAGGGTCTTGTGGGTGGTGGTGGTGACCACGTCGGCGTAGGGGAACGGGTTCGGATAGACGCCGCCGGCGATCAGGCCGGCATAGTGGGCGATGTCCACCATGAAGATGGCGCCGACCTCGTCCGCAATGGCGCGGAAGCGCTGGTAGTCCAGAACGCGCGGATAGGCGGAGCCGCCGGCGATGATCAGCTTCGGCTTGTGCTCGCGGGCCAGCGCCTCGACCTGATCGAAGTCGATCAGGTGGTCGTCCTTGCGGACGCCGTACTGCACGGCCTTGAACCACTTGCCCGACATGTTCGGCGCGGCGCCGTGGGTCAGGTGGCCGCCGGCGGCCAGCGACATGCCCAGCACGCAGTCGCCCGGCTGCAGCAGGGCGAGCAGCACCGCCTGGTTGGCCTGGGAGCCGGAGTTTGGCTGCACGTTGGCGAAGTCGCAGCCGAACAGCTTGCAGGCGCGCTCGATGGCGAGATTCTCCGCCACGTCGACGAACTCGCAGCCGCCGTAGTAACGCTTGCCCGGATAGCCTTCGGCATACTTGTTGGTCAGCACCGAGCCCTGCGCCTCCAGCACCGCCTGCGAGACGATGTTCTCGGACGCGATCAGCTCGATCTGCTCCTGCTGGCGGACCAGCTCGTCGCGCACCGCGCGGGCCAGTTCGGGATCGGTCTCGGCGAGCGAGGCGGCGAAGAAGCGGCCGATCTCGGCGGTGTTGCTGCTGGTCATGGCGGAGGGTTCCTCATCGAAGGGCGTGAAGCGGTCCGGGCGGGCCGGGCTTCCATACTGGTCGGTCCGGGGTCTGACGCGCCCCGGTCGCGGGCCTCTGCAGCCGAATGCTGTCCAAGTTCGGGCGGCGCGGACGGCGCGCTCAGCCCATCTTGGCGATGCGGCGGCTGTGGCGCTCGCCGCCTTCGAACTCGGCCTTCAGGAAGGCGTTCACGCAATCCTTTGCGATCTCCGGCCCGATGATGCGGGCGCCCAGCGCGATCACGTTGGCGTCGTTGTGCTCGCGCGACAGGCGCGCGGTGGTGACGTCATGGACCAGGGCGGCGCGGATGCCGGGGTGGCGGTTGGCGGCGATGCTGATGCCGATGCCGCTGCCGCAGATCAGCACGCCGCGCTGCGCCCGGCCGTCGGTGACGGCGGCGGCCAGCGCCGCGGCGAAGTCCGGGTAATCGACCGAAGCCGGGCCGTCGGTGCCGAGATCGAGGACGGTGTAGCCGGCGGCCTCCAACTGTCCGGCGATCTGAGCCTTCAGCTCGTAGCCGGCGTGGTCGGAGGCGAGTGCCACAGTGCTGACGGTCATGACGACGGAAACTCCGGTGCGTGCGGTAACGGGTGCGGTGACGCGCGATAGCGGCAAAAGACGCCCGCACCCTACCAGATGTCGGTGCGAACCGCCACAGCCACACCATGACGTGGATGCATGGCTAAAATCGGGACGGTGTCCCGCATGGGTGCGGATGGCCCCCGTGCCGCACCCGTCCGCAAGCCTGTCTGCGCCGGGCCGCTCCGGCCGCCACCGCTCCCCAACTCCCGCGAAAGTTCAGACACGGTTTTCACCCCTTCGTTGTCGAACCGTCGAAGCAAGGGAGATAGCCGATTCGTTATAGGAGTTGGAAATCAGCCAATTACCGCATCACCGTCGTCGGAAAATCGCAAGCCGGCACTTACTAGACACCCCCTAAAGCCGCGGCACAGCCACGACGCGATGAGGGTTTTCAGCGAAAGCTGATTTGCACCTTGCTCCTTTGTTCTGAAGGGCAAGAGCAACTAATTTGACGCTTGCCGAAATTATATTGACACCCAAATCACGGTATGCAACTTGGTTCGTACGGACAAATGAAAAACCAGGACACAGTGCAATGAGCGACCAGCTTCGCGCCGATGTACCGGACAATGCGCTGCTGCGGATGACCGCCGACATCGTATCGGCGTATGTCAGCAAGAACGTGTTGCCTGCTCAGCAAATCCCCGACGTGATCAATACGGTCTACTCGTCGCTGACCGGACTGAATGGTCAGCCTCGTGAGGTCGCGGCGGAACCGCTGAAGCCGGCCGTTCCGATTCGCAAGTCGGTGACGCCCGAATACATCGTCTGCCTGGAAGACGGGAAGAAGTTGAAGATGCTGAAGCGGCACCTTCGCTCGACCTACAACATGTCGCCGGACGAGTACCGCGCCCGTTGGGGACTTCCGCCCGACTATCCGATGGTCGCGCCGAACTACGCCGCGCAGCGTTCGGAATTCGCCAAGCGCATCGGCCTGGGCCGCAGCTCCGGCCGCCAGACCCGCCGCAAGGCCGGCTGAACGAACAAAGTCCGTATGCAACGCGGGCCGGTCCCTGCCGGGATCCGGCCCGCGTGCGTGTTCGGCCGGTACGGGCCATATCGGATTGATTGAAGACGCGACCGACTCTCACGGTCGCCGGCGGGCGGCGCGCCTCAGTTGGCGCAGCCCTTCCGTCCGGACAGGCGGCAGTTGAAGCGGTCGACGTTTCGGCTCAACTCGCGCCCCGTCGCGATGTTCTCGTCGTTCAGGCAGGTCAGGTAGGCCATCGACTTGTCGACATACTCCTTCACCTCGCCCTGGCAGGACGACATCCTGTCCGCGCTGAGGAAGGTGGCCTGATCGTCCATGCACAGCGGAACACCCGGCTTCAGGCAGCCGGCGGCCGGCGTCGTCGGCTGGGGAGCGGTGGAGGGCGGCGCCGCGTTGGTCGGGCCGGCCTGCTTGTCGCCACTGGACCGCTGGCCGGCCTGGCTTCCATGAGTTTGGCTTCCATGCCCCTGCCCGCCGTGCCCCTGGGCGGTCTGAGCGCCGGCGGCGGCACCGGCGGCGGGCGCCGCCTCGATGGCCGGCAGGGTTGCCGCCAGCGCCGCCGACAGGAGGGACACGCGCAGGAAAGCCGTCACACGAACCATGGCCTCGATCCTCTGGTATTTCGATCCTTCGCCCCCGGGACAACAGCCGGCTCCTGAGGGCCGATCCGGAAGCAGTCCGCCGGCTCCGCCGGTGAGGGCGGACGGCATGGGAAAGCGCCCTTCTTATGCGCCATTCGTTCAGCGATGCGCGGTTCTACAAGCGTTACACCCCCTGCGCCAGTGCCAACGGGCAGGCATAGGTCTACTGTCGGGGTCGAGCGGTTCGCTCTACGACCGGCGGTCCGGCGTAAAGGCCTGGGCCACCGGCGGGGGCATGCCGGCGCTCACCATCAGCAAAGCCAGACTTCGATCCGCGCCGCCCGGTCCCGACCGGCGGCGCGTTTTCTTATGCCCAGTCGCGGCCTTCCCGCCGCTCGACGGTCAGTAGAGCCCGCCGGACCGCGGCTTGGTGCCCGGCGGCCGGCCCGGCGCCGCTTTCGCATCCTTGTTCTGGCTCTCCTTGTTCTGGACAAAGCGCAGCTTGTTGATCGCCGTCCGTTTCAGCAGTTCCTGGCTGCCGGTGGCTGGGCCGGCCACCGTCACCTCCACACCGGTCTGGGCGTCGATGGCGGTGACCCGCAGATAGCTGCCGACCCGCTGAAATTCGAACAGGACTTCGCCGTCCCCATTGCCTGCCGTCATGTAACCTCTCCTCCGGCATCCATCCGCCGGACCATTCGCCCGATGGCCAGTCCCCGTTCGAGACTGCAACACCCGGCAGCCGCCGCTGTTGTCCACGCTGCCGATCCGGCGCGCAGGAGCCCCGCTCCGCAAAACGCCCGCCGGACGGACATCCATAGCGAGGAAGGACCGTCACCATGGCTGCCAAGACGATGCAGGATCTGCTGATCGAGGATCTCCGCGACATTTACCACGCCGAGAAGCAGATCACGAAGGCCCTCCCCAAGATGATCAAGGCCGCCCATTCCGACCAGCTCCGCCAAGCCTTCGAAACCCATCTGGAACAGACCAACGGCCAGATCGAGCGGCTGCAGCAGGTCTTCGAGGAACTGGACACCCGTCCCCGCGGCAAGCATTGCGACGCGATGGAGGGGCTGATCAGCGAAGCCCAGGAAATCCTGGAGATGGGCCTCGCCCCGGAGGTGCAGGACGCCGCCCTGATCGCCGCCGCCCAGAAGGTGGAGCATTACGAGATCGCCAGCTATGGCACGCTGCACGCCTACGCCACCGCCTGCGGCCTCGACAAGGTCGCCCAACTGCTGGACGAGACGCTGCAGGAGGAGAAGGACACGGACTCGCTGCTGAACAAGCTGGCCATCGGCGACGTGAACAAGAAGGCCATCGCCGCCAGCGGCAAGAAGGCGGCCTGACCGGCACCGTCGCGCCGTGACAACACGCATCGGGGCCGACCCTAGGGGCTAGGGCCAAGGTTGCAAGCGCCGCGGCGGACCGGTAGGATTCAGCGCCTTCCGGTCCTTCGCGGTGCTCCCCGATGCGCAGCCTTCAGCCTGCCGCCCACCTTTCAGACAGCGTTCCGGCCCGCCGCCTTCCGGTTGCCATCCGCGCCGCCCTGGTCGGGGTGCTTTCGCTGGCGGGCCTCCTTACTGCCAGTCTGCCCGCGGTTGCGGCCGAAGGCGCGCCGGGCGCCCTGCCCCCGTCGGTGCGGATCAAGCCGCTGATGGTTCCGGTGGTGAATGCCGGCCGGATCGAGAAATACACCCAGGTCGAAGTGAATCTGGAGATCGGCGACGCGCTGCGGCTGGGCGAGGTGCAGTTGAGCATCCCCCGCCTGCACGACGCCGTGCTGACGGCCATCTACAAGGGCATCGACGAGGGCTGGATCGTCCGCGGCAACATCGCCAACGTCCCGGCCCTGCGCCGCCGCATCGACGAATCGGTGGTCGCCATGTTCGGCAAGGACGTGGTCACCCGCATCCTGATCACGCCGATCGCGCGCCAGTCGTCGCTGCAGTAATCCGCTTCCAAGCCATTCCCCCCAAGAGGATCGAGTCGTCATGGCCGTCGTCTTCGTCGCGCGCAGCGCCGCCCTGACCAAATGGGCGTCCGACGTCGGACAGGGAAAGCACATCTTCAAGCTGGGCGTCGCCGAGGACGAGGCGGCGGTTAAATCCGCCGTCACCGCCGGCTGGGGCGGCGAGACCGATTGGAAGCTGGTCCACTCCAAGGAGGTCGACGGGCTGGACGAGGAGGCCGCGCTGGCCCGGCTCGGCCGGCGCGAGAAGATCATCGACCCGACCTATTATCCCCGGCTGAAGGGTGCCGCCGGCATCTTCCGCATCGCCCTGACCAACGTGCAGAACAGCCTGCTGGTCGCCAAGGCGATGACCGCCGACGAGCCGCTGACCGAGATCAAGGTCAAGCCCAAGGACATCGCCGACTACATGATCCGCAACGCCATCGCCTGACCGGTAAGCCTGTCTCATGTCCCGGCCGCCCATCCGCCGCGTCGCCTTCGACCAGCTGAGCCTTCGCCAATTGCACGACCTGCTGGCCCTGCGCAGCCGCGTGTTCGTGGTCGAGCAGGCGTCCCCCTACCCCGACATCGACGGCCGCGATCCCGGCGCGCTTCACCTGATCGCCACCGACGCGGCCGGCACCGTCGTCGGCTGCGCCCGCTGCCTGGGGCCGGAGGAGGAGGCGCCGGATGCCCCGGTCTCCTTCGGACGGCTGGCGGTCGATCCGTCGCAACGCTCCACCGGACTGGGGCGGGCGCTGGTCGCCGAATCCCTGACGGTGCTGGCGGAACGCTGGCCCGGCCGCGACGTGGTCATCGGCGCACAGCAGCATCTGGAGCGCTTCTACGGCGGATTCGGATTCGTCCGGATAACCGAGTCCTACGACGACTTCGGCATTCCCCACATCGACATGCGGCTGCGGCGCTGATTTGGGAAGCCGATCCGGGCCTTTGCCGGTCGCTGCGACACCATGTCCCATCCATACCCGTGTATCGCAAGCAACGCTCCCGAAGACGCCGGGGGTTGCGGCGGAGCATTGCCGCCGCTTGGCCTGGAAAACCGGTATAGCCTCTATGTAATAGACCGAAGATTTCGATATACGTAAAATTTTCGATGATCGAAAACACAAATGCTGACGTATCAGACGGAGCATTCGATCGGGTTAGTCACTCACCCATTCGCATCCGATTCCTCGGGCGAGGCGATTGTCCGCGCGAACAAAATGCCCTTTCGGTCATATGAGGCGCAATAAGATGTCCTGGTTCATCAACCTCCGTATCGGCGGCAAGCTCCTGGCCGCTTTTGCTGCCCTGATCGCCATCACCGGCATCATCAGCGTCGCCAATTATTCGACCTTGTCTTCCATCCAGTCTTCCATCGGCTGGACGATCCACACCTACCGGGTGATCCAGAACACCAACGCGGTGCTGGCGGCGATGATCGACCAGGAGACCGGCCTGCGCGGCTATCTGGTCAGCGGCGACGAAGCCTTCCTGGAGCCCTACCGGAAAGGCGGCCAGTCCTTCGACCGTCTGCTGGCGGAGGTGAAGTCGCTGACCGCCGACAACCCACAGCAGCAGGCCCGGCTGGAGGATCTGCGTAAGCATGCCGAAACCTGGCGCAGCACCGTCGCCGAAAAGGAAATCGCCCTGATGTCCAAGCCGGAAACGCGCGAGGAAGCCCGCGCGATGGAGGCCAAGGCGCTGGGCAAGGCGTCGATGGACAGCATCCGCGCCCTGGTGGTGCAGATCGAGGGAGCCGAACGCACCCTGCTGGAGACGCGCTATGCGGAACAGCGCTCCGCCTTCTCCACCGGCTACGCCACCGCCATCGTCGGCGCATTGGCCTCGATCCTGGTCGCCGTCGCCGCCGGGATGCTGCTGCGCGGCGCCATCGCCAGCCCGATCGTCGCCATGACCGCCGCCATGAGCCGGCTGGCCGGCGGCGACCGCTCGGTCGAGGTCCCCGGCATCGGCCGCGGCGACGAGGTCGGCGCGATGGCCGAGGCCGTCGACGTGTTCAAGCGGAACGCCATTGAGGCCGATCGCCTTGCCGCCGCCCAACGCGCCGAAGAGGAGGCCAAGGCCCGCCGCGCCGCCCGGCTGGAGGAGTTGACCCGCGCCTTCGAGGGCAACGTGACCGCGGTGGTCCAGAGCCTGTCGGGCGCGGCCACCCAGATGCAGCAGTCGGCCGGCATGCTGACCTCCACCGCCGACGAGACCAACCGCCAGAGCACCACGGTGGCCTCGGCGGCCGAGCAGGCTTCCGCCAACGTCCAGACCGTCGCCGCGGCGGCGGAAGAGCTGTCCTCCTCCATCGCCGAGATCGGCCGGCAGGTCTCGCAATCGACCCGCGTCGCCGAACAGGCGGTCAGCGGCGCCGGCCGCGCCAACAGCGTCGTCTCCAGCCTGGCCGAAGGCGCCCAGAAGATCGGCGAAGTGGTGGACCTCATCAGCAACATCGCCGCCCAGACCAACCTTCTGGCGCTGAACGCGACCATCGAGGCCGCCCGCGCCGGCGAGGCCGGCAAGGGCTTCGCCGTAGTGGCGAGCGAGGTGAAGAGCCTCGCCAACCAGACCGCCAAGGCGACCGAGGACATCACCGGCCAGATCGCCACCATCCAGGGCTCCACCCGCGAGGCGGTCGCCGCCATCAGCGAAATCGGCCGCATCATCACGGAAATCAGCCAGATCTCCGCGACCATCGCCTCGGCGGTGGAGCAGCAGAGTGCCGCGACCCAGGAGATCAGCCGCAACGTCCAGGAGGCGGCCCAGGGCACCCAGCAGGTGA
Source organism: Azospirillum sp. VT-I1 (assembly GCF_055698305.1). NCBI lineage: Bacteria > Pseudomonadati > Pseudomonadota > Alphaproteobacteria > Rhodospirillales > Azospirillaceae > Azospirillum > Azospirillum sp. VT-I1. Next base: position 2,818,550 of record NZ_CP168800.1, on the reverse strand, counting down.
CCAGCAACATCGCCGACGTCACCCGCGCCGCCGGCGACACCGGCCGCGCCGCCGGCGAAGTCCGCAGCGTCGCCGACCATCTGAGCAGCGAATCCGCCCGCCTGCGCCAGGAGGTGGAGAGCTTCCTGGGCGGGGTGAAGGCGGCGTGAAACGTCGGGGAGGGCGGCGCGTTTTGCCCCCTCCTCCTCCTTTGCCCCCTCCCCATCCCTCCCCCGCTCTCGGCCGGCCAAAGGCCGGTCCGATCGCGGGAGAGGGGGCAGGACGCTTGGAGGCGTGACGTATGTGTCAAAGCGGCGGCAGTCCCCTCTCCCGTGATCGGACCGGCCTTTGGCCGGCCGAGAGCGGGGAGGGTTAGGAGGGGGCAAAAACGAAGCCCCCCGACACCCGCTCAATGCGACAGCAGCAGCGGCACCGGGCAGCTGCGCAGGACGTGCCGGGTGCCGCTGCCGCGGTGCAGGAACGGGAAGCCGTAATGGCCGTGGGCGCCCATCACCAGCAGGTCGGCGCCGGTGTCCATGGCACGGGCCAGCAGGGCGTCCATCGCGCCGATGTCGGTCACGGTGAAGTGGGTCTGCTCCGCCGTCACGCCGTGGAAGGCCAGATGGTCGAGCAGACCGACCCGCGGCGCCTCCGGTGCGGAGTTCGATGCCTGGGTCAGGACGGTGATGACCGTCACCTCGTCGGCCTTCTCCAGCATCGGCATGGCGTCGGACAGGGCGCGGGCGGCCTCGCGCTCGGCGTTCCAGGCGACGGCGACGCGCTTGCCGATCACCGGGAAGCGGCCGGCATAGGGAACGACCAGGACCGGACGGCCGGAATTCAGCACCACCTGCTCGTTCAGTTCCTCCGGCGCCGCCTGCGACCCGGCTTCCCGGTCGTACTGGCCCAGCACGGTCAGGTCGGCGAAGCGCGACCAGATGATGACTTCGCGGATGACATGGTTGTATTCGCCGTGGGTCAGGCCGTGCCACTGGCCCTGCAGGCCGGCCGCGGCCAGCTTGTCCCGGAACAGCGCCTCGCTGCGCCCCGCCGCCTCGACCAGATGGTCGCTCGACCGCCGGGCGATGACGCTGGTGGCGTTGCGGTCGCCCTGCGCGAACAGGCCGCGCAGGAAGGCGCCGTGACGCTGCGCCAGCGCGATGGCCGCGTCCAGCCGCGCCTCCACATGCGGGCTGCTGTCGAGGTGAACGAGGATGTGCTTGTAGGTCATGCGGGTCCTCCCGGTATGAAATGCGATGTCTTCCGACGTCTGCCGTTCTCCGCCGGACCGACCAGGGGCCGGGCGGATTGTTTCATGTGCATCATGTTTAACCGCGCAGCGTCCGTCCAGCCTGCGGCGAAAGGTCGCAAGGCTGCGATGCCGGCGATCATCGCGGCTCAGGCGTCGCGGAACCGCCCGTAGGTGTAGTGGGCGGCGCAGGCCCCTTCGGCCGAGACCATGCAGGAGCCCATCGGGTTCTCCGGCGTGCAGACGGTGTCGAACAGCTTGCAGTCGACCGGCCGCTTCACCCCGCGCAGGATGGCGCCGCAATCGCAGCCCTTGTGGTCGGGCACGCTGGCGCCGGCGATGGGGAAGCGCCGTTCGGCGTCGAAGGCGGCATAAGCCTCGCGCAGCTTCAGCCCGCTGTGCGGGATGCTGCCCAGGCCGCGCCATTCGAAGGAGGGGCGGGCCTCGAAGATCTCGGCCACCAGGGCCTGGGCCTTGCGGTTGCCGTCGGCGGTGACGGCACGGGTGAACTGGTTCTCGACCTCCGCCCGGCCGTCGTTGATCTGGCGGACCAGCATCAGGATCGACTGCAGTACGTCCAGCGGTTCGAAGCCGGAGATCACCACCGGCTTGCCGTGCTCTGCCGCGGCCGGGGCGTAAGCCTCCGATCCGATGACCACCGACACATGGGCCGGCCCGACGAAGCCGTCCAGCGACAGCCCCTCCTCCTTGCCGGACAGGATGCCCTGGATGGCCGAGGGGGTCAGCACATGGTTGCAGAAGACGGAGAAGTTGGTCAGCCCCTGCGCCGCCGCGGCGCGCACCGCCAGCGCGGTGGGCGGAGTCGTCGTCTCGAAGCCGATGGCGAGGAACACGACCTGCCGGTCCGGATTCTCCGCGGCGATGCGCACCGCGGCGTCGGCCGCCACCACCATGCGGACGTCGGCCCCCTGCGCCTTGGCCTTCAGCAGGCTGAGCCGCCCCGATCCGGGCACGCGCATGACGTCGCCATAGGTGCAGAGCGTCACTTCCGGCCGGCGGGCGAGCGCGATGGCGTCGTCGATCCGCCCGACCGGCAGCACGCAGACCGGGCAGCCCGGCCCGTGGATCATGCGGACGTTGGCGGGCAGGAGATCGGGAATGCCGTAGCGGGAGATGGCGTGGGTGTGCCCGCCGCAGAACTCCATCAGATGATAGGAGCGGTCGGTCCGCACCTCCCGCGCGATGGCGGCGGCGACGTTGCGGGCAAGAACCGGATCGCGGAACTCTTCGACATACTTCATGGTCGCTCCCTCTCCCCGCCATTTCACCCGCAACACTGACCGTTCGCGTTGATACGGATCAAGGGGTGTGTTTGGAGGAAGCGTTCGCGATGCCCGCCCTCAGGCCTCGACCGGGGCCTTGTCCTTCAGAGCCTCCCAGATGGCGTCGAACTCGACATGACGGGCTGCGAACAGGGAGAGCAGGCGGGGGTCGAAGTGGATTTTGGGATCCAGCCGGTCGTCGCCGTTCAGCAGGATGTCCACCGTCTTCTCGTGGCTGAAGGACGGCTTGTAGGGACGGGCGCTGCGCAGGGCGTCATAGCAGTCGGCGATGGCGACGATGCGGGCGGCGAGCGGGATTTCCTCGCCCTTCAGCCCGTGGGGATAGCCGGTGCCGGCCCACTGCTCGTGGTGGCACAGCGCGATGTCCGCGGCCATCTTCAGCCGGTCCGACACCACCAGGATGTTGTGGCCATACACCGGGTGGCGCTGCATCTCCGCCAGTTCCCGCGCGTCCAGCCTGCCCTTCTTGTGCAGGACCGCCTGATCGACGCTCATCTTGCCGACGTCGTGCAGGGCGGCGGAAAAGCGGATCTCGTCGCAGAAGGCACGGCTGCAGCCGGCCCAGCCGGCCAGCGCGTAGGAATATTCGTTGACGCGCAGGATGTGGTTGCCGGTGTCCTCGTCATGCACCTCGGCGGCGCGGGCCAGCAGGTTGACCGACACCATGAAGGCGCGCTCCGTCTCCGCCTGGAGTTCGGCGACGCGGCGGCGCTCCCTGGTCAGGGCGCGGTTGCGCTCGGTCAGCCGCTCCAGCGTCGCGGCGCGTTCCAGGGCACGGCCGACGATGTGGTTGACCGGGGCGATCATCTGCTCGTGGACGGGCAGGAAGATCGGCGCCCCCGCCTCCCCCGGCACGGGCCGGCGGTTGATCAGTTGCACCACCCCGATGGGACGGCCGCGGGCGCCCTTCAGCGCGAAGGCCATGATGGAGCGGGTGCGGAAACCGGTGCGCTGGTCGAAGGCGGGGTTGAAGCGGTAGGGCCGCTCCTCCGGGATCGCATAGGCGTCGTCCAGCAGCAGGGTCTCGCCGGTGGACGCGACATAGCCGACGATGGAGGTCTGGTTCACCGGCACCGTGAACAGGGCCGATTTGGCGCGGATGACGTCGTTCTGGGCGCTGACCGCCTCCAGATGCCGGCCCCGCCCCTGCCCGCGCAGCATGAAGACCGTCCCGGCCTCCGCCCCCGTCACCTCGCGGCATTTGCGCAGCACGCGGTCGCTCAGCGCGCGAAGCGATTGGTTCGGCGCGCTTTCGATGAACTCCATGAACTGCACGACCAAACTCACAGCGCGCCTCCCCCGGTGCGCGAACAGATTACTCCATTTGTCGCAGTCTGAAGAAGAGGCTTGCACTTTAAAAAATTACGATACGATCACAGGTCACAGATCATGCGGTCAAAGCGCCATCCAGCCGCCGGCCCACAGCCAGACCGCCGCCACCGCCATCGACAGCAGCGCGATCGGCACACCGCAGCGGGCATGCTCGACAAAGCCCAGCCGCACGCCGGAGGCCGCCGCCCGCTCCGCCACGATGATGTTGGCAAGGCTTCCCGGCAGCAGCAGGTTGCCGGCCAGCGTCGACAGCAGCGCCAGCCCGTACAGCGCGCCTTCCGGCGGGTTCGGCCATGCCGCCAGCAGCAGGATCACCGCCGGCACGTTGCCGATGCTGTTGCTGCCGGCGAGCGCAATCGGCACCATCACCGCCAGCCGGTCGGGCAGCCATCCCGCCGCCTGCAGGTCGCCGACCAGTGCCGCCGGGATGCCGGTCAGCCCCAGCGCATGGTTGATGGCGAAGAGTGCCGCGAACAGGACCAGCAGGTGCCAGTCCACCATGCCCAGCATGTCGCGACTGGCCATGCGCCGGCTGACCATCATGACGCCGGCCACCAGCAGCACGGAATGTTCCTGCGGGATGTCGCGGGTGAACAGCACCAGCAGCACCAGCGTCGCCGCCACCGCCTTGCCCAGTTGCCAGCGGTCGAGCGGCACCGGCGCCACCTCCCCACCCATACCCTCCACGGCGGGTTCGCCGAAGCGGCCGCGCCAGACGAACCAGACGATCAGGTAGACGATGAGCATGGCGGCCAGGGCCGGACCGGCGCACACCGCCGCGAAGCGCCAGAAATCGAGATGCCCGACCTGCCCGATCAGGATGTTCTGCGGATTGCCGATCACCGTCGCCGCCGACCCGGCATTGGCGGCGCCGGCCAGTGCGATCAGGTAGGGCCGCGGGTCCAGCTTGCGCGCCAGCAGGCCCAGGCACAGCATCGGCGTCATGGCGAAGACGACCACGTCATTCGCCAGCACCGCCGACAGCCCGCCGGCGACCAGCACGATCACCGCCAGCAGCCGCGCCGGCGACCGCGCCGCCTGCGCCACCCTCAGCGCGCACCAGTCGTAGAATCCGCTGCCGGCATATTGCGCCGACAGGATCATCAGCCCCAGCAGGATGAAGATCGTCGGAAAATCGACCGCTTCCACCAGCTGGCCGGTGTCGAGCGCCCCGGTCGCCAGCAGCAGGATGGCGGCGACAAGCGCGATGCCGGTGCGGTCGATGCTGAGACCGGGAAAGCGGCCCAGCGCCATGCCCAGATAGGTGGCGCCGAACAGGATCAGGATTGTGGCCGTCATTCTTTCGGGGAGATCATTCCAGGGAGATCGTCGTGCCCTCGCGCGCGGCGAAGCAATTGGGGAACTCCGCCTTCGCCGCGGCTTCGATCCGTTCCATGGTGGCGTCGTCGTGATCGGGATCGTGGTGGAACAGGCCCAGCGTCTTCACATGGGCCGCGCGGGCGATCCGCACGGCCTCCATCCAGGTGGAATGGCCCCAGCCGACGCGCTGCGCCCACTCCTCGTCGGTGTAGGTGGAGTCGTAAAGCAGCAGGTCGACCCCGTCCACCAGGTTCAGGATGTTGCGGTCGGGATGGTCCGGCACATGCTCGGTGTCGGTGACATAGGCGAGCGAGCGGCCCTGATACTCGATGCGGTAGCCGGTGGCGCCGTCGGGGTGGTTCAGCGCCGCGGTGTGGATGCGCACCCCGCCCTCCAGCTTGAAGCTGTGGCCGGGCGGCACCTCCAGGAAGCTGAGGTCGCCGCCCATGGTGCGCAGCGGCACCGGGAACAGCGGCCGTTCCATCTGCCGGGCCATCACCGATTCGATGTCCGGGCTGCCGGTGAGGTGGCCGGAGATCACCCGCAGCCCGAAGCCCTTGGTGTAGGCCGGCGCGAAGAAGGGAAAGCCGCTGATATGGTCCAGGTGGGTGTGACTCAGCAGCAGCGTGGCGCTGGTCACCCCCTCCGCCAGCAGCTTGCGCCCGAGCAGGCGCAGGCCGGTTCCCGCATCGATGATGATCCGCTGCTTGCCGGCCTGCACCTCGACGCATGAGGTGTTGCCGCCGAAGCCCAGATGCGAGGCCATCGGGCAGGGAATCGTGCCGCGCACGCCCCAGAAGGTAACCGTGAAGCCCATTCCCCCGCCTCCAGAGCGCAAGTTTGCGCCGTCTCAACCCCTTTGGCGGCCGAGTTTACCGCGATTCACCGCCTTGTACACGATGGTGGTGCCGTGGGGGCCTTGGGAGGGGGCACAGTCCCGGACTTTCCTCACACCTTGTAGGCCAGCCGCAGCCCTCCCCAATGGCGGCCGCGCACCGTGACGGGGGCGGAGACGTCCTTCATCAGGGCGTATTTCCCGCCGCCCATGTCGCGGCGGTAGGTCTGCAGCAGGAAGGGCTTGGTGTTGCGGCCGGCGGCCAGACCGACGCGGTCGTTGAAGATCCGGCGGTTCCGGCAGTTGGCGGCGTTCCAGACCGGGTCGCGCCCCTGCGGCTGGCTGAATTGCCGGTTGTGGGTGGGCAGATAGCCGTTGTCGTCCACCGCCACGCAGAAGACGATCCGGCCGTTGGCGGACAGCACCGGTTCCTGGATGCCGGGCAGCAGGCGGTCGCACAGCTGGGTGAAGCGGGTCATCATCTGCTGGGGGTCCGATCCGGCGATCGGCTGGTAATTGCGGTCGAACAGGTCGGCCTCGGTGATGTCGCCGCGGGACAGCGCCTCCTCGAAGGCGGCGGACACCTTGGCGGCGGCGTCCTTCACCGCGGCGATGAAGGGGGTATCGACCGTCTCGATGTTCAGTTCGGCCGTCACACCGATCAGCCGCTCGCTCATGCCGACCAGATTGTTCACCCGGTCGCGGGCCTGGGCGAGGTTGTCGCTGGACAGCTTCACCCCGGCGGCGAGGTCGGCGATCTCATGCTCCAGCTCGCCGCAATTGGCGCCGATCTCGGCGGAGGCGGCGTCGATCTTGTCGGTCTCGCCGTTCAGTTCGCGCATGGCGCGGCCCACCGTCTCGATCACCGTGCCGATGGCGGTGGTGCCCTCGCTGACCGCGCGGGCCTTGGCGGCGCTGGCCGCACTCTCCGTCATCAGGCGCTGGGCCTGCTCGTTCAGGTATTTCAGCGTCGCGTCGATCTCCGTCGTCGCCTCGCTGGTCTTGGTGGACAGCGACTTCACCTCGTTGGCGACCACGGCGAAGCCGCGCCCGGCGTCGCCGGCCCGCGCCGCCTCGATGGTGGCGTTCAGCGCCAGCAGGTTGGTCTGCTTGGCGATGGTGAAGATCTCCTTGGCGACCTTGCCGACCCGGTCCAGCGCGTCGCGCAAGCCGGCGATCTGCCCCTCGATCCCCGTCACCGAGGACACCAGCGCATGGATGTCGGACAGCGACTGCTGCACCCGGTCGTGCGAGCTGTCGACCTCCTGCCGCGCCTGTTCGGTGACCGACCGCGCGACCGCCGAAGCTTCCGAGATGCGCTGCGTGCTGCGCGACATCTTGGCGCCGGTATCCCGCAGCTGTGTGAAAACCTCCGACTGGTGGGTGACCCGGGCGTTCACATCCTCGATGTGGCCGGCGATGTCCGCGATCTCGATGCCGAGGTTTCCGGCCTCCGTTGCGATGTCCGCGATCAGATGTGGCCGAAGCGCGAAGCTTCCATCCATTATGCCCACCATTCTTGCTGTTTTGTAACTGAGCGCTTTCTCCCAAGCACTATTATTGCGCTTTTGAGACATGTTCGCAATGAACCGGCGGTCCGGGATGGGCCCGGCACCCCCTGTCCTTTGGTAGGATACCTTTAGGAGAGGCCACGCCCGCCGATTGTGCAGCATGGCCGGTTGATCGCGAAATACGGTTTTACCCGCAATACGGAACCGTATCATCGGTGACAATCCGCAAGCGGCAATGGCGGCCGGCCGCAAGCGGCGGCGGACGCCTGCGCTCAGCCGGCGATGCGGTTGTCCAGACGCTCGTCGGCCAGCCCGGCGGGCTCCTGATGGACCAGCACCTCGGCATTGACGAAGGCATCCCGCAGACGCCGCTCCACCCGGTCGGCGATCTCGTGCGCCGCGGTCAGGGTGAGGCCGCCGTCCAGCTCCAGATGCAGCTCGATGAAGCAGCCGGTGCCGGCGTTGCGGGTGCGCAGGTCGTGCAAGCCCCGCACGCCCGGCTCGGCCCGCGCCAGCGTCGCGATGCGATCGCGCTCCTCCTGCCCCAGTTCGCGGTCCATCAGCACGTCCAGCGCATCGCGCGCCACGCCGCGGGCGCCGTTCAGCAGGAACAGCGCGATGCCGATGCCGAACAGCGGATCGACGATGGCGAGCCCGGTCGCCTCGGTCAGCAGGATGGCGGCGATGACGGCGCTGTTCATCAGCAGGTCGCCGGCGTAATGCAGCCGGTCGGCCCCGATGGCGACGGAGCCGGTGGCCGCCTGCACCCGGCGCTGGAAGGTGATGAGGCCGGCGGTCAGCGCGATCGACAGCAGCATCACCGCGATGCCCACCGCCCCCTCGCCGATCGGTTCCGGCCGGATGATGCGCCGCACCGCCTCCACGCTCAGCAGCACGGCGGACCCGGCGATGAAGGCCGCCTGGGCCAGCGCCGCCAGCGCCTCCGCCTTGCCGTGGCCGTAGCGGTGGTTGGCGTCGGCCGGCCGCAGGGCCTGGCGCACCGCCAGCAGCGTCACCAGGGACGCCATCAGGTCGGTGGTCGAATCGATCAGCGACGACAGGATGCTGACCGATTCGGTCAGCAGATAGGCGCCCAGTTTCGCCGCGATCAGGGTGGAGGCCACCGTCACGCTGGCATAGGTGGCGTAGCGGCGCAGACGATCCGCCCGCGCGCCGCTTCCCGGTTGTTCGCTCACGACCTGCCTCTGTTCGGGGCCTCTTCGGGGCCTAGGGTTCAGGACCTGGGGTTTAGGGATAAAGCCGCTCCGTCGTCCAAACCGGCGGGGCCGCGTCCGCCGTCTCCACGGCGCGGCGGTAGACGAGCCGGTCGTGCAGGCGGAAGGGCCGGTCGCGCCAAAACTCGATCCGCGATGGCAGGACGCGGAAGCCGGTCCAGTGCGGCGGGCGGGGCACGGTGCCGATGGCGTACTTCGCGGTGAACTGCGCCACCCGCTTCTCCAGCTCCCAGCGGCCTTCCAGCGGGCGCGACTGCTGCGAGGCCCAGGCACCGATGCGGCTTTCGCGCGGGCGGCTTTCGAAATAGGCGTCGGCCTCGGCGTCGGTGACGACCTCCACCGGTCCTTCGACCCGCACCTGCCGGCGCAGGGTCTTCCAGTGGAAGCAGAGGGCGGCGTTCCGATTCGCCAGCATCTGTTCGCCCTTGCGGCTCTCGGTGTTGGTGTAGAAGACGAAGCCGCGCGGATCGATGCCCTTCAGCAGGACCATGCGCACCGACGGAACGCCGGCCGCATCGGCGGTTGCCAGCGCCATGGCGTTGGGGTCGTTGGGCTCGCTCTGCTCGGCCTCCTTCATCCATTCGGCGAAGAGTTCGTAAGGGTCGCGCTCGCTGCTGTCGGTCATGCCCATGGTCCTGTTACGATCGGGTCCGGCCTTGATGGGTCCCGCACCGGCCGAAGGCGGGAGGCGGGGGCTATCTTCTGTGCAAAAGCGAAAGGGTCACAGCCTCATCACAATTCACAGCAAGGATAGGGTCGCTTATATCACTGTCCACCGCGAAGCCACCGATAAGGTGCCGCGGCAACCAACCTTTTCGAGGCGCAAGGATGTTCGTGAAGAAAGTCGTTCCGGCCGTGATCGTCGTGGGCCTGCTGGCCGGGTGCCAGACGGGCGGTCAGAAGGAAACGGTCGGCACGGTCGGCGGCGCCGTGGCCGGCGGCCTGATCGGTTCGCAGATCGGCGGCGGAACGGGCAAGCTGGTGGCGACCGGCGTCGGCACGCTGCTGGGCGCCTTCATCGGCCGCGAGGTCGGCAGCTCGCTCGACAAGGCCGACGCCGGCTATGCCGAGACCGCCGCCCGCCAGGCCTATGCCGCTCCGGTCGGCGACCGCATCACCTGGAACAACCCGCAGTCGGGCAACTCCGGCACCATCGTCACCACCCGCGACGGCTACAGCAACACCGGCACCTATTGCCGCGAGTTCCAGCAGACCATCGTGGTCAAGGGCCGGACGGAGCAGGCGTACGGAACCGCTTGCAAACAGGCCGACGGTACGTGGAAGATCATCGGCAACTCGTAACATCTCCGTTCCGCAACCTTTGAGCCCCGTTGGGGCGGGAATCCTCTGCCCGTGGCTACGCGCGATCCCTACAGCGTTCTCGGCGTCAGCCGGTCCGCCAGTGCCGACGACATCAAGAAGGCGTACCGCAAGCTCGCCAAGCAGCATCACCCGGACCTGAAGCCGGGCGACGCCGCCAACGAGGAGCGGTTCAAGGAAATCTCGGCCGCCTACACGCTGCTGTCGGATACCGAGAAGCGCGCCCGCTACGACCGTGGCGAGATCGACCCGTCCGGGCAGGAACGGCACGCGGGCTTCGGCGCCCGCGGCCGGACCAGCCGGGGCAAGGCCTACAGCGGCACCGCCGACGACAGTTTCTTCGGCGGCGGTGACGACTGGTTCTCCGACCTGTTCGGCGGCGGCCGGCGCCGTCCCGGCGGTGCCGGGGCGGGGGCCGGGGCCGGCATGGGCGGCGGCTCCACCGGGCCGAAGGTTCGCGGCAGCGACATCTCCTATTCCGTCACCGTCCCCTTCGTGGAGGCGGCGAACGGGTCGAAGCGGCGCATCAACCTGTCCAACGGCAAGAGCATCGACGTCGCCATCCCGCCCGGGACGGAGAACGAGACGAAGCTGCGCCTGAAGGGCCAGGGCCTGCCCGGCATGGGCGGCATGCCCAACGGCGACGCCATCGTCGAGGTGCATGTCGAATCCCACCCCTTCTTCACCCGGCAGGAGAGCGACATCCACGTCGAGGTGCCGATCACCCTGAACGAGGCGGTGCTCGGCGCCACCGTCAACGTCCCGACCATCAGCGGTAAGGTGGCGGTGAAGGTGCCCCCCGGCGCCAACACCGGCTCCGTCCTGCGGCTGCGCGGCAAGGGCGTGGTCAACCAGGCCACCAAGCAGCCGGGCGACCAGTATGTGAAGCTTAAGGTCGTCCTGCCCGACCCGCCGGATGCCGAACTGGTCAAGTTCGTGGAACAGTGGGCCAAGACCCGCAGCTACGACGTCCGCAGGAAGGCGGGGCTGGAGTAAGCGAAAGCGGCCGGTCGACCTGCATGCGGCGATCGACATGCGGCCTGCCCTTCGGGGCGGGCCGTTTTCATTTGCGCGGAGTCCTGGAGCGCGTCACGACGCCGCGGTCGGGACTGTTCCGCATCGAATGAGAGTGTTGCACCGCACCGATTGCCTGCAGATCGTGACGTCATCAGGCTGACCAATCGCGGCAGGCCATTCGCCGAGGTAGCGGACGATGAATTTCTTCGAAGCCATCAGGTCGGTGTTTTCCCAATATGTCGGGTTCTCCGGCCGCGCACTGCGATCCGAATACTGGTATTGGGTTCTGTTCACCGTGCTGATCAGCATCGTCACCGGCATCATCGATGTCGCTCTCTTTCCATTCGAGGATGCCAGCCCCCTGAGCTCCATCACCAATCTGGCGCTGCTGCTGCCGGGCTTGGCTGTGTCGGCCCGCCGCATGCACGACGTCGGGCGGTCCGGCTGGTGGCTGCTGTTGGCGATGGTTCCGGTGATCGGATGGATCGTCCTCCTCGTCTGGACGGCGACCAAGGGCGATGCCGCAGAGAACCGCTTCGGCCCGCCGCCGCAGCCGACTGCCGGTTCGCCCGCCGTCGCTTGAGCGGCTACTTCTTCACCGCCCGCAGCGGCACCGCCCCCCGCCGCTCCTTGCCTCTCCCCCTGCCCCGCCGGCTGACCCTCCGGCGGGGGATCGTCGTTCAGCAGCGTCTTCAGCGGCACGCTCAGCAGATCGCTCTGACTCGATTCCGCTGCGTCCAGCAGGCGGGCGGTGCGCTCCTGCCAGGGCAGTTCCAGCCCGCCCAGCCCGTGGACGGAGCCGCGCATGCCGATGCCCAGCGCCTTCATCAGCTCCAAGAGCGTCGCCTCGCCCATGTCGCGGGTCACCACCCAGGCGTCGCGCGTGGTATGGGCGACCCAATGGGCGTCGCGCAGCTGTTCCAGGATGCCGTCGATCAGCAGGGTGCCCACCGGGACGCGACCGACCAGCGTGCGGCGGCGCAGTCCCACGCCCAGCCGGCTCGCCTCCATCAGCTCGTGCAGGACGGCGAGCGCCAGCGCCAGCCGCTGGGCCGGCAGCAGCCCCTCCATGCCGCCGCGGGTGACCTTGCCTGCCCGCCATTCCGGAAGGGACGCGGCGACCACCGCGCCGAACAGCACCGTCGACCATGCGATGTAGAGCCAGAACAGGAAGATCGGCACGACCGACAGCGCGCCGTAGATGGTCTGGTAGGCGGGGTATTCGCGCATGTACCAGCCGAAGATCGCCTTCGATCCCTCCAGCAGGACCGATCCGATGGCCCCGCCGCACAGGGCGTCGAGCCAGAAGACGTCGCGGTTGGGGATGATGAGGTACAAAAGCGTGCAGCCGATCAGCTGCAAGACAAAGGGCAGCAGCATGCCGATGCCGGCCAGCGGATGGACCACCCCCTCCAGATGAGCCAGCTCCAGCGCGGTCCACAGCGTGCTGGACAGCGACAGGCTGGCGCCGGCGAACAGCGGCGTCAGCGACACCACCGCCCAGAAGGACAGGATGCGGGTGACGTAGGACCGCGGCTCCCGCACGCGCCAAACGGTGGCGAAGGACCCCTCTATGGTCCAGATCAGCAGCACCGCCGACATCGCCAGCCCGATCACGCCGAAGATCGGCATCTGGCCGGCATTCGCCATGAAGCGGCCGAGATACTCGAGGATCGCGTCGCCGATCTCCGGTACCAGATTCTTGATGACGGCGGTCTGGATCCGCATCTGCAGCGCGCTGAAGGCGGGAAAGGCCGAGAAGATGGCGAAGCCGATGGTCATGATCGGCACGATCGCCAGCAGCGAGGTGTAGGTCAGCGCCGCCGCGGTCTGGAAGCAGTTGTCGTTGTAGAAGCGCAACATCGAATGGCCGAAGAAGCCGCCCAGCTCCTTCAGCCCGGTCACGATGCGGCTGCGCTCCTCCTCCTCCAGGCGCGGTTTGTCCTTAAAGACGGACATGCGACGCCTCCTGCGACAAGACAGCCCGCGTCGGTTTGACCGGTGGGCGCTTTCGTGTAGGATGCGCCGCACTTTTCGCGGCTCCAGCCGCAGCACTTCCGTCGTTCACGAGGTTCCGATGTCCAATCCGATGCCGCTCATGGCCGGCAAGCGTGGCCTGATCATGGGTGTGGCCAACGATCGTTCGATCGCCTGGGGGATCGCCTCCACCCTGGCCCAGCACGGGGCGGAGCTTGCCTTCACCTATCAGGGCGATGCGCTGCTGAAGCGGGTGAAGCCGCTGGCCGAACAGGTCGGCGCCAAGCTGGTCCTGCCCTGCGACGTGACGGACGAGGGCAGCATCGACGCGACCTTCGCCGCCATCGAGAAGGAATGGGGCGGGCTGGACTTCGTGGTTCATGCCATCGCCTTTTCCGACAAGAACGAACTGGACGGGCTGTATCTGGATACGACGCGGGCCAACTTCCTGCGCACCATGGACATCTCCTGCTACTCCTTCACCGCGGTGGCGCAGCGCGCCGTGCCGCTGATGAAGGACGGCGGCAGCCTGCTCACTCTATCCTATTACGGCGCCGAACGCGTCATGCCCCATTACAATGTGATGGGTGTCGCCAAGGCGGCGCTGGAGGCCAGCGTGCGCTATCTGGCCGTCGATCTGGGTGGCCGCAACATCCGTGTCAACGCCATCTCCGCCGGCCCGATCAAGACGCTGGCAGCCAGCGGCATCGGCGACTTCCGCTACATCCTGAAATGGAACGAGCTGAACGCCCCGCTGAAGCGCAACGTCACCATCCAGGAGGTCGGCGGCGCCGGCCTGTTCCTGATGTCCGATCTCGGCAGCGGCGTCACCGGCGAGGTGATGCATGTCGACAGCGGCTATCACACCGTCGGCATGGTCGCGGTGGACGAGGCGGCCGAGGTCGCCAGCCTGCTGGGCTCGCTGGGCGGCACGCCGAAGGCCGGCTGAGGCCCGCCCGGTTGAGCGGCGGCATCGTGCCTGCAATCGCATGACGAGGAGGGGGATCGGTTCACCGATCCCTCTTTGCGTTTGCGAAGGCGGCGTTTATGATTTGCGCAATATTCGCGGATTTGGGTAATATTCATGCGCGCTCGCAAGAAAATGGACTCGGTTTCTCCGATCCTTGAGCAGATCCTTTACGGCGGCTCCAGCGTGTCGATGAATCTCATCGCCATCACGCGCGAAATCCCCGAAGAGCAGCGCATGTTCAAGGCGCAGGGCCTGAACAACTGCATCCTCTTCAAATATCCGAACTTCGACGACCGCGACGACGACGGCGGCGATCCGATGGCGGAGGACGAGGAGCTGGAGGGCGGCAGCCGGCCGGTCGAGACCGGCATCTATGTGCCGCACAACGCCAAGTCGCCCGAATCCGGCGGCGTCGCCGTCTATCTGCGCGGCCGCAACAGCGAGGCGCTGCTGGAAGAACAGTTCGGCATCAAGCACGGGCCGCAGGAAAACGGCATCATCGGCGACATGAAGATGCTGCAGATGATCGACGACGTGCCGTCGCTCGACGCCTTCCTGCTGAAGACCTGCTTCGAGGCGGAAAAGGTCAACGTCGATCCGCGCCACTGGCTGATCAGCAACGAGGAGGACCACCAGCTCCGCCGCCTGATCCGCGCCCGATCGAGCCGATCGTCCGCAAGGCGCTGTCCGGCAGCCAGGGCAACGCCCAGAGCATCGAGCGCTTCCTGGAGGCGATCTGGAACCCCAACCTGGAAGAGGCCGGCCTGTTCGTCTCCGCCTTCGGCATCGAACGGGCGGAAGCCGACACCATCTTCAGCGCCTGGAAGGGCACGACCTTCTACGAGTACCAGCTGCGCCGCATCGCGCCGCGCGCCCGCATCATCCTGACCTGGCTGAAGTCGCGGGAGTGCATTCCGGTCGACATCCGCATGCACAAGCCCTACGAGACCCAGCTGCTGATGCACATCGAGAAGGTGGGCAAGCTGCTGGAGACGACGCTGCTCGACATCCGCACCATCCTGTCGGACTACGAGACCTCCTTCAGCAGCTTCATGAACGGCCAGCCGGAGCCCTTCCGCGACTATCTGCGCAGCATCCGCTCGCGCTACTGGCTGCTCGGCTACTGCGTCTCGGCCCTGACCAGCGTCGCCCATCTGGACGCCCGCTGCATGAAGAACACGCCGTCGCGCAAGCTCTACTTCGAAGGCATGCAGAAGCTGCTCCGCCAGTTCGACGTGGCGCTCGACCGCCGCCGCGAGCAGAAGGGCGCGTTCTGAGGGATCTCCCGAGCCTACAGTCTGCCCCCTCCCCGCCCTCGGCCGACCGTAGGTCGGTCCGATCGCGGGAGAGGGGGCAGGACACTTGGTGCGCGGTTTAGCCGTACGACAGCGGCAGTTCCCTCTCCCGCAAAGCGGGGGAGGGTTAGGGAGGGGGCGAGCGCTCACCCACTGCAATCACGCTCTCAAGAAAAAAGGCGGCGCCTCACAGCGCCGCCTTCTTCATGTCAAACTCTTCGAAGCCTTACGTACCCTGCGGCTCCGGACCCATGCCACCGCTTTCCTGCCCGCTGCTCGGCGGGACGGAGGAGCGGCGTCCGCCGGCGGTCGGGCGCGGCGGCGGGGCGGCGACCGTGTCGCGGTCGTCGTCGCGCAGGATCGGTTCGCCGCGCAGCAGACGGTTGATCTCGTCGCCGCTCAGCGTCTCGTACTCCAGCAGGCCCTTGGCCAGGGTGTGCAGCTGGTCGATGTTCTCGGTCAGGATGGTCCGGGCGCGCTCGTAGCTCTCGTCCACGATGCGGCGGATCTCCTCGTCGACCAGCTGGGCGGTGCGGTCGGACATGTTCTTGTGCTGGGTCACGGAATGGCCCAGGAACACCTCCTGCGTCGGCTCGCCGTACAGCAGCGGGCCGAGCTTGTCGCTCATGCCCCACTCCGTCACCATGCGGCGCGACATCTCGGTCGCCATCTTGATGTCGCCAGAGGCACCGGTGGTCACCCGCTCCTTGCCGAAGATCAGCTCCTCGGCGATGCGGCCGCCCATGGCAACGCACAGGTCGGCCAGCAGCTTGGCCTGCGACAGGCTGATGCGGTCGCCTTCCGGCAGGCGCATCACCATGCCCAGCGCACGGCCGCGCGGGATGATGGTGGCCTTGTGGACCGGGTCGCTGTCGGCGCAGTGGATGGCGCAGATGGCGTGGCCGGCCTCGTGGTAGGCGGTCAGCTTCTTCTCGTCCTCGGTCATCACCATGGAGCGGCGTTCCGCACCCATCATGACCTTGTCCTTGGCGGCCTCGAACTCGGCCATGCCGACGACGCGCTTGCCGATGCGGGCCGCGAGCAGCGCCGCCTCGTTGACCAGGTTGGCCAGATCGGCGCCGGAGAAGCCGGGGGTGCCGCGGGCGATGACCTTGGCGTCGACGTCCGGCGACAGCGGGACCTTCCGCATGTGGACCTTGAGGATCTTCTCGCGGCCCAGCACGTCGGGGTTCGGCACCACGACCTGACGGTCGAAGCGGCCCGGACGCAGCAGCGCGGGGTCGAGAACGTCCGGACGGTTGGTCGCGGCGATCAGGATGACGCCCTCGTTCGCCTCGAAGCCGTCCATCTCGACCAGCAGCTGGTTGAGGGTCTGCTCGCGTTCGTCGTTGCCGCCGCCCAGGCCGGCGCCGCGATGGCGGCCGACCGCGTCGATCTCGTCGATGAAGATGATGCAGGGGGCGTTCTTCTTGCCCTGTTCGAACATGTCGCGGACACGGGATGCGCCGACGCCGACGAACATTTCGACGAAGTCCGAACCGGAGATGGTGAAGAACGGGACATTGGCTTCGCCGGCCACCGCGCGGGCGGTCAGCGTCTTACCCGTACCCGGAGGACCGACCAGAAGGCAGCCCTTCGGGATCTTGCCGCCCAGCCGCTGGAACTTCTGCGGGTCCTTCAGGAACTCGACGATTTCCGTCAGCTCCTGCTTGGCCTCGTCGATGCCGGCGACGTCGTCGAAGGTCACGCGCCCGACCTTCTCGGTCAGCAGGCGGGCCCGCGACTTGCCGAAGCCCATCGCCTTGCCGCCGCCCGACTGCATCTGGCGCATGAAGAAGATCCAGACGCCGATCAGCAGCAGCATCGGGAACCAGGACAGCAGCACCGAGAACAGCGACGGCACGTTGCTGTCGTCGGGGACCGCGTTGATCCGGACGTTCTTGTTGGTCAGGCGCTCCACCAGCCCCGCTTCAGGCGGGACATAGGTGCTGAAGGAGCGGCCGTCCGAGAAATGGCCCGAAACCTGGTTGCCCTTGATCGTCACGTCGGCGACCTGGCCCCGGTCCACTTCGGCGAGAAGCTCGCTGAACGGAACGGTCGTTTGCGGGCTGCGGGTGGAGGAACTCTGGAACAGGTTGAACAGGGCCACGAGCAGCAGCCCTATGATGATCCAGAGCGCGAGGTTCTTGCCGAAATTGTTCACGTCACACGCCTTTCTGCGAACCCATCGCCATGCGGTGCGCCGACAAGGCCGCACCCCGGACTCCTACGGGCACGTTCCCAGATTAAATAATGCCGCGCCGGTCCGAAACAACCGTAAAAGCTGGTCTTCCCAACGGCGAAATCGGGCGGAAGATCGCGCGGTCCATCGGGTCCTGTCCATCCGCGTCCGACCCGTATGCTCCACCGATGGTGGGTATGGCAAGCATTTCCGTTCCCAACCAAAGGCTTGGCAGCGTTTCCCGCACCGGGGCCGGCAGATCGGACAGCCCCGAATAGCCTCCCCGCCCCGCCCGATCGCGCCAGCCTGCGGCCCCCAGCGCCGCGACTTCGACGGGCCGTTCCCACCGCAGCGACACCCTCAGGTCGAAGCGGCCGTCCCACAGGACCCGGCCGCCGGGCGGCACGGTCAAGCGCTCCACCGCCGCCGGCTCGCGCGCGACCATGATCGCCCCGCGGCGCATCCGCAGCACGCAGCCGCCCAGCGTCCCGCCCCGCCCATCCGCCAGCGAGCCGAACAGACGCTCCAGCGCCTCGTCCCGCACCGGGCCCGCTCCACCGACCGCCGCCAGCGCCTGGGCCAGCGCCCGCAGCGCGATCTCCTCCGGCGCGGCCAGCAGCGGCGCCGGGGCCAACGTGACCCAGCCTTCGGGATGGATGGTCGCGGCCTGGGCCAGCAACGCCGCGGTCGCCTGTTCGAGGGCCGCACGGGCGCGGCCGGCGCGGCGGGCGACCTCGCACAGCCGGTCGCCGTCCAGCCCCTCCCCGCCCAGCAGATCGCGGGCGGCACGCAGCCGGGCACGGGCGAAGCGCGGGTTGTGGTTGGAGGGATCCTCGACCCAGTCCAGTCCGGCGGCACGGCAGGTCGCCAGCAACCGCTCATGGGAAAATCCCAGCAGCGGACGGATCACCCGGACGGCGCCATCGGCGCGCACCGCCGCCATGCCCGCCAGCCCGTCGGTGCCGGAGCCGCGGGCCAGCCGCAGCAGCACCGTCTCCGCCTGATCGTCGCGGTGGTGGGCGAGCGCCAGATGCAGGATGCCGGCCCCGGCACAGGCATCGGCCAGCAGCCGGTGGCGCGCCGCCCGCGCCGCCGCCTGCAGCCCGGCGGCCGGCTTCGCCCCCTTCCAGCGCAGGATGCGGTGGGGAATGCCGAACCGGTCCATCGCCTGCCCGACCGCCGCCGCCTCGGCTGCGGATTCGCTGCGGAGACCGTGATCGACGGTGAGCGCCAGCAGGCTTCCGCCCCGCTCTGCGACCCAATGCCGCAGCAGCAGCGCCAGCGCCAGACTGTCGCCGCCGCCGGACAGGCCGACCGCCACGGCGGGTGCCGGCTCGAACCCGTCCAGCGCCGCCATCGCACGGTCGAACTCCGGCGCCGTCACCGGAGCGGAGTCGGCCGGGCCGGCGGCGGCGCCGGCCATCAGGCCGGGCAATTCAGACGCTTGCGCTCCGTATCGGCACGGCGCTTGACGTTGGCCGAAGCCTCGGGAAACTTGCTCAGCAGCTGGTTGAAGGCGGTGCAGGCATCCGACTTGCGGTTCATCTCCTGCAACGTCATGCCCAGCTTCAGCAGGCTGTCGGGGGCCTTGGGGTTGGTGCGGTACTTCGACAGCACCTCGCCGAAGGCCTGAGCCGCATCCGGATACTTCTTGCGGACGTAATAGCTTTCGCCCAGCCAGTACTGCGCGTTGCCGGCATAGGCATGGCTCTTGTTCTTGACGATGAACTCCTGCAGGGCCTTCTCCGCCCGGTCATAGTCGGAGTTGCGCAGCAGCTCGAACGCCTGTTCGTACTGCTTTTCCGGCGACAGCCCGGCGGTGGACGGCGGGTTGGCGGCCGCAGTCTGCGCCGGCTTGTCGGCGGGCTTCTTGTCGTCGGTCTTGGCGGCGGCCTTCGGCGGAGCGGCGTCGGACATCGCGCCACCCATGGCGCCACCCATCGCCCCGCCGCCCTTCTCCAGGTCCTTCAGGCGGAAATCGATGTCGCCGTTGATCTTCTCCAGACGCTCGCGCAGCTGCGTGATCTGGTAGGTCGACTCCTCGTACTTGCCGGTCAGCTCCTGCATCGAGCGTTCCAGGTTCTGCAGCCGGATCTCGAAATCCGCCGCGACGGAGGGCGACAGCTGCGCCACCTCCACCGGCCCGCCCAGCGCCGCGACCTGCGTTTCCAGCGAGTGCAGCCGCTCGATCTGCCCCTTCGACTGGGCCAGTGCGGGGCTTGCCGCGAGCATGCCACCCAGCAACAGGGCGGCGACGGGACGGATGTGGGTCATGCGCGTGGGATCCTGAGGAGATCTGAAGCCTGGGCGGAAGCGCCCGCGGCGACCATGGCAAACGAAAAAGGCGACGCAATGGCCGCTGTTTAGCAGAAGTTTCGCGGCGGCGCAAAGAACCGCCATCGTCCTATGCCCGTGCCGGAACTCTCCGCCGCCAAAGAAAAGGCGCCGCACCGGTTGCCCGGCGGCGGCGCCTTGTCTCCATTCCCCGTCAGGCGGGGACCGGCGTCATTAGTTGACGACGGTCACGCCACGGCGGTTCTGCGACCAGGCGGCCTCGTTCGAGCCGACCACCGCCGGACGCTCCTTGCCGTAGGACACGACATTGACGCGGTTCGGGGTGATGCCCTTGGCGGCCAGGTAGTTCTTCACCGAGTTGGCGCGGCGCTCACCCAGGGCCAGGTTGTACTCGCGGGTGCCGCGCTCGTCGGCATGGCCCTCGACGGTGACGGTGACCGAGCCGTAGGTCTGCAGCCACTTGGCCTGACGGTCCAGGGTGGCGCGAGCCTCCGGCGACAGGTCGTAGCGGTCCAGGCCGAAGAAGACGCGGTCGCCGACGTTGACGACGAAATCTTCCGCCGAGCCCGGACGGACCGACGACTGCTGAGCACCGGTGTTCGCGCCGTTGGCGGCGTCGTTCGGAGTGGATTCGCAAGCGGCGAGCAGAGCAACCGCGGCGAGAGCGAGGAACTTCATACGCATGTTCAGGGACCCCTTGAACGAAACTTGTTGAGTGGTCGGACAATTATCGGCGCGAGAGCCGCTTCTTTCCGCCAAGCCCCGACGAAAAGACGACGTCCAACCCAAGTCTTGAGCATTGCTCTCGCGTGGCCGCAAAATAGGGCTACTCCACTAGGGAATCAAGGGCGACCACGCGGGGTCCGACGCATCGACCGGGCTGCTGACGCGGCGTTCGTTGGCGCCGGTGATGTCGATGCTGTACAGCTTGGCATTGCGGCCGCGCCCGTCGCCCGACGGCAAGTCCTTGAAGAACATGATGACTCGGCCGTTGGGTGCCCAAGTGGGACCTTCGACGTGGAAGGCTTCGGTCAGGATTCGTTCCCCCGTCCCATCCGGACGGATTACACCGATTGCAAAGCTGCTACCACGCTGGCGCGTGAATGCGATCAGGTCGCCGCGCGGCGACCACACCGGCGTACCGTAACGGCCCTCGCCGAAGGTCAGCCGCTTCACGCCCGACCCGTCGGCGTTCATGGTGTAGAGCTGCTGCGTGCCGCCGCGATCCGATTCGAAGACGATCCGCTGTCCGTCGGGCGAATAGCTGGGACCGGTGTCGATGCCGGGCGCGTCGGTCAGCTGGGTCTGGCGGCGGGTGCGCAGGTCCAGAGTGTAGATGTCGGTGTTGCCGTTCTGCGCCATCGACATGATGACCTTGTTGCCGTCCGGCGAGAAGCGCGGGGCGAAGGTCATGCCGGGGAAGTCGCCCAGGACCTCCTGGCGGCCGGTGTCGATGTTGAACAGGTACACGCGCGGCTTCTTGTTGAAGTACGACATGTACGTGATTTCCTGGGACGTCGGCGAGAAGCGCGGCGTCAGGACGAGCGTCTGCCCGTCGGTCAGGAACTGATGGTTGGCGCTGTCCTGGTCCATGATGGCCAGCTGCTTCTTGCGCGCGTTCGCCGGGCCGGATTCGGCGACATAGACGATGCGCGTGTCGAAATAGCCATCCTCGCCGGTCAGGCGCTTATAGATGGCATCGGCCACGATGTGGGCGATGCGGCGCCATTCCTGCGGCGAGGCGCTGTAGCTCAGCCCCTGCATGTACTGGCCGGCGGCGACGTCCCACAGCCGGAAATCGACCTTCATGCGGCCGTCGGCACCGGTGGTGGTGTTGCCGGCGACCAGCGCCTGGGCGCCCAGCGCCTTCCAGTCCTGGTAGCGCGGCTCGCCGGTGCGCAGCTGGTCCGGGGTCTGCAGGAAGCCGCGCGGATCCAGCGGCTTGAACAGGCCGGAGCGCTCCAGGTCGTCGGAGATGACCTTGGAGATGTCGGCGCCCATCTGGGCGTCGCGCCCGCCCGAACCGGCGAAGCTGGTGATCGCGATGGGCAGCGGCTCGGACACGCCCCGCGTGATGTCGATGCGCAACTCGGCGCGCGCCTCCTGCGGAGCGGCAACGCCGAGGGAGAGGAGAAGCGCGCCGGTGGCCCCGGCCAGCTTCAACAGAAGCCTCGTCTTCGTCGTCATGGTCAGAACATGTCCCTCGGGTCGAAATTGAACACGATGTAGCGCCAGCTTTCGTAGGTGTCCGGCGTGAACTCGCTGGACAGCAACTCCAGCGGGCTCGACCGCTTGACCGCGCGAACGGCGGCGTCGGCCGACGCGCGGAAGGCGGCGTCCGACATGTAGCGCGACCGGTACTTGTCGTCGATCCAGGCGCGGACCACGCTGTGGTCGCGGCCGACCTCGACGTGGATCTCGATCTGCATCGACGCGGCGTCCTTGCGGCCGCTGTCGAAGTTCCAGTTCTTGCTCAGCTGCCCGCGGATGGCGTCGAGCGCGCGGCCGGACGGCTTGAACGGCCGGTCGGGGCCGTTCGTCGCCTTTGCCGCCCCGGCCGGCGCCGCCGAAGCGGTCTTCTGGCTGGGCTTGGCGTCGCTGTTGGCGCTGGCCGATGCCTTGCCGTCCGCCTTCGGGTTGTCCGACGGCTTGATCTTCCCGACGTTCGACAGCAGGTCGGACAGCGGGTCGGTCTTGGCCGACGGCTTCTCCGGCTGTTTGGCCGGAGCCTCCGTCTTCTTCGGATCGGCCTTGGCGGCGTCCTTCGGCGGCTCCGCCTTCGCTACCTCCTTGGGCGGCTCCTTTGGCGGTTCCGGCTTCTTCGGCTCGACCTTCGGCGGTTCCGGCTTGGGCGGTTCCGGTTTCGGGGGCTCGGGCTTCTTCGGTTCCGGCTTGGGAGGCTCGGGCTTGGGCGGCTCCGGTTTCGGAGGCTCAGGCTTCGGCGGCTCGGGCGGCTTGGGAGTCGGCGACGGCGCCGGATCCGGGGGCGGAGGCGGCGGGGGTGGCGGCGGCGGCGGAGGGGGCGTCGGGGCCGGCTTGGGCGGCGGAGTCGGCTCGCGCGGGGGCGGCGGCACCTGCGCGACCTTCGGCGGCTCCGGCGTCTTGGTGGGCGGCGGCGGCGGAGGCGGCGGTTCGTCCTCCTCGTCCGGCGGTTCCGGGGCCGGCGGGGCGGGCTTCGCTTCGGGCACGGGCGGACGCGGCGCGGCGTTGGCGGCCGGCTTCGGTTCACCCTTCTCGACGCGGGCGGCCTCGGTGATCTCGCCGACGTCGACGATCTCGATCGGGATCGAGGAGGCGATTTCGAGCTTGCGATCGCTGGGCGGCATGCCGAGCACCATCAGCGCGACCAGCGCGACGTGCAGCACCGCCGAGGCGATCAGGGGCTTGCGCATGGGAGTTCCGCCCGCCTCAACGCGCCGGCTTGGGTGCGCCGACCCGCGCGCCGGACGCGGTCGCACCGTTCGGCATCTCGGCGACCAGGCCGACCTTCTTGAAGCCGGCGGCGCTCATGGTGCCCATCACCTCCAGCATCTTGCCGTAGGCGATCTTGGCGTCGCCGCGGACGAGGATGCGGGCCTCGGGGTTGTTGTTGGTCACCGCGATCAGCAGCGGCACCATGTTGGTCAGCTCCACCGGCGTCTCCTGCACGAAGACGCGGCCGTCGGTCTGCACGGTGACGAACAGCGGATCCTTCTGCTGCTCCAGCGGGGCGGCGTTGGTCTTGGGCAGGTCGACCGGCACGCCGACGGTCAGCATCGGGGCGGCCACCATGAAGACGATCAGCAGGACCAGCATGACGTCGATGAAGGGCGTCATGTTGATCTCGGCCATCGCGCGATAGCCCCGGCGCTTGCCGCGCCCGTGGGTCTTGCCTGCGAGTTGTCCGGCCATGGTTCAGGCGGCTCCCCGCTCCTCGAGGTGGCGGGACAGGATCGCCGAGAACTCGCCCGAGAAGGTGTCCAGCCGGTCGGCGTAGCGGCCGAGGTCGGTGGAGAACTTGTTGTAGGACAGCACCGCCGGGATGGCGGCCAGCAGACCCATGGCGGTGGCGAACAGCGCCTCGGCGATGCCGGGCGCCACCACGGCGAGGCTGGTGTTGCCCGAACCGGCGATGGAGGTGAAGGAGTTCATGATGCCCCACACCGTGCCGAACAGGCCGATGAAGGGGGCCGTCGAGCCGACCGAGGCCAGGAAGGTCATGTAGCGTTCGGCCCGCGCCATCTCGCGGCCGATGGTCACCGCCATCACCCGCTCCACCCGCTGCTGCAGCGAGCCCTTCATGGTGCCGGCGATGCCGCGGTCGGCGGCGTGGCGCCATTCGCGCATGCCGGCGGCGAAGGTCGCGGCCATCGGATCGGCCGGCGACTGGCCGATGCGGTCGTACAGCGCGTCCAATGAGCCGCCGGACCAGAACGCCTCCTCGAAGGCGTCGGCCTGGGCGTTCAGGCGGCGGATGCGCATCAGCTTCTCGATGATGATCGCCCAGCACCAGACCGAGGCGACGATGAGCATCAGCATCACGATCTTGACGACCGCATCGGCCTGCCAGAACAGGCCGAGCATGGTGATCTCATGTGCCGTCGTGGCGGCGGCGTTGCCGGCCAGTTGGGCGGTTTGCAGGGCGTCCATCGCAGTCAGTCTCGCGTTTGCGCTGTTGGCACGGGGTGGGAAGGGAAATACGTGAAAAATCAGGCTATTGGAGAGAAGCTTTGCTTAGCATGCAGCGTCTCCATCGCCGCTTTCACCGCATCGGGCAGGCGCACGGCCCGCCCGGCGCGGTTGATCGTCACCAGCTGCAGGTCGGCGCGCGCCAGCACGCGACCGTCGCGGCGGATGACTTGTGCAACTGCGAAGGAGGCACCGCGGATATCGACGATTCGGGTTTCCACTTCAAGCGTGTCCTCCAGCTTGGCAGGCGCGTCAAAATCAATGGTCAGGCGCCGTACCGCAAATGACACACCTGTGACATCGCCCGAACCCTCCGCCATCTCCTTCTGACGGAAGCCCATCAGGTACAGCATCTCCGTCCGCGCCCGCTCCGCGAAGCGCAGGTAGTTGGCGTGGTAGACGATGCCGCCGGCGTCGGTGTCCTCGTAATAGACCCGCAGCGGATAGCGGTGCGTGCCGTCCTCGGCGAACCATCCCGAAAGGGAGGCGACGCGCTCACTCATCGCCATCCCCTTCCGTCGGATCCGGCACCCGGTCCAGCAGGTCGAGCTGCCGGGCCGGCGCGTTCGGCGGGTTGAGGCCGAGATAGCGGAAGCCCTGGTCGGTCAGCATGCGCCCGCGCGGGGTGCGCTGCAGGAAGCCCTGCTGGATCAGGTAGGGTTCCACCACCTCCTCCAGCACGTCGCGCTGCTCGCCCAGCGCCGCGCCGAGCGTCTCCACCCCCACCGGCCCGCCGCCGTAATTGTTGGCGACCAGTCCCAGGTAACGGCGGTCCATGCTGTCCAGCCCGAGCCGGTCGACCTCCAGCCGGGTCAGCGCCGCGTCGGCGACGCGCTTGTCGACCTCCTCGACGCCCGCCACTGCGGCGAAATCACGCACCCGGCGCAGCAGCCGGCCCGACACGCGCGGGGTGCCGCGCGACCGGTTGGCGATCTCGCGGGCGCCCTCCGGCGTGATGCCCATGCCGAGCACCCCGGCGGCGCGGCGCACGATCAGCTCCAACTCGTCCGGCTCGTAGAACTGCAGGCGCACGGGAATGCCGAAGCGTTCGCGCAGGGGACGCGTGATCAGGCCGCTGCGCGTCGTGGCGCCGACGAGGGTGAAGGGCGGCAGGTCGATCCTGATGGACCGCGCCGACGGGCCTTCGCCGATGATGAGGTCGAGCTGGAAATCCTCCATGGCGGGATAGAGCACCTCTTCCACGGCGGGATTAAGGCGATGAATCTCGTCGATGAAGAGGACGTCGTGCGGCTGGAGGTTGGTCAGCAGCGCCGCCAGATCGCCGGCCCGCGCGATGACCGGACCGGAGGTGGCGCGGAAGCCGACGCCCAGCTCCCGAGCCACGATCTGCGCCAGCGTGGTCTTGCCCAGCCCTGGCGGCCCGAACAGCAGCACATGGTCCAGCGCCTCGTTGCGGGAGCGGGCGGCCTGGATGAAGATCGACAGGTTTTCGCGCGCCTGGCGCTGGCCGATGAACTCGGCGAGCGACAGCGGACGGATCGACGCCTCGGCCGAATCGCCGTGGCCCTGGCCCGGCTGGACCAGACGGTCGGAATTGGGGTCGCTCATTGGCTCAGTTCCTTGAGGCCCTGGCGGATCAGATCGGACACGCCGGCGTCATCGCCCAGCACCCGCCCGGCGGCGACGACCGCGCCGAAGGCTTCCGACCGGCCATAGCCGAGATTGACCAGCGCCGACACCGCGTCGGCCAGCGCCGGGCTGGCGCCCGGAACGGCAGCGGGGGCACCCTTGCCGGCAGGCGCACCCGCGGTCGCCGCGGGGCCGAGCGCCAGATTGCCGACCTTGTCCTTGAGTTCGTTCAGGATGCGCGCCGCCACCTTCGGCCCGACGCCGTCGGCGCGCACCAGCGCGGTCTTGTCCTGCGAGGCGATGGCGCGGGTCAGCTGGTCGGGGTCGAGCACGCCGAGGATGGACAGCGCCAGCCGGGCGCCGACGCCCTGGATGGTGGTCAGCAGCTTGAACCACTCCCGCTCCGCCTGATCGCCGAAGCCGTGCAGGACGATGCGTTCCTCGCGGATGAAGGTCTCCACCACCAGCGACACGCGCTCTCCCGCCACCATCCGCGACAGCGTGCGGTTGGAGCAGGACAGAAGGTAACCGACGCCGTTCACGTCGAGCACGACCCAGTCGGTGCCGGTGGAATCGACGATGCCGGTCAGCTTGGCGATCATGGGAACTCCCGGCCCGAGGGCTGGCTGCGAAGAATGGAGGTCTCTTCGAGACGCGCGCGGATGGTCTCCAGCACGCCGTCAAGGTTGTCGATCACGTCGGTGTTCCAGAAGCGCAGGATGCGGAAGCCGGCCTGCTCCAGCATGCGCGACCGCCTCTCGTCATGGGCGGCGCGCTGCTCGGCATGCTGGCCGCCGTCCAGTTCGATGATGAGGCGATGGTCATGGGCGACGAAGTCGGCGACGAAGCCGAGGATCGGCTCCTGCCGCCGGAATTTAGCGCCGAGCTGGGCATTGCGCAGCTTCTGCCAGATGATCTTTTCCACATCCGTGGCGTTCATCCGCAGGTCGCGCGCACGATCCGTTATGTATTCAGTGGGCTTGGCTTTCGCAACCCGCGCCATGTCCCCCACTTTCCCCAGGGGCACATCCCCCTCTCCCCCCGGGGAGAGGGTTGGGGTGAGGGGGAAGCACTGCGTGGATTCTTGGTTGCGGGCCGCCGCGCGTCCCCTCACCCTGCCCTCTCCCCGGGGGGAGAGGGGATTCCGAGTTTGCCGCGGCGCATCGGCGTTCTTCCGCCACATCGTCCAGCTCGCCCGATGATGCGCGTGGCAGATCGCCACGGCGAGCGCGTCGGCAGCGTCCGGCGTGCCGATCTCGCAGCCGGGCAGCAGCAGGCGCACCATCGTCTGGACCTGCGCCTTCTCGGCGCGGCCTTGGCCGACGACCGCCTTCTTGACCATGTTGTTGGCGTATTCCGCCACCGCCAGCCCGGCTTGGGCCGGCACCAGCAGGGCCACGGCGCGGGCCTGCCCCAGCTTCAGCGTCGAGACCGCGTTGCTGTTGACGAAGGTCTCCTCCACCGCCGCCTCGTCGGGGCGGTAGCGCTCCACCACCGCAGACAGAGCGTCGTGGAGCTGCACCAGACGCTCGGCCAGCGGGCAGGAATCGTCGGAATGCACCGCGCCGTCGGCAACGTGGCTCAGGCGGTTGCCCGCCACGTCGATGATGCCCCAGCCGGTGTGGCGAAGGCCGGGGTCGATCCCCAGCAACCGCACCGGCGAAGGCATCGTCGCATCAGTTCGTCCTGCCCGCGCAAACACGGCACCCGCACTCCGCCTGCAAGACCCGCGTCGATGTTACGCAGTCAGCTTCTGCATCAGCTCGTCGGAGATGTCGAAGTTGCCTTCGACCACCTGGACGTCGTCGTTGTCCTCCAGCACGTCCAGCAGCTTCAGCAGGCTGGCCGCGGCATCCTCGCTTGGTGCGACGGTGTTCAGCGGACGCCAGGTCAGGCGCGCGCTCTCCGCGCCGCCGAACTTGGCCTCCAGCGCGTCGCGCACGGCGCCGAAATTCTCGACCGTGCTGGTCACCTCATGGCCGTTCTCGTCGGATTCGACGTTGTCGGCACCGGCCTCCAGCGCCACCTCGAACATGGCGTCGGCATCCGCGGCCGAGGCCGGGTAATAGATCGCGCCGACGCGGTTGAACATGAAGCTGACCGAATTGGTCTCGCCCAGGCTGCCGCCGTACTTGGTGAAGCTGGAACGCACTTCCGAAGCGGTGCGGTTGCGGTTGTCGGTCAGCGCCTCGACGATCAGGGCGACGCCGCCGGGACCGTAGCCCTCGTACCGCACCTCCTCGTAGTTCGCGTCGTCGCCGCCGCCGGGCGTGCCCTGCTTGATGGCGCGGTCGATGCGGTCGCGCGGCATGTTCTGGGCGCGGGCGGCGAGGATGGCGGCGCGCAGGCGCGGGTTGGCCGCCGGGTCCGGCAGGCCGGCCTTGGCGGCCACGGTGATCTCGCGGGCGAGCTTGTTGAAGATCTTGGACCGCTTGGCGTCCTGCGCGCCCTTGCGGTGCATGATGTTCTTGAACTGGGAATGACCGGCCATGGGTCGAACGAGCCTCGAAACGGAAGATGGTCAATCGGGCGGGGTGAGCGCACGACACATGTAACAGGTCTGCCGCCCCACCGCACCTTTTCGGCGCGGGAGACGACACCCACGGGATTAGAAAGTCAATATGGCGAGATTGCGGCGGCCCCGCTCCCGCTCAAGCCTGCGCCGCAGGGCTCTACTGCAGCCCGTGCTGATTGTCCGGCCAGAAACCGGGATCGAGCAGTTCTTCCAGGCGATACGGGCATTCGCGCGGCAGGTCGCGGTCGAACAGCCCGTCGGCTTCCAGCCCGAACAGCGCATCCTGCCGCCCATCCGCCCAGGCGTTGGGCAGGAATTCATCCAGCTTGGCCCGCAAGCTGGGACTGTCGCGCAGCACGCGGCCCAGCGCCGTCCGCTGCTGGATCACCGACCGTCTCCACCCGTTGCGCGGCCGGTCGGCCGGCGACAGTTCCAGCTTCAGCAGATGTTCGACGATGCGGGCCAGCCGGGACGTGACCTCCAGGCGATCGCTGCGCCCCATGCTCTCGATTTCCTCGGCAAGGTTCTCCCAGTCCAGCGGCAGGTTGGTTCCCGACGCCGCGGCCTCGCGCAGCCGCGCCGCCTGCTCCATCGCCCAGGCGTAGAAGTCCTTGTCGTGCTTGGCCTGGAAACCCATGGGACCGCGCCCCCGATGCTGTTTAGGCTTTACTGCATCCGCTCCGGCAAAGTCTGGCTCAGCCGCCCGCCGATGCGCAACGGTTCGATGCGGACCGCCAGCCCGGTGCGGTCGTCGGTCTCGACGTAGCAGCCGCAGACGGTGCCCTCCCCTTCCGCTGGCGACAGCCGCTCGGTCGGCAGCTTGCGCACCATCTTGGCGAGCGCCACCTCCTTCTTCATGCCGATGGCGCTGTCGTAGTCGCCGCACATGCCGGCGTCGGACTGATAGGCGGTGCCCTTCGGCAGGACCATATGGTCGGCGGTCGGCACATGGCTGTGCGTGCCGACCACCAGCGAGGCGCGGCCGTCGCAGAAATGGCCCATGATCATCTTCTCGCTGGTCGCCTCGCCATGCATGTCGATCAGCACGGCATCGACGCCCCCCGGCCCCAGGCGATGCGCCTTCAGCACCCGGTCCACCGCGGCGAAGGGATCGTCCATCGGCTCCATGAACAGGCGCAGCAGCACGTTCACCACCAGCACCTTGCGCCCGCCGCGCGCCTGCAACAGGACGAATCCGCGGCCGGGCGTGCCCTCCGGGTAGTTCAGCGGACGGATGATGCGCGGCTGCTGCTCGATGGTGCCGACCAGTTCCTTCTGGTCCCAGGTGTGGTTGCCCAGCGTCACCACGTCGATTCCGGCGGCGAAGAACTCCTCGGCGATCTTGACGGTGACGCCGTAGCCGCCGGCGGAGTTCTCGCCGTTCACCACGGTCAGGTCGGGGTCCAGCCGCTCGCGCAGCATCGGCATGTGCGCCAGCACCGCATCTCGCCCGGCCCGGCCCACCACGTCGCCGAAGAACAGAATCCGCATCGCCCCAACCTTCCCGCTGATCTCACTTATGAATGCGGAGCGTTTCCCGCTCCGTCACGATCCAGTCCAGCCGCTCGTCATAACGGTCGACCGGCACCGCCGGCATCTCCTGCGCCGCGAAGGCCACGCCCACCGCCAGGACCGCACCGTTCGCCCGCAGGCCGTCCAGCGTCCGGTCGTAATAGCCGGCGCCGTAGCCCAGACGATGCCCGTGGCGGTCGAAGGCCAGCATCGGAACCAGCAGCAGCGACGGGCGCAGCACGGCACGCCCCTCCGCCGGCTCTTGGATGCCGTAGCGGCCGGCGGCCATTGGCGCCTCCGGATCCCAGCCGCGGAAGACCAGCGCGGTGCCGCGCGGACCCGAGACCGGCAGGGAAACCGGATGGCCGAGCCGTTTAAGATGGAGCAAAGCCGGCCGCGCGTCGAGTTCGGAGCCCAGCGGCCAATATCCGCCGACGGCCCCCCGCGGCAGGTGCCCGTCCGCCGCCAGCTCGGCGATGCGGCGGCACACGGCGGCGGAGGCTGCGGGGCGGTCGGCGACGGCGTCGCGCCGGGCGCGCGCCTCGCGTCGGGCGGCGTCCTTGGCTTGCGGATCGGTCATCGCGGACTGCGTGCGGAGGGGGAGGAAAGAGGGTGGAAGGGGCCGCCTCGGCCGGTGGCCATGTGCCTATCCTCCATGGCCTGCATGAGCAGGTGGGCGCCGTGTACCCGGCCCGATGGGCCGGACAGGGACAGCTCCCTAGAGATCAAGGTTATCGGCCCTGGGGATTATTGCAGCCTGTCGAACCAGGCAGCGGTCCTTCCGTGTACCAATCTAGGCGCGCTCGAGCCGCGCGGCAACCTCTTCGATGCGTTTTGCGACACGATCGAGTTCGCCGACCACTGCGGCCTCGTCCACGGCGGGGGCAATCCCCTTGCCGGACATCACGTCCTGCAGCTCGTCCGCCAGCACCAGGCAGGTCATCAGCATCATCTGCGCCTCCGACCCGCTGCGGCCGCCGCCGGTCAGCCGGCGCAGCCGGTCGTCGACGTAGGCCGCCAGTTCCCGCAGCCGCCCCTCCTGCCCGTCCTCGCACAGCATGCGATAGAAACGGCCGTTCACTTCGATGTCGACCTGGGCCATGGCGTCAGCTCTCCAGCACATGTTGCAGCCGGGCGATGGCGACCTCCAGCCGCTGGGACACCGCCTCGGCGGTGGCCTGGGCGGTCGCCCGCTCGGCCCGCGCGGTTTCCAGCGCCTGCGACAGGTCCTGCTCGCGCCGGCCGACCCGCTCCTCGCGGGCCGCCGCGGCATGTTCCAGCCGGTCGACGGAGCGGCCGAGACGGTCGAGAGCGGCTTTCAGGGAATCCATGGACGTCAACCTCGACCTGTGGGCACGTCATGTTCGCGGGGCAGCGGACCCGGACCGGCTGTTCGCCAAGCCGAGCCGCTGCCTTATCGGAGCGCATAGAGTTGGGCCGGCACGCCGACCGCGTCAACCGTCACGACGGCATCTTCCACCGAAAGCCCATACCGAATACCAGGGCGTGACGGAAGGCCGCATCGGACACGCGGATGCAGCGACGGTATCCCGCGGGAAACATCTCACACGGAAGAGGGGCCACTGCCATGCCATTTCCTACCCCATTCCCATGTTGACCTGCGGACGGCGGTTCTGCATGGTGCGCCCGTTTCGCGGCGCCTCATCCGGCGACCGCGCAACCACCGTTGCCGACGCCGCAACCGCGCCCGACCCGCAGGAAACGCCAGATGTCCGCTGCCTCCGCCCAGCCCTCCCTCCACACGATGGCCAGCGCGATCCGCGCGCTCTCCATGGACGCGGTCGAGGCCGCGAAGTCCGGCCACCCCGGCATGCCGATGGGCATGGCGGACGTCGCCACGGTGCTGTTCACCCAGTACCTGAAGTTCGATCCGAAGAACCCGTCCTGGCCCGACCGCGACCGCTTCGTGCTGTCGGCCGGCCACGGCTCGATGCTGATCTACTCGTTGGCCTACCTGACCGGCTATGAGCGGATGACCATCGACGAGATCAAGCGCTTCCGCCAGCTGCACAGCCTGACCCCCGGCCACCCGGAAGTCGATCCCAGCCTGGGCATCGAAATGACCACCGGTCCGCTGGGCCAGGGCGTCTCCACCGCCGTCGGCATGGCGCTGGCGGAGCGGATCACCAACGCCCGCTTCGGTGACGAGCTGATCGACCATTACACCTACGTCATCGCCTCGGACGGCGACCTGATGGAGGGCGTCAGCCACGAGGCCTGCTCGCTGGCCGGCCATCTCGGGCTGAACCGCCTGATCGTGCTGTGGGACGACAACCACATCTCCATCGACGGCTCGACCGACCTCAGCTTCACCGACGACACCCAGGCGCGCTTCCGCTCCTACGGCTGGAACACCATCGCCGTCGACGGCCACGACACCGACGCGGTGTCGAAGGCCATCGCGCAGGCGCGGACCTCCACCGACAAGCCGACGCTGATCGCCTGCCGCACCATCATCGGCAAGGGCGCCCCGAACAAGGCCAACACCCACGGCTGCCACGGCTCGCCGCTGGGCGCCGACGAGGTCGCCGCGACCCGCGAGGCCATCGGCTGGACCCATGAGCCCTTCATCGTTCCGGACGAGGTTCTGTCCGCCTGGCGCGCCGCCGGTACCCGCAGCGCCGACGCCCATGCCGCCTGGGCCGGCCGCCGCGCCGGCCTGACCGAGGCCGCCGGCAAGGCGTTCGACGAGGCCTTCGCCCGCGGCGTGCCCTCCGCCCTGACCGAGACCATCGTCGCCTTCAAGGAGAAGGTCAGCGCCGACAAGCCGAGCTGGGCGACCCGCGTCGCGTCCGGCAACACGCTGGAGGTTCTGGTCCCGGCGATCCCGGAGATGATCGGCGGCTCCGCCGACCTGACCCCGTCGAACAACACTAAGGTCAAGAACACCGCCGACGTGAAGGGCAAGGGCGAGTTCGCCGGCCGCTACGTCCGCTACGGCGTTCGCGAGCACGGCATGGCGACGCTGATGAACGGCATGGCGCTGCATGGCGGCGTCATCCCCTACGGCGGCACCTTCATGCAGTTCGCCGACTACTGCCGCCCGTCGATCCGTCTGGCCGCGCTGATGAAGCAGCGCTCGATCTTCGTGATGACCCACGATTCGATCGGTCTCGGCGAAGACGGCCCGACCCACCAGCCGGTGGAGCATCTGGCCGCCCTGCGCGCCATCCCGAACCTGCTGGTGCTGCGCCCGGCCGACGCGGTCGAGACCGCCGAATGCTGGCAGATCGCGCTGGAGGCCACCGGCAGCCCGTCGGTGCTGGCGCTGACCCGACAGAACGTCCCCACCCTGCGCACCGAGCACACGGCGGAGAACCTGTCCGCCCGCGGCGCCTACGTCCTGGCCGAGGCCGAGGGCGAGCGCAAGGCGACGATCCTCGCCACCGGTTCGGAAGTGTCGCTGGCGATGGAGGCCCGCAAGGCCCTGCAGGCCCAGGGTATCGGCACCGCCGTTGTGTCTATGCCGAGTTGGGAACTGTTCGAGCGTCAGGACGATGCGTACAAGGCATCGGTGCTCGGCACCGGCGTGCGCGTCGGCGTCGAGGCTGCGATCCGTCTGGGCTGGGACCGCTGGCTGGGCGACAAGGGCGCCTTCGTCGGCATGGCCGGCTTCGGCGAATCGGCACCGTATCAGGAACTGTACAAGCACTTCGGCATCACCGCCGAAGCGGTCGTGGACGCCGTAAAGGCGCGTCTCTGAGAGAAGCCGAAGGGGCGTCCAGCCGAATTCGGGCGCCCCATATCCAACTGGAGGAAGTCATGGCTGTACGGGTAGCGATCAACGGTTTTGGCCGCATCGGCCGTCTGGTTCTGCGCGCCATCTACGAGAGCGGCCGCAAGGACGTGGAGGTCGTGGCGATCAACGACCTGGCCGATCTGAAGGCCAACGCGCACCTGCTGAAGTACGACAGCGTCCACGGCCGCTTCCCCGGCACCATCGAGACGGGCGAGGGCGTCCTGATCGTCAACGGCCACTCCATCAAGGTCGTGCAGGAGCGTGACCCGGCCAAGCTGCCGTGGAAGGATCTCGGCGTCGAGATCGCCATGGAATGCTCGGGCATCTTCACCAAGCGCGCCGATGCCGCCAAGCACCTGGAAGCCGGTGCGCAGAAGGTCCTGATCTCGGCCCCGGCCACCGACGAGGACATCACCGTCGTCTACGGCGTCAACCACGACAAGCTGACCGCCGAGCACAAGATCGTCTCGAACGCGTCGTGCACCACCAACTGCCTGGCCCCGGTCGCGCATGTCCTCCACAATCTGGTGGGCATCGAGAAGGGCTTCATGACCACGATCCACTCCTACACGGGTGACCAGCGGATCGTCGACACCAACCACAAGGACCTGCACCGCGCCCGCGCGGCGGCCCTGAACATGATCCCGACCTCCACCGGTGCGGCCAAGGCGGTCGGCAAGGTGCTGCCGGAGCTGAAGGGCAAGCTGGACGGCACCGCCATGCGCGTTCCGACCCCGAACGTGTCGGTGGTCGACTTCAAGTTCACCGCCAAGCGCGCCACCTCGGTGGAAGAGATCACCAAGGCGATCTCGGATGCCGCCAACGGCCCGCTGAAGGGCGTGCTGGGCGCCTACACCGAAGATCTGGTCTCGACCGACTTCAACCACGACCCGCACAGCTCGATCTTCGCGCTGAACGAGACCAAGGTCATCGACGGCAACTTCGTCCGCATCATGACCTGGTACGACAACGAGTGGGGCTTCTCCAACCGCATGAGCGACACCGCCGTCGCCATGGCGAACGCCAAGTAAGCCTCGCTTCGGCAGGAAAAGGGCGCCTTCCGCAAGGAAGGCGCCTTTTTTGTTGTGCGGGGGTTGAGCAAAGCCCCTTTCCCCCTGTGGGAGAGGGGTTGGGGTGAGGGGTCGCAATTCTCAGTCCCTATCGCGGCCTGCGGCCGCCCCCTCATCCCAACCCTTCTCCCGCGATGGGGAGAAGGGCTTTGTCAGCAACCTCACGCCGCCCGAACCGTCGCCAGGAAGGTCCCGACCTGGGCGTTCAGCCCGGCGGCTTCGTCGGACAGCTTGCCCAGCGCCTCCACCAGTTCGCGGGCGGTGCGGCCGCTCTCGTCGGAGGCGGCGGTGACGCCGGAGATGCTCGACGACACCTCGCCCGTGCCGGCGGCGGCCTGCTGGACCGAGCGGGAGATCTCGGCGGTGGCGGCGTTCTGCTGCTCAACGGCGGCGGAGATCGCGGTGGCGATGGCGCTCAGCCGCTCGATCACGGTGGAGACCTTCTGGATCTCCGTCACCGCCTGACCGGTCACCGTCTGGATGCCGCTCATCTGGCCGCCGATCTCGTCGGTCGCCTTCGCCGTCTGGTTGGCCAGCGCCTTCACCTCGCTGGCGACCACCGCGAAGCCCTTGCCCGCCTCGCCGGCGCGCGCGGCCTCGATGGTGGCGTTGAGCGCCAGCAGGTTGGTCTGGCCGGCGATGGAGTTGATCAGCCCGACCACCGTGCCGATGCGGTCGACCGCTTCCGCAAGGCTGCCAATGCGGCCGGTCGCCTCCTGCGCCATGCCGACCGCCTCGTTGGCGACGCGGCTGGCCTCCGACACCTGCCGGCCGATCTCGACGATGGAGCTGGACAGCTGTTCCGACGCGGCGGCGACGGTCTGGACGTTGGCGGCGGTGCCGTCGCTGGCGCTGGCCACGATCCCGGCGAGCTGGCTGGTCTGCGCGGCCGCATGCGACATCGCCCGCACCTTCTGCCCCAGCTCGTCGGTGGTGGAGGAGACCGAGCGGATCATGCCGCCGACCGTCCCCTCGAAACGCGCGGCCAGCCGGTCCATCGACTGGCGCTTGTCCTCCTCGGCCCGGCGGGCGGACTCGGCCTGCTCGGCCTCCAGGCGGCGGCTCGCCTCGGCATTCACCTTGAACACCTCGACGGCGCGGCCCATGTCGCCCAGTTCGTCGCCGCTGCCGGTCTCCGGCACAATGGCCGACAGGTTGCCGTCGGCGAGGCTGCGCATGCTGTCGGACAGGCGGCGGATGCGCCGGCTGATCGAGTTGCCGACCAGCGCGATCAGCGCCACCACCGGCAGGGCCAGCCCGCCGACGATGGCCGCCATGGTCCACAGGCTGCGCATGAAGCGGGCGTCCAGATCGTCGATGTAGACGCCGGTGCCGATGACGACCTGCCACGGCTCGAACATCTTGACGTAGCTGAGCTTGGGCAGCGGCACGTCGCCGCCGGCCTTGGGATAGCTGTAGGCGACGAAGCCCCCGCCCTTGTTGCGGGCTGTGTCGACCATCTCACGCGAGAAGAAGACGCCGTTGGCGTCCTTCATGTCGCGCTGGTCCTTGCCGATCACGTCCGGGCGGACCGGGTGGATGACCGCCTGATAGGCGGTGCCGAGGACGAAGATATAGTCCTTGCCGTTGTAGAACATCGTGTTGATGTTCGCCTTGAACCGCTCGAACGCCTGCTCGCGGGTCAGGCGTCCGGCCTTCACCTCGGCGTCGTAGCCGGCGGCGAGCCCATGGGCGGTCTGCACGACGGAGCGCAGCGTCTCTTTGCGGTCCTCCAGCGTGCTGCGCTGGTTCAGCCACAATGCCGAGGCGGCGAGCGCGATGCAGATGGCGCCGGCCAGCCCGACCAACGCCCACAGCTTCGCCCGCAGGGTGAGTTTCAGTCCGCTCATCGGATTCCCCTTTATCCTTTGGGGGCATATGAGCAAGTGCAATGCCAGTCAGGCAAGAGGAACGTGCCGGCGCATCTCAACGCCTGCGCGCAAGACCGGCCCACGACCCGAATGCCAAATTGCCAATCCGCCCGAGCGGCGCACGCATTCAGCGTCGCATTCTGCGAATCCTCAGCCCGTCTTCACCTTCGCCACCCCGGCCGCCCGGCCCAGGCATTCGGCGATCCAGGCCGACAGGCTCTTGCCCTCGCGCGCGGCGCAGTCGGCGATGGCCTGGTGCAGGATCGGGTTGATTCGGATGGCGAGCCGGCCGGAGAAGGGCTGCCCCCATCTCCGCCCATGTCGCAGGACAGGTCGAGATAATCGTCCACCGCACGGCGGAAGGATTCGCGCAGTTCGTCCACAGACCGGCCGGAAAAGGTGATGCCGTCGTGGGTGTTGATGACCTCGCCGACGAAGACGCCCGCGTCGTTGTCGAAGTCGATCTGGGCTTTGTAACCCTTGTATTCCATCATCGCGGCATTCCCGGGGGACCAATTCCCATGAAACGGACCCCGGCGCGCTGGCACCCTGTCCCCAGAGATTGGGTCCGATGCGACAGACCATACTCCGGGACCGCGATCACAGGGTTTGACCTGCCTCAATTCTCTCAACCGCAGGAGCATGCCCGGCCCGGATCGCCGATTCGCCCGTTCCGGCCGACGCCCACCGCGGCTAGAGTGCGCGGCCATGACCGCCCCCTCCCCTCCGTCCCGTCCTGGTCAGCGGCCTGGACGACGCCCTGATCGCCGCAGGCGTTGCCGCGGCGGCCGGCGACTCAACCGGGACGCCCCTTGTCCTGATGGCCCCGCCGGCGGCGGGTGGCGCGTGGCTGTGCGGGCTGGTGGACCGCGTCCGCAAGGCCCATCCCGGCCTGGAGGTCGCCGGCCTGCTCGATTGCGGCGACCGCGCCGGCGAGGCGCAGGCGGCGCTGGCGGCCGGCCTGCCGCTGGTCCTGTTCACCGGCCGGCCCGACGCGGCCGGGCGGTTGGCCGCCATCGCCGCCGCCCGCGGCGCGGCGCTGCTGACCCGCTGCCCGCCGGTCCTCGATCTTGCGGCCCATGCCTCCGCCGAAGGTCTGGGCCGGCGCCGCGCCGCCGCGCTGGAGGCCCTATGCCGCGGGTGGCTGGCGCGCGACCAAGGTTAGGGCGGGACTACCGCTTTTTCGCACAGCCTCGCCGCGCGAAGGTGGTGTAACGTCGCGTAAGGATATTTTTGTGACACCGCGCCCTCCCTCCGATGCCGGAAGCCCCGCCCATGAGCATCACCTCCCTGACCCCACCGGAGTCGACGATCGCGCAACCTCACCGTCCGGGGCACGCCGCCGGACGGATGGCGGAACGGGGCGGGCTGGGCTCCGCCGGCCCCGGTGCCGGGCCGGAGAAGATGCGCGGCGTCCGTCTGGTGGCGGTCTGGGTGGGGCTGACCGCGGGGGCCTGGGCGGTGCTGGGCGGCGCCGGCTACGGGTTGTACATCGCGCTGCACACCCTTCTGCCCTAACCCCTTGGTGGGTGCGGCACCCGCCCGGCGGGCGCGGCCCGTCCGCATGCCCTAGGCCGTTCAGACGTGGCAAATGGCCGCTTTATGCCCCTCCCGCCGTTGCAAAACGGCCGAATACGGGCTAAGACGGCGCCATTCCAAGAATGCCCCAGGGAAGAGCCACAATGAAGCTCACGCGCCGCGTCAAAGACATTCTCGCCAACTACGAGAGCGACAACCCCGGCACCAAGGCGAACCTCGCCCGCATCCTGATGGAAGGCAAGCTCGGCGGCACCGGCAAGCTGGTGATCCTGCCGGTCGACCAGGGCTTCGAGCATGGGCCGGCCCGCAGCTTCGGCCCGAACGATGCCGGCTATGACCCGCACTATCACTACCAGCTGGCCATCGACGCGGGCTGCAACGCCTACGCCGCTCCCCTGGGCTCGCTGGAAGCCGGCGCCGGCACCTTCGCCGGTTCGATCCCGCTGATCCTGAAGATGAACAGCGCCAACTCGCTGTCCACCCAGAAGGAAAACGCCGACCAGGCCGTGACCGCCTCGGTCCAGGACGCGCTGCGCCTGGGCTGCTCGGCCATCGGCTTCACCATCTATCCCGGCTCCGACTCCATGTACAACCAGTACGAGGAGTTCCGCGAGCTGTCGAAGGAAGCCAAGTCCTACGGCCTCGCCACCGTGCTGTGGTCCTACCCGCGCGGCGGTGCCGTCTCCAAGGACGGCGAGCTGGCCATCGACGTGATCGGCTACGCCGCCCACATGGCCGCTCTGCTGGGCGCCCACATCATCAAGGTGAAGCTGCCGTCGGCCCATCTGGAGCAGGCGGAGGCCAAGAAGGTCTACGAGTCCAAGCAGATCGCCATCGGCACCCAGGCCGAGCGCGTGAAGCACATCATGCAGTGCACCTTCAACGGCCGCCGCATCGTTGTCTTCTCCGGCGGCGCCACCAAGGGCGAGGATGCGGTGTTCGAGGATGCCCGCGCCATCCGTGACGGCGGCGGCAACGGCTCGATCATCGGCCGCAACGCCTTCCAGCGCCCGCGCGAGGATGCCCTCAAGCTGCTCGACCGGATCATGAAGATCTACCAGGGCCGGGAGTAACACTTGGCCAAGGGAAAGCCGGCGCAGGCGGAACCTCCCGCCTGCCGTCTGTACCTCGTGACGCCGCCGGCCCTGGAGCCGGCGGCGTTCGCGCCGCTTCTGACGGAAGCGCTGGACGCCGGCGACGTCGCCTGCGTGCAGCTGCGCCTCAAGGACTGCCCGGAGGACGACATCCGTCGCGCCTGCGACCTGCTGCGCCCCATCGCGCAGGAGCGTGACGTCGCCTTCATCCTGAACGACCATCCGCGCCTCGCGCGGGAGACCGGCTGCGACGGCGTCCATGTCGGGCAGCAGGACACCCCCTATCGCGAGGCCCGCAAGATCCTGGGCAACGACGCCATCGTCGGCGTCACCTGCCACGACAGCCGCCATCTCGCCATGATCGCCGGCGAGGAGGGGGCCGATTACGTCGCTTTCGGCGCCTTCTTCCCCACCACCACCAAGACGGCCGAGTACAAGGCGGAGCCGGACCTGCTGAGCTGGTGGTCGGAGCTGATGGAGGTGCCCTGCGTCGCCATCGGCGGCATCACCGCGGAGAATTGCGCGCCGCTGGTCACTGCGGGCGCCGACTTCCTGGCCGTGGTCAACGCCGTCTGGGGCCATCCCCAGGGACCGGGTGCCGGGGTCCGGGCACTGAACGCCGCCATCGAGGCCGCCCTCGCCGGCTGAGCTGGACGATTGCCTGGCCGATTACCTGGACTTCCCCAATATCATGGATTTTCTGACGCCCGAGTCGCTGGGCATCCTGTTCGCCGTCGGGCTGCTGGCCGGATTCGTCGATTCGATCGCCGGCGGCGGCGGTCTCCTCACCATTCCGGCCCTGCTGTCCGCCGGCCTGTCTCCCGCCGAGGCGCTGGCGACCGGCAAGCTGCAGTCCAGCTTCGGATCGCTGTCGGCCAGCATCAAGTTCATCCGCCGCGGCGAGGTCAATCCCGCCGCCATGCGCACGATGATCCTCTGCACCTTCGTCGGGGCCGGCGCCGGCGCCACGCTGGTGCAGATGCTCGATCCCAGCTTCCTGCGCGACGTCATCCCGATCCTGCTGATCGGCATCGCGATCTATCTGCTGGTGTCGCCCAAGGCCGGCGACGTCGACGCCCATCAGCGCATCGGCGAGCACGCCTTCGCGCTCAGCATCGGCACCGGCATCGGCTTCTACGACGGCTTCTTCGGGCCGGGCACCGGCACCTTCTTCGCCATCGCCTTCGTCTCGCTGCTGGGCCACAACCTGCGCAAGGCGACCGCCCACACCAAGGTGCTGAACCTGACCAGCAACGTCGCCTCGCTGCTGTTCTTCATCCTCGGCGGCCATGTGCTCTGGACAGTGGGGCTGCTGATGGGCGTCGCGCAGTACATCGGCGCCCAGGCCGGCGCCCATATGGTGATCCGCAACGGTGCCCGAGTCGTGCGTCCGATGCTGGTCGTCGCCTCCATCGTCATCACCGCCAAGCTGGTGTGGAGCGACGAACACAACATCCTGCGCGAGATCTTCTCCGCCGCCATCTCCTGGATCGCCTGAGGCGCCGGGGGCGGCGGCACCGCCTTGATCGCTGAAATTCCTGACTGATTCCGCCGCGAGGCGGCGCTCCGGCCGGCGGGTTCGC
Source organism: Azospirillum sp. VT-I1 (assembly GCF_055698305.1). Taxonomy (NCBI): domain Bacteria; kingdom Pseudomonadati; phylum Pseudomonadota; class Alphaproteobacteria; order Rhodospirillales; family Azospirillaceae; genus Azospirillum; species Azospirillum sp. VT-I1. The sequence continues at coordinate 2,777,527 of NZ_CP168800.1, read as the reverse complement.
TCCCGCCGGCCGCGCCTTTTCGTGGTGCCCGCTCCATTCCGGCTTCCGCTTCCGGTGCAAGCCCGCAACACTGCTTGTGTGGCCAACAAAAAGGTGGTGAGCGGCTCTTTACGTAAGCGTCAGTTTGTGTATCATTGCGTCAATAACACAATTTGGGGAAGGAACGATGTCTCCGATGACGCTCAAGACACGCCTGATGACCGCCGCTGCCGCCCTTGCGGTGACCGCACCGATCGCGACCGCCTCCACGTCGTTCGCGGCCGGCTTTGCGTTGAAGGAGCAGAGCGTTTCGGGCCAGGGCACCGCCTATGCCGGCGTGACCGCCGGCGGCAACGGCGATGCCAGCTCCATGTATTACAATCCGGCGACGATGGGTCTGGTGACCGGGATCGAGGCGGTGCAGACCGCCACCGGCGTCATCGTCAAGTCGAAGGTCGAAAGCGCCAGCGCCACCCGCGCCCGCCAGTTGGGCGGCACCGCGATCAGCGGCAACGCCTCGCCCGGCGACATCGCGCAGGACGCCATCGTCCCGGCCGGCTATTTCGTCTATTCGATCAACGACGACCTGAAGGTCGGCCTGTCGGCCAACGGCCCGTGGGGCCTCGTCACCGATTACGGCGACAGCTGGATCGGCCGCTATCACGGCATCCGCTCCGACCTGCGCACCTACAATTTCGTGCCGACGGTGTCGTACCGGATCAACCCGATGATCACCATCGGCGGCGGCGTGCAGATCCAGTACGCCAAGGCCAAGCTGTCGCAGTCGTCCGACTTCGGCGCCAGCCGGCTGGGCCGTCCGGGCGCGCTCGACGTCAAGAGCGACGTGACCGGCGACGATTGGGGCTGGGGCGTCTCGCTGGGTGCCCTGATCGAACCGATGAAGGGCACGCGCATCGGCGTCGGCTTCCGCTCGGCGGTCAAGCACACGCTGACCGGCAACATCTCCTTCACCGGCCTGCCGCCGGGGCTGGCCGGCGCCCTGCCCTCCCAGGGGGCCAACGCCGACCTGATCACGCCGGAAATCGCCTCCCTCGGCCTCTATCACGAGGTTAACGACCGCTGGGCGGTGATGGCCGACGTGCAGTGGACCAACTGGTCGCGCTTCAAGGAACTGCGCGTCAACATCGCCAACCCGGCGCTCAGCTCGGTGACGGAGGAGCACTGGGAGGACACCTGGTATTACGCGCTGGGCACCTCCTACAAGGTGACCGACAAGCTGACGCTGCGCGGCGGCGTCGCCTTCGACAAGGGCGCCGTCGACGTCAGCTACCGCACGCCCCGCATTCCGGAGCAGAACCGCTACTGGCTGTCGGTCGGCGCCGGTTATCAGGTGACCGACAGCCTGCGCGTCGATGCCGCCTACTCGCACGTCTTCGTGCCGAAGGCCTCGGTCAACCTGACCGACGACCTGACCGGCCCCGAGACCGGCCGCGGCAACCTGACCGCGGAGTACAAGAGCAGCATCGACCTGATCGGCCTGCAGGCGAAGTTCACGTTCTGAGCAATCCTACCCTCTCCCGCCCCGGGAGAGGGAGGGACCCGCCGAAGGCGGGAGGGTGAGGGGTAATCCGGACAAGCATTTCCGGATCCGGATTTTCGATCCTCGGATCACCCCTCACCCTTCCCAAGCTCCGCTTGGGCCCCTTCCCTCTCCCGGGACGGGAGAGGGAGCGGTCTTCCCCGCCCTCCCTCACACCCCCGCCACCGGCAGCCACAGCACCTGCTCGATGCTCTCGGCCCCGCTGCACAGCATCGCCAGCCGGTCGAAGCCCATGGCGATTCCGCTGCTCTGCGGCATGCCATGCTCCAGCGCCGCGAGGAAATCCTCGTCCACCGGGAAGCGCTCCCCGTACAGCCGCTCCTTCAATTCCATGTCGGCCTCGAAGCGGGCGCGCTGCACCGCCGGATCGGTCAGTTCGCCGAAGGCGTTCGCCAGTTCCAGGCCGCAGGCATACAGCTCGAACCGTTCGGCCAGCCGCGGGTCCTCCGGCTTCGGCCGCGACAGCGCCGCCATGCACAGCGGATAGTCGGTCAGCACGCAGGGCACGCCCTCGCCCAGATGCGGCTCGATCCGGTCGAACATGATGCGGAAGACGATGTCCTCCCAGCGGTCGCCCTCATGCGGGGCGATGCCGATGCGCGCGGCCTCCGCCGCCAGCGCCGCCGGGTCAGGATCGTGGCTGCCGTCATAGGTCGCCATCAAATCGATGCCGGCATACTCCCGGAACGCGTCCGGCACGGTCAGCACCCGCCAGACGCCGAAGGGGTCGCAGGTCATGCCGCGGAACGCGAAGCTCCGCCGCCCGCCCGCTTCCGCCCCGGCCCGCAGCAGCTCCTGGCAGTCCTCGATCAGCGTGCGGTAGCCGTCGCCCGCCCGATACCACTCCAGCATCGAGAATTCCGGCGCATGGGTGCCCGACCGCTCGCCGTTGCGGTAGACATGCGCCAGCTGCCAGAGCCGCGGCACGCCCGCGACCAGCAGCTTCTTCATGGCGAATTCCGGGCTGGTGTGCAGGTAGAGGGGCCGGCGGTCGTCCGGATGGGGCCCCTTCAGCTCGGTGGCGAAAGCCTGGAGATGCGGCTCCATCCCCGGCGACACCTGCAGGGCCGGCGTGTCCACCTCGACGAAGGCAAGCTCCTCGAACACGCGGCGGACGGCGTTCAGCACCCGGCCGCGCGCCGCCAGATAGGGGCGGCGGCGGGCCAGCGCCTCGGGATGCCAGGGGGAAGCTCGGGGGATCGGGGGGCGGGCATGCGGCGCGCTCTTCTGCAAAGTCGAAAGGGGTGCCGGTGCATCTGAACACCCACGGGCGGCGTACTCAAGCCGGGTCGCCAATGGTCACAGCTTCCGCCTTGCCGCCACCGGTTTTGGCGCACGCGCCTACCGCCGGGAATGGCTGCGTGCTACTCTCACCGGGCTAACGGCGGGACCTTGGGCGGATGGGAATGGAACAGTGAACAGAGGCCGGCGAGATGTTCCAAATGTTCCGTTACTGGAGCCATTCTAAATCGGCCACCCGATTCGCCGGCATTTCCGCCCCCGGCCGGCAAAGAATCGCACGCCGGCGGCCCGGATCGCACGCGGTTACCGTTCCGCGCCGTTGCCTATGGGCGGTCAAGCTGGTAGGGTCCGCGCCGCCCGTATCTTGGAATTCACGAGTAAGCCATGAAGGTCAATGCCAACACGATGCGCCCCGGCCATGTGCTGGAGCACAACGGTAAGCTCTGGGTCATCACCAAAACCGCCATCGTGCAGCCTGGCAAGGGCGGCGCCTTCATCCAGCTGGAAATGAAGGACGTTCGCACCGGCACCAAGTCGATCGAGCGGTTCCGCACCCAGGAGACCGTTGAGCGCGCTCGCCTGGACGAGCATGAGATGACCTTCCTCTTCGCCGAAGGTGACAGCTTCACCTTCATGGACAAGGAAAGCTTCGAGCAGGTCTCGATCCCGCGCGACATCATCGGCGACCCGGCCGTCTTCCTGCAGGACGGCATGGAAGTCACGGTGCAGAGCCATGAAGGCTCGCCGCTGGGCGTCGAGATCCCCGGCAAGGTCACGCTGACGATCACCGAATCCGACCCGGTGGTGAAGGGCCAGACGGCCTCTTCCTCCTACAAGCCGGCCAAGCTGGAGAACGGCGTGTCGATCCTGGTTCCGCCGCACATCGAGGCCGGGACCCGCGTCGTCGTCGACACCGCCACCGGCGAGTATGTCGAGCGCGCGAAGGACTGATCCTTCAAAGGTCCGTCCTGCCATCACCGGTCTTCGCCACGCGCGGAGGCCGGTGTATTGTTTTCTGGTTCCTGCATAAAACGGTACACCAACGCCCATGGCCACCCGCTCCGCTCTCATCAACGTCATGGTCCGCGCCGCCGAGAAGGCAGCCCGGGGTCTCGTCCGCGACTTCGGCGAGGTCGAACACCTCCAGGTGTCGCGCAAGGGGCCGGCCGACTTCGTGTCCGCCGCCGACCTGAAGGCCGAACGCACCCTGCGCGAGGAACTGCAGAAGGCGCGTCCCGAATTCGGCTTCCTGATGGAGGAGAGCGGCGCGTCCAAGGGCAGCGACGCCGAGGCGCGCTGGATCGTCGACCCGCTCGACGGCACCACCAACTTCCTGCACGGCCTGCCGCACTGGGCGATCTCCATCGCCGCGGAACGCAACGGCGAGATCGTCGCCGGCGTCATCTACGCCCCCATCGGCGACCAGCTGTTCTGGGCGGAGAAGGGTGCCGGCGCCTTCGTCAACCACACCCGCCTGCGCGTTTCCGAACGCCGCCGGCTGGAGGATTGCGTGATCGCCACCGGCATCCCCTTCAAGGGCCGCGGCGACCACGCCACCTTCCTGAAGGAACAGGAAGCGGTGATGAAGGAGGTCGCGGGCATCCGCCGCTTCGGCGCCGCCTCGCTCGACCTCGCCTACACCGCCGCCGGCCGATTCGACGCCTATTGGGAGCGCGGGCTGGCTCCCTGGGACTGCGCCGCCGGCGTGCTGATGGTCACCGAGGCCGGCGGCTTCGTCGGCGAGATCGAGGGTGGCCGCAACCCGGTCTTCACCGGCAACGTGCTGGCCGCCAACAGCCACCTCCAGGTCCCGGTTGCCCGCCTGCTGAAGTCCGCCAAGGGCTGAGCCCCGGTCCGCACCGGCCGTCCGCCCGTCCTGCCCCACACCGGGGCAGGACGGATGAGCGGTTGTGGCTGGTGCGATCGATAGGCTATGCTTTGCACGACAAGGGTTTAACGGGACGCATCGTTTTGGGCCGCTGGGGACACGCCGACCGCAGACACCGTGCCGTCGCCGCCGCGCTGTGCGCGGCCTGGGCGCTGCATCCTGCCGCCCTCTCGGCTGCGGCTCCGGCGAATGCCCAGGTCGCCGCCGGGCTGACGCTGGAGAATGCGGTCCCGCTGTCCGTGCCGCCACGCCCCAACCTGCGCACCCCGCCGGCGATCAAGGCACCGCCGCGCCTCGTCCTGCCGCAGCCGCTCGACGCCCCGCCCCCGCCGGATCTGACGGAAGGCCCGGCCCAACCGCCCGCGTCCCGACCCGCTCCGCCGTCCGCGCCCGCGGTCGCCACAGCGCCGCCGCCACCCGCCGCGGCACCGGCACCGGCACCCGGGGCCGAACCGGCGACGCCGCGGACCGACACCGCGGCCCTCCCCCTCCCCCGGAAGCGGCACCCCCTGCGGCGAGCCTGCCACCTTCGAGCGTTTTGAGCCTTGTGTTCCCGGCCGACGCCACCAATCTGCCGGATACCGCCGACGCCACCGTCGACCGGATCGTCGAGCGGCTGCGCGCCAGCGACACCGCCCGGCTGCAGCTGCGCTCCTACGCCAGCGGCACCGCCGACACGGCTCGCGAGGCGCGGCAGCGGTCGCTGGCCCGGGCGCTGGCGCTGCGCGAGCGGCTGACCGCCTTCGGGATCCGCAGCAGCCGCGTCGACGTCCGCGCGCTGGGGCTCGACGAGGCGGGCGGAGCGCCGGACCGGATTGATGTTGTCTTCCTGAACGAGTAGCGCTCCACCCGTGGGCCCATCCCTGGGCAAGGTCTGATCGGAACACCCCTTCGGAGCATCATGACCGCCACAACCCCGACGACCCGACCGCTGGAGGTATCCTCCCTCATGACACGCCCGGAGCGGTTCCTGACCCGGATGATCCTGTTCCTGGTGGTGGTCGGTGCCGTGTGCGGACTGCTGTTCCCGGCCTTGCGCGCCGCCTTCCTGAACAATGCGCCGCTGAACGGCGTCATCCTGGCGACCTTGCTGGCCGGCATCGCCTTCATCTTCCGACAGGTCCTGATGCTGCGCCCCGAAGTGGCGTGGCTGGAGCAGTATCAGAGCGGCGTCGCCCCCGCCTCGCTGCAGGAGCCGGTGCTGCTGGCCCCGATGGCCCGCATGCTGGGCGAACGGCGCGGCCGGCTGACCCTGTCGGCCCTGTCGATGCGCTCGCTGCTGGACGGCATCGCCTCGCGGCTGGACGAATCGCGGGAGCTGTCGCGCTACCTGATCGGCCTGCTGATCTTCCTCGGCCTGCTCGGCACCTTCTGGGGCCTACTGCACACCGTGCAGTCGGTGGGCGGCGTCATCGGCAGCCTGTCGGTGCAGGGTGGCGACGTCGGTACCATGTTCTCCCGCCTGCAGCAGGGGCTGGAAGCGCCGCTGGTCGGCATGGGAACGGCCTTCTCCTCTTCGCTGTTCGGCCTTGCCGGGTCGCTGGTGCTGGGCTTCCTCGAACTCCAGGCCAGCCAAGCGCATAATCGTTTCTTCCAGGACCTGGAGGACTGGCTGTCCAGCGCCACCCGGCTGTCGAGCGGTGCGGCCGGCGGGCTCGAGTCGGGCGATCACGCCGCCTCCGCCTACCTGACCGCCCTGCTGGAGCAGACGGCGGAGAACCTCGACTCTCTCCAGCGCACCGTCGCCACCGCTGAGGAAGGCCGGCGCGCCGCCAATGCCAATCTGATGGCGCTGACGGAGCGGCTGTCGAGCCTCACCGACCATATGCGGGCCGAACAGCAGCTCCTCCTGCGGCTGGGGGAGAACCAGCTTGAGGTGAAGAGCCTGCTCGACCGGCTGGCGGAGACCGCAGGCGGCGGCTTCGACGACGCCTCGCGCCAGCATCTGCGCAACATGGACATCTACCTCGCCCGCATCGTCGAGGAATCCTCCAACGGCCGCATCCAGGCGGTGCAGGAGATCCGCAGCGAGATCAAGCTGCTGGCCCGCACCATCGCGGCGTTGGCCGAAGAAGCCGACCAGCAGCAGCGCTGATACCCAGACCACCAGAGGCCAACGCCGGGAGCACCCATGGCCAGCATCAGCCGCCGCAACGGCCACCGCGACGCCAGCGCCTGGCCCGGCTGGGTCGACGCCCTGTCGTCGCTGGTGATGGTCGTCATCTTCCTGCTGATGGTCTTCGTCGTCGCCCAGTTCTACCTCGCCACCACGCTGACCGGCCGCGATGAGCAGCTGACGGTCCTCAACCGCAAGATCGCGGAGATGAACGACCTGCTGGCAATGGAGCGGGAGGCGAACGCCGATCTGCGCGTCAACATCACCCAGCTGTCGACCGAACTGCAGACCTCCGTCGCCACGCGCGATGACATGACGCTGTCGCTGAGCCAGCTGCAGGAGGACCGCGACCGCACCGCCCGCACGCTGGAGGAACTGCAGCGCAACGTCCGCGTCGACCGCGAGACGCTGGACCTCAAGCTGAAGGAAATCCTCAGCCTGCAGGCCGACATCAAGGCCTTGCGCGACGCCCGGCAGAAGCTGGAAGGCGAACTGGCCGCAGCCGTGGCCGCCACCAAACTGACCGAACAGCAGCGTCAGGCCCTGCTGGCGGAACTCGGCACCACCCGCGACCGGGCGAAGGCGCTGGAGACGGAACTGGCCTCCGCCACCGAGAAGACGATGCTGGCGCAGAAGGAGATCGACCAGCGCGACATCCGGCTGAAGGGGCTGGAGTCGCAATTGGCCGACAGCCGGACCCAGGCCCAGAAGGATTTGGAGCAGCGTGACGTCCGCATCCGCGACCTGCTGGCCTCGCTGACCGGCGAGCAGGCGGAGGGCACCCGGAGCAAGCAGCAGATCGACCTGCTGAACCAGCAGCTTCTGGCGCTCCGCGAGCAGCTCGCCCGCATCGGCGCGGCGCTGGAGGCGTCGGAGAAGGCGTCGGCCGAGCAGAAGGTGCAGATCGCGGAGCTGGGCGCCCGGCTCAACCAGGCGCTCGCCGCCAAGGTCCAGGACCTCGCCCGCTACCGGTCGGAGTTCTTCGGCCGGGTCCGCGAGGCGCTGGGCAGCCGGCCGGACGTGCGGATCGTCGGTGACCGCTTCGTCTTCCAGTCGGAGCTGCTGTTCCCGTCGGGCTCGGCGACGCTGGAGGAGGCCGGCAAGCAGCGGTTGGCCGACCTTGCCCGCACCCTGATCGAGATCGGCAAGGCGATTCCCTCCGACATCAACTGGGTGCTGCGGGTGGACGGCCACACCGACATCAAGCCGGTGCGCTTCCAGTTCGCCTCCAATTGGGAACTGTCGTCGGCGCGCGCGCTGTCGGTGGTGAAGTTCCTGATCGACCAGGGCATCCCGGCGGAACGGCTTGCCGCCGCCGCCTTCGGCGAGTTCCAGCCCATCGACCCCGGCACCTCGGACGAGGCGCTGGCGAAGAACCGCCGCATCGAGATCAAGCTGGACCAGCGGTAAGGGCCGGCGACGGGGTCAGCCCTTCCATTCCTCGCGCAGGATGGCGTAGAGGACATGGTCGCGCCATGCGCCGTCGATGCGCAGGTAGCCGCGGGCATAGCCTTCGTGGGTGAAGCCGACCTTTTCCAGCAGGCCGCGGCTCGGCAGGTTGGTCGGCAGGCAGGCGGCCTCGACCCGGTGCAGGCCGAGCTGGCCGAAGGCGAAATCCAGAACCAGCCGGGTGCCGCCGGAGACATAGCCGTTGCGGGCATAGGGCTGGCCGGCCCAATAGCCGAGCGTCCCCATCTGCGCGACGCCCCGCCGGATGTTGGTCAGGCCGAGCCCGCCGACCAGCGCATCGGTCCCCCGGTCGAAGATCAGGAAGCTGTAGCCGAGATCGTCGCGCCATTCCTGGGCCTGCCGCCGCAGCCGGCGGGAGAAGGCCGCCCGCGTCAGGGCGTCGGCCGGCCATGTCGGTTCCCACGGGGTGAGAAACGTGCGCGAGGCGGCACGAAGGTCGGCCCATTCGCGCCAGTCCCGCGGCAGCGGCGGCCGGATGTAGCAGTGCGGCCCGTCGAGGCGGAGCGCGGGCGGGCTGATGAGGCCGCTGCCGAGGAGGCGGATCATCGCGGTAGTCCCTCCCCCACCTTTCTTTCCCCTCTCCCCCCGGGGAGAGGGTTAGGGTGAGGGGGATCCGCCCGCCGAACGATCCACGCAATGTATCCCCCTCACCCCGACCCTCTCCCCGGGGGGAGAGGGAGAAAAGCGCAGGGGGAGAGAGGGCGCAGCCACCGTCTTCATCGTCAGGCGAGACGCTCCGCGATGCGGTCGTAGCTTTCCAGCTTGGCGATCGGGCCGAGGGCCGCGACGGTCGGACGGCTGGCGCGCAGGCGGGTGGCGGCCTTGACCACGGCATCGCGGTCGACGCCGTCGATCTTCGCCACGATCTCCTCCACCGGGATCGGGCGGTCGTAGATCAGGATCTGCTGACCCAGCTGCTCGCAACGCGACATGGTGCTTTCGAGCGCCATCAGCGTCCCGGCCTTCAGCTGCGCACGGGCACGGGCGACCTCGTCCTCGGTGACGTCGGCACCGACCTTGGCGATCTCGTCGCAAACGACGGGGACCAGTTCCGCCACCTCATCCTCGCCGGTGCCGGCATAGACGCCGAACAGCCCGCCGTCATGATAGCCGCCGGTGAAGGTGTAGATGGAATAGACCAGCCCGCGCTTCTCCCGCACCTCCTGGAACAGGCGGGAGGACATGCCGCCGCCGAGCAGGGTGGAGAGCACCGAATGGGCGTAGAAGTCGGGATCGTGGACCCCCACCCCGTCGAAGCCGAGCACGAGGTGCATCTGCTCCAGGTCGCGGTCCTCACGGAAATCGCCGCCGGTGTAGCGGGCGGTTTCCGGCTTGGGCGGAGCGCCGCTCGGCAGATCGCCGAAGGCCTTCATCGCGAGATCGACCATGCGGTCATGCTCGATCCGGCCGGCGGCGCTCAGCACCATGCCCGGCGCGCCGTAATGGCCGGCGATGTAATCGACCAGCGCCTCGCGCGGCAACGCCCCGACGATGTCGGCGGAGCCCAGCACCGGGCGGCCGATGGCCTGCCCCGGATAGGCGGTGGCCTGGAAATGGTCGAAGATGATGTCGTCGGGCGTGTCGGCGCTCTGGCCGATCTCCTGCAGCACCACCGTGCGCTCGCGCACCAGTTCCTCCGCGTCCAGCGTGGAGTGCTGGATCATGTCGGACAGGATGTCGAGCGCCAGCGGCGCATCCTCGTGCAGGACCTTGGCGTAATAGGCGGTCTGCTCGCGGGTGGTGTAGGCGTTCAGCTGCCCGCCGACATTCTCGATCTCCTCGGAGATGCGGAAGGCCGAGCGGCGCCGGGTGCCCTTGAACAGCATATGCTCGACGAGGTGGGCGACGCCGTTGACGCTCGCCGCCTCGTTGCGGGTGCCAACCCCGACCCAGCAGCCGAGAGACACGGACTGCACGTCGGGCATGGTGTCGGTCGCGACGCGAAGCCCGTTGGGCAACGTCGTCACACGAATGGAACTCATGCGGCCTCCTGGGCGGCGCGGGCGCGCGCGGTGACGAAGTCCTGGACCGCCGCCAGATCGTTCGGCAGTTCGGACAGGCGCTCCTCGCGCACATAAAGATCGGACAGGCGCGGCGGCAGGTCCGGCCGGCGGCCGGTCGCCTTTTCCACCGCGTCGGGGAACTTGGCGGGATGGGCGGTGGCAAGAACCACCATGGGAACGGACGGATCGACCCGGCCGGCCGCAACCGCGGCCTTGGCCGCCCCGATGCCGACCGCCGTGTGCGGATCGAGCAGATAGAGGCTGCCCTTCCAGGTGTCGGCGATGGTCGCCATGGTGGCGGCCTCGTCCACCCGGTGGCCGGAGAAGATGGCCAGCGCGCGGGCGAGCTGGGCGTCGGTCACCGCGAATTTGCCCTCGGCGCGGAAGCGGTTCAGCGCTTCCGTCACCGCAGTACCGTCGCGGTCGAGCAGGTCGAACAGCAGCCGCTCGAAGTTGGAGGAGATCTGGATGTCCATGCTGGGAGACAAGGTAGGCACGACCGGCGCCGCGACCATGCTCCCACTGGCGAAAAAGCGCGCCAGGATGTCGTTGCTGTTGGAGCCGACGACCAGCGTCTCCACCGGCAGCCCCATGGCGCGGGCGCCGTAGGCGGCATAGACGTTGCCGAAATTGCCGGTCGGCACCGTGAAGGCGACCTTGCGATCCGGAGCACCCAAAGCCACCGCTGCGGTGAAGTAATAGACGATCTGGGCCATGATGCGGGCCCAGTTGATCGAGTTCACCGCCGACAGCCCCATCCGGTCGCGGAAGGCGCCGTCGTTGAACATCGCCTTCACGAGGTCCTGGCAATCGTCGAAGGTGCCGTCCAGCGCGATGTTGTGGACGTTGGACGACAGCACGCTGGTCATCTGCCGGCGCTGCACCTCGGACGTGCGGCCCTTGGGATGCAGGATGAAGATGTCGACGTTCTGGCGGTCGCGGCAGGCCTCGATGGCGGCCGAACCGGTGTCGCCGGAGGTGGCGCCGACGATGGTCACCCGCTGCCCGCGCTTGGCCAGCACATGGTCGAACAGGCGGCCGAGCAACTGCAGCGCCACATCCTTGAAGGCCAGGGTGGGCCCGTGGAACAGCTCCAGCACCCAGGTGGTCGGGTCGACCTGCACCAGCGGGGTCACCGCGGCATGGTCGAAGCTGACATAGGCATCGCGGACGATGGCGCGGAACTCGTCCTCGGAGATCGAACCGCCCAGGAAGGGCAGCATCACGCGGACGGCGATCTCGCTGTAGGGCAGACCGCGCAGGGCGCGGATGTCGTCGGCCGTGAACTGCGGCCAGGTTTCCGGCACATAGAGGCCGCCGTCACGCGCCAGCCCGGCCAGGAGGACGTCTTCAAAACCCAGGACCGGGGCCGCGCCCCGCGTGCTGACGTACCGCACCGCTTACACTCCGTCCGATGAAGTGGGCATAGTTAGCGAGGTGCCCGCCCGCACGCAAGCGGTGCGGGACGCACGGCGCATATTCCGTCCGGTTGGGGGCGCTCGGCGGCTTCGGATGGAACGCTTGAAACACCGTGAAACGGTTTTCCGGGGGTGTTCACTGTTCCATCCGGGCCGGCGCCTCTCACGCGGCCTCCTCCGCCAGTTCGTCGACCCCGCGCCGGCGCACCAGGGAGGCGGCGCGCTCCAGCACCTCCGGCCCCGCGCCGGGGCGGTGGGCGTTCTCGGCGATGTGGCGGCGGTAGGCACGGGCGCCGGGCAGGCCCTGGAACAGGCCCAGCATGTGGCGGGTGATGGCGGACAAGGGCGTGCCGCGCGCCATGCGCGCCTCTATGTAGGGCAGCATCGCCTCGATCACCGCATGGCGGTCGGGACCGGGCTCCCCGCCCATCAGGCGGCGGTCGGCGTCGGCCAGCAGATAAGGCGTCTCGTAGGCGGCGCGGCCGATCATGACGCTGTCGAGCTTGCCCAGATGCTCCTCGGCCTCGTCCAGAGTCTTGATGCCGCCGTTGATGGCGATGGTCAGATGCGGATACTCCGCCTTCAGCCGGTGGACGAGGTCGTAGCGCAGCGGCGGGATGTCGCGGTTCTCCTTGGGGCTGAGGCCCTTCAGCCACGCCTTGCGGGCATGGACGATGAAGTGGGTGCAGCCGGCGGCGGAGACGGTGCGGATGAAATGGTCCAGCGTCGGCCACTCCTCCATCTCGTCGATGGCGATGCGCGACTTGACGGTGACGGGAATCGACACCGCGTCGCGCATGGCGCCGACCAGCCGCGCGACCAGATCGGGCTCCGCCATCAGGCAGGCGCCGAAACGGCCGGACTGCACGCGGTCGCTGGGGCAGCCGACATTGAGGTTCACCTCGTCATAGCCCCACTCCTGCGCGATGCGGGCGCAGGCGGCGAGATCCGCCGGGTCCGACCCGCCGAGCTGCAGCGCCACCGGATGTTCCGCCGCGTCGAAGCCCAGCAGCCGCTCGCGGTCGCCATGCAGCACGGCGCCGGTCGTCACCATCTCGGTATAGAGCAGGGTCGAGCGCGACAGCAAACGGTGGAAGTACCGGCAATGCCGGTCGGTCCAGTCCATCATCGGGGCGACGCTGAGGGGGATGGCGGGAGGAGTGGTCATGACGGGTACGGGGCCGGTGCAGGAGAACGGGAGAGCGGTAGGGGCGGAAGTTGCTATGGGCTGACGGTCAGGCGAAGCCCCAGAGATTTGATGACCTTCAAGACGGTTGCGAATTCCGGGTTGCCTTCCGGCGACAGGGCCTTGTAGAGGCTTTGGCGGCCGAGTCCGGCGTTGCGGGCAACCTCCGTCATCCCCTTGGCGCGGGCGATGTCGCCGAGTGCCGCAACGATCAACTGCGGATCGCCGTCCTCCAGCGCCGCGTCCAGATAGGCGGCGATGCGCTCGTCGCTGTCCAGACTGTCGACGATGTCCCAGGGACGGGTCTCTGTCCGGGCCATGCTCCCCTCCTTCACCAGGATGCGCACCTAAAGGTCCCGTGCCAGCGCGATGGCGGCGGCGATATCGCGGTCCTGGGACCGCTTGTCTCCACCAGCCAGCAGCACGATCAGCGTGTTGCCGCGCTGGATGAAATAGACGCGGTAACCGGGGCCGTAATCGATGCGCAGTTCGCTGACGCCCTCGCCCACCGGCTTCGTGTCACCGGGATTGCCAAGCTGAAGTCGGCGGATGCGCACTTCGATCCGCATACGAGCCCGATCATCCCGCAAGCTTTCCATCCAAGCGGCGAAGCGGTCGGTCTGGCGGACCTCGATCATCAGAGAATGTCTTCCGCAGGAGACAGCTTGTCAAGCCGCCGGTCCAAAAACGACTAAGCCCCGCACAAGGCGGGGCTTAAGTTATCGAACCGAGAAGGTGGCGTCCCCGACGGGAGTCGAACCCGTGTCGCCGCCGTGAAAGGGCGGTGTCCTAGGCCTCTAGACGACGGGGACGTCGTTCGCGGTGACGCGCTTTCTAAAGATCGGCGGCGGTGAGCGCAAGCGCTTTTTTGTGTGGGACGATGCTTTTTTGTGGGCGGGGGTTGGAAGCCGGGTGCCCCCTCCCCATCCCTCCCCGCTACGCGGGAGAGGGGGTAGGACGCTCGTCAGCGTGACTTATTTGCCGAAGCGGCGGCAGTCCCCTCTCCCGCGGCAGCGGGGAGGGTTAGGGAGGGGGCACCCGCAACGACCACTCGCACCTCTGCCCCGCCAACCCCTCGCAGCCCCTACGCCGACCGCGCAGGCGCCGCGTCGTCGATCAGCAATTGCACGCCCTCGGATCCGTTCCAGCGGTCGATGCGCAGCACCCCGGCGAGGTGGAAGGGGGTGCCGCGGCCGGTCAGCAGGGCTTGGCCCATGTCGCTGTCGAGCGCGCGGAAGGCGATGGCCTTCAGCCGGGCGCCATCGTTGCCCTGCAGGATGCAGCGGACATGGTTGGCGCCAACCACGTCGGCGCGCACGACGCGGGCGTCGGCGATGGCGAAGCGCGGCTCCGAATTGCCGGTGCCGTAGGGGCCGAGCTTGTCCAGCATCGTCACCAGACCGACGCTGGCACCGCCGACCGACAGGGCGCCGTCCAGTTCCAGGGTCGGCACCAGGGGGGCGGATGCCACCTGTTCGGAGATGCGGCTGTGCAGGAAGTCACGCAAGGCGTCGATCTTGTCGCTGGCGACGGTGAAGCCAGCCGCCATGCGGTGGCCGCCGCCGGCCAGCAGCAGCCCCTCCTGCCGGGCGGCGATCACCGCGGAGCCGAGATCCACGCCGCGGACGGAGCGGCCGGACGCCTTGCCGATCACGGTGCCGTCGGCGGTTTCCTCCAGGGCCACCACGCAGGCGGGGCGACTGTAGCGCTCCTTCAGGCGGGCGGCGACGATGCCGATGACACCGGGATGCCAGCCGGCGCCGGTGACGAAGACCAGATCGGTCTCGCGCCCGCCCTCGGCGGCGACGCGCTCAAGCGCCTCGTCGAGGACGGCCTGTTCGACGGTGCGGCGTTCGGCATTGTGGGCTTCCAGGCGCTGGGCCAGTTCCATCGCCTCGACCGGATCGTCGGTGGACAGCAGGCGTGCGCCGAGGTCGGAGGCGCCGACCCGGCCGCCGGCATTCACGCGGGGGCCGAGGACATAGCCGGCATGGTAGGCGTCGGGCTTCTCCTTCACCCCCGCCACGTCGGACAGGGCGGCGAGGCCGGGGTTGGCGCGGCGCGCCATCACCTTCAGTCCCTGCGCCACCAGCGCGCGGTTGAGGCCGGTCAAGGGCACCACGTCGCACACCGTGCCCAGCGCCACGAGGTCGAGCCATTCCATCAGGTTGGGCTCCGCCCGATCCCGGTAGAAGCCGGCTGTCCGCAGGGCGCGGTTGACGGCGACGATGGTGATGAAGGTGACGCCGGCGGCGCACAGCGTGCGGTAGGCGCCGTCCTCATCCAGCCGGTTGGGGTTGACCAGGGCGACGGCGGGCGGCAGGCGCGGCTCGGCGGCGTGGTGGTCGAGCACGACGACCTCCAGCCCGGCGTCGGCGGCGGCCTCCAGCGCGGCGAAGGCGGAGATGCCGCAATCGACGGTCACCACCAGCCGCACCCCCTCCCCCTTCAGCCGCAGCAGTGCCGCGGCGTTGGGGCCGTAGCCCTCCTTGATGCGGTCGGGGACATAGACGCGGATGTCGGCGCCGAGCGAACGGAAAAAGCGGCGCAGCAGGGCGGCGGAGGTGGCGCCGTCGACGTCGTAGTCGCCGAAGACCGCCACCGGTTCGCCGTCGCGGATGGCGCGGGCGATGCGTTCGGCCGCCGGGTCCATGTCGCGGAAACGCGACGGGTCGGGCAGCAGCGCCTTCAGGGTCGGGTTGAGGAAGGTGTCGCAGGTGTCGTCGGTGACGCCGCGGGCGGCGAGAACGCGGCCGACGATCTCCGGCAGACCGCGCCCCTGGGTGAGCGCCTGCGCCTGCCGCTCGTCGCAGGGCCGCGCCTGCCAGCGCTTGCCGGACAGGGAGTTGGCGACGTTGAGGAAGGCGGTAGGCTCGATCGTCATGGCGGTGCTGCGCGGTCTCTGGGATGGGGGCACAGCCATAGCAGAGATGGGCGCGCGGCGCACGGGTGGGTGTGAGCAGGGGTGGGATGTGGGGGTGGGAGGGTGTCGGCTTCGAATGCCCCCTCCCCATCCCTCCCCGCTTCGCGGTGGAGGGGGCAGAAGCTTTGCGGGAGTACGGCGGCAGTCCCCTCTCCCGCCGAAGGCGGGGAGGGTTAGGGAGGGGGCACCCGCGGCCGAACTTACGCCGCCCGCATCCACACCGCCGTATCGTGGAACGCCGCCCCGCCCGCCGGCGGGACCGGTTCCGGCGAGGTCAGGCTGTTGATGCCCATGCCCTCGACGAAGGCGCTGTTGGGCCAGATGCCTTCGACGATCACCACGCCGCGCGGAACGCCGGCGAAGGACTTGGCATGGACCACCACGCTCCCCTGCGGGTTGCCCAGCCGCACCGCATCGCCGTCGGCCAAGCCCAGCCCGGCCGCGTCGTCCGGGTGGATCAGCGCGGTGGGGCGGCCTTCGCGGCGCTGGGCGGTCAGCGTCTCGGTAAAGGAGGTGTTCAGGAACTGGCGGGCCGGGGCGGTGACGAGGCGGAAGGGATGCTGCGCATCGGCGTCGCGGCCGGGGGGCATGTGGTCGGGCAGTTCCGGCATGCCGCCATAGGGACCGAGTGCGGCCCAGTCGGGGGCGAAGCGGAACCTGTCGCCGGGATGGGCGAAGCCGTTGAGGAAATGGGAGGTCTCGAAATCGGGCTGGGCGTCGATCCAGCGCTGCTCGGTCAGCGTCGCCGCGTCGCCCAGGTTGGACGCCTTCAGCATGGCGTCGATGATCTCCAGCGCGGTCATGCCGAATCCCTGATGCTCGGCACCGACGCGGCGGGCGAGTTCGCTGATGACCCAGTGGTTCTCGCGCGCCTCGAACTGCGGCTCGATCACCTTGCGGCCGATCAGGATGTGCATCTGGCCGCCGCCGCGGTAGATGTCGTCATGCTCCAGGAAGGTGGTGGCGGGGATCACCAGATCGGCCAGCTTCGCCGTGTCGGTCATGAACTGCTCATGCACCGCGACGAACAGATCCTCGCGCAGGAAGCCTTGGCGGACACGGGACAGATCCGGGCAGATCGTCACCGGGTTGGTGTTCTGGATCAGCATCGCCGTCACCGGCGGGCCGCTGGTCAGGTCGCGCGGGTCGCCGGTCAGCACCGCGCCGATGCGCGACTGGTCGAAGCTGCGCACCGAGGTATCGAGACGGTCCAGCCCCTCCGACAGGGTCTTGTCCAGCTTGTAGATGCCGGACGAGCAGTAGAGCGCGCCGCCGCCCTTGTGCTGCCAGGCACCGGTGACCACCGGCAGGCAGGAGACGGCATGGACCTGGGCGGCACCGTTGTGGGCGCGCGACAGGCCGTAGCCGATGCGCAGGTAGCTGCGCTTGGTGGTGCCGTAGAGGCGGGCGAACTCCTCGATCTCCGCGACGGTCAGGCCGGTGATGGCGGCCGCCCACTCGGGCGTGCGGGTGGCGAGATGCGCCTCCAGCCGGTCGGTGCCGGCGGCGAAGCGGGACAGATAGGCGCGGTCGGCGTGACCGTCGCGGAACAGCACATGCATCACCGCGCAGGCCAGCGCCCCGTCGGTGCCCGGCCGCAGCATCAGGTGCAGGTCGGAGACCTCGGCCGTGCCGGTGCGGTAGGGGTCGATGGTGACCAGCTTCGCCCCGCGGCCTTTGCGGGCGCGGCTGACATGGGTCATCACATTGACCTGGGTCGCCACCGGGTTGCCGCCCCAGTTGACGATCAGGTCGCTCTCCGCCATCTCGCGCGGGTCGGCGCCGCGGATGTCACCATAGCCGGCGAGCCAGCCCATGTTGGCCGGCGTGTCGCACACGGTGCTGGTCTGGCGCGAATAGCCCTTGGCATGGCGCAGGCGCTGGATGCCGCCGCGCTGCACCAGACCCATGGTGCCGGCGTAGAAATAGGGCCAGACGGCTTCCGGGCCGTACGTGCGCTCGGCGGTCAGGAAGGAGTCCGCGATGCGGTCCAGCGCCTCGTCCCAACCGATCTCCTTCCACTGGCCGGAACCCTTGGGACCGGTGCGCAGAAGCGGGGTCTTCAGCCGGTCCGGCGAATGCACCCGCTCGGCATAGCGGCTGACCTTCGCGCAGATGACGCCGGCGGTGTAGCTGTTCTCCGCCGCGCCACGCACCTTGCCGATGCGGTCGGGGGCGAGGCGTTCCACCTCCAGCGCGCAGGTGCTGGGGCAGTCGTGCGGACAGGCGGTGGGCAGGAACTGGGCCGACAAGGCTAACCTCTGGTATGGCTGGCGGCGGGAAGGTTGCAAGTTTAGGCCCCGCCGCGCGCCCGCTTCAATGCGCAACAATGTATGGGTACAATAATCGTGGACCGCAAAAGCGAAGGGGCCGCGAAGTCCCGGTTCGGACTTCGCGGCCCCGCCGCCGATCGGGGACAATACCCCCGCTATGCTTGTGCCTTTACATGAAGCCCAGCAGTCGCGGGAACCACAGGGTGATCGCCGGCACATAGGTGACGAGGCCGAGGAAGATCAGCATCGTCAGCAGCCACGGCCACACCGCCACCGTCAGTTCGGTGATACCCATCTTGGTGATGCCCGACGCGACGTAAAGGTTCAGGCCCACCGGCGGATGGCACATGCCGACTTCCATGTTCACGATGATCAGGATGCCGAAATGCACCGGGTCGATGCCCAGCTTCATGGCGACCGGGAACAGGATCGGCGCCATGATCAGGACGATGGACGACGGCTCCATGAAGTTGCCGGCCATCAGCAGGATGATGTTCACCACCAGCAGGAAGACCCACACGCCCATATTCTGGTCGAGGATCCAGGCCGCCATGTTCTGCGGGATCTGCTCCGACGTCATCAGGAAGGAGAAGAGCACCGCGTTGGTGATGATGTAGAGCAGCATCGCCGACATGCTGGCGCTGTCCAGAAGCACCTTCGGCACGCGGCTGAGCGGCATGTCCTTGTAGATGAAGACAGCGACGACGAAGGCATACACCGCGGCCATCGCCGCCGCCTCCGTCGGGGTGAAGATGCCGCTGTAGATGCCGCCCATCACCACGACGATCAGCAGCAGGCCCCAGAAGCTCTCGCGCAGGGCATGCAGGCGCTGCGACAGGCTGGCCTTGGGCAGGCGCGGATAGCCGAACTTGCGGGCGCGGTACCAGGTGGTGAAGCCGAGGAAGCAGGCCAGCAGGATGCCGGGCACCACGCCGGCGATGAACATCTGGCCGATCGAGGGGGCCTGCGGATGGCCGGTGGTGGCGACGCAGTACATCACCATCACGATCGACGGCGGGATCAGAATGCCGAGCGCGCCCGAGGTGGTGACGACGCCGGCGCCGAAATTCTTCGGGAAACCCTGCGCCACCATGGCCGGCAGGATGATGGAGCCGATGGCGACGACCGTCGCCGGGCTGGAGCCCGACACCGCGGCGAACAGGGCGCAGGCCATGACGCCGGCCAGACCCAGGCCGCCGTGCCAATGCCCGACCATCGCCGTGGCGAAGTTGATCATGCGCCGGGCCACGCCGCCATGGGTCAGGAAGTTGCCGGCCAGGATGAAGAACGGGATCGCCATGATCTCGAACTTCTCAATGCCGGTGAACAGCTTCAGGGCCACGGCGTCGATCGGCACGGTGGTCATGAAGAACAGGAAGGACAGAACCGTCAGGCCGAGCGCGATGGAGATCGGCATGCCGGTGAGCATGAGGGCCAGCAGGAGCCCGAAGATGATGGCGGCGTTCATGCCGGGCCTCCTTCCTTGGCGGCCTCGACCGGGTCGATGCCGTCGACATGGGCGTGGTCGTGATGGGGCAGTTCACCGCTGCGGATGAAAGCCCAAGCGACCTGCAGGAAGCGGAAGCACATCAGATAAGAGCCGAGCGGCACCGCCAGATAGATGATCCACATCGGCCATTCCAGATCGGCCGACACCTGCTCGGTTTCGGAGATGTGGTAGACGAAGCGGGCGCCCAGCGATCCGACGATGAAGGTGAAGAGGGCGCCTGCGCCCAGCCCGAACAGCACGAACTTGCTGCGCAGGTGCGGCTCCATCCGGTTGATGATGACGTCGACGCCCACATGGATGCCGGTGCGCACGCCATAGGCGGCGCCGAACTTGGCCATCCACACGAACATGTAGATGCACAGCTCCTGCGCCCAGGCGAGGTTCCAGTGCAGGACATAGTCCTGGATGACGGGAAGGCCGGAAAGGTAGCGGTGGACGACGGCCGCAAAAATGACGAGCGTCGCCCCCGCCATGAGCGAGGCGATCAGCGCCTCCTCAAGACGGTCGAGTATTTTCATAAGCATGTCGGGGGGATCTCCCGGTCGGCGGAGATGGTGTCAGGCGATTGTTGCCCTCCCCGTTCCGGGAGAGGGAGGGACCTGCCGGAGGCGGGAGGGTGAGGGGGGCTCCGCACATGGATCCTGATCCTTGGATCACCCCTCACCCTTCCCATGCTGTTGCATGGGCCCCTTCCCTCTCCCGGGGTGGGAGAGGGAATGCACAGGCAAGCAGCCCTTACATCTTGAAGCCGGCGGCGGCGGCTTCCTTGTAGATCGCTTCGATCAGGTCCTTGCCGACGCGGGACTCGGCGTCCTTGTGGACCGGCTTCAGGGCCTTGACCCAGGCTTCGCGCTCTTCCTTGGTCTGGGTGTGGAAGGCGGTCTTGCCCGAGGCCTTCATCTGGGCCAGCGAAACGTCGTTCTCATTCTGGGCGATGTCGTTGGCGTAGGCGGTCGCCTCCTTCATCGCACCCTCAAGCCCGGTGCGGACATCGGCCGGCAGGCCCTCCCAGAACTTCTTGTTCACGATGACCGCATAGCCGAGATAGCCGTGGTCGGTCAGCGTGGCGTTCTTCTGCACCTCGTGCATCTTCTGGGTGTACATGTTGGACGGCGGGTTCTCCGTGCCGTCGACGACGCCGGTCTGCAGCGCCTGGTACACTTCCGAGAAGGCCATCACCTGCGGCAGGGCGCCCAGCGCGCGCATCTGGGCGTCCAGCACCTTGGACGACTGGATGCGCATCTTCAGGCCCTTCACGTCCTCCGGCTTGATGACCGGCTTGTTGGCGCTCATGATCTTGAAGCCGTTGTCCCAATAGGCCAGGCCGACGATGCCCTTCGATTCCAGCTTCTGGAACAGCTGCTTGCCGATCGGACCCTCGGTCACGCGGCGCAGGACGTCCTTGTTCGGGAAGATGTAGGGCAGGTCGAAGACCTCGAATTCCTTGGCGCCCAGCGGGCCGAACTTCGCCAGCGACGGGGCCAGCATCTGCACGGCGCCCAGCTGCAGGGCCTCAAGCTCTTCCTTGTCCTTGTAGAGCTGGCTGTTCGGATAAACCTCGACCTTGACCTTGCCGTTGGTCGCCTTCTCGGCAAGTTCCTTGAACTTCTCGGCACCCTTGCCCTTCGGCGTCTCCGGGGCGACGACGTGGCTGAACTTGATGACGATCTGGTCCTGGGCCCAGGCGGTGGACAGAGCCATCGGCGCCGACATCATGCAGCCGACTGCAGCCGCGCACAGGAGCTTCACGAGTTTCATGGGTGCGTTCCCCTCTGGTGTCGATTATCAGTTTGACGGAATGTTCCGTCCTGAACTTGTTGCGCATTGTTCATGATCCGGCGAATTGCGGCTATTGTGGATATCCGCAGAGTCGGCCTATCCCACTTTCGCCCGGTCCCATCGTCGTCCGCCTCCACACTTTCGTGTCGATCCTCATGCCGCAGCCCGAACGCCCACCCGGTTCAGCCGCCCTGCCCTCCCCCGCCCGGGACGGGCGGTGCCGCATGCCATGCCCCTGGTGGCGATGGCGCTGGTCATCGTCCTGCTGGGCGCCTTCCTGTGGCTGCTGCAGCGCAACGAGCGGGACGAGGAGGCGCTGGCCCTGATCAAGGACGCGCTGTGGGTGGAGCAGAACCTGCATTTCCAGCTGGCCTCCGACGAGGACAAGCTGGAGAGACTGGCGGAGACGCTGGGTCGCACGGAGGTGGACCTGCGGCAGTTCGCCGCAATGGCGCGGCTGGTGGTGAACACAAACCCGGCGATCGAACGGGTGCTGTGGCTGGATGCGAAGGGCCGCACCATGCTGGCGGAGCCGCCGCTGCCGCAGGACGGAACACCGGGCGCCGACGGCCCGCCCGACGACAGCCTGACCCGCAACGACGCCATGCGCATCGCCCGGTCCTCCGGCCTCAGGGCCTATGGCCCGCCCTATCGGATCGACGCCGCCGACCGCGGCTTCGACGTCGCCTTCCCGCTGTTCCGCGACGGTGTGTTCGTCGGCGCGCTGGTCGGCGTCTTCTCGTTCGAGGCGATGCTGACCCACCATGTCCCCTGGTGGTTCGCCCAGCGCTACCAGCTGGAGGTGATCGACGTCACGGGGGCGGTGCTGGGGGCGAAGTCGCGCATGGTGGTGCCGGGCTCCATGACGGGACCGGCGCCCGACCCGGCGCGGAGCCACGTCATCCCCTTCGACCCGCCCGGCCATGGTCTGGCGCTGGTCGCCACCGCCTATCCCAGCGACTCCAACGTCACCCGCACCGTCCTGGTGGCGGCGATCTTCGCGCTGACCGGATCGGCGCTATGGAGCCTGTGGTCGCTGCGCCGCCACATCGCCGGCCGCCTGCGCGCCGAAGAGGCGCTGCGCGAGGAGCATGCCTTCCGCAAGGCGATGGAGGACAGCCTGACCGTGGGCATGCGCGCCCGCGACCTGGAAGGGCGCATCACCTATGTGAACCCGGCCTTCTGCCGGATGGTCGGGCTGAAGGCGGAGGAGCTGGTCGGATGCGGCCCGCCGATGCCCTATTGGCTGCCGGAGGAGCTTGACCGGGCGGAGGCCGCCCTGCAGGACGTGCTGGCCGGCCGCGCGCCGGAAACCGGGCTGGAGATGCGGTTCCGCCGCGCCAACGGCGAACGGTTCGACGCGCTGATCTACGAGGCGCCGCTGATTGACGCCAACGGGCGCCAGACCGGCTGGATGGGCTCCGTCCTCGACATCACCGAACGCAAGCATGCCGAGGAACTGGCCCGCCAGCAGCAGGAGCGGCTGCAGCAGACCTCCCGCCTGATCACGATGGGCGAGATGGCCTCCACCCTGGCGCATGAGCTGAACCAGCCGCTGTCGGCCATCGCCAGCTATTGCACCGGCTGCCTGAACCGCCTGCGCTCCGGCCGCTTCGACACCGAGGAGGTGGCGGCGGCGCTGGAGAAGCTGGCCGCGCAGTCCAAGCGCGCCGGGCAGGTGGTGCGGCGCATCCACGATTTCGTGCGCAAGCGCGACCCGAACGTCGCCCCCTGCTCGCTTGCCCGCGTGCTGGAGGATTGCGTCGGGCTGACCGGCGCCGATGCCGCCCGGCTGGGCGTGCGGGTGGAGCTGGACGCTCCGGCCGACCTGCCGCCGGTCACCGGCGACCGCATCCTGCTGCAACAGGTCGTGCTGAACCTGATGCGCAACGGGATCGAGGCGATGGCCCGCACCCCGCGTGACGACCGCCGCCTGACCGTCACCGTCCGCCGTCAGGCGGGGATGGACGGCGGCGGGGACGGTGTGCTGCTGACGGAGATCCGCGACCGCGGATGCGGCATTGCGCCCGAAGTGGCGGAGCGGCTGTTTTCCCCTTTCTTCACCACCAAGCGCGAAGGTATGGGGATGGGGCTGAACATCTGCCGCTCCATCGTCGAGCACCACCGCGGCCGGCTGTGGTTCGAGGCGGCGGCGGCGGAGGACGGCCCGGAGGGCGGTTCCGCCGGAACCCGCTTCCTGTTCACGCTGCCGGTGCACGCCCAACCGTCGGACCGAGTTTCAGATCAAAGCGCAGAGGCCGCAGAATGACCACGCTCCACATCGTCGACGACGACGAGGCGATCCGCGACGCTCTCGGCTGGCTGTTCCAGTCGCGCAACGTTCCGGTGTCCGGCTGGCCTTCCGCCGAAGCCTTCCTGGAAGCCTGGAGGCCGGAGATGGCCGGCTGCCTTCTGCTGGACATCCGCATGGAGGGGATGAGCGGGCTGGAGCTGTTCGACCGGCTGCTGTCCAAGGGATGCCGGATGCCGGTGATCTTCCTGACCGGCCACGGCGACGTCCCCATCGCCGTCAGCGCCCTGAAGAAGGGGGCCCGCGACTTCGTGGAGAAGCCGTTCAACGACAACGAGCTGGTCGACCGGGTGATCGACGCCCTGGCCTTCGACGCCGAACAGCGCGAGCGCGAGGCGGGACAGGCCGGGCTGGCGGCGCGGCTGGCCACCCTGACCCAGCGCGAGCGGCAGGTGATGGAGCTGGTCGTCGCCGGCCGCCTGAACAAGGTCATCGCCGACGAGCTGGGCATCAGCATGCGCACGGTGGAGGTCCACCGCAGTCATGTGTTCGAGAAGATGCGGGTCAAGACGGCGGTGGAGCTGACCCGGCTGCTGACCGGCGCCGCGTGAGCGGGACCGATCCCGGCCGGCCCGGCCGACCAACTTCCCAACCAATCCCCGCCACTCCGGTGGTGCCCTAGCGGTGGAGCATCGACGGTTGCGCCTGCGGTTGCCCGGTTCCCTGCTCGCCATCGGTCTGGCGGTGACCACGCCCCTGCTGCTGTTCGGCGCCGTGCTGGTCTGGCAGCTCGACGACCGCGAGCGCGGCAACATGGAGGTCGAGCTGCAGTCGATGGCGCAGTCGCTGTCGCTGGCGGTCGACCGCGAGCTGGCGAGCCAGCTGCGTCCGCTGGAGCTGCTGGCCGCCCTGGTCCAGCCCAGCGTCGACGACCTGCGCGCGCTGTATGACGAGACGACCGCCGCCGCCCACAGCCAGGCAGGCTGGCTGGCGATGGGGCTGATCGACGCCGACATCGGGCGCTTCGCCTTCCACACCCATTACCCGCTGGGCGTCCAGCCGCTGCCGCCGCCGCGGCTGGACGAGGTGACGCGCCATGTGGTCGAAAGCCGCCGCGCGGCGATCGGCGGCGTCCTGCCGCCGGGTGGTCCGCCGGGTCGTCCGGCGCTGATCCTGCGGGCGCCGGTCCTGCAGTTCGATCCGGCCAGCGGAAGCGACCGGGTGCGTTACGTCCTGTCGCTTGCCCTCGGGCTGGAAGGGCTCGCCGGCGCTCTGCAGACCCGCAACACCCCGCCGGAATGGACGGTTACGGTCATCGATCCGACCATGCTGATCGCCGCCCGGTCGCGCGAGGCCGCCACCTTTCTGGGCCAGCGCGTCCACGAGAGCATGGCGGCGCGCATCCAGACCGGCAGCAACGGCATGTTCACCGGCAGGACGAAGGATGGGGTGGATGTGCATGCGGTCATCCACCGTTCCGCCGAGACCGGATGGTCGGTGGTGCTCGGCGTGCCCTCGGCCCTCGTGCAGCAAAGGCTGAACGCCCTGCGCATGGCGGTGATCGGCGGCGCCGCCGGCGCCTGCACCGCGACGCTGGCGCTGGCCCTGCTGGTGTCCCGCGCCTATCGCCGCCGCCGCAGCGCCGAGGAGGAGGTGCGCCGCGCCCGCGAGGCCGTCCTGCTCGAACAGCGCCGCCGGCTGGAATCCGAGAAGGAGCATGCCGAGGCCGCCAACCGGGCGAAGAGCGAGTTCCTGGCCAACATGAGCCACGAGCTGCGCACCCCGCTGAACGCCATCATCGGCTTCGCCGAGGCGCTGATGTCAGGCATCTTCGGCCCTGCCCCGCCCAAGCATGTCGAGTACATGACGGCGATCCACCAGTCCGGCCGGCACCTGCTGGACCTCGTCAACGAGCTGCTGGACATGGCGAAGATCGAGGCCGGGCGGCTGGAGCTGTTCCCGGCCTGCGTGCCGCTGGGCGAACTGCTGGACGACTGCCTGGGGCTGGTGGAGGCGCTGGCCATGCGCAAGGGCGTGGCTCTGACCGGCGACGGCATCGACCGGACGCTGCAGGTCACGGCGGACGGGGTCCGCATGCGTCAGGCCGTGCTGAACGTCCTGTCGAACGCCATCAAGTTCACCCCCGCCGGCGGCAGCGTGCGGGTGGAGGCCGCCGCCGGTTCCGGCGGCAAGGGGGCGGTCATCGTCATCGCCGACACCGGCGTCGGCATGACGGCCGACGAGCTGCTGATCGCGATGGAGCCCTTCCGGCAGGTCCACAATTACCTGACCAAGGCGGAGGCGGGGACCGGGTTGGGCCTGCCGCTGGCCCGCCGCTTCATTGAGGCGCATGGCGGCACGCTGAGCCTGGACAGCGCCCCCGGCGTCGGAACGACGGTGACGATCCGGCTGCCGTGAGGGAATTGCTGCCGTGAGGAGGTGGGACGGGTGCCCCTGCGGGGGCCGCTATCCCCGCCGGGGCGGGCGGCCCGGAAGCATGGCGCGCTGCAGCTTGGCGCCGGCAAGGTCGGCGCCGTCCAGGTCGGCGCTGTCGAGGTTGGCGTCGGACAGGT
Source organism: Azospirillum sp. VT-I1 (assembly GCF_055698305.1). Classification (NCBI taxonomy): domain Bacteria; kingdom Pseudomonadati; phylum Pseudomonadota; class Alphaproteobacteria; order Rhodospirillales; family Azospirillaceae; genus Azospirillum; species Azospirillum sp. VT-I1. The sequence goes on along the minus strand of NZ_CP168800.1, from coordinate 2,751,355 downwards.
TCGCCTGGACCAGACAGGTGCCGACCAGCAGGCAGCCGCGCATGTCGGCCCCCATCAGGTTGGCGGCCCAGGAGCGGCCGGTCGGGCGCCCCGACGGATCCTTGATCGCCGCCGGACCCAGCCGCACCCGCGTCAGGTCGGCGTTGGTCAGCACGGCATAGCTGAGGTTGGCGCCGGACAGGTCGGCGCCCATCAGGTTGGCGCCCTCCAGGTTGGCGCCGGACAGGTCGGTCATCATCAGCCGGGCGCCGGTCAGCGCCGCCGCCGACAGGTTCGCCCCGCGCAGGGAGGCGGCGCTGAGATTGACGTTGCGCAGGTCGGCGCGGCTGAGGTCGGCGCCGTCCAGGTCGGCACGCTGGCCGCGCTGGCCGACGCTGTCGATCCAGCGTTCATGGTCGAAGATGGCGCGCTGGATCTCCGACCCCATGCTATCGATCGGCCGGGTCAACTGCGCCGTGGCGATCCGGGTGGAGGACAGGTCGCAGTCGGCCATGCGGGTGCCGACCATGTCGGCCTTGTCGAAGCGGGTGCCGTCCAGCGACGCCCCCGACAGGTTGGCGCCGTTCAGCCGCGCGCCGGTCAGGTCGGCGCCGTTCAGCACCGCCCCCGACAGATCGGCGTTCTGCAGCACCGCACCGGTCAGGTCGGCATCGGACAGGTTGGCGCCGCACAGGACGGCGCCGGTCAGGTCGGTGGGGATCCCGCCTTCCGCCGTCGTGCCGTTCTGCAGGCGGGCCAGCGCCGCCTTGTGGAGCTGGCGGGCGCTTTCGGCCTCCTGGCCGCCGGCGGCATCCGGCCCCGTCCCACGCCGCGCGGTGCCGCCCGGTTCCAGCGTGCCGGCGCGCAGGTCCGCCCCCTTCAGGTTGGCGTTCGAGAAGTCGGCCGCGCGCAGGCGGGCGCCGCGCAGGTCGGTCTGCATCAGGTTGGCGCGGCTGATGTCGGCGTCGCGCAGATCGACGCCGAACAGGTCGGCACCGGCGAGGTTCGTGCCGTTCAGCCGCCCGCGCGCCAGCCGCGCCCCGACCAGACGGGCGCCGCGCAGGTCGCGCTGCGACAGGTCCACCCCTTCCAGGTCGGCCATGGCGAGGTTGGCGCGGGCACCGCCCGGCTGGCCCTTGATCCAGCGGGCATGCCGGTCCAGCACCTCGGCCAGTTGATCGGGCCGAAAGAAGGACACGGTGGAAGCAGTGGGGGCGGTGGCGGTGGGCACGGGCAGGTTGACGCCGTGAAATTGGTTACATCGCGACAATCATGCGATTCATTCCTTACCGAAGGCTGAATGAATCTCCTTTTGCGCTCACTCTTTCGGAGGATGCGGTTCGGAGGGTGCGCCGCTATGGCGTCCGGCCGGGCGGCGGACCGGCCGGTCCGGGTCCGCTATGAAAAACAGAAGCTTGGCCATACGGACGACCAGGCTCCTTCGGCCCGTCTGACGGGCCGTTTTGCCGCTAAGCTTCCGAGTCGCGCCGGTTACCGTTCTGTAATCGAACCGGCTGCGAACGAGTCGCGAACAGCGCCGACTCGCGATCCGGCCCCGGCCGCGCGCGGTTCGGCGGAAACCCTGGACCCGGACGGAAAACCGCCATCGGTTAAGCAATGGTTTCTTGACAGAAAAGGCCACAGACATCCTAAAAGTGTCCCACCTTTCGGACTAACGCACCGCAGCATGCCCTGACCTTGGCCGGGGCATGGCTTTGGCCGTAACCGGGATGGCGGGATCCGATGGACGGAGCCCGCGCCCCGGAGCGGAAAAACGGGATATGAAGGAAGAATGATGAAGGATGCGGACGCCCGGTCGGTCACGACCGCACGCCCGAGCGCTGGCGAGAGCCACGCCACCGAACGCCGTCATCTCGATCGCCGCTCTCTTCTGCGCGCCGGCCTGGGTCTGGCGGCGGTCGCCTCTGCCGGGGGAACCCTGTTCGCCAGCGAGGAGGCCGAGGCCGCGGCACTCCGCGCCCCGCCCCGGGTGCTGTCCCTGGTGAACCTGCACACCGGCGAGAAGATCAATGCCGAGTACTGGGCGAAGGGCCGCTACGTGCGTGACGCCGTGCGGGCGATCAACCACCTGCTGCGCGACCACCGCAACAACTCGGTCCATCCCATCGACCCGAAGCTGCTGGACCTGGTCCACAACCTGAGCCGCAAGATCGGCCGCAAGGGTCCGATCGAGATCGTCTCCGCCTACCGTTCGCCGGAATCCAACGCGTTGCTGCGCGAGGCCGACCACAGCGGCGTCGCCCAGAACAGCTATCACATGCGCGGCATGGCCATCGACCTGCGGGTGCCGAAGATGACCACCCGCCAGCTGCAGCGCGCGGCGCTGAGCCTGCGCGGCGGCGGCGTCGGCTATTACCCCGACAGCAACTTCGTCCATGTGGATGTCGGCCCGCTCCGCCACTGGTGAGCGGGCCTCCCCGGACTGCGGTCGCGGTATCAGATGTCGAGCGTGTCGCCGTCGTCACGGTAGGCGTAGCGGTAGGCGGGAGTGGTCTTGCTCCACCCGATCCAGCCCGCCTTCTTGGGATCGCCGGTGCCGATTCCGGTCCACTGTTCGATGGCGATGTAGCCGTACCCCTGCAACCTCTCCATGAGTTTCGCCACATCGTCGGCCCTGGCGTCCGGCGGGATATCGGCATAGGCCAGCTTCAGCTCGTCCAGGACGCTGTCCGCCGAGCGATAGACCGGGGCGTCCTTGGCGAACAGCGCGGTGACGTGATCCACCTCGACCGGGCACTTGTCGATCGACCGAGCCAGCAGAAGACAGATGTTTTCCGCGATGACGTCGGTCGGCAGCGAGACCGTACCGCGGATGACGTCGAAGATGATCTTCTTGCTGCTTTTCAAGTCGGGGAAGCTCTTCAGCAGGCGCATAGTCAGGATGTAGGGCGACGGCTTGTCGTCCATGCAGCATTCCAGAACCCGGCGCAGGTCTTCCTGCAGGGTCTGATCGCGATGGACCAGATCGGGAAATGTGGATTTGCGGATGGCTTTCAGCGTGCTCGATCGCGCCTTTTTGAACACGCCCCAGGTGAGAACATTGTACCGGGTGACGACGGCTTCGGCCGTGCTGAGGGACTCCAGAAGCTGCTTCCATCCGAGATCGACCAGCCGGTCGTAGCGCGCCATGGCCGCGTCCACGAAGCCCTGGTAGCTCTCCGGCGTGACGGTCGGCCAGTCACGAGGCGTCACCTCGATGCGCGCAGTGCCGCAGAGCGGGATGATGGGGTAACGGACCTCCTCGCCGGCCTCGTCGGTCTTCATCACGCGGCTGATCGGCTCGCCCATCGCGTCGATGTGCGGATTGTTGTCAGGTAGGCCGAACCAGGATTGCAGGAACCGTTGACAGTTTCGGCGGCCCAACTCGTAATCATGGCGCCGGAATTCGATGTCGAGGAAGCCGCCGAAGCCGCCCCACAGGCCGCAGGCGATGGCGGCGGGCTGGGGCTGCGTACCGATGAAGCGCGACGGGGAAATGCGCCACAAATCGGCCCCGGTATTGTCCAGGGCGCGCATCAGCACGTCGGGGCGGAAGCGGCTCTGCTCGACGAACATGCCGATCATCTTCGAGACGATCTTGGTCAGCCGGGTGTTGGCGGTTCCATCCGGGTTGAGGCCGTCGATAGTCGGCGCTTCGGGGAAGGGGCTGATCATCACGACGATGCGATTAGCCTCAGCCACATCGCTCGGCGACCGTTCGGGCGGGTTTTCCATCAGCGCGTAGCGCGCGAGATCGAAGGGATCGTTGTTGATGGCCCCGCCATCGACCGCGGCGAACCTGTAGTCCACCGGCGGCTGAAGCACCGTCCCGCCGCCAGAGGCGCCGGTGCTGCTCCACGGCCACTGCGGCCTGATCTCCTTGAACCGGCCGGGCGGTATGTTCAGCGGCCAAGCCCGCTGGTTGTAGTGGCTGAGCGGCGTGACCAGGTCAATGGCCGACAGCCCCGCCGGAAAGGCCCCGGATGCAAGCGTGTTCTTGATCAGCCGCTTGCTGTTGGCCTGCGTATAATCCTTCGGCTTCTCCCCGTCCTTGTTCTCGAACCACAGCGAACCCTCGTTCCGCGCCGCGGCACCGCCAGCGTTCGAGTCGACGGTGTAGCTGTAGGCCGCGTCCGACTGTGCCCACGGGCTGACGAAGGACGCGCTTCCCAGGCCCTTCAGGACGAAATGGGCATGGTCGAGATGGTTCATCATGCCGTAGGCCGACCCGCCCGTGCCGCCGCGCACCTCGATCTTGTAGGGGATGCCGCGGGTGTTGGTCTGGGTCAGGAGCACATGCAGATTCTCGGCGATGTATGGACGCGGCGGCAGACGATCGGGCGCGCTCGCCGCCACCTCCAGGTCGGCCAGTGCCTTGCGGCCGATGTTCATCAGCGGCTGGGCGTTGAGAAGCGAGTACACATCGCCCAACTTGGTGCCGGCAGGCAAATCCGCATTGTCCAGCAGCCCGGGGATCGTCAGCGTCCCGCTCTCCGCCTGCTTTGCCGCGGCCTTGTCGGCATCGCTCTTCATGAAGGCCGGGCCGTCCACCCAGGCTTGGTAGAGTTCCGGCAGGACGTGCCAGGGGACCTTGCCGACCGATCCCGCCTCGTCACGCGCAGCGTAGGTGGGATCGTTCGGCCGGCCGGCCTTCGAGGGCCGCGCTCCCATGCCTGCGCAGAGCGAACCGATGGAGCTGGTGATGGCGCCTGCCGACGCGCCGGTCATCGTCGCGATGACGACCTTGTGATGGGGCACCGTGCGCGTGCCGTTGGCGATGTCCCGCTGTTTCGCCGCCTCCCATTCCTCCAGCGCTTCCACCAGGAAATCGAGCACGCCGGCGGAATAGGCGCCGGCGGAGATCGCCCCGGACATCGCGAGACCGAGATAAATGGTTTTGTCTGGAGTCTGTGTTTCGGCAGCCATCAGCTTCGTTCCCCGTCATCGAGTGCGACGGACGGCACGCCTTTGCGAGCATCACGTCGGAAAGACACTCTCCTTCCGATAGTGTGATAACGCAACAGATGCTATATGGCGAGATGACTCATAATGTTTAATCCATAGAATTGCATTTCCTCCGACACGGCCGGCGCGGCCCTCCCCTGCGCTATCGTCCTGAAAACGGAAGAAGGGCGCCGAATCCTGTCGGATCGGGCGCCCTTCTCATACCTGTGACGGACGACCGGCCAAAGCGGCCGGAAGCCCCCTACCCCACCTTCAGCTTGCGGCGCAGAAGCGACAGCGGTGCCGTATCGTCCAGGCTGGGCTGGAAGGCGATGCTGATCTCCTTCAGCGCATTGTCCCAGCTGTCCGGGTTGGTGCCTTCCGGCGCCTCGACCGAGGTGAAGCCGGTGCGGACCAGGAACAGGTACTGGTCGGGGATGACATGGCCAACCGCGCGGATCTCGCCGGTGTAGCCGTAACGCTCCCGCAGCTCGCGCGCGGTGGAGAAGCCGCGGCCGTCGCGGAACTTGGCGAACTCCACCGCCACCAGGGCGAAGCGGTCGAGGTCGGCGGCAACGGCGCCCGCCAGCGTGCCGCTCTTCAGCCGCACGCCCAGCTTGGCGTTGCGGCCATCGAAGCTGTCACGCTCCGCCTGCCAGCGCTCGAAGCTGATGATGACCGGGCGGTCGTTGGGGACCGGCTCGCCGTCGGGGATGAAGCTCCAGGCGTCCTCGCCGATGCGCCCATTCTCAATCAGCGGCATAGATTCTCTCCTTGAACGGGGCATGGCCGACGCGCTTGAGCGTGTCGATGAAGCGCTCGCCCTCGCCCGAGCGGTTGGCGAGATAGACGTCGACGATGGCCTCGATGGCGTCCACCGCCTCGGTCTCGGTCACCGCCGGGCCGAGGATGTCGCCGATTTCCGTGGTCAGCGTCGGATCGCCGCCGACAGTGATCTGGTAGTACTCGGTGCCCTTCTTGTCGACGCCCAGGATGCCGATGGCGCCGACATGGTGATGGCCGCAGGCGTTGATGCAGCCGCTGATCTTGATCCCCAGTTCGCCGATGGTGCGCTGGCGGACCGGATCGGCAAAGCGGGCGGAGATCGCCTGCGCCAGCGGGATCGAGCGGGCATTGGCCAGCGCGCAGTAGTCGAGCCCCGGGCAGGCGATGATGTCGCCGATCAGCCCGGCATTGGCGCTGCCCAGCTCCGCCGCGTCCAGCCGCTTCCACAGATCGTAGAGGTCGTCCTTCTTCACATGCGCCAGGACGAGGTTCTGGACATGGGTGACGCGCAGCTCGCCGAAGCTGTAGCGCTCGGCCAGATCGGCGACGAGGTCCATCTGGTCGCAGGTGGCGTCGCCGGGGATGCCGCCGGCCGGCTTCAGCGAGATGGTGGCGATGGCATAGCCCGGCGCCTTGTGCTCCGCGACATTCACCGCCAGCCAGTTGGCGAAGGCCGGATCGGCAGCCTTGGCGCGCTCCAGCGCGTCGGAATGGTCGGGCAGCTCCTCGAAGGGCGGCGGGGCGAAATGCTTGCGCACCCCCTCGACGATTTCCGGGTCCAGACGGTACTTCGGACCGCGCAGCCGCGCGAACTCCTCTTCCACTTCCTGGGTGAATTTCTCCAGCCCCAGCTCGTGGACCAGGATCTTGATGCGCGCCTTGTAGATGTTGTCGCGGCGCCCGTACTGGTTGTAGACGCGCAGGATGGCTTCCAAGTAGGCAACGAAATCCTCCTGCGCCACCCACTCGCGCACCAGCTTGCCGACGAAGGGCGAGCGGCCGAGACCGCCGCCGACATAGAAGGAGAAGCCGGCTTCGCCCTTGTCGTTGCGGCGCGCCAGCAGGCCGACGTCGTGGATGCGCACCGCCGCGCGGTCGCTCTCCGCACCGGAGATGGCGATCTTGAACTTGCGCGGCAGATAGGTGAACTCGGGATGCATCGTCGTCCACTGCCGCAGGATCTCGGCATAGACGCGGCCGTCCACGACCTCATCCTTGGCGGCGCCGACGAAGGGGTCGGTGGTGACGTTGCGCACGCAGTTGCCGCTGGTCTGCAGCGCGTGCATGTCGACCTCGGCCAGCTCATGCAGGATCGCCGGGGTGTCCTCCAGCTTGATCCAGTTGTATTGCAGGTTCTGGCGGGTGGTGAAATGGCCGTAGCCGCGGTCGTACCGGCGCCCGATGGCCGACAGCTTGCGCAGCTGGGTGGCCGACATCACGCCATAGGGCACGGCGATGCGCAGCATGTAGGCGTGAAGCTGCAGGTAGAGGCCGTTCATCAGCCGGATCGGCTTGAACTCCTCCTCCGTCAGCTCGCCGGACAGGCGGCGCTCGACCTGTTTGCGGAACTGCTCGACGCGCTCGGCGACGAACTGCCGGTCGATCTCGTCGTAATGATAGATGCCGGCACGGGCGCCGGGCGCGATGTGGTTCATGTCGATCAACCCTCAGGGCCGCCGGAACGGCCGACGTTCATTCACTTGAACGGCCACTCAGGCGGCCTGCTTGCCCAAATCCAGGCGGACGGTCGGGCCGGCGGTGCGGATGCGCTCGCGCATCGTCGCCGGGACCGGCACGCCGTCCTCCTCCACCACCTCGAACGCGTAGATGTCGACGCCGAACTGCTCGCGCTCCGCCTTCTCCTTGGCGGCGGCCAGCACCCCGTCGGCCTCGGAGCGCTGGAACAGCGCAGCCTCGGCGAAGGACTCGACCCACACGCCGTCCTTGCCCAGGAACACGACTTCCCCGTCGCGCAGGCGGTTGGCGGTGATGGCTTTCATCGATCCTTCCTTCGATCGATCCTTGGCCGACATCTGGCTCTCCTGGCTGGTCGTTCTCGAACGCGTTTGGTGTCTTAACCCGAACCGTCGGCGGTCCGGCAGTGAATTCGGCGGATCTATGGCCGGACGGTCATGGCAGCCATTTTTCCCGCTCGATCAGCGCGCGGCTTTCGCGGGCGACATCCGACATCGACGCCCCTTCCGCCCGGCGGCGGTTGCGAAGCTCCGCGATGGTGCGCAGCCGCTCCGCCCACTCCTCCGGGAACAGGGCCTCCAGCCGCTGGCGCAGCAGGCTGGCGAGCGTCGGGCTGCGGCCGCCGGTCGAGACCGTCATCACCAGATCGCCACGCCGCACCACGGAGGGGGAGTGGAAATCACACAAGGGAATGACGTCCTCGACATTCACCAGCACGCGGCGTTGCCTCGCCAGTTCGGCCAGCGCCGTCTCGATCGAAGGCCCCAGCCCCATCACATACAGCACGCCGACCTTGTCCAGATCGGCGGCTTCCGGTAGCGCCCGCACCAGACGGTCGCCGGCGAGTGCCGCCAATTCCCCATCCGGTTCCGGTGAAAAGACCTGCGGATCGGCCCCGCCCTCCCGCAGCTGCGTCAGGCGGCGCACCGCGAGCGGGCCGTTGCCGGCCAGCGCGATCGGCACTCGCGCCGGGTCGAGCGCCAGCGGAATCATGCCCGCCTCACCGAAATGGGCGGAACGGAGCGGCCGATTGCGGCGCCTATGACCGGGATCCTGTGCATGGCGGTATTTAGCCCAGCCACCGCACGACAATCAACATATTTCACACAACACTTTGCAGCGCAGCACAAGCCTATTAAACAAGTAGAGAATGTATTTACGTTGCATGGGTTTTCCGCTGGTGTTAATGTGCAAACACAAACCGATTATCTACTTCATAAGTAGATTTAATGGGCCACCGCGAAAGGCAGCCGATGATGGACGCGGAATCACGGATCAGGGACCTGACGGAGCGCTACGGCACGCTGGAAGGCGCGCCATTGCTGGCCGCCATGCATGATGAGGTGTTCGGCGGGCGCATCGCGCTGCTGTCCTCCTTCGGTGCCGAATCCGCGGTGCTGCTGGCGCTGGCCGCCGAAGCGACCCCGGATTTCCCGGTCCTGTTTGTGAATACCGGCAAGCTGTTCGGCGAGACCCTGCGCTACCGCGACCAGCTGGTGAAGCGGCTGGGCCTACGTGATGTGCGGGAGATCGGGCCGACCGCCGACGACCTCGCCGCCGGCGACAGGGACGGCATGCTGTTCACCCGCGATTACGACGCCTGCTGCCACCTGCGCAAGACGGTGCCTCTGGACCGCGCGCTCGCCACCGCCGGGCTCGAAGCCTGGGTGACCGGGCGCAAGCGCTTCCAATCGGCGACCCGCGCCGCCCTGCCCCTGTTCGAGGCGGAGGGGGGCCGCGTGAAGGTCAACCCGCTGGCCAACTGGGACAAGGACCGGCTGGAGGAGGAGTTCATCCGGCGCGACCTGCCGCGCCACCCGCTGGAGGCCGACGGGTTCCTGTCGATCGGCTGTTACACCTGCACCGAGCGAGTGGCGCCCGGTGCCGACCCGCGTTCCGGCCGCTGGGCCGGCAGCGCCAAGACCGAATGCGGCATACACACCACCATGATTGGAATCGCCCGATGAGCGCCGATCTCGACCAGCTCGAAAACCAGAGCATCTATATTCTGCGCGAGGCCTACAACCGCATCGACAAGCTGGCGATGCTCTGGTCGATCGGCAAGGACAGCAACGCGCTGCTCTGGCTCTGCCGCAAGGCGTTCTTCGGCCGCATCCCCTTCCCCGTGGTGCAGCTCGACACCGGCATGGAGCTGCCGGAGGTCTACGAGTTCCGCGACCGCATCACCAAGGAATGGGACCTCGACCTCAAGGTGGAGCAGTGCCCGCCGGAGGAGGAGATGGACCAGACCCTCCCCCTGACCCGCGCCGCCGCGCGCAAGACGGAAGGTCTGAAGAACCTGCTGCGCGACCATGCCTATCAGGGCGTGATGGTCGGCATCCGCCGCGACGAGCAGGCGACCCGCGCCAAGGAGCGCGTGTTCTCCCCGCGCTCGCTGGAAGGCGACTGGGACGTGAAGGACCAGCCGGCGGAGTTCTGGGACCATTACAAGACCCGCTTCCCCGAAGGCGTCCATGTCCGCATTCACCCGCTGCTGGCCTGGACCGAGCTGGACATCTGGCGCTATTCGCAGCGCGAGGGGATTCCCATCGTTCCGCTGTATTTCGCCAAGGACGGCAAGCGTTACCGCTCGCTGGGCGAGAAGAACATCACCTTCCCGGTCGACAGCACCGCGTCCACCATCGACGAGATCATCGCCGAGCTTCAGGTGACCCGCATTCCGGAGCGCGCCGGCCGCGCGATGGACAACGAATCCGAAGACAGCTTCGAGCGCCTGCGCAGCGTGGGGTACATGTAAGATGCCGCATTCTCAACTCCGCATCGTCATCGTCGGCCATGTCGACCATGGCAAGTCCACGCTGATCGGCCGCCTGCTGAACGACACCGGCAGCCTGCCCGACGGCAAGGTGGAGCAGGTCCGCGAGATGAGCCGCAAGCGCGGCATGCCGTTCGAATGGGCCTTCGTGATGGACGCGCTCCAGGCCGAGCGCGACCAGGGCATCACCATCGACACCACGCAGATCCACTTCAAGACCAAGCAGCGCCCCTACGTCATCATCGACGCGCCCGGGCACACCGAGTTCCTGAAAAACATGGTGACCGGCGCCTCCCAGGCCGACGCCGCGCTGCTGGTGATCGACGCCGACGAGGGCGCGCTGGAACAGTCGCGCCGCCACGCCTTCCTGCTGCATCTGCTGGGCGTGCGTCAGGTGGCGGTGGTCGTCAACAAGATGGACAAGGTCGAGTTCTCCAGCCGCCGCTACGAGGTGGTCGCGCAGGAGATCAAGGACTATCTGGCCGAGCTGGGGCTGCAGCCCAAGGCGGTGATCCCGGTGTCCGCCCGCAACGGCGACAACATCGTCAGCCGCAGCGAGCAGTCGGACTGGTATCTCGGGCCGACGGTGATCGAGCAGCTGGACGCCTTCCGTCCGCAGCAGACCTCGCCCGACCAGCCGCTGCGCCTGCCGCTGCAGGACGTCTACAAGCCGGACGACCGCCGCATCCTGGCCGGCCGCATCGAAAGCGGGCGCCTGCGCGTCGGCGACACCCTGCACTTCTCGCCGACCGGCGCCAGCGCCAAGGTGGTCAGCATCGAGGCGTGGAACCATCCGGAGACGGTGCTGTCGGCCCAGGCCGGGCAGAGCATCGGCATCACGCTGGACAAGCGCATCTTCGCCGAGCGCGGCCACATCGCCCACCATCAGGCCGACGCCCCGACGCTGGCCCACCGGCTGAGCGTGCGGCTGTTCTGGCTGGTGTCGGACCCGCTGGTGGTTGGCAAGACCTACACGCTGAAGATCGCCACCGCCGAGCACCGGGTGACGGTGGAGCAGGTGACGGCGGTCATCGACGTGGAGGATCTGTCCAGCACCCCCGGCAAGGCGGTCCGCCGCAACGAGGTCGCGGAGGTCGTCCTGCGCTCCCGCTCGCCGATCGCGCTGGACCTGGCGTCGGAGCTGCCGCGCACCGGTCGCGGCGCGCTGATCGACGGCAACGACGTGGTCGGCGGCTGCCTGGTGGTGGAGATCGAGGATGCCGCGGCGGCCAACATCACCGAGGTGTCGCACACCGTCTCGCTGGAGGAGCGCGCCCAGGCCAACGGCCACAAGGGCGGCATCGTCTGGTTGACCGGACTGTCGGGCGCCGGAAAGTCGACGCTGGCGATGGCGCTGGAACGCGCGCTGTTCGACCGCGGCTGGCAGACCTTCGTGCTGGACGGCGACAATGTCCGCAACGGCCTGAACGCCGGGCTGGGCTTCTCGTCGGATGACCGGGCGGAGAACATCCGCCGGGTGGCCGAGACGGCGAAGCTGTTCGCCGATGCCGGCATGGTGGTGATCGCCTCGCTGATCTCGCCGCTGAAGGCCGACCGGGCACGGGCGCGGGTGATCGGCGGCGAGCGCTTCCACGAGGTGCATGTGGCCGCCAACCTCGCCACCTGCGAGGAGCGCGACCCGAAGGGCCTCTACAAGAAGGCGCGCGCCGGCGAGATCGCCGAGTTCACCGGCATCTCGGCTCCCTACGAGGCGCCGGACCAGCCCGAACTGGTGATCGACACCGACGCGCTCAGCCGCAGCGAAGCGCTTGCCCAGCTGCTCGACTATGTCGACGAGACCTTGGGCAAGAACAGCCTGAAGTCGGGGAAGGAACTGACCTACGTGATCTGAGGGTCGGGTTTGAGAGGGTAAAGGCTTCGGGCGCGGGGGAAAGACCGCGCCCGAAGTGCATTCAGGCTGCCTTCCGGTCACTGCGGTAAAGTGCCGTCGCGACCAAGGCCGCACTTGCCAGCACCAACGGCACAAACGAGAGCCGAAGGACGCTTTCCCATCCGTAGCTGGTCAGCAATCCGCCGGAGGCGAAAGAACCGAAGGCCATCGTGCCGAAGACGATGAAGTCGTTCAGCGACTGCACCCGCGTCTTCTCCTCCGGCCGGTGGCACTCCATCACCAGCGCCGATGCGCCGAGGAAGCCGAAGTTCCAGCCCACCCCCAGCAGGATCAGGCTCACCCAGAAATGGGCGACGTCCTGCCCCGCCAGCCCGACGGCGGCGGCGGCGGCGATCAGCGCCAGGCCGGCCGTCACCATGCGCGGAGCCCCGAAGCGCGTGATGAGGCGGCCGGTGAAGAAGCTGGGCGCGTACATGGCGATGACATGCCATTGCAGCCCGAGATTGGCCGATTCCTGCGGCAGGCCGCACAGCCGCATCGCCAGCGGGGCCGCCGTCATGAGGAAGTTCATCAGCAGGTAGGACACCACCCCGCAGATCACCGCCGTGACGAAGCGCGGCTGGCGCAGGATGACGGCGACCGGCCGGCCGCCGGCGACCTCCGCCGCGGTCGGCATTGGCAGACGGACGCCGAACAGGACGACCGCCGACAGGGCGGCGACGGCGGCCTGGGCCAGATAGGTGGCGGCGAACAGATGCGGCAGCCACAGGTACATCGTGTGGGTGACCAGTTGCGGCCCGACGATTCCGGCCACCACGCCGCCGGCCATGACGGCGGACATCGCCCGCGGGCGCCGCTCGGGAGAGCTGCAGTCGGCGGCGGCGAAGCGGAAGGAGAGCACGACCGCGGCATAAGCCCCGCCGAAGACCATCGCCGCGCAGAATAGCCAGAAGGAGCCCAGCAGGATCGCGAGGCAGGACAGCAGCCCGACGAGAACGCCGCATCCGGTGCCGGCGAGGAAGGCGGCGCGCCGGCCATAAAGCCGGGCGATGGTCCCGGCCGGCAGGGTGCAGACCGCCATCCCCACCACGAAGATGGAGATCGGCAACGTCGCCAGCGCGGCGCTGGGCGCCAGAGTGTTGCCGACGATGGCCCCGGTCGCATAGACGACCACCGCATTCGCCCCGGCAAGCGCCTGCGCAATGACCAGCCGCGCGACATTCCCGACCTCGTGCCGGCCAGCGGAGGTGGCGGCGAGACCGCCGTCGGCGGGCGTGGCTTCGGCTTGCGGCATGGCGGTCCTCGGGCGATGCGCCGGCCTGTCGCCGGCGGGAACGGTTGATCCAGAAGTAACGGCCACCCGTCATGAACGGAAATGGTTTGTTCCTATAATGGATGAGCGGAAGACATGGCTGATCGGCCGGCAGGGGCTTGCGGCCGTCCGCATCTTGCCTTCACCCGAAGTGAACGCCGCCTTCAGAACAAGTCATTGGTCGTGAACGCCGGCCGGGCGTAGCATCGCCTCACTTGTCGAAGCGACGGAGGCGGACATGCCCTCACACATGGACTCCCTGGATCGGCTGGGGCTGCGCTCGCCGGTGATCCAGGCGCCGATGGCGGGCGGCGGCGATACGGCGGCGCTGGTCGCCGCGGTCAACGAGGCCGGCGGGCTGGGCTTCGTCGGGGCGGCCTACCTGACCGACGCGCAGATCGCCGAGCGGGCGCGCGACATCCGCGGCCGCACCGCCCTGCCCTTCGGCATCAACCTGTTCGCGCCGACGCCGGCCCCCGCCGCCTCGCCCGTCCTTGCCGAGGCTCTGGCCCGCGTGGCGCCCTTCCACGCCGAACTCGGCCTGCCGGAACCGGAGGCGCCCGCCTATTCCGGCGACGGGTTCGATCGGCAGTTCGCGGCGCTGCTGGACAGCGGGGCGGAGTATTACAGCGTCACCTTCGGGCTGCCGCCGGCAGACAGCGTGGCGGCGGCGAAGGCGCGCGGCCTGCGGGTGCTGGGCACCGCCACGACGGTGGCGGAGGCGGTGGCGCTGGAACAGGCCGGCGTCGATGCGGTGATCGCCCAGGGCAGCGAGGCCGGCGGGCATCGCGGCAGCTTCATCGGCGATCCGGCTGCAAATCTGGTCGGCACGATGGCGCTGGTGCCGCAGGTGGCCGATGCTGTGGGCGTGCCGGTGATCGCGTCGGGCGGCATCATGGACGGGCGCGGCATCGCCGCGGCGCTGGCGCTGGGGGCCACGGCGGTGCAGATGGGCACCGTGTTCCTGACCTGCGACGAGGCCGGCATCCCGGAGGCGCACAAGGCCGCCATCCTGTCGGCACGCGAGGACCAGACCCGGCTGACCCGCGCCTTTTCCGGCCGGCCGGCGCGCGGCATCGTCAACCGCTTCATGGAGGCGGTGGAGGACCCGCAGGCGCCCGGCGCGGTGCTGCCCTTCCCGCTGCAGAATGCGCTGACCCGGCCGCTGCGCACCGCCGCCGGCAAGGCCGGCCGGGCGGAGTTCCTGTCCTTGTGGGCCGGCCAGGGAGTGCGGCTGGCGCAACGCCGGCCGGCGGGGGAACTGGTGGCGGAACTGCTGCGCGGAGCCGAGGCGGTGCGGAAGGCGCTTGCCGGATAAGGGCGGCGCCGGTCAGCCCGCCTCGGCCGTCACCCGGTTGCGCCCGCCGCGCTTGGCGGCGTAGAGCGCCTGATCGGCACGGCGGACCAATGCCATCGCCGGTTCGCCGGGGCGGAACTGGGCGACGCCGACCGACAGGGCGACGGTGCCGTAATTGGCGTTTCGCGCCTTGTTCACGATCTGCCGGGCGCCGACGAAGGTCCGCACCTGCTCGGCCAGCTTGGTGGCGTTTTCCAGGCTGGTGCGCGGCAGGATGATCGCGAACTCCTCCCCGCCATAGCGGGCGGCGGTGTCGCGGCCCTTGATGCATTCTGTCAGCATGCGGGCGACCAGCTTCAGCACATGGTCGCCGACCAGATGGCCGTGGGTGTCGTTGAACGCCTTGAAATGGTCGATGTCGACCATGAGAAGCGACAAGGGCTGCTCGTCGCGCACCGAGGCGTCCATCGCCTCCTGCAGCATCAGGTCGAAGGCCTTGCGGTTGCCGATGCCGGTCAACCCGTCGGTCAGCGCCTCGCGCCTCGCGCTGTCCAGGCTGACCCGCATCTCCGCCAGCTGCTGGCTCGATTCCTGTAGCTGGAGCTGCAGCGCGGTCTGGCGGTCGACGATCTCCTTGGTTTCCGCGGCGATGGCGGCGATCATCGCGCGCAGTTCCGGCAGGCTGAGCGGCTGGTCCAGCTCGTCGCGGAAGCCGGACAGGGCGTTGCCGTAACGCTCCGTCTCCGACCCGACATTGCCCAGCTGCTCCAGGATGCGGCCGAGCGCGTAGCGCGCCTTGTCGGAGGTCTCGCGGATCGCCTGCGCTTCCGCATCCAGCGTGAAGAAGCGCTTGTACAGCTCGTCGCACAGCGTCTGCGAGGCGGTCAGCCCGTCGCGACGGGCCAGATCGATGGCGCGGGTCAGGTCCGGATTGCGGCCGCTGAAATAGACGTACCAGAGCGTGAAGTTTTCCGGGGTGGGCGGCAGGCGGTCGGACAGCATCCGCTCCAT
This sequence comes from Azospirillum sp. VT-I1, assembly GCF_055698305.1. Classification (NCBI taxonomy): domain Bacteria; kingdom Pseudomonadati; phylum Pseudomonadota; class Alphaproteobacteria; order Rhodospirillales; family Azospirillaceae; genus Azospirillum; species Azospirillum sp. VT-I1. The sequence continues at coordinate 2,735,703 of NZ_CP168800.1, read as the reverse complement.
GGCCTGTGCGGCGAGGCCGCTGGAACGCTCGAAATCCTCCGTGATCGCCACGACCGCCGTCCGTCAAAAATCATTCGGTTTCGAACGGTACGCGGCCCAAGCCCTTACGGCAAGAAGGTTTTTGGCGATGCGGCGAGTTGCTGCAACCGTTTTAGTTGCACTGTCCGATCGAGCTTTCCGCACAGATATGCTTGCCGTCGGTCCAGCGGGCGCCCGACAGGTCGGCGTTGCGCAGGTCGGTGCCGCTCAGCCTCGCTCCGGTGAAATCGGCCCGCGCCAGCGAGGCGCCTACCATCTTGGCGTTGCGCAGGTCGGCCTCGCGGAAACTGGCGCCGGTCAGGTCGGCACGGGTGAAGTCCGCCTCGATCAGCCGCGCCCTGTCGAAGACCGCGCCCGGCGCGGAGGTACTGACGAATCGCGAGCGATAGCCGTCGGCATCGGTCAGTTTCGCCTGCGCCAGCGTGGCGCGCTGAAATGTCGCGTCGCGCAGCATGGCGCCGCTGAGATCAACGCCGGTCAGAGACTGCCCATCCTGCGAGCAGCGCCGCCAGTTGACCTTCGGCTGCGGCGCCTCGGTGCAGTCGGCCAGCGCCGGCTCGGCCGAAAGGACGGTGATGACCGCGGCGGCGGCCAGAAGAAAGGCGGAACGGAGTCGACTGACGAGTGCGTTCTTCATTCCTCGATAGATGGGGGCATCGCCTGCGAACTCAACCTCGGCCCCTGTGGGATTGGACAGGATTCAGCCGCGCCACCGCCCGCCCTGCCTTCGGGGGCCATGGCCCTGCCGCATGGGCCGCCGCCTGTCCGGCCAGGGCCGCCGCGACCGCGGGCGGGAAGGGACATGTCTTGCGGGTGCCGAGATCGACGTGCAGCAGCATGAACTCCGCCGTCGCCGCCAGCCACCCCTCATCCGCGTGCCGCATCTCGTGGAACAGATGCAGACGCTTGGCGTCCGCGCCCAGGACCAGCGAGTCGAAGCGGAGCGGCGTCCCCTCCGTCACCTCGCGGGCATAGGTCAGGTGGGCGTCGACGACGAAGACCGACCGGTTCTCTGCCGCGACATAGGCCTTGCCGATCCCGAACCGGTCCAGCACGGCGTCCGTCGCATGGTCGAAGGCCAGCAGGTAATAGGCGACGTTCATGTGGCCGTTGTAGTCGATCCACTCCGGCCGGACGGTCTCGCGGTGGAGGTCGAGGGGGTGGTGGGGGTCATGAGGGGGATCCGGTGGTGGACGTGAGGATAAGATTGGAAATGGCCGGGATCCGGTCCGCCCCTAAGCCCCATAGACCCGCAGCCCTTCATGTTTGACCATGTAACTCAGCGTACCGATGACGTCCTTGGACGCTTCGTAATTGGCGCGCGTACAGGGGATGATGTCGGCAGGGATGCCGGCGCCGATCTTGGACGCATAGGCATAGCGGATCGACCGCCGCTCCTTCGGCGCGTCGTCCGGCACGATCACCAGCAGGTCGTAGTCGCTGTCCTCGTCGAAGTCGCCGCGTGCCCGGCTGCCGAACAGGTAGACGGCCTCCGGCTCCAGGGCCGGAACGATCCGGTCCAGTAGGAGCCGCAGCTTCTCGTCGTTCCGTGCGTCTATTCCGGCCATCGTCTAAGCCTTCGCCTCCAGGTAAGCGGAAACCGTTTTGCGAGCCTGCTCGATTTCGGCCAACCAGCGGGACACATCGTCTGGATCCGGTTCGTCCGGCGGGCTGTCGAAGATGTCCATGCTCGGATAGCGGAAGGCCGCGACGAAGATGGTGAAGCGCTCCAAGGGCAGCAAGGTCGCACGCAACGGGTGGTCCGGCGGTACGTCGTCCAGCAATGCGACGATATTGTGCTGCTTGGGTGGATGGCGACCGAGCGAGACCAGAAACGCCTTAACCAGTTTCTCCGCCGCCTGCTGGCAATGGTAGGCCGCCGATTTGACCGCCGAACCGACGAGGCAGGCGCGGATCGCGCGAATATCCTCGTCCACCACCGCCAGCCAGGCTGCGACCACTCTATCGGCCATAGACCTGCACCCCGAAGTGGTTGGCCTCGTAACAGAGTGTCCCCACCGAATTCTTGTAACGTTCAAAGCCGGCGCGGGAGCAGGGAATGATGTCGGCCGGAACCCGGGACTGCCGACTGGCATCGAAGGCGGTGGCCATGGACCGCCGTTCCTTCGGCGCATCGTCCGGGACGATTACCAGCAGGTCGTAGTCGCTGTCCTCATGGAAGTCGCCGCGCGCCCGGCTGCCGAACAGGTAAACGGCTTCCGGCTCCATGGCCGGGACGATCCGGTCCAGCAGGAGTTGCAGCTTCTCGTCGTTCCGTGCGTCGACCATGCCCATGGAAATCCTCCGCCGCACATTCTAACACGGAACGGGCGGCGGAGGATCAACGTCGAAGCGCGGGCATCAGACCGAGAAGTACTTGGCCCGCGGGTGGTGCAGGACGATTGCCGAGGTGCTCTGCTCCGGATGCAGCTGGTCCTCGTCGGACATCTCGATGCCGATCCGTCCGGCGTCCAGCAGCTTCAGAAGCTGTTCCTGATCCTTCAGGTTCGGGCAGGCCGGATAGCCGAAGCTGTAGCGGCTGCCGCGATAGGCCTGCTGCAGCAGCTTCTCCTTGTCGCGGCTGTCCTCGGAGCCGTAGCCCAGCTCCGCACGGATGCGGGCGTGGACATATTCCGCCATCGCCTCCGTCATCTCCACCGACAGGCCGTGCAGGTAGAGATAATCCTGGTAGCGGTTCTCGGCGAACCATTCCCGCGCCACCTCGGCGCAATGCTGGCCCATGGTGACCACCTGCAGGCCGATCACGTCACGTTCCGGATCGGTCACGTCGCGCAGGAAGTCGGCAATGCACTCGCCATCCTCCTTGGCCTGACGCGGCATGGTGAAGCGGGCGGCCTCGGTGGTGCCGTCCTCCTCGAACAGGATGACGTCGTTGCCGTCGGCCGCCGCCTTCCAATAGCCGTAGACTGCGGTCGGGCGCAGGATTTCCTCCTTCGCCGCGATCTGGAGAATGCGGTCGAGCACCGGCCGCAGCTCCTTCTTCGACCACTCCTTGAACTCCTCGAAGGACTTGCCGTCCTTCCGGTAGCCCCATTGCAGCTGGTAGAGCATGCGCTCGTTCAGGTAAGTGACCAGCGTCTTCAGCGGCACATGGTCGATCAGCTTCGGCCCCCAGAAGGGCGGGGTCGGCACCGGCACGCCTTCGGCCAGCCGGTGGCGGCGGGCCCGGACGGCGTCCTTGTCCACCGGGCCGGTGGCGGCGCTGGTCGCCTGCCCCAGCACGCGGCGGCGGTTGGTCGCCTTGCCGGCGCGCTTGGCCTGCTGGATGGCAAGCTGCTGGTCGAAGCTGCCCTCCACCACCTTGTCCATCAGGGTCAGCCCGTCGAAGGCGTCACCGGCGTAAGCCACGCGGCCGGAGCCGTAGGAGGCCACGCAGTCGCCCTCCACATAGGCGCGGGTCAGCGCGGCGCCGCCGAGCAGGACCGGAACCTCCAGCCCTTCGCGGGTCATCTCCTCCAGGTTCTCGCGCATCACCACGGTGGACTTCACCAGCAGGCCGGACATGCCGACGGCGTCGGCCTTGTGCTCCTTGGCGGCCTGGATGATGGAGGTCACCGGCTGCTTGATGCCGAGATTGACGACCTTGTAGCCGTTGTTGGTCAGGATGATGTCGACGAGGTTCTTGCCGATGTCGTGGACGTCGCCCTTTACGGTGGCGAGCACCAGCGTGCCCTTCTGCTGGCCCTCGATCTTCTCCATGTGCGGCTCCAGCCACGCCACGGCGGCCTTCATCGTCTCGGCCGACTGCAGAACGAAGGGAAGCTGCATCTTGCCGGCACCGAACAGCTCGCCCACCACCTTCATGCCGTCGAGCAGATAGGTGTTGATGATCTCCAGCGGCGGGTGGGTCTTCATCGCCTCGGCCAGATCGTCCTCAAGGCCGGTGCGGTCGCCGTCGACGATGCGCTCCTTCAAGCGCTCCTCGACCGTCTCGGCGCGGGCCTTCTTCTTGGCGTCGGCAGCCTTGCGGCCTTCGAACAGGGCGATGAAAGCCTGGAGCGGGTCATAGCCGTCCGCGCGGCGGTCGAAGATCAGATCCTCGGCGGTCTTGACCTCCTTCTCCGGGATCTGGTGCAGCGGCAGGATCTTGGAGACGTGGACGATGGCGCCCGTCATCCCCTTCTTCACCGCATGGTCGAGGAAGACCGAGTTCAGCACATGGCGCGCCGCGGCGTTCAGGCCGAAGGAGACGTTGGACAGGCCCAGGATGATCTGGCAGCCGGGCATCTCGCGGGCGATGGCCTCGATGCCCTCCAGCGTCCAGATCGCGAGCTTGCGGTCGTCCTCGTTGCCGGTGGCGATGGTGAAGGTCAACGGGTCGAACAGCAGGTCGGACGGGGCGAGGCTGTACTCGTTCACCGCAAGGTCGTAGAGCCGCTTGGCGATGGCCAGCTTGCGGTCCGGCGTCTTCGCCATGCCCTCTTCATCGATGGTCAGCGCGATGACGGCGGCGCCGAACTTCTTGGCCAGCGCCAGACGCTTGCGCGCCGGCTCCTCGCCATCCTCGAAATTGATGGAGTTGAGGATCGCCTTGCCGCCATAGAGCGCCAGCGCGTTTTCCAGCACGGCATATTCGGTGGAGTCGATCACCAGCGGCGCCGTCACCGACCCGGCGAAGCGGGAGATGACCGCATTCATTTCCGCCACCTCGTCGCGGCCGACAAAGGCGGTGCAGACGTCCAGCGAGTGGCTGCCCTCCTTGACCTGCTCGCGCGCCATCTCGACGCAGCCGTCCCAGTCCTGGCGCTCCTGCAGCTCGCGCCACTTCTTGGAGCCGTTGGCGTTGCAACGCTCGCCGATGGCGAAGAAGGCGTTCTCCTGGCGCAGCGTGACCTGGCTGTAGAGCGAGGCCACCGCCGGAACCCAATGGACGGTGCGACCCTTCGGTGCCGGGCGGTGCGAGCCGGCCGGGGCCAGCTTGCGCAGCATCTGGTTCGCCGCCGCGATGTGCGGAACGTTGGTGCCGCAGCAGCCGCCGACGAGGTTCACCCCATCCTCCGAAACGAAGCGCTCCAGCCAATGGGCGAAGTCGTTGGCCAGCAGCGGGTAGTGCGTCTTGCCGTCCACCAGTTCCGGCAGGCCGGCATTGGGCTGGACCGAGATCATGCCCGGCCAGTTCTGCGACAGCCAGCGCACATGCTCGCTCATCTCCAGCGGGCCGGTGGCGCAGTTCAGGCCCATCAGCGGCACGTCCAGCGCCTGGATGACGGTGGCAGCCGCGGCGATGTCGGTGCCGACCAGCAGCGTGCCGGTGGTCTCCACCGTCACCTGGACGAAGACGGGGGTGTCGCTGTTGGCCTCGAGCCGGGCGCGCTTGATGCCGTTGACGGCGGCCTTGATCTGCAGCGGGTCCTGGCAGGTCTCGACCAGGATGGCGTCGGCTCCGCCGGCGATCAGGCCGGCGGCCTGGACATAGAAGCTGTCCTCCGCCGGCTGATAGGCGATGTGCCCCAGGCTGGGCAGCTTGGTGCCCGGCCCGATGGAGCCGATGACGAAGCGCGGCTGCCCGTCCTTGAAGCTTTCCGCCGCCTCGCGCGCCAGTTCGACCGCGCGCTGGTTGATCTCGAAGGCTTTTTCGGAGATGCCGAACTCGCCCAGCGTCACCGGCGAGGCGCCGAAGGTGTCGGTCTCCACCATGTCGGCACCGGCCTCGAAATAGCCGCGGTGGATGTCGCGGACGATGTCCGGACGGGAGAGCGGCAGGATGTCGGTGCAGTTCTCGTGCCCCCAGTAATCCTTCTCGACGTCGAGGTCGAGCGCCTGGATGCGGCTGCCGAACCCGCCGTCGCAAAGCAGAACACGGTCACGCAGGGTATCGAGGATGTGGGGCATGGGAATGCGTCTTGTCCGTTATTTGGCGGGTTCGGGGCAGAAGCGGATTCAGGTGAGGCCGTGGCGGCTGGTGGGCCACCAGTCCTCGTCGAGAAGCTGTTCCAGTGAATAGGGGCAATCGGGCGGAAGCTGGTCGGTGGGCAACCTGTCCTGCTCCAGCCCCTCCGTCGCATAGTCGCGGCCACGCCTGTATGACTTGGCGAGGTCGATCTTGCCGCGCAGGCTGGGGCTGTCCTCCAGTCCGTCGATTGCTTGGTCGCGCTGCTCGCGAACGGTACGGCGCCAATTGCCGCGTGGGTCAGCAGCCGGAGAATATTCCAATTTCAGCAGATGTTCGATCACACGGACCAGCGCGCTTTCGACCGCGCGCAATTCCGACCGGCCCATGCTCTCGATCTCCTCCGCGACATTCTCCCAGTCGATGGGCGTGTTGATGCGCTCGCGCGACGCCTCACGCAGCAGTCGCGCCTGCTCCTCGGTCCAGGCGTAGAAGTCCGTGTCGTATCCGATCCGGCTGTCCATGGCGCAACGCCCCTCTTCCGCGGATGTGCGGCGATTCTAACACGAAACCGTGACAGCCGCGCCCTACCCCGCCACCGGTGCCGCCTTGGCCTTCACGCCCAGCATGCGGCAGATGGCGATGGTCAGGTCCGACCGGTTCAGCGTGTAGAAGTGGAAATCGTGCACCCCCTGCGCCTGCAGCTCCTGGCACTGCTCCGCCGCAACGGTCGCGGCGACGAGATGGCGGGTCTCCGGGTCGTCGTCCAGGCCCTCGAAGGTCTCGGCCAGCTTCGCCGGCATCGACGCGCCGCACTTGCCGGCGAACTCCACCGCGCGGGCGAAATTGGTGATCGGCAGGATGCCGGGCACGATCGGCACATGGATGCCGGCCGCCGCACAGCGGTCGAGGAAACGGTAATAGACGTCGTTGTCGAAGAAGAACTGGGTGATGGCGCGGGTGGCGCCGGCATCGACCTTGCGCTTCAGGTTGTCCAGGTCGAACTGGGCGCTCGGCGCCTCCGGATGGGATTCCGGATAGGCCGCGACCGAGATCTCGAAGTCGGCGATGCGCTTCATCCCCGCAACCAGATCGGCGGCATAGGCGTAGCCGCCGGGGAACGGTTCGTACTTGCCGCCCACGCCGCCCGCGGTCTCCGGCGGGTCGCCGCGCAGCGCCACCAGATGGCGGATGCCGGCATCCCAGTAGGTGCGGGCGATGGCGTCGATCTCGTCGCGGGTGGCGCCGACGCAGGTGAAATGGGCGGCGGCCGGAATGCCGGTCTCCGCCTGGATGCGGCAGACGGTGGCGTGGGTGCGCTCGCGGGTCGAGCCGCCGGCGCCGTAGGTCACCGAAACGAAGCCGGGCGACAGCGGAGCCAGCCGCCGGATCGACTGCCACAGGCTCTGCTCCATCTTCTCCGACTTGGGCGGGAAGAACTCGAAGCTGATGGAGGGCAGCGCAGAGGTGGGCGCGGTCATGACGGAACTCCGCTGAGCGAGTGGGCGGGCTTCGGGGATTGGGTTTGGATGCCGGCCGCGAGGCGGGTGGCCGGCCAGATGGAAACGGTGAGCGGATCGCCCGGCAGATGCACCACCGGACCGCAATCCAGCCCCGACTGCCGGCACCAGCCGGCGACCTCGGCATCCGAGAAGCCAAGCCGGCGGTGCGCATGCTCCTCGCGCAGGGCTTCCAGATGGTGGGGAGCGAAATCGACGATCAGCAGCAGCCCGCCGGGGCGCAGGACCCGCGCCGCCTCGGCCAGCACGCCGGCCGGCGATTCGGTGAAGTGCAGCACCTGATGGATCACCGCGGCGTCGAAGGAGCCGGAGGGGAACGGCAGCTGGTACATGTCGGCCTGCCGGACGTGGCAGTGGCGCAGCCCCGCCTCCTCCAGCCGGTTGCGGGCGACGGCCAGCATTTCGCGCGACTGGTCTACCCCGATCGCGCGATGGACGCGCCCGGCCAGCACCTCCAGCATCCGTCCGGTGCCGGTGCCGATATCCAGCAGCTCCTCCACCCCCTCCTTCGGGAACAGGCGCAGCAGAGCGGCCTCGACCTCGCCTTCCGCAACGTGAAGGGAGCGGATCTCGTGCCAGCGCGCGGCATTCTCACGGAAATAGGCGGCGGCGGTCTCCGAGCGGGAGCGCTTGATCGCGTCCAGCCGTTCCAGATCCAGCGTCAGGGTCGGATCCTCGTCGGGAATGGCATCGACCAGAACGCGCGCCAGTTCGGCCGACTGGCCCTTCTCGGCGAGGCGGTAGAAGGCGAAGGTGCCCTCGCGGAAGCGGTCGAGCAGCCCGGCGTCGCACAGAAGCTTCAGATGGCGCGAGACGCGCGGCTGGCTCTGGCCCAGGATCTGGGTCAGTTCGGTCACCGTCAGCTCGCCATGCGCGCAGAGCGCCAGCAGCCGCAACCGCGTGGTCTCGGCCGCCGCCTTCAGCGTCGCCAGCAGATCGTCCATCGCCTCACGTCCGATTCGGGCCAGGGAGGGGTGCGGCCGGACGGGACACCACGCCCCGCCAGCCCGAATACAGATATAAAGATATCTTTATGCGTCGTAAACCGCTTTTCGCGTCCCCCGGCCGCGGGCCGGTTCCCGGAGGCGTCCGGCGCCCTGCCGAACCGCGCGGTCCAAGGTCGAAAGCGGCGGCGCGCAAGCTCTCCGGCGGTGCTGCGGCAAAGCCGTCACAATCGCCGTGCCACCGGAAAAGCCTCGACTGCGCATGCTGGTCAAACCGCAAAGCCTGTGTTAGGTCAGGAAACGGTGGAAATTCTGCGATATCTCGCCCAATCTTCCCCCCGACCGCGTAGCCACCTTGCCAGGGTTGAAGACGTCCGCCACCGGAGTCTTCGGTTGTGGACAGGACATGCGGCGACCCGCACCGAGTCGAGCCCACTGATAAAGAGCCGTCGCACATGAAGCTGGCCAGCCTTTCCCGCTCCCTCCTCCGTACGGCCACCGTGGTGGCATTCGCCCTGACGGCGACGGCCTGCGCAACCAACCCGGGCGACTCGGGCGCGACGGACGCCGCCTATCAGGTCAACGATCCGCTGGAAATCCCCAACCGCTTCGTCTTCGCCGCGAACGAGGCGGCGGACATCCTGGTGATCCGTCCGGCTGCCGAGGTGTATGTGGGCGTCGTGCCCGATCCCGTCCGCGACGCGATCCACAACTTCATCGACAACCTGATGTCGCCGCTCTACATCGCCAACAACCTGCTGCAGGGCAATGTGGAAGGGGCGTCCAACGCCACCGGGCGCTTCCTGACCAACACCATCCTGGGCGTGGGCGGCCTCGCCGACGTCGCCACCCAGGCCGGCATCCCGAACGCGCCGGAGGATTTCGGCCAGACGCTGGCGGTGTGGGGCGTGGGCGACGGTCCGTACATCGTGCTGCCGCTGCTGGGCCCGTCGAACCTGCGCGACACCGCCGGCTATGCCGTCGACACCGTCGGCGACCCGGTCCGCATCTGGGCCTACGGCACCGACCACAAGGGCATGCTGGTCGGCCGCGCCGTCGTCGGCGCCGTCGACCGCCGGTCGGAGATCCTGAAGGAGGTCGACGACCTGCGCCGCAACTCGCTGGACTTCTACGCCACCGCGCGCAGCCTGTACCAGCAGCAGCGCCGTGCGGCGATCGCCAACAACAAGGCGGCGGCCTCGCCAGAATTCCCGGACTACTCCACCCCGCCGAAGCCCTGATCCCGGATCGTCCGGCCGGTCCGCCGGCCGGACGCCTATGGATTTCGGATCCCCGAGGTCACAGGACCCCAAAAGGCCACATGACCGTTGACAATGCCGCAGCAACCGCCACCTTTCGCCCTACCATGCTGACACGCCGCAAGTTAGTCGCGTGCGCTGCCCTGCTCGCGGTGAGCGGTTGGGCCGGGCACACCTTCATCTCCCCCGCCGCCGCGCAGGGCGCGGACCAGGGAGCCAGCGCGTTCATCCAGAAACTGGGGAACGACGCCATCGCAACCTTCTCGGACAAGAGCCTGTCGCGCGATCAGGCGATCCAGCGCTTCCGCACGCTGCTGTACGCCGGCTTCGACGTGCCGTACATCGGCCGCTGGGTGCTGGGCCGCTACTGGAACAGCGCCAGCGAGGCTCAGCGGGCCGAGTACCAGAAGCTGTTCGAGCAGCTGATCGTCAACACCTATGCCGAGCGTTTCGTCGAATATTCGGGCGAGACCTTCAAGATCACCGGCACCTCCCCGGCCGGTGAGGCGGACACCATGGTGACGACGCAGATCGTGCGTCCCAACGGTCCGCCGGTGAATGTCAGCTGGCGCGTCCGCAAGTCGGGTGCCGATTTCAAGATCATCGACGTGGTGGTGGAGAATGTCAGCATGGGCGTGACCCAGCGGCAGGAATTCGCCTCCGTCGTCGAGCAGAACGGCGGGCGCATCGACGGCCTGATCCAGGCCCTACGCCAGAAGGTCGGCCGCGCCGGCTGACCGGCAAGGCGGCGAAGCAACCCAACCGGCCAAGGCCGTCCTCCCCCGTGGAGGGCGGCCTTTTCCATGTCCGGCCGCCGCCCTCACCACGGCGGCGGCGGCACGCCGCTCAGAATTCGTGACGCGCCTGCCCGAACGGGCTATCGTTGCGCCGACGCTCCTGTCTTTCGTCATACGGTGGATCCGGGACTCCCACGCCATGGCCGAACGCGATCCCAAAGAGATCGACGAACTCCGGACGATCATCCAGGCGCATCAGGCGTGGCTCAAGCGGCCGTCCAGCGGCCGTCGCGCCGACCTCAGCTTCCGTGACCTGTCGCGGCTGAACCTGGAGCGGGTGTCGCTGGCCGGGGCCAAGCTGGCCGGGGCCAATCTCAGCAACACCCGCATGGTGAAGGCCGACCTGTCGCAGGCCGACCTGTTCGGCGCCGATATGGAGGCGGTGAACCTGTCGGGCGCCATCCTGACCGGCGCCGACCTGCGCGGGGCCAACCTGCACCGCGCGCTGCTGACCGACGCCAACCTGCGCGGCGCCGATTTCCGCGCCGGAGAGCTGGTCGACAGCGGCGGCGCGGACGGCAGCCCGACGGCGCGCGGCACCGGCACCACCCGGCTGACCGAAGCGAAGATGGAGCGGTCCATCCTGGCCGGCGCCAACTTCAGCGGCTGCGACCTGACCGGCGCCGACCTGAACGACGCCGACCTGACGGGGGCGGAGCTGACCTCGGCCGTGCTGATGGGCACCGATTTCTGCGGGGCCAATCTGGATGGGGTGGTGTTCGGCAACACGGTGATGGACCACGCCACCCTGACCCGCACCTTCATCCCCTTCGCCCTACCCCCCGATGCCATCGTCCAGCCCAACTACACCGCGATGCCGGTGGCCGAGTTCCTGGAGCTGGTGGAGCGGCACGAACGCTGGGTCGATAGCGGCGGCACCGACGGGGCGCGGCTCGACCTCGACCTCGTGTCGGTGGCGGGGGCGGACCTGCATGGGCGGACGCTGGCGGCGGCCAGGCTGCGCCGCTGCCGCCTGCCCGGCGCCCGCCTGACCAAGGCCAGCCTAGAAATGGCGGAGCTGTCCTACATCGACCTGGACGAGGCCGACCTGCGCGACGCCGTGCTGCGCGGCGCCACCCTGCGCCGCGCCTATCTGGCGCACACGCTGATGAACGGGGTGGACGCCCGCCCGGTGCCGCTGGCCGGCGGCCGCGACTGGCCGGCCAATTTCGAGGGCGCCGACTTCTCCGACGCCGACCTGCGCGCCTCCACCATGGGCCCTGCGGTGGTCCGCGGGGCGAATTTCCAGAACGCGCTGACGGACGGCTCGGGCATCGACATGCCCAGCGCCTCCAGCCCCTTCCCCCTCCCCCGCCGGAGGAGCGGCGACGCCAGAAGCGCTTCGTGCGTCCGGGCATGGTGGTCCACACAGAACATGGCAGCTTCCCCGCCCGCAACTGGTCGGTGGGCGGGCTGTGCCTGCTGGCGGTCAACCAGCCCTACCAGCGCGGCCAGACCTTCCAGGCCCGCGTCGTGCTGGCCGACCGGCAGGAGGTGACGGCCGTCGCCAACCTCGTGGTGCTGCACCGCGACGAGGAGCGCGGCCAGCTGTCCGTCCGCTTCCACCAGTATGGCGACGACCTGAAAGCGCTGCTGAAGACCGCCTTCCTGGAACACCAGAAGATGGCCGGCTGAGGTGCCGGTCCGGTCTTCCTGCCCTTGATCGTTTGATTTGATAGGATCGTTGAATGCCCGGAACGATTGGGCGGAACGATCCAGAACAGCCCCTGTTTGAAGGGAGCATGCCGGATGGGGGCTCGAACCCGCCGGTCGATCCCCAAAGGAGGCTCCCATGGCAGACGAACAGAAGCCCAGGAAAGTTGGCGTCTATGACGGCTCCGACGGCGCGGCCGGCAGTTCGGGCATGAACTGGATGTGGATCATCATCGGCCTGATCGTGGTCGCGATCGTCCTCTACCTCCTGTTCCGCTGACCCGCGGCGCCAGCCGCCATGACGGCCGAGACTGAACCGCCCCCGGGCAGCGGCGACGCGGTCATTCCCCTGCACGACGAGTCGGTGACCGTCGGCAAGCAGCGGGTCGAGCGAAGCCGTGTCCGGGTAACCACCCGTGTGTCCGAACGCGAGGAACTGGTCCGCGAAGCGCTGGAGCAGGAAGAGGCCACCGTCACCCGCATCCCCATCGACCGCGAGATCGAGGCCCATCCCGGCATCCGCCAGGAGGGCGACGTCACCGTGATCCCGCTGGTCGAGGAAATTCTGGTGGTGGAGCGCCGTCTGGTGCTGCGCGAAGAGCTGCACATCCGCAAGACCCGGCGGACCGTCCAGGTCGAACAGCCCGTCACGCTGCGCTCCGAAGAGGCCGCGGTGGAGCGGATCGCGACCCCGCATCCTTCCGGACCATCCGAACCCACCAATCAGTTCACGTCCGAGGAGTAAAGCCGATGACCAAGACCATCGTCGCCCTCTACGATCACCGATCCGAGGCCGAGACCGCGTCGCGCGACCTGCAGGCCGCCGGCTTCGAATCCAGCGCCGTCGAAATCCTCTCCCATGCCGACCTGACGAGCGGCGGCTGGAGCGGCGGCAGCGGCACCAGCGGGCTCGGCACCACCACCGGCGATTCGTCGGTCGGGGCCGCCAGCGGCATGGCCCCCACCGACCTGTCCACCGGCTATGTCGCGTCGCCCAACACCGTGCCCGGCAGCAGCATGGGCACCGGGATGGGCGCGACCACCGGTACGACTGCCGGCGGCATTCTCACCCGCCTGTCGGGCTGGGGCATTCCCAACCACGATGCGCAGGTCTATGCCGAGGGCGTGCGCCGCGGCGGGTCGCTGCTGAAGCTCCGCCTGGACGAAGAGGATGTCGACCGCGCCATGGAGGTACTGGAGCGCGGCAACGTCGTGGATGTCGAGGAACGCGGCACCGCCTATCGCGAGTCCGGCTGGACCGGCTTCGACGAGGGGGCCGACTATTACGACGACAGCTCGGCGGAGGAGGAGCGCCTGCGCTATTCGCCCGGCCGGACCGCCATCGACACGACAGGGACGGGGACGGGGATGGGCACCAGCACCAGCGGCGCGGGCCTGACCGGGGCCGCCGCCGCGATGCGCGACGTCAACACCGAGAGCACCCGCACCACCCGCACCGGCACCTCGGAGCGGGAGGAGCAGATCCCGGTCGTCGAGGAGCAGGTCAACATCGGCAAGCGCACGGTCGAGCGCGGCGGCGTCCGCGTCCGCAGCTATGTCGTCGAGACGCCGGTGGAGGAGCAGGTGCGCCTGCGCGACGAGACCGTGACCGTCGAACGCCGCCCCGGAGGCATGGTGGAGGGCAGCGCCGACGTTCCGGCCGATGCCTTCCGCGAACGCACCATCGAGGTGACGGAGACCGACGAGGAGGCGGTGGTCAGCAAGACCGCCCATGTCCGCGAGACCGTGGTGGTCCGCAAGGATGTCGAGGAACGTGCCCAGAGCGTCCGCGACACCGTCCGCCGCACCGAAGTGGAGATCGAGGACACGCGGGACGAAAGCCTGCGCGACCGCCGCTCCGACCGGCCGGACGACGTCACCCGCTGACCGGTCGAACGGACTGCAGGCATGAAAAAAGGCCGCCCCTTCCATCCGGAGGGGGCGGCCTTTTTCATTCAGACAACAGGATCAGCTGCGCACCAGCGGCTTGTACTTGATGCGGTGCGGCTGGTCGGCATCGGCGCCCAGGCGGCGCTTCTTGTCGGCCTCGTAATCCTGGAAGTTGCCTTCGAACCATTCGACGTGGCTGTCGCCCTCGAAGGCCAGGATGTGGGTGGCGATGCGGTCGAGGAACCAGCGATCGTGGCTGATGACCACGGCGCAGCCGGCGAAGCTCTGCAGCGCGTCTTCCAGCGCACGCAGGGTGTCGACGTCCAGGTCGTTGGTCGGTTCGTCGAGCAGCAGGACGTTGGCGCCGGACTTCAGCATCTTGGCGAGGTGGACGCGGTTGCGCTCACCGCCCGACAGCTGGCCGACCTTCTTCTGCTGGTCGGGGCCGCGGAAGTTGAAGCTGGAGACATAGGCGCGGCTGGGCATGGTCTTCTTGCCAAGCTCCACCAGATCCAGCCCGTCGGAGATCTCCTCCCACACCGTCTTCTTGGCGTCCAGGCTGTCGCGGCTCTGGTCGACATAGCCGAGCTTCACCGTGTCGCCGACGCGGAAGGTGCCGGCGTCCGGCCCCTCCTGCCCGGTGATCATGCGGAACAGGGTGGTCTTGCCGGCGCCGTTCGGGCCGATGACGCCGACGATGCCGCCCGGCGGCAGGCGGAAGGACAGGCCGTCGATCAGCAGGCGGTCGCCGAAGCCCTTGGCGATGTTCTCCGCCTCGATGACGACGTTGCCCAGGCGCGGCGGAACCGGGATGACGATCTTCGTCTCGCCGGCCTGCTCCTTGCCGCTTTCGGCCAGCAAGGTTTCGTAGGCGGTGATGCGCGCCTTGCTCTTGGCCTGACGGGCGCGCGGGCTTTGCCGGATCCACTCCAGTTCGGTGGCCAGCTGCTTCTGGCGCGATTCTTCCTGGCGGCCTTCCTGCTCCAGGCGCTTCTGCTTCTGCTCCAGCCAGGACGAGTAGTTGCCTTCCCACGGAATGCCGGCGCCGCGGTCGAGCTCGAGGATCCAGCCGGTGACGCTGTCCAGGAAGTAGCGGTCGTGGGTGACCAGCACGACGGTGCCCTTGTAGTCCTCCAGGTGCTTCTGCAGCCAGGCGACCGATTCGGCGTCGAGGTGGTTGGTCGGCTCGTCGAGCAGCAGCAGGTCGGGCTTCTCGAGCAGCAGCTTGCACAGCGCGATGCGGCGCTTCTCACCGCCCGACAGCTTGGTCACGTCGGCGTCGCCCGGCGGGCAGCGCAGGGCGTCCATGGCGATCTCGACCGTGCGGTCGATGTCCCAGGCGTCGGCCGCGTCGATCTTCTCCTGCAGCTCGCCCTGTTCGGCCAGCAGCGCGTCGAAGTCGGCGTCCGGATCGGCCATCAGGTTCGACACTTCGTTGAAGCGGTCGAGCAGCGCCTTCGTCTCCTTCAGCGCCTCCATGACGTTTTCCTGGACGTTCTTGGTCGGGTCCAGCTGCGGCTCCTGCGGCAGGTAGCCGACCTTGGCGCCCTCGGCCGCCCAGGCCTCGCCGGAGAAATCCTTGTCCAGGCCGGCCATGATCTTCATCAGGGTCGACTTACCGGCGCCGTTGACGCCGAGCACGCCGATCTTCACACCCGGCAGGAACGAGAGCCAGACGTTGTCGAGAACCTTCTTGCCGCCAGGATAGACCTTGGTCAGGCCCTTCATGACATAGACATACTGGTAGGACGCCATGCGCCGCTCCGACCTTCCGAAAAGATGTGAGAATTGGCGCCGCCCCTGCCTTGCGGTTCCACGGCACCCTGTCGCTAGGGTCCGGTTTTAGCGCATAAGGGGCTTTCATGAAACCTTGTTGAGCCGCCCGGCCGGGATCGGGCCAAATCGGGAGGAATAGGATTGGTCAGCCCCAAGGTCGAAATCTACGTCGATGCCGACGCCTGCCCGGTCAAGGCGGAGATCTACAAGGTCGCCGGCCGCACCGGCTGCAAGGTGTGGCTGGTCGCCAACGCGCCCTTGCGCCTGCCGACGGAGTGCATGGCGGAGCTGGTGGTGGTCAGCGACGGCTTCGACGCCGCCGACAACTGGATCGCCGAGCATGCCGGTCCGACCGACATCGTGGTGACGGCGGACATCCCGCTGGCCGACCGCTGCGTGAAGCGCGACGCGGTGGTGATCGGCCCGATCGGTCGGCCCTTCACCCCGGACAGCGTCGGTTCCGCACTCGCCACCCGCGCGCTGATGCAGGATTTGCGCGACATGGGCGTGGTCAGCGGCGGCAACGCCCCGATGAGCCAGCGCGACAAGTCGCAGTTCCTGCAGACGCTGGACCAGGCGGTACAGGCGCTGAAGGCGGGGCGGCGGCCGAGGTTCCGGTAAGGGGCAATGAAATGCGGATGCACAGCACTTGACAGTCCACAATACCCTGTGGACTTTTGATGCCTATTTTAAATTGTTAGGACCTCGCCATGCGCGCAATCAGCCTGATGATCCTCGCCGCGATTTCCCTCTCGGCTTGTGCGGTGGATCAGGTGTCAAACAAGCCCATACCAACAATGCTTCCCAACAACAAGCCTGGGTTTGGGATGAGAGGCATCATTCAGTTCACGCCGGAAGAAACGAAAGCCCGTCAAGAAATCGAAGGAATATTCGTCCAGGCCTGCAATTCAGCAATCAAAATTCATTCGCTGAAAATGGAAAAATATACAGGGCCAATCAACAACGGATATACTTATGCCGCTGTCGCGGAATGCCTTTGATTGACCGTTTAAACGAAATCATTCCTTTCAAAGGGCCATCGATCTCGACGTATCGATTGCCAATGTAAAAGAAGCGGCCCGCCTCAACTCGGAAGCGGGCCGCTTTTCTGCCCGAACAGCCTCGGCAGTCGGAGGGGAAAGAATCACTCCCAGCCGGCAGCCTTCTCGCAGGCCTTGCGGGCTTCGGGATTGGCCTTTTCCCACTGTGTGATGGTCCGGGTTTCGTTGCTGTCCATCTTGTCGTTCATGCAGACGCAGTACTTGTTCACGACCGCCTCCGACACCTTGGCATCCGCGTTATCCTTCATGCATTGGGCCACCCATTTGGCGTTGTCGTCCGCCATTGCGGGCGAACCCGCCGGCAGCGCAGCAAACGACAGCACACCGAGGGAAAGAGCGAGGGCGGCAAATTTCATGGCCGGGCTCCACATTGGGCGGCGCGACGGGATAGTCGCACCGCGCCGACAGTCGGCATTCCCAATGGTAGGAGCGATAATCAGAGCTTCACAAGGAAAGACCAATCCTTAAGAGTTAGCGCCCATTGCATATGCAATCGAAGACTTGCTTATGATTACACTCGCACCACCTTGCCCGGGTTCAGCAGGTTGTCCGGATCGAACGCCCGCTTCAGGTCGCCCATGACGTTGAACGCTTCGCCGGTCTCCTGTTCCAGGAACGCCATCTTGCCATAGCCGATGCCGTGCTCGCCGGTGCAGGTGCCGCCCATCTCCAGGGCACGGGTCACCATCTTGTCGGCAAGGCGCTGCGCCTCGGCCAGTTCCGCCGGGTTCTCGGGATCGAGGACATAGACGAGGTGGAAGTTGCCGTCGCCGACATGGCCGACCATCGGGGCCAGCATGTTGGATTCCGCCAGATCCTGCTTGGTCTCCAGGATGCAGTCGGCAAGGCGCGAGATCGGCACGCAGACGTCGGTCGGCCAGCCTTTGGATCCTGGACGCAGGGCCAAGGCCGCGTAATAGGCGTCGTGCCGGGCCTGCCACAGCTTCGACCGGTCCTCCGGCCGGGTGGCCCAGGCGAACTCCATCCCGCCATGCTCGGCCGCGATGGCGGCGACCATCTCCGCCTGCTCCTTCACCCCGGCCTCGGTGCCGTGGAACTCGAAGAACAGGGTGGGAGCGACGGCATAGTCGAGCTTGGAGTATTTGTTGACGGCGTCGATCTGCACCTCGTCCAGCAGTTCGATGCGGGCGACGGGGACGCCGATCTGGATGGTCTGGATCACGGTGTCCACGGCGCCCTTGATGGTCGGGAAGGCGCAGACGGCGGACGAGATCGCTTCCGGGATGCCGTAGAGCTTCAGCGTCACCTCGGTAATGATGCCGAGCGTGCCTTCGGATCCCACGAACAGCCGGGTCAGGTCATAGCCAGCAGCCGACTTGCGCGCCCGCCCGCCGGTCTTGATGACGCGGCCGTCGGCCAGCACCACGGTCAGGCCCAGGACATTCTCGCGCATGGTGCCGTAGCGCACGGCATTGGTGCCGCTGGCCCGCGTCGCCGACATGCCGCCCAGCGAGGCGTTAGCGCCGGGATCGATGGGGAAGAACAGGCCGGTGTCGCGCAGATGCTCGTTCAACTGCTTGCGGGTCACGCCGGCCTGGACGGTGACGTCGAGATCCTCCGGGCTGACGCGCAGGATCTGCTGCATGCCCGACAGGTCGATGGTGATGCCGCCGGCCAGCGCCGCGATGCCGCCCTCCAGCGAGGTGCCGGTGCCGAACGGGATGATCGGCAGCTTGTGCTTGGCGCAGATCTTCACGATCGCGCTGACTTCCTCGGTCGAATTGGCAAAGGCGACGCCGTCCGGTGGGAAGGGCGTGTGATAGGACTCGTCCTTGCCGTGATGCTCGCGCACCGGCAGGGAGGTGGTGAACCGGTCGCCCAGCAGAGCCGTCAGCTCGGCCCGAGCCTCCTCGGTCAGGGCCGCGCGCGGCTGGGTGGTGGCGATGACGGTCATGGGTGTTATCCTCCCCGGTCGATGGTTCATTCGTATGACCAAGCGAGGCTAAAGCGGCGGGTGAATGCTTGGCAAGACGGGCGATGCGCAGGGGTGGAATGCCGGGACGCCACAGGTTGGCTCTCCCCTCACACCTGAACCGCCACACCTGTTGCACCGGCGGCGCAACAGTCCATGCAACACCTGTTGCAGCGCCCCACCCCGCTGCACCGGCGCCAACCGTTGAAAATAAAGAAAATCCGCTGAACTGACCATCTGGCACGGTGGTTGCTCTTACCCCCTCGAACCGCGCGTCGATCAACGGCGCGCATCAACGAGGGGGAGGTGCAATCTTGGCTCCGGTCGTCGGCATCGTCGCCAATCCGGTTTCCGCCCGCGATATCCGCCGGGTCGTCGCCAACGCCACCAGCCTGCAGATCGCCGACCGGGCGAACATCCTGCTGCGGGTGCTGGCGGCGCTGCATGCCTGCGGCGTCCGCGACGTGCTGATGATGCCGGAGAATGGCGGCATCCGCGCCCATGTCGAACGCGGCATGATGCGCGCCAGGGCAAGAGGCGAAGACATCTACCCTGCCCTTCACCCGGTTTCCATGCCTGTCACCGGCACCGTCGCCGACACCCACCGTGCCACCGCGGAGATGCGGCGGGCCGGTGTCTCGGCCCTGGTGGTGCTGGGCGGCGACGGCACCCACCGGGCGGTGGCGGCGGAATGCGGGTCCGTTCCCATCGCCGGCATCTCCACCGGCACCAACAACGCCTTCCCCGAACATCGCGAGCCGACCATCACCGGCCTCGCCACCGGGCTGGCGGTCACCGGCCGGGTGCCGCCGCACATCGCCTTTGCCGCCAACAAGCGCATCGACGTGTTCCTCGACCGCGGGGCGAACGGCGGCGCCGTCACCGATATGGCGCTGGTCGATGTCGCCCTGGTGACGGAGCGCTACATCGGCGCCCGCGCCCTGTGGCGGACCGAGAATTTCCGCGAACTCTACGTCACCTTCGCCGACCCGGAGGTGATCGGCATGTCGGCCATCGCCGGCCTGCTGGAACCCGTCGGCCGCGAGGAGAGCGGCGGCCTGATGGTGCGGCTGTCACCGGATGCCAATCACCGGGGCGACTGCCGCAAGGGAACCACCACGCTCCACGCCCCCATCGCGCCTGGGATGATGGCCGAGGTCGGCATCACCGACTGGCGCCGCATGCCCGCCGACGTGGCCTTCGTGCCGGAGGTCACCGCCGGCTCCATCGCGCTGGATGGGGAGCGCGAACTGTCCTTCAGCGAACGCGACCGTCTGTCCCTGACGCTCCGGGACGACGCCTTCCGCACGGTCAACGTCGCCGCGGTCATGCGGCACGCCGGCCAGAACCGGTTGCTGACCGGCACCCCGGTGCCCGTCACGGCCGCTTTCTAACCACCAAACACCAGTCAGGGAGAAAACACCTCATGGCCCAGAATCCCTTCCCCCTCGGCAAGGACGAGCTGCTGAAGGCCTACCGCACCATGCGGACGATCCGCGAGTTCGAGGAGCGGCTGCACGTCGATTTCGCCAAGGGCGACATCCCCGGCTTCGTCCACCTCTATGCCGGCGAGGAGGCCTGCGCCACCGGCATCATGATGCACCTGAACGACAACGACCGCATCGCCTCCACCCACCGCGGCCACGGCCACTGCATCGCCAAGGGCGTCGACGTCCATGCGATGATGGCGGAAATCTACGGCCGCAGCACCGGCGCCTGCCGGGGCAAGGGCGGGTCGATGCACATCGCCGATCTGTCCAAGGGCATGATGGGCGCCAACGGCATCCTCGGCGCCGGCGCGCCGCTGATCTGCGGCGCGGCGCTGGCGGCCAAGGTGCGCGGCGACCGCGGCGTCGGCATCACCTTCGTCGGCGACGGCGCGTCCAACCAGGGCACCTTCCTGGAGAGCCTGAACCTCGCCGCCGTGTGGAACCTGCCGGTGGTCTTCGTGGTCGAGAACAACGGCTACGCCGAATCGACCGCGATGGAATGGGCGGTGTCCTGCGACAGCTATGTCGACCGCGCCACCGGCTTCGGCATGCCGGGCGTCACGGTGGACGGCACCGACTTCTTCGCGGTGTACGAGGCGGCCGGCGAGATCATCCGCCGCGCCCGCGACGGCGGCGGCCCGGCGCTGCTGGAATGCAACATGGTCCGCTTCTACGGCCATTTCGAAGGCGACGCCCAGACCTACCGCGCCAAGGGCGAGCTGGAGGCGATCCGTGCCTCGCGCGACTGCCTGACCATCCTGTCGGAACGGGTGATCGAGGCCGGGGTGATTTCCCGCGACGAGTTGCAGGCCATAGACCGCGAGGTGAACGCGCTGATCGAGGACGCCACGCGCGCCGCCAAGGCCGCCCCGCTGCCCGCGCCGGAAGACCTGCTGCGCGACGTTTACGTCGCCTACTGAGCCCATTCAAGAAACGCCAAAACGCGGAGGAAACACATGTCCCGCAAGATCAGCATGAAGCAGGCGATCAACGAGGCCCTGGATCTGGAGATGCGCCGCGACCCCACCGTCATCGTCATGGGCGAGGACATCGTCGGCGGCACCGGCGCCCAGGGCGAGGAGGATGCCTGGGGCGGCGTGCTGGGCGTCACCAAGGGGCTGTACGCCAAGCATGGCGACCGGCTGATGGACACGCCGCTGTCGGAATCCGCCTATATCGGTGCCGCCATCGGTGCCGCCGCCTGCGGGCTGCGGCCGGTGGCGGAGCTGATGTTCCTGGACTTCATGGGCGTCTGCTTCGACCAGATCTTCAACCAGGCCGCCAAGTTCCGCTACATGTTCGGCGGCAAGGCCGAGACGCCGGTGGTGATCCGCGGCATGGTCGGCGCCGGCTTCCGTGCCGCCGCCCAGCATTCGCAGATGCTCACCCCGCTGTTCACCCACATCCCCGGCCTGAAGGTGGTCTGCCCCAGCAACGCCTATGACGCCAAGGGCCTGCTGATCCAGTCGATCCGCGACAACGACCCCGTGATCTTCTGCGAGCACAAGAACCTCTACGGCCTGGAATGCGAGGTTCCGGCGGAAAGCTACGCCATCCCCTTCGGCGAGGCGAATGTGCTGCGCGACGGCGACGACGTGACCATCGTCAGCTACGGCCTGACCGTCCATCGCGCGATGGAGGCGGCCACGGCTCTGGCCAAGGACGGCACCGAGGCCGAAGTGATCGACCTGCGCACCCTGTCGCCCATCGACTGGGACACCATCATCGAGAGCGTCGAGCGCACCGGTCGGCTGGTTGTGGTGGACGAGGCGCACCCGCGCTGCAACCTCGCCACCGATATCGCGGCCTTCGTCGGCCAGAACGCCTTCGGGGCGCTGAAGGCGGGCATCCAGATGGTGACGGCGCCGCACACCCCGGTGCCCTTCGCGCCGTCGCTGGAGGATCTGTACGTCCCCAGCGCCGACAGCATCGCCGGCGCCGTGCGGCGCACGCTGTCGCCCAAGGGGGCGCGCAGCATCGCGGCGTGAGGCAGGGGCCGGCCTGAGTGCCCCCACCCTAACCCTCCCCCGCTGGGCGGGGAGGGAACTCCGCCCCCTCCCGAACAAGTGGCAATCCCCCTCCCCGCCCAGCGGGGAGGGTCGGGGTGGGGGCAAAGAACTTCGGGGCCGCACCACGCCCCAATCAAAAGAGCATTCCCAGGAGACCGAGTTCCATGTTGAACGAGCGCATCAAGCCCATCGTCATGCCGAAGTGGGGCCTGTCCATGTCGGAGGGCAAGGTCACCGGTTGGCTGAAGCGGCCGGGGTCCACCATCTCCATCGGCGATGAGCTGTTGGAGGTCGAGACCGACAAGATCACCAACGTGGTCGAAGCCGGTGAAACCGGCGTCCTGCGCCGCGTGCTGGGTGAACCCGGCACCGTCTATCCGGTCAAGGCGCTGATCGCGGTGCTGGCCGAGCCCGACGTGCCGGATGACGACATCGACGCCTTCATCAGCGCATACGCCGTCCCGGCCGCCGAAGACGACGGCGAGGCGGACTCCGGCCCGCAGTACCACACCGCCGAAACACCGGCCGGCAGCATCCGATACGCCAAGCGTGGCGAAACCGGTCCGACCGTCCTGCTTGTCCACGGCTTCGGCGGCGACCTCGACAACTGGCTGTTCACCATCGACGCGTTGGCGGAAAACGCCACCGTCTATGCGCTCGACCTGCCCGGCCATGGGCAATCCACCAAGCAGATGGCCGATCCCAGCCTGTCCGGCCTGTCGAAGGCGGTGCTGGGCTTCCTCGACAGTGTCGGGGTGGAGCGCGCCCATTTCGTCGGCCATTCCATGGGCGGGGCAGTGTCGATGCGCACCGCGCTCGACGCGCCGGGTCGGGTGGCGTCGCTGTCGCTGATCGCGTCGGCCGGTCTCGGCGAGCAGATCGACCACGGCTACATCCAGGGCTTCGTCGGTGCGACCTCCCGCCGCGACCTGAAGCCCGTCCTGGAGACGCTGTTCGCCGACCGCGGCCTCGTCAGCCGCCAGATGGTCGACGACCTGTTGAAGTACAAGCGGCTGGACGGCGTGGACGAGGCGCTGCGGGCGCTGTCGGCCTCGCTGTTCGCCGAGGGCCGGCAGGCCAGCGTGCTGGCATCCGGGATCGCGGACGCCAGGACGCCCACGCTGGTGGTGTGGGGCGAGGAGGACCGCGTCATCCCGGCCGATCACGCCCAGGCGCTGGCAAACACGGCACAGGTCGCCGTCATCCCCGGTGCCGGCCACATGGTGCAGATGGAGGCGGCCGGCAAAGTGAACGCGCTGCTGAAGGACCACATCGCCAAGGCGAACTGAGGCACCTCCCCGTTCTTCAATTCCGAACCCCTCGCCACCGGCGCGCAGGCTGTCCGCCAGCGCGCCGGCAGGAGACCGCTCATGCCTGACCTCAAGGACAAGAGCATCATCGTCACCGGCGCCGGCCGCGGCATCGGCGCCACCATCGCCAAGGCGCTGGCCGCCGACGGCGCCAATCTCACCATCGCCGACCGCACCGAGGCCGACGCCCGGCAGGTGGCGGACGCCATCCGTGCCGCCGGCGGCAGCGCTATCGCCGTCACGGTAGACGTGCGCGACCGCACCGCCGTCCGCCGCATGATCGACGAGACGGTGAAGACCCATGGCCGGCTCGACGTGATCTTCAACAATGCCGGCATCGCCCAGACCAAGCCCTTCCTCGACATCACCGAGGACGACTGGCACACCATCAACGACGTGAACGCGATGGGCGTGCTGATCGGCATGCAGGAAGCGATCAAGACGTTCAGGAAACAGGGTGGCGGCGGCAAGATCGTCAACACCGCCTCCATCGCCGGCAAGCAGGGCTACGAACCGCTGGCCCATTACTCCGCCAGCAAGTTCGCCGTGGTGGCCCTGACCCAGGCCGCCGCCCGCGGCTTCGGCAAGGACGGCATCACCGCCAACGCCATCTGCCCCGGCGTGGTGGCGACCGAGATGTGGAAGATCATCGACCAGGGATTCCGCGACACCGGCATCACCAAGTCGGAAAACGAGGCCTTCGACATGTTCGCCGCCGGCGCCGTGCTGGGCCGGCCGTCGCGGCCCGACGATCTGGTCGGCGTCGCCCGCTTCCTCGCCTCGTCCGACAGCGACTTCATGACCGGCCAGTCTCTGCTGGTCGATGGCGGAATGGTGTTCGCCTAAGCAACCGCAAACGCCGACAACGATAATTCCGGAGGAAAACACCATGAATGCGATGACCAATGATCCGGCGACCAGCATGAAGGCCGCCGTATGGCATGGCCGCAAGGACATCCGGGTGGAGGACGTGCCGCTGCCGGGCGCCCCGCCCGCGGGATGGGTGCAGATCAAGGTGCATTGGTGCGGCATCTGCGGGTCCGACCTGCATGAATATGTCGCCGGCCCGGTCTTCATCCCCGTCGACACCCCCCACCCGCTGACCGGCCTGAAGGGCCAATGCATCCTGGGCCACGAGTTCAGCGGCGAGATCGCGACGCTGGGCGAGGGCGTCACCGGCTTCACTGTCGGCGACCGCGTGGCGGCCGACGCCTGCCAGCATTGCGGCGAGTGCTACTACTGCAAGCACGGCATGTACAACATCTGCGAAAAGCTGGCCTTCACCGGCCTGATGAACAACGGCGCCTTCGCCAGTCTGGTCAATGTCCCGGCCGAACTGCTCTACAAGCTGCCCGATGGCTTCCCGACCGAGGCCGGCGCCCTGATCGAGCCGCTGGCGGTCGGCATGCACGCGGTGAAGAAGGCCGGCAGCATCGTCGGCGAGACCGTGGTGGTGGTCGGTGCCGGCACCATCGGGCTGTGCACCATCATGTGCGCGAAGGCGGCCGGCGCCGGCCGGATCATCGTCCTTGAGATGTCCGCCGCCCGCAAGGCCAAGGCGCTGGAGGTCGGTGCCTCTGTAGTGCTCGACCCCAAGGAGTGCGACGCGGTGGCGGAGGTCAAGGCGCTGACCGGCGGATACGGCGCCGACGTGTCGTTCGAATGCATCGGCCATCGCGACACGGCGAAGCTCGCCATCGACGTGATCCGCAAGGCCGGCAAGACGGTTCTGGTCGGCATCTTCGAGGAGCCCAGTTCCTTCAACTTCTTCGAGATCGTCGCCACCGAAAAGCAGGTCATCGGCTCTCTGGCCTACAATGGCGAGTTCGCCGACGTCATCCGCTTCATCGCCGACGGCCGCATCGACGTGCAGCCGCTGATCACCGGCCGCATTACGCTGGACGACATCGTCAGCGGCGGCTTCGAGGAGCTGGTCGCCCACAAGGACCGCAACGTGAAGATCATCGTGCAGCCGCAGGCCGCCCCTGCCGCCGCCGAACAGCCGGAGCTTGTCCACTGATGGCCCTGCCCGCGATGCACATGAAGCCCGCCCGCCCAGAGCATCGGGCGGAAAAGCCGGCCTGGCTCCGCGCCCGCGCCCCCGGCGGTGCGGCGTTCGAGGACACGCAGTCGCTCGTCCGCCGCCACGGCCTGAACACGGTCTGCGAGGAGGCCGCCTGCCCCAACATCGGCGAGTGTTGGACCAAGCGGCACGCCACGGTGATGATCCTGGGCAGCGTGTGCACGCGGGCCTGCGCCTTCTGCAACGTCGCCACCGGCCGGCCGGACGCGCTCGATCCCCACGAGCCCGACCGGCTGGCCGAAGCGGTGGGCGAACTTGGCCTCGCCCATGTCGTCATCACCTCGGTCGACCGCGACGACCTGCCCGACGGCGGCGCCGCGCATTTCGCCCGCTGCATCGCCCGCATCCGCGACACCTCCCCCACCACGACGGTGGAGGTGCTGACACCCGATTTCCGCAACAAGCCGGGCGCGGTGGAGACGGTGGTGGATGCCCGGCCCGACGTCTACAACCACAATCTCGAAACCGTGCCGCGGCTTTATGCCGATGTGCGGCCGGGGGCGCGCTATTACGGCTCGCTGCGCCTGCTGGAACGGGTGAAGGAGCGCGACCCGTCGATCTTCACCAAGTCCGGCATCATGGTGGGCTTGGGCGAAGAGCCGGCGGAAGTGCTGCAGGTGATGGACGACCTGCGGGCGGCAGGCGTCGATTTCCTGACAATCGGCCAGTATCTCCGCCCGACCCCCAACCACCATCCGGTCGCCCGCCACGTCACGCCGGAGGAGTTCGAGCGCTACGGCACCGTGGCGCGGGCCAGGGGCTTCCTGATGGTGTCGGCGACCCCGCTGACCCGCTCCTCCCACCACGCCGGCCGCGACTTCGAGGAGTTGCGGCGGCGGGCGGCGACGAAAGGCTGAGCATCGTTCCGATTTCAGCGGTCCTCGACGGGATCGCTGGGATCAGAGCGTGGTCCTCGGCCCGACCGGGACACCGTCCGGCTGCGGCGGCTTCATCAGCTTGCAGTCGCTGACGCAATAGGTCTGCTGCTCGATCCGGCCACCGCAGGACTTGAAGCAGCCGTCGTAATCGCTTTCACAGGAAAGACCGCTGGAACAGCTGATTCCCCGCTCGAAATCACTGAGCGTCTTCATCTTCTTCTTGTTGAAATCCTTGGGCAGTGACTTGAGATAGGCTTGATAATCGGCATGGGCGCGGGTCAGCCCCTCGGCCCGGCAGGTCTGAAGAGCCAGCTCCCTCGCCGAATTGCAGATGGATTGCGCCTGCTTGCATTGGGCGACACAGAGCTTTCCGGCATCGCTGACCGGCGAGAAATAGGTCGTCGTCGTCTGGAAACGTGGGCCGCAACCGGCCATCCCGACCGCCAGCAGGCAGCCGAGCAGAATGGAACGCCACATCATGGTGAATGCCCCGCCGTGGATTACTTTCAATCGACACGAACAGGGCGCCGATACGAAATAATCCACGCCATAGGCCGATTTCGCGAGACCGGCACCCTACCCGGAGATAAGCGGCCCAAAAAGCGACAGATGGAGGCGGCTTACAGCTTCCAGACAGTGCGCGAACCCACGCTTACGTCAGATGCTGCCTTTGCAGGTAATCCTCGCTCTGCATCTCCATCAACCGGCTCACCGTGCGTTCGAACTCGAAGGCGTGGGTGCCTTCCGGATAAAGCCGCTCCGGCGGCCCCTCGGCCGCGATGACGACGTTCACCTTGTGCTCGTACAGCGCATCGATCAGCGTCATGAAGCGCTTGGCCTCGTTGCGCAGTTCGTCTTTCATGGTGGGCACGCGGTCGATCAGGACCGTGTGGAAATGGGTGGCGATCGCCAGATAGTCGGCCGCACCCAGCGGCTTGCCGCACAGGTTCCAGAAATCGACCCAGGCCACGCATTTGGCGGCACGGTCTATCTCCACCCGGCGGCCCTGCACCGTCAGGCTGCAGGGCTCGCCCGCGGCACCGCCGGTCAGGTCGGAGAAGGCCCTGGCAAGGGCGGCGTCCGATGACGCCCCCAGCGGGTGGTGATAGATCGGCACGCCCTTCAAACGGTCCAGCCGGTAGTCGGTCGGGCCGTCCAGCGACAGGATGTCGAGCTTTTCCTTCAGCAGCGCGATGAAGGGCAGGAACAACTCGCGCTGGAGCCCGTCCTTGTACAGCATGTCCGGCGGCCAGTTGGAGGTCGCCACCACCACCACGCCCAGGTCGAACAGGTTGGTGAACAGCCGGCCCAGGATCATCGCGTCGACGATGTTGGTGACGTGGAACTCGTCGAAGCACAGCAGCCACGCCTCGTCGGCCAGCGCGCGGGCCAGTTCGGGCAGCGCCTCGTCCGGGCCGTCGCCCTTCCCCTTGCCGGATTGGCGGTGGTCGTGGATGCGCTGGTGGATCTCCAGCATGAATTCGTGGAAATGGACGCGCCGCTTCTTGTCGACCGGCGCGGTCTCATAGAACAGGTCCATCAGCATCGACTTGCCGCGCCCGACGCTGCCGTAGATGTACAGCCCCTGCGGCGCGGTGGAGGCGATGTCGGGCGGCGGCGGGGCGGCGCGGCGGCGGCCAAGACCGAAGCGTTCCAACCACCCTCCCCCGCAGGCTTGTCGTCGCCGGCGGGTTGCGGCTGGTAGCCCTTCAGCGCCTGATAGAGGCTTTGGAACTTCTCCGCCGCCAGTTCCTGGTCGGGATCGGGGCGAAGAGTGCCGCTGCCGCGGCGGGCGCGGTAGAGCGAAAGCGGTCCGTCGGTCATGGGGATATGCGCGATCCGGCTGCCAAGATGCCCCTTACCTAACGGATGGAACCGCTCCCGGCAACCGCCGACCGGCCTGGAACGGGACCGGCACGGGAATGGCAGGGTGGCGTGCGCGGCGGCGCGATGGACACCCGCGGCACAGACCGGGAAGGCAAGGCGGCGGCGCGGCATCTGGGCGCAGTGAGGAAGCCCATGTTTCCGTACGGTTACACTTTCTTTAGGGTGTTCGTCCGATCAATGCCAAGCTGCAGTCCAGCCGCCCGCCAGACAGGAAAACGCCGCACCGATGCCCGCCCCCGGGTCCGCTTTCCCGACCAACCGTTCCAACGCCGGTCTGGCGCGGGCGCTGCGTGGCCGTCTGGCATCCGTGCGCTTCCTGATGACCGCCTCCGGCCTTGCCTTCATCCTGGTGGTGAACGCCCTCATCGGCTACGGCATCCTCCAGGGCCGGCGGGAAGCGCTGGAAGCCGGGGAACGCGCCACCCGCGACCTTGCCCGCATGCTGGAAGCCCAGACCCTGCGCACCGCCTTTTCGGTGGACCAGCTGCTGCGCGATCTGGCCTTCGCACTCGACACCCATCCGGACGGCGGACGGCGCGGCAGCGCCGCCATTCACGACCATCTGCGCCAGCGCCGCGATTCCTTCGGCGAACTGGCCGATCTGGTGGTGGTCGGCGCCGACGGCTTTGCCCTGCATCATTCCGCCGACGCGGCGCTGCCGCCCTTTCCGCTGTCAGACCGCACCTATTTCACCCATGCCCGTGACCGCGCCAGCCCCGGCCTGCTGGTGGGCGGGCCTATCGTCAGCCGGGTGAGGCCCGGCACCCGCGTCATCCCGCTGAGCCGGCGCTGGGCTGACGAGAACGGACGCTTCCGCGGGGTGCTGGTGGCGCTGGTCGACCCGACGCGGCTGGCGGCGACGCTGGAATCCCAGCGCATCGACCGCAAGGGCAGCGTGATCCTGGCGCTGGAGGACGGCACGGTCCTGCTGGAACGGCCGCAGGACCGCATCGGCGTGACCCGGCTGGCCGACTGGCCGGCGGTGCAGCGCGCCCTGGCGGCCCGGGACGAGGCGACCATCCGCGACGGCGCGCCGATGCTGGCCGCCACGGCGGGGACCGGCACCTCCGGCGGTGCGGTCGACAGCCTGGTCAGCGTGCGGCGGGTTCAGGGCTATCCGTTCGTCATCGTGGCAACCATGCCGGTGCGCGCGGTCCTGGCCGACTGGCAGCGCGACACCGCGGCCTGGACCGCCATCGGCACGGTGATGACCATCGCCATCGCCCTGCTGACCGCCTTCGTCGTCCGCCAGCATGCCCGCCGGGAGGAGGATCAGGCCCGGCTCGCCCGCGCCTCCCGCCGGATCCGCGGCATCCTCGATTCCATGCTGGACGCGGTGGTGACCTTCGACACCGCCGGGCGCATCGTCACCTTCAACCGTGCCGCCGAGGTGATGTTCGGCGTGCCGGAGCGCGAGATGATCGGCCAGCCGATCGAGGCGCTGATCCCCGATGCCCGCGGCGGCGCCAACGACCGCGACCTGACCGCGCTGCGCCGCGACGGCCGCGCCTTTCCGGTCGGCTTCACCGTCAGCGACCTGCGTCTGGGCGCCGCCCCCTGCGCCCCGGCGCCCCACCCGGCCGCCGCCGGCATCCAGCGCCCGGCCTCAGGTTCGGCTCTTGGTTCGGGGGAGCCGCGGATCTTCGTCGGCGTCATCCGCGACATGACCCGCCGCAAGCAGCAGGAGGCGGAGATGATCGCCTCCAAGACCCAGGCCGAGCTGGCGAACCGGGCCAAGAGCGAGTTCCTGGCCAACATGAGCCACGAGCTGCGCACCCCGCTGAACGCCATCATCGGCTTCGCCGAGGTGCTGGACAGCGAGTTCTTCGGCACCGTCAACGAACGGCAGAAATCCTGCATCGCCGACATCCACGACAGCGGCAAACACCTGCTGGACATCGTCAATGCCGTACTGGACATGTCGAAGCTGGAATCGGGCCAGTTCGACCTGTGCGAAGAGCCGGTCGAGGTGGACGAGGCGGTGGCGCACTGCCTGATGATGGTGCGCGACCGCGCGGCGTCCGGCGGCGTGACCCTGAACAACCTCGTGACGGGGGCGGTCGCCACGGTCTGGGTCGATCAGCGCGCCTTCAAGCAGGTGGTCCTGAACCTGCTGTCCAACGCCGTGAAGTTCACGCCCCCCGGCGGCAGCGTGACCATCACCGCCGGACTGGACCAGGAGGGGAATGGCGATGGCGGGTTCCGGCTGTCGGTGGCCGATACCGGCATCGGCATCCCGCCCGATTTCATGGCCGACCTGTTCCAGCCCTTCCGTCAGGCCGACAACGCGGCCAACCGCCGCTACGAGGGGACCGGGCTGGGCCTGTCGATCTCGAAGAACTTCATCGACCTGCATGGCGGCACGCTGACCTGCGACAGCACGCCCGGCGCCGGCACCACCATGACGATCCGGCTGCCGGCCACCCGCGTCGCGGACCATCCGTCCAAGCTGAGCGGCCACACCGTCGGAGCGGCCTGACCGCCGGGGCGACCGGCGGCGGTAGAGACCCGAAGGGCGTCAGCGCAGGCGGGTGGCGGCGAAGCGGCGGGGCGGGTCGACGAAATCGTCCTGGGCGGCGATCAGCTGCAATTCGCGGGTGCCCAGGCGCTTGGTCGTCTCGAAGATGGCGAAGATGGCTGCCGCCGCCTTCTCCAGCGCGTCGGCGGGATCGAAGGCCGTCAGATAATGGGCGAGGAACAGCGCCGCCACCGCGTCGCCCGACCCGTTGGGCAGCGGATCGAAGGTCAGGCGCGGCGTCGCCACCAGCCAGGCGCCGTCGGTACCGTCCACCAGCATCTCGATGCTGTCGGGATCGGCGTCGCTGCGGGTCAGGCTGGTGACCAGGACCAGCCGCGGCCCGCGGGCGCGTAGCGCCGCGGTGGCGGCCAGCGCATCGTCCAGCGAAGCCACCTTGCGGTCGGTGAGGTACTCCAGCTCGAACTGGTTGGGCGTCATCAGGTCGGCGGCGGGGACCGCATGGTCGCGGATGAACTCCGGCAGGCCGGGTCGCACGAAGAAGCCGCGGCCGACGTCGCCCATCACCGGGTCGCAGCAATAGACCGCCTTGGGATTGGCCGCCTTCACCCGCGCCGCGGTCTCCACGATCACCTGCCCCAGCTCCACCGCGCCCATATAGCCGGACAGCACCGCATCCTGCGCCGGCAGCACGCCGCGGGCGGCGATGCCGTCGACGATGTCGGCGATATGCTCCGCCGTAAAGACCTGCCCGGTCCAGGCGCCGTAGCCGGTGTGGTTGGAGAACTGGACGGTGTTCACCGCCGTGGCGTCGATCCCCAGCCGCTGCAGCGGAAACACCGCGGCCCGGTTGCCGACATAGCCATAGGCGACGTGCGATTGGATGGTGAGGACGCTTTTCATGCGGGCAAGCGTAAGCGACGGTCCGCCGGTCGTAAAGGTCTGTTCGGCTTGCATACTTGGATACTCTTTCTTCGGGGATGCGTATGGCGGAACAATTGCTCTTCAAAGAAGTTCTATTGGCCGAAAATTGCTTGAATCAAGCGGGTGCAATGTCGTTTTATCGTCATTCCGGATTGTAACAAGAACAGAATCGCGCTATACGCGTACTAGACAATCAAGACACCCTAGGCATCACGATGATGAGATCCCGCTTTCTTAATGCTATAGTTCTGATCGGACTCTTCGCTTCACCAGCGCTGGCGCAGATGCCGGCCATCACGAA
This sequence comes from Azospirillum sp. VT-I1, assembly GCF_055698305.1. NCBI lineage: Bacteria > Pseudomonadati > Pseudomonadota > Alphaproteobacteria > Rhodospirillales > Azospirillaceae > Azospirillum > Azospirillum sp. VT-I1. The sequence continues at coordinate 2,703,622 of NZ_CP168800.1, read as the reverse complement.
CGCCGCTATGTCAACCGATGTTGATCCGACGAAAGCGAGCGCAGCACTCATCCAGACCGAACTGAATGATGTTACAAATGAAATTCAGAGACAGAATAGTGCTCTCGATAAATGGAGGATGTTTTCAGAAGATCTTAAAGAAAGACTGAAGAGGATAGATGCAGAGAAAGAAAGCGTTAACAAGCGGCTAAACGAGATATCATCAAAAAGGCCCTCTCAAAACCCAAAAGAACTTAGCGAAGAAGAGAAATCTTATTTTTCTTCGGAGGTTTCTGGAATTATCAATAGCACCTTATCAAGCTCACTCCGCTATTTTGGGATATTCGACCAAATTCCTCAGGCAACGATTGTCGATTTTGCAATAAACAAGGAAAAGGACAGAATTGAAGAAAACATTATAAATATTAGGAAATCGGTTAAAGCAAATAAGAACTACGATGAATGCGCAGCAAATGATTTTCTCATACGGCCCTATGCAATCAGCTCAAGGGGAACAAAAATTGAACAAGATTCTGATATTAATCTGGATAGTAGATACAGCTCCTGCTTAATATCTCTCGAATCCATCATCAAGGAAGGGTTAGTTGACAGCTTTTATAAGAAGAAGATTGAGATCGTGTCAGCCGCCATCTCTGCCGTTGATACAAAAATCAAAGAAATGGAGTCATCCCTAAAGTCTCTTTCCGCAAAACGCATCTCACTTATTAATGCTCTGCAAAAGAGTACTGCGCTAAGCGATCAACTTCTCACATGGGCAGCACCAGGACTCGGACTTATTGTCATAATTCTTCTGATTGCCCCCAGATGCTACAGCGCCGATGTTCAGAAGACTGTATTTAACACTGATGTTATCATTCAGCTCTTAACGGTCTTCCTGCTGACAACAGTCATTCTTATCCTGGGAATTGCTGGAAAGATCCCTGAAAACGCCTTAGGAACACTCTTGGGCGGCATCTCGGGATATGTCCTCGGCAGAACCACAAACCGTACAGGCAATACCGGTCCCTAAGTTCTTGGCGGAGATGCCGTATACAGACCAAAGAGAGTCTCCGCTAGAATAAGGGACTCTTACACATTGGAATCGAACCATGACCGTCCGCCCCCGCCGCAGCGTGCTCTACATGCCGGGCTCGAACGCCCGCGCCCTGGAGAAGGGCCGCAGCCTGCCCGCCGACGGGCTGATCCTCGACCTGGAGGATGCGGTCGCCCCCGACGCCAAGGCCGCGGCGCGCGACACCATCGCCCAGGCGCTTGCCGCCGGCGGCTATGGCGGGCGGGAGTTGATCGTCCGCGTCAACGGGCTGAACACCCCCTGGGGCTATGACGACCTGCGCATGGCGGCGGCCAGCGGCGCCGATGCCGTGCTGCTGCCGAAGGTGGAGAGCGCCGACGCGGTGCGGCAGGCGGAAGCGGTGCTGCGCGCCGCCGGAGCGCCGGCCAGCCAGACCATCTGGTGCATGATGGAGACGCCGCTCGGCATCCTGAACGTGAAGGAGATCGCGGGCGCCTCCCCCACCGTCGGCGCGCTGGTGCTCGGCACGTCGGACCTCGCCAAGGACCTGCATGCCGCCCACACGGCGCAGCGGCTGCCGATGATCACCAGCCTGGGACTCTGCCTGCTGGCGGCGCACGCCTATGGGCTGGCGGTGCTGGACGGGGTTCATCTGGACCTGAACGACGACGAGGGCTTCGCCGCCTCCTGCCGGCAGGGGCGCGAACTGGGCTTCGATGGCAAGACGCTGATACATCCCAAGACGATCGACGCCTGCAACGCCGCCTTCGCCCCCGATGCCGACGAGATCGCCCAGGCCCACCGCATCATCGCCGCCCATGCGGAGGCCGCAGCCGCCGGCAAGGGGGTGGTGCTGGTCGACGGCAAGCTGGTGGAGAACCTGCATGTCGAAAACGCCCGGCGGCTGGTGGCGTTGGCGGAGGCGATCGGGAGGATGGCGTGAGTGGAGCTGACTGATTTTGCCCCCTTCCCATCCCTACCGCGCAAGGGGGAGGGTTAGGGAGGGGGCGCCCAGCGCAACCACTCCCCAAATCGCTGGCCATACCGACAGTACCGGTTGCAGAAATTGTCTGCTATTTGGAACCAACTCCCCAGCTGTGCGGTTGTCGAATCAGCAAGGCACAGTCGGAGGTTGGTTATGGCCTCGAAAGAGAGCAATCGTACGTCGGGCCGCGGCTTCGCGTCGATGGACCCTGATCGGCAACGCCAAATTGCCAGCAAGGGTGGCGAAAGCGTGCCGGCCGACAAGCGCAGCTTTTCGAAGAACCCGGAACTCGCCGCGGAAGCCGGGCGCAAGGGTGGGCGCAGCGTGCCCGCCTCCTCGCGCAGCTTCTCCAAGAACCCCTCGCTGGCGGCGGAAGCCGGCCGCAAGGGCGGACAGGCGAGCCATGGCGGACGGTCGGCCGACCGCCCTGCCGGGGGCGATTGAAACGCTGCGATCCGTGCAGACGAAAAAGCCCCCGTCCTTGCGGACGGGGGCTTTTTCTTGAACGCAGTCCGGAAGACCGATCAGGAGGCGAGCTTGTCCAGCTCGCGCAGGATCGAGTCGCCCATGACGGTGGTGGAGCAGCGCGCCATGCCCGGGGCCATGATGTCGGCCGTGCGCATGCCGCCGCCCAGCACGTTCTGGATGGCCCGCTCGATCAGCTTGGCGTCCTCGTCCAGGTTGAACGAGTAGCGCAGGCACATCGCGAAGGACAGCAGGGTCGCGCAGGGGTTGGCCAGATCGCGGCCGGCGATGTCCGGGGCGGAACCGTGCACCGGCTCGTACAGGGCCTTGCGGTTGCCGGCGGCATCCGGGGCGCCCAGCGAAGCCGAGGGCAGCATGCCGAGCGAGCCGGTCATCATCGCCGCCTCGTCCGACAGGATGTCGCCGAACAGGTTGTCGGTGACGATCACGTCGAACTGCTTCGGGTTCTTCAGCAGCTGCATGGCGCCATTGTCGGCGTACATGTGGCTCAGCTCGACGTCCTGGAACTCTTCCCCGTGCAGCTTGGTCACTTCCTGGCGCCACAGCAGGCCGGATTCCATGACGTTCGCCTTTTCCATCGAGCAGAGCTTGTTGCCGCGCTTGCGGGCCAGCTCGAACGCGACGCGGGCGACGCGGCGGATCTCCGACGTGGTGTAGACCTGGGTGTTGACGCCGCGGCGCTCGCCGTTGCCGATGTCGGTGATGCCGCGCGGCTCACCGAAATAGACGCCGCCGGTCAGCTCGCGGACGATCAGGATGTCCAGGCCGCGGATGACGTCGGCCTTCAGGGTCGAGGCGTCGACCAGCGCGTCGAACACGACGGCCGGGCGCAGGTTGGCGAACAGGCCCAGTTCCTTGCGCAGGGTCAGCAGGCCGGCTTCCGGACGCTTGGTGTAGTCGCTGGGATTGTCCCATTTCGGGCCGCCGACGGCGCCCAGCATCACCGCGTCCACCGCCAGCGCCTCGGCCAGCGTGGCGTCGGACAGCGGAACGCCGTGGGCGTCGATGGCGGCACCGCCGACCAGCCCTTCGGACACGTCGAAGGTGATCTTGCGCTTGCGGTCCATCCAGTCGATGACCCGGCGGACCTGGCGCATCACCTCCGGACCGATGCCGTCGCCGGGGAGGAACAGAAGCTTCTTATTGGCGGCCATGGCAGGCGCACTCCCAAATGTCAGACGTCAAGAAGACAGAAATGGTTGATCGGGGGAGGACGGGGGCGGTCAGCCCCACATCCACGGCTGGCCGGCGCGCTGCTTGCCCTCGTACCCGTCGATATGGGCCGACTGCTGCAGCGTCAGGCCGATGTCGTCCAGGCCGTTCAGCAGGCAGTGCTTGCGGAAGGGGTCCAGCTCGAAGGAGATGGTGCCGCCGTCCGGGCCGGTGATGGTCTGCTTCTCAAGGTCGACCGTGATGACGGCGTTCGACCCGCGCGACGCGTCGTCGAGCAGCAGGTCCACCTGCTCCTTCGGCAACTTGATCGGCAGGATGCCGTTCTTGAAACAGTTGTTGTAGAAGATGTCGGCGAAGCTGGGGGCGATGATGCAGCGGATGCCGAAATCGGCCAGCGCCCACGGCGCATGCTCGCGCGAGGAGCCGCAGCCGAAATTGTCGCCCGCCACCAGGATGCTGGCCTTGCGGTAGGCCGGCTTGTTCAGGACGAAGTCCGGGATCTCCTGCCCGTCCGGGGTGTAACGCATCTCGTCGAACAGATGCTTGCCCAGCCCCGTCCGCTTGATGGTCTTCAGGAACTGCTTCGGGATGATCATGTCGGTATCGACGTTGATCATCGGCAGCGGCGCCGCAACGCCGGTGAGAACCGTGAACTTTTCCATCGCCAGAAATCCTGTCGCGCAAGAAGGCGCAAGCGTGCGCATGCAGAGCGTGGTGAATAGCAGACCGAACAAGCCATTGCCAGAGGAAGCTTGCCCTTTTCCCGGCACGCAATGAGCGAACAGGCATGCGCGAATGCACCGCCGCGCATCTTTGTTGCGTGCAAGGCCGCGGATCGTCCCGGTCAGGCCCGTCCGCGGGTGCCGAAACGCAGCGCCGGAACCGGCGTCCCCCTTGCGGACGGCGTGGCAGCCCCCTACCACAGTAGCGCTCAACAGCCAGGCCGCCCCGATCCGATGCCGACCCTCCACGACGACCGCCGCGCCCGCCTGACCGGCCGCGCCTTCCTGTTGCTGGCCCCGGTCGCCTGCGGGCTGCTGACGCTGGCCTTCGGCATGGATGCCAACTGGGACCTGCGGAACTACCACTGGTACAACGCCTATGCGCTGCTGACCGGGCGGATCGGGCGCGACCTGCTGCCGGCGCAGATGCCGACCTTCTACAGCCCCTTCCTGGACGTGCCCTTCTACTGGCTGGCGACGCACCTACCGGCGCGGGCGGCCGGCTTCCTGTGGGGGACGCTGCAGGGCGTCAACCTGTCGCTGCTGTTTCTGCTGGCATCGTCCTGCCTGCGGAACGGTCCGGCCATGCAACGAACCCTGATCGCCATGGTCCTGGCGGTGATGGGCGGGCTGGGCGGCGGAACGCTGGGGCTGATCGGCACCACCTTCCAGGACAATGTGGTCAGCCTGGGCGTGCTGGGCGCTGCGGCGGTCGTCGCCGGCAGCCTGCCCGGCATCCTTGACGGCCGGCCGCTGCCGAGCTTCGCCCGCGTGGCGGCGGCCGGACTGCTGGCCGGGGCCGCGATGGGGCTGAAGAACCCGACGGTCATCTATGCGGTCGGGCTGTGCCTGGGCTTCCTGGCCCTGCCCGCCCGGCCCTGGCGCCGGCTGTGGCTGGCCTTCTTCTTCGGCATCGGCGTGCTGGCCGGGCTGGCGCTGGGTGGCGGCGTGTGGATGGCCCACCTGTGGCACGATTACGGGAACCCCGTCTTCCCGCACATGAACCACGTCTTCAAGTCGCCCTTCGCCGCCATCTCCGACTACGTCAATGTCAGCTTCTTCCCGCCCGGCCCGTGGCAGCGGCTGTTGTTCCCCTTCGTCTTCACCTTTTCCCCCTGACGGTGGGCGAGGTGCCGTTTTTCGACCTGCGGGTGCTGGCGCTGTTCGTCCTGGTGCCGGTGGGAGCCGCCGGCGCGCTGATCGGCCGGTCGATGGGGAAGCGGAACGACTGGCTGACCGAAAGGCCGGCGACGCGATTCCTGCTGACGGCGCTGACCGTCACCTACGCGCTGTGGGTGGCGATGTTCTGCATCTACCGCTATCTGGTGCCGCTGGAGATGCTGGCGCCGCTGGCCTTGGTGATGGCGGTCGGCCTGCTGCCGCTGGCCCGGCGCCTGCGCGTCGGACTGGCGGTGGCCCTGCTTGCGCTGGTGCAGCTGACGGTGCAGCCCGCCGACTGGGGGCGCGTCGCTTGGGCGGACAAGTGGGTTACGGCGGAGGTGCCGCCCATCGAGGATGCTGACGACACCATGGTGCTGATGGCGGGATACTGGGCCATCTCGCACGTCATCCCGTCCTTCCCGCCGCGCGTCACCTTCGTGCGCATCCAGTCCAACTTCCTGCAGCCGGATTCGGTCGGCAACGGCCATCTGGCCATCCTGAAGGACAAGGTGGCCTCGCATCGCGGGCCCTTCCTGATGCTGAGCACGATCCCCGACACGGCCGGAGCGGCGAAGGCCGCGGCCCTGCTCGGCCTGCGGCTGGACCCGCAGCGCTGCCGGCCGATTCCCAACAATCTGGGCGAGACCCTGAACCTCTGCGCCGTGGACAGAAGTGCGGGGAAATCGGAGACAGTGGAATAATCGCCGGGTTTGTGCTGTTTATCGCCCGTAACCGCCCCGTCTGCCCTTTCGAGCCAAAAAGCCAGCGCCATGACCGTATCGACCATCGACCGCGCCGATTCCACCGCCGTCACCGCCGGCCCCATCGCCGCGGGAGCGCCGCGGTCCGATGCGGACGCCGCCCCGGCGCCGACCATCGCGGTGCTGATCCCCTGCTACAACGAGGAGGCGGCGATCGGCAAGGTGGTGCAGGACTTCCGCGCGGCCCTGCCGGAGGCGACGGTCTATGTCTACGACAACAATTCCAAGGACCGGACGGTGGAGGTCGCGCGCGCGGCGGGCGCGGTGGTCCGGCACGAGCCGCTGCAGGGCAAGGGCAACGTCATGCGCCGCATGTTCGCCGACATCGAGGCGGACGTGTATGTGCTGGTCGACGGCGACGACACCTATCACGCCGCCAGCGCCCCGCAGCTGGTCAAGCGCCTGTGGGAAGAGCAGCTGGACATGGTCAACGGCGCTCGGGTGACGGAGATCGTCGCCGCCTACCGTCCCGGCCACCGCTTCGGCAACCTCGTGCTGACCGGCATGGTCGCCAACATCTTCGGCAGCCGCATCGGCGACATGCTGTCGGGATACCGGGTGTTCTCCCGCCGCTTCGTCAAGTCCTTCCCCGCGCTGGCCAGCGGTTTCGAAACCGAAACGGAGCTGACCGTCCATGCGCTGGAGCTGCGCATGCCGATCGCCGAGGTGAAGACCCCCTACAAGGACCGGCCGCCCGGGTCGCACAGCAAGCTGAACACCATCCGCGACGGCATCCGCATCCTGCGCACCATCATCATCCTGGTGAAGGAGGAGCGGCCGCTGCCCTTCTTCTCCGCCCTGTTCGGCCTGCTGGCCCTGCTGTCGGTGATTCTGGGCGTGCCGGTGATCGCCACCTATTTCCAGACCGGTCTGGTGCCCCGCTTCCCCACCGCGGTGCTCGCCACCGGGCTGATGCTGATGGCCTTCCTCAGCCTGACCTGCGGCCTGATCCTGGACACCGTCACCCATGGCCGCCGCGAGGCCAAGCGCATGCATTACCTGTCGCTGCGCGCGCCGGGCAACCACCCGCCGCTGGCCGGCGACCGCGGGGACGGCCGCCGGTGACCGGGCCGGTCGCCGCTCTGCTGGACAGCCGGCTCGGCCGGCTGGGGGTGCAGTTCGCCAAGTTCGGCGTGGTCGGCGTCATCGGGCTGCTGGTGGACACCGCCGTGCTCTATGGCGGGCTGGCGCTGGGGCTGGAGTTCTTCGCCGCCCGCATTCCGTCCTTCTTCGCCGCGGCGACGGCGACCTGGGCGCTGAACCGCGCCTTCACCTTCCGCGGCGCGGCGGACGAGCCGCTGCACCGCCAGTGGGCCAAGTTCATCGCCGCCAACGCCATCGGCGGCGTGGTGAATTACGGCGTGTCGGTGGGGCTGGAGTCGAGCGTGCAGACGGTCGCCGAGCACCCGTTCCTGGCGGTGGCCGCCGGTTCGATCGCCGGCATGTTCTTCAACTTCGCGGCGTCGAAGCATCTGGTGTTCAAGGGAGCGTAAGCGCCGCGAATCTGCCTTGCGCGGCGCCTTATGGACTTATCCCCGCGGCTCGCCATATAACGGCGGCCATGACCCGCGAATTCCTGAAGATGCACGGCCTCGGCAACGACTTCGTCGTGATCGACGCCCGTTCCGAACCCTACCGCCCCCCGGGCGCGGAGGTGCGCGCCATCGCCGACCGCAAGACCGGCGTGGGCTGCGACCAGTTCATCATCCTGGAACGGACCGAGGCGCCGGGCGCCGACGCCTTCATGCGCATCCACAACGCCGACGGCAGCGAGGCCGCGGCCTGCGGCAATGCGTCGCGCTGCGTCGGATGGCTGCTGATGGAGGAGAGCGGGCGCGACCGCGCCAGCTTCCAGACCGCCGCCGGGCTGCTTCACGCCTACCGCGCCGACAACGGCCGCATCACCGTGGACATGGGTCCGCCCCGCCTGGACTGGAGCGCCATCCCGCTGGCCGCCCCCACCGACACGCTGCGGGTCGACTCGGTGGAGCATGGCGGCTTCGCGGCCCCGGTCGCGGTCAACATGGGCAACCCGCACGCCGTCTTCTTCGTCGACGATGCCGAGGCGGTGCCGCTGGCCGAGGTCGGCCCGGTGTTCGAGAACCACCCGACCTTCCCCGAGCGCTCCAACATCGAGTTCGCGCAGGTCCTGTCGCCCACCGCCATCCGCATGCGGGTGTGGGAGCGCGGCGCCGGCATCACCCAGGCCTGCGGCACCGGCGCCTGCGCCACGCTGGTCGCGGCGGCCCGCCGCGGCCTGACCGGGCGCAAGGCCGACATCCTGCTGGACGGCGGCACCCTGACCATCGAATGGACCGAGGACGACCGCGTCCTGATGACCGGCCCGGTGGCGCTGGCCTTCAGCGGCCGGCTGTCGGCTGAACTGGTTTCCGTTGGACGAGGCGATGCCTGAGATTAGCCGGTTCTTCGGCATCATCATCGCGATGTATTACAACGATCACGCGCCGCCGCATTTCCACGTACGGTATGGCAATCAGAAAGCCGTGATTGACATTTCGACGCTTGGGATCATGGAAGGCGAGCTTTCGCCCCGCGCGTTGGGACTTGTGACGGAATGGGCCGCCCTGCATAGGAACGAGTTGAAGAACGATTGGGAACTGGCGCGCAGGCATGCGCCATTGAATCAGATTGCTCCGCTGGAATGAACCGATGCTGAAGGATATTGTCGCCGCCACGCCGCTCGACGGCTACCGCCTGCACCTCCGGTTCGAGGATGGTGCGGAGGGGCATGTCGACGTGTCCGCCCTGGTTCCTTTCACCGGAGTATTTGCCGTGCTGCGCGAACCCGAAACCTTCGCAGCGGTTCGCGTCGATCCGGAGCTTGGGACGGTGGTCTGGCCGAACGGAGCCGATCTCGATCCAGCCGTTCTCTATTCTTCGATCACCGGCGCCCCCTTGCCCGGTATGGGAGGGGCTCAGCATGCCCGATGATGTCGCCCTGAAGACCGACGGCCCCGAGATCGTCACCTTCGGTTGCCGCCTGAACACCTACGAGTCCGAGGTGATGCGCAACCATGTGCGCAGCGCAGGGCTGGACGACGTGGTGATCGTCAACACCTGCGCCGTGACATCGGAAGCCGAACGGCAGGCGCGCCAGACCATCCGCAAGCTGCGCCGCGAGCGACCGGACGCGCGCATCGTCGTCACCGGCTGTGCCGCCCAGATCGACCCGCAGCGCTTCGCGGCGATGCCGGAGGTCGATCAGGTGCTGGGCAACCAGGAAAAGCTGCAGCCGGAAAGCTGGGGCCTGCCGCCGGCCGAGAAGGTGCTGGTCAACGACATCATGTCGGTGAAGGAGACCGCCGGTCACCTGATCGGCGGGTTCGAGGACCGCGCCCGCGCCTTCGTCCAGGTTCAGCAGGGCTGCGACCACCGCTGCACCTTCTGCATCATCCCCTATGGCCGCGGTCCCTCGCGCTCCGTCCCCATCGGCGGCATCGTCGAACAGGTCCAGGCGCTGGTGAAGGCCGGCTACAACGAGGTGGTGCTGTCGGGCGTCGACATCACCAGCTATGGCCCCGACCTGCCCGGTTCGCCGTCGCTGGGACAGATGGTGCGTCGGCTGCTGGCCCTGGTGCCTGAGCTGCCGCGGCTGCGCCTGTCCTCCATCGACTGCATCGAGATGGACGACGACCTCTGGCGCCTGATCGAGAACGAGCCGCGCCTGATGCCGCACCTGCACCTGTCGCTGCAGGCCGGCGACGACATGGTGCTGAAGCGGATGAAGCGCCGCCACGGCCGCGCCGACTCCATCGCGTTTTGCGAGCGGGTGCGCTCGGTCCGGCCCGACGTGGTGTTCGGCGCCGACTTCATCGCCGGTTTCCCGACGGAGACCGAGGAGATGTTCCAGAACACCATGCGGCTGGTGGAGGAGTGCGGCCTGACCTGGCTGCATGTCTTCCCCTACAGCCCACGCCCCGGCACGCCGGCCGCCCGCATGCCGCAGGTCGACGGCGCCGTCCGCAAGGAGCGCGCCGCCCGCCTGCGCGCCGTCGGCGAGGCGGCGGAGGCCCGCACGCTGGCCAGCCTCGTCGGCCGCACCGCGACGGTGCTGGTGGAGAAGGACGACCTGGGCCGCACCGAGCATTTCGCCGCGATCCGCCTGGGCCAGCCCTTCGCGCCCGGCTCGCTGGTGCCCGCCGCCATCACCGGCCTCAAGGACGGCGTGCTGACCGGCACCCCGCTCTGACCCCTCTCATAGTGGACACTCCATGATTTTCCGCTGGTTCGGCCGCAAGAAGCCCGAAGAGACCGCGCCCAAGGACGAGGCGGCGAAGGACCAATCGGTCACCCAGGAGTCCGCCACCCCCGCGCCGGAACCGGAGCCGGAGAAAACGCCGGAGCCGCCCGCCGCTCCGCTGCCTCCCAAGCCGGAGGCCGAGCCGGTGCCGGAGCTGCCGCCCGCGCCACCGAGCGTCGAGCCGCCGCCGGCACCCGTCGCGCCGTCTCCGGTTGCGCCCGCCCCCATTACGCCGGCCCCGGCCGCACCGCCCGCCGCTCCGGTCGAGCCGCCGCCCGCCCCTGCCCCGGTGATCCCTGCCCCGGCTCCGGAGCCGGAACCGGTTCCGGAGCTGCCGCCGGCGCCCGCGCCCGCCCCGACTCCCGTTGTTGCTGCCGAAGAGGCGCCGCCGACCAAGAAGGGCTGGTTCGCCAAGCTGAAGGAAGGGCTGTCGAAGTCCTCGTCCAAGCTGACCGACGGCATCACCAGCATCTTCACCAAGCGCAAGCTGGACGACGATGCCCTGGAGGAGCTGGAGGAGCTGCTGATCACCGCCGACCTGGGCCCGGCCACCGCGGCGAAGGTGACGGCGGAGCTGGCGCGCACCCGCTTCGGCAAGGAGGTCTCGCCGGAGGAGGTCAAGGCGACGCTGGCCGCCGAGGTGTCGAAGATCGTCACCCCAGTCGCCAAGCCGCTGGTCCTGGACCCGGCGCTGAAGCCGCATGTCATCCTGGTCGTCGGCGTCAACGGCACCGGCAAGACCACCACCATCGGCAAGCTCGCCCGCCAGTTCAAGGCGGAGGGCAAGAGCGTGATGCTGGCCGCCGGCGACACCTTCCGCGCCGCCGCGGTCAGCCAGCTGAAGATCTGGGGCGAGCGCACCGGCTGCCCGGTCGTCGCCCGCGACACCGGGGCGGACGCCGCCGGGCTTGCCTATGACGCGCTGGAGCGGGCGAAGGCCGAGGGGGTCGACGTCCTGCTGATCGACACCGCCGGCCGCCTGCAGAACAAGACCGGCCTGATGGAGGAGCTGCGCAAGATCGTCCGCGTCATCAAGAAGCTGGACGAGACGGCCCCGCACACCACCCTGCTGACGCTGGACGCCACCACCGGCCAGAACGCGCACAGCCAGGTGGAGATCTTCCGCGACATGGTCAATGTCAACGGACTGATCCTGACGAAGCTGGACGGCTCCGCCCGCGGCGGCGTGCTGGTCTCGCTGGCCGAGAAGTTCAAGATCCCGGTCCACGCCATCGGCGTCGGCGAGGGCGTCTACGACCTGCGCCCCTTCGATGCGGATGCCTTCGCCAAGTCGCTGATGGGGCTGAGCACCGACTGACGGCTGGGGGCGTTTGGCAACCTCCGAAGGGATAAGTGCTGGGGATCGGCCGAAATTCGGCCTTCCCAGCCGGTCGTTCGTACCCCATCTTTGACGGCATGACTGACAAAGCCCCGCTCCAGCCCGGGTCGGCCGGGCGCTTCACCGATGCCAAAGCCGCACTGGCCTGCGTGCGCGACATTTACGAGCGCAACACCGCCTACCTGCGCGACCGCTTCGCCGCCTATACACAGGGCGAGGAGGAAGGCGGGCGGAACCGGGCCTGTTACCCCTATGTCCGGCTGACCGCCGTGTCGGGGGCCGCGGTCGATACCCGGCTGTCCTACGGCTTCGTCGAGGGGGTCGGCGTCCATTCCACCACGGTGACGCGGCCCGACCTGTTCGAACGCTATCTGCTGGAACAGTTCACGCTTCTGCTGCGCAACCACCATGTCCCGCTGGAGGTCGGCGTCAGCGAGGAGGCGATCCCGATCCATTTCGCCTTTCCCAACGGCATGTATGTGGAAGGCGATTTGCCGCCGGACCGGCTGACCAAGCTGCCGGACCTGTTCGACCTGCCCGATCTGGCGCGGATGGATGACACCATCGTCAACGGCACCTGCGACACCGGGCCGGACGCGGTGAAGCCGCTGGCCCTGTTCACCGCGCCGCGGGTGGATTTCTCGCTGCACCGGCTGCGCCACTACACCGCAACCGCGCCGGAGCATTTCCAGAACTTCGTCCTGTTCACCAACTACCAGTTCTATGTGGACGAGTTCATCCGGCTGTCGCGCGAGATCATGGAGCCGACCGGCGATGCCGATCTGGCGGCCTACCGCAGCCAGTATGACAGCTTCGTCGAGCCGGGCGACATCGTCACCACCAACCAGAATCTTGGCGGGGCCGCCGACGTTCCTTCGGCCAGGCTGCTGCGCATGCCGCAGATGCCGGCCTATCACCTGAAGCGGCCGGACGGCAACGGCATCACGCTGGTCAACATCGGCGTCGGCCCGTCGAACGCCAAAACGATCACCGACCATATCGCGGTGCTGCGCCCGCATGCGTGGCTGATGCTGGGCCATTGCGCCGGGCTGCGCCATACGCAACGGTTGGGCGATTATGTGCTGGCCCACGGCTATGTCCGCGAGGACCATGTGCTGGACGCCGACCTGCCGCTGTGGGTGCCGGTGCCGGCGCTGGCTGAGGTTCAGCGCGCGCTGGAGACGGCAGTGGAGCGGGTGACCGGGCTGTCGGGCTTCGACCTGAAGAGCATCATGCGCACCGGGACGGTGGCGACCATCGACAACCGCAACTGGGAACTGCGCGACCACCGCGAACCGCTGATGCGCTTCAGCCAGAGCCGCGCCATCGCCCTGGACATGGAAAGCGCGACGATCGCCGCCAACGGCTTCCGCTTCCGCGTGCCGTACGGGACGTTGTTGTGCGTGTCGGACAAGCCGATGCACGGGCAGCTGAAACTGCCGGGCATGGCCGACCGCTTCTACCGCGAGCGGGTCGACCAGCATCTGAAGATCGGCGTGCTGGCGATGGAACTGCTGCGCGAGCACGGAATGGAGACGCTGCACTCCCGCAAGCTGCGCAGCTTGGCGGAAGTGGCGTTCCAGTAGGAAGTGTCGGGGGCAGGTGCGTGACACCCGCCCCCGCTTCAGTCTCAGGCGGCCACCAACTCTTCGATCACCTTGGCGGCGCCGGCCAGAGCCTTCTCCTTGGCTTCCGGCCCCATGCTGACGCCCTCGGCGCGGACGAAGCTGACGTCGGTGATGCCGAAGAAGCCGAACACCGAACGCAGATAGGCTTCCTGATGGTCCAGACCGGCCAGCGCCGGGTTGGTCGAATAGACGCCGCCGCGGCCCGAGGCCACGATCACGCGCTTGCCGCCGGCCAGACCCTCGGGGCCCTTCTCGGTGTAGCGGAAGGTGCGGCCGGCCTGGGCGAGGCGGTCGATCCAGGCCTTCAGCTGGGTCGGAACGGAGAAGTTGTACATCGGCGCACCGACGACCACGACATCGGCGGCCAGGAACTCGTCGAGCAGGGCGTTGGTCAGGGCCAGTTCCTCGCGCTGACGCTCGCTCAACCCATCCTGCACGCCGAGCTTGAGGACTGGCAGCAGTTCGGCATCCAGATGAGCCGGCGGATTGGCGGCGACGTCACGGGTGACGACAGTGGCCGCCGGATCGGCCTTCACCAGAGCCTCGACGATGGAGGCGGTCAGCTGGCGGGTGACGGAAAAGGTGCCGAGCGGGCTGGAATCGACATGCAGGATCTTGGTCATGACGGAAGGAGCCTCTTGGTTGTTGCGGCCGTCTTCTCCGGCCGGGTTCTGACGCCCAAGATGCCCCTAAGTTTTCCAGCGGTTAAGCCGGGTTCTGCGCGATAGATCGTCTCTGGTAAAGCAACAATCGGCCGACTCCGACCGGTTCAGCGCGTCACCAGCGCCCCGTTGCGGAAAACCGCCATCTGGCCCGGCTGCATCACCGTCCAGGCTTCGTTTCTGGTCAGCGGCCGGGTGGCGATGACGGTGACCACGTCGTTGGGCGTCGTCTCCTTGGAGAAATCGACGCTCATGTCGGCATCGAGCAGGGTGGCGGCGCCGAACGGCGCCTTGCGGGTCAGCCAGGCGAGGTTGGTGGCGCAATGGCACCACAGATACCGCCCGTCGCTGAGCAGCATGTTGAAGACGCCGAGCGTGCCCAGATCGGCGGCCAGATGGCGGATCAGCTTCATCAGCCCGGCGGTGGTCTTCGGCGGCTCCGGATACTGCATGCGGATCTGGTCGAGCAGCCAGCAGAAGGCATGTTCGCTGTCGGTGGTGCCGACCGGCTCGTAGAAGGTCAGGATGCGGTCCTTGATGCCCTTCAGCTGGCCATTGTGGGCGAAGGTCCACACCCGGCCCCACAGTTCGCGGGTGAAGGGATGGGTGTTCTCCAGCGACACCCGGCCGCGGTTGGCGCGGCGGATGTGGGAGATCACCGTGCAGGACTTGATCGAGTACTGACTGACCAGCCGGGCGATTTCCGATTCGCTGCTGGGTGCCGGATCGTGGAAGGCGCGGCAGCCCTTGCCTTCGTAGAAGGCGATGCCCCAGCCGTCGCGGTGCGGCCCGGTCTGTCCGCCGCGGCGCATCAGGCCGGCGAAGCTGAAACAGATGTCCGTGGGCACGTTGGCGCTCATGCCCAGGAGTTCGCACATGGTGTCCTCGTCTGCCGCTTGTCGTCGCCTCGGGGGCGACAAGCTACGACAGGCGGTGCGCGAGGTCACGCGTTGACATGGCGCACGACCCTATGCACGTCAGGGTTTGGGGCTCATGGCTTCGGGCAGGGCGGCATGTCCGGCCGCAGGCACCCCTCCATCTTCCCCTCGGGCGCCGCATCGCCCAGCCCGATCCAGGCATCCACCCGCTCGGTCTCGAACCCGCAGTCGCGGCGGTCGCCGACCTGCATCAGCGGGCGGCGGATCAGCAGCGGCCCTTCGACCATCGCGGCCAGCGCCGCGGCCTCGTCCATCGCCTCCGGCACCACCTCCCCGCTCTTCACGGCGGGTGCTGCGCGGTTGAACCAGTCCGCCACCGGACGGTCGCCGAAGAAGGGGCGCAGCGTTTCCGGCGTCCAGGGCTCGCCCAGCAGGTCGCGGGCGAACACGCGGTGGCCGGCCCGCTCCAGCAGGGCCTTCTGCCGGGCGTTGCCGCCGCAGCCGGGCTTTTCGAAGAAAATCACGTCGGCCATCGGTCATGTCTCCCGGAACAGCGGCGCGCGGGCCAGCAGCGCGTCGGTTTGCTGACAAATCTCGTCGTAGACCTTGCGGTCCAGCTTGCGCAGCCAGCGCGGCGGGATCGACTCCACGCCATAGGTGGCGCCGGCCAGCATGCCGGCGATGGCGCCGGTGGTGTCGGCGTCGCCACCCTGGTTCACCGTCTCCACCACGCAGGATTCGACCGAATCGGTCTGGAAGTAATAATGGAAGACGGTCTGCACCGTATCGACGACGAAGGCGGTCGACAGGCCGCGGTAGGGTTCGAACTTGAACTGGCGGTGTTTGGCGATCAGGGCGTTCGCCTCTTCCCGCGCGGCGAGGATGCCGCCGCCCAGCACCAGCCGCCGCACCATCCGGCCCAGCGCGATCACCGCGGAATCCGACAGCTGGTTGCAGTGGGTGATGTGGGACTGCTCCACCGACCAGCGTTCGAATGCCGCTTCGTCGCCCAAGGTCGCCAACGCCACCGGCAGGTTGCGCATCGCAGCACCGTTGCCGGCATGGTATTCCGACTCCGGCTCCTCCAGCGTGCCGTGCATGATGAAGCGGCGGATGCCGCGGCGCGTCGTGTCGCCGACATCGACCGGCACCGACTTCAGCCAGACCGCGAACTCCTCCGCGGCGCGGCGGGCTTCCCACTCCGGCCCCGACAGGATGGCGCGGCCGAGATGCAGCGACATCTCCGTGTCGTCGGTGACCTGCCCGGCCGTCAGCTTCAGCCAGCCGCCGCCCTTGATGTGCTTGTGGACGCCATATTGGTGGGCGATCTCGCCCTTTGTCAGGAACTCCACCGTCGCCCCCAGCGCGTCGCCGCAGGCGAGGCCGAGATAGGCGCCGAGCGCCCTGGAACGGATTTCAGGCGTCAGAATCGTCGGATCGGTCATGCCATCGGGCACAGAGGCCGCCCTTTCCTGGTGCGCCCCGCGAAACGGCCGACAGGCCGCCGCCGGGCGTGAGGTTGTCAGAGAAGCGACACACCCACCCGGTAATCCCCGCCGATCACCAGATATTCCCCTTCGCCCTGGAAAGGGTAGCGCGGCAGGATGTCGCGGAAGAAGACGACCTTGGGCAACGGCACCCAGGCGTCGAGGATGTAGTCGCCGAACTGGCCGGCGATGTCGCGGTCGATGGAAAAGGAACACAGGTTGTTCAGCCGCAGCACCGCCGTCCGCTTGTCCGGCCGGGCGAGGATGTGGTGTTCCTCGAAATCGTTGACGCCGCGGTACAGCCGGATGTGCGAGGCCCAGTTGGGCATCGGCGCATCCGGCCAGCCGCGGCGGATGGTCCATTGGCAGAACTCGTAAAGCAGGTCGAGCTGCAGGTGGATGTTGTTGTTGTGGAAGCGGGTCGACTGCTTCTGCTCGCCATAGGCGGCCCAGGCGTCGGAGGCGAAGCGGCGGATCGGCTCGCCATGGAAGGTCGGCAGCAGGCCGAAGCGGCTCTCCACCCATCCCTTCAGCACCGCCCCTTCCGCCCGGTTGCTGTCGAACATCCAGCCCTTCAGCAGGCGCAGGTAGCTGGCGCGGAAGCGCCGCTTGCCGTCCGGCCCCTCCGCCCCGGAAAAATCCGGGTTCACCCCGAACCGCTCGGCCATATGGCGCTGGAAGATGTCCGACGCGGTCAGCGCGTCGGGGCATTCGTCCAGCGCCTCGAACAGCGCCGCATGCTCGCTGCGGGTCGCGCCGATGCGCAGGCGCCGCGGCTCGTCGTTATAGGCCTCGCCGCACAGCGTGGCGGCCGGGATGTTGACGAGGTTGGTGCGGTGGGCGCGCAACGCCAGCGGCGAATCGGGAGGGGAACCGGCGTCCGCCGCCTGACCGTTCCCACCGCGCATCACGACCCCGTCCGCCACGCCGATCCGCTCCACGCCAATTCCATTACTTTCTATATGGATATTGTATAAGTGCGCGCGTGCCAAGCCCGGACCACCACAACCGGCGGGGCGCCATCGCCGCATGTCGCAACATTGTCCGTTTGAAGCCGGACGGTCCGTCCCCATACTCAGTACAGCGACGCTTACGATCCGGCGGCACCCGCATGGCCTTCTGGCCGACCAAGTACGACGACAGCCGGCGCCGGCGCACCCCGCCGGTGCCAGCAAAGACGCTTGTCCGGACTCCCCCACCCTCCCCCAGCCCGCGCCGGCTGTTCCCGCAACGCCCGACGGCCGGCCGCCGCGCGGCATCGACGAGGCGCGGACGGCGCTGCGCCTCGCCCAGCTTCTGCGCGGCACCATCACCCCCCTGCGCGGCGACGCGGTGCTGGACCTGTTGGAGCCCCACCGGCCGCGGCTGGTGCCCAAGCCGGTCAACCCGCTGCCGGGACTGGCCGGCCAGCCGCCGGGGCGGATGCTGGAGGCCCTGCTGCGGCCGATCGGGCAGATCGTCACCGACGTGCTGCTGCCGGGGGTGCGCGACCATCTGATCGACCGGCTGGTGACCGGCCGCACCGCCCATGAGGAAAGCCTGCCCAGCGCCATCGACCTTGCCGAGGCGATGCGGGCGCTGGTCGGCCGCATGCGCGGCGGCGGCAAGGGCCATCTCCAGGCGGTGATCGCCGCCATCGAGGCCGACGCCCGCGCCACCGCCGACACGCTGACCAAGGACCGCCGCCCCATCGACGTCGGCGGCATCGACCGGCTGGCCCGCGCCCTGCTGCGCTTCGAGGTGCGGCGCATGGTGCTGGAGGCGCTGGGCGGCGGCAGTGCGCTGCAGGACGTGGTCTATCAGTCGCGCCGGCTGGCCCGCTATTCCCTGCACCGCGCCACCGAGGCGATCGAAGGCTTCGTCGCCGACCGCGGGCTGAAGGCGCTGCACGCCAGCCTCGCCACGCTGGCCCAGGCCGACGGGCTGATCGTCATCGCGCTGCGCAACCTGGACGACCAGGAGGAGACCAAGGAGGAGTCCGGCCCCTTCGTCGAGCCAGCCGACCGCAAGGCGATGAACGACTGGCTGTCGGCGGCATGGCGGCTTTCCGACACATTGTTCGATCTTGTCGGCAAGGCCGCGGCCGGCGGCGAGCTGGACGACCTGCTGTTCGCGGCCCTGCTGCGCCAGTTGCGCAGCCTGCACCATTTCTGCGCCGACCTGACCCACGCCGGCCGCCCCGCCGCCGTGGACACGCTGAAGCAGCGCCTGGTCGAGCGCTGCGACGCGCTGGCCCGCCAGACCGGCGAAGGGCTGGTCGAGGCGCTGCTGGCCAAGCCAGCCGATCCGGCGCTGGCCCGCCGCCTGATGGCGCGCGGCCGGCTGTTGGCGCAGCTGCTCTACGACATGGACCGCGACGAGGCGGTGGAGGAACTGGCGCTGCGCATCGTCGTGGCGGCGGAGGCGCTCGGCGAGGGGCGATAGGGTTCGGCAGAGGGGTTGCCCCCTCCTAAATCACCACCCCCACAAAAGACCCGACAAAATGTCGGGCTTTGTCGTGTGTGTCGGGACCCCGACAAAGAGACGGCACGCGCCGCCACACCGATTAGTCATTTAATATCAATAACTTAATTATTTTCTTCGCTCTGGCACGGGTCGTGCAATCCATGAAATCCGAAGCGGCCACGAACCGGCCGCGCCGGATCGAAGCACAGTCCCACGACCCAAGCACAGGAGCGACCCACATGGCCAAAGCGCCTCTGCGTCAGATCGCCTTTTACGGCAAGGGCGGTATCGGCAAGTCCACCACCTCTCAGAACACGCTGGCCGCGCTGGTCGAGATGGATCAGAAGATCCTGATCGTCGGCTGCGATCCGAAGGCGGACTCGACCCGCCTGATCCTGCACGCTAAGGCCCAGGACACCGTTCTCCACCTCGCCGCCGAAGCCGGTTCGGTCGAGGACCTGGAACTCGAGGACGTGGTCAAGATCGGCTACAAGGGCATCAAGTGCGTCGAGTCCGGCGGTCCGGAGCCGGGCGTCGGCTGCGCCGGCCGCGGCGTCATCACCTCGATCAACTTCCTGGAAGAGAACGGCGCCTACGACGACGTGGACTATGTGTCCTACGACGTGCTGGGCGACGTGGTCTGCGGCGGCTTCGCCATGCCGATCCGCGAGAACAAGGCCCAGGAAATCTACATCGTCATGTCGGGCGAGATGATGGCGCTCTACGCCGCCAACAACATCGCCAAGGGCATCCTGAAATACGCCCACAGCGGCGGCGTGCGCCTGGGCGGCCTGATCTGCAACGAGCGTCAGACCGACAAGGAGCTTGATCTGGCCGAAGCCCTGGCCAAGCGCCTGGGTTCCAAGCTGATCCACTTCGTGCCGCGCGACAACATCGTGCAGCATGCCGAGCTGCGCCGCATGACCGTCATCGAGTACGCGCCGGAGAGCAAGCAGGCGGAAGAGTACCGCCAGCTCGCCAGCAAGGTGCACAACAACTCCGGCCAGGGCTGCATCCCGACCCCCATCACCATGGAAGAGCTGGAAGAGATGCTGATGGACTTCGGCATCATGAAGACCGAGGAGCAGCAGCTCGCCGAGCTGGCTGCCAAGGAAGCGGCGAAGGCCGGCGCCTGATCCCGGGCGTAGCGACGGTTGCCTACCGGCCCCCCTGCGCCATCCGCGCAGGGGGGACCGCCTGAACACTGGCCCTTTTCCCCAGCCCCGCACGACGTCGACCCAACGACTGCCCACCGGTTCCGGCCGGGCGACGTCGGCGTGGGAGGGAGGGGCTCGGTCACGCGCTGAAGTGGCGCGGCATATTCAAGCAGGAGGCCGGCTATGAGCCTGTCCGAGAACACCACGGTCGACGTCAAGAACCTCGTCAACGAAGTCCTCGAAGCCTATCCCGAAAAGTCCCGCAAGCGCCGCGCCAAGCACCTGAACGTGCTGGAGGCCGAGGCCAAGGACTGCGGCGTCAAGTCGAACGTCAAGTCCATCCCCGGCGTCATGACGATCCGCGGCTGCGCCTATGCCGGCTCCAAGGGCGTGGTGTGGGGTCCGATCAAGGACATGATCCACATCTCCCACGGTCCGGTCGGCTGCGGCTACTACTCCTGGTCCGGCCGCCGCAACTACTACATCGGCGACACCGGCGTGGACAGCTGGGGCACGATGCACTTCACCTCCGACTTCCAGGAGAAGGACATCGTCTTCGGCGGCGACAAGAAGCTGCACAAGGTCATCGAGGAAATCAACGAGCTGTTCCCGCTGGTGAACGGCATCTCGATCCAGTCGGAATGCCCGATCGGCCTGATCGGCGACGACATCGAGGCGGTCGCCCGCGCCAAGTCGGCGGAAATCGGCAAGCCGGTCATCCCCGTGCGCTGCGAAGGCTTCCGCGGCGTGTCCCAGTCGCTGGGCCACCACATCGCCAACGACGCCATCCGCGACTGGGTGTTCGAGAAGACGGAGCCCAAGGCCGACTTCGTTTCCACCCCTTATGACGTCACCATCATCGGCGACTACAACATCGGCGGCGACGCCTGGTCTTCCCGCATCCTGCTGGAGGAGATCGGCCTGCGCGTGATCGCCCAATGGTCGGGCGACGGCACCATGGCCGAGCTGGAGAACACGCCGAAGGCCAAGGTCAACCTGATCCACTGCTACCGCTCGATGAACTACATCGCGCGCCACATGGAAGAGAAGTACAATATTCCTTGGATGGAATACAACTTCTTCGGCCCGAGCCAGATCGCCGAGTCCCTGCGCAAGATCGCCGCTCTCTTCGACGACAAGATCAAGGAGAACGCCGAGAAGGTCATCGCCCGCTACCAGCCGATGGTCGATGCGGTCATCGCCAAGTACAAGCCGCGGCTGGATGGCAAGAAGGTCATGATCTACGTCGGCGGCCTGCGTCCCCGCCACGTCGTCGATGCCTACCATGACCTGGGCATGGAGATCATCGGCACCGGTTACGAGTTCGCCCACAACGACGACTATCAGCGCACGCCCCACTACGTGAAGGAAGGCACGCTGATCTACGACGACGTCACCGCGTTCGAGCTGGAGAAGTTCGTCGAGGCGATGCGTCCCGACCTCGTCGCGTCGGGCATCAAGGAAAAGTACGTGTTCCAGAAGATGGGCCTGCCGTTCCGCCAGATGCACAGCTGGGATTACTCCGGCCCGTACCACGGCTATGACGGCTTCGCGATCTTCGCCCGCGACATGGACCTGGCCATCAACAACCCCGTCTGGGGCGTGATGAAGGCCCCGTTCTGACCATCGGCCTCTGGAACAGGAGAATTTGAGAATGACCGACAAGCTTTCGCAGAGCGCCGACAAGGTCCTCGACCACTACACCCTCTTCCGGCAGCCCGAATACGCGGCGATGTTCGAGAAGAAGAAGACCGAGTTCGAATACGGCCATTCGGACGAGGAAGTCGCCCGCGTGTCCGAATGGACCAAGTCCGAGGAATACAAGGCGAAGAACTTCGCCCGTGAAGCGGTCGTCATCAACCCGACCAAGGCCTGCCAGCCGATCGGCGCGATGTTCGCCGCCCAGGGCTTCGAAGGCACCCTGCCCTTCGTCCATGGCTCCCAGGGCTGCGTCGCCTATTACCGCACCCATCTGACCCGCCACTTCAAGGAGCCGAACAGCGCGGTCTCCTCCTCGATGACGGAAGACGCGGCGGTGTTCGGCGGCCTGAACAACATGATCGACGGCCTGGCGAACGCCTATGCGCTCTACAAGCCGAAGATGATCGCGGTGATGACCACCTGCATGGCCGAAGTCATCGGCGACGACCTGCAGGGCTTCATCGCCAACGCGAAGAACAAGGAAAGCGTCCCGGCCGACTTCCCGGTGCCGTTCGCCCACACCCCGGCCTTCGTCGGCAGCCACATCGTCGGCTACGACAACATGATCAAGGGGATCCTGTCCAACTTCTGGGGCACGTCGGAGAATTTCGACACGCCCAAGACTGAGCAGATCAACCTGATCCCGGGCTTCGACGGCTTCGCCGTCGGCAACAACCGCGAACTGAAGCGCATCGCCGGCGAGTTCGGCCTGAAGCTGCAGATCCTGTCCGACGTGTCCGACAATTTCGACACGCCGATGGATGGCGAGTACCGCATGTATGACGGCGGCACCACCATCGAGGAGACCAAGGAGGCCCTGCACGCCAAGGCCACCATCTCCATGCAGGAGTACAACACCACCCAGACCCTGCAGTTCTGCAAGGAAAAGGGCCAGGACGTCGCCAAGTTCAACTACCCGATGGGCGTCACCGCCACCGACGAGCTGCTGCTGAAGCTGGCGGAACTGTCGGGCAAGCCGGTCCCGGCCAGCCTGAAGCTGGAACGCGGCCGTCTGGTCGACGCCATCGCCGACAGCCACACCCACCTGCACGGCAAGCGCTTCGCCATCTACGGCGACCCGGACTTCTGCCTGGGCATGACCAAGTTCCTGCTGGAGCTGGGTGCGGAGCCGGTGCACATCCTGTCCACCTCCGGCTCCAAGAAGTGGGAGAAGCAGGTCCAGAAGGTGCTGGACGGCTCGCCCTTCGGCGCCTCGGGTGCGGCCTACGGCGGCAAGGACCTGTGGCACCTGCGCTCGCTGATCTTCACCGACAAGGTGGACTACATCATCGGCAACAGCTACGGCAAGTATCTGGAGCGCGACACCAAGGTTCCGCTGATCCGCCTGACCTACCCGATCTTCGACCGTCACCACCATCACCGCTATCCGACCTGGGGCTACCAGGGCGCGCTGAACGTGCTGGTGCGGATCCTCGACCGGATCTTCGAGGACATCGACGCCAACACCAACATCGTCGGCCAGACCGACTACTCGTTCGACCTGATCCGCTGACCGGCGCACTCCAGGCATCGGATCACGCATCGGTTCCAGTCTAACCG
Organism: Azospirillum sp. VT-I1; assembly: GCF_055698305.1. NCBI lineage: Bacteria > Pseudomonadati > Pseudomonadota > Alphaproteobacteria > Rhodospirillales > Azospirillaceae > Azospirillum > Azospirillum sp. VT-I1. Next base: position 2,680,204 of record NZ_CP168800.1, on the reverse strand, counting down.
TCGGGCCGGGATCTCCATCCCCCCGCCCCGACGGCAACCTCCCAAGCCCGGAGAGCGTCGGCGACGGCGCGCTCCGGGTTTCTTTGTTTGGCATGAAGGCCGGCGGCCACGGGGGACGCAACGACCGCGCAAGTTGCCGGCGCAGATGTTTCTCCGCGTGGCTGGATTGCTTTATTTTTCACTATCCGCAAACTTGCAGCGTCGAGAACGGTGGAAACATTATTGCCGCCAAAATATTTAGACAGAAAAACATCATGCTCGGAGCGTAAGTTGCTGAAGGGCCCTTTTGTCCTGTTTGGTTTCGAGCCAAAACCTCACACCTTAGGACTAGCACTTATTGACTACACCCCATCGTCTGAGCTTCGATGATGCAGGATTGGAAAGCGATCCGGCGCATCACGCGGCACAGGAGGCGGAAATGTTCGGCTTCATTCAGACGATCTATGGAAAAGGCTCCGATACCCATGCGCTGTTGTCCGCCCTCGACCGCTCCCTTGCGACCATCGAGTTTTCCCTGGACGGAAAGATTCTGAACGCCAACCCCAATTTTCTGGCGGTGATGGGCTATTCCCTGCCTGAGATCGTCGGGCGGCATCACAGCATGTTCGTCGATCCGGCCGAACATGCCAGTCCCGCCTACCGGGAGTTCTGGGATCGGCTGAGGCGCGGTGAGTTCCAGCGGGCACAGTATCGGCGGATCGCCAAGAACGGCCGGGAGGTCTGGATCGAGGCGACCTACAATCCCATCCTCGACGCCGCCGGCCGCGCCACCAAGATCATCAAGATCGCCACCGACGTCACCGAACGACAGTCTCTCAACGCCGACATGCGCGGCAAGATCGATGCGATTTCACGCTCGCAGGCCGTGATCGAATTCAACCCGGACGGCACCGTCATCACCGCCAACGAGAATTTTCTCAAGGTGCTGGGCTACAGTCTCGACGAGATCCGCGGGCGTCATCACAGCATGTTCGTCGATCCGCAGGAGCGCGAGACTTCCGCCTATCGCGAGTTCTGGGCCAGGCTGAACAAGGGACAGTTCGAAGCCGCCCAATACCGGCGCATCGGCAAAGGCGGCCGCATCGTCTGGATCCAGGCATCCTACAACCCGGTTTTCGACGACATGGGCCGCCTGCGCAAGATCGTGAAATTCGCAACCGACATCACCGATCAGGTCGATCTGCTGGGCCGTCTGAAATCCCTGATCGATACCAATTTCACCGAAATCGAACGGGCGATGAGCGGCGCCCACAGGCAGGCCGACAACGCCGCCGCCGCATCGACGGAAACGCGGGCGACGGTGCAGACCATCGCCGCAGGGGCGGAGGAACTGGCCGCCTCCGCCCATGAGATCGCCGACAGCATGTCGCGGTCGCAGCAGGCGGCCGAGGTGGCCGTGAATGAGGCCGACAACGCCGACCGCGCGGCGACCCGCCTGTCGGAGGTGGCAAAGGCGATGGGCGGAATCGTCGAACTGATCCGCTCCATCGCCGGACAGATCAACATGCTGGCCTTGAACGCAACCATCGAGGCGGCGCGGGCCGGCGAGGCAGGGCGGGGTTTTGCCGTGGTCGCCAACGAGGTCAAGAATCTCGCCAACCAGTCGGCGAACGCGACCTCCCAGATCTCTCGTGAGATCGACGGAATGCAGTCCGTCTCCCGCGACGTGGTGTCGTCGCTGTCGGCGATCCGCAAGGCCATGACCAATCTGCGTGAATTCGTCGTCATGTCCGCCGGCGCGGTGGAGGAACAGACGACGGTCACCGCCAGCATCTCGGTCAACATGCAGGGAGCATCGACCTCGGTCGCCGTGGTGGACCAGAACATCAACGCAATCTCCACCGCCTTCGCACAGGTTGGATCGGCCATCGCCGAAACGAAGGAGGCGGCGCAGGTGCTCGCCCGCTGACCAGAGCGGATCGGCGGAAAGGGATCGGACAGGACGGACCAGACTCACGCGGAATGCCGACCCGAACTTTCATTTGACCGGGCCGGACATCGCAAAAAGTTCACCCTTTGAATGCTAGGGATATCCCCAGATTGGCGGCGCTCAGCCCGCCAATGTATTTGGATATGTCGACGCCATCGCCCGGCAATCGCCGATCCTTGGGGGTTCCATGACCGATACCATCCTGCCGGCAGGCTCTTCCCGGCCATCCAGGAAGTTCATCCACCGAATCCTGATCGCCGCCACGCTTCTCATCACGCTGTCGGTCGGCGCACTCGGCCTTCTGGTCTATCGGCTGTCGTCGCAGGCCCTGCAGGCGGAGATCGACGCCAGGATCGAAACGGCCGGCACCGCCGCCGTGGACGGCATCCAGAAATGGCTGACGGGACGAATGATGCTTGTCCGTCTGGTGGCCGAGGACATCACGTCCGCCGGACCGGACGGGATCTTGCCGATCATCGCGCGCAAGACCCTGCGCGACACCTTCTCGGAGGTTTATTTCGGCGCGGAGGCGGATGGCCGCTTCACCACCTTCAACCCGTCTGAACTGCCGCCCGGCTACGACCCACGCAAGCGCCCCTGGTACAAATCCGCGGTCGCGACGCGCGACCTCACCCTGTCGGAGCCCTATCAGGACGCCACCACGAAGAAGCTGGTGATCAGCGCGGTGATGCCCGTCACCGGCGGCGGGACGCTGCGCGGCGTCGCCGGGGCCGATCTGCCGCTGGACGTGCTGCAGGAGTTCCTGCGCTCCTTCGCGATGGACGGCAAAGGCTTCGTCTTCCTGGCCGACGGCGACGGCAAGATCCTGGTCCACCCGGACGAGGCGATGGTCATGAAGCCCTTCGGCCGCAAGCCGGTCGAGGGAAGCGAAATCGAGACCGACGACGGCCGGCTGGTGCGGTTCTACAGCATCAAAGGGCTGCCCGGCCTGACCTGGTATGTCGCGGTGTCGATGGAGCGCGCCAAGGTGCAGGCTCCGATGGAGCTTCTGGCCAAGCTGCTGGCCTCGACCGTGCTGGGCGCCATCGTCTTCGTGGTGCCGCTGCTGGGGCTGCTGATCGCCCGCATCGTCGCCCGCCCGATCACGCAGATGACCGACGCGATGTCGCGCCTGAGCACCGGCGACCTGTCGGCCGCCATCCCGGCGCTCGACCGCAAGGACGAGATCGGGGCGATGGCGCAGTCGCTGGAGGTGTTCAAGGAGAATCTCGCCCGCAACCGCGCCATGGAAGAGGAGATGCGCCAGACCCGCGAGCAGGCGGAACGGGACAAGCGCAACGCCATGGGCCGGATGGCCGACAATTTCGAGAACACGGTCAAGGCCATCGTCGGACAGGTCATCGGCTCCGCCAGCCGGATGAAGGGCAGCTCGCAGGAGCTGTCGAGCATGGCCGAGGACAGCCGCAGGCGCGCCGCAGCCGTCGCCGCCGCATCGGAGGAGGCCTCGACCAACGTGCAGACCGTGGCCGCCTCCGCGGAAGAGATGACCGCCTCCATCGGCGAGATCTCGCGTCAGGTGACTCAGTCGAGCGAGGTGGCCCGCCAGGCGGTGGAACGGGCGGACGAGGCGTCGCAGAATGTCCAGCTCATGGCCGATCAGGCCCGCAGCATCGGCACGGTGGTCCAGTTGATCCAGGAGATCGCCAGCCAGACCAATCTGCTGGCACTGAACGCGACCATCGAAGCGGCCCGCGCCGGCGAGGCCGGCAAGGGGTTCGCGGTCGTTGCCAGCGAGGTGAAGGGCCTCGCCACCCAGACCGCCAAGGCGACGGAGGAAATCTCCAGCCAGATCGCGGCGATGCAGGCGGCAACCGACGACACCGTGGACGCCATCCAGAAGATCACCAGCATCATTGCCCAGGTGAACGAGGTGTCGACCACCATCGCCGCCGCGGTGGAGGAGCAGAACGCCGCGACCCGCGAGATCGCCCGCAGCGTCCAGCAGGCCGCCTCCGGCACGCAGGAGATCTCCCGCAACATCGGCGGCGTCCAGCAGATCGCCGACGGAACCGGCAACGCCGCCCAGCAGGTGCTCGACGCCGCCGGCACCCTGTTCGGCGACGCCGAGAAGCTGTCGGCGGAAGTCGACCGCTTCATCCACGAGGTGCGCGCCGGCTGAGCCGGACTGGCCGCTTACCCCCGTCAGCCGTCCCGAAGGGCGAAGCCGACCACCCGCTCCAACGCGCGATCGGCCGCCGCCTGCCAATTCTCCCCGCCCAGTTCGACCGAAGCCGGCGGCAATCCGACCGACGGGGCGGCGGCTCCGTCACGGACCGGACGGGCGCGCAGCAGCAGGCGGGGGTGTGCGGTGCCGCTCCAGTCCCGGCGCCCCTCCAGGACCAGCAGCAGGATCGGGCCATTGACCATCGGCGGCTTTTCTCCGGTCGGTTCGGCGTCGGGCGTTGCCGTGCGCAGGCCAAGGCGCACCACCGACCGGCCCCGGCCAGACACCGTCCGGATGACGAGATCGGCTGCGGCATCGCACAGAATTGCCGCTTCCGGCGGGGCCGGACGCTGATCGGGGTCGAGATATCGGCAGGCCACGCCGATCTCGCGCCCCGGCTCCTGCGCCAGCCGGATCACCGCGCCATCCTGTGCCGCCGCGACCGGAACGGCCGCCAGCGCCATCAGCGTCCCGGCCATCATGCCCTGCCGGCGGCGGCGCCATCCGATCCGTTCCATCGTCACATCCCTTTTTCGCGAGCGTCCTGATACGGGCGGTCCCGCCCTCCCCCTGCGCGGGATGTGCGACACCCGACAAGCCCGCGCCACACACCCCCGATTGTCAGCTATCGGACAGGACCGAAAAACCCGACAATCCCTTTCCATCAAAGACTTACCCTCTGGCATGCCCCCTGCAATCCATTCTGGCCGAGCCATTTCCGGTGCCAGGATGGGAGAAGCGGGCATGCTCCAGGACAAGATCCAGGACGTCTTCAACGAACCGGGCTGCGCGACCAACCAGGCCAAGTCGGCCAAGGAGAAGAAGAAGGGCTGCACCAAGTCGCTGAAGCCGGGGGCCGCGGCGGGCGGCTGCGCCTATGACGGCGCGATGATCGTGCTGCAGCCGATCGCCGACGCCGCCCATCTGGTCCATGGCCCGATCGCCTGCCTGGGCAACAGCTGGGACAATCGCGGCTCGCAATCCTCCGGCCCGCAGCTCTACCGCACCGGCTTCACCACCGACCTGTCGGAACTGGACGTCATCGGCGGCGGCGAGAAGAAGCTTTATCGCGCCATCAAGGAGATCGTTCAGCAATACGACCCGCCGGCCGTCTTCGTCTATCAGACCTGCGTGCCCGCCATGACCGGCGACGACATCGCCGCCGTCTGCAAATTCGCCACGCAGAAGCTGGGCAAGCCGGTGATCCCGGTGGAGGCGCCGGGCTTCGTCGGATCGAAGAATCTCGGCAACAAGCTGGCCGGCGAGGCCCTGCTGGAGCATGTCATCGGCACGGTGGAGCCGGACTACACCACCCCCACCGACGTCTGCATCATCGGTGAGTACAACCTTGCCGGCGAGCTGTGGCTGGTCAAGCCGCTGCTGGACGAGATCGGCATCCGCCTGCTGTCCTGCATCTCCGGCGACGGCCGCTACAACGAGGTCGCCCAGGCCCACCGCGCCCGCGTCACCATGATGGTGTGCAGCCAGGCGCTGGTGAATGTCGGCCGCAAGATGCAGGAACGCTACGGCATCCCCTATTTCGAGGGCTCCTTCTACGGCGTGTCGGACATGTCGGACACGCTGCGCACCATGGCGCGCATGCTGGTGGAGCGCGGCGCCGACAAGGGCCTGATCGACCGCGCGGAGGGCGTCATCGCGCGGGAGGAAAGCCGGGTCTGGCGCCGGCTGGAACCCTACAAGCCGCGCTTCGAGGGCAAGCGCGTCCTCCTCTTCACCGGCGGGGTCAAGAGCTGGTCGATGGTCAGCGCGCTGGAAGGCGCCGGCCTGACCATCCTCGGCACCTCCACCAAGAAGTCGACCAAGGAGGACAAGGAACGCATCAAGAAGATGAAGGGCGAGGAGTTCCACCAGTGGGACGACCTGAAGCCGCGCGACATCTACAAGATGCTGGCCGACAACCAGGCCGACATCATGATGTCCGGCGGCCGGTCGCAGTTCATCTCCTTGAAGGCCAAGGTTCCCTGGCTCGACATCAACCAGGAGCGCCACCACGCCTATGCCGGCTATGACGGCATCGTCAATCTCTGCGAGGAGATCGACAAGACGCTGTCCAACCCGATCTGGGGCCAAGTCCGCCAGCCGGCGCCGTGGGAATCCGGCCCGTCCTCCACCCTTCCGGCTTCCTCGATGGCTGCGGAGTAAGGCCGATGTCGCACATCCAGCGCTTCCCCTCCGCCGCCAAGGCCGCCTCCACCAACCCGCTGAAGATGAGCCAGCCGCTGGGCGCGGCGCTGGCCTATCTCGGCGTCGACCGCTGCCTGCCGCTGTTCCACGGGTCGCAGGGCTGCACCGCCTTCGGGCTAGTCCTGCTGGTCCGCCATTTCCGCGAGGCGATCCCGCTGCAGACCACGGCGATGGATCAGGTCTCCACCATCCTCGGCGGCTACGACAATCTTGAACTGGCGATCCGCACCATCGTCGAGCGCAACAAGCCCGCCATGATCGGCGTCGCCACCACCGGCGTCACCGAGACCAAGGGCGAGGACATGGGCGGGCAGTACACGCTGTTTCGCCAGCGCAACCCCGACATGGCCGACACCGCGCTGGTCTTCGCCAACACCCCCGACTTCGCCGGCGGCTTCGAGGACGGCTTCGCCGCCGCCGTCACCGCCATCGTCGACCGGCTGGTCGAGCCCTCGCCGGTGCGCATCCCGACCCAGGTCAACGTGCTGGCCGGCAGCCACCTGTCACCCGGCGATGTCGAGGAGTTGCGCGACGTCATCGAGGGTTTCGGCCTGTCGCCGATCTTCCTGCCCGACCTGTCGCTGTCGATGGTGGGCCGCCAGCCGACCGACTTCACCGCCACCTCGCTGGGCGGCGTGACGGTGGAGCAGATCCGCGCCATGGGCGCCTCGGCCGCCACCATCGTGGTCGGCGAGCATATGCGGGTGGCCGGCAACGCGCTGGAGCTGAAGACCGACGTTCCCAGCCATTTCTTCAGCCGCCTGACCGGGCTGGAGGCGTCGGACAAGCTGGTCCGGCTGCTGATGGAGCTGTCGGGCAAGCCGGCGCCGGCCCGGCTGCGGCGCCAGCGCGAAGCCCTGGTCGACGCCATGCTGGACGGGCATTTCTTCTTCAGCCGCAAGCGCATCGCCGTCGCGCTGGAACCCGACCTGCTCTACGCCGTCACCGGCTTCCTCGCCGACATGGGGGCGGAGGTGGTGGCCGCAGTGTCGCCGACGCAAAGCCCGGTGCTGGAACGGCTGAAGGCCGCCACCATCATGGTCGGCGACCATTCCGACGTGGAGACGCTGGCCCGCGACGCCGACCTGATCGTCTCCAACTCGCACGGGCGGCAGGGAGCGGCGCGGATCAGCGTGCCGCTGCACCGCATGGGCCTGCCGATGTTCGACCGGCTGGGCGCGGGCCTGCGCGTCCAGGTCGGCTATCGCGGCACGCGCGAGCTGCTGTGCGGGATCGGCAACCTGTTCCTCGCCCGCGAGATGGACCACGAGAACCACGAATCGGGCGAATCGCACGGCTGCGGAGGCGGATCATGCGGATGCAACGCCGTCTGAGCGTGGTGCAGGACCCACGCCCGACCAAAGGAGGATCGATGAAGGTCGCTTTCTGCACCCAGGACATGCAGCACGTCGATGCGCATTTCGGCTGGGCCAAGAACATCGCTGTCTATCGGGTCGACCGCCAGGGCCATGCCTTTCTGGAGACCTTCCAGTTCGGCGGCTCGATGTTCGAGGACGGCAACGAGGACAAGTTGGTGCCCAAGCTGGATGCGCTGTCCGACGTCGCCATCGTCTACCTGTCGGCCATCGGCGCATCGGCCGCCGCCCGCGTGGTGGCGAAGAAGATCCATCCGGTGAAGGTCGAGGCCAGCGAAACCATCCCCGCCCTGCTCGACAAGCTGGTCCAGACGCTGAACGGCAATCCGCCGCCCTGGCTGCGCAAGGCGATGGGCGAGACGCCCGAATTCCATTTCGACGAGGAGGAGGCTTGAACATGGCCGAATTGGCTGAACTGTCGGTCGCCGACCAGTTCGTGAAGACGCTGGTCCTGCTGTTCCGTGCCGAGGACAGCTATGGCGCCTGGGAAGGCAAGCCGGACGAGGCTCTGCTCGCCCCCTTCATCCTGGACAAGGAGGCGCGGGCCGCCATCCCGATCATCGGCGATCCCGATCCGGACACGCTGTGGCGGCTGGAGCTGTTCTACAAGGCGGTCGGGCTAATGGTGGAAAAGCAGACCGGCATGATGGCCTCGCCGATGATGAAGATGAGCCATGAGGGCTTCGGCCGCATGATCCTGACCACCGGCCGGCTGGTGGTGGTGTCGAAGACGCTGCGCGACGTCCACCGCTTCGGCTTCCCCAGCATCGAGAAGATGGCCGCCGACGGCGCGAAGCTGGTCGAGGACGCGGTGGCGCTGATCCGGGAATACCCCGAGGTCGCAAACCTCTGAAGCCTTGGGATGGAGACCATGAGCGACATCGACGCCCTGAAGGACGAGATCAAGAAGCTGAACGCCCGCGCCACCCAGAAGAAGATGGATTTGCACGACCTGTCGGAAGAGCTTCCGCAGAACTGGCAGAGCATCCTGACGGTGGCGCAGGAAACCTATGACGCCTTCAAGACCCTGACGGAGAAGCGGGCGGCGCTGAAGGCGCTGGAGAAGGCGTAATCCCTGTCAATTTCCAAGAAGCTTAGGCGCAGCCTTTCCCGAGAGGAGCATTCCCATGGCTGAGTTCCTGACCGGCACCACCCGGGGTGGTCAGAGCTGGACCCCGAAATTCGTCGAGTCCATCGACCAGAAGCAGTGCATCGGCTGCGGCCGCTGCTTCAAGGTCTGCGGGCGCGGCGTTTTGAACATGATCGGCCTGACCGAGGACGGCGACATCGTCGACGCCTTCGACGACGAGGCCGAGAAGAAGGTGATGACGGTCGAGACCGCGGCCAACTGCATCGGCTGCGAAAGCTGCTCGAAGGTGTGTTCGAAGAGCTGCATAACGCATGTGCCGGTGGCGGCGTGAGGGGTAGGAGTTAGACCCCCACCTAGCCTCCCCGCTGGGCGGGGAGGGACTGCCGCCACTCCCCCGAACACGCGCTTACCCCCTCCCCCGCCCAGCGGGGGAGGGTTGGGGTGGGGGTCTAACCTCCCCACCCACTCCCCTCAGTACGCATACTCCTTGAACACCGGATCGACGCTGCCGCCCCAGGGGCCGTTGAACTTCTCCAGAAGCTCGTCGGCGGGGCTGCGGCCGGTCTCGGCGATGACCTGCAGGGTGTCGAGGAAGTGGGTCTCGTCGTCGCCCCAATTGTCGTTGCGGGCGCGCCGCGCCAGACCGTCGCGGGCGATCGCCACCACCTCCAGCGCCACCTCGCGCACGCTGCGGTCGCGGAAGCCGGTGCGCAGGCCCGACCGCGGCACCTCGGCGCGCAGATGCGCGCGTTCCTCCGCCGTCCAGTCCTTCACCAGATCCCAGGCCGCATCCAGCGCCACCTGGTCGTAGAGCAGCCCGACCCACAGCGCCGGCAGGGCGCACAGGCTGCGCCACGGGCCGCCGTCGGCGCCGCGCATCTCCAGATACTTCTTCAGCCGCACTTCCGGGAAGGCGGTGGTGGTGTGGTCGGCCCAGTCGGTGATCAGCGGCACCTCGCCCGGCAGGGCCGGCAGCTTGCCGTCCATGAAGTCGCGGAAGGACTGGCCGGCCGCGTCGATGTAAACGCCGTCGCGGTAGACGAAGTACATCGGCGTTTCGAGCAGATAATCGACATAGCGTTCGAAGCCGAAGCCGTCCTCGAACACGAAGGGTATGTCGCCGGTGCGATCCGGATCGGTGTCGGTCCAGATGTGGCTGCGGAAGCTCTGGAAGCCGTTCGGCTTGCCTTCGGTGAAGGGCGACATGGCGAACAGCGCGGTCGCGATCGGCTGCAGGGCCAGCGACACGCGGAACTTCTTCACCATGTCGGCTTCGGACGCGAAGTCCAGGTTCACCTGCACGGTGCAGGTCCGCGTCATCATGTCGAGGCCGAGCGAGCCGACCTTCGGCATGTAGTCGCGCATGATCTTGTAGCGGCCCTTCGGCATCCAGGGGATGTCGGCGCGCGTCCATTTCGGCTGGAAGCCCAGCCCCATCATGGCGATGCCGAGTTCCGCCCCGACCTCCTTCACCTGGCGCAGGTGGCGGTGCACCTCGGCGCAGGTCTGGTGCAGGGTCTCCAGCGGCGCGCCCGACAGCTCGACCTGCCCGCCCGGCTCCAGCGTGATGTTGGCCTTGTCCTGGACCAGCGCGATGATGTTGCCCTTCTCCTCCACCGGCTGCCAGCCGAAGCGGGTCAGGCGCGTCAGCAGCTCGCGGATGCCGTCCGGCCCGTCATAGGGCAGCGGCCGCAGGTCGGAGGTGCGGTAGGCGAATTTCTCGTGCTCAGTCCCGATGCGCCAGTCCGGCGCCGGCTTGCAGCCGGACTCGAGATAGGCCGCCAGTTGGCGGCGGTCGGTGATGGGTTCGCCGCGCGTGGTCGGGGGTGCGGACATGAAGTCTCTCGCGGGAAGTGGACGGAGGAACGGCCGGATAGCGGCCGGTTAAGGGGTCGGCGCGCGGAAAGGCGGACGTCGGTCGCTTCCCCGGCAGTCCAGTCCCCGGCCAAGGACTGCCAGCAGGCCAGCGCCGCCACCACCGCCGTATCGGCCCGCAGGATGCGCGGACCCAATCCCACCGGAACAACAAAGGGGAGTTTGACGAGTTCGTCAAGTTCCGACTGGTCGAAGCCGCCTTCCGGCCCGACCAGCAAGGCCGCAGGACCGGGCGGCGCATCGCGCAGCACGTCGGCAATGGGACGGGCGGAGCCGGCCTCCGCGCACAGATAGAGCCGGCGGTCGGCCGGCCAGCCGGCCAACGCGCGGTCCAGCGGCAGTGCTTCGCCCATTTCCGGCACGCTGAGCCGCTCGCACTGCTCGGCCGCCTCCACCGCGTTGGCGCGCAGGCGGTCGATGTTGACGCGGTTGGGATCGGTGCGGCGGGTGAAGACCGGCCACAGGCGGGACACTCCCATCTCGGTCGCCTTTTCGGCGACAAAGTCGATGCGGCCCTTCTTCAGCGGGGCGAAGAGCAGCCACAGGTCCGGAGTCGAGTCCTGCTCCCGCCGTTGGGACGCGACGGTCAGCGAGCACCAGCCCTTGCCGAAGCCGTCAATGGTCGCCAGCCATTCGCCGTCGCGGCCGTTGAACACCGCGACCGGGTCGCCGCGGTCCAGCCGCAGGACATGGCGCAGGAAATGGGCGCGCTCATGGTCCAGCCCGACCGACTGGCCTTCGGCCAGCGGGCTGTCCACATACAGGCGGGTCTTGATCGGGTCGGCCATGGCTGTCGTCTCCGCGGGGCGGCGCCGACTATAGCCGGCCGCGGGCGTGCAAGTCAGCACATCAGAGACAACGGAAACGCGCAGGGGCAATGCGCGGAAAACGGAGGGCGGGCCGGAGTCCAGCGGAACAGGCCGCCGCGATCAGGCCGGAGCGATCAGGGACTCGATCTGGCGGCGCAGGTCGTTGGGCTGGACGGGCTTGTGCAGGATGCGCACCTGTTCGGCCTTGGCGGCGGCCATCAGCTCGGAGCCGGTGTCGCCGGTCAGGATGATGGCGGGAACGGCGGCACCGCAGGCCTCACGCACCGCACGCACGGCGGTGATGCCGGACCAGCCGTCGCGCAGGCGGTAGTCGGACAGGATCACATCCGGAGCCGGATTGCCCGGCAGCTTCGCCAGGACGGTTTCCACATCCTCGGCAGCCAGCACCCGGTAGCCCCAGGTGTCCAGCATGATCTCCATCCCGGCCAGAATGATCGACTCGTCGTCGATGACCACGGCGAAACGGTCCGGTGTTGCGTTCATGTCCATTTAAGATAGCAGGCCGCTGAGGTTGCAACGAAGAAACAGTATTGGCACGATTTTGGCGCGCGCAAGTCCCCGGCCCGCTATTTTTCATAGCGCCGGTCCGGGCCTTTCGCCGCACCCACCACGCACCCGGCCGAGGCAGCGCACTTGCCGCTGGGACGGCAGCCCGATACCTTCGCGCTGATTGCCTGTTCAGACATCTCCATAGCACAGCGGGAATGCCGCCGTCATGCCCACCGCCTCCACCGGCCCCACTCTTCCCGAGTCCGGCTTCACCGACATCCGCCAGGACGGGTGGCTCGCCCGCCGGCTGCCGGCGGGCTTGCGCCCCTATGTCACGCTGGCGCGGCTGGACCGTCCGATCGGAACTTGGCTGCTGCTGTTCCCCTGCTGGTGGAGCGTGGCGCTGGCGATGCCGCAGCCCTTCCGCGACTGGCCGACGCTGCTCTGGCTGATGGCGCTGTTCGGGATCGGCGCGGTGCTGATGCGCGGCGCCGGCTGCACCGTCAACGACATCCTGGACCGCAAGTTCGACGCGATGGTGGAACGCACCCGCTCCCGCCCGATCCCGTCGGGGCAGGTGTCGGTGAAGCAGGCGCTGGTCTTCCTGGTGCTGCAGCTGCTGGTGTCGCTGCTGATCCTGCTGCAATTGGGGATGACGGCCATCGGGCTGGGCGTGCTGTCGCTGGCGCTGGTCTTCACCTATCCGCTGATGAAGCGCATCACCTGGTGGCCGCAGGCCTTCCTGGGGCTGACATTCAACTGGGGCGCCCTCATGGGGTGGGCCGCGGTGCAGAACGACGTCGGCTGGCCGGCGCTGGCGCTCTATGTGACGGGCATCGCCTGGACGCTGGGCTACGACACCATCTACGCCCACCAGGACAAGGAGGACGACGCCCGCATCGGCGTGAAGTCCACCGCGCTGCGCCTGGGCGACCAGAGCAAGATCTGGATCTACGGCTTCTACACCCTGACCTATGTTGGCATCGGCATCGCCGGCCGTCTCGCCGGTCTGGGCGGCCTGTTCCTGCCGGTGCTGTCGCTGGCGGCGCTGCAACTGGCCTGGCAGGTCGCGACATGGCGGCCGGACGACCAGGGCGACTGCCTGGACAAGTTCAAGTCCAACCGCTGGTTCGGCTGGCTGGTTCTGGCGGCGATCCTGGCGGGGAAGGTTTAGGAGCGCGATGGTGGGGAGGGGGTTGGCTGTCGGTGCCCCCACCCCAACCCTCCCCGCTTCGCGGGAGAGGGTGCCTATCGCGAAACGGCGGCAGTCCCCTCCACCGCCAGAGGCGGGGGAGGGTTAGGGAGGGGGCAATCGGAGCCGGCAATCCCACACCCGCACAAACAAAAAGAGCGGAGCCAAGCCCCGCCCTTCCTGAAACCCTGAAACCCGCCCCGCTCAGCGCTCGCTGGTGTCGGCCAGCTGGGCGACGGAGTTGCCGGCACCGGGCTTGCGGCCGGGGGCGACGGTGCGGCGGCTGCCGGGAGCCGTGACTTCCGCAACGGTCACCGGGGCCGGAGTGGCCTGCGCGGAACCCGGCTTGCGGACCGGCAGCACGGCGACGTCCATGCGCTGCGGCTTGGGGTGGGAAGCGACGGCGGTCGCCGGCAGGCTCTGCGGCTTGCGACCGGGGACCGAGACGCTGTGGCCCTTCTGCGGGTGCAGCGAGGCTTCCATCATGCGCGGGCCGTTGGCCTTGCTGCGGCCGCGCGGCGTGCTGCTGAAGCCCTGGTCCATGCCGCGGTCGCCGGCATCCAGCATCCGGCCGCCACGCGGGGCCTCTTCGCCTTCCGGCATGATGAAGCCGTAGGCGGCATAGACGCGCAGGCCCATCTGGTCGGTCGGCTCGTGCCAGACGCGGACGGCGGACCAGTCGTTGTTGCGGGAGACATCGACCACCCGCATGCCGCGGCGCAGACCGTCGCCGTCGATCCAGCTGTGGTCGACCTCGATGGTGCGGCGGTCGATCACCGCGCTGACCAGAGAGACGTGGCCGCGGCGCATATGGCCGGTGCGCTTGAAGACGAGGACGGAGCCGACGGCGGGGCGATGATCGCGGTCATACTGGCCGGCGGCATGGTCCCACCAGGTCCAGGCGTCGCCGCGGATCGTGAAATCGGAGATGGAGCGGACGGTGCGGACACAATCGCCGTCTTGTGCGGCGGCCGTCGACACGGTAAGGGGGCTCAGCGCGATCAAAGCCGCAAACGAAAGGCCGATGGCGGTTCCCCTCTGCCGCATGACTCCCCAATCCCTCTGTTTTCCCCTGACGAGAACGGGTAACACGGGTTCGCAGCTGTGTCTACACCGTTTGAAATGTGTAACATTCAAAAGCCATCGACCGACATACCCTCAACAGCGGAGTCCCTTGGGAAGCCTCGTATGAACAACGCATCTCCGCAAGATTTCGTCCGCGACAACACGACGCTGACGACCACGCCGCTGTTGCCGGAAATCCAGCTTCATCTTGCCACCGAGGTCACGCCCCTCTGGCAGGCGACCGAGGAGACCTTGGCCGCCACGAATTTGCCACCGCCATACTGGGCTTTCGCTTGGCCGGGTGGACAGGCTGTGGCGCGGCTGTTGCTCGACCGGCCGGAGTTGGTGGCCGGCAGGTCGGTGCTCGATTTTGCCGCAGGCACCGGGCTGGTCGGCATCGCCGCGATGAAGGCGGGGGCGGCGCGGGTCCAGTGCTGCGACATCGACCGCTTCTCGCTGGCCGCCATCGCGCTGAACGCCGAGGCCAACGGGGTGGAGGTCAAGGCGGTCAGCGCCGATCTGGTCGACCGGCCCCTGCCGGGCATCGACGTCGTGCTGGCCGGCGACGTCTGTTACGAGAAGCCGATGGCCGAGCGGGTGACGGCATGGCTGCGCGAGATCGCGGCGACCGGCACGCTGGTGCTGCTGGGCGATCCCGGCCGCGCCTATTTCCCCGCCGGCGGTGTCGAGAGGCTGGCCAACTACACCATCCCGACCTCGCTGGAGCTGGAGGACCGGGAGGCGCGCGAGACGACGATCTGGAAGCTGCTGCCTAACGGGTAAGGCGCGACACGGCCAGCCGCAGGTCGGCCAGGAAGGTCGGCTGTTCCACCAGCTGGCCGCGCAGCAGATAGCTGGGGTGGAAGGTCGGCACTACCTCCACCCCTTCCAGCAGGCGGCAGGGCAGCACCTTGCCGCGCAGCTGCAGGATGCCGTTTTCCCCGGTCAGCGCCCAGGTCGGCGTGCGGCCCAGCGCCACGATCACCGACGGGCGGTAGTCGGCCAGCGTGGCGCGCAGATGCTCGATCTCGCCGGCGAACTCGGCGAGCAGCCGGTCCGACGTGCCGAAGGCGCCCCAGCTTTCGTCGATCTCCCGCCCCTCCTTGCGGGCGCGGGCGCGCGAGGCGAAGAAATGCCCCACCTTGTTGCCCGGCGGCTGATAGCGGAAGACGTTGGCGACCAGGCACTCCGCCCGCTCGATTCCCACGGCGGCCAGCGATTCGTCCAGCAGCTTGCCGCTGCGCCCGACGAAGGGCGTGCCCTGCCGCGCCTCCTCCGCCCCCGGCGCCTCGCCGACGATGGCGAGCCGCGGCCCGTCGACCGGCTTGGTCGGGTACTGGTAATCGGCGAAGGGCATGTCGGTGCGCAGGTCGGTCATCGGATCGTTTCCAGAAATCTTGCCAAATGGGCGCAGTCGGGGCGCCGGGCTTGCCGAAGCGCAGGCCCGAACCCAAGCTTGTAGACGGTAAGGGTCCAGCCCAGACCGCCCACCCTACAAACAAGCCCAACCCACAAACAAGGGAGAGACCGGGATGACACCGCAAGCACCGGCGACGCAGGAACTGGCCGGCAAGACCTGCGAACCCTGCCGCGGCGGGATACCGCCGATGGACCGCGCGATGGCCGCCTCCTATCTGGTGCAGGTGCCGGGCTGGGTCCTGAAGGAGGATCCCGACCGCATCGAGCGCGACTTCAAGTTCCCCGACTTCGCCCAGGCCCAGGCCTTCGCCAATCAGGTCGGCAACCTGTGCGAGGCCGAGGGCCACCATGCCGAAATCCGCTTCGGCTGGGGTCATTGCTCCGTCGCCTTCTGGACCCACAAGATCAGGGGCCTGCACGAGAACGACTTCATCATGGCCGCCAAGGTCAACGGCATCGCCGACGCGCCCTATGTGCCGGCCTCGGTGGGGACACCGCCGCCGCCCTACGTGCAGGGGGCGTGAGGGGGGCTCCGGGCGCCCCCTCCCTCCCACGGCTTCGCCGCGGGTCCCTCCCTTCCCCGTTCTCGGCCGGCCGAAGGCCGGTCCGATTGCGGTAGAGGGTGGATTCGCGAAACGACGGCAGTCCCCTCTCCCGCGGAACGCGGGGAGGGTTAGGGAGGGGGCAATGTGCTACCCCTACCCCCACAACTCCGCCGCCGGCGGCTGGACCACCGCGCCGTCATAGTGCAGCCCCGGCTCGCGGTCGCGGGCCAGCAGCAGCGGGCCGTCCAGGTCGACATAGCGCGCACCCTGCCCCACCAGGATCGCCGGCGCCATGGCGAGCGACGTCGCGACCATGCAGCCGACCATCACCTCGAACCCCATGGCATGGGCGGCGCGGGTCATCGCCAGCGCCTCGGTCAGGCCGCCGGTCTTGTCCAGCTTGACGTTCACCACCCGATAGAGCCCGCGCAGCCGGTCCAGCGACTCCAGCCCGTGGCAGGATTCGTCGGCACCCAGCGGCACCGGGCAATCGACGCCGCGCAGGGACTCGTCCCGGCCGGCGGGCAGCGGCTGCTCGATCATCTCGACGCCCAGCCCGGCCAGCACCGGGGCGAAGCGGTGCAGTTGGTCGAGCGTCCAGCCTTCGTTGGCGTCCACCACCAGCCGGGCGGCGGGGGCGGCGGCACGGACGGCGCGGACGCGGTCGAGGTCGCCTTCCCCGTCAGCTTCATCTTCAGCAGCGGATGGCGCGGCGCCCGCTCGCGCGCCGCGGCGGCCATCGCCTCCGGCTCGTCGACGCTCAGCGTGTAGCAGGTGACCAGCGGCCCCGGCGGCTCGGCCAGCCCAGCCAGTCTCCAGGCGGGCACGCCGCTGCGCTTGGCCTCCAGGTCCCAGAGCGCGCAGTCCAGCGCGTTGCGGGCCGCACCGGGCGGCATCAGCCGGGACAGCGTTTCGCGGTCGAGCCCGCCCGCCACCGCGCCGGCCATCGCCTCCAGCGCGGCGGCGACTCCGTCCACACTCTCGCCGTAGCGGGCGTAGGGCACGCATTCGCCGCGGCCGCGGTGCGGGCCGTCGGTCACCTCCGCCACCACCACCGCGGCCTCTGTCTTGGCACCGCGCGAGATGCGGAAGGACCCGCGGATCGGGAAGCTCTCCCGGCGGACGGTCAGCTGTTGGGCGGACATGATCGCGAACCCCGAAACGGAACAGGGCCGGGAGTGTATCCCGGCCCCGTCCGCAAAGGCGACAGGCTTGAGACGGTAGGCTCACCGTTCCTGGAGGATGACCCCGTACCAGCCCAGCCCCTTGTAGGTCTCGTAACCGGGGGTCAGGGCATAGCCGACGATGCGGTTCTTGTCGTCGATGTAATGGCCCATGGAGCCGGCGTTGCGGCGCAGCGGCACCGTCTCCGTCAGCAGGCCACGGCCGTCGGAGGACGCGATCACCCGGTGGCGGGCGTCGAGCAGCAGGCAGCGCGACCTCTCCCGCTCCCCGGCCTCCAGCCGCACGCCCTCGACCACCGCGGCGGCCTGGGGTTCCCAGTCGAAGAAGATGCCGAGCACACCGATGGCCTCACCGTCCGACTCGCCGTCGCGACGGATGGCAGTGGCATAGGTGGCGACGACGCGGTCGTCCAGGCTGCGGTTGCGGGCGACGTCGCCGACGGTGAACTCGCCGCCGTTGCGGGTGGCCAGCGCCTGACGGAACCAGGGTTCGTCCGACACGTTGGCGCCGCGGGCGCCGGGATAGCGGTCGGGCCGGCCGTTGGCGATGACGGTGCCGTTGCGATCGGCGATCCAGAGGTCGAGATAGACGGTGTAGGATTCCAGGATCACGCCCAGCCGGCGCGAGGCGTGGCGGCGCGCCTCCTCGCTGGGGTCGGCGGCGCAATCGACCACCGCGCTGTCGGTCGCCCACCAGCGCACGTCGCAGGAGCGTTCGTACAGGTTGCGGTCGATGATCTCGATCATGTTCAGCGACAGGTCGGCCAGCCGCTTGCCGTGCATCTCCTGCACCATGGCGCTGCCGGTGGTGGTCAGGTGATCGACGCGGGCGACGATCTCCGACCGCAGCTCCTTGGTGATGCTGTTGACCTGGGTCGAGATCTCGGAGACCTCGTTGGCGACGACGGCGAAGCCGCGTCCGGCGTCCCCGGCCCGCGCCGCCTCGATCAGGGCGTTCATCGCCAGCATCTTGGTGCGCCGGGTGATGTCCTCGATCAAGGACACCTTCTTCGAGGCAACATCCAGCACGCCCCGCGACAGCTCGAACAGATCGGTGCCCGCCATGCTCATCGTCTTGTCCCCCGTCATGACCGTCCCTGAGTCCCCTTCATCAAAAGCCATGCCAACGGTTGCCGGCCCATCGCCGGCCACCCATCCTCCCCGATTTCCGCGGCACTTGGCCGCGGACGACGCGCAAGCCCCGGAGTGCTGGGGAATGCCGCTCGGTTAAGATGCTGAAACAAAAGGCAGGCTGGCGTGAGGTTGCTCAAGGGACCGCGGCACCGGCAGCCGTCCGTCAGCCATATTGCCGACTGGTAACACGATTTCTCGCTAAATTCGTAACAAAAAGTCCATCGCAGCCGGAAAGACGCCAGATCAATTCCATAGCGCGGGATCCCATGCACATGCTGTGCACATTCCCCGGGCAGTTGATGCGGCACGCGCCGATGCGCCGGGGAAATGATGTCAGGCGACGCGGTGCATCTCGTCCAGGAAATGCTGGACCTCGCGGGTCAGCCGGTCGGCCTCCGCCGCCATGCGTTCGGACGCGGCGAACACCTCGTGCGCGGTGCCGCTGGTGCGGCCGGCGGCGTCGGTGACCTCGCGGATGTCGTCGGACACCGCACGCGTGCCGGCGGCGGCCTGCTCCATGTTGACGACGATCTCGCGCACGGCGGAGCCCTGCTGCTCGATCCCGGCGCTGATGCCGGCGGCGATCTGGTTGATCGAGGTGATGGTGCGGCCGATGCCGACGATGGCCCCGACGGCCTCGTCGGTGGAGGACTGGATGCCGGCAATCTGGGCGGCGATGTCGCCAGTGGCCTTGGCGGTCTGGTCGGCCAGCCGCTTCACCTCCTGGGCGACGACGGCGAATCCCTTGCCCGCCTCGCCGGCACGGGCGGCCTCGATGGTGGCGTTGAGCGCCAGGAGGTTGGTCTGGCTGGCGATGTCGTTGATCAGGGTGATGACGTCGCCGACCGTGCGCGCCGCCCCCGACAAAGTGGCGACCAGCGCGTTCGACCGTTCCGCCTCGCCGGCCGCGGTCTCGGCGACGCGGGCGACCTCGCCGATCTGGCGGGCGATCTCGGCGATGGAGGCGGACAGCTCCTCCGTCGCCGCGGCGACGCTGCCGACATTGCTGCCGGTCTGCGCCGCGGAGGCCGCGACCGACGACGCCTTGCCGGTGGCCTGGGTCGCGTCCGTCTCCATGGTGCGGGCGGAAACCTCCAGCTTGTGGGCGGTATGGGCCACCTCGCTGCACACGCTCTGGATCTGGCCTTCGAAGCGCTGGGTGACGCCGGCGAAGCCCGCGACCTTCTGGGAAATGCTCTCCGTCGCCGCATTGATGGTGCGGCTGGCGTGCAGGAAGCCGCCCTGCATGCCGCGCAGCACGATCCGACGGAAATACTTGTGTTCCGACACCGCATGCATGGAAGCGGTCGCCTCGCGCACGAAGGCGTCGGTGCGGTCGATGGCGTCGTTGGTCGCGTGCATCAGCTCGCCCAGCGCCCCGCCCTCGCGGATGCCGGTCACCCGCGCCTCGAAATCGCCGGCGGCGACCGCAAGGTTCACCTCGGTCAGTTGCCGCACCACCGCGCCGGCACGGCGCAGGAACAGGCCGGCCCCGCCCAGCGCGGCGAGCCCGGCCAGCGCCAGACCGGCACGCAGCACGGTTCCGCCGGCATTCAGCAGTTCGACCGCCAGCAAGGCTGATAGCGCTGCGATTCCCAGCGCGACCAGCCAGCCGGCCCGGGTCAGGGACGACGCGTTAGAGGGAGAAGACGAATTCGTCATACCCGATTCCCTTCTCGGCCAGCAGGGCGAGGACGGCGGCGAATCCGGCCTCCATCCCCTGCTTGCGGTCGGCATGGCTGTTCTCGATGTCCAGGAGCTGGCGATAGAGCGGGATGACCTTCTCCAGCGCCGCGCGCTCCGGCACCCGGCGGGAGGAATGGTAGCCGATCACCCGCCCATCGGCGTCGAAACTGGGCGTGACATGGGCGAAGACCCAATAATGGTCACCGTTGCGGGCGCGGTTGACCACATAGGCGAAGATCTCCCGCCCCGCCTCCAGCGTGTCCCACAGCAGCTTGAAGACGCAGCGCGGCATGTCGGGATGGCGCACGATGGAATGGGGGGCGCCCATCAGCTCCGATTCGCTGTAGCCGGCGACCCGCTGGAACACCCGGTTCGCGTAGGTGATCCGCCCCTTCAGGTCCGTCTTGGAAACGATGACTTCATCCGGGTCGAAGAAGCGTTCCACCCCCGTCAGGGGAACGTCGCGTCGTGCCATGTGCCTTCCGGTCTCCCGCATCCCCGACCCGCCAGGATCGCGCCGGTCGCAGCGCAATCCCGGATGCGGCTAAAACCGGCGGCAGGAACGGAATATGTCCGGATCGGCATGCCGCGCGATGCCCCGCACCGCGGGCGCCGCAACGAATTGCACTGTAATGTGACGGAAGCTTGCAGGAAAGACCCTACCTATTGCGGTGCTGAAATATTTGGGTACGGACGGTCCGGCGGGTCAGCCGCCCTATTCCGGCGGATAGGGGATGATCAGCAGCCGGTCGGCCGGCGGGTTGTCCACCGTCACAACGGTGCCGTCGGGCCAGCGCACCTCCACCTGCTCCACCGCGTGGAGCGGGCCCAGGCCGAAATGGGCCACCGGCTCGCCCTGGCAGAGATAGCCGGAGCCGGCGCACACCGCCCGGCGCTGGCGCCGCCCGCCGGCGGTCAGGCTGACGACCGCGCCGCGGGCCGGCGCGCCGAAGGGGGTCAGCGGCTGAACCCGCAGCCAGCCATTGCCGGTCGCCGCCGGGCGGTAGACCGACAGCGGCTGCGCGCCGCCTTCCCCCATGACCGCCGCCATGACCGCCGCCATGCGCGCTGCCATGCGCCAGCACCAGTTCCAGTCGGCCGTCGCCGTCGATGTCGGCGGCGACGGCGCCGGTGCCGAGCCCCTTCGGTTCGATGGCGTCGCCAAGCTCCAGCTCCTGCCATTGGTCGTTGCGCCAGCCGAACAGCCGGTTGGGCTCGCCATGGGCGTGGAAGAACAGCTCCTCATAGCCGTCATTGTCGAAATCGGCGGCGACGACGGTGAAGATGCGGCCGGGCATCGAGAAGTCGGCACCGGCGGTCTCGACGAACCCGCCGCCCATGCGCTGCTGGAAATAGCGTTGCGCACCGTCCCAGGTGCCGACCACCAGATCGAACAGCCCGTCGCCGTCGGCATCCAGCGCCACCACCGCGCGGCCGGAGGGGCGCGAATCGGCAATGCCGCGCTCCTCCGCGATCTCCTCGAAATTGCCGTCGCCGAGGTTGCGGAACAGCTCGTTGGGACCGCCGTCGTTGACCGTCACCACATCCATGTGGTCCGACACGATGGACAGGATCGTGACGCCGCGCGCCGCGCCGATCGAATCGAGCCCGGCCTCCTCCGCCCCGTCCTCCAGCCGTCCGCGGCGGGTCAGCTCGTACAGGCGCAGGGGCCCGCCGTCTGTCGCCACCAGGAAGCCGTAGCGGCCATGGCCCCAGCGGTCGATGGCCGCGACCGCGCCGGCCGCGGTGTGGTTGGCGGCGCCGGCATTCTCCGCCTGGGCGAACAGGTCCAGCCAATGCCTGCCGAAACAGGCGAACAGCCGGTCGGCCATGTCCTTGGTGCCGGTGGCGCGGTCGCAGTTGACCACATACAGCTCCTCCCGCCCGTCGCCGTCGACGTCGGCGGCGGCCAGCCCCAGGGCGGGACCGGTGGGATCGGCGAGCAGCGGGTCGGCGACATCGACCAGCCGGCCGTCGACCCATTTCAGGACGAGATTGGCGGTGCGGTAGCCGGCCACGACCAGCTCGAAGGCCCCATCGCCGTCGATGTCCGTGACCGCAATCCCGTTTGATGGCCGCGGCGGGTTCTCGGCGATCAGCGACGAGCAATCGAGGAACATCGGCACCCTCTTGTCCCGTGGTCGGTCACCGCCGGCAGCTCCGCTTCCTGGACCCGTCATAGGCAGGCCTTTGGAGCCATTGGCCTTTCGTGCGGCGTATCCCTGTTGATACCCCGTCCCCGCCCGGCCGTAAACCCGGACGGATGATCAGGTGCGGCCTATGTCCGATGCCGAGGCCGGCGGCGGACCATGTGGATGGGGCCGAAAATGCGAAATCCCCCGGCGCGGCCGCACCGGAGGGATTCGGGCAACTCGGGAGGCCGCGGCAGCCGCCGCGCGCCCGCTCAGATGCGCTTCTTCGCGCCGGCATTGCCGCTGATCGGGCGTTTGGCCGCCGCATCGTCGTTGCCGGCCGGCTTGTCGCCGGCCTTGGCCGCCGCAGCGGCCTTGGCCTGCTCGCGGGCCGGCAGTTCGATGTTGACCTCCAGCGTCGAGCAGTCGCCGCCGCGGTCGAGCTTCACCTCGACCTTGTTCTCGTCGATGTTGACGTATTTGGCGATGACCGCCAGCAGCTCCTGCTGGAGCATCGGCAGATAGTCGGGGCCGCTGCGCCCGGCGCGCTCGTGCGCCATGACGATCTGCAGACGCTCCTTGGCCTGGACGGCCGACGCGCGCGGTGCCGCGCGGAAGAAGTTGAAGATGCTCATGCGCTCCTCCGCAGGAGCCGGCTGAACAGGCCCTTCTTCTGGGGGGTGACGAAGCGGTGCTCGATGTCCTCGCCCAGGAAGCGGCCGACCGCGTCCGAATAGGCCAGACCGGCGTTGGAAACCTCGTCGAGGATCACCGGCATGCCGACGTTGGAGGCGCGCAGCACCGCCTGGCTTTCCGGAATGACGCCGAGCAGCGGGATCGCCAGGATCTCCAGCACGTCGTCGACCTTCAGCATCTCGCCCTTCTCGACGCGCTCCGGGTCGTAGCGGGTCAGCAGAAGCTGCTGGGTGACCGGCTCCAGCCCCTGCTCAGCCCGGCGGGACCGCGAGTTCAGCACGCCCAGGATGCGGTCGCTGTCGCGCACCGACGAGACTTCGGGGTTGGTGACGATGATGGCGTGGTCGGCGAAATAGAGCGACATCAGGGCGCCGCGCTCGATGCCGGCCGGGCTGTCGCACAGGATGTAGTCGAATTCCTTCGACAGCTCGTTCAGGACCTTCTCCACCCCCTCGCGGGTCAGCGCGTCCTTGTCGCGCGTCTGCGAGGTCGGGAGGATGTAGAGATTCTCGATCCGCTTGTCCTTGATCAGCGCCTGGTTGAGCTTCGCCTCGCCGTTGATGACGTTGATGAAGTCGAAGACCACCCGGCGCTCGCAGCCCATCACCAGATCGAGGTTGCGCAGACCGACGTCGAAGTCGATGACGACCGTCTTGAAGCCGCGAAGCGCCAGTCCGGTCGCGAAGGCCGCGGACGAGGTCGTCTTGCCGACACCGCCCTTGCCGGAGGTCATGACGATGATCTTGCTCAACGGAGCCTCTCCCATAATCCCAAAGTTGCCGTCACCGATACCATAGACGATCCGAAGATTTCACCCTCCGGAACGGAACCTGTCCTGCCGCGCCTCAGCCCGTCTTCAGAAGGTCCATGCTGAGGACGCCGTCGCGCAGGAAAACCTGCACGGCTTTCTTGTAAAAGTCACTGCCGATGTCTTCGCTGACACGATAATTGCCTGCGACCGATAGCACCTCCGCCTCCAGGCTGTGGCAGAAGATGCGGGCGTTGGCGTCGCCGGAGAAACCGGCCAGCGCCCGGCCGCGCAGCGCGCCATACACATGGATGTTGCCGTCGGCCAGCAGCTCCGCCCCGGGCGAGACGGAGCTGGTGACGATCAGGTCGGTCTTCTCGGCATAGACCCGCATGCCGGAGCGCACCGGCTCCGTCACCACCACGGTCGGGCGGTGGACGACCTCGATCAGCACCTGGGGTGCGGCGACCGGCGCCTGCTGGTCGTGCTGCCGGGGATCGGGAGCCTTCACCACCTCTTCCAGCTTGGCGGCGCGGCCCGACGGCATCGGCGTCAGGCCGACATTCATCGCCGCCTCGCGCACCGGCTGCGGGCCGCCCTGGAAGCCGACCGGCAGCAGGTTCAGCGCCTGCACCTGCGCCACGAAGGCGCCGAGGTCGAAGACGATGCCCTCCGGCAGGTCGTCGAAATCCAGCACGACCGGGGCGTTGTGGAAGAAATTGGGCGCCTGGCGCACCTTGACGTTCAGCTGGGTGAAGAAATTCGGCGATGTCGGAGCAAAGACCTTCAGCACCATCATGGTGAAGGAGTTGCCACGCAACTGGAACGGCACATCCCGTTCGGCGACCTGACTGGCGCTGCTCACCGTAGCCTTCCCGTTCGTTCCTGCCGTCCCGTGCCGTAAGTCCGGTCCGCCATGCGTCTGGTTCCGCCCTGCGTCCGGTCCGGAGCCGCCCGCCATCACGCGCGGCACCGGCATCGAGCCAGCCAATCCGCGCCTTCTAGCCGTCCGCAGCGGTCGGATTCAAGAGTTTCCCCGCCCCCACGGGTGACAATCGCATGCCGCACCCGGCCGCCCGGCCATCGCCCGGCACCGGCCAAATCCCCACCCGCCCTGCCGGCGCCGGGCGCGACGATGATCGGGACAGCGATCTGGGGTCGCGACCGTCCACCTGCGCGGACAGGCCAGGGTTGCAGCATATCGTTCGATTTCCCCCGTGGCCGCACAGTGTAATGAAAGCGTCCGGCAGCGGCAAAGCCTTTCGCCCGCATCGGCCGGAAGGCCATCCGGCGGCCGATGCGGCTCGGCGGAAAGGGTTACCAACCCCGCCCCTTCCGGCTTTCCTGCGGCACCCACACCACATCTAGTATGAATATTTCGCGTCGGCCGCAATTTTGCCTGACGTGGTGCGTTGAGACCGGTACAGTCAGGTTGCGTGGCTTCCAACGACGACGAGGTTCTCTTGCACCTTGTTTCGCTTACAGAGCACCTCCCCCGTCGGCCCGCACCGGCATGTCCGGATCCGGCACGATGCCCGGCCGCAGCGCCCGGCGAAGCACTCATCAACGCGCATCCATGCGTCCGGTCGAGCCTCCCCCTGCGGGAGGTTTTTTTGTGCCCGAAGCCATCGTGACCCGGTCCGGCGCCACCCCCACCATTCGAGGAGATGCGACATGGCCAAGCGTTCCAGCAAAGGCATCGCCGCGGCGGGCGACTCCACCGTCCACCCGCTTTTCCCCGGCATGAGCAGCCCCAGCGTCTCCGGCTGGGATCCGCTGGGTGGGGGCGACGACCGCCGCGACCAGAGCTATCTCCGCAAGGTGAAGCCGCAGAACCCCAACCAGAAGCTGCTGATGGACGCCATCAAGACGCACAATCTGGTGGTGGCGCTCGGGCCGGCCGGCACCGGCAAGACCTACATCGCCATCTCCTCCGCCGTGGAGGCGCTGGAAGCGGGAAGCGTCGACCGCATCGTCCTGTCCCGCCCGGCGATCGAGGCGGGCGAGAGCATCGGCTACCTGCCCGGCGACATGCACGAGAAGATGGCGCCCTTCCTGCGCCCGCTCTACGACGCGCTGACCGATCGGCTGGGATCCAAGCGGCTGCGGATGATGATGGCAGACGGCACCATCGAGATCGCACCGGTGGGCTTCATGCGCGGCCGCACCCTGAACAACGCCTTCGTGGTGATCGACGAGGCGCAGAACTGCACCTATGCCCAGATCAAGATGCTGCTGACCCGGCTGGGCTGGCATTCCACCATGGTGCTGACTGGCGATCCCGACCAGACCGACCTGCTGGACAATTTGTCCGGGCTGGCCGACATCGCCCGCCGGCTGGAGGCGGTGGAGGGCATCGCCGTCGCCCGCTTGACGGAAAAGGACATCGTCCGCCATCCGCTGGTCGCCAGCATGCTGACGGTGCTCTGACCGCGGCGTTTCGCCGCAACGTTGCACGGGAGGCGTCGAAATGGCGTCTCCCGCCCCTTTCTACCGCAGAAATCGCCCTTCCACACCCCATTATGGTTGCATTTATGACATTCAGTTGAACGAAGCGTAGGACATACGAACATATCGGCTTGACGGCGGCTTCCGCCCCGGCAAATGTCCCCGAAATTTTAGGGGCATCGCCGAGGGAGGCCGCAACCGTGACCGTTGCCGTGTTCGAACGCATCAGCATCCGGGGCAAGATCGCAGCGATCCTGGCGGCGTCCGGTGCCGGGCTGGTCCTGATTGCCGTGGTCAGCCTGATGGGGCTGCGCGACGAGATGATGGCCGACCGCCGCGACAAGACCCGCAACGTGGTTGAGATCGCCCACAGCCTGATTGCGCATTTCGAGGCGCGGGAACGGGCCGGCGCCCTCTCCCGCATCGAGGCGCAGGCCGGCGCGAAGGCCGCGCTGAAGGCGTTGCGCCATGACGGCGACGAGTATTTCTTCGTCACCGACCTCGGCCCGCGCATGGTCATGCACCCGATCAAGCCGGAGTTGGACGGCACGGACGTGTCGCGCAACGCCGATCCCAACGGCAAGCTGCTGTTCCAGGAGTTCGTGCGCGTGGTGAAGGCCGACGGTGGCGGCTTCGTCGACTATCTCTGGCCGCGTCCCGGATCGGCGGAGCCGGTGGCGAAGCTGTCCTACGTCAAGGGATTCGCCCCCTGGGGCTGGCTGGTCGGGTCGGGCATCTACATCGACGACGTCGACGACGCCTTCAGCCGCGCCGCATGGCGGCTGGCCGGCACCGGGCTGCTGATCGCGCTGGCCGCCGGACTGCTGGCCCTGCTGGTCAGCCGGGCCATCGTCCGGCCGCTGGGCGGCCTGGGCCAGGTGATGGAGGAGCTGGCCGGCGGCAACAGCGCGGTGGCGGTGCCCGGCCTCGGCCGCGGCGACGAGATCGGCGCCATGGCCCGCACCGTTGAGATCTTCCGCGTCCAGCAGATCGATCTCGCCCGCCATTGGGAGCGGCAGAGGATCGAGCATCGCGTCGGCGAGCAGCGCGCCCAGGCGCTGAAGCGGCTGACCGACCGCTTCGACGCCACCATCGCGGAAACCATCCGCACCGTCGGCGCCGCCGTCGGCACGCTGGAGACCACCGCCCGCACCCTGTCCGCCACCGCCGACCGCAACCGGCGCGAGGCGACCTCCGTCGCCGGCGCCTCGCAGCAGGCCTCCAGCAGCGTGCAGACCGTCGCCTCCGCGGCGGAGCAGCTGACCGGGTCCATCGCCGCCATCGGGCAGCAGGTGGTGACCTCGTCGGCCATCTCCACCCAGGCGGTGGAGGCTTCGCAGAAGGCGGGCGAGCGGATCGACGGGCTGGGACACGCCGCCCAGAAGATCGGCGAGGTGGCCGACCTGATCGCCGGGATCGCCGGCCAGACCAACCTGCTGGCCCTGAACGCCACCATCGAGGCGGCGCGGGCCGGCGAGATGGGCAAGGGATTCGCCGTGGTGGCCGGCGAGGTGAAGACGCTCGCCAACCAGACCGCCAACGCCACCGAGGAGATCGCCCGCCACATCGCCGACGTGCAGGAGGCGACGCGCGCCGCCGTCGCCGCCATCCGCGAGATCGGCACCATCGTCGCCCGCAGCGACGAGATCGGCACCTCCATCGCCGCCGCCGTCCAGCAGCAGGGTGCCGCCACCGGCGAGATCGCCCGCAGCGCCGGCGAGGCAGCGGAAGGCACCCGGCAGGTCTCCACCAGCATCGATGCGGTGTCCGACGCCGCCCAGGAAACCGAACGGTCGGCCGAGGCCCTGCTGGACGCCGCCGGCGGACTGTCGCGGCAGGCCGATGGGCTGCGCGGCATGGTCGACGCCTTCCTGGTCAATGTGGAGGCGATCAACGCGGCGCCGCTGGCCGCCCTGCACGGAGCGCCGCCGGACGGGTCGGAGACCTTCATGCCCTGGACCGACGGCCTGACGGTCGGCGAGGAGGCGATCGACACCGACCACATGATCCTGATCGCCCTGATGAACGAGGCCGCCGCGCTGGCGCGGCGGGCGAAGGACTCCCCGGCGGCGACCGGCGCCCGCTTGGCGAGGCGGTCGGCCGGCTGCTGGCCTATACAGCTCTGCATTTCGAGCAGGAGGAGCGGCTGATGGACCAGTGCGGTTATCCCGACGCCAGGGCCCACAAGGCCCAGCACGAGGCGCTGCGCACCCGCGCCGGCGACCTGCGCCGCCGGCTGGATGCCGGCGACTCCGTGGCCGACGAGCTGCTCGCCCTGGTCCGCGAATGGCTGTTCGAGCATATCCAGCGCGCCGACAAACGCATCGGCGAGCATCTGGCCGCCACCCGCGGCACGGCCGGGGGCGTGGCCGGGGGAGCTGCCGGCGGAGAAGGGGCCAGGAAAGCCGCGTGAGGGGCATATGGCCTAAGGAGTGGCGCCGCCCTGCCTCTTGACCTGGGCCGCAAGCGGCCCCATTCCTGACGGACCATGAAGGCACGACTCATCCGCATCGCCGCCGCGTCCGTCCTGGCCATCGCCGTGTCCGCCGGCATCGCCTGGTGGCAGGTGCGCAACGCCGCAACCACCGTGGAAAGCGGGACGAAGTCCGCCGTGCCCATCGGCGGCCCCTTCACGCTGACCGACAACCGCGGCCGCACCGTCACCGACGCCGATTTCCGCGGCAAATACATGCTGATCTATTTCGGCTACACCTATTGCCCGGACGTCTGCCCGACCGAACTGGGGGTGATGACCCAGGCGATGGACCAGCTGGGGCCGAAGGCGGAGCAGGTGCAGCCGGTCTTCATCACGGTCGATCCCGACCGCGACACTGTGGCGCACATGAACGACTATGTCGGGCTGTTCCACCCCCGGCTGGTCGGGCTGACCGGCACGGCGGAGCAGGTGCGCGAGGCCGCGCGCGCCTACCGCGTCTATTACGCCAAGGCGCCGCAGAAGGATGGAAAGCCCGAGGATTACCTGATGGACCATTCCAGCTTCATCTACCTGATGGGGCCGGACGGGAAGTTCGTCGGCGTGTATCCCGGCGGCACCGCGGCCGACAAGATCGCGCAGGATCTGTCCGGCCGCATCGCCGGCTGAACGGCGCATAGGGGGTGAAAAGCCCCCGAAAAGCCCGGAAAAGCGGTCATACCACCGGGTTTTTTCGCATGCTGGAGCGGGACAACGCGCCGCACCGCGGCAAAATCCGCGACATTTCCTGTCTTTCTCAATCATTTCAATAGCTTACACCGCAGGTTTTGCGACTTGACAGGGTAGCGCCCCACCCGTATGGTCTCGCCGCTTTCGCATGGCTGCGAGCCAACGAGTGGCCAGGGGTGATTGAGAGGCGGAATGAACAACAAAACGCCCCCCGATCCCCTGGACGATCTCGAAGCCCGGTTGCGGAAGGCGCGTGAGGGAGAACGCGGCTGGTCTGGCGGACCCGGTAGCAAATACCACCGTCCGCCGCAGGGTGCCCTCGCCACCGCCTGGCGCATCGGGACGGAGCTTGTTGCTGCCATGATCGTCGGCGTCGGCGGCGGGCTTCTGCTCGATCGCTGGCTCGGCACCGCGCCCTGGGGACTGATCGTCATGTTCTTCCTGGGGGCCGCGGCGGGAGTCCTGAACGTCTACCGGGCCGTCACCGGCTTCGGCATCGCCGCCGGCTACCGCCGGCCCACTGGGGACGACAACGAGCGCCAAGACGGCGACGCACACTGAGCGAGGACGACCTTGGATCCGCTGCACCAGTTCCAAATCAACCCGTTGTTCCAGATCGTGCTCGGCGGCTACGACGTGTCCTTCACGAACTCGGCCTTCTTCATGGTCGTGGCCGTGGCGGCGATCTACGCCCTGCTGGTCATGGGCATGGCGAACAAGTCGATGGTTCCCGGCCGCCTGCAGTCGCTGGCCGAGATGTTCTACGAGTTCGTCGCGAACCTGGTGCGCGACAACGCCGGCCACGACGCCAAGCCCTACTTCCCGTTCGTGTTCTCGATCTTCATGTTCGTGCTGATCGGCAACATGATCGGCATGATCCCCTACACCTTCACCTTCACCAGCCACATCATCGTGACCTTCGCGCTGGCGGCGACGGTGTTCGTGTTCGTGACCATCCTGGCCCTGCTGAAGCACGGCCTGCACTTCTTCTCCTTCTTCATGCCGCACGGCGCTCCGATCGCGCTCGCCCCGATCCTCATCCCGATCGAGGTGATCTCCTACGTGATGCGCCCCGTCAGCCTCTCGATCCGACTGTTCGCCAACATGATGGCCGGTCACACGATGCTGAAGGTCTTTGCCGGCTTCACGGTCATGATGATCAGCGGTCTCGGCGCGCTGGGCTTCGTCACCGGCCTCGTCCCGCTGGCGATCAACGTCGCCCTGACCGGCTTCGAGTTCCTGGTGGCTTTCCTGCAAGCCTACGTCTTCTCGATCCTGACCTGCCTGTACATCCGCGACGCCCTGGAACTGCACTAAGCGGCTCCCGGCGGTAGTCCGGACCTCCTGTTCACCTCAAGTTCCAACAAGTTCACCCTTACCTAGAGGAAGAGAGTACAATGGATCCTCAAGCCGCCAAGTTCATCGGTGCCGGTCTGGCTGTCATCGCCCTCGCCGGTGTCGGCCTGGGTATCGGCAACATCTTCTCGACCCTGATCGGCTCGATCGCCCGCAACCCGGCCGTCCAGCCGAAGGTCTTCCCGATCGGCATTCTGGGCTTCGCGCTGACGGAAGCCGTCGCGCTGTTCGCGCTGCTGATCGCCTTCCTGATCCTGTTCGCCTAAGGCCAGAGCGGCTTTTAAAAACAGCTCTGACGCGGCGCCGGGCTTCTTAAGCGAAGTTTCGGCGCCGCTCCTTTGCCTAGGGGGACCGATCATGCCGAACCTGTTGGCCAAAGGCCGGCTGGCCCGCTGGTCGGGAGTGGCGGGCGCCTCGCTCGTCACCCTCACCACGATGGCCGGCACCGTCCTGGCGGCCGCGGCGGAGCACGCTCCGGACGCGGCGCACGGCGGCGAGCACGCTTCCGGCGGCCTGCCGCAGCTCAATCCCGCCAATTTCCCGACCCAGATCTTCTGGCTGGCTCTGACCTTCGGCGTTCTCTACTACCTCATGTCCAAGAAGGCGCTCCCGCGCGTGGCCGAGGTTCTGGAAGCGCGGCAGGAGCGCATCTCGCGCGATCTCGCCAAGGCCGCCCAGCTGAAGGAAGAGGCCGAGGCCATCCTGGCCCAGGTCGAGAAGTCCCTCGCCGGCGCCCGTGCCGAGGCCCAGGGCGTCATCGCCCAGGCCAGCGCCGACATCGAGGCGAACAACCAGGCCCGTCAGGCCCAGCTGAACGCCGACATCACCGAGCGTCTGCGCAGCGCCGAGGCGTCCATCGCCGCGGCGAAGGACCAGGCCCTGGCCAACATCCGTGCCGAATCGACCGGGATCGTCCGCGACATCGCCGGCCGTCTGGCCGGTGTCGACGTCGATCAGGCCCAGGCGGACGCCGCTGTCGCGGCCGTGCTTGAGGAGCGCCGGGGATGAACTCACCTGAATTTTGGGTCTTCGTCGCCTTCGTCATCTTCGTGGCCCTGGTCTGGAAGAAGGCGTCGGCCGCCATCGGCACCGCCCTCGACGGCCGCGCCGAGCGCATCCGCTCCGAACTGGACGAGGCCGAGCGTCTGCACAAGGACGCCCAGGCTCTGCTGAACGGCTACCAGCGCCGTCTGGCCGACGCCCAGAAGGAAGCGGAGGCCGTCCTGGCCCACGCCCGCGAGGAAGCCGCCCGCCTGCGGGCCCAGGCCGGTACCGACCTGGAAGCGTCGCTGAAGCGCCGCGAGGCCCAGGCCATGGACCGCATCGCTCAGGCGGAAGCCGCGGCGCTGGCCGAGGTCCGCAACCTGACGGTCGACGTCGCCATCGGCGCCAGCAAGCGCGTCCTGTCCGGCGGCCTGCCGCCGGTCCAGGCCGACAAGCTGATCGAGCAGTCGATCGGCGAGCTTCCGAAGCACCTGCACTGATCGGTCCCCACCGGTTGGAGTCACAGGGTTCCGCCGCAGCACGGGTTTCCCGATCATTGTTGCGGCATGAACAACGGACTTTCGAAAAACCCCGGCCTAGGCGCCGGGGTTTTTCTTTGCTCGAATGGAACCGTTCCCGCCCTCCCCCACCGCCCGGCCGGAGTTCCGTTCGTTCATGTCGTCCAATGCCCAGCCCTCCGCCGCCCCATTCCCCTCGGTCTTCGTCTCCCACGGCGCCCCGACGCTGATCCTGGAGACCAGCGCCGGCCGCGATTTCCTGGCCGGGCTCGGCCGCAGGCTCGGCCGGCCGAGCGCCATCCTCGCGGTTTCCGCCCACTGGACGACCCGCGGCCCCACGGTCAGCGGCGCCACCGCGCCGGAGACCATCCACGACTTCTACGGCTTCCCCGACGCGCTCTACCGCATGCGCTACCCCTCCCCGGCGCGCCGGCGCTGGCGGAACGGGTCGCGGAACTGACCGGCGCCGCAGTCGATCCGGCGCAGGGCCTGGACCATGGCGCCTGGGTGCCGCTGATGCTGATGTATCCGGACGCCGACATCCCGGTGGCGCAGCTGTCGGTGATGCCCCACCGCAGCGCCGCCGACCACATCGCGCTGGGGCGGCAGCTGGAGTCGCTGCGGCGGGACGGCGTGCTGATCCTCGCCAGCGGCGGCGCCGTCCACAATCTGCGGGAGTTCCGTTTCGGCGGGACCGGCACCGCGGCCTGGGCCACCGGCTTCGCCGGCTGGCTGGACCGGACGCTGGAGGCCGGCGAAACCCAGACTCTCGGCGACTGGCTCACCGCCAGCCCGGACGCCCGCCGCGCCCATCCCAGCGACGAGCATTTCCTGCCTCTGCCGGTGGCCTTCGGCGCCGCCGGTCCGCAGCCGAGGACCGAGCGGCTGCATGCCGGCTTCGAACATGGCAGCCTGGGCATGCATGCCTACGCCTTCACCTCCGGGGATGCCGCCTGACCTTTGGCGGTACTCCGTCGCACACTTGTCTGTTTGCCTGCGGAGATCACCAAGCTACAATCCGCGCCGCGCGGGGACCGGCCAACGGTTGTGGTCGTCCATGCGATTCGTCAGGCACAGCGCAAGCGGGAGTCGGTGTGAAGCGGAACGGCATTCTGTCCCGGAGCGGCCGCCGGACCCGATTCCGCGACATGACCGTGTCGGCCCGGGTCGGCACGGGCTTCGGCATTGCGCTCGGGCTGGTGGTCCTGCTGGCGCTCGTCGGGCTCGGCTGGTTCTACGCGGTGTCGCGCGACATCGGCGCCTTCTCCGGCCGCGCCGACCTGTCCCAGGCGGCGGCGGATGCCGACGTCAGCCTGCGCGACCTGGAGGTCGCCGTGCGCGACCATCTGACCTACGGCGACGACCAAAGCCTGCTCGACGCCTCCTGGCGGCACGACACGCTGCGGGAGCGGCTCGACACCCTGTCGAAGGGCGCGGTGGAGACCGCGGACCGTCAGGGCGTCGACAAGGCCAAATCCGCGCTGGAGGATTACTGGGCGGCGGTGCAGAAGGTCATCGCCCTGCGCAGCGACCGCAACGGCCAGATCACCGGCGTGCTGGAGCCGATGGTCGCCCAGACCCGCCAGAAGCTGGACCATCTCAAGAGCGCCGGCGGTGTCGATTCGACCGCTCTGGCGAGCGACGCGGCCATCGCCGTTCTGCTGATGCAGGACCATCTGACCCGCTACATCGACCGCCGCGATCCCCAGGATGCCGAAGCGATGCGCGCCCAGCTGGCCGTCGCCCGCGACCGGCTGGCGGAGATGAACCGCTATTTGTGGGTTCCCGGCACCAAGCAGGCGATCGACGAGGTGGCGGCGCTGCTGTCCAAGGCCGGTGGCGTGCTGACCGCCATCGAAGCGGCCGTGGCGGAGGAGGACACCCTGCGGGCCGAGGCGATGGCGGCCAACGCCGCCGGCATCGCCGCCAACCTGGGCGAAATCCGCCGCCGGGCGGAGGCAGGGACCCAGGCGCTGCGCGGCACGCTGAGCAACGGACTGTCGGGCTACACCACCGTCGCCCTGTGGATCGGCGGCGCGGTGCTGTTGGCCGGCCTGCTGGCGCTCTGGCTGGTCCAGCGCAGCGTCGCGGCGCCGATGAAGACGATGGCGACGGCGGTGACGGCGCTGGCCGCCGGCCGCACCGACGTGACGCTGCCGGCGCTGACCGGCCAGGATGAAATCGCGGCCATGGCCCGCGCGGTGGAGGTCCTGCGCACCACCGCCGAGGATACCGAACGCGAGCGCCGCGAGGCGGAGGTGGAGCACACCCGCCTGCTGCGCGAGAAGGCGCAGGCCGAGGCTGCCAGCCGTGCCAAGAGCGATTTCCTGGTCAATATGGGGCATGAACTGCACGGCCCGCTAACCGAGATCGTCAACGCCAGCCAGTCGCTGATGACCGACCTGCACCGGCTGGGCGTGGACGAGCTGGCGACCGACGTCGAGCATATCCAGTGGACGGGCGAGCAGCTGACCACCCTGGTCGACGCCCTGCTGGATTATGCGAAGATCGAGGCCGGGGCGATGGACGTCTGCCTGCAGGACTTCGACATCAACCGGCTGCTGACCGAGGCGCGCGAGCGGTCGATGCCCGCCGCCGACCTCTACGGCAACGCGCTGGAGCTGACCGCCCCCGCCGGGCTCGGCCAGATGCATTCCGACTTCACCAAGGTGCGGCAGACCCTGCTGAGCCTGCTCGACAACGCCTGCAAGTTCACGCAGGAGGGCACCGTCACCCTGTCGGCGGAGCGGGTCGAGCGCAACGGCACCCGCTGGTACCGCTTCACCGTGGCCGACACCGGCCGCGGTTTCCCCAGCGCGCAGACCGGCCGGCTGTTCCAGCCCTTCGTCCAGGGGGCCGGCAACGGCGCCGTTGCGACGCGTGGGCAGGGCAAGCCGCGGGGCGCCGGGCTGGGCCTGACGCTGGTCGGCCATTACACCGCCATGCTGGGCGGCGACATCGAGGTGGCGAGCGAGCCCGGTCAGGGCACCCGCATCACCATCGCCCTCCCTGCCGTCTATGAAGCGCCGGCGGAAGAGCGCGCGCTGCAGGTGGAGGCGGTCGGCAATGCCAAGCCGCTGCTGCGGGTCGCCTCGCTGAAGCCGGCCGGCCATCTCGCCGGCAGCAACTCGATGACGCAGATCGGGCCGTAACCGGGACGCCGGACGATCAGAGGCGCGGGCGCGCGGTGTCTTCCGGCGCATCGTTGTCGTCGACCGGCTGGCCGTACTTCATCCGCCGCATTTTCTCCGCCACCCGCGCGATCTCTTCGGGCGGCAGGATCACCGGTTCGCCGAACTGCTGGGCGTAGAGATACTGGCGGGCCAGCGTCTCGACCTCCACGGCGAGGGACAGGGCGCTCGCCACGCTCGTCCCCAGCACGATCATGCCGTGGTTGGCGAGCAGGCAGGCGAGCCGACCTTCCAGCGCCGTCAGGGCGTGGTCCGACAGGTCCTGTGTGCCGAAGGTCACGTAGGGGGCGCAGCGGATCGAATCGCCGCCGGCCAGCGCCACCATGTAATGGAAGGACGGAATGCCGCGGCCATGCACCGCCAGCGCGGTGGCAAAGGTCGGATGGGCATGCAGGACGACCGTCACGTCCGGCCGCGCCCGCAGGATGTCGCGATGGATCCGCCATTCCGACGACGGGCGGCGATTGCCCAGATAGGTGCCGTCGAAGCCCATTTCGACGATGTCGTCCGGGATCATGGCGTCATAGGGCATGCTGGTCGGCGTGACCAGGAAACCGCCCTGAACCCGGTGCGACAGGTTTCCCGACATGCCCTGGTTGATGCCCAGCCGGTTCATGGCAAGGCAGCCGTCGATCACGGCCTGGCGTTCGGCGAGGTGGGTGGTCATGGCGGGCGCATCCGGGGTGGTGGGAGCGCCTAAGGGGCCATGGGGTGTGGTGAGGGTCAAGGGGGGATGCTTGTGGCTTCGGCCTTGTCGGCGTGACGCCCCCAAACCCTTGCCCCCTCCCCAACCCTCCCCGCTTCGCGGGAGAGGGAGTTAAGCGCAAGAGCGGCGGAGTTCCCTCTCCCACGATCGGACCGGCCTATGGCCGGCCGAGGGTGGGGGAGGGTTAGGGAGGGGACAAAACGGCTATTGAAGCCCTACTCCGCCGGCGTCCCGTGGTGGTGCCCGTGGCTC
Source organism: Azospirillum sp. VT-I1 (assembly GCF_055698305.1). Lineage (NCBI taxonomy): Bacteria > Pseudomonadati > Pseudomonadota > Alphaproteobacteria > Rhodospirillales > Azospirillaceae > Azospirillum > Azospirillum sp. VT-I1. The sequence goes on along the minus strand of NZ_CP168800.1, from coordinate 2,643,805 downwards.
ACCTTCTCGCCGGTGACTTCCTCGACCCACAGCGAATGGTGCTCGCGCGCCCATTGCAGTTCGACCTGACCATCGCCCATGGCGGCGAAGGCGCCTTCCATGCCGACGGAGCCGATGTAGATGTGCGCCAGGATGATGGCGATCATGATGATCGCGATGGCGGCATGGAGCAGCTGGTACAGCTGCAGCTCCTCCAGCGTGGCGAAGCTGAAGGGGAAGATCAGCTGCACGCCGGTGAAGCCGAGCGCAGCACCGCCGACCACGGTGGACCAGAAGATGATCTTCTGACCGCCGTTGAACTTGTGCGCCGGCGGGTGGACGCCCTTGGAGAACAGGCCGCCCGCCTTCAGGAACCAGGTCAGGTCATGGCGGGACGGGATGTTGTGCCGGGCCCACATGACGAAGATCAGCGCCACGCCGACGATGAAGGCGAAGCCCAGGAAGTTGTGCGCCAACTTGCCGTAATGGGTGAAGGCGGCAAACGGCTCCGGCCCGATCAGCGGCAGCAGCGTATAGCGGCCGTACAGCACGTTCAGTCCGGAGATGGCGAGCACGACGAAGCTGCCGGCGGTCAGCCAGTGCACTCCGCGCTCGAAGGCGTTGAAGCGCTGGATGGTGCGGCCGGTTTTCCGGCCGTCGATGCGGATGCGGCCTCGGACCAGGAAGAACAGCACCAGCAGCGCCATGATGCCGGCAAGCACCCAGGTGCCGTACTGGCTGAGCGGCCCGTTGCGAACCGCGCGCCAGGCCTCGCCTTCCGACTGGATCAGGACGCCGGCCTGCTTGTTGGGGATGGAGACGGTGCCCTGCTCGCCCAGGCGGATGCCGTGCCAGCCTTCGGCAATGCTCTTCCCGGGGACCTGGGTCGGCACCGGCGGCGCCTCGCGTTCGAATTGCTGGCTGTTGGCCTGCTGATCGACCGGGCCGCCGACGCGGACGCTGGACTGGGCGGCGGCGGGCAATGCCGCGCCGCAGGCGAGGCCGATCCCGAACAGCAAGGCGGCGACAGCCGACTTCATGCGATGACCTTCCATCGGACGCTCCCTATCGCACACCCTGATAGGCGGCGCGCTGTTGCAGCGCGCGCACCTCGTCGGCGGTGCGCGGCGTGTCGGCCGCGCCCCGGTAGACGCCCTTGTCCAGATGGATCGGGCGCGGCGTCGCGTCCTCCTGGCACCCGGCCAGCAGAAGCGCGGCGCCGAACGCCAGCAGGACAGTGCGCGTCCCCACCATCGTCACCGTCACAGCCCCTGCTTCTGCACGGGAGCCCCACCGGCCGCACCGCCGGTGCCCTGGAACAGCGAACCGCCGGGCTGGCCGCGCTCCTGACCCGACTTGGTCTGGTAGGCGGTGCCCCAGCCCCAGGCGCCGGAGCCGAAGCCGCGGGCGGTCACGCGCTCGCGGTAGATGTCCGACACCTTGTCGGCGTCACCGGCCAGCAGCGCCTTGGTCGAGCACATCTCGGCGCAGAGCGGCAGCTTGCCTTCGGCCAGACGGTTGCGGCCGTACTTCTTGAACTCGGCCTCCGAATTGTCGGCCTCCGGACCGCCCGAGCAGAAGGTGCACTTGTCCATCTTGCCGCGGGTGCCGAAGTTGCCGGCCTGCGGGTACTGCGGCGCGCCGAACGGGCAGGCGTAGAAGCAATAGCCGCAGCCGATGCAGAGGTCCTTGTTGTGCAGGACCACGCCCTCGGCGGTCTGGTAGAAGCAGTCGACCGGGCAGACCGCCATGCAGGGCGCGTCGGAGCAGTGCATGCAGGCGACCGAGATCGTCCGCTCGCCCGGCTTGCCGTCGTTGATGGTCACGACGCGGCGGCGGTTGATGCCCCAGGGCACCTCGTTCTCGTTCTTGCAGGCGGTGACGCAGGCGTTGCACTCGATGCAGCGCTCGGCGTCGCACAGGAATTTCATCCGGGCCATGGTTCAAACTCCCGCGCGTCAGGCCGCCTGGATGCGGCAAAGGGTGGTCTTGGTTTCCTGCATCTGGGTCACCGAATCGTAGCCGTAGGTGGTCGCCGTGTTGGCGGCCTCGCCCAGCACGATCGGGTCGGCCCCGGCCGGGTACTTGGAGCGCAGATCCTGCCCCTGATACACGCCGCCGAAATGGAAGGGCATGAAGGCGACGCCGCGGCCGACCCGTTCGGTCACCATGGCCTTGACCTTCACCTTGCCCTTTTCCGGGCCTTCCACCCACACCATCTGGCCGTTCTTGATGCCGGCGTTGTTGGCGTCGAACGGGTTGATCTCGACGAACATGTCCTGCTGCAGCTCGGCCAGCCAGGGGTTGGAGCGCGTCTCGTCGCCGCCGCCCTCATACTCGACCAGACGGCCGGAGGTGAGGATGATCGGGTATTCCTTCGACACGTCGCGGTCCTGGATGGACTTGTACAGCGTCGGCACGCGCCAGGACTTGGTGTCCGCATAGGTCGGATAGCTGGCGACCAGATCGCGGCGCGGGGTGTAGAGCGGCTCGCGGTGGATCGGAACCGGGTCCGGGAAGTTCCAGGCGATGCAGCGGGCCTTGGCGTTGCCCGGCGGGTTCAGGCCGTGCTTGATCGCCACGCGCTGGATGCCGCCGGACAGGTCGGTGGTCCAGGACACGGCGCCGATCTTCTCGCCGCCGATCTTCTGGATGACCGCCAGTTCCTGTTCCGTCAGGTCCTTGTCGAAGCCCAGCTTCTGGAGCATCGCCATGGTGACTTCCGGATACCCGTCCTTGATCTCCGACCCTTCCGGATAGGAACCCTCGGCCAGCAGCGTCACGCCGTTGCGCTCGACGCCGAAGCGGGCGCGGAAGGCGCCGCCGCCCTCGGCCACCGGCAGCGAGGTGTCGTACAGGTTGGCGGTGCCCGGATGCTTCATCTCCGGCGTGCCCCAGCAGGGCCAGGGCAGACCGAAGTAATCGCCGTCGCACGGGCCGCCGACGGCGCGCAGCGTCGTCTTGTCGAAGGTGGCCTGATGCTGCATGTGCAGCTTCAGACGCTCCGGCGATTGGCCGGTGTAGCCGACGGACCACATGCCGCGGTTCCACTCGCGGGTGATGTCCTCGATCACCGGGACGGTGCCCTCGACCTTGATGTTCTTGAACAGCGGCCCGGCGAAGCCGAACTTCTTCGCGAACAGATACATGATCTCATGGTCCACCTTCGATTCGAAGAGCGGCTCCATGATCTTGTCGGACCACTGGACGGACCGGTTCGACGCGGTACGCGACCCGACCGTCTCGAACTGGGTGGCGGCCGGCAGCAGGTAGAAGTTGTCCTTGCGGTCGGGCAGAACGGCGGTCATCGTCGGGAACGGATCGACGACGACCAGCAGTTCCAGCTTCTCCATCGCCTTCTTCATGTCGGGCAGACGGACTTGGCTGTTCGGCGCGTGACCCCAGAAGACCATGCCCTTGACCGGGTTCGGCTGGTCCAGGTTCTCCTTGGCTTCCAGGACGCCGTCGAACCAACGGGACACCGGGATGCCGGTGGCCTCCATCAGCTTCTTGTCCTTGAAGCGGGCCAGCACCTCGTCGTACGGCACGTCCCAGACGCGCGCCCAGTGGCGCCACGCGCCCTCGGCCAGACCGTAGTAGCCGGGCAGGCTGTCGGAGGTGACGCCGAAGTCGGTCGCACCCTGCACGTTGTCGTGGCCGCGGAAGATGTTGGTGCCGCCGCCGGCCACGCCGACATTGCCCAGCGCCAGCTGCAGCACGCAATAGGCGCGGGTGTTGTTGTTGCCGATGTGGTGCTGGGTGCCGCCCATGCACCAGACCAGCGTGCCCGGACGGTTGGAGGCCAGCGTGCGGGCGACGCGCTTCAGCTGCGAGCCCGGAACGCCGGTGACGCGCTCCACCTCTTCCGGCATCCACTTGGCCACTTCGGCGCGGATGTCGTCGAAGCCATAGACGCGCTTGGCGATATAGTCCTTGTCCTCCCAGCCGTTCTGCAGGACGTGCCAGAGGATGCCCCAGACCAGCGCCACGTCGGTGCCCGGACGGAAGCGGATGTATTCGTCGGCCTTGGCTGCGGTGCGGGTGAAGCGCGGATCGGCGACGATCAGCGGCGCGTTGTTCTGCTCCTTCGCCTTCAGCACATGCATCATGGCGACGGGGTGCGCCTCGGCGGCGTTGGAGCCGATGAAGAACAGCGCGCGCGACTTCTGGATGTCGTTGTAGCTGTTCGTCATGGCGCCGTAGCCCCAGACGTTCGCCACGCCGGCCACGGTGGTGGAGTGGCAGATGCGCGCCTGGTGGTCGACGTTGTTGGTGCCCCAGAAGGCCGCGAACTTGCGGAACAGATAGGCCTGCTCGTTGCTGTGCTTGGCGGAGCCGAGCCAGAACACCGAATCCGGGCCGGACTGCTCGCGGATCGCCAGCAGCTTGGAGCCGACCTCCTCGATGGCCTGGTCCCAGCTGATCCGGGTCCACTTGCCGTCGACCATCTTCATCGGATAGCGCAGGCGGCGGTCGCCGTGGGCGTGCTCGCGCACCGAAGCACCCTTGGCGCAGTGCGCACCCAGGTTGATCGGGCTGTCGAAGCCGGGTTCCTGCCCGATCCAGACGCCGTTCTGCACCTCGGCCACCACGGTGCAGCCGACGGAGCAGTGGGTGCAGATCGACTTGACCTGCTTGACGGGCGCGCCGGCGACGGCCGCCGCGGTGGCGGCGTCGGCCTTCTTCACCATGCCGAACGGCATCGCGGAGGCGAGCGCGGCGCCGCCGGCGGCAATGCCGGAGGTGCGCAGGAAGGCGCGGCGGTCGACGGTGACGCCGGTGGCGGACGCCAGCGTCTGGGTCAGCGTGCGGGCAAGGTGACGGCCGCCCGAGGTGGCCGAGCTTTTCTTGATGAGCATCGGGGCGTTCCTCTTAGAAGCGGCTCAGTTCGTAGACCCGACGGACATGGTCGGTTTCACGGTAGCCGGTGGAGGCGGTCTCCGCCGGGGCGGCCTCCGCGGTCCCGCCGGTGGCGGTCACCCCGGCGGCGACGGCGCCCAGCGCACCCACGCCCAGGCCGGCGACGCGAAACAGGTCGCGCCGGGCGAGCGATTTGTCCGTATTCTGCTTGGCAGCTTCTTCTTTGGCTTTGACCGCGTTCCGCGTCATGGCTTCGCTCCTCACCTTTACGCCGCAAGGTCGAAGGCGCGCGCCTCGACCGCCAGAAAACTTCGTCCGACCGCACCGACCGCCCGGTAGAAGCGGGCCGACGGCGAGGTCTCCAAATCCGCAAAGAACCGCCCGGCCCAGGAGCCGACATGGCGGTCGAAGAATGCCCGCTGCGCCTCGAGATCGACCGTCCCGCCGTCCTCCGGCGCGAATTCGCCGCCGATCAGGCCGGCCATCATCTCGCACAGCGCTGCGATGTGATCCTCCGGCTCCGTCACGCCGTCGGCGCGGGCGATGCCCAGCCGCGCCATGTCGACGCGCAGCTCCGCCAGCGGCTTCTCGTTCAGGAATCCGGTCAGATAGTAGGAGCCGTAGGGAGTGCGCTCGCTGCCGCCGACGCCGATGAAGAGGGTGGTAAACTCTTCCTCCACCGCCGCGGGGTCGCTGCCGCGCGCCGCCTCGGCCAGCTGGTTCAGCGCCGCGCCGAACTCGCCGCCCTCCCCCGCCACGCCGGCAAGCGCGGCCAGGAAGCCGGCGTCGGGCGCGCGCGACAGCAGGCGCGCCAGCAGGGCATAGACCTGCGCACGCAGCAGTTCCTCCTCCGCGACCGCGGGGGGAACGGTATGATCGACGGCCCTGGACACGCGCCGCAAACTCCTCCCGGACACACAGACGGGGATGCCGGCGTCCGCGGCCTGACCGCGCGCCGTCCCATGGCCCCGTCCTAAACCCCTTTTGATGCACCTGCGAAAAGCCGTTGCCTTACAGTGGCTTAGCATTGCGCAGGCCGATAATAGAAGGACTGAACCTATCCATTTGTCAACTAAGGACGCGCCCGGAAGGGGAGACAAATGAATCTTTGTCGCTGCGCTATGCTCGCGCTAACAGAACGCCCCTGGATTTTGAGAGCGTCCAATCCGGCGCGACGATCCGTCGCAATTTGAGAGGAGAATTGTGGGGGGCGTAAGGATCCTCCCTCTCCCGCCCCGGGAGAGGGAAGGGGCCCGCCGCACAGCGGTGGGAAGGGTGAGGGGTGGCGCAAGGATCAGATAAGTTCGGGACTCTTGGATTGCCCCTCACCCTCCCCACTTCGTGGGTCCCCTCCCTCTCCCGGGACGGGAGAGGGCTCTGCAGGCTCCGCCCCCTCCGCCACCTCGTCCAGCATGTTCAGGAAGCCCTCGCCGACGCGGTAGAGGGTCTTTACCGGGACGTTGCCGGTGAACAGGCTGGCGTAGTCGTCGGCATAGTCCTTCAGCCCGTCGTCGTTGGCATAGATCGGGTCGGAGGTCCACAGCTTGCGCAGGGCCTGACGGTGCAGATCCTCCGGCACCTCAGCGCGCAGGAAGGGCGTGAAGTCGGACTCTCCGGTCAGTTCCTCGACAGGCGGCAGATCCTTCAGCGGGTCGTCGGCTTCACCGTCTGCGTTCGGCGGAGCGTCCGGCTGGGCAGGATCGGCCGGCAGTTCGTCGGCGACCGCAACGGGAAGAGCTGCCACCTCCTCGACCGGCGGCGCGACATCGACGGCCTCCGGCTCCGGCTTGACCGCCGTGCGCTTCAGGCGCGACCAGCGCGACAGGAAGGCTTCGCCGCTCATCGCCGCCGGTCCTCCTTCTCGAAATGGCGCTTGCGTTCGCGCTTGTGGAAGGGGACGTCGACATGGTGCTGCTCGACGAAATCGCGGACCAGCGCGATCACCTCCGCCGGCATCGGCACGGTCTCCACCACGTCGCTGCCGACCTGATAGCCCTCCCCTTCATGGGCCGACGCGGTAACGATTGCGGGCACCAACTCCTCGCCGTCCGGCCCGGGGCGCATCACCACCCACAGGCGCGGCGGGTCCTGCGACAGGTTCAGGCGGTAGCCTTCGGTGTCGGTGCGGAACAGCTCCAGCGTCAGGGTGGCGACGTGGCTGTGGGTCCAGCCCTCCCCCTCCATCAGGAGGCGGCCGGGCGGATCGACCGGACCGGCGCCGGGGATGACCGACACCGGGCGCCAACTCCACTCGGCCCAGGCGGTGACGCCGCGGCGGCGCTCCACCACGATGCCCAGCGGCATGGTCTCAATGCGCTCAAGCGATTGGGTGCCAAGCGGTTCCGTCATCATACATGTCCCGACGCCAGCAGGCGTTCCGCCTCGGCCAGATCCTCCGGCCGGTTGGTGTTGAAGAAGGGATCCACAGAATTGGCCGGATCGACCTCGAAATCGGCGACGGCCAGCCGGTAGCGGGCGGTCCAGGCATCGACCTTGCGGACGCCCTCCTCCACCATGGCCCGGCGCAGGTCGCCGGCCAGCCGGATCGGCCAGAGTCCGAAGACGGGATGCTCCTGCCCGGCCGAGCGGGCGCAGGCGAGGTCGGCGCCCTCCCGCTCCAGCGCCGCAGCCATGCGGGTGACGAGGTCGCGCGGGATGAAGGGCGCGTCGGTGGCGAAGCTGGCGACCCAGGCGATCCCGGGCGCGGTGCCGCGCATCCACTCCATCCCCGTCAGCACGCCGGCGAGCGGACCGGCATAGCCCTCCACCACATCCGCCGCGACCGGCAGGTGCAGATGAGCGAAGCGGGCCGGGTCGCCGTTGGCGTTGAGGACCAGCGGGCCGACCTGCGGCCGGACGGTGGCGACGATCCGCTCCAGGATGGTCTGGCCGCCCAGCGGGCGCAGGCACTTGTCGCCGCCGCCCATCCGCCGCGACAGCCCGCCGGCCAGCAGGACGCCGCCAATGTCCCGGTGGCCGATATCCCTGTGCCCTAAGTCAATCGTCATCGCGGCTTCCCTTGCGTCCATGCCGGCGGTCCTCGTCCGCGGTCGCGGCCGTATCGGCGTCGAAGACCAGCCGGTCGGTGCCGGCCAGCGCGATGAAGCGCTTGCCCTTGGCCCGGCCGACCAGCGTCAGGTTGGCCTGCCGCGCCAGCTGCACGCCCCAGGCGGTGAAGCCGGAGCGCGAGACCAGGATCGGAATGCCCATCTGCACCGTCTTGATCACCATCTCCGAGGTCAGACGCCCGGTGGTGTAGAAAATCTTGTCACCGGCCGGAATGCCGTTCAGATGCATGTAGCCGGCGACCTTGTCCACCGCATTGTGGCGGCCGACATCCTCCATATAGACCAGCGGCCGGTCCTCCTGGCACAGCACGCAGCCGTGGATGGCCCCGGCCTCCAGATACAGGCTGGGCTGCAGGTTGATCTGCTTCGACAGCGCGTAGATCCACGAGGTGCGGAGCCGGACGTCGGCGGGAAGGCTGACGGACTCGAAGGTCTCCATCACGTCGCCGAAGGCGGTGCCCTGGGCGCAGCCGGAAGTCAGCGTCTTCTTCTTCAGCTTCGCTTCGTAATCGGTCGCGCGCTCCGTACGGACGACGACCGTGTCGGTTTCCTCGTCCACGTCGATGCCGGTGATGCGGTCGTCGCGCCGCAGCATGTTCTGGTTCAGCAGATAGCCGACGGCCAGACAGTCCGGATAGTCGCCGATCGTCATCATCGTGACGATCTCCTGCCCGTTCAGGTACAGGGTCAGCGGCCGTTCCACCGTGACGGCGGTTTCGATCTCGCGTCCGTCCTGGTCCAGGCCGCGGACGCGCTCCGTCAGCTTGGGGTTCGCCGGGTCCGGCGCTATGGTGAAGGTCTTAAGACTCATGATAGGGCTCATGGGCGCGAGTGTGGGCGAGCGCCGTGCTTCGGACAAGCCCCCGGCCCATGCAATTCCATTTTTGATCTGGACCCGATGCAGGATTTTTCCCAGGCCATGGCGCTGGCCGTCACCATGATCGCCACGCTGGACGCCGGGCTGATGCAGATCGTCGGGCTGTCGCTGCGGGTCAGCCTGACCGCCGTCGCCGCCGCCACGCTGATCGGCCTGCCGCTGGGGGCCGCCGTCGCGGCGCTGAGCTTTCCCGGACGGCGGGTCGTCGCGGTCCTGCTGAACACGCTGATGGGGCTGCCCCCGGTGGTGGTCGGGCTGGTGGTCTATCTGATGCTGTCGCGGTCCGGCCCCTTCGGGGTGCTGGGGCTGCTGTTCACGCCGGCCGCGATGATCGTCGCCCAGACGGTGATGATCGTGCCGATCGTCGCCTCCCTCTCCCGCCAGACGGTGGAGGACCTTCTGGTCGAGTATGACGACCTGCTGCGCGTCACCGGCGCCGGGCCGTTCCGGCGGCTGGCCACCCTGCTGGCGGAGGCGCGCTGGAGCCTCGTCACCACCGTGCTCGCCGGGTTCGGACGGGCTTCCGCCGAGGTCGGGGCGGTGATGATCGTCGGCGGCAACATCGAGCATGTCACCCGCGTCATGACCACCGCCATCGCGCTGGAGACCAGCAAGGGCGACCTGCCGATGGCGCTGGCGCTCGGCCTCGTCCTGATGACGCTGTCGCTGGCGATCAACCTCGCCGCATCCCTGCTGAAGGAGACGGGCGAGCGCGCCTGACCCAGCGGGGCCGGTTTTTCCGGCATGCGGCAAAATCGACGGAAACCCGGCATGGCTTTGCAAGGATCCGCGGCATACGCTATGCCTTGCAGGCAACAACGCCTTTTGGGAGGAGTAACGCGATGCTGCGCCGTTCGTTCGTGCTGGGGGCTGCCGCCGCCGCGGCCCTGACCGGCCTGATCCAGGCAGCCGTCCCGCCGGCGGCATTGGCCGCCGACCGTTACATCACGGTGGCCTCCACCACCTCGACCGAGGATTCCGGCCTGTTCGGCTCCATCCTGCCGAAATTCACCGCCAGGACGGGGATCGAGGTGCGGGTCGTCGCCAAGGGTACGGGCCAAGCCATCGACCTCGCCAGGCGCGGCGACGCCGACGTGCTGTTGGTCCACCACAAGCCGTCGGAGGACAAGTTCGTTGCCGAAGGCTATTCCACCGAACGCAAGCCGGTGATGTACAACGATTTCGTCATCGTCGGCCCGGCCGCCGACCCGGCGGGCATCAAGGGCGGCAAGGACGTCGCCGCAGCCCTGTCGAAGATCGCCGCGGCCAAGGCCCCCTTCGTGTCGCGCGGCGACGACAGCGGCACCCACAAGGCCGAACTCGCGCTGTGGAAGACGGCCAGCCTCGACCTGGCCAAGGCGGAGCCCAAGGAGAGCTGGTACCGCTCCATCGGCCAGGGCATGGGACCGACGCTGAACACCGCCGCTGCGATGAACGGCTACACCCTGACCGACCGCGGCACCTGGCTGAACTTCAAGAACCGCGGCCCGCTGACGGTGCTGGTGGAGGGCGACAAGCGCCTGTTCAACCAGTATGGCGCGATGCTGGTCAACCCGGCCAGGTTCGCCCACGTCAAGGCGGCCGACGGGCAGGCCTTCGTCGACTGGCTGGTCTCGGCGGAGGGCCAGAAGGCCATCGCCGACTACACCATCAAAGACGAGCAGCTGTTCTTCCCCAACGCCAACGAGCCGGGGGCGTAAGACGCGGGCATAACGCCGGCGGTCACATCCACAGACCGCCGGCGGGCGTCAGCAGAACGGGTTCCATGCGGCGCCAGGGGATGACCCGGACGATCTCGATCGCCGAGGCTTTCCGGTAGATCACCGCGTACCAACGCAAAGCCGTCCAGAAAAAGACGTCGTAGCCGGTCAGATCGGGCCGGCGATGTCCCAGGCCGGGGCTGGCGGCGATTTTCTCAAAGGAGTCGTAGAGTGAGTCGAGCAGCCGGTCGGCCGCGTCGGCGCCTTCGGCATCCTCGATGAAGGCATGGATCGCATCGAGATCGTCGAGCGCCAGCGGCGCCAGGGTGTAAAGGCCGCTCACCGCTCGTCCGGGCCACCTTTTGCTTGCCGGCGGGCGGCAATCCGCTCCTTCGACAGGCGCCGGGCCTCATCCGCCGGTATCCCTTCCCCGCGGTCCAACTGGCCAATGGCTTCGCCGATGTCGCGGTTCAGCCGCTCCAGCGCACGCCCCTGGGCATCGTCGATGCGAAAGTACAGGCGCAGCGCCTCGCGCATCACCTCGCTGGCCGAACCGTACAGCCCGCTGGCCACGCGCTCTTCGATCCGCCGTTCAAGTTCGGGGGTAAGGGATACGTTCATCGTCCGCCTCCGGATAGCCAACCATAGCAAAGTTCGTTATCGCGGCAATCGGTGACAACCCGATCCCGATAAGATTCCCGTTCCCATCGCGCCGCATTCCCCCATATGAGTGTCCTCAGGCCAGGGGCGTCAGCCCCAAGCGACAGGAGTTTCTGGGACAATGAAGATCGGCGATCGGACGGTTCTCGTCTGCGACTGTGCGCACAGCATCGCGCTGGACGGGGCGGCGCTGGGCAAGGCATGCGGCGACGGCAGCGCCGTCACCGTGCATACCCAGCTGTGCCGGGCGCAACTCGACCGCTTCGAGAAGGCGGTCGCCAACGGCCAGCCGCTGCTGGTCGCCTGCACGCAGGAAGCGCCGCTGTTCAGCGAGATCGCGGCGGAGGTGGCGCCGGACACCGCGCTGGCCTTCACCAACATCCGCGAGCGCGCCGGCTGGTCGGACGAGGGCGCGCAGGCGCTGCCGAAGATCGCCGCGCTGCTGGCCGAGGCCGCCTTGCCGATCCCGCCGACCGGCGCCCTGACTCTGACCTCGCAGGGCACCTGTCTGGTCTACGGCACCGACGAACGCGCCATCGAGGCCGGGCGCCGGCTGGCGAAGCACCTGGACGTGACCGTCCTGCTGACCAATCCCAAGGACATCGCGCCGCCGCAGGTGATGGACGTCGCGATCTTCCGCGGGCGCATCCGCAGCGGGCGCGGCTGGGTCGGCGCCTTCGAGATCGTGGTGGACGACTATGCCCCGGCATTGCCCTCCTCGCGCGGGACGCTGGGGTTCGAGCCGGTGCGGCAGGGGGCGTCGGCCCGCTGCGACCTGATCCTCGACCTGACCGGCGGCACGCCGCTGTTCCCCGACCACAAGCGCCGCGACGGCTATATCCGCCCCGATCCCGACAGCCCGGTGGAGGTGGCCAACGCCCTGCTGGAGATCGCCGATCTGGTCGGCGAGTTCGAGAAGCCGCGCTTCGTCGACTTCAAGGCCGATCTCTGCGCCCATTCGCGCAGCCGCAAGACCGGCTGCACCCGCTGCCTGGACGTCTGCCCGACCGGCGCCGTCACGCCCAACGGCGACCATGTGTCCATCGACCCGCATGTCTGCGCCGGCTGCGGGTCCTGCGCCGCGGTCTGCCCGACCGGGGCCGCCACCTATGCCCTGCCGCCGGCCGCCACCGTTTATGAGCGGCTGCGCACGCTGCTGGGCACCTACCGCAAGGCCGGCGGCACCGCCCCGGCACTGCTGATCCATGACCCGCGCCATGGCGACGAGCTGGTCGGCATGATGTCCCGGCACGGCCGCGGCCTGCCGGCCCGCGTGCTGCCCTTCGCCCTGCACGAGGTGACGCAGGTCGGCTTCGACCTGTTCGCGCTGGCGCTCGCCTATGGCTGCACCCATGTCCGCGTCCTGACCGGTCCGGAGAACGAGGGGGAGACCGCCGGGCTGGCCTCGCAGGTCGGGCTGGCGGAGGCCGCCTTCAGCGGGCTCGGCTACGGGTCGGGCCGGGTGGCGGTGATCGACGCCGCCGATCCCGACGCGGTTGCGGACGAGCTGTGGGCCCTGCCGGCGGACCCGGTCGAGGCCGGCATGTTCCTGCCGATGGGGCCGAAGCGCACCGTGACCATGCTGGCGCTGCGCCACCTGCACAAGGTCGCCCCCGCCCCGGTGGAGGTGCTGCCGCTGCCGCCGGGCGCCCCCTTCGGCCGGGTGTCGGTGGATGTGGCGGGCTGCACGCTCTGCCTGTCCTGCGTCGGCGCCTGCCCCACGGGCGCGCTGCTGGACAATTCCGACAAGCCGATGCTGTCCTTCGCCCAGGACGCCTGCGTGCAGTGCGGCCTGTGCAAGACCACCTGCCCGGAGAAGGTCATCTCCCTGGTGCCGGAGATCGATTTCCGCGATCAGGCGCGCGGCGCCTCGGTCATCAAGGAGGAGGAGCCCTTCTGCTGCGTGTCCTGCGGCAAGCCCTTCGCCACGAAGTCGTCGATCGAGAAGATCATGACGGCGCTGGCGGGCAAGCACTCGATGTTCGCGACGCCGGAGGCCGCCAACCGCATCCGCATGTGCGAGGACTGCCGCGTCCGCGACCAGTTCGAGCGCGGCAACGACCCCTTCGCCATGGGCCGCCCGCCGATGCCCCGCACCACCGACGACGACCTGCGCGAACGCGAGGAAGCGCAAAGGGAAGCACAACTGGCGGCAGTGCGACAAAAGCTGATGTGACGCCGCAAACTCTTGATCGCCGTCAAAGTCGGCATACCGTGATGTGGAATACGCTCCCGCGATCGTTGCGCATCGTATGTGTAGCGAACATATACTGTGGCGGCCCGCCAGCGGCCGCCCGTGGAGTCCACCGATGATCGACCCAGTGTCCGAAGCCCGTACGCCAGCCGCCACCGCCCCGCTGATCGACCCGTTCGGCCGGAAGGTGGAGTATCTGCGCGTGTCGGTGACCGACCGCTGCGACCTTCGCTGTGTCTATTGCATGGCGGAGGACATGAGCTTCCTGCCCAAGGCGGAGGTGCTGACGCTGGAGGAGCTGGACCGGCTGTGCAGCGCCTTCGTGAAGCTGGGCACGCGCAAGCTGCGGCTGACCGGCGGCGAGCCGCTGGTGCGGCGCGACGTGATGCGGCTGATCCGCTCGCTCGGCCGCCACATCGAGTCGGGCGACCTGGACGAGCTGACGCTGACCACCAACGGCACCATGCTGTTCAAGCATGCGGCCGGGCTGTACGAGGCCGGCGTGCGGCGGATCAACGTGTCGCTCGACACGCTGGACCCGCACAAGTTCCAGGCCATCACCCGCTGGGGCAAGCTGGACAAGATCCTTGGCGGCATCCAGGCGGCCAAGGACGCCGGGCTGAAGATCAAGATCAACACGGTGGCGCTGAAGGGTGTCAACGACGACGAGGTCCACCGGCTGGTGGCCTGGTGCGGCGAGCAGGGTTTCGACCTGACCTTCATCGAGGTGATGCCGATGGGCGACATCGGCGAGGGCGCCCGCATGGACCAGTATTGGCCGCTGACCATGCTGAAGGCCGAGTTGCAGAAGCGCTGGACCCTGACCGAGAGCGACCACCGCACCGGCGGCCCCGCCCGCTATGTGCGGGTGGAGGAGACCGGCCAGCGCGTCGGCTTCATCACGCCGCTGACCCATAACTTCTGCGAAAGCTGCAACCGCGTGCGGCTGACCTGTACCGGCACGCTCTACATGTGCCTGGGCCAGGAGGATGCCGCCGACCTGCGCACGCCGCTGCGCGTCAGCGACGAGGACGGCCCGCTGATCGACGCGGTGCGCGAAGCCATCACCCGCAAGCCCAAGGGCCACGACTTCATCATCGACCGCCGCCACCAGGGTCCGGCCGTCGGACGGCATATGAGCGTGACGGGGGGTGAGGTTCTTTAGGCGCATGCCCCCTCCCCATCCCTCCCCGCTCTCGGCCGGCCGAAGGCCGGTCCGATCGCGGGAGAGGGGGTAGGAGCTTTGCGGGAGCACGGCGGCAGTCCCCTCTCCCGCGAAGCGGGGAAGGTTAGGGAGGGGGCAAAACTTCACCACGCGGCCCCAAAAAATCACCAAACCAAGAGCGAGCACCGCCATGCCCCTGCCTTTCCTGACCGGACTGCGCGTCATCGACCTCGGCCAGTATCTGCCGGGACCGCATGCGGCACAGCTTCTCGGCGACCTGGGCGCCACGGTGGTGAAGGTGGAGCCGCCGGACGGCGATCCGCTGCGCCGGCTCGGCCCCACGGACAGCGACGGCACCACCGCCGCCTACAAGCTGCTGAACGCCGGCAAGACCGTCATCCGCCTCGACCTGAAGTCGGCGGATGGCCGTGCGGCGCTGGAAGCGCTGCTGGCGAAGGCCGACGCGCTGATCGAGAGCTACCGGCCGGGCGTGATGGACAAGCTGGGGCTGGGGCGCGAGCGGCTACGGCAGCTCAATCCGCGGCTGGTCCATGCCAGCCTGTCGGGCTGGGGCTATGACGGCCCCTATGCCACGCGGGCGGGGCACGACCTGAACTACATGGCGGTTGGCGGCGGGCTCGATGCCTCCGGGCTGCCGGACCGGCCGGTCATCAGCTATCTGCCGGTCGCCGATTTCGCCTCGGCCCAGCAGACGGCGCTGGCGGTGGCCGGCGCGCTGCTCGGGCGGGAGCGGTCGGGACAGGGCTGCTTCCTCGACCTGTCGATCATGGAATCGGTGCTGGGCTGGCAGGGGCTGAACCTGACCGCGGCGGCGCGCGGGACCATGCCGAAGCGCGGCGAGGCCCTGCTGTCGGGCGGCGCCGCCTGCTACCGCATCTACCGCACGGCGGACGGCCGCTTCGCCACCCTGTCGGCGCTGGAGGCCAAGTTCTGGCGCGGCTTCTGCGAGGCGGTCGGCCGTCCCGACTGGATCGCCCGGCAGGAGGATCCCCTGCCCCAGACCGCCCTGACCGCGGAGCTGGAGGCACTGTTCGCGACGCGGACCCTGGCGGACTGGAAAGCCCTGCTCGACCCGGTCGACTGCTGTTTCGAAGCTCTGCCCGAACTGGCGGAGGTCCACGCCCATCCTCACGTCGCCGCCCGCGGACAGGTCCGCGTCACCGACGGGTCGGAGCCGCTGGTGGAGACGCTGATGGGCCTGCGCGTCGACGGCGCCCCGCCGCCGGAACGCGCAACCTTGCGGGAAAGCGACGCCGCGGCGGTGCTCGCCGGCTGGGGGTAAGGCTCAGCCCTCCCGCCGGTAGGGCGACAGCTCGTCGCCCAGCGCCTCGATCTCCGCTTCGACGGCGGGGCGCTCCTGCGCCAGATAGCGGTCCACGGCGCGGCGGAAGCCGGGGTCAGCGATCCAGTGGGCGCTGTAGGTCGGCACCGGCATGTAGCCGCGCTGGATTTTGTGCTCACCCTGCGCCCCCGCCTCGACCCGCGCCAGACCGCGTTCGATGGCGAAATCCAACGCGCGGTAATAGCACGCCTCGAAATGCAGGAAGCGGTAGCTCCCGTCGGAGCCCCAGTTGCGGCCGTACAGCGCATCGTCGCCCAGCAGGTTCAGCGCCCCCGCCACCCATTCCCCGCCGTCCTCGCACATCACCAGAACCACCCGGTCGGCCATCGTCTCGCCCAGCAGCTGGAAGAAGCGCCGGTTGAGATAGCCGCCGCCCCATTTGCGGTCGGCGGTGTCCAGGTAGAAGCGGTGGAAGGCGTCCCAATGCTCCGGCTTCAGATCGCCGCCGGTCAGGGTGTGCAGGCGGACGCTGCTGTCGGCGACCTCGCGCCGCTCCTTGCGGATCGCCTTGCGCTTGCGGGAGTTCAGCGCCTCCAGGAACTCGTCGAAGCTGCCGTAGCCCCGGTTGTGCCAATGGTACTGCACCCCCGTCCGCTGCAGCCAGCCGGCCTTGCCCAGCCGGTCCCAGTCGCCACGCTCCGGAAAGGTGACATGGGCGGAGGAGACGCCATAGCGTTGCGCCACCTGCTCCAGCGCCGAGACCAGCGCGTCGGCGACGGCACCGGCCTGCGGTCCGGGCGGCACCAGCAGGCGCGGCCCCGGCACCGGGGTGAAGGGAACCGCCACCTGCAGCTTGGGGTAATAGCTGCCGCCCGCCCGCTCATAGGCGTTGGCCCAGGCGTGGTCGAAGACATATTCGCCGTAGGAATGGCTTTTCAGATAGGCGGGCACCGCGCCCACCATCCGGCCGGAACCGTCATAGGCGGCGAGGTGGCTGGGCTGCCAGCCGGACTTGCCGGCCGCCGCCCCCGATTCCTCCAGCGCCAGGAGGAAGGCGTGGGACAGGAACGGGTTGCCGGGACCGGCGCAGGCGTCCCAGCCCTGCTGGTCCGCCTCGCCGATCCCGGCCAGTACCTTGACGGTGATCGCGTCGTTGCCGTCGGGCATGCATGCGTCTCCCTGAACGATGGCAAGGAGGTAAGCCTCATGTCGCTTTGCGGCAAGGCGCCGTCGGCGCCGGGCGGCAAGGCGCGGTCACCGTCTCGCGGGTCAGGCCACTTCCAGGATGGCGTCGACCTCGACCGCGACGTTGCCGGGCAGCGACGGGGCGCCGACCGCGGCGCGGGCATGCTGGCCGGCCTCGCCGAACACGTCGCGCATCAGCTCCGACGCGCCGTTGATGACCAGCGGATGGTCGTGGAAGTCCGGGCCGGAATTGACGAAGCCGCCCAGCCGCAGCACGCGGGTGACGCGGTCCAGGTCGCCGCCCAGCGCGGCCTTGGCCTGGGCAAGGATGTTCAGCGCGCACAGGCGTGCGGCTTCCTTGCCCTGGTCCACCGTGAAGTCCTGGCCGACCTTGCCGACGAACTTGCGCTCGCCGTTCCAGACCGTGACCTGGCCCGAGATGTAAAGGGTGTTGCCCGAACGGGTGTAGGGCACATAGGCCGCCACCGGGGCCGCGGCCTGCGGCAGTTCGATGCCCAGTTCCGCCAGGCGCGCGTCGATCCGACCGGTCATGATGCTTCTCCCTTCCCTGCTTTGGCCCCTGTCGGGCCATGCGTTCGATGTTTGGGACGTGGTTTGGAGCCCGACCATAGCCGCGCCGGCAGGGCGGTGGGAAGATTCTTACCGCCGGGCGTATCGGCAGAACCGTCCGTCACCGGCAAAAGATTCCGGGAAACTTTTTCGGACTTCCCGCCGCCCGGCCCCGGCCCAACCCTGCCCTTTTTGCCGACCTATTTTTATTCCATAGGGAAATCAGTGACTTATGGCACACCAGCGCAGTTGGCACGGCGCTTGAAATAGTGGTGTCAGGAAAACGCACGTTGCCTCGCCGGTCAAATGACCAAGAGCGGGGACAGCCTCAGAAGGAGACTAGGACCATGGCCGGTAATGTGACCCTGACCGCCTCGATGCGCACGAACCTGCTGCAGCTGCAGAACACGCAGGCCGGTATCGACAAGAAGCAGAACATCCTGTCGACGGGCAACAAGATCAACTCGGCTCTGGATGGTCCGACCGCCTTCTTCGCCGCCAAGGGCCTGAACCAGCGCGCCGGCGACCTGTCCTCGCTGAAGGACGCGATGGGCCAGTCGATCAGCACGATCCAGGCCGCCGACAAGGGCCTGACCTCGATCGACGCGCTGGTCGACCAGGCCAAGGGCCTGACCACCGCGGCCTACGCCGCGCTGGGCACCGACGCCGCCTCCATCGCCACCCGCAAGTCGCTGTCCGCCCAGTTCAACACGCTGAAGGACCAGATCGACAAGCTGGCCGCCGACAGCGGCTATCAGGGCAAGAACCTGATCAACGGCAACGGCATGAGCATGGACAGCACCAGCGAGTCCCGTGCCGCCGTCAACACCATCACCGGCGTCGACAACGCCCGCGTCACCAACGTCATCGCCGCCGACACCTATTCGATCCGCATCAAGGGCGACGGCTCGATCGAGGGCAAGACCGCCGACATCTCCAAGGCCGAGAACAAGCACGGCCTCGTCGGCCTGAAGCTGTCGGGCACGATGTCCAGCACGCTGGGCAGCTTCTCCGACGTCCAGGTCGAAGTCCGCGGCGCCAACGGCCGCACCCGCGACTTCATCGTGTCGGACGGCAACGAAAGCCGCACGATCTCCTACTTCGACAACACGCAGACGATGTCGACCAACCTGGCGACCGCCGCCACGGCCGGCAACCCGCAGGTCTCGGGGGTGAACGTCAGCGGCACCATCGAAGAAGGCGACATCTTCAGCATCACGGTCGAAGGCCAGACCTTCAGCTACACCGCGACCTCCGGCGACGTCGCCATCGGCCAGAGCGGCTCGACGCAGGTGGCGTCCCAGCTGGTGGCGTCGATCAGCACCGCCATCGCCAGCGGGCGCCTGCAGGGCAAGGACGTTGCCACCGCCTCGCTCGGCGCCAGCGGCACGATCGTTCTGACCGGTGAAACCACGGCCGGCGTGGTCCGCGACTTCACCGTGACCGCCAGCACGACCAACGCGCTGACCAAGAAGATCTCGGAAAGCTTCGCGTCGGGCACGGTGGTGTCCTTCACCGTCGACCGCAAGCTGCTGGAAGCGGCGAACAACCAGGGCAACGGCATCTCGACCATCGAGAAGAAGGTCGACCTGCAGATCCAGGTCACCAACTCCAACGGTGCCCAGGTCACCCGCGACGGCATGAGCGACCGCGGCGACGGCAAGCTGAGCGGCGGCGAGCAGTCCTTCACCTTCGACACCGGCACGGTGCGCCTGGGCATCGAAGCCACGACGATCCAGCAGGCGGCCACGGCGAATTGCTCGGCCAATATCGTCACCAAGCAGATCTCCGACGCCACCACGTCGAACGACATCACGGTCCAGCTGAACGAACGCAACACCAACTCGATCACGGTCAGCGCGGTCAACCTGTCGACCAGCGGCCAGGGTCTGCGGCTGGACGGTGCGCAGAACGACTGGATGGACCGCGCCGACATCGACAAGGCGGTGGCTGGCCTGGATCACGCCAAGTCGACGATCCGCTCCGCCTCGCAGCAGCTGTCGACCAACCTGAACATCATCACGACCCGCGAGAGCTTCACCAAGGAGTTCAGCGACGTGCTGACGGAGGGCGCCAGCAAGCTGACGCTGGCCGACCAGAACGAGGAAGGCGCCAGCCTGCTGATGCTGCAGACCCGGCAGCAGCTCGGCACCATCGCCCTCTCGCTGGCCAACCAGTCGCAGCAGTCGATCCTGCGTCTGTTCTAAGGCGAACAGGGATCGGACACACGAAGAGGGCGCCCCCGCCGGGGCGCCCTCTTCGATTCGGCATCGGGGATGCGGCCGGAAGGCGCGGTCAGCGCCGGCGCAGCGCCTCCTCGACCAGGGCGCGGGCGTCGGCGGCCAGCGCGGCGCGGCTTTCGTCCCGCGTGTACATCATGTGGCCGCCGGGATGCACCGTCACCGCCACCCGGTCGCGCTCGCCCGGCGGCAGCTCCAGCCTGGACGCCACCCAGCGCGACGCCATGTAGGGGGTGATCAGGTCGGTGCGGCCGTGGACGATCAGCACGCGCAGCGCCGGCTGCAGGGTCAGCGCCGTCTGCAGCGCGTCGACGGCGCTCGGCACCGACATCCGCGGCCATTCCCAGTTCCGGTTCACCCGGTTGCTCAGCAGCCGGTAGGGCGTGTCGGTCCGCACCCCCAGCGCGTCATGGGCATAGGCGGCGAAGGCCGTGGTGTAGGTCGGCACCGTGCCCTTCAGGAACGGATCGAACGGAACGCGCGCGGCCCCCGGATCGGGGTCGGCCGCGGTGAAGGTGCCGTCATAGATGCTGAGGATGCGCTCACGGTCGCGCAGAAGCTCGCGCGTGAAGACGCCCATCGGAACCCGTCCGCGCTGGCGCCGCACGGTCTCCACCGGCAGGCCGGTGATGCGCGCCACCTCGGCGAACATGTCCTGGGCGGCGTCGAGCCGGCCATGGTCGAGCCCGGCCATCCCGGTCAGGTAGGGACCGAGCGCGAAACGCTCCGCCGCTTCGGCCGCCTGCTCCGGCGTGCCCGGCCTGCGCCCGAGCGCGGCGGCGGACGCGGCCATGGACGGCAGCTTCCATGCCGGGCCGAGGATCCCGTCCTCGTCGATGGCGGCGAAATCGACGACGGGCGAGACCAGGATCAGCCCGTTCACCGCAAGCCCGACCTGATCGATCAGCTCGTCGGCCATCTTGGCGATGCGGAATCCGCCATAGCTCTCCCCGGCCAGGAAGGTGGGGACGACCAGCGCCCCTGACGGGTCAGCCACAGCCGGACGATCTCGGCCATCGCCCGCGCATCGCCGTCCACCGACCAGAATCGCTTTTCCGTTTCGTCGGGTTTCACCGCCCGGCTGAAGCCGGTCCCGACCGGATCGACGAAGACCAGATCGGTGAAGGCCAGCCAGCTGTCGGGATTGTCGACCAGCGCGGCGGGCGGCGGCGGCAGGGCGCCGTCGGGGCCGAAGGCGACCACCCTGGGGCCCGCCGCTCCCAGATGCATGTAGGCCGACGCGGCCCCCGGCCCGCCGTTGAAGACGAAGGTGACGGGGCGCGGCCCGTCCGCCGGAGTTTTCGGCTCGGCGGTGTAGGACACAGTGAAGATGCGGGCGGCCAGCTCCTCCCGGACGCCGTCGCGCAGCGGCAGGAACTCCGCCGTCGCGGCGTAGGCCAGCGCCCCGCCGGGGAGCGGCAGGCTGTGCCGGGTCACGCTGCGCTGCGGGTCGAAGCCCTGGAGATCGTCCGCCCCGCGGCCATCCGGCTTGCGCTCCTCCTGCTTACGCTCTTCGGCCCCCGCGCCGGGCTTGGCGGCGCCCGCGGTCTCCTGCCCGTCCTGCTTGGCATCCTGGGCGGGAGCGGAAGCGGGGGCGAGCGGCGCCAGAAGGGCCGGCAGCAGCGCCAGCGCCAGGACGCCGGACGGCGGGCGGAGCCGCCGCGGCGGCCGGGCGGGCGGAGACGGGGGCGGCATCGACGGATCCAAAACGGGCACTCCCGATCTGTTGCTGGCCCGCCGCATATTGCGGCCCCGGCGCCGATCCGCAACCCGCACCCCTCCGGCCCCATCCCGCCATGTTTTGCGGGCGGGCTTGCCAAGCGTGCGTCGCGGCACATCTCGCCTCTACCGAAAGTGTAATCTCTTTCGAGGTAGTATAAGATCCCTGCCCATCTGGCCCTATTCGACGGGATGCGCCGACATGTTCCTTTCGCGGCACGCCACCATCCGCACGCGCCTGTTCCTCGGGTTCGGCGTCGTGCTTCTTCTGCTGATCAGCCTGACCGTCATCGGCGTCCGGGAGGTACGGAAGATCGACGCCGACCTCACCCGGATCAACGAGGTGAACAGCGTCAAGCAGCGCTACGCCATCAATTTCCGCGGCAGCGTGCATGACCGCGCCATCGCCCTGCGCGACGTGGTGCTGGCCACCGATCAGGCGACGCTGTCCGCCGCGCTTGCCGAGATCGACCGGCTGGCCGCCTTCTACGACCAGTCCGCCAAGCCTCTCGACGCCATGTTCGCGAGCATGGCCGACATCGATCCGGAGGAGCGGACCCTGCTCGCCGGCATCAAGGAGATCGAGGCGAAGACCCTGCCGGCGCTCAAGGCGGTCGTCGCCGCCCGCAAGGCCAACGACATGGCCGGCGCGCAGAAGGCGCTGATGCAGGACGCCCGCCCGGCCTTCAATGAATGGCTGAAGCGCATCAACGCCTTCATCGACCTGCAGGAGCACAAGAACCAGCAGATCGCCGCCCGCACGCGCGAGGTCGCCAGCGGCTTCCAGACGCTGATGCTGTCGCTGTGCGGCGCCGCCCTGCTGCTGGCCGCCGCCTTCGGGCTGTGGACCGTGGCCGCCCTGCGCCCGCTGCGCCGGCTGACCGACGCGATGCTGACGCTGGCGAGGGGCGACCTCACCGTCACCGTGCCGGCCTCCGAATCCAAGGACGAGATCGGGCAGATCACGGGTGCCGTCGAGGTGTTCAAGTCCAACGCGGTGGAGGCCGACGCCTTCCGCCGCCGTCAGGCCGAGGCCGAGCACGCCGCCGAGGACCGCAAGCGGGCCGAGATGGCGGCGCTGGCCGACCGGTTCGAGAACGAGGTGAAGGGCGTGGTCGACAGCGTCTCCACCTCCTCGACCGAGGTGCGGTCGCTGGCGCAGTCGCTGGCCACCACCGCCGACCACACCGAGACCCAGGCGACCACCGTCGCCGCCGCGTCGGAGCAGGCGTCGGTCAACGTCCAGACCGTCGCCGCCGCCGCGGAGGAGCTGGCCGCCTCCATCGCCGAGATCGGCCGCCAGATCGGCGAGAGCAGCCGCAAGGCGCGGCACGCGGCCGATCAGGCGGACGGCACCAACCGCATCGTCGACGGCCTGTCCGCCAAGGCGAACCAGATCGGCGACGTGGTGAACCTCATCAGCTCCATCGCCGGGCAGACCAACCTGCTGGCGCTGAACGCGACCATCGAGGCCGCCCGCGCCGGCGAAGCCGGCAAGGGCTTCGCCGTGGTGGCGAGCGAGGTGAAGAGCCTCGCCAACCAGACCGCCAAGGCGACCGGCGACATCTCGCAGCAGATCGCGGAGATCCAGACGGCGACCGCCGACGCGGTGCAGGCGATCCAGAGCATCGCCGCCACCATCGGCGAGGTGAACGACATCGTCGGCACCATCGCCCAGGCGGTCGACGGCCAGAACGCCGCCACCATGGAAATCGCCCGCAACGTCCAGCAGGCGGCGGCCGGCACCAACGAGGTCTCCTCGTCCATCGGTGGCGTCCTGCAGGCGGCGTCGGAGACCGGGAGCGGGGCCTCGCGCCTGCTCGCCTCCTCCGGTGAGCTGTCGAAGCAGGCCGATCTGCTGCGCAGTCAGGTCGACCGCTTCCTGGGCAGCGTCCGCGGGGGCGTCTGATACCGGCGGGAAAACCGCGTTCATGAAGCTTGAGCGCGGCAATAGGTAGCATCGCCGACGCTTGCAGCCGGCGGCCGGGAAATCTACCAGAGTCCGGCCGCCGCAATTCCCGCGCGCGCCATCCGACGGATGCACCTCCGACCAGAACGGGCCCCGCCCATGACCGACGACGCCATGATCGACGACGCCATGACCGACAGCGGGAGCGGCGGCACCGTCGATTACGGCCGTCTCGTGTGGAGCGACGATCTGGTCCTGGGCATCGCCTCGATCGACGAGCAGCATCGCGAGTGGATCGCCCTCGTCCAGGCCTTCGAGCGGGCGGTCACCGAGGGCCATCCGGCCGAGGAGATGCGCAGCGCCCTTGCCGCCGCCGTCACCTACACCGAGTCGCATTTCGCCGACGAACAGACGGTGATGGAGGAGGCGGGCTATCCCTTCCTGGACGACCATCTGGCCCAGCACCGGCTCGCCTGGGACCGTGTCCACGCCTTCGCCTCCGGCGAGGTGGCGGACGAGGAGGTCCGCAACAGCCTGGCGGAGTTCCTGCCGCAATGGCTGATGCTGCACATCAACACCGCCGACCGCCAGTTCGCCCGCTGGCTGAAGGGCAGCGCCGCCCCCGGCACCCCGTCGGACCCGGCGGGCCGTGTGTTCGGCGACATCCCGGTCTGAATCCGGCCCGGCAGGTCCGGACCTCCCCCGCCGTTGCGATTCCGCGATCACGCCGCTACACAGGGGGGCACCGCGCGAGCCATCCCGTTTTCCGGAGCCTTCCGTCATGTCGACCCTGCCCGATCAGGCCACCATCGCCGCCACCGCGGCCAAGATCCTGCTGGAGATCAAGGCGCTGCATTTCAACGCCGAGACGCCTTTCATCTTCACCTCCGGCTGGGCCAGCCCGGTCTACACCGATTGCCGCCGCATCGTGTCCTTCCCGCGCGCCCGCAAGGCACTGATGGACTTCGCGGTCGCCACGATCGAGCGCGAGATCGGCTATGAGGCCATCGACGCGGTGGCGGGCGGCGAGACGGCCGGCATTCCCTTCGCCGCCTGGATCGCCGACCGGCTGGAACTGCCGATGCAGTATGTGCGCAAGAAGCCCAAGGGCTTCGGCCGCAACGCCCAGATCGAGG
Source organism: Azospirillum sp. VT-I1 (assembly GCF_055698305.1). Taxonomy (NCBI): domain Bacteria; kingdom Pseudomonadati; phylum Pseudomonadota; class Alphaproteobacteria; order Rhodospirillales; family Azospirillaceae; genus Azospirillum; species Azospirillum sp. VT-I1. The sequence continues at coordinate 2,619,240 of NZ_CP168800.1, read as the reverse complement.
GCCTGCTGACCGAGGGGCAGCGCGTCCTGCTGGTCGAGGATCTGGCGACCGACGGCAAGAGCAAGGAGAATTTCGTCACCGCTCTGCGCAACGGCGGCGCCCAGGTGACCGACACCTTCGTGATCTTCCACTACGGCATCTTCCCGCAGTCGAAGGTCAACATGGACGCCATCGGCGTGCGGCTGCACGCGCTGTGCACCTGGTGGGACGTGCTGAAGGTCGCCCGCGACAACCGCTATTTCGACGAGAACACCCTGTCCGAGGTCGAGAAGTTCCTGAACGACCCGGTCAGCTGGTCGTCGGCCCACGGCGGCAAGTCGAGCATGTGACACAGGCGAGGGGCGGCGCCTGCCGCTCCCCCACTGCTTCTACGAGGCCCGGTGCGCGGTCGCCGCTGCCTGATCGGGCCTTGGAGCATGGTTGAACCGGACGCGGACGATTTCCCAGCGCCCTTGCGCCTCCGCAACGGCGCCATCGCAGGGGCGGCGGTCCAGCACGTCGAAGGACAGCGTGGACAGCCCGTCGCCGGCCGGGATCTTGCCGGTGGACCAAAGCTCCTGAAAGACGCGGCGGTTGACCAGGGAGATGGGGGACGGCGTCGCTTCCGGCGTGAAGCCGTCATTGTCGTGGTCCAGCGGCTGGAAGCGCCCCTTGCGCCTGCCGGTGGGAATCCGGCGCGCCCGGATCCGCAGCGAAAAATCGAAATCCTCGTAGCCCCAGCCCCAGAAGGCGTTCGAATAGCCGTCGACCTGCCGCATGACCGTGTTCGGCATCAGCAGCGCGCCGCCCATCGTGCTTTCCAGGTTGGTCGTCACCGTGCGGTCCGACCGTCCCGGCGCAACCGGCCGCTGCTCCGCCCCATACCACAGGATGGGGGTGGGACAGTCGGCCCAGGAATAGTCGGCATCGACCGGCAGGTAATCGACGTCATGCAGGCAGCTGTAGTCGCTCCACCCCTCGCCCAGCAGGAAGCCGGCGTTCTTCAGGGCGCCCCGGTTGAAGGGAAGTCCGGCCTCCTGCTCCACGATGGTGACGCGATAGTCGATCCGCGGGACGAGCCGGTCGAAATAGGCGCTCACCCACGGCACGAACTGCCGCAGATGGCTTTCGCGATCCCGGTAGGGGACGACGATGTGGAGCCGCTTGCCTGCGCCGTCGCCGGTCGTCATGGGACCTCCCCTTCTCCCTGAATGGCGAATGTCGCATCGCCGGTGTCGTCGGCCGCGATCGTTATCGGTCGCGGCGCTCCGCCGGCCCGGTGGTTCTCCCACATCGCCCGGTAGGCCGCCTCAAGATGCCGGGTGAAGCGCGGCGTGTCGAACAGCGGGCAGTCCATCCGGTTGCGCGCCAGCCGCTGCCGCAGGTCGCGGAGCCGGTCGGAAGAGCGGGCGAGGTCCACCGCCGCCGCCTCGTACGCCTCCTGATCGTCGACGATCAGGTCCGGCAGTCCGGCCGCCCGCAGCAGGCTGGCCGCCACCCGGCCGGCGAAGGTCGTCCCGCGCCGCGTCAGCACCGGCAGCCCGGCCCACAGCGCGTCGCTGCCGGTGGTGTGGGCGTTGTAGGGAAGCGTGTCGAGGAACAGGTCGGCCAGCCGGTGCCGCGCCAGATGCTCGGCATGCGGCAGGGGTTTGGCGAAGACCAGCCGCCGGGGATCGACGCCACGGGCCTCGCCTTCGCGGCGCAGGTTGGCCGCCACCCGCGAATTCCCGGCATAGAGCCACAGCACGCTGCCCGGCACTGCCGCCAGGATGCGCGCCCAGCCGTCGAACAGGGCGGGCGTCAGCTTGTAGGCGCTGTTGAAGCAGCAGAACACGAAGCCGTCGTCGGGCAGCCCGCAGGCGGCGCGGGTCGGCGTCGCCTCGGCGATGGCGCGCCTTCGGTCGTTGGGCTGGTAGCAATCCGGCAGCCGCACCACCCGCTCGGTGAAGAACGCCTCCTCGCCCGGCGCGATCACCGTGGGATCGGCGACGATGTAGTCGACATAATCCGCCCCCAGCGTCCCCGGATAGCCGAGCCAATTGACCTGCAGCGGAGCCGGACGGGCGGCCAGGATCGAGGTGCGCGAGAAGGTGGTGAAACCGGTCAGGTCGACCAGGATGTCGATCCCGTCCGCCGCGATGGCCTGTGCCGCATCGGCGTCGGTGTGGCGGGCGAGGTCAACGAAGCGTTCGATCCCGCGTTCGAACCGACGGCGAAGTGCGCTGCCGTCGTCGATGCCGGTCGAATAGGCGGTGACGGCGAAGCGCGAGCGATCATGCGTTTCCAGGGCATCGACCATCAGGTGGCCCATCGCATGCTCTCGGAAATCCGCCGACAGGTAGCCGATGCGCAGGCGCCGGTCGCCGGTCGCCGGAGCGGGCAGGTTCGCCGGGACGGGACGGACGATGGGGACGACACCGCGTGCTTTCGTCGCCGCCCAGCGGGCCGCGGCGGCCTGCTGGTCGCCCAGGGTCGAGGTGCAGGACAGGACGTCGAAGGGCGACACGCCCTCCGCCCCCTCCCGCAGCCGCCGGAGAAGCTGCGCCTCCAGCCCGTCCAGGTCGCGCCAGTCGCACAGAAGCCTCTGCTGGTGGACAAGCTGGCCGAGCGCCGCGGCATGGCCGGGAACCAGCCGCAGCACCCGGCGGCAGGCGTCCACCGACAGCGCGCTCCAGCCGCAAATCGCGGCGGCCATCGCCAGATCGGCATGGGCGTCCGCGTCGCCGGGGTCGAGGGCGACGGCGTTGCGCAGGGCGGCGACGGCGGCATCGGGACGCACCGCCTCCGCCAGCACGCCACCCAGCCGCCGCCATGCCTCGCCGTTCGCCGGCCGGCGGGCCAGCAGAGCCCCCAGGACCGCCAGCGCGCCGTCGGCGTCGCGCAGGCTCGACAGGACCAGGGCCAGATTGATCTCCGCCACCGGGAAGTCGGGCCGCAGGTCCAGCGCCGCGCGGTACTGGGCCACGGCGTCCCGCGGACGGCCGAGTTCCCGCAAGGCGTTGGCGAGGTTGTTGCGCGCCGCCGGATCGGACGGCTCCAGCCGCACCGCGGCCGAGGCGGCACGCCACGCCTCCTCCCGGCGCTGCGCCGCATGGGTGGCATTGCCGAGCGCCAGCCAGTTCCGTGCGCCGGCCGGGTCGAGCGCCACCGCCAGACGGCCGGCGGCGAGCGCCTCCGCCGGGCGGCCGGCGGCATCGAGCAGGCCGGCCAGATTGTGCCAGTTGTCCGCATCCCCGGGCGCGAAGCCGACCGCCTTGCGGAAGGCGGCCTCCGCCTCCGCGCCGCGGCCCATGCGATGGAGCGCCACGCCCAGCTTGGACCACGCCCCGGCGTCGGCGGGGTCGAGCCGCGCCGCCTCCCGGTGGGCGTCGGCGGCCTCCGCGAGGCGGCCGAGATCCTGCAGAGCGACGCCGAGATTGTTGTGGACCTCCCCCAGGTGGGAATGGGTGGCCAGCACCTTGCGGTAATGGGGCTCGGCATCCTGCGGGCGTCCCTGCCGGTGCAGGGCCAGTGCCAGCCCGTAATGGGCATCGACCGAGGCGGGGGCGACCTTCAGGGCCGCCGCATAGACGGTCGCCGCGGCATCCCAGCGGGACAAGGCGGCCATGGCGGCGCCGAAATCGAGATAGACCTCCAGGTTCCTGGCGATGGCCAGCGACTTCTGGAACAGGATCACCGCCTCGCGCGGGTTGCCCAGCCGCAGTTCAACCACGCCCAGCCGGTGCAGGGCGGCAGGGTTCTGCGGCTCCGCCTGCAGGGTGTCGAGGTAGCGGGCCCTCGCCTCCTCCAGGTTGCCGGCGTTTTCCGCCGCCACGGCGCGGGCGAAGCTGGTCATGCGTGCCGATCGATGCTGACGGTTGCGGGTTCCGGGACCGGGCTTCTGTCTGCCACAACCGGCCCTAGTCGCGCCAGCGCGTGTGTTCCATGATGCGGGGGATCCCGGCCGGACGGCGCCCGTCGCCCCATTGCGAGATGTCGGGGATGGCGGTCACGCCCTCACGGCGGCCAAGCAGGCTGAGGATGCTCTGATCGTGGCGATGGTCACGGAACTCCGGGTAGTTCGGAAGTCCGCATTCGTTGGGGGCGTCGGTGATGAGCCGGGCGTCCTGGGCGTACCGAAGCCATTCCGCGACGAAAGCCATGCTTTCCGGCCCGCGCTCGCACACGACGAAGCTGGCGAGGATCTGTGCCGCGTCGGTGAAGGCCGGCTGGTCCAGCCCCAGGAAGTGGAAGCAGTCGCGCTTGGTCCAGACCTTGTTGCTATGATGGTCCTCCAGCGTGAACAGCAGGACCGGCAGGTCGCGCCGCTGGCGGCAGATCTCGATCACCGGATCGGCGCTGTGGACGAAATGGGCGCCGCTGTCGCTGTAGAACAGGATGTCGCCGTCCTTCAGATGCTCGCGCAGCAGCAGGTCGATGAAATAGGGCTTCCACAGCCAATAGCCGGCGCCGCGCGGCTGGTCCAGGATATGCCGGTTGCGGGCGGCGAAGGCGGCATCGATGTGCCGGCGCCCCATCATCGCCACGCCGTCGAAGCCGCCGATCCCCAGGCCGGTCTTGCCGTTGTATTTCTGCGCCGTCGTGAAGGCCCCGTCGGCATAGTTCAGCAGCACCCGCTTCATCGCTCGTTCTCTCCCCGCTGCAAGGCGGCACTTTTACCGGTGCCGCTCACAGGCGGCTTTCGATCCATTCTGCCAGCCGGAAGGCGTCGAAGTAGAAATCCTCGGTGCCCAGGAAGGGCGCCGTGCCGCGGTAGCGGCGGTAGGTGTCGTAATCGTCGTCCACCGCCAGGATGGCCTCGATCGCCTCCTCGTCGGAGGAATAGCGCGACACGTCGATGAAGCTGCCGGCGGCGACATCCCGCAATACGCCGGGATCGCCCCAATAGAGCGGCACGGCGCCGGCCTGGAAAACGTCGAGGATCTTTTCCGTCAGATAGCCGGGATGGCTCGCATTCTCGAAGGCGAAGGCGAAGCGGTAGCGGGAGAAGACGCGGATCTTCGGCAGCCAGCCCATCTTCACCACGCTGCCGGTGTTGTTCAGCAGCCAGCCCACCGAATCCACATGCCGCCGCGCACCGAGCATCCGGAAGAAGTCGTTGCGGCGGGCGCAGTTGGGATTCTTGTAGAGGAAGGCGCAGAATTTCCGATCGGCCGCCTCCTCCCGCGTCGGCGGCGCCGGCGGCAGGACGGAATGGCAGAAATGCCGCGTCGCCCCCTCGCGCCTGTGGTCCCAGGCATGCACGACGTAGAGCGGCAGGCGGTAATGGCGGGGGTCGTCGATGCGGTCGAACGACACCGACATGTCGACGCCGTCCAGCGGCGGACGCACATTCTCCCCGGTGAAGAACAGCGACCGGGCGGTCCGCGCCTCCCGATGGCGGGTGCCGAACACCGACACGAGGGCGAGGTCGCAGTCGTTCTCGACGACAGAAACGTCGAAGCGGCTGGACAGGATGTCCACGAAGAAGTTCGCGTAAGGATCGAACTCCGGCCAGAAGTCGAAGAAGGCGACCTTCAGGTGCGGCCGGCCGCCCCGTCCACCATGATCCGGCCCGTGCAGAAGGAAACGGTCGAGACGTGCCGGGTCCCTGTTCGCCGACGCAAGGAATTCAGCCAGGAAAGCGCTTGTCCGTGGATCGATCATGCCCGGCGATGCCCTTGCGCGTGCTGCGTGCCGGACCCGTCCGCCGGGACCGTCCCCGCCCTGGACACCCCGGCGCCCACACCCTAGATTTGCGTCCGTCGCGTGACCAGCGGTATTTTCGGACCCTGCCGTGCCGGGGCGCGGCGTGAGCCGTCCTTGACCGCACCGCACACGCCGCTAATATCCCGCGCCATGGACGTCTCACTGCGGATCCCGATGATGTGCGCTCCGGCGCATCGCGCGCGAATTACCGGCCCGGCTCTCTGAGGAGGGCCGGGATAGAGACCTGCTGTGTTCCGGGTGGCGCCACGGCCAGTCCTGCCGGCCGCCGCCCGACGGTGATGCTTTCCCCCAGGGATCCGATATGACCCGCGATTACAAATCGACCGTCTTCCTTCCGCGCACCGACTTCCCCATGCGCGGCGGCCTGCCGACCAAGGAGCCCGAGCTGCTGAAGCGCTGGGCCGAGATGGACCTGTTCGGCAAGCTGCGCGCCGGCGCCAAGGGCCGGAAGAAGTTCGTGCTGCACGACGGCCCGCCCTATGCCAACGGCAACATCCACATCGGCCACGCCGTCAACAAGATCCTGAAGGACGTGATCGTCCGCTTCCGCCAGATGCAGGGCTTCGACGCCGACTATGTCCCCGGCTGGGACTGCCACGGCCTGCCCATCGAATGGAAGATCGAGGAGAAGTACCGCAAGGCCGGCAAGAACAAGGATGACGTGCCGATCATCCAGTTCCGCGCCGAATGCCGCCAGTTCGCCGAGGAGTGGGTCGGCATCCAGGCCGCCGAGTTCCGCCGGCTGGGCGTGGAGGGCGACTGGAAGCAGCCCTACGCCACCATGACCTTCCCGGCCGAGGCGCAGATCGTCCGCGAGATCCACAAGTTCGCGGTGAACGGCGGCCTCTACAAGGGCTTCAAGCCGGTGATGTGGTCGGTGGTGGAGAAGACCGCGCTGGCCGACGCCGAGGTGGAATACCACGACCACACCTCCACCACCGTCTTCGCCCGCTTCCCCGTCTGGGGATCGTCGGCGCCGGAGGTGGACGAGGCCAGCATCGTCATCTGGACGACCACCCCCTGGACCCTGCCGGGCAACCGCGCCATCGCCTATGGCGACGAGATCGAATACGCGACCTTCAAAGTCACGGCGGTCGCCGAGGGCAGCAAGGCGGTGGTCGGCGAGCGCCTCGTCCTCGCCACGGCGCTGGCCGAAAGCGTGCTGAAGGAGACCGGCGTCACCGAGTGGAAGCAGCTGCACCGCTTCCCCGGCTCGCGCCTTGCCGGCACCTATTGCCGCCATCCGCTGAACGGCAAGGGCTACGACTTCAAGGTGCCGCTGCTGGCCGGCGATTTCGTGACCACCGACGCCGGTTCGGGCTTCGTCCACATCGCCCCCGGCCATGGCGAGGACGACTTCCGCCTGGGCCAGGCCAACAGCATCGAGGTGCCGCAGACGGTGGGCGAGGACGGGCGCTACTACGCCCATGTCCCGCTGTTCGCCGGTCTGGCCGTCTACACCGACCAGGGCAAGCCGGGTCCGGCCAACAAGGCGGTGCTGGAGGCGTTCGAGGAAGCCGGGTCGCTGCTGGCCAGCAGCCGCATCAAGCACAGCTATCCGCACAGCTGGCGCTCCAAGGCGCCGCTGATCTTCCGCACCACGCCGCAGTGGTTCATCTCCATGGAGACGAACGACCTGCGCAAGGTGGCGCTGCAGGCGATCTCCGACACCCGCTGGGTCCCGCCGCAGGGCGAGAACCGCATCCGCTCGATGATCGAGAGCCGTCCGGACTGGTGCATCAGCCGCCAGCGCGCCTGGGGCGTGCCGATCGCGCTGTTCGTGCGCAAGTCCACCGGCGAGATCCTGCGCGACGAGGCGGTGTTCGCCCGCATCGCCGACATCTTCCAGCAGGAGGGCGCCGACGCCTGGTTCGCCCGCGACCCGCAGGACTTCCTCGGCAACGCCTACTCCGCCGACGAGTTCGAGCAGGTCCGGGACATCGTCGACGTCTGGTTCGAGTCCGGCTCCTCCCACGCCTTCGTGCTGGAGCAGCGGCTGGAGGAGCTGGCATGGCCGGCCGACCTCTATCTCGAGGGCTCCGACCAGCATCGCGGCTGGTTCCACTCCTCGCTGCTGGAAAGCTGCGGCACGCGCGGCCGGGCGCCCTACAACGCGGTGCTGACCCACGGCTTCGTCCTGGACGAGCAGGGCCGCAAGATGTCCAAGTCGCTGGGCAACGTGGTGGCCCCGCAGGAGGTCTGCGACCAGTATGGCGCCGACATCCTGCGCCTGTGGATCATCAACTCCGACTATTCGGAGGATCTCCGCATCGGCAAGGAGATCATCAAGACCCAGGCCGACCTGTACCGCCGCCTGCGCAACACGCTGCGCTACCTGCTGGGCGCGCTCGCCGACTACACCCCGGCCGAGCGGATCGACGCCGCCGAGATGCCGGAGCTGGAGCGCTGGGTCCTGCACCGCCTGTCGGAGCTGGACGCGCTGGTCCGCGAGAAGGTCGAGGCCTACGACTTCCACGCCCTGTTCGTCGCCCTGCACAACTTCTGTGCCGTGGAGCTGTCGGCCTTCTACTTCGACGTCCGCAAGGACAGCCTCTATTGCGACGCGGTCGATTCGGTGCGCCGCCGGTCGGTGCGGACGGTGATGGAGCATCTGTTCTCCACCCTGACCGCCTGGCTCGCCCCGATCCTCTGCTTCACCGCGGAAGAGGCGTGGCTGGCCCGTCCGGACGGGCTCGGCTGGACCGAGGAAAGCGTGCATCTGCGCGGCTTCCCGGCGGTGCCGGCGGAGTGGCGCGACGACGCTCTCGCCGCCAAGTGGGAGGCGGTGCGCAACGTCCGCCGCGTCGTCACCGGCGCGCTGGAGCTTGAGCGCGCCAACAAGACCATCGGGTCCTCGCTGCAGGCCGACCCGACCGTCCATGTCGATGCCGCCACCAAGGCCCTGCTGGCCGACGTGGATTTCCAGGACGTCTGCATCACCTCCGCCATCGAGGTGACGGACGCCGCGGCGCCGGACGGGGCCTTCACCCTGCCCGACGTTCCGGGCGTCGCCGTCGTCCCGGCCCTGGCCGAAGGCGAGAAGTGCGAGCGCTGCTGGAAGATCCTGGAAGAGGTCGGCACCGTCCACGACCACCCGACGCTCTGCGTCCGCTGCGCCGACGCGGTGGCATGAGGCCAGCCGCCAAAACCGCGGTCCTATCCCCTCTCCCCCCGGGGAGAGGGTTAGGGTGAGGGGGATCCGCCTGCCGGACGCTCCTCGCCGCGCATCCCCCTCACCCCGACCCTCTCCCCGGGGGGAGAGGGAGGATGTGTGGGCACATGAACGCCTTCGTCGCCAACCAATCCCGGTCCTACTGGCTGTTCGGGCTGATCGTCGCCGCGGTGGTGGTCGTGCTCGACCAGGGCAGCAAATGGTGGATCCTCGAACATGTCATGCAGCCGGTGCCGCATGTCATCGAGGTGACGTCCTTCTTCAACCTCGTGCTGGTGTGGAACTACGGCGTCAGCTTCGGCACCTTCGCCAGCGGCGGGGCGCTGATGCCCTACATCCTGAGCGCCATCGCCGCGGTGATCGCCGTCTGCCTCGTCATCTGGATGCGGCAGGCCGAACGCCGGCTGGTGGCGCTGGCGCTGGGCTTCATCATCGGCGGCGCCATCGGCAACGTCGCCGACCGGCTGATCCACGGCGCGGTGGTCGACTTCCTCGATTTCCATTACGCCGGCTGGCATTTCTGGGCCTTCAACGTGGCCGACAGCGGAATCAGCGTCGGCGTGGTCCTGCTGTTGATCGACGGGCTGTTCGCGGACCGCGAAAAGTCGTAAGAGTTCCGTCGCCGGTGGCGTTATAACCGCCGGCGAGCGCTGACCATGCGGCCTCGACCTCCGGGCCGGGTCGCTACGACGTGACAGACGACGGGATCCTCCGAACGTGACCAGCAACTCCTCCGCCCTCTCCTTCTCCCGGACCCGGCTTCCCCTGCTTGGGCTGGCACTTGCGGCGTTGACGCTCGCCGGCTGCTCGGATGTGCGCCGGTCCATCGGTCTCGACCGCCAGAGCCCCGACGAGTTCGCCGTCGTTTCCCGCGCTCCGCTGACCCTGCCGCCCAGCATGCAGGACCTGCCCAGGCCCCGCCCCGGCGCCGCCCGCCCGCAGGACAGCACGCCGACCCAGATGGCGGCCGGCGCCGTGTTCGGCGGCTCCTCGCGCGGCGGCAAGGCGGCGGCCGGCTCCACCGCGGGCGAGAAGTCGCTGGTCGCCCAGGCCGCGGCGCGCGACGGCATCGACCCCAACATCCGCACCAAGGTCGACCAGGAAACCACCCAGCTCATCATCGCCGACAAGAGCTGGATCGATTCCCTGCTGTTCTGGCAGAAGCAGGAGCAGCCCTACTCGCTGGTCGATCCGGCCAAGGAGCAGCAGCGCCTGCGCGAGGCCCAGGCCCAGGGCAAGTCGGTGGACGGCGCCGCAACGCCGGTCATCGAACGCAAGCGCAAGGCGCCGCTGGAAGGCCTGTTCTAAGCAGGACCGTCTGCGCCGGGCCCATCCCGACCGGATGGTTCAAGCCTTGTCCCGGGCGCCACATCACACCAGTTTCGGGGGCGTCCTTCCCAGCGGAGGGCGCCCCTTTCGATTCGGACCTCCTGATCCGGGAGCCCCCATGCCCGCCTACTTCCCAGCCCGCCGCCTCGCCGCGGCCGGTTTCCTGGCCCTGACGATGACCGCCCTGGCCCCCCTGATGCCGGCGCCGGTCGCTGCACCGCCCGCCTTCGCGGCGGAGAAGGGGGTGTTCTTCCCCGAAAGCTTCACCCTGTCGAACGGCATGCAGGTCGTGATCGTCCCCAACCACCGCGTGCCGGTCGTGACCCACATGGTCTGGTACAAGGTGGGGGCGGCCGACGAGGACCGCGGCCAGTCCGGCATCGCCCACTTCCTCGAACACCTGATGTTCAAGGGGACGGAGGAGATCGCGCCCGGCGAGTTCAGCCGCATCGTCGCCAAGAACGGCGGGCGCGACAACGCCTTCACCAGCTACGACTACACCGCCTATTTCCAGAACGTCGCCCGCGACCGGCTGGAGATGGTGATGCGGATGGAGGCCGACCGCATGGCCAACCTGAAGCTGACCGACGCGGTGGTCTATCCCGAACGCGACGTCATCATCGAGGAGCGGCGCCAGCGCGTCGAGAACGAGCCGGCCGACCGCATCGGCGAGCAGATCAACGCCACCATGTTCGTCCACCACCCCTACGGCACCCCGGTGATCGGCTGGCCGCAGGAGATGTCGGCGCTGACGCGGGAGATGGCGGAGAGCTTCTACAAGACCTGGTACACCCCCAACAATGCCATCCTGGTGGTGTCCGGCGACGTCACCGCGGCGGAGCTGAAGCCGCTGGCCGAGCGCTATTACGGCGCCATCCCCGCCCGCCCGGTGCCCGAGCGCAAGCGGGTGAGCGAACCGCCGATGAGCGCCGCGCGGCAGGTGGTTCTGCGCGATGCGGAGGTGCGGCAGCCGTCGGTGCGCCGGAGCTGGATCGCGCCCTCCTACCGGCTCGATCCGAACGGTCATGCCTATGCGCTGCAGGTGCTGGCCGAGATCATGAGCGGCGGCACCACGTCGCGCCTCTACCGCAGCCTCGTGGTGGACCAGAAGGTGGCGACCTCCGCCTGGCTCGGCTATGGGCCGACGGCCTGGGACATGGCGACGCTCGGCGTCGGCGCCAGTCCGGCGGCGGGCGTGCCGATGGACAAGCTGGAATCGGCGCTGTGGGCCGAGATCGACAAGCTGCTGAAGTCCGGCGTGACGGAGGAGGAGGTCGCAACCGCCCGCAAGCGCATGCTGGCCGCCGCCGCCTATGCCCGCGACAGCCTGACCGGCCCGGCCCAGACGCTGGGTGCCGCGCTGGCGACCGGCCAGAGCCTGGACGATGTGGAAAGCTGGCCGGTGCGCATCGACGCCGTCACCGCCGATCAGGTCAACGCCGCCGCGCGCGCGGTGCTGAGCCAGACCAACCACGTCACCGGCCTGCTGCTGCCCCCGACCGGAAAGGACAGTTGAGGATGAGCCTGTTTCACGATGTTCCATCTGCCCGCGGACTTCCCCCTCTCCCCCCGGGGAGAGGGTCGGGGTGAGGGGGATGCACGGCGTGGCTTTTCCCGACTGGCGAAGCGCATGCGCAACACTTTCTCCTCGCCGCGGTTCCCCCTCACCCTAACCCTCTCCCCGGGGGGAGAGGGGATATGCGCCTGACTGCTGCGGTATTCTTTGTTACGGTGCTGGCTCTCCTCTCCCCCGCCCACGCCATGGACATCAAGCGCGTGGTCAGCCCCGGCGGGATCGAGGCGTGGCTGGTCGAAGACCACAAGGTCCCGGTTCTGGCGATCGAATGGGCCTTCGAAGGGGCCGGCGGCACCGACCCCAAGGGCAAGGAAGGGCTGGCGAATCTTGCCTCCACCATGCTCGACGAAGGGGCCGGTCCCTACGATTCGCAGGCTTTCCAGGCGCGGCTGCAGGACAAGGCCATCGCGCTGGGCTTCGATGCCGGGCGCGACGGGTTCAGCGGCTCGCTGCGCACCCTGACCGAACACCGCGACGAGGCGCTGGATCTGGCCCGGCTCGCCCTGACCGAGCCGCATTTCGCGCCGGAAGCGCTGGACCGCATGCGGGCCTCGATCATGGCCAGCCTGAGGCGGGACCTTGCCGACCCCAACTATGTCGCGCGCCGCCAGTTCTACGCGACCGCCTTCCCCGGCCATCCCTATGGCGGCGAGGTGCGCGGCACTCTGGAAACGCTGCCGACCGTCACGCCTGACGACCTGCGCGCCTTCGTGAAGGGCCAGTTCGGCCGCGACCGGCTGGTGGTGGCGGCCGCCGGCGACATCTCGCCGGAGGATCTCGGCAAGGCGCTGGACCGGGTGTTCGGTACGCTGCCGGCCAAGACCGAGGCGCCGACCATCGCCGACGTGACGATGACCGGGCTGGGCGAGACCATCCTGCTGCCGCGCCCGACGGCGCAGACCGTCATGCTGATGGGCCAGCCGGGGGTGAAGCGCGACGATCCCGACTGGTACGCCGCCACGGTCATGAATTATGTGCTGGGCGGCGGCGGCTTCGGCTCCCGCCTGATGGAGGAGGTGCGGGAGAAGCGCGGGCTTAGCTATGGCGTCTACAGCTACCTGATCCCGATGGACCATGCCGCCGTGGTGATGGCCGGCGGCTCCACCGTCAACGCCAAGGCCGGACAGGCGCTGGACATCATCCGCCAGGAATGGGCGCGCATGGCGAAGGACGGGCTGACCGACCAGGAGATGGCCGACGCCAAGACCTACCTGACCGGCTCCTTCCCGCTGCAGCTGGGCTCGACCCAGGCCATCGCGCGGATCCTGCTGCAGGTGAAGCGCGACAACCTGGGCATCGATTACCTGAACCAGCGCGACCGCTACATCAACGGCGTGACCCAGGCCGACATCAAGCGCGTCGCCCAGCGCCTGCTCGACCCGGCGAAGCTGCTGACCGTGCTGGTGGGCAAGCCGGAAGGCGTGACGCCGACGCGGACGGTCGAGGGGGAGTTGAGGCGTCGCCGATCTGTCGGCGTTAGACCCCCACCTAACCTCCCCCGCTGGGCGGGGAGGGACTGCCGCCACTCTCCTGTCTAAGCACTTGTCCCCTCCCCGCCCAGCGGGGAGGGTTAGGATGGGGGTCTAACTCCCCAAGTCTCTACGCCAAATCCGGCTGACTCCCGGAAAACGCGGATCGCTCGGATCGACAGGGTTCCCCGGTACCTTGCCCGGAATGATTCCGACCTGATCCGGCCGCGCGGCATTGTCGCGGTCGCGTTGCTCTTCGCGCTCCTCGATTGGCGGGGTAACGGGCTTATCCGACATGGCGTCCTCCTGTTGCGGATCCTCTGATCCACAACACCCCGCGCCCCATCCCGGTTGCACGCCCTGGCCGCCCCGCATAGGCCGTTAAGCCGCGCCGACTGCCGCGTTTTGGCCCGTGGCCGTTGCCGGTTGTCGGTGCTAGGCTCCCCACGCCCCGCAGATGGGCCGCGTCAAAGGACCGCTGACGTCAAGGAGTCCAAAGCATCATGACCGCGCTGACCCGTTCCCCCGCCTGGGCCGCTCTCGCCCAACACCGCCAGGACATGGCCGGCACGCACATGCGCGACCTGTTCGCCGCCGATCCCGGCCGGTTCAAAGCCTTCTCGCTGGAGGCCGCGGGGCTGTTCCTCGATTATTCGAAGAACCGCATCACGCGGGACACGGTCGACCTGCTGCTCGAGCTCGCCCGCCAGCAGGATGTCGAGGGTGCCCGCGCCCGCATGTTCGGCGGCGAGCCGATCAACCTGACCGAAAAGCGCGCCGTGCTGCACACCGCGCTGCGCAACCGCTCCGACCGCCCGGTGACGGTGGACGGCCGCGACGTGATACCGGGCGTGCGCGCGGTTCTGGAGCGGATGGACGCCTTCGCCGCCTCCGTGCGCGACGGCGAATGGCGCGGCTATACCGGCCAGCCGATCACCGACGTGGTGAACATCGGCATCGGCGGTTCCGACCTCGGCCCCGTCATGGCGACGGAGGCGCTGAAGCCCTTCGCCCATGCCCATGTCGCCCTGCATTTCGTCTCCAACGTCGACGGCACCCATCTGGCCGAACAGCTGAAGTGCCTGGACCCGGAGACGACGCTGTTCGTCATCGCCTCCAAGACCTTCACGACGCAGGAGACGCTGACCAACGCCCATTCCGCCCGCCGCTGGTTCCTGGAGACCGCGAAAGACGAGGCGCATGTCGCCAAGCATTTCGTCGCCGTCTCCACCAACGAGGCGGAGGTGCGCAAGTTCGGCATCGACCCGGCCAACATGTTCGGCTTCTGGGACTGGGTCGGCGGCCGCTATTCGCTGTGGTCGGCCATCGGCCTGCCGATCATGATCGCCATCGGGCCGGAGCGCTTCGCCGAGCTGCTGGCCGGCGCCCACGCGATGGACGAGCATTTCCGCACCGCCCCGCTGGAGCGCAACATGCCGGTGCTGATGGGGCTGCTCGGCGTCTGGTACCGCAATTTCTGGGATGCCTCGTCTTACGCGGTGCTGCCCTACGACCAGTATCTGCACCGCTTCCCCGCCTATCTCCAGCAGCTGGACATGGAGAGCAACGGCAAGTCGGTGACCCGAGGCGGCGAGCCGTTGGACTACCAGACCGGCCCGGTTCTGTTCGGCGAACCCGGCACCAACGGCCAGCACGCCTTCTACCAGCTGATCCACCAGGGCACGTCGCTGATCCCCTGCGACTTCGTGGCGGCGGCGACCACCCACAACCCGATCGGGGCGGAGGCCGGCGCCCATCACCGCATCCTGCTGTCCAACGTCTTCGCCCAGGCCGAAGCCCTGATGCGCGGCAAGACCGCCGACGAGGTGCGGGCGGAGATGACCAAGGCCGGCAAATCTCCCGAGGAAGTCGAAGCGCTGGTCCCCCACCGCGTCTTCCCCGGCAACCGCCCGTCCAACACCATCCTGATCGAAAGCCTGACCCCGGCGACGCTGGGCGCCCTGATCGCGCTGTACGAGCACAAGGTCTTCGTCCAGGGCATCGTCTGGGACATCAACAGCTTCGACCAGTGGGGCGTGGAGCTGGGCAAGCAGCTGGCCAACACCATCCTGCCGGAGCTGGAGACCGGCCCGGCCGAGGGCGCGCATGACAGCTCCACCACCGGACTGATGGCGTGGTGGCGGGCGCACCGGTAAGGAACGGTTCAGCTTACGCCAAGTAATTGTATGTATACGAACGCTGTCGGGCGGAAAGATTCCCTCCGATGGCGTTCGGAACATTGCGCCTGCGTTTTGGTTGAAGTGGGAAACGGTCTTTGCACCACTCCACTTCAGCGGAGCAGCCCAATGTCTACCCGTTTACGCCTCGCCATCCTGATCTACGGCATGATCCAGGGTGTGGTCTTCGGCATCGGCACCGTCCTGGTTCTGGCGGTCCCCAGCTTTTCCGAGCAGGCGATGACGCTGATGCCGACCGTGGTGATCCTCAGCATCATCCTCGCCGCGCCCATCGCCTGGTTCGTGGCGCCGCGGCTGCGCTTGCGCTTCTGGCAGCGGCGGGAGGAACGGCAGCAGGCGCCGCGCCGCGTCACCCTGTCCTGACCGCTCGGTCCGTGCCGTCTTCCGCGACCATGGCGAACAGCCAGTCGCGGAAGGCGCGCATGGTCGGCGTCTCCGGCCGCGACTTCAGCGATGTCAGCCAGTAGGCGCCCTTGCACACGGTGACGGCGAAGGGCTGCTCGATCAGGCCGAGCGCCAGCGGCCGGCGGAACATCGATACCGGGGCCAGCGCCACCCCGGCCCCCTGGATCGCAACCTCCACCATCAGGGAGGAGGAATCGAAGACCGGCCCCTTGACCGGCGGCATGGCCGACGGCTCCACCCCGGCGGCGGTGAACCAGCCCGGCCATTCGTCGGCCCGGTAGGAGCGCAGCAGGGTCTCGCGGCCGACATCGGCCGGTTCGCGCAGGCGGCGGGCGATCTCCGGCGCGCAGAGCACCGACAGCGGCGCGTCGAACAGGCGGACGGCGTCGGTGCCGTGCCACGCGCCATCGCCGAAGCGGATGGCGTAGTCCAGCCCCTCCGCCGCGATGTCGACGCGGTTGTTGTTGGTGGACAGGCGCAGGTCGACGAAGGGATGCGCCTCGCGGAAGCGCGTCAGCCGCGGCAGCAGCCAGCCGACGGCGAAGGTGCCGACGGCGCCGACCGTCAGCACCTCGCGGAACCGCCCGCCCTCGAACTGGTCGAGCAGCCCGCCGATGCGGTCGAACGCCTCCTCCAGCGTCGGCAGCAGCGCCCGCCCCTCGTCGGTCAGGGCGAGGCCGCGCGGCAGGCGGTGGAACAGGCTGGCGCCCAGCCGCTCCTCCAGCAGCTTGACCTGATGGCTGACGGCGGCCTGGGTGACGCACAGCTCGATGGCGGCGCGGGTGAAGCTGAGATGCCGCGCCGACGCCTCGAAGGCACGCAGGGCGTTCAGCGGCAGATAGGGGCGGACCACGGGTTCCCCCGGACGGATGCTGGGTGTCGGAGGGTGCTAGCACCGAACGGGGGTGGGCTCCAGGGGGATGTGGGGGTGTTGGCTAACGATGCCCCCTCCCTAACCCTCCCCGCCTTCGGCGGGAGAGGGAACTGCCGCTGCTCTCCTGCAAAGCTCCTACCCCCTCTCCCACCGAAGGTGGGGAGGGATGGGGAGGGGGCACCCGAAGCCGACACCTCCCCCACAAACACTCACCGCCCCGTCAGCACCTTGCGCGTGTGCAGCGCGATCATCCGTTCCTCGTCGGTCGGGATGACATAGACCGGCAGGCGGCTTCCCGGAGTGGAGATCTTCGCCGCGTTGGCCTCGTTGGCCGGCGCGTCGATCTCCACGCCCATCCAGGCCAGCTTGTCGCCGACCCGCGCCCGCACCGGGGCGGAGCGCTCGCCGATGCCGGCGGTGAACACCACGGCGTCCACCCCGCCCATCGAGGCGGCCAGCGCGCCGGTTTCCTTGGCGATGCGGAAGCAGAACAGCTCCACCGCCTCCTGCGCATGCGGGTCGCTGCTGTCCAGAAGCGCACGCATGTCGTTGGAGATGCCGGACACGCCGAGCAGGCCGGACTTGTTGTACAGCATCTTCTCGATGGCGCCGGCGTCCATGCCCTTGCGCATGAGGTAGATCAGCACGCCGGGGTCGATGGTGCCGCAGCGGGTGCCCATCGGCAGGCCATCCAGGGCGGTGAAGCCCATGGTGCTGTCGACGCTGCGCCCGCCATGGATGGCGCACATGCTGGCGCCGCTGCCGAGATGGGCGACCACCACCCGCGAATCGCCCAGCTCCGGCGCGATTTCCGGCAGGCGGCGGGCGATGTATTCGTAGGACAGGCCGTGGAAGCCGTAGCGGCGCACGCCCTCCTCCGTCAGCTCCCGCGGGATGGCGAAGGTCTGTGCCTGCCAGGGCTGGTTGCGGTGGAAGGCGGTGTCGAAGCAGGCGACCTGCGGCAGCTCCGGATGCGCCTCGGCCAGCGCGCGGATGGCGGCGAGGTTGTGCGGCTGGTGCAGCGGGGCGAGCGGAACCAGACCGTCCAACTCGTCCAGCAGCGCCGGGGTCAGCAGCACCGGGGCAGCGTGGCGGACACCGCCATGCACCACCCGGTGACCGGCGGCGATCAGCGTCGCCCCCTCCAGCCGTTCCTCGATCCAGCTCAGCAGGTAGGACAGCAGGGCCGTGCGGTCGCTGGCCTCCCCCGCCCCCCAGCTCTTTTCGGCGAGCGGGCGGCGCTGGGCGTCCTTGGCCTCGAACACCGGCTGGGTGCCGATGCCCGAGATCTGGCCGTTGATGGTGACCACCGGATCCCCGCCGCCATGATCGCGGAACACCGAGAATTTCAGGCTGGAGGAGCCGGCATTGATGACGAGGATCGCGTTGGACATGTGCCCTGCCCTCCTCACTCGGCCGCGGCGGTGGCACCGCGGCGGCGGGCGGCAGCCGACAGGACGGCCACGGCGCAGGACGCCAGACGGGTGCGCACATTGTCGGCGCGGCTAGTCAGGATGATCGGCACCCGGGCACCCAGAACGATGCCGGCGGCGTCGGCATGGGCCAGGAAGGACAGCTGCTTGGCCAGCATGTTGCCGGCCTCAAGGTCGGGGACCAGCAGGATGTCGGCCTGCCCGGCCACCTCGGACTTGATGCCCTTGGTGATGGCGGCCTCGCGGCTGATGGCGTTGTCGAAGGCCAGCGGGCCGTCGAGGATGCCGCCGGTGATCTGGCCGCGGTCGGCCATCTTGCAGAGTGCCGCCGCTTCCAGCGTCGAGGCGATCTTGGTGTTGATGGTCTCGACCGCCGACAGGATGGCGACGCGCGGAACCTCGGTGCCCAGCACCTTGGCGAGGTCGATCGCGTTCTGGACGATGCTGACCTTGTCCTCCAGCGTCGGGTAGATGTTGATCGCCGCATCGGTGATCAGCAGCGGCCGCGGGTAGGTCGGGACGTTCATCACGAAGACGTGGCTCAGGCGGCGGCCGGTGCGCAGGCCGGTCTCCTTCCTCACCACCTCGCCCATCAGTTCGTCGGTGTGCAGGCTGCCCTTCATCACCGCCTCGCACTCGCCGGTGCGGGCCAGCCGCACGCCGGTCTCGGCGGAGGCATGGCTGTGGGCGACGTCGACGATGCGGTAGCGGGAGATGTCCAGGCCGTACGTGTCGGCGACCGAGCGGATCTTGGCTTCAGGACCGACCAGCACCGGGTCGATCAGGTTCGCTTCGGCCGCCTCGACGGCGCCGCGCAGCGAGCTTTCGTCGCAGGGATGGACGACGGCGGTCGGCACCGGCGGCAGCGACTCGCACTTCTTCAGCATCAGCTCGTGGCCGTCATGGCGAATCACCTGCACCTGCGGCAGCTCCGCCGCGGCACGGCGGAACTTCTCCGTCGGGGCGATCACCTCGGCGACGCCGGTGGCGACCGTCTTGCCGTCCTGGTTGGCGGCAAGGCAGTCGAAAACGACCGTCTTGCGCTCCGCGTCCTTGGACCGGGCGGTGACCGTGACGGTGACGATGTCGCCCAGCAGGACCGGACGCTCGAACCGCAGATCCTGGCCGACATAAACGGTGCCGGGGCCGGGCAGCAGCGTGCCGAGAACCGCGGAGATCAGCGAGCCGGACCACATGCCGTGCCCGACCACCTTGTGGTCGGCGGTGTAGTTCTCGTCCACATGGGACGGGTTGAGGTCGCCGGACACCGTCGCGAACAGCTCGATGTCGGACATGGTCAGCCGGCGCGACAGGCTGGCCTGCTGGCCGATGCGGATTTCCTCGAACGTGACGTTTTCGATCATGGGGCTGCCGTTCTTGCCTGTCGGAACGATGCCGCTGCGACCCGCCGGAATGGCGGAGAGGGCGGCGGTGGCGGTGTCCATCTCAAAGCTCCTCAAAAGGATCGCGGGCCCGACCAACGGGCCGCCGGATGGACGGAAGCCCGTCCGCAGGCGAACCCGTATGCCGGAGACCGGGACGGATGCCCCTTGGAATGGGGCACCCGTCGCCGCGGCAGGCCGTATCCTCCCGATCCCGGTTCCCGTGCCGCGGCGCCCGCTGGGGCAGGCCGACGGCGGCGGGCCGAGACCCGTCTTGTTGGGTCCCGCCGAAGCGGAACCTTCGCTCTCCAAGGATTTTCCAAGGAGTGTGCTTGTGCGAAAGAAATAGCCCCCATGGCCAGGGAGCCCAATGACCTACATCAATAAAGTTACCAAGCTATTGTTGCAGCTGGGTTACTGGGTTCGTTTCGGAGCAGTGAGCAGACGCAGCATAACCGAAACTTGCGCGTCCGCGGACGGGAAAAGCGGACCGGCGGGCAAGACTGCCACCATTGCGCGTTGCGGCATGACGGGAGCACCCGGCAGGGGCCGGGCCACGGGTCCGCTCAGTCGGCGGCGGCGGCGCAGGTGCAATGCTGGGTGACGCGGGGGACGCTGACGGCGAAGACGGTGCCGTGCCCCACCCGCGACCGCACGGTGACGGGATGGTCCAGCATCTGGGCCATGCGGCGGACGATCGACAGACCGAGACCCAGGCCGCGCCCGCTGTCGCGCTGGTCGGTGCCGCAGCGGTAGAAATCCTCGAAGATCGCCGTCATCTCCGCTTCGGCGATGCCTGGGCCGGTGTCCCACACCTCGATCGACAGGCGGTCGCCGCCCTCGCCGTCCTCGCCGCCGCAGCGGCGGCGGCAGCCCAGCAGGATCCGCCCCTCGGTGGTGTAGCGCAGGGCGTTGACCAGCAGGTTGCGCACCATCCGCTCCAGCAGGATGGGGTCGCTGCGCACGCGGGCGGAACTGGGCACCATCCGCAGTTCCAGCCCGCGGTCGGCCGCCTGATCGCCGATCTCGACCGCAAGCCGGGCGAGGATGTCCTGCACGTCGAATTCGACGACCCGCGGCTTGACGTTGCCCACCTCGAGCGCGGAAGTGTCGAGCAGGGTGGACAGCAGCATATTGCCGGCGGTCAGCGCCTCGCCCAGCTTGTTCGCCACCTCCACCTGCTGGGGATCGTCCAGCTTGCTCAGCAGGATATGGTGGAACAGGCTCATCGCCTGGAAGGGCTGGCGCAGGTCGTGGCTGGCGGCGGCCAGGAAGCGGCTCTTGGCCCGGTTGGCGCGCTCAGCCTCGGCATGGGCGTGGGCCAGGGCCTCGCGGGTCTCCACGGACTCCGTCATGTCGACGGCGGCACAGATGATGCCGCAGACCGCCCCGGTCTCGTCGCGCATCGGCTCCACCGACAGGTCCAGCGCACGGCGGACGCCGTTGTAGGTCATCTCCACCTCGCAGCGCGCGCCGGTCCCGCTGTCGATCACCGACCGCTTGATGGGGACGAGCCGGTCGGCGTCCTGCGGGAACAGTTCGGCGTCGGTGCGGCCGATCATGCGCTCCGGCCGGAAATCGGGCTGCGGGCAATAGATCCACAGGTGCCGGAGATCACGGTCCTGGGTGAACAGCGAAACTTTGGAATGGCGCAGGGCCATCCGGAACCGCTCCTCGCTTTCGCGCAACGCGCGGGCCATGGCGGCGCGGGCGCGCGCCTCGGTCCGCAGCAGGCGCTTCGCCCGCGCCTCCCGCAGCACATAGGCGGCGGCGCCGGCGGTCAGCAGAAGCCCGCCGATCAGCATGGTCCAGGCCAGCCGGTCGTCGGCGCTGAACAGCCGAACGGGGCCCGGCACCACATACAGCCGCCAAACCCGCCCGCCATAGGCGATGTCGCGGACGATGGACCGCGGCGCCGCTTCCCCGGTCAGCTCCTCGACCGTCAGCGGCCGGGCAGGAGGATGGGGAAGCTCGCCGGGACGGCTGAGCGCCCCTTCGGAGGCGAGCATCCGCAACGACCCGAAGCTCGGGTCCAGCAGATAGGCGTCGCCGACGGTCAGCCCCACCCGCAGGACCGCATCGCGCAGCAACTGGCCGACGTCGAAGCTGCTCCACAGGAAGCCGGTCAGGACATCGCAGACCGTGCGGGCGGCGAACTGCTCATCCCCGGAATCGACCTCGCGCGAATAGATCGGCAGGTAGATCAGCGCGGCATCCGGGCCGAACTCCGCCAGCAGCGGCTCGCCGTCCGCCGCGACGACCCGGTTGGCGGCGCAGGAACGCACCAGCACCTCGCGCTGGCCGGGCAGGCTGGCCATGTCCAGACCGATCAGGCCGGCCGCTGATTCGGGTTCGGCAAGCACATTCACGAACCTGTCGGCGCCGGGTTCCAGGTCCGGATTCTGGGCGTTCCTGACGGTGAAGGAGGTGTGGCCGGCCAGCCGCATCGCCCGCTCCAGCAGCGGCACGTCGCGTTCGGCCATCCGGCGCGCCCAGACGACGGCGCGGAGATTGGGATAAAGCGGCAGCAGGGGGTCTGCCGCCGAGGAGAAGCTGGCCTCGGTGACCGGTTCCGGCCCGGCGAGCGGACCGCTGAGCGCGCGCAGAAGGACGCTCTGATGCTCGAAACGGGTCTTCAGTTCATCGTGGAGCTGGATGGCCTGCCGGTCGGCCAGGGCATGCTCGGCATCGCCGGTCGCGGCACGGATCAGGAGAAAGGCGCAGAGGGACAGGAACAGTCCAACGAAGACGATGGCCGGAACCGCCGTACCCGCCCGCTCGTCCCCCCGATATCGCCGGCTCATCCGATAGCCCTCCGTCCCGACCACACACGATCATAGCGAGGGAAAGACATAAATGGGTATGTGAAAGATCCACATCAAACGAAAGAGGGATAAGGGTCTGACGATCGGAGGATCAAAAGTCGAATTCCAAAGGGATCGCTGAGGCATCCTGTCGCATTTTGCCGTATTCGCTCGGACTTTGTTTCAGTGGTGTCATTGCGACGCAGCAAATTTCGACACTTCCGACCCTTTACCGTCCGTCCTCTTTGCAGAATCCACAATCCGCCAGCCGTCGATAGTATCAGAGCGGATCATGGCCGAGCAGGCGGATGACCGCCGCACGCAAGGCGAGCGGCGCCACCGGCTTGTGGAGCAGCGGATAGCCGGACAGGCGGGCCTCGCGCAGCCGCTTGGGATCGGTGTCGCCGGTCAGGATCATGCCCGGCACCGGGCGGTCGAACAGCTTGGCGATCTGCCGGATGGCGACGATGCCGTTCGCCGCCCCCTTCAGCCGCAGGTCGGAGATGATGAGGTCGAAGCGGTCCGGGGCCGGGCCGATCCGTTCGACGGCGGCGTCGTAGGATTCCGCCCCGACCACGCTGCAGCCCCATTGGCCCAGCAGCGCCTCCAGCGCCGCCAGCACCATCGGATCGTCCTCGATCACCAGGATGCGGGTCCGGCTGATGTCGGCGGCACCGCTGTCCGGCGACGGCGCGGCAGGCGGCTCCTCCCTGCCGGCGGTCTCGACCGCCTCGACGGAACGCGGGACGATCACCGCGAAGACGGTACCCCGCCCTTCGGCCGAATACAGCTCCAGCCCGAGGCCCAGCCTGCGCGCCAGACCGCGGACCAGAGTCAGGTCGAGCCCCAGCGTGCCGGCGCCCTCCCCGGCCGGACGGGCCAGTTCCGCCCGCAGGGCCTCCAGCCGTTGCGCGGACAGGCCGCGGCCGCTGTCCCACACCTCGATCCGCAGCCGGTCGCCGCGGCTGCGGCAGCCGACCAGCACCCGGCCATGCACCGTGGCGCGCAGGGCGTTGGCGACCAGCCCGTGCAGCAGCCGCTCCAGCAGGGCGGAGTCCGTCCGCACCATCGCCGAACAGGGCATCACGCTGAAGCGCAGCCCGCGGTCGGCGAAGCGCGGCGCCACGTCCAGCGCCAGCCGCATCAGGACCCCGTTGACGGCATGGGTGCGGATGTCCGGCTCGACCAGACCGCTTTCCAGGCGGACGAGGTCGAAATGGCCGTCGACCATGCTGCGCATGGATTCCACCGCCTGCGCCATCGAATGCAGCAGGTCGCGCCCCGACCGCTCCGCCCCGCCGCTGCGCCCCTCCTTCAAGCGGCCGTCCAGCGTGCCGATCAGCAGGGACAGGGCCGCCAGCGGCTGGCGCAGGTCATGGCTGGCCGCCGCGAACAGGCGCCCGGCAGGGTCGCGCATCGGCGGCGCGGCGGGGGCCGGGACCGGAGTGTCCGCAGGCCCGGACGGCGAGGCGGGAGACGGGAGGTCGGCGAAGCGCCACACCGCACCCCCGCCGGCGAGCGGAACGACCATGCGCCCCGGCCCGGCATGCAGTTCCAGCCCGGCGGCCCGCACCCCGACCGCCAGCAACCCGCCCAGACCCGCCAGAGCTTCGGCGGCCGGGGTCCAGTCGGCAAGGCACCCGTCTGCGCCGAACACCAGGATCGGCGGCGCCGGGCCGGCGACATCGTCATGGCTGCCGTTCATGGTCATACCTGCATCCCAACCTTGCGCCCGGACACCGATCCGACTGTGGAGTTACCAGAGTATGGAAGCCATCGCCCGCTGCAAAGCCCGCCATTGGGCAGAGTGCGCGCGAAAATTACATAATTCTTCACAATCATGACTTTTATTGCTTTTTTGGTAAATCCCATAGAATTCGTTCATGGTTGGGGATCGCTGTCACAATTCGACAAATATTCGCGCCTGAACCGGGCTTGGCCTTCAGCGTTTTTTAGGAATGGTCCGCAATGATGGGCCGATGGATTGCGACGTGCCGACTTGTGACGATGGGGAAAGCAGCCGGGCGGCGGCTGGGGAAGTCCTGCCCGACATGGTCTTCCTGTCTGCAACGATGCAGCTTCCGGTCGCAACCGCCCTTCTCAAGCCGCACCGTGATTGCACGGGTGCGCTGACTGACCTGGAATGGCGTTCGGCCAATCCGGCGGCGGAACGCCTGCTGGGCAGCGCTCCGCTGGCCGGGCGCCGGCTGCGCGGCGGTGCGACCGACGCCGCCTGTCCCGGACTGTTCGCCGTGCTGGCCGATGCCCTGCATGAACCGGTGGAGCGCACGGTGACGGCGCGGCGCGACGGCATTCCCGTGCGCTGGCGGGTGGCCGCCGCCCCGGCGCCCGGCGGTCTCAGTGCGGTCCTGACCGATCTGGGTCCCGAAACCCCGTCGGTGGCCGAGGCGCTGGCCGAAAGCCTGACCGCGGCGCTGGAGCACAGTGCCGAGAGCTTCGCCCTGTTCGACCATGACGACCGGCTCGTCCACGCCAACAGCCGGCTGAAGAACGACCTGCCTGCGCTGGCCGACCGGCTGGTGCCCGGCGTGCCCTTCGAGGAGCTGGCTCGAGGCTTCGCCCTGTCCGATCCCCGCATGACCACCGAGGAGGAGCGAACCGCCTGGCTGGAGGCGCGGCTGGAGCGGCATCGCCGGCTGGAACCGCCGGTGGTCGTGCCGCTGCCCGACGGGCGCTGGCTGCTCAGCCGCGAACATGCGGTGCCCGGCGGCGTGCTGGTCCATTACACCGACGTCACCACGCTGAAGCTGAACGAGGAACGGCTGCGCATCCGCGAGGCGGAGGCGCGCGCCGCCCGCAGCGAGGCGGAAGGCGCCAGCCGTGCCAAGAGCGCCTTCCTGGCGCAGATGAGCCACGAGCTGCGGACCCCGCTCAACGCCGTTCTGGGCTTTTCCGAGATGCTGCTGTCGGAGCCGTTCGGGCCGCTGGGCAGCCCGCGCTACCGCAGCTATGCCGGCGACATCCGCGATGCCGGCACCCATCTGCTGGCCCTGATCGACGATATCCTGGAACTGTCGCGCCTGGACGGCAACATGCCGATGGCCGAGGAGGGGGTGGATCTGGACGCCCTGTCGCTCCGGGTCGCCGCGGCGCTGCAGGAGGTCGCGGCCGAGGGCGAGGTGCGGCTGCGCCGCGACGTGCCGGCCGACCTTCCGCTTCTGCAGGGCGATGCCCAGGCGCTGACGCAGATGCTGACCAACCTGCTGTCCAACGCCGTCACCCACACCCGGCCGGGCGGCGAGGTGGTGCTGACGGCACAGCTGATGCCGGACGGCGGGATCGGGCTGATGGTGGCCGACACCGGCGTCGGCATCCCGACCGCCGAGCTTCCCCGCATCCTCCACCCCTTCGAGCCGCAGGATTCCACCATCGCCCGCAACTCCCGCGGGACCGGGTTGGGATTGCCGATCGTCAAGCGGCTGGTGGAAATGCATGGCGGCCGGCTGGAGCTGACCAGCGAGCCGGGGGTCGGCACCGCCGCCGTGCTGGTGTTCCCCGCCGACCGCAGCCTGCCGCGCGACCGCTGCCGGCCGGCGCCCCTGCCCCCGGTCGTCATTCCCGGCCAGTAGGGGGCGGACCAGCAGGACCCGGCCAAGTCGGATCCGGCCAAGTCGGATCCGGCCATACCCTTTTTGCCCCTTGGCGCCGCGGGGCCGACGCGGCATTGTGTCCGCACCGTTCCCGAACCGTTCCCATTTCCTGGTGGTGGCACAGCGCCAATGAGCGACGATCTTGCCGTTCCGGCTTCCGACAGCGACCTCGCTCCGTCCACAGGCGGGGCGGTGCCGATCTTCCGCGGCGTGCGGCGGGCGCTGGCGATGCGCGGCTACGCCACCCTGACCGAGTTCCGGCTGGCCAGCGGCCGTCGGGCCGACGTGCTGGCCATCGACGAGTCCGGCTGCATCCTGATCGTCGAGGTGAAGAGCGGCGTCCCCGACTTCCGGTCCGACCAGAAATGGCAGGACTATCGCGAATGGTGCGACGCCTTCTATTTTGCCGTCGATGACGGGTTCCCGACCGAGCTGATCCCCGACGATTGCGGGCTGATGGTCGCCGACGCCTATGGCGCCGAGGTTCTGCGCGAGGCGCCGGTCGCCAAGCTGGCCGCCGCCCGCCGCAAGACCCTGCTTCTGCGCGCGGCGATGACAGGCGCCGGACGCCTGCACCGGATCGAGGATCCGATGTTCACCCAGGCTTCCCCCACCGTGTGATACCGTCGAGCGTAAGTTCTGACTTACGCTCGACGGTAAGGGCCGCGACTGCGGCCCCGCAGGCCCATGCCTGCGAAGGCAAGCGGCCGGACGGCCGCGCCCGCCGATTGAGGGCGAGCATAAAGCCTGATGTGTCAGGATTTATGCTCGATGATAGTACGCGACCGTCCATCCGAAACTGTCTGATGGTGTGGGTGCGCGCTGCGTGCGAACCGGCTAGACTGCGGCCCTCTCATCAACCCGGAAGAGCGGACCGGCATGCCACCCTTGCACATCCTGCTGGCGGAAGACGAGACGGTCACCCGCCTTGCCGCCCGCGCCCTGCTGGAGCGCGCCGGCCATCGGGTGGTGGCGGTGGAGGACGGTCCCGCCGCCGTCGCGGCCGCCGCGCAGATCGCTTTCGACCTGATCCTGATGGATCTGGGCCTGCCCGGCCTGCCGGGCGACGAGGCCGTGCGTGCCATCCGCAGCCGCCCGTCCGGCGCCACCCCGCGCATCCTGATGCTGACGGCCAGTGTCACCGCGGACGGGCGCGACCGCTGCGCCGGCTGCGGCGCCGACGGCATCCTGGCGAAACCGCTGCAGATGGACGCCCTGTCCGCCGCGCTGGCCGGCTCCCGCCTGCAGCGCCGCTGGTGGCCGAGCCGGAGTTCGACGAGAGCGCCATCGCGACGATGCGGGAGATGCTGCCGCCCGCCCGTGCAGCCGAACTGATCGGCAAGACGGCCGCGGTGCTGCGCCAGCACGATCAGGCGCTCGCCGAGGCGTTGCGGAACGGGGATCGGACATTGGCCGGGGCGATGGCGCACAAGATCGCCGGCGTGTCGGGGCAATATGGCTGCCTCGCCCTGCGCCGCGCCGCCCGTGCGCTGGAGGCGGAGTTGGAGGACGGTCCCGCCGCCGACCTGTCGCGGCGAACGGGCGAACTGGCCGGCACCCTGGCGCCGGCGCTGGAGTTCCTGGAACGCTACGCCGCCGCGGCGCGGGGTGATCCCCCCGCCCGCCGAGGCGTATCAGAGTCTGTCTGGTGCTTATTGAAGCACCAGACAGACTCTAAGCTTATGGTTTTCCGTGTGATTTAAGCTTCAAGCGACTCCGCTTGAACCGATCACACTCTAGCCGCGGTCGCCGGGCGACACCGCGACGCAATGGTGGCCGTGCTTCGTCAGGACGGCGCAGGCCTTGCGCGCATCCTTTTCGTCGAGACCGGTCAGGCGGGCGCGATAGACGGTGTCCTTGCCGGCCTTCGCCTCCACCACGCTGGCCTTGGCCGCGCGCAGGATGAAGGGGGCCTGCTTGACCGCCTGACTGACCGCCTTGTTGCCGGCGGCACGGCTGGAGAAGGCGCCGACCTGGACGCCCCAGTGGGAGCCGGCCTCGCGGGCGGCCTTGCTCTCCCGCGCCGGAGCGGCGGGAACCGCGGCCATCTGCACGGCGGCGCGCACCGGCTTGGCCTTCGCCACCGGTTCGTCGTCGTCATCCCCCTCGCCGTCGACGGCGCGGGCATCGGAGCGCGAGGTGTCGAGGCTGGCCATCACCGGCCCGTCGTCGCGGCCATGGCTGGGCCGGCCGAAGGCCTGGTCGAGCAGCGCCGCCATCTTGTTGTCGCGCGACCCGGCGGACTTGCCGCCCATCACCACGCCGACCAGCCGGCGCCCGTCCCGCACCGCCGAGGCGGCGAGGTTGAAGCCCGACGCGACGGTGTAGCCGGTCTTGATGCCGTCCATCCCCTCGTAGCGGGACATCAGGTGGTTGTGGTTGGCCAGGGTGCGGCCGCCATACACGAAGTTGCGGCGGCTGAAATAGGGATAGTACTTGGCGTGGTCGCGCATCAGGGCGCGGGACAGCAGGGAATAGTCGCGGGCGGTCGTCACCTGCTCCATGTTCGGCAGGCCGGACGCGTTGCGGTAGACGGTGCGCCGCATGCCCAGCTCGCGCGCCTTGCGCGTCATCATCTCGGCAAAGCGGGATTCGGTGCCGCCCAGCGCTTCCGCCAGCACGACGGAGGCGTCGTTGGCCGACTTGGTGACGAGGCCGAGGATCGCGGTTTCCACCTTCAGCGTCTGGCCGGCGCGCAGGCCGAGCTTGGTCGGCGACATGCTCTCCGCGAAGGAGGAGACCGGCAACTGCTGGTCGAGGGACAGGCGCCCGTCCTCCAGCGCGTCGAAGGTGAGGTACAGCGTCATCATCTTGGTCAGCGATGCCGGATGGACGATGGCGTCGGCATCCTGGTCGATCAGCACCTGCCCGGTCCGGGCATCGACCACGATGGCCGCAGCCTTGGCCGCCAGCGCTTCGGCGGCGGTGAGGCCAGACCCGACGGCCACCATGCCCAGCAGCGCGGCCGCCGCGAGGAAATGGCGTCCCACACCCGCCGAACTCCGCCCGACGGCCGTATCCGTTCCGCGAAAGGCGAACGGAAACAATCCGTTACGAACGGTGTTGCGCGTTACACTCATGATGGCCCCGCCAACCGCTAGATTTTGGTGCTTGGTTCAATGGTAAATTCGTGCGAAATCAGTGTCTAGCAGGAATTCGTTAATTTCTTGCTTTGGCTTTTGGCAGTGTCTGTGACCAAAATGGCGTGCCCTGGGTGACGGGGGAGGACGGGGAAGACCGCGGAGGACGGCACGCAAGCAGAGGGGTTACGGCGCGGGGGCAGACGGATTACCGGCGCCCTCCGATCGGCCGGGGCCCGGCGATCGGGCTTGCCGCCGCGACCTGCGCCCTCCACCTACCAGGGGCCGCCGACGCGAGGCAAGCGACAATGAGCCGTGGTCATCAAAGAAGCGTCCCGGACACAAGCGTACCGGGAACAACCGTTTCGACCGACGCCTTTTCCCCCGGCCGCCGACGCGGCCTGCCCCGCCGCGCACGCACCGCCCTGATGGCGGCATCCGTGACGGCGTCCCTGCTGGCGCTCGCCGGCTGCACCTCCGCCGGGCCGACCGACAATCCGGTAGCGCGCAAGCTGACCTGGTTCAGCTATCTCAACGGCGACGACCTGCGGTCGCGCTGCGGCAAGGACGGGACCGACCGCTTCCGCCTGGTCTTCAATGCCGACTACAACCGGCATGTGCGGACCTACGACGTCGTCGGCGACCCGGAGCGCGGCGGCGCCGCGGTGGAGGCCCATGTGATCGAGGCGACCGACCTCGCCCGCATCACGCCGGCCGACCCCTTCTCCGCCGCCCGCGGCCGCAAGGCGTCGCTGCAGCTGACCGCGGCGCAGTATGACAGCTTCATCGGCCGCCTGCGCGAGGACGGGGCGTTCGACCCGCCGCCGCACGGGCTGCGGCTGCCGTCCAACGGCTTCTATTGGCTCATCAACGGCTGCCGCGCCGGGCAGTGGTTCTTCACCGCCTTCCCCTACCCGTCCAGCCGCTTCACCGACGCCGGCTTTCCCGACCTGATGCGCGGCATCGACCCGACCGGCGTGGCCTTCCCCGGGCTGCCGCCCCCGACGAGGCCCCGCGCACCCTGCCCTCCTCCGGCCAGCTGGCGGACGGCGGCGTGTTCTTCGAGGTCCAGGTCGGCCGTCATGGCCTCGTCGGCCCGACCGCCCCCTTCGGGGCGCTGCTGCTGGGCGCCCTTCCGGGGGACTGAGCGGAGGTCAGACGGCTTCTTCGGCCGTCTGGCGCGGGCGCAGGCTGTCGGGCACCAGCGTCTCGACCCACGGGCCGTCGGGCATGCGGCGGGCCAGTTCCGTCAGGTTGCGGTTCCACCACTGGCGCTGTTCGCTGAGATCGTCATAGTCGTAGTTGGACTGGCGCCAGCTGCGCGAGTCCGCATGGTAGGACACCATGTCGATGGGGAAGCCGACGTCGTTGCTGGAAAAGCGGGTGCTGTCGAAGGACAGGTAGGCAAGCTTCAGCGCCGTCTGCATGTCGGTGCCGTAGGTCAGCGCCCGGTCCAGGATCGGC
The DNA here is from genome assembly GCF_055698305.1 of Azospirillum sp. VT-I1. NCBI lineage: Bacteria > Pseudomonadati > Pseudomonadota > Alphaproteobacteria > Rhodospirillales > Azospirillaceae > Azospirillum > Azospirillum sp. VT-I1. The sequence goes on along the minus strand of NZ_CP168800.1, from coordinate 2,588,755 downwards.
TTGCCGTAGGCGGTGGCGCCGATCGACAGGTAGGGCGTGCGCTCGTCCACCTCGATCCAGTTGCCTTCCGGATAGACCAGGAACATGTAGGGCTCCCGGTCCTCGGCCAGCTGGCCGCCGATGATGGCGTGCAGGTTGAAGTGCAGCTTCGACGCCTCCAGCGACTCCTTATCCTCCGCGGCGACTTGCCGCAGGCAGGCGGTGAAGGCCGAGACCGCGTCCAGCATGGTCGGGTAAGCCTCGCCCCGGCGCTTCTGCATGTCGCGGCGCAGATAGGCCAGCGTCTTGTCGCGCACGCTGCGCAGGCCGGAATTCATGATGAAGAAGCGGTCGCCGCCGCTGCCCATCATCGTCACCTTGCGGGCCGACGAAAGCTGCGAACCGCTGGTGATGCGGCCGTCCGACAGACCGATCAGGCCGTCGCGTGTCTTGATTCCAAGGCAATAGGTCATGATCGAAAAGGTCCCGAAGATGCGGCCCGAGGAGCGGACGGCCCGGAGCGCCGCGTCCAAGCGCCGCACCTGACCATTGGCCAGGGCGAATCCCGCCCGCGGCCACGCTACACTTGTCCCACCGCCGGTAAATCCTTCGTTAAGGAGTTGCCGTCGTTTCCGCGACCGCCGCGTCCGTCGGCAACGTCCGAGACGCCGTGTTCATCGGAGTTTCACGCGATCGGAGTATGGTGCGGCGCAAAAGGTCAGGCAGGACACTTGCCGAACGGACAGTTGACACCGCCCTCTGCTTAGCCCATAAAATCCTCATATTGCAGTGCAGCATTCCTGGGGCCGTCTCGCGGCTCCGGGGGCCGGCTGGACCGGATGCACAACGTATAAACGCAACGCAAACCGCTGCCGGCAGGCATCGTGCCCCGCTCCGCGGCGGGCCGGGCCCATCTTCCAAACGTCGGCATCAGCCAGGAAGGAACGCGCGTCATGAACCAGTTCACGCCGAAGTCGCTCGAAACCGTCGCCGCCCAGGCCAAGGAGCAGTATGAGGGTCTGGTGAAGGCCGGCCAGGAGCAGACGGTCAAGCAGTTCGAGCAGACCGCGACCGCCGCCAAGCAGCAGTTCGAGAAGACTGCCGCCCAACTGCTGAAGAGCTACGAGGATCTGCAGGCCACCGGCAAGGCGAACGTCGAGGCGCTGATCGCCAGCAGCACCATCGCCGCCAAGGGCGCCGAGGATCTGGGCCGCGAGGTCGTCGCCTACGGCCAGTCGGCGCTGGACAAGTCGATCACCACCGGCAAGGCCCTGCTGACCGCCAAGACCATCCAGGAAGTCGTGGAGCTGCAGAACGACTTCCTGAAGTCGAGCTTCGACGCGATGCTGGCCGAGACCAGCCGCCTGCAGGAGCTGACCACCAAGGTCACCAACGAGGCGCTGGCCCCGCTGAACGCCCGCGTCACCGCGACGGTGGAGACCTTCTCCAAGCCGATCGCCGCCTGATCGGTCCCGACCGCACGGCATCCGACCGCCGGGGTTCAGCCATGGCCCCCGGCTTCGCGAACGGCCCGGCAACCTCCACGCGGTTGCCGGGCCGTTCGCGTCAGAGGATGATGGCGATGGCCGGCCACGCCGGCATTTTTGTGCAGCGCACAATGCGCCGTTGACTCCACGCCCGGCTTTCCTTACATTCAGCTTATGTTGCAGTGCAGCATATCTCGGGCGCCCGCCCTGACGGGGTCCGAGGGTTTCAACCCAGTCCGCACCCGGTCGCCGCACTGGCGGGACCGCGCGGTTGACCCCTGAGAGAGCGCGAGGAGCATAGCCATGTCCGACCAGATCGCCGCCGTCACCAAGTCCGTCGAAGACGCCATCGCCACCGCCAAGCAGAACCTGGAAGGCCTCGTGAAGGCCCAGCAGGAGCAGATCGAAAAGGCCTCCGCCCAGGTGCTGAAGGGCTATGACGAGCTGACCGTGCTGACCAAGCAGAACGTCGACGCCTTCGTGAAGTCCGGCACCGTCGTCGCCAAGGGCGCCGAAGAGGCCGGCAAGCAGGTCGCCGCCTTCACCCAGTCCTCGCTGGAGAAGAGCGTGTCGAACGCCAAGGCCCTGCTGGCGGTTAAGACGATCCAGGAACTGGTCGAGCTGCAGAACGCCTATGCCAAGGCCAGCATCGACGCGCTGGTCGCGGAAAGCACCAAGATGCAGGAGCTGACCGTCAAGATCGCCAACGAGGCGCTGGCCCCGCTGAGCGCCCGCGTCAACGCCACGGTCGAGGTTCTGTCGAAGAAGGCTGCCTGACCGGCGGAACCGGACGGGCCTTGACCGGCCCGCCGACCATTCCCAGCTGATGGCACGCATCGCGGCGGCCCGGCATCCCAAACAAATGGGGTGCCGGGCCGTTTTGCGTTCGCCCTCCCCCATCCGCAAGCCCCTGCGCGCGATGCCGCGGAAGGGGCTAGGGTTTTCCGCCGATTGCGGACCGTCCGAAAGCGATGTCTCCTATTACGGGGTAGCGGGAGGGCCGGCGGTCCAAAGGAGGGTCTGCCAAATGGAGGGTGACTGAAAACGGCCCCTTCCCACCGCGACCGAAATGCCCATATCATTCACATTGACAGTGCATCGCGATGAAATTCGACTGGGACCATGGCCGACTCTGACAAGCAGGGCAACGACGGCACTAACAGCGGCGTGGTCGTCAAGGCCAAGCCGAAGACCAAGAAGCCGTCGATGTACAAGGTGTTGATGCTGAACGACGACTACACTCCCATGGAGTTCGTCGTTCTCGTTCTCGAACGCTTCTTCAGCAAATCGCGCGAGGAAGCGACACAGATCATGCTGCATGTGCACCGGCGGGGTGTGGGGTTGTGCGGCGTGTTCACCTACGAGGTGGCGGAGACGAAAGTCACGCAGGTGATGGACTTTGCGCGCCAGCACCAGCATCCGCTGCAATGCACGTTAGAAAAGGATTAGACCCACACATGCTGTCGCGTAACCTGGAACAGACGCTGCACCGAGCCCTGGCCCACGCGAACGAGCGCAGGCATGAATACGCGACGCTCGAACATCTGCTTCTCGCGTTGACCGAAGACTCCGATGCTACCGCCGTCTTGCGCGCTTGCGGGATCGACCTCGACCGACTGCGCGCGGAACTGTCGGATTACCTCGACAATGAACTTGCGAACCTTATCACGAACAGGCCCGATGACGCCAAGCCGACGGCTGGTTTCCAACGGGTTCTGCAGCGTGCGGCCATCCACGTCCAGTCGTCGGGACGTGAGGAGGTGACGGGAGCAAATGTGCTCGTCGCCTTGTTCTCTGAACGCGAGAGCCACGCGGTCTATTTCCTGCAGGAGCAGGAGATGACCCGGTTCGACGCGGTCAACTACATCTCTCACGGAATCGCGAAGGCTCCGGGCCGCTCGGAAACAAAGCGTGTCTCGGGCGCTGACGACGAGGCGGCGGCGGAGAAGGTCGTGAAAAAAGGCAGCGAAGCGCTCGAGGCTTACTGTGTCAACCTGAACAAGAAGGCGTCCGGCGGGAAGATCGATCCGCTGATCGGCCGGGAGCAGGAGGTCGAACGGACCATCCAGATCCTGTGCCGGCGGTCGAAGAACAACCCGCTCTACGTCGGCGACCCCGGTGTCGGCAAGACCGCCATCGCCGAGGGCCTGGCCCGCCGCATCGTCCAGCAGGAAGTGCCGGAGGTGCTGCGCAACGCCACCATCTTCGCGCTCGACATGGGCTCGCTGCTGGCCGGCACGCGCTACCGCGGCGATTTCGAGGAGCGGCTGAAGGCCGTCGTGTCCGAACTCGAGGCGACGGAGGGGGCCATCCTCTTCATCGACGAGATCCACACGGTGATCGGCGCCGGCGCCACCTCGGGCGGTGCGATGGATGCCTCGAACCTGCTGAAGCCGGCGCTGGCGTCGGGTTCGCTGCGCTGCATCGGTTCGACCACCTACAAGGAATACCGCAGCTACTTCGAGAAGGACCGGGCGCTGGTCCGCCGCTTCCAGAAGATCGACGTCAACGAACCGTCGGTCGAGGATGCGATCAAGATCCTGCAGGGCCTGAAGCCCTATTACGAGAAGCACCACAAGGTCACCTACACCAACGACGCCATCCGCGTCGCGGTGGAGCTGTCGTCCAAGTACATCGGCGACCGCAAGCTGCCCGACAAAGCCATCGACATCATCGACGAGGTCGGTGCGGCGCAGATGCTGCTGCCGGAGAACAAGCGCCGCAAGAAGATCGGCGTGAAGGACGTGGAGGCGGTGGTCGCCAAGATCGCCCGCATCCCGCCGAAGTCAGTCAGCCGCGACGACAAGGAAACGCTCCTGAACCTGGAGCGCGACCTGAAGACCATGGTCTTCGGCCAGAACAAGGCGATCGACGCGCTGGTCTCCGCCATCAAGCTGGCCCGTGCCGGCCTGCGCGAGCCGGAGAAGCCCATCGGCAACTACCTGTTCACCGGCCCGACCGGTGTCGGCAAGACCGAGGTTGCCCGCCAGCTCGCCATGACGCTGGGCATCGAGCTGACCCGCTTCGACATGTCCGAATATATGGAGCGGCACACGGTGTCGCGCCTGATCGGCGCCCCGCCGGGCTATGTCGGCTTCGACCAGGGCGGCATGCTGACCGACGCCATCGACCAGCACCCGCACTGCGTCCTGCTGCTGGACGAGATCGAGAAGGCCCATCCGGATCTGTTCAACATCCTGTTGCAGATCATGGACCACGGCAAGCTGACCGATCACAACGGCAAGATCGTCGACTTCCGCAACGTCATCCTGATCATGACCTCGAACGCCGGGGCCGCCGACATGGCCAAGCCCGCCATCGGCTTCGAGCGTGACCGCCGGGTCGGCGAGGACATCGAAGCGGTCGAGAAGATGTTCACGCCTGAGTTCCGCAACCGCCTGGACGCGATCATCCCCTTCGCGCCGCTGACACAGGAGGTCATCAACCGCGTCGTCGACAAGTTCATCATGCAGATGGAAGCGCAGCTGGAAGACCGCGGCGTGTCCATCGAGCTGAACGAGGAGGCGCGCGAGTGGCTGGGCAAGAAGGGCTACGACCCGCTCTATGGCGCCCGCCCGCTTGGCCGCGTGATCCAGGAGTACATCAAGAAGCCGCTGGCGGAAGAGCTGCTGTTCGGCAAGCTCAGCAAGGGCGGTCTGGTCAAGGTCACCGTGCAGGACGACAAGCCGGCCTTCGAGTATGCCGAGGGCAACCGGCCGAAGCGCACCTCCGGCGACGACGACGAGGAAATGGTGACGGAGATGGTCGAGTAACCCGACCGCTCCGTTCCGGATCGTGAAAAAGGGGGACCGTCCGCGGTCCCCCTTTTCGTTGCCCTCCCGGCGGATGCGCTCTTTTGCATCGCTTCGTCACCGCGCGATACTTTTGCGCGAACGCCGGACTGCGCTATGGTCGGCACCATGACCGATCCCGCCGCCATGCAGCCCGCCCTTTTGCAGTCCGCAGACGCGCAGGCGCCCTTGCTGCCCGCGCCCGACGCGCTGCGCATCGCCTTCGCCTGCGCCGACACGGACGAGGCGCGCGCCGCGCGCACCCGGCTGGTGCACCGCTACGGCAATGCCGTCCCGGACGAGGCCGACGTGATCGTGGCGCTGGGCGGCGACGGCTTCCTGCTGGAAACGCTGCACCGGGCGCTGACCCGCGACCGCCAGCGGCCGACTCCGGTCTACGGTATGAACCGCGGTTCCGTCGGCTTCCTGCTGAACGCCTACCGCGAGGAGGACCTGGCGGAGCGCATCGTCGCCTCGCAGCATGTCCGCCTGCACCCGCTGCGCATGATCGCCACCCGGGTCAACGGCGAACGGGTGGAGGCGCTGGGCATCAACGAGGTGTCGCTGCTGCGCGAGACGCGGCAGGCGGCCAAGCTGCGCATCACCATCGACGGCGTGGTCCGGCTGCCGGAGTTGATCTGCGACGGCGCCCTGGTGGCGACGCCGGCCGGCAGCACCGCCTACAACCTGTCGGCCCACGGTCCCATCGTGCCGCTGAATGCCGGGGTGCTGGCCCTGACCCCGATCAGCGCCTTCCGTCCGCGGCGCTGGCGCGGCGCCCTGCTCCCCCATGCCGCCCGCATCACCTTCGACGTGCTGGAGGAATCCAAGCGCCCGGTCAGCGCCGTCGCCGACTTCACCGAGGTGCGCGAGGTGCTGCAGGTGCAGGTTCAGGAATGCCGCGAGGTCGGCCTGACCTTGCTGTTCGACCCCGAACTGAATTTCGAGGAACGCATCCTGAAGGAGCAGTTCGCGCCCTGACCTCCACGCCTTTCCACGCCCGCTCCTTCTACGCCCGCCTTGCCACCCACACCGCGGTCAGGTCGTCGCGCAGGGGCAGGCGGGTGCGGGCGTAGAAGCTCTCCATCATCGGGCCCAGCGGATGCACGCGATCCCTGGCCAGCGCATCGCGGACAAAGTCGGGCACCGCGTCCTGCCCCAGCGGGCCGAGTTCGTCGCCGCCGCATTCGATCAGCGCGTCGCTGTAGAGGAACAGGAAACCGCCGCGCGGCAGGCGGAAGCTGTGGTCGACATACTGCGCCCGCCGCGAGGCGCCCAGCACCAGCCCGGCCGAATCGAGCAGGCGGATGTCCGGCCCGTCGCCCTTCACGGCCGCCGGCGTGCCCAGCACCGGGTTGGGCGACCCCGCCGCGGCGAAGGTCAGCGTGTCGGTGGCAAGGTCGAGGATGCCGAAGAAGGCGGTGGCGAACTGCCCCGTCGGCAGCACGTCCTTCAGCGCGGCGTTCAGCTGCGCCAGCCATTGCGACGGCGCCACATGGTGCATGGGAAAGCGGTCGATCAGCGTGTGCAGGCGGAAGGTGTTGATCGCCGCGGTGATGCCGTGCCCGGCGAAATCGACGATCAGAAGCCCAAGCCGCCGGTCGCCCAGCGGATAGAGCCCCCAGAAATCGCCGCCCAGTTCCGACGACGTCTCGAAATGGGCGTCCAGCGTCAGGCCGTAGCGGTCGGCCACCTCCGCCAGCCGCCGCTTTTCCGGCAGGAGCGAGGTCTGCATGGCGCGGGCGTGCGACAGCTCGCGCTGGACCCGCTCGCGGAAGGCGGCGAGGTCGTTGAACAGCTTGCGCTTTTCCAGCTGGTGGCGGACGCGGGCGACGCATTCGCCGGGCTTGATCGGCTTGGAGATGAAATCGCTGCCGCCGGCCTCGAAACAGCGGACCTGCTCCTCGTCGCTGTCCAGCGCGGTCTGGAACAGCACCGGCAGCTCCTCGTGCGTCGCATTGCGGCGCAGGGCCTCGCACATCTCCCAGCCGTTCATCACCGGCATGTCGACGTCGAGCAGCACGAGGTCGGGACGGAACCGGTCGACCGCCGCCAGCCCTTCGCGACCGTTCTCGGCAAAGGCGATGTCGGTGATGCCGGCGCGGCGGATCACCAGGGCGAGGGATTTGCGGTTGAATTCATTGTCGTCGACGATCAGGACGCGGCAATCCGACAGCGACAGGGCAGGCACGGGCATGCGGGCTCCGTCAGCGGTCGAACTGCAGAACGGTGCAGCGCCCGCCGTCGGTCACCGTCACGCGGGAGGCCAGCGTGCGCATGAAGACGAAACCGCGGCCGGACCGCGCCTTGTTGCCGGTGGTCGCCGGCGCCAGTTCGGTGTCGAAGCCGCCGCCCTGGTCCACCACGGCGATGGCGATGCTGTGATCGGTCCAGCGGCAGAAGATGTCCAGCCGCCGCCGCACCACGGCCGGGTCGCCCAGCCGGTCGCGCATCATCTCGCCGAAGCGGCGGTAACCGCCGGGCTCCCCCTTGACCGAACTCGACAGGCCGAGGTTGCCGTGGACGATGGCGTTGGCCACCGCCTCGTGCAGGCAAAGCTCCACGTTGGAGCGGCGCTGCGGGTCGAGCGCGCCGCGCCGCACCAGCTCGTCGCAGACCAGGACCGGGCATTGCAGGCCATAGGCGCTGCCGGTGGTCAGCGACAGGTAGAATCCGGGCAGGCGCGGATGCTCCGCCGCCGACGCGCCCGACCAGTCATCCAGCAGGGCCGCGCATTCGTCGGTCCCCTCCCCCAGCTCGACCGTCAGGAACGGGCTGCGGTCGAAGGCGGCGCGCAGCCGGTCGCGGTCCGCCCGCTCCAGCAGCTGGGCTTCCACCGCCGGACAGGCGGCCTCCGCGGCGGCGGGCAGGCCGTCGGTCCCCACCCCGGTGCCGTCGAAGCGGGAGAAGAAGCGCGCGGCCATGTCCGCCGGCACGCGGTTGCGCAGCACGCTGAAGGCGCGGAGCGCCGGTTCGGCCGGGCTGTCGGGAAGGGCGGCGTCCATGGCGGCAATCTCCCCAGTGAAATGGACCGGTGCAGCCGGCGGCTGGCGGCCGGCTGCCGGAGGATCAATGTTCGAAGGTGATGATCTCGGACAGGCGGGCAAGCTCGATCGACCGCTTGACGTCGCCGGCCGCCCCGCGGACGACCAGCTTGGTGTTCATGCTTTCCGCCTCCTCCTGCAGGATCAGCAGCATGCCGAGGCCGGCGGAGTCGATGAACTCAAGCCCCGACAGGTCGAGCACCACCCGGTGGCCGCGCAATTCCTGCAACTCGGTCACGATTTCGACCAGACGGTCGTGGTCGGTGAACTCCATCCGTCCGGACAGCCGGATCTCGGGCGCCGTATCGGTCTTGATCGTCTTGAATTCCATACTTCCCCTCACCCGTCCGTCGCCGTCCGGACATGCGTGTGCAATCCGGACGCCCTTCATACAAATGCGCGCGAAACACCAGACAACTGCCTATGCACAGTAGTGCAAGCTCCGGCCTTGTCTCAAGCGCCGATGCCATGCGTGCGGCTCCATTCACCCAAGCGCGACAGTTTTTCCACGGCCGCGGGCCCAGGCTTCACCTCCATGGACGGGCCCATGGACGTGCCGCCCGCAACGGGGTAGAACGTCTTGACGGGCGCACGCGCGCTGCGTGCCGCCCCAACGAACCTCCGGAACGGCAATGCATGACCAGGATCGCTGAGGCGTGGCGGCGCGTGCCGGCGGTATCGGCAAAGTTCCTGCTGATCCTGGTGCCCAGCCTGGTGGTCGCCGTCTCGCTGTTCTCGGCCCTGTTCTTCTACGACCGCTACAAGGATTTGCAGACGGCCCTGCGGGACAAGGTGGCGACCATCGCCGACATCAATGCGGCGGCGCTGTCCAACAACCTGTGGACCTTCGATGTCCAGGCCATCCGCAACGTCATCCAGGCCATCGGTGCCAACCGCGAGCTGGTCTGCGTCGAGGTGACGGACGATCTGGCCGACGGGCTGTTCGCCTGGCCGGGACCGAACTGTCCGCTGAGCGGCGACGCCAACATCGAGCGGCGTCCGATCCGGGTGCAGAACCTCCAGGTCGGCACCATCACCCTGCACTACAATCACAAGGTCGCGCGCGAACAGCTGCGGCAGGAGGTGGTGAACACCGCGGTCCTGCTTCTGCTGATGCTGGCCGGCACCATTGCGGCGGCGCTGGCCGCACTTCGCCTGACGGTGGGTCGCCCGCTGCGGCGGCTAATCGCCTCCATTCTGGAATCGGAACGCGGCGGCGGGCTGCAGCCGGTGGACTGGCGCGCCTCCGACGAGCTTGGCCGGGTGATCCAGGCCCACAACGCCATGCTCGCCCGGCTGGGGCAGGAGGAGGCCGCCCTGCGCAAGAGCGAGCAGCGGCTGGCGCTGGCCATCACCGCCACCCGCTCCTCCGTCTGGGATTACGATTTGCGGACCGGGCAGTATTGGTGGTCGAAGGAGTTCCCCGCCCTGCTCGGCTACGGGCCGAACGAACTGACGATGACGGCGGAGACCTGGGCCTCGCTTCTGCATCCGGACGAGGCGGAGCGGGTGATGGCCGAGTCGCGGCGGCGGCTGCGCGACCGGGCCATGGCCTACACCACGGTCTACCGCATGCGCCGGCGCGACGGCCGCTGGGCCTGGATCGAGGACCGCGCCACCGCCCAGCGCGACCCCGACGGCCGCGCCCGGCGGCTGACCGGCACCATGTCCGACGTCACCGAACGGGTGCGGGCGGAACTTGACCTTGCGCACGAGCGCAACGTGCTGCAGGTCACGCTGGACAACACCGACCAGGGCATCATCAAGGTCGACGGCGACGGCCGGGTGGTGATGGCGAACAGCCGCGCGGCGGAACTGCTGAACATCCCGCCGGACATGCTGGCCGGCAACCCCCGCTTCGCCGACGTGGTCGCCCTGCAGCGCCGCCAGGGCGAGTTCGGCGAGATGGGCGACGACCCGGACCTGTATCTGAGCTACGGGATCTGCGGTTCGGACGGCGCCGCGGATGGTGGATTAGAGGGACCGGCCGGCACCATCGACCAGCCCTTCACCTTCAAGCGCCGCCGCCCCGACGGCCGCATCGTGGAGGTGCGCACCAACCCGCTGCCGGAGGGCGGGTTCGTCCGTACCCTGACCGACGTGACGGTGGAGGCGCGGTCGGCCGAGGAGATCTTCAACGCGATGCAGGAGCTGGAGCGCGCCTATGCCGACCTGAAGGAGACCCAGGCCAACCTCGTCCAGGCGGAAAAGATGGCCTCGCTCGCCCTGCTGGTCGCCGGCGTGGCGCACGAGATCAACACGCCCATCGGCATCGCCTTCGGCTGCGCCACCCACCTGTCGGGCCGCACCGGCGCCCTGGCCGAAGCGTTCGAGCGCGGGACGATGAAGAAGTCGGAGCTTGCCGCCTATGTCGCCACCGCCGGCGAATCCTCCCGCCTGATCGAACAGAACCTGACCCGCGCGGCTGAACTGATCCAGAGCTTCAAGCGCGTCGCCGTCGACCAGACCAGCGAGGAGCGGCGCCGCTTCGACCTGCTGGCCTATCTGGAGGAGGTGGTGACCTCGCTCGGCCCCACCCTGCGCAAGAGCCGCCACCGCGTCGCCATCGCCTGTTCCCCCGGCATCCTGATGGACAGCTTCCCCGGCGCGCTCAGCCAGGTGGTGACCAATCTGGTGATGAACGCGCTGACCCACGCCTTCCCGGCCGACGGCAAGGGGCACATGGTGATCGACGTGGACGAGATGCCGGACGACGAGGTGGAGATCCGCTTCGCCGACGACGGCGTCGGCATCCCGGCGGAAAACCTGCCCAAGGTGTTCGAGCCCTTCTTCACCACCCGGCGCGGGTCGGGCGGCAGCGGGCTGGGGCTGCATATCGTCTTCAACCTCGTCACCCAGTCGCTGGGCGGGCGGATCTCGGTTGACAGCGTTCCCGGCGATGGAACTACCTTCACCCTGCGCATCCCGCGGACCGCCGCCAATCCGCAGGCCGCCCAGCAATCCCAGTTGCAGCCTCAGCCGCAGCCTCCCCACCTTCCGACGCCCGTCCCGCTGGAGACCGACCCCGCATGAACACCGGCGCCGCCTATGACGACGACGAGATCCTGTTCGCCGACGAGGAGGCGGAGGGTCTTGCGGATCGCTCCGGCGTCGCGGCGGTCGAGCGGGAGCCGGCGCACGACCCGGCGGCCCCGCCCTGGACCATCCTGGTGGTGGACGACGAATCGGACGTGCATTCAATGACCGGCCTGCTGCTGGCCGACGTCACCTTCCAGCGGCGGCGGCTGGAGCTTCTCAGCTGCTTCACCGCGGCGGACGCCCGCGCGGTGCTGGAACTCCGCCGCGACATCGCCGTGATCCTGCTGGACGTGGTGATGGAGGAGGACGATTCCGGCCTGAAGCTGGTCCGCTGGATCAGGGACGAGCTGGGCAACCGCGACGTCCGCATCATCCTGCGCACCGGCCAGCCGGGGCAGGCGCCGCAGCGCGACGTGATCGTCGATTACGACATCAACGACTACAAGCCGAAGGCCGACCTGTCGGCGGAAAGCCTGTTCACCGCCGTGATCGCGGCACTGCGCGCCTTCGACCAGATCCAGTCCATCGAGACCCGCGTGGCCGAGCGCACGCGCGAGCTGCGCGAAAGCCGCGAGCAGGCGGAGGAGGCGACCAGGGCCAAGTCGGCCTTCCTCGCCACCATGAGCCACGAGATCCGCACGCCGATGAACGGGGTGCTGGGCATGCTCGGCCTGCTGGAACGGACGGAGCTGGACGAACACCAGCGCGACACCGTCGCCACCATGCGCGAATCGGCCAGCGCGCTGCTGCGGATCATCGACGACATCCTGGATTTCTCCAAGATCGAAGCCGGGAAGATGGATCTGGAGCGGGTGCCGCTGTCGGTCCCCGCGCTGGTCGAAGGGGTGGCGGAAACGCTGGCGCCCGCCGCCGGGGCGAAGGGGCTGGCGCTGCTGACCTATGTGGACCCGGCGATCCCGCCGGCCCTGCTGGGCGACCCGGTGCGGCTGCGCCAGATCCTGTTCAACCTCGCCGGCAACGCCATCAAGTTCACCGAGGCCGGCCGCGTCGTCCTGCGCGCGGAGATGGAGCCCACCGCCGCCGCCGACGACGATGCGGAGCCGGTGCTGCGCATCGCCGTCTGCGACACCGGGATCGGCATCGCCGAATCGACCCGCCAGCGCCTGTTCCAGCCCTTCACCCAGGCGGAAAGCTCCACCACCCGGCGCTTCGGCGGCACCGGGCTGGGGCTGTCGATCAGCCGGCGGCTGGCCGCGCTGATGGGCGGCGAGATCGGTGTGGAGAGCGAGCCCGGCGCCGGTTCCACCTTCTGGCTGCGCCTGCCGCTGGCCCGCGCGGCCGACCCGGCCCCGGCGGAGGACGGCGGCGACGCCATCGGGCTGGACGGGCTGACGGTGCTGCTGGGCGTGCCCGACGACATGGAGCGCGGCTTCCTCGCCCGCTATCTGGAGCAGGCCGGCGCCCGCGTGCTGCCCGCCGCCTCCCCGCCCGAACTGGCGACCCAGGCCCGTATCGCGCGGGAGGCGGGATGCGCGGTCGGCGTCGTCACCATCGACGAGGCACTGCATGTTCCCGCCGCGGCCTGCGCGCCCGACGAGTTCGGCCGCCGCAGCGGCGAACCCCGGCCGCCGGTAGTCCTGCTCTGCCACGAAACCGGGGGGAAGTCTCCGCGACCTCCCGGCCCGGCACGCGGGGCGCCGAACCCGGCACCGTGGTGTTGAGCCGCCCGTTGCGCCGGCTGGTCCTGCTGCGCGCCGTGGCGGTCGCCGCCGGGCGGCTGGCCCTCCCGGCCGCCGCCCACCACACCCCTCACCACGCCGCCCCGGCGACACCCCCCGCCGGCCGCAAGGCGGAGGCCGCGCCATCTGCCGACTCCGCCGCGACCAGCCCGCCAAGCGTAGAGGAGGCGATGGCCCAGGGGCGCCTGATCCTGGTGGCGGAGGACAATCCGGTGAACCGCAAGGTCCTGCTGATGCAGCTGCAGGCCCTGGGCTATGCCGCGGAGATGGCGCCGGGCGGGGCGGAAGCCCTGGCAGCACTGGACGCCATGCGCCGGGGCGAGCGCCGTTACGCCCTGCTGCTGACCGACGTCCAGATGCCGGAGATCGACGGCTTCGAGCTGACCCGCCGCATCCGTACCGCCGAGCCGGACACCGGCGCCCGCCTGCCGATCGTCGCGATCACCGCCAACGCCGCGCCGGCCGACATCGAAAGCTACCGCGCCGCCGGCATGGACGACGTGCTGAGCAAGCCGCTGGAGCTGTCGCAACTGGCCGTCGCCCTCGCCCGCTGGATGCCGCCGTCCCTCCCGCCGCCGGAACCACTGCCGGCCATCCCGGCCGCGATCCCGGCCGCTGCCGGCGATGCGCTGATCGAGCTGGGAAGCCTGCGCGCGCTGTGCGGCGGCGATGCGGCGATTCTGGCGGAGCTGCTGGACGATTTCGTCACCATCGGCCGCGGCATCGTCGCCGATCTGGACACGGCGCTCGGCAACGGCGACCGCGAATGGATGCGGGCCTGCGCCCACAATCTGAAGGGCTCCTCGCGCAATGCCGGCGCCAAGCCGCTGGCGGACGCCGCCCGCGTCCTGGAGCAGGCCGCCGCGGAGGGTGCGCCGCTTCCGCAGCTTGCGGAGGCGGCCGACCGGCTGCGCTCCATCTTCGCCGCCACCGGCGAGGCCATCGGCCGGGAGCTGGCCGGGGTGAAGCAGGCCGACGCGGAGCGCCCGGCATGAACGGCGATCCGTCCGCCTACCGTCCCGGCCGGCGCGAGGCGCTGGGCCTTCTGCTGGGCGCCGCCGCGGCGACCGCCGCGTCCCCGCTGTCGGCCCAGAATGCACCGGCCGCACCGGCCCAGAACGCCCCGCCGGATGTCGGGGTCCCGCGGCTGGGCGAGGAGCTGACGCCCTTCGGGGCGGTGCGGGCCGGCAACCGCACGCGGGCGATCCCGCCCTGGACCGGCGGGCTGACCCAGGCGCCGCGCGGCTATGTGCCCGGCCGCCCCTCTCCCGATCCCTATATCGAGGATGTCCGCTGGTTCACCGTCGGCGCCGCCGATGTGGAGCGCTACAAGGTCCGGCTGACCGCCGGGCAGCAGGCGCTGCTGGAAAAGTACCCGGAGAGCTTCGAGCTGGCGCTGTTCCCCTGCCGCCGCAGCGCCGCCGCACCGCAGCGCATCTATGACGCGTCGATGGCGAATGCCGACCGGGCGGCGTTGGGGGCGAACGGTCTGGTTCTGCGCGATGCGGCGGTCGGCGTACCCTTCCCCATCCCGGCCAACGGGCTGCAGGCGATGTGGAACCACAAGCTGCGCTGGCGCGGCGAGCGGGTGTCGCGCACCAGCCTGACCATGGTCCAGTCCGGCGACGGGGCGCGCACGCAGACCCGGCTGCGCGAGGACTTCCTCTCCCCCTACGCCGCCAGCGATGCGGCGGCACCGCCGTTGCTCTACCGCCGCACCATCCTGGACCCGAAGGAGCAGGCCGGCAGCAGTCTGGTGGTCCAGTCGACGCTCGATCCCATCGCGGCCCGGACCCGTGCCTGGGCGCGGGAGGGCGAGCGCGGCCGGGTGGTGCCGGCGCCCGACTTCTCCTATGACACGCCGGACCCGGTGACAGGCGGCATCTGTACCGCCGACATGCTGGACATGTTCAGCGGCGCGCTCGACCGCTTCGACTACACGCTGGTGACGCGGCGCGAGATGTATATGCCCTACAACGCCCACCGGCTGACCAACCCCAGCCTGACGGCGCGGGACATCCTGTGGCCGGGTCATCCCAACCCGCAGTTCCTGCGCTACGAGATGCACCGGGTCTGGGTGGTGGATGCCCGGCTGAAGCCGAACTTCCAGCATGCCCTGCCCGACCGCACCTATTACCTGGACGAGGACAGCTGGCAGATTCTGGCGTCGGAGCATTACAACGGCAAGGGCGACCTTCTGCGCTACGCCGAGGCGCATCCGGTCCCGCACTGGCAGGTGCCGGCCCTGGTCCCGACGGTGGAGTTCGCCTTCGACCTGACCGCCGACCGCTATGTCGCCCGCGGCGTGGACAACGGCCTGCCGCCGCCGCAGTTCGACGCGCCGCTGAAGCCGGAGGACTTCACCCCCGAGGCCCTGGTCCGCCGCGGCCGGCGGGGTGACGCCCGTCCTTACGTCGACCCGGTCTGCCGCACGTCGTGGACTTCGGCCGGCTGGGTGGCGTGGCGGTTCAGCACCTCCAGCGCGATGCTTTCGCGGGCGGCGTCGCCGACATTGACCCACAGCAGGATCCCGCCCTTGTCGAGATGCTGCAGCATCGGCTCGTTGCGCTTGTCAGTGATCCATTGCGACAGGAAGGAGCCGGCGGCCCCGCTGCCCACTCCGGCGGCCGCGGCAGCCGCGGCGGCGGCGAGTGCCGTCCCGCCGGTGGCCAGCACCGCGCCGGTGGCGATGATGGCGCCGACATAGGCGGGGAAGCCAA
The DNA here is from genome assembly GCF_055698305.1 of Azospirillum sp. VT-I1. Lineage (NCBI taxonomy): Bacteria > Pseudomonadati > Pseudomonadota > Alphaproteobacteria > Rhodospirillales > Azospirillaceae > Azospirillum > Azospirillum sp. VT-I1. The sequence continues at coordinate 2,572,995 of NZ_CP168800.1, read as the reverse complement.
CGGCGGCGCCCTGGCCGCTGCCGATGTCCTCCGGCGAGATGTAGGCCTGCCGCGGGGCGTCGGGATCGTGGGCGAGGCTGCCGACGTCTCCGGGCACGCTGCCCAGCCGCTCGCGGATCGTCTCGTCGTTGGCCAGCAGGCTCAGCTCATGGCGCTGGAAGCCGGCCAAAGTCAGGTCGTCGATGGCGTTCTGCAGGGATTCGCGGCTGTCGAAGATCGCCACCGCCTCGCGCACCGTGGCGTCCGCGGTCCCTCCGCTGTCCCCGGTCCAGGCGCTGGAATCGATTGTGGTCGGGTTCTGGTCGCGGCTCTCGATCATGCCTCCACCCCTTCGCTTCGCAGGATGTCCGTACAATCCGGATCCAACCGAGAAGCGGGGCCAAGGTTCCGGCCATGCTGGCGATGAGGCCCTTGCCGGGCGCTCGATCAGGAGCGCGCTGCCGCGGCGGGGGGCGGCACGATGCCGCGCGGTTCCGGCATGGCGCCCAGGAACCACCAGAGGCCGAGCCCGATCAGCACCGCCTTCACCAGCAGGAACAGCGCGATGTGGCGGGCAAGCGGGTTTCGCAGCATGACGGTCCTCTTGGCGAATCGGCGCGCGCGTACCGAAGAGAAAAGGCCGATCTGGCAAAGGCGCCCGTCTTTTGGCTAGTATCCGGCACCCCTGCTGTCAAGGAAGGACACCCGCCATGAAGCGGCTCCTGCTCGCCACCCTCCTCGCCGCCGGCCTGTCCGCCGGCTCCGCCGCCCCGGCCTTCGCCCAGATCAGCCTGTTCCAGGACACCGGGCTGATGCAGGCGGTCAACGAGGGCGATGTCGCCAAGGTGAAGGGCGCCCTGTTGCGGGGCGAGAACCCCAACCAGGCCGACATCCACGGCAAGACCGCCCTGCTGGCCGCGGTGGACCGGTCCAACCCGGCGATGGCCGGCCTGCTGCTGGACGGCGGCGCCAACGTCAACCGCGCCGACAAGGCCGGCAACACCCCGCTGCTGGCCGCGGCCGAGAACGGCAACCCGGAACTGATCGACCTGCTGCTGAAGAAGGGCGCGAAGGTCGACCAGGAGAACCGCGAGGGCATGACCCCGCTGATGGTCGCCGCCCGCGCCGGCCGTGCCGACGTGGTGGACCGGCTGCTGAAGGCCGGCGCCAAGGTCGACCGTTCCGACTTCACCGGCCGCACCGCGCTGAACTGGGCGCAGGAAAGCCGCAACGCCCGCGTCGGCACCCTGCTGCGCCAAGCCGGCGCCCGCTGATGCCTGTCCTCTAGTCGCGGAGACGCCATGTTCGGTTCGGCCTTCGGCGGTCCCGGCCCGCTGCTGCTCCTGCTGCTGGCACTGGGGATCGACGCGCTGTTCGGCGACTGGCTGGACCGCATCCTGCCCGACCCGGCAGGGCTGGCGCGGCGATTCTGCAACGCCGCCGACGCCCGGCTGAACCGGGCGGAGCGCGGCGCCTCGGCGCAGGTTTTCCGCGGGGCGCTGGTGGTGCTGGCGCTGCTGCTGATCGCCGTGGCGGCCGGGCTGGCTGTGGAATGGATCGGCTCCATCGGCCGCGGCTGGATGCTGGAACTGCTGGCCCTGCTCTGCGGCCTGCGCGGGCGGGCGGCCTGGACCCGCGTGCGGGCGGTCCGCCGCGCGCTGGAGAGCGGCGGGGTGGTTCCCGGCCAGGAGGCGATCCAGTCGCTGACCCGCCGCCACGTCTATGGCCTGGACGAGCACGGCATCGCCCGCGCGGCGGTGGAGGCGGCAGCCCGCGCCTTCGACCGCAAGCTGGTGGCGCCGGTCTTCGCCTATGCCCTGCTCGGCGTGCCGGGCCTGTTCGTCTGGACCGCGATGGACGGCGCCGACGCGGCACTCGGCAGCCCCGGCGTGCGCCATGGCCGATTCGGATCGACCGCGGCGACGCTGGACGACGCGCTGAACGCCCTGCCCGCCCGGCTGGCTGGCCTGCTGCTGGCGCTCGCCGCCCCCTTCATCGGCACCGCCAAGGCCGGCAGCGCTTTCCGGACACTGCGAAGCGATGCGCGCAAGCACCCGTCGCTGAACATGGGCTGGCCGATCGCGGCGATGGCGGGCGCGCTGGGCCTCGCGTTGGGCGGCCCGCACCGCGACGGCGGCGTGGTCATCACCGAAAGCTGGATCGGCGACGGCCGTGCCCGCGTCACCCCAGCCGACATTGGGCGAGCGCTCGCTCTATCCGCCGTCGCCGCCTTGCTGCTTGTCGGGCTGGTGGCGCTGCTGCTGTGGGGGGTGGCGGGGATTTAAACCATGGATGGCATCTCCTTTTGAAGTTTTTAACTCAAAAGGAAACGCAAACTGAGACCATACCCCTCTAACGTAGAAAGCTTGATGTGATATTCGCTTCGTGCCAAAGTTCAAATGTTAGAGATGTTTTTTGAACCTTTGCAAGAAACTTTGCACGGATTAGTAGAATGAAGCATGCACCTTTTACGATTTTACTCGTTGGCCTTGATGCCAATCTAGCGGAGATTGTTTCTTCTTCCCCCAAACTATCAGTTCGAACCCTTGAAGAAAAACTGGCGCAGTACTCGAAAAACATTAAAGAAATTACCCAGTTTGCAAGCTATAACGATATTAGAATAGAAGATTACATGGAACATATTGGTTCTATAATGAGAAATTACTCAAAACTCGAAGCATCTATTCTAGAGAGAAGGAACACGACCCTAAGCCGCGCCCTCGAAATCTTTACCGCAGCTATAAAAATATTTTTCGAAATTGTGAAGAATTACACAAAGCCGCCTGGACCTCCATCGCTCCCCGGCTGGGATCATATATTTAGAATATCTGACCACACAAAAAATGATCAGAAGTAGATTTCTGTCAAATATTCATCGGTTTTCAGGACATTAGCACTCAGTCTATCTATCCTTCTGCGGCCCGACATCCTCCACCATGTAGAACAGCCCCCGCCGGTCGCGCTCGACCCGCAGGATGAAGCGGCTGATCCCGCCGGCCTTGATGGTCCAGAGATCATCGCCGCCGTCCAGCGGCCGAAGCTCCAGCTCGTCCGGCACCGGGGACTCGCCCAGCCGCTTCAGGATGCGGTCGGCGCGGGTGCGGTCGATGGCGGGCAGGCTTTCGGCGGCGCGGGCGTCGAAACGGTCGCTCTTCACATAGCGGGTTCCGGAACCCTGGATCGGGCTGGAGGGACGGCCCGGCTGCAGCCGCGCACGCGCCGCCATCAGCCGCCAGCGCGCCGTGCCGCAGGCCAGCACCGCCGCGGCATGGACGGCGGCGACGCGCTCGATCAGCTCCGGGAACAGCGGCATCAGCTCCCGCCGCTTGTAGGCGACGCGGCTCATCAGGTCGTGGATGGAGCGTTCGGCCGCCGCGGCGGCCTCCGGCAACTCATCGGTCTCGGCCGCCAGCAGCCCCGGGATGGCCTCGAGCGCCGCCCCGGCCACCAACGCGTCGATGCGGGCCAGCGCCGCCGCCCCGGCCGCGTCGGTGCGGGCGATGGCGTCGGCAACCACCGGGCGGGCGCGGTCGAGCGCCTCGGCCCGCGGCACCTCGTCGGACAGGGCGGACAGCCATCCGGCGTCGAACAGGGTGCCGTCGGGGAAGGGAGGAAAGGCGCTCAATCGCTCTGGAACCGGTCGGTGAGGTGTCAGCCGTCCGCCCGCATGCGGGCGACGATGGCCTCCAGTACCTCTTCGGCCCGGTCGTTGTCGACCTGGCAGGTGCCTGCCGCCTGATGGCCGCCGCCGCCATATTGCAGCATCAGCGGGCCGATGTCGGTCTTCGAGCTGCGGTTCAGGATCGACTTGCCGCAGGCCAGAACGGTGTTCTGCTGCTTCAGGCCCCACAGGACATGGATCGACACGTTGGTGTCGGGGAACAGCGCATAGATCATGAAGCGGTTGCCGGCATAGATCGTCTCCTCCTTGCGGAGGTCGAGCACGACGACGTTGCCGCGCACGGTGGCGCAGCGCTTCAGCTGGTCGACGAACAGCTCGGCATGCTGGGTGTAGAGGTCCACCCGCTCCTTCACGTCGGGCAGCTCCAGGATCTGCCCGATGGAATGGCTGCGGCAGTAGTCGATCAGGTCCATCATCAGCTGGTAGTTCGACACCCGGAACTCGCGGAAGCGGCCGAGGCCGGTGCGCGCGTCCATGATGAAGTTCAGCAGGGTCCAGCCGGTGGGATTCAGGATGTCCTCGCGCTGGTACTGCGCCGAGTCGGCCTGATCGACCGCCGCCATCATCTCGTCGGAGATGGTGGGGAAGCGCTCCTTCCCGCCATAGTAATCGTAGACGACGCGGGCGGCGGACGGTGCCTTGGGGTCGATGATGTGGTTCGCCTTCTCGCCGACGCGCATGGTCTCCGACAGGTGATGGTCGAACACCAGATGGGCGCCCTCGACGTAAGGCAGGTTGGTGGTGATGTCGCGGCCGGTGATCTCGATCTTGCCGTCCTGCATGTCCTTGGGATGGACGAACTTGATCTCGTCGAGGATGCCCAGATCCTTCAGCAGGACGGCGCAGACCAGCCCATCGAAATCGGAACGGGTGACGAGGCGGTATTTCGCGACTTCGGACATGCAAGCTTCCCCTGGCGGCCGTCGTGGTTGAGCGCTGGCCGGAAGGGTAGTCGCCCACCCGTCCGGCGCGCAATCCTTTACCAGCGGCCGCGGCGGAGATCAGCCCCAGGGGCCGCGGCGGTTCTGCGGCATGAAGCCGCCCTGGCCGCCCTGACCGGTTCCCTGCGGCGGCGCCCCCAGGGCGAGCGGCCGTCGCGCGGCGGGGTGAAGCCACCACCGAAGCCGCCGCTAAAACCGCCTCCCCCGAACCCGCCGCCGAAGCTGCCGGTCTGGGCCGCCATCGCGCGCAGCCGCGCCACCCGCTCGCCCATGTCGGGGTGGGTCGAGAACAGGCTGGCCATGCTGGCGCCGCTGAGGGGGTTGGCGATGAACAGGTGGGCGGTCGCGGGGTGCGCCTCCGCCTGATAATTCGGGATCTGGTGGGCGCTGTTGTGGATGTTGGTCAACGCGTCGGCCAGCCAGTTGGGACGGCCGCAGATCTCGGCGCCGATGCGGTCGGCCTCGAACTCGCGGGTGCGGCTGATCGCCATCTGCACCAGCGTCGCGGCGATGGGGGCGAGGATGGCGGCCAGCACCGCCCCCACCATGCCCAGCGGGTTGCCGCCGCGCTCGTCGCTGCTGGACGCACCGAAGAACAGGCCGAAGTTGCCGAGCATCGACACCGCACCGGCGATGGTCGCGGTGATCGTCATGATCAGGGTGTCGCGGTTCTTCACATGGGCCAACTCGTGCGCCATCACGCCGGCAATCTCCTCCGGTGTCAGGCGCTGCAGCAGGCCGGTGGTGGCGGCGACCGCCGCATGCTCCGGATCGCGGCCGGTGGCAAAGGCGTTGGGCTGATCGTTCTCGATGATGTAGACGCGCGGCATCGGCAGGCCGGCGCGCTCCGCCAACCGGGCGACGATGCCGTGGAACTCCGGCGCCGAGTAGGCGTCGACCTCGCGGGCGCCGTACATCGACAGCACCATGTTGCCGGAATTCCAGTAGCTGAACAGGTTCATGCCCAGCGCGACCACGAAGGCGACGATCAGGCCGGTCTTGCCGCCCAGCAGGAAGCCGACCGCCATGAAGATCGCCGTCAGGCCGGCAAGGAGAATGGTGGTCTTCAGATAGCTGGTCATGGTCGCCATATCAGTTCAGGATGGGCCGAAGCGGGGTAACCCGCCCCGATCCAAGATATGGGCCTGATCCGAGCCCGCGTTCAAGATGCCCGCAATTTCGCGATGGACATGATGACCGAACCGACCAAGCCGCAGCAGGACGCTGCCGACCCAGCGACCGGACAGACCGCTCCGGACGCCACCGAGACGAAGGGCCCCGAGCAGAAGCCGGGCGAGATCGGCGGCCCGAAGGGGCCGGAGCCGACCCGCTACGGCGACTGGGAGTTCAAGGGGCGCTGTTCGGATTTCTGATCGGCAGCTTCACTCCACCCGGCGGCCGGTGACCGCGTCGAACAGGTGCAGGGCGCCGTCCTGCGGGGCGACGGTCATCCGGTCGCGCTCGCGCACGGTGGGAATGCCGGCCATGCGGACCAGCAGCGTCTCGCCATCCGGCAGACGGCCATAGACCACCGTGTCGGCCCCAAGCGCCTCGACCAGTTCAACCTCGATGGAAAAGCCCTGCGCGGCAACGGCCAGATGCTCCGGCCGGATGCCCAGCTTGATCGGCCGGCCGGCGTCGGTCGGGCGGGGCTGCGGCAGAGCAAGACGCTGGCCGTCCGGCAGCAGCACCGCCTCGCCGCGGTCATCGATGCGGCCGTCCAGCACATTCATCGGCGGCGAGCCGATGAAGCCGGCGACGAACAGGCTGGCCGGGCGCTGGTAGACCTCCAGCGGCGTGCCGATCTGCTCGGCCACGCCGTGGTTCATCACCAGGATGCGGTCGGCCAGCGTCATCGCCTCCACCTGGTCGTGGGTGACGTAGAGGCTGGTGATGCGCAGCCGGTCCTGCAGACGCTTGATCTCCACCCGCATCTGGGTGCGCAGCTTGGCGTCCAGGTTGGACAGCGGCTCGTCGAACAGGAAGGCGGCGGGTTCGCGCACGATGGCGCGGCCCATGGCGACGCGCTGGCGCTGGCCGCCCGACAGCTGGCTCGGCCGGCGGTCGAGGAAGCGGCCAAGCTCCAGGATCTCCGCCGCCTTGTCGACGCGGGCGCGGATCTCCGCCTTCGGAATCCCGCGGATCTTCAGGCCGTAGGCCATGTTGTCGAAGACCGTCATGTGCGGGTAGAGCGCATAGTTCTGGAACACCATCGCGATGTCGCGGTCCTTGGGCTCCAGATTGTTGACCACGCGCCCGCCGATGGCGATCTCACCGCCGGTGATGCCCTCCAGCCCGGCGACCATGCGCAGCAGGGTGGATTTGCCGCAGCCGGACGGCCCCAGCAGGACGAGGAATTCGCCGTCCCGGATCGCGATGTCGATGCCCTTGATCGCTTCGACCGGCCCGTAGGATTTGCGGACGTCGCGGATTTCAACGGTTGCCATTGTTCTTCTTTCCTTCGTCCGCGTCTTACTTTTCGCTGTCCACAAGGCCCTTGACGAACCAGCGCTGCATGAACACCACCACCGCCACCGGCGGCAGCATCGCCAGCACCGTGGTCGCCATGATGAGGTTCCAGTCGTTGGCCGATTCGCCGGTGCCGATCATCTTGGTGATGCCGGTCACGATGGTTTCCATGTCGCCGCTGCTGGTGACCAGGAGCGGCCAGAGATACTGGTTCCAGCCATAGATGAAGAGGATGACGAACAGGGCTGCGATGTTGGTGCGCGACAGCGGCAGAACCACGTCGATGAAGAAGCGCACCGGCCCGGCGCCGTCGATCTTCGCCGCCTCCAGCAGTTCGTCCGGAATGGTCAGGAAGAACTGGCGGAACAGCAGCGTCGCGGTGGCCGACGCGATCAGCGGAATCGCCAGCCCGGCATAGGTGTTGATGAGGCCGAGGTCGGCGACGACCTTGTAGGTCGGGATGATCCGCACCTCCACCGGCAGCATCAGCGTGATGAAGATCAGCCAGAAGAAGGCCATGCGCAGCGGGAAGCGGAAGAAGGCCACCGCATAGGCCGACAGGATCGAGATGGCGATCTTCCCCAGCGCGATGGCCAGCGCCATGACGAGGCTGTTCAGCATCATCGTGCGCACGGGCGTGTATTTGGCGCGCGCGCCCGCCTCGCCCGCCCAGGCCTGGGCGTAGTTGTCCAGCCCCTGCCCGCCCGGCCACAGCGGCAGTCCGCCGCGGCCGATGGTGCCGGAATCCCAGGTGGAGCCGATCAGCGTCACATAGATCGGATAGGCGAAGATGAGGACGCCGACGATCAGGACGATGTGCGGCACGAGGTCGATGAATCGGGTCGGCTTCATGCGTAGTGGACCTTGCGCTCGATGAAGCGGAACTGCACCGCGGTCAGCGCGATGACGATCACCATCAGGATCACCGACTGCGCCGACGATCCGCCGAGGTCGTTGTTGACCACGCCGTCATGGTAGACGCGGAAGATCAGCGTCTCCGTCGCCTTGCCCGGCCCGCCCTGGGTCAGGGCGTGGATGGTGCCGAAGGTCTCGAAGAAGGCGTAGACCATGTCGACCACCAGCAGGAAGAAGGTGGTCGGCGACAAGAGCGGGAAGGTGATGGTCCAGAAGCGCCGCACCGGACCGGCGCCGTCGATGCTGGCCGCCTCCATCACCGAGCGCGGGATCGCCTGCAGGCCGGCCAGGAAGAAGATGAAGTTGTAGGCCACCTGCTTCCAGCTGGCGGCCATGATGACCATCCACAGCGCCTGACCGCCGTTCAGCCGGTAGTCCCAGTCATAGCCGAGCGCCCTCAGCGCCCGGCCGAAGGACCCGATGTCGGGGTTGAAGATGAACATCCACAGCACCGCCGCGACGGCCGGGGCCAGGGCATAGGGCCAGATCAGCAGAGTCTTGTAGGTGCGCGCGCCCTTGATCTTGGAATCGGCCAGCACCGCCAGCAGCAGCGCCGTGCCCATCGACAGCACGGTGACCGCGATGCTGAAGATCATGGTGACCTTCAGCGTGTCGAGATAGTTCGGGTCGCCCAGCACATGTTCGAAATTCTCGAACCAGACGAACTCGCTGCGGATGCCGAAGGCGTCCTGCAGATGCACCGACTGCCAGACCGCCTGGGCCGCCGGCCAGATGAAGAACACCAGCGTCACCGCCACCTGCGGCGCGAGCAGCAGGTAGGGCAGCAGCCGGTTGTCGAATGTCACGCGACGCTGCAAAGGATGGTCTTTCGTGAATAGGGAGCGACGCAGTTCCTCTCCCGCCTCTCGCACAAACGACGCTTGTGCGAGAGACGGGGGCGGGACGTTACGTCCGAACTCAGCCCTTGTTGGCGCGCTCGAAGTTGCGCAGCACCGCGTTGCCGCGCTTCACCGCGGAGTCCAGCGCTTGGCGGGCGTCCTGCTGGCCCTGGAATGCCTTCTCGAGCTCTTCCTGGATGATGTTGCGGATTTCCGGCAGGTTGCCCAGACGCAGGCCCATGCTGTTCTCGGTGGTGGGCGTGCGGGTCAGCTGGGCGGCCGGCACGTCGGCGCCGGGGTTCTTCTCGTAATAGCCCTGGGCCTTGGCCAGTTCGAAGCCCTTCATCGTCACCGGGACATAGCCGGTGTCCATGTGCCACTTCGCATCGACCTCCGGCCGGGCGAGGAAGCTGAAGAACTGCGACACGGCCTTGTATTCGGCCGGCGTGCGCTTGGGCGAAGTCATGACCCAGAAGGCGGCGCCGCCGATGATGCTGTTCTTCGGGCCGTCCTTGGCGAATTCCGGCCAGTAGGGCAGCGGGGCGGCGCCCCAGGCGAAGTTCGCTTCCTTGGTGGTGCGGCTGCGCAGGCCGGACGAGCCGTGGATCATCGCGCATTCGCCCGACGGGAACAGGGCGTCCGGCTTGTTGTCGCGGCCGCCATACTTGAACAGCCCCTCCTTCTGCATGTCGATCAGCGTCTGCACATGCTTGACGAAGAGCGGCGCGTCGATCTTCAGCTCGGCGTTCAGGCCGCCGAAGCCGTTGGCCTGGCTGGCGAATGGGGTGTTGTGGATGGCGCCCAGCTGTTCGAACTGCGCCCACACCGGCCAGGAGGTGGTCATCGGGCAGGTGGAGCCCGACGCCTTCAGCTTCCTCGTCGCCTCGATCATCTCCGGCCAGGTCGCCGGCGGCTTGTTCGGGTCGAGGCCGGCCTTCTGGAAGGCGTCCTTGTTGTAGAACATGATGGTGGTGGAGCTGTTGAACGGCAGCGCCATCATCTTGCCGTCCCTGGACGAGTAATAGCCCTTCACCGCCGGGATGTAGGCGTCGGCGTCGAAGGAGGCGCCCGTCTCCTGCATCAGCTGGTAGACCGGCTTGATCGCCGGGCCGGCGGCCATCATGGTGGCGGTCCCGACCTCGAACATCTGCACGACGTGCGGCGCGTTGCCGGCGCGGAAGGCGGCGATGGCCGCCTGCATCGTCTCGGGATAGGCGCCCTTGTAGGAGGCGTTGACCTGGACCGCCTGCTGGCTGTCGTTGAACTCCTTGACGACCTGCTCCAGCTGGCCGCCCAGCGGCTGCGGCAGGCCGTGCCAGAAGTCGATCACCGTCTTCGATTGCGCCAGCGCCGATCCCGGCAGGGCGGCGAGCAGCAGCGCGGTGGTGGTGGCGGCGCCCGTCAGGAGGGCAAGCTTGCGGCGGGTCAACATGCGGTGGGTCTCCCTATCCCGGTATGGTTCGCGGTTGTCATGAGGGCATTGGGTTGCCGTCCCGCGACGCTTTCGTGAAGTTTTGGTGGCAGACGCATACGGCCATGTGCCTGGCCATCTGTTTGCGCTTGCGAAAACACTGCCGGCCCGATGGTCGCTTCCGAAATTGTTGGGTTGCTCTAAACGTCACACTGCGCACGCATGACTGGGTCTGTCAAGACGCCGCATTACAGTTTTGTGACGTGAAAAACGGCCGGCCGGAATGTTGCGGAGCGAAAATGCGCAGGCGCGAAAAGGCTAACGCGGACAGGAACCGGCGCCCGCCTTCAGGCTGTGGCTGAGCAGGCGGCGCAGCGCCTTGGGATCGCAGGGCTTGTGGACCAGGGGCAGGCCGCTGCGGTCGACGCTGCGCAGCCGGTCGGGGTCGGTGTCGCCGGTGACGATCACGCCCGGCACGCGCCGTCCGCAGCGGGCACGCACCGCCTGGATGGCGTCGATGCCGGTTTCCGGCCCCGACAGCCGCAGGTCGGACAGCACGAGGTCCGGAGCGGTGGCGGCGCTGTCCAGTTCGGCGCAGGCCTCGTCGATGCCGCGGGCGGGGATGACGGCATAGCCCCAGCCGCGCAGCAGCATACCGATCCCCTCCAGCTGCATGGCGTCGTCCTCGATCACCAGCACCGTGCCGGCTTTTGCCGGAGCGGCGGCGGCCGGGGTGCCGGCGGCCGGTTCAGGTTCGCTGTCGGCGGAATCGTCGCCCGCGCGGTCGCCGTCCGGGCCGGCCAGCGGCACCTCCACCGCGAAGACGGAGCCCTTGCCCAGCCGGGAGCGCACCGTCACCGGATGCCCAAGCACCTGCGCCAGCCGCCGCACGATGGCGAGGCCGAGACCCAGCCCCTGTTTCCGGTCGCGGCCGGGATTGCCGAGCTGGTGGAAGTCCTCGAAGATCACGGCATGGTTGGCCGGGTCGATGCCAACGCCGGTGTCCCACACCTCGATGCGCAGGGTGTCGCCGCGCCGCCGCGCCGCCAGCAGGATGCCGCCCTTCAGCGTGTAGCGCAGGGCGTTCGCCAGGATCGGCCGCAGCAGCCGTTCCATCAGGGCGGGATCGCTGGTGACCTGGGCGTCGAGCGGACGGACGTTGAAGCGCAGCCCCTTGGCCTCCGCCTCCGGCCCGAACTCCTCCAGCATCTTGGCGAGCAGCTCGTCCACCGGGAAGGTCTGCGGCTTGGCGGTGACCAGCCCGGCTTCCAGCGCCGACACCTCCAGCAGGGCACGCAGCAGCGTCTCACCGCCGACGATCGCCTGCTCCAGCTTGTTCGCCAGCTCGATGGAGGCCGGATCGGTCAGCCGGCCGATCAGCAGATGGTGGAACAGGTGCATCGCCTGGAAGGGCTGGCGCAGGTCGTGGCTCGCCGCCGACAGGAACCTGCCCTTGGCGGTACGGGCGCGCTCCGCATCGGCGCGGGCCTGTGCGGCGTCCGCCCGTGCTTCGGCCAGGGCGGCGGCACCGGCGTCGGCGACCAGGGCCACGGCGCGGACGGCCCCGCCGGCATCCCGCACCGGGGTCAGCGCCACCGCACCGCCCAGCCCGGGAAAGGGTCCGGCACCGCTGGCCGGCGTGCCGGTCGCCAGCACCCGGCGCCGCAGCGCGTCGAGCGCGCCGGCCGTCTCGGCCGCCAGACCGGCCTCCTCCAGGGTCCGCCCTTCCACCGCATCCCCGGCAAGACCGAAGGTCGCGGCGAAGGCACGGTTCGCCACCAGCACGCGCCCGTCCTCGCCAAGCAACGCATGGGGGGCGTCGTTGGCCGACAGCAGCGCGTCGTACCAATCCGCGCGGGTCGGCGTCTGTCCTTGGATGAGAGGCATCGGCATGTACTCGGCAAAACTGCGGGGAAGGCTGACGATAAAGAAAAATTCGTTCCGAACTTCGGGAAAACGGGTGGCCTGGAACCACCGCGTTACCTCTGCTTTATCTTGTGCTCCCATCGATCGTGTCAAATGTGACCTCAGTCGACCCCATGGCCGATGCCCTGCCTACGCTTCGTTCGAAGGCCCTAATGCTTTAAGCCGAAGCTGCGCCTTTCCCCATGCGCGGCGACGGTGGCAGGACGCTTCCGCATCCGCCCGCCGCCGCGCTATAAGACGGCATGGTGCAGCGCCGCCCTTCCCTCCCCGCCCTCTTGCGCAAGCGCAAGCGATCCGCCGCCCGGCCGCCCCAGCCGCCGCGGGCGCTGGAGATTTCCGGCCTGCCGATGCCGCTGGAACTGCGGGAGAGCGCGCGCGCCACCCGCATGACCCTGCGCGTCGATGCCGGTCGCGGGCTGGTCCAGGTGGTTGTCCCGGTCGGCGTGTCGGAGAGCGACGCCCGCCAGTTCGTCGGCCGGCATGACGGCTGGCTGCGGGCGCGTCTGGCGGCGATGCCGCCGTCCCTGCCCTTCGCCGATGGCGCCAGCGTGCCTTACCTGGGCGTCGAGCATGTCATCCGCCACGACCCTGCCCTGCGCGGCCCGACCCGGATCGAGAAGGGCGCCCTGCTGGTCGGCGGCCAGCCCGAGCATGTGGCCCGCCGCGTCCGCGATTTCCTGACCGCCGAGGCGAAGCGCGAGCTGTCGACCCGCGCCCGCCTCAAGGCCGCCTGCATCGGCGCCCGCGTCGCCGCCGTCACCATCCGCGACACCAGGAGCCGCTGGGGAAGCTGTTCGTCCACCGGCCGGCTCTCCTTCTCCTGGCGCCTGATCCTGACGCCGGAGCCGGTGCTGGACTATGTCGTCGGGCATGAGGTGGCGCACCTGCGCGAGATGAACCATTCCCCGCGCTTCTGGGCGCTGTGCGCCAGCCTGACCGCCGGTCAGAACGTCGAGCTGCCGCGGGCCTGGCTGAAGGCCAACGGGACGCGGCTGCTGCGGTACGGGTGAGGCGGAAACTGCCGGAACGCCCTCCGGCGGCTACTCCACCGCCTCCACCACCCGCAGCTTGGCGGCGCCGGCGTCGTTCTGGACGAAGGCCAGAAAGTCCTCGTATGGCATGGGCCGGCCCAGCAGATAGCCCTGGCATTGGTCGCAGCCCATGGTGGCGAGGCAGTGATACTGCTCCTCCGTCTCCACCCCCTCGGCCAGCGTCTGCATGCGCAAGGACCGCGCCATGCCGATGATCGCCTCGGCGATGGCGCCGCTGTCCGGGTTGCCGGCGCGCAGGCCGCTGACGAAGCTGCGGTCGATCTTGAGCTTGTCGACGCGGAAGCGCTTCAGATAGGCCAGCGAGGAATAGCCGGTACCGAAATCGTCGATGGCGAGCGGCACCCCCATCTCGCGCAGCTGCGAGAAGGTTTCCGACACCACGTCGGAATCGTCCATCAGGACGCTTTCCGTCACCTCCAGCTCCAGCGCGGAGGGCGGGATGCCGTAGGCAGACAGCCAGCCGGCCACCCGCTCCGCCAGACCCGGGCGGCGCACCTGCACCGCCGACAGGTTGATGGCGATCAGCAGGTCCTGGTGGCGCAGCAGTTCCGCCGCGCGGCGGCAGGCCTCCCCCAGCACCCAGTCGCCCAGCGGCAGGATCAGGCCGGTATCCTCGGCCACCGGGATGAACTGGCCGGGCATGATCAGCGTGCCGTCGGGCTGGCGCCAGCGCACCAGCGCCTCCGCCCCGATCAGCCGGCGGCCGTCCAGCGAGAACTGCGGCTGGAAATGCAGCTCCAGCTCGTTGTTGGCCAGGGCGCGGCGCAGGTTGTTCTCCGTCCACATCCGGTCGGAGGCGCGGCGGTTCAGCTCCGGCGTGAAGAACTGGTAGGTGGCCCGCCCGGCCTCCTTGGCGGCGTACATCGCCATGTCGGCGCTCTTCAGCAGCGCGTCGATGCCGGTGCCGTCATCTGGGTAGATCGCAATGCCGATGGAGGGCGTCACCTGCAGCTCGTGCCCGTCGATCACATAGGGCTCCGACAGGGCGTGCAGCACCTTGCGCGCCACGATGCCGGCGGCGTCGGGGCTGTCCATGTCGCTGATGAGGATGATGAACTCGTCGCCGCCCTGGCGGCTGACCGTGTCGCTGGCCCGCACCGTGCCGAGCAGCCGCCCCGCCACCTCGCGCAGCAGCCCGTCGCCGACCTGATGGCCCAGGCTGTCGTTGATGGTCTTGAAGCGGTCGAGGTCGACGAACAGCAGCCCCACCTTGGTGCCGTGGCGCCCGGCGGCCAGCATGGCGCGCTCCAGCCGGTCGCGCAGCAGGAAGCGGTTGGGCAGGTCGGTCAGGAAATCGAACTGCGCCAGATGGCGGATGCGTTCCTCCTGCGCGCGGGTCTCGGTGATGTCGGTGAAGGCGGCGATGTAGTTGGCGACCGCACCGTCCTCGTTCCGCACCAGCTTGACGCTCAGCCATTCCGGGAACATTTCGCCGTTCTTGCGGGTGCTCCAGATCTCGCCGGCCCAATGGCCGTTCTCGCGCAGCTGCGCCCACAGATCCTCGTAGAAGCCCGGCGGGTTGCGGTCGGAGCGCAGGAACTCCGGACCGCGGCCCAGCACCTCCTCCCGGTCATAGCCGGTGATGCGGGCGAAGGCGTCGTTGGCGGCGACGATCTGCCGGTGCTCGTTGGCGACGAACATCCCCTCCGCCGCGTTGTCAAACACCTTGGCCGACAGCCGCAGCTGCCATTCCGCCCGCTTGCGCTCGGAGATGTCGCGGGCGATGGCCGAGTAATAGACGTCGCCCTCGTAGGTGATGCGGCTGGCCGTGACCTCCAGCTCCAGCGAGCGGCCGTCCGGGGTGCGGTAGACGGTCTCGTAATGGCTGGCCGCGTCCTCGCCCTCCGCGGCGAAGCGCTTCAGCAGGTCGGCCTGCCCCATCACCAGATCTTCCAGCGTCCCGCCCAGCGCCTTGCAGCCGAAAGGGTTGATGTAGGCGATGCGCAGGTTCGCGTCGGCCAAAACGACGATCTCCGACACATGGTCGACGAAGAAATTGGCGAGGTAGAGCTGCCGCGCCCGCTCGCGCAGCATGCTGTCGCTGTGCCGGACCCGCAGTTGGTAGCTGCCGACGATGCGCCGGATCCAGCCGGTGACCAGCCAGGATACGCCGACGGACGCGGCCAGCGCCACGCCCAGCACCGCCACCGTGGTCCAGACCCGCTGGTTGACGCCGCGGCTGATCTCCGCCCGGCGGGCCTCCATCTCCTTGCCGACATCGTCGATGTAGAAGCCGGCGACCAGGATCCAGCCCCACACGGTGGGGGCCGAGACATAGGCCATCTTCGGGGTCGGCCGCGCGGTGACCGGATGGATCCAGTCGTAGCGCACCTCCCCGCCGCCCTGCCGCCCCTGCTCCAGAAAGCGGGTGACGAGGTCGCGTTCGGTCTTCCACGGCAGGTCGCGGGCGTTCATCCCCTCCGACGCGGGCGCGGTCGGCGACAGCAGCACCTGCCCGTCCTGGCGCAGCACGCCGATGTAGCCGGTTTCCCCGAAGCGGAAGGCGCGCAGCCGTTCCAAGGATTCACGCTGAAGCTGCGCCTCCACCGCCCCAAGGGAATCGCCGGCGCCGATCAGCCAGTCATAGGGTTCGAACCGGCGGACGAAGGCCAGCTTGTCGACCATCTGCGCCGGGTCGTCGGGCATGCGCCAGCGATAGCGCGCGAAGCCGCGCAGGCTGGGGTCCTGGACCGCCCGCATCAGCTCGCGCACCACCGCCGCACCCTGGGGATCGGGGGCGGCGAAGGGAGAGGTCCCCTCCCGCGACGGATCGATCGGCATCAGCACCGACTCGCCGTTCAGGTCGTTGATGAAGTAATAGCCGCGCCCGCCGGAAAAGCGGAGCGGCCGCAGTGTCTCCTTGATCGATTCCTTTACGGCCGCATCGGGCAGGATGTCCTTCCCCCGGTCGTGGACGCTGCGGGCTATGGCATGGGCCTCGTCCACCTGGGTGCGCAGATGTTCCTTCAGGAGCGGTTCGACGCGCGAGCGCATGTAGGCGAGATAGGACTGCGCATTCTCCACCTCCTGCACCAGGGCCTGATGCTGCTCCTGGACATAGCGCACCTCGCTCTGCTGCAGGTCGTGCTCCAGGTCGGCCCAATGCTGCCAGACGAAATAGAAGCCGAGCCCGAGGACGAGCGCCGACACCAGCGCCATCGACGCCAGGAACTGCAGGCGGTAGAGCCGGGCCTCGTCTGACGAGCGCGACGGCGCACGGACCAGCTCGGCGACGGGGTCGGACAAGAAGGGCTCCCTTCGGATGGCCAGTCGGATGGTTTATGGGGGAACCGGTGGGCGCCGGCCCCGATGCGCTGTGCAAGTGTTGCTTAATGCTCGCAAGGATTCAACTGCAAGCAAATCTAAACCACCCGGGCGCGACTCTTTGACTGTTTTCCTCGCTTCTGGATGGCCGGGTTGCGACGCAACCGCAGCCGGACAGGGATTTCGCGGAAAGTACGCCCGCCAAGCGTTAGGCGCGGATTCCCTTAGGCCAGCAACGATTCGGCCGCGAAGATTAATTCCGCCGCGGACGGGACGGGCCGCAGGGCTTCCACCGGGCCATCGCGAGGCTTTAAAACGCATGCCCACGCCGCTATGGTCGCGCGCGCGTGCTATGAGACCCGCAAGCCACCCTCAATCCAGCGCCCGCATCCTCCGGAGAGTGCCGATGATCCCCCGCTATACCCGCCCCGAAATGGCCCGCATCTGGGAGCCGGAAAACCGCTTCCGCATCTGGTTCGAGATCGAGGCGCACGCCTGCGACGCGCAGGCCGAGCTGGGCGTGATCCCGAAGGAAGCCGCCAAGGCGGTGTGGGAGCGCGGCAAGTGGGAGATCGACCGCATCGACGAGATCGAGCGGGAGACCCGCCACGACGTCATCGCCTTCCTGACCAACCTCGCCGAGTATGTCGGTCCCGAGGCCCGCTTCGTCCACCAGGGCATGACCTCGTCGGACGTGCTGGACACCTGCCTCGCCGTTCAGCTGACCCAGGCCGCCGACCTGCTGCTGGCCGACATGGACGCCCTGCTGGCCGCGCTGAAGCGCCGGGCCTACGAGCACAAGGACACCGTCACCATCGGCCGCAGCCACGGCATCCATGCCGAGCCGACGACCTTCGGCCTGAAGCTGGCCGGCCATTACGCCGCCTTCGCCCGCGGGCGCGAGCGTCTGGTCCAGGCACGCCAGGACATCGCCACCTGCGCCATCTCCGGCGCCGTCGGCACCTTCGCCAACATCGACCCGCGGGTGGAGGAGCATGTCGCCGCCAAGCTGGGCCTGTCGGTGGAGCCGGTGTCGACGCAGGTCATCCCGCGCGACCGCCACGCCTTCTACTTCTCGGTCCTGGGCGTGATCGCGTCGAGCATCGAGAATCTGGCGACGGAAATCCGCCACCTGCAGCGCACCGAAGTGCGCGAGGCGGAGGAGTATTTCCACCCCGGCCAGAAGGGCTCGTCGGCGATGCCGCACAAGCGCAACCCGGTCCTGTCGGAGAACCTGACCGGTCTGGCCCGCATCGTGCGCGCCGCCGTCGTCCCGGCGCTGGAGAACGTCGCGCTGTGGCACGAGCGCGATATCTCCCACAGCTCTGTCGAGCGGATGATCGGCCCCGACGCCACCGTCACGCTGGACTTCGCCCTGGTGCGCCTGACCAGCATGATGGAAAAGCTGGTGGTCTATCCGGAGCGCATGCAGAAGAACCTGGACGATCTGGGCGGCCTGGTCTTCTCGCAGCGCGTGCTGCTGGCGCTGACCCAGGCCGGCATGAGCCGCGAGGACAGCTACAAGGCGGTGCAGCGCAACGCCATGCAGGTGTGGGAGAAGGGTGGCAACTATCTTGACCTGCTGTCGGCCGACCCCGACATCGCCAAGCATATCGGCCGCGACAAGCTGGAGCCGATGTTCGACATGTCCTACCACACCAAGCATGTCGACACGGTGTTCAAGCGCGTGTTCGGCGAGTGAGCTGCTGATGGGGCGGGCCGTTACGGCGTCTTCCGCATTCCGGCAAATATTTGCCGGTGGATGACAAACGGCCCGGCCGCACCTACTCTATCTTGAGAAGCAAGTGCCCGGGCGGGGCAATCCTGAACAGAGCCCTGAACAGAACGAGGATTGGACCCATGGCGATGGAAGCCGCCACGATCGAAAAGCTCATCAAGGAGGGCATCCCGGACGCGGTCGTCGAGATCGCGGACCTGCGCGGCGACGGCGACCACTATGCCGCGCTCGTCACCTCCGCCGCCTTCAAGGGCAAGAGCCGGGTGCAGCAGCACCAGATGGTCTACGCGTCCCTGCAGGGGAAGATGGGCGGCGAACTGCACGCCCTGGCACTGACCACCGCGGTGCCGGAAGGCGCCTGAAGGTGAAGCCGCCGGAAGGCGCCTGAACACACGTCGCAACGGACAGGGGCCCGGCAATACCGGGCCGAATCGGAAGGGTTATCGAGTCATGGTCGATCAGAACGTCGTCGAGCGCATCGAGCAGGACATCAAGAACAACGATGTCGTGCTCTACATGAAGGGGACCCCGGTGTTCCCGCAGTGCGGCTTCTCCGCCGCCGTCGTCCAGGTGCTGAGCCACACCGGCGTCAAGTTCAAGGGCGTCAACATCCTGGAGGATCCGGGCCTGCGCCAGGGCCTGAAGGAATACTCGAACTGGCCGACCTTCCCGCAGCTCTACGTCAAGGGCGAACTGGTCGGCGGCTGCGACATCGTCCGCGAGATGTACGAGTCGGGCGAGCTGCAGACCCTGCTGGCCGACAAGGGCGTTGCCACCGCCGCCTGAGGCGGTGCGGTTCAGCCGAGAAACGGAAAAGCCCCGCTCCGGCGGGGCTTTTTGTTGGGTGAACGGGTTGCGGAACCGGAGTGATGCCGGTTGCGCAGCCCGGCCATGTTCGTCCGCCCGCTGCCGGATTGCACAAACAATGTGCTAAACGGACTGCATGGTACAGACCCCGCCGCCCGCCAAGGCCCCGACTTCCACAACCGCGGCGTTCGTCGCGGCGCTGTCCTCCTACCTGATCTGGGGGCTGGTCAACCCGGTCTTCTTCAAATCGCTGGGCGACGTCGGCGCGGTGGAGATCGTGGCGCACCGCGTGGTCTGGACGGTGGTGCTGGTCGGCATCGGCGTTCTGGCCACCCGCGGGCCGGCGGCGGTCCTGGCCGCGGTGGGAAGCTGGCGCCGGCTGGGCGTGTTCCTGGTCACCACGCTGCTGGTCACCACCAACTGGACCGTCTTCATCTGGGCGGTGGTCAACAGCCGGCTGGTCGAGGCCAGCCTGGGATACTTCATCAACCCGCTGGTCAATGTGCTGCTGGGCGTGCTGTTCCTGAACGAACGGCTCAGCCGCGGGCGGATGCTGGCGGTCGCCATCGCCGCGGCGGGCGTCGGCAGCCTCGTCGTCAGCTATGGCGCCGTGCCCTGGGTCGCCCTGTCGCTGGCGCTGTCCTTCGGGTTCTACGCGCTGGTGCGCAAGAAGGCGGCGGTAGATCCGGTGGTCGGCCTGCTGGTGGAAACCGCGCTGCTGCTGCCGGCGGCACTGGGATATCTGCTGTGGCTGGGCGGCAGCGGGGCCTTCGGCCATGAGTGGGGCGAGAGCACCCTGCTGGTCCTGGCCGGCCCGATGACCGCGGTGCCGCTGGTGCTGTTCATGATCGGGGCGGCGCGGCTGACGCTGACCACCATGGGGCTGCTGCAATATGTCGGGCCGACCGGGCAGCTCCTGCTGGGCGTGCTGGTCTATGGCGAGGCCTTCACCCGCAGCCACGCCATCACCTTCGCCTGCATCTGGGTGGCGCTGGCCGTCTTCACCGCCGACGCGGTGCACAGCCACCGCACCGCCGCCCGCGCCGCAACTGCCGCGGAGTAACCGTCACCGCGGCGTCAGGCCGTGGGCGATGGTGTGGGCCAGCGTGCCGACCATGGCGCAGATGCCGGCGTCGTCGCGGCCGAACACCACCTGGTCGAGGAAGCCCAGCCCGAAGCTGAGCGTCGCGATGCCGGCCGCCACGTTGGCGAGATCGGCGTCGGCGGCGATGGCGCCGCGGTCGCGGAACCCCTCCAGCCGCTTCAGCAGGCAGGGGATGCGGCTCTGCGACAGGGTGCGGGCCATCTCGTCCGCGATCGCCTGATCGACCAGGGCGCGGGCCAGCACGACGCGGGTGAAGTCGCGGCATTTCCAGCTGTGCTTCAGCTGGGCGTGCAGGAAGCGGGCGAGGTCGGTCTCCAGATCCTCGTGCGGCGGCGGCAGGTCGCAGCCGCCCGACTCCTCGCGCCAATAACGCTCCACCACCGCCAGCAGCAGGCCGCTCTTTCCCGAGAAATAGCGCTGGATCAGCTGCTCGTTGACGCCGGCCCGCCCGGCTATCTCGCGCGTCGTCGCCGCGTCGAAGCCGCGTTCCGCGAACACCAGCTTGGCGGCATCGAGCAGCGCGCCTTCCGTCGCGGCGCGGTCACGCTTTCGCGCGCCACCCTCGCAGGCGCCCTCGGTGCCATTGCCGGGGCAACAGCCGTCATCGTCCCTGCTTGCGGCGTCCTTGCTTGCGTCCAAAACCGGTCCCTCTCCGCTCCGTCCCATCGGATCGATAATAAGTATGCAGATACATACTTGACAAGCGGCAGGCTCCGGTTCAAGTATGTACTCACATACATACAAGCCGATTTGCCCAACAGGGGGTAGTCCCGCCATGCCGCAGAGCACCGATACGCACAGCACCGACACGCACAGCACCGCAACCCCGGATCTGTTCACCCCGCTGCGCCTCGGCGCCATCGAGCTGCCGAACCGCGTCGTCATGGCGCCGATGACCCGCAGCCGTGCCGGCGAGGGCAACTGCCCGACCGCGCTCACCGCCGAATATTATGCGCAGCGCGCCTCGGCCGGGCTGATCATCACCGAGGCGACGCAGGTCTGCGACACCGCCCAGGGCTATCCCAGCACGCCGGGCATCCACACCGACGCCCAGACCCTGGCCTGGCGCGCGGTGGCCGACGCCGTGCACAGCGCCGGCGGGCGGATCGTCACCCAGCTCTGGCATGTCGGCCGCATCTCCCACCCGCTCTTCCAGCCGAACGGCGCCGCCCCGGTCGCCCCCTCGGCCATCGCGGCCAAGGGCCAGCTCTACACCGGTGCCGGCATGGAGCCCTTCCCGGTGCCGCGCGCCCTGGAAACGTCGGAGATCCCCGGTCTGGTCCGCAGTTTCGCCGACGCCGCCAAGCGCGCGGTGTTCGATGCCGGCCTGGACGGGGTCGAGATCCACGCGGCCAACGGCTACCTGATCGACCAGTTCCTGCGCGACAGCACCAACACCCGCACCGACCAGTATGGCGGGACGGTGGAGAACCGCTGCCGCTTCCTGCTGGAGATCCTGGAGGCGACGGCCCATGCCGTCGGCGCCGACCGCATCGGCGTGCGCCTGTCGCCGACCGGCGTGTTCAACGACATGACGGACAGCGACCCGCTGCCGCATTTCCTGGCGATCACCAAGGCGCTGAACCCCTTCAACCTCGCCTATCTGCATGTGATCGAGGGACGGCCCGGCCACCACATGGCCCCGCCGGAGGGCGCACCGCATGTGGCATCCGCCCTGCGCACGGCCTTCAAGGGTCCGTTCATCCTGAACGGCGGCTATGGCCGCGGCGACGCCGAAACCGCGCTCGCCAAGGGCGAGGCCGACGCGGTCAGCTTCGGCGAGGCCTTCATCTCCAACCCGGACCTGCCGCTGCGCTTCCGTGTGGACGCGCCGCTGGCCGAGCCGGACCGCACCACCTATTACGGCGGCGGCGCCAAGGGCTACACCGACTATCCGGCGCTGGAATCGGTCGCCGCCTGACCTTTCGCGGCGGACCGGTCCGCCGCATCCCCCTCGACGTGAGAGCGCGTCGTGAGAGCGTCGTGAGACGCATATCCCCCCTGCCCCCGGTCCGACACCCCCGGACCGGGGGTCTTTTTGGCGGGAACGGCCGTTACGCCGCCCCGGCCTCCCCATTCGGGCCGCCGTCCAGTCCGCGAGCCAGCGCGGCGATGGTCCCGTAGCCGACCTGATCGGCCGGATCGATCTCCGCCATCTTGGCGAGGATCGCCAGCGCCTTGTCGCGGTTGTGGCGACGCAGCTCGATGAAGGCCAGCGCCTTCATGGTAAACAGGAAGAAGCGCGCCGGCCCGGCCGCCGTCCAGTCCGCGGAGCCCGCGGTCAGCTGCGACCAGTCGGCGGAAAAGCCGCCCTGGAGTGCGGCGGCATCCAGCCCGATGCGGGCCACCCGCTCCGCCTCCCCCAGCTTCTTGCGGTTGAAGTAGAATTTGTAGAGCGCATAGAAGACCGGCAGCACCCGCGGTCCCTTGCGATGCGCCTCCCACAGCAGCGATTCGCAAACCTCCGGCACGTCGCGGGCCTTCACCGCCTCCTGCAAAAGCTCGTCGATCTGTTCCGGCACGTCGCCGAAGGCCATGCGGCCGTTCGACATCCTGAGTTCGATCGGTTCGTCGCTCATCTCGCTCCTCGCCTTTCCGCTGCTTCGATTTTCTGTTGAGAAAATCAACCATCCGACGCACCGACGACGCCACATGGTACGCGCGCGGGCGCAGGGAAAGACCATAATATTTTTGTGCGGCGAAGTGTCGCGGCTGTCGCAAAGCCGACACGCGCCAAACCCGACAAAAACGTTGGAAGGCGAAACATTGTCGGACTCTCGCCATGCCGATTCAACCCTACAATCCTTGCAAATCAACGCTTTGGCTGTTTGGCACACCATTTGCTATACTTCTCGTCAGATCGGCCGGCACCCCCGGCAACGCGGCTTGAGGAGGCGGGACATGGTGACTCTGACGGATGCGGCGGTTTCCACCCTGGAACGGGTCCTGGCGAAGTCGGGCGGCGCTGCCGCCGGCCTGCGGATCGCGGTGACCGACGGCGGCTGCGCCGGCCTGAAGTACCAGATGGGCCTGGAGGCGGCGGCCGGCGACGACGACGCAGTGCTCAGCTTCGGCCCGGTCACCATCTTCGTCGACGCCAACAGCCAGCCCTTCCTGTCGGGCGTGGTGGTCGATTTCGTCGAGGGCATCGAAGGCTCCGGCTTCAAGTTCGACAACCCGAACGCGACGAGCAGCTGCGGCTGCGGCAAGTCCTTCTCGGCCGGCGGAGAGGGCGGCGGCTCCTGCTCGACCACTTCGTCCAGCTGCGGATCGTCGGCCCCCTACTCCACCCACTGATTGGGGCCACTGATTGGGGCCACTGATCCCCCGGACAGCTCTTCTTCCCCTAGGCGCGCACCCCACGGAAAGGCAGCAGCGACATGTGGAACTACACCGACAAGGTCAAGGAACACTTCTTCAACCCGAAGAACTCCGGTGTCCTGGACAGCGCCAACGCGGTCGGCGAGGTCGGCTCCATCACCTGCGGCGACGCGCTGCGTCTGATGCTGAAGGTCGATCCCGACACCCAGATCATCCAGGACGCGAAGTTCCAGACCTTCGGCTGCGGCTCGGCCATCGCCTCCTCCTCCGCGCTGACTGAGATGATCATCGGCAAGACGGTGGACGAGGCGCTGACCCTGACCAACCGTGACATCGCCGAGTATCTGGGCGGCCTGCCGCCGGAGAAGATGCATTGCTCCGTCATGGGGGCGGAGGCGCTGCGCGCCGCCATCGCCAACTACAAGGGCGAGGCGTGGGAAGACGACCATGAGGAAGGCGAGCTGGTCTGCAAATGCTTCGGCATCGACGCCGCCATGATCGAGCGCGCGGTGACCGTCAACGGCCTGACCACGCTGGAGGAGGTCACCCACTACACCAAGGCCGGCGGTTCCTGCCAGACCTGCCACGAGAAGATCGAGGAGGTTCTGGAAGAGGTGCTGGCGAAGACCGGCGCGCTGAAGCCCGCCGCCAAGCATGTCCCCGGCACCGTCGGGCTCGACGCCATCAAGCCGCTGGAGCCGAAGGCCGAACCCGCCGCGGCGCCCAAGCTGACGAACGTCCAGCGCATGCAGGTCATCATGAGCGCCATCGAGGAGATGCGCCCGCAGATCCAGCGCGACGGCGGCGACGTGGAGCTGGTCGACATCGACGGCAAGGACATCTACGTCCGGCTGTCCGGCGCCTGCTCCGGCTGTTCGCAGTCGGCCGGCACGATGATGGGCGTGCAGATGAAGCTGGTCGAGAAGCTCGGCGAGTTCGTGCGGGTCAAGCCCGCGTCCCTCATGCCGGCCCACGCGGGCTAAGGGGAGCGCCAAGCCATGAGCCAGGGAATCTATCTCGACAACAACGCCACCACCCGCGTCGATCCGGAAGTGCTGCAGGAGATGCTGCCGCTCTTCACCGAGCATTTCGGCAACCCGTCCTCCATGCACGGCTTCGGCGCCGCGGTGGGCGGCAAGATCGAATGGGCGCGTAAGCAGGTCCAGGCCCTGCTGGGTGCGGCCCATGACAGCGAGATCGTCTTCACCTCCGGCGGGACGGAAAGCGACAACACCGCCATCCTGTCGGCGCTGGAGGCCTATCCGAAGAAGCGCGAGATCGTCACCAGCGTGGTCGAGCACCCCGGCGTGCTGGCGCTCTGCGAGTATCTGGAGAAGAAACGCGGCTACAAGGTCCACCGCATCCCGGTGGATAACCGGGGCAACCTCGAGATGGACGCCTACCGCGCCGCCCTGTCCGACCGGGTCGCCATCGTCTCCATCATGTGGGCCAACAATGAGACCGGGACGATCTTCCCGGTGGAGGAACTGGCGCGCATGGCCAAGGAGGTCGGCGCCCTCTTCCACACCGACGCCGTGCAGTCGGTCGGCAAGATCCCGATGAAGCTGGCCGACAGCGCCATCGACATGCTGTCGCTGTCCGGCCACAAGCTGCACGCCCCCAAGGGCATCGGCGCGCTCTACGTCAAGCGCGGCCTGCGCTACCGCCCGATGCTGCGCGGCGGCCACCAGGAACGCTCGCGCCGCGCCGGGACCGAGAATGCGCCCGGCATCGTCGGGCTGGGCGCCGCCGCCCAGCTGGCGCTGCTCCATATGGGCGACGAGAACACCCGGGTGAAGGCGCTGCGCGACAAGCTGGAACAGGCGATCCTGGCGGCGGTGCCCAGCTGCTTCGTCACCGGCAACCCCGACAACCGCCTGCCCAACACCTGCAACATTGCCTTCGAGTACATCGAGGGCGAGGCGATCCTGCTGCTGCTGAACGAGGCCGGCATCGCCGCGTCGTCCGGCTCCGCCTGCACCTCGGGCTCGCTGGAGCCCAGCCACGTCATGCGCGCCATGGGCGTGCCCTACACCGCGGCCCATGGCGCCACCCGCTTTTCGCTGTCGCGCGACACGACGGAGGAGGAGATCGACCGGGTCATCGCCGTAGTGCCGGGCATCATCGCCAAGCTGCGCAGCCTGTCGCCCTACTGGCAGCAGGAAGCCGGTAAGCCCAAGGAATTCGCACCCGTCTATTCGTAACGGCTCAGTTCGTTACACCGGAATCGCAGGTCGGGTCGATGGCCCGTCCCGGCACCCCGCCCGACGACACCCCGTCGGGGCGGGTCCCCGGCCCGGCCTGCGACACTTCTCATGGGGGGCAGCTCTTCCCCCTACGCGCGAGGTGCCCCCATGCCCACCACCTTCGCCACCATCAACGACACCACCCTGCGCGACGGCGAGCAGACCGCCGGCGTCGCCTTCACGCTCGACGAGAAGATCGCCATCGCCAAGGCGCTCGACGCCGCCGGCGTGCCGGAGCAGGAGATCGGCATCCCCGCCATGGGCGAGGAGGAGCGCGAGGGCATCCGCGCCGTGGCGGCGCTGGGGCTGACGGGCCGGCTTATGGTGTGGTGCCGCATGCACGACGCCGACCTGAAGGCGGCGCTGTCCTGCAATGTCGGCTTCGTCAATCTGTCGATGCCGGTGTCGGACATCCACATCACGAAGAAGCTGAAGCGCAGCCGCGCCTGGGCGCTGGCGGAGATCGAACGCCGGGTGAAACAGGCGCGCGACCATGGGCTGGAGGTCAGCGTCGGCGGTGAGGATTCCTCCCGCGCCGACATGGATTTCCTGATCGCCGCCGCCACGGTGGCGCAAGAGGCCGGCGCGCGGCGCTTCCGCTTCGCCGACACGCTGGGCGTGCTCGACCCCTTCCAGACGCGCGCCTGCATCGAACGGCTGCGCCGGGCCACCGACCTGGAAATCGAGATCCATGCCCATGACGATCTGGGCCTTGCCAACGCCAATTCGCTGGCGGCGGTGCTGGGCGGCGCCACCCACGTTAACACCACGGTGAACGGGCTGGGCGAGCGCGCCGGCAACGCCCCGCTGGAGGAGGTGGTGGTGTCGCTGAAGCACCTCTACCACATCGACAGCGGCGTGGAGACGCGGTCGCTCGGTGCCATCAGCGATCTGGTGGAGCGGGCGTCCAACCGGCCGGTGGCGGTCAACAAATCCATCGTCGGCGCCGCCGTCTTCACGCACGAGGCCGGCATCCATGTCGACGGACTGCTGCGCGACCGCGCCACCTACCAGAATTTCGACCCGGCCGAGGTCGGGCGCGAGCATCGCATCGTGCTGGGCAAGCATTCCGGCACCGCGGCGGTGAAGCTGGCCTATGAACGGCTCGGCATCGCCTGCGACGACGCCACGGCGCAGGCGGTCCTGCCGCGGGTGCGGGCGCTCGCCACCCGCGCCAAGCGGCCGCCGACTCCTGAGGAACTGCACGCCTTCCTGGAGGCGGCGACATGAGCAAACCGGAAAGCCGACCCGGCATCATCGCCCTGCTGCGTGAGGACGTCGCCTGCGTCTTCGACCGCGACCCGGCGGCGCGCAACGTCTTCGACGTGCTGACCTGCTATCCCGGCATCCATGCGCTGGTGATGTACCGTTTCGCCAACGCGGCCTGGCGGCGGGGGCTGCGCTGGCCGGCGCGCTTCCTGTCCTACGTCGCCCGCGCGGTGACCAACATCGACATCCATCCCGGCGCCGCAATCGGCCACCGTTTCTTCATCGACCATGGCGCCGGCGTGGTGATCGGCGAGACGGCCGAGATCGGCGACGACGTGACGCTCTATCACGGGGTGACGCTGGGCGGCACCTCCTGGACCAAGGGCAAGCGGCACCCGACGTTGAAGGACGGCGTGCTGGTCGGGGCCGGCGCCAAGATCCTGGGGCCGATCACCGTCGGCGCCAAGGCGCGGGTCGGCGCCAACTCGGTGGTGACCAAGCCGGTGCCGGCGGGCATGACCGTGGTCGGCATCCCCGGCCGGGTGGTGCGGCCGGAAACCCAGAGCCATCTGCCCGGGCGTCCGCTGTCCCCCCACAACATCGACCTGGAGCATCACCTGATGCCGGACCCGGTCGGCAAGGCCATCGCCTGCCTGATCGACCACATCAACCGCATCGAAGCCCGGCTGGAAGCCCACACTGCAACCGAAACGTCACAGTTTCCTGCTAAGAACATCCGCCTGTCGGAATTTCGCCTGAACGATATGCACAGCGATATACGTTTGGACGGTGTGGCCTGCAGCTCTTGTGGCAACATCTGCGACCAGGAGGGGTGCGGCCCCTCCCCTTCCACCCAGCAGCACGCGTGAGGAGCCTTCGACGATGAGCGAATTCACCGACGACCTCGACGATCTGGAAACCGCGGAAGACTTCCTGCGCTTCTTCCACGTCACCTATGACCAGCGCGTGGTCAACGTGAACCGCCTGCACATCCTGCAGCGCTTCCACGACTATCTGTCGGCGGACCATGGGATGGAGGGGCTGGACGACGACGGGATGTCGGCGCGCTACCGTTTCCATCTGGAACGCGCCTACCAGGACTTCGTCGTCTCCAACGCCATCGCGGAGAAGACCTTCAAGGTTCACAAGGAGGAAGCGCGCAAGATGGCCGACCGCTTCGTCCCGCTGGACAGCCTGCTGGGGTCGCCGGTCGGCTGAGCCGCCGGCGCCGGCAACGCGCGTCGGCAACACGGGCAGGAAAAGGGGCGCCGGTTGCGCCCCTTTCGCCGTCAGTGGATCTTGCTCTCGTTAGGGCCGTCGTCACGCCGGTAGACGTGGACGTGGTAGGCGGCCATCGGGTTCTCGTCGATGTAGCGGAGCAACTCCTGCTCGGTGCGCGGCGTGGCGTCGCGGATCAGCACCTGCCAGGCCGGCTCCATCGTCGCGCGCATGGTCTCGTCGTGGGGCAGCATGATGAAGCCGGCCCATTCGGGGTCGAAATCCGCCAGATAGCTCTTGGCGTAGTGCTTCATCATCGCCGCGTCGTTGACGTTGACGCTTTCCATGTTTTCGAAACAGACACGCAGGTCCATCGCCATCCTCCTCATGGAATAGGGCACGGCCCCGCCAATGGTCCGCAAGGGACGCGCGCAGGTCCGCGATGTTCGGTCCTGAAAACAGCCATGGGATAGAGATGGTACGCCGACCGGGTGAAAAACAAGGGAGCACGATCTCTCTCCCACCCTCCCGCGCTGCCCTGCGGCCATACCTGTCCGCTGCGCCATGCATCTGGCGCAGACCGCGCCATTGGTCATAACCCTGCGCTTTTTGGGTTCGCCGACTGCATGGCTCCTGTAGAATTCTTGTGACAGCACCCGCAAGAGTCCGATGACAGATCCCACGCTTGCCTCCGACCATCCCCTGCGCATCCTCATCGTCGAGGACGAGAGTCTCGCCGCCATGGCTTTGGAAGAGGTCCTGGGGATGCTTGGCTATGCCGTCATCGGGATCGAGGACAACGCCGATGCCGCGATTGCGGCGGCCGAACGGCTGCGTCCCGACATCGTGATGATGGACATCCGCCTGCTCGGCTCCCGCGACGGGATCGAAGCCGCCGCGGCGATCCGCGCGCGCACCGGCATCCGCTGCATCTTCACCTCCGCCTTCGCCGATGCCGAGACCCGGCACCGCGCCGCCGACTGCGAGCCCTTCGGCTTCGTCCGCAAGCCCTATTTCCCGGCGGAACTGCAGCGGGCACTGACCCATGCGGCGGGGGTGTTGAAGGGGCGCTGATTGCCCCCACCTATCCTCCCCCGCTGGGCGGGGAGGAACTGCCGCCACTCTCCCGAAAAAGCACTGATCCCCTCCCCGCCCAGCGGGGAGGGTTAGGGTGGGGGCAATCAGCGCCCCTTTGTTCAAGACAAATCAGCCCCCGCGCGTCGCCGCGCGGAGGCCGTCGAGTGGGCGGGGGAAGACTCCAAAAGTCCGATCAGCCGAACTTATAGCTGATGCCGTAACCGCCGCGCGGATAGTCCCAGGCGATGTTGCCCTTGTCCTGGCAGACGACGCGGCAGGTGCCGCATTCCAGGCAGCCGTCGGTCACCAGCGTCACGCCGCCGGTCTCGTTCTTGCTGTAGCAGGCGGCCGGGCAGCAGAAGGTGCAGGCCTGTTTCTCGCAGCTCTGGCAGGCTTCCGCGCTCTTGATCTGAATATGCGGCCGGCTCTCGTCGACGATGTAGCGGTTCTGATAGAGCTTCTCTTCGACCTTGACCATCATGTTCATCGCACGGCCCTCACCAGCTTGATTGCGTCACCGACCAGTCCCATCACCGAGCGGCGCTTGATGAAGGACTTCATGATCTGCTTTTCCTTCGACTTCTTGTCGACGCTGTCCACGGTGAACCAGTTGTGGGCCGCCGCGGTGATTTCGTCGGGGTAGGCGCCGAAGAACTGCTTGTTGCCGTGCATGATGCCGGGCAGCTCGCGATACTTCTTCAGGTCCTTCATGATGAAGCTGTCGTCCAGCTTCTTCTTGTAGGCAGCCAGGTTCGACGCGCTGTAGCCCTTGCCGGCGGCCTTCAGCTCGATCACCGTTTCCGCCGCCATCCGGCCCGACGCCATGGCGAGGTTGGAGCCCTCGCGGTGGGCGGCGTTGTTGAAATGGGCGGCGTCGCCGACCACCATCCAGCCGTCGCCGTAGAGCTGCGGGACCGCCTTGTAGCCGCCCTCCGGGATCATGTGAGCGGCATATTCCTTCATCTCCGCCCCTTCGATCAGCGGCTTGATGACGGGGTGATTCTTCAGGTCCTCCAGCATCCGGTAAGGCGGGCAATCGCCGTTCTTGAAGTCGGAGATCAGGCAGCCGATGCCGATCGTCAGCGATTCCTTGTTGGTGTAGAGGAAGGCGGTGCCGACCATCCCCTTGGTCACCTTGCCCATGATCTCGATGACGACGCCCTCGTCCTCCTTGATGCCGAAGCGCTGCTGGATCAGCTCCGGATCGATGAAGAGGATTTCCTTCACCGCCAGCGCCACATTCTCCGGCGCCGCTTCGGTCTGAAGGCCGGCGCGCTTGGCCAGCAGGGCATTCACGCCGTCGGCCATGATGACGACGTCGGCATGGATTTCCCCGCCCTCGCGGTCGGTGCGCACGCCGATCACCTTGCCGGACGGATCGCGGATCAGCTCCGTCACCGTCGTCTCGCAAATCTGCAGACCGCCGACCTTGCGGATCTGCTCGCCCCACCATTTGTCGATGTTGGCGCGGATGATGGTGTAGCGGTTCGGCTTGTCGGTGTTGAAGGCCTCCGAGCGGTAGTTGGTGCCGACATAGCTGTCGTCGCCCAGCAGCCAGACGCGCTGTTCGATGATGTGGCGCTCGGTCGGGCAATCATCCCGGAAGTCCGGGATGATCTTCTCCAGCTCGTGGGCGTACATGATGCCGCCCTGAACGTTCTTGGCGCCGGGATACTCGCCGCGCTCCAGTTGCAGAACCTTCAGCCCCTGCTTGGCCAGCGTGTAGGTCGCGGCGTTGCCGGACGGGCCGGCACCGATGACGATGGCGTCGAACTTTTCGACCATGTCGACAGGCTCCTTTCTCGTCCGGCGGTCAGCCGGCCATGCGGTTGACGGACAGGCGGCGGCCGAAGGCGTCGGTCAGCGCCGGCAGGATCTTCAGCGCGTCGCCGACCAGCCCGAGATGGGCGAAGTCGAAGATCGTCGCGTTCGGATCGGTGTTGATCGCCAGGATCAGGTCCGACTTCTCCATGCCGACCCGATGCTGGATGGCGCCGGAGATGCCGGCGGCGATGTAGAGCTTCGGCCGCACCGTCTTGCCGGTCTGCCCGACCTGACGGTCGTTGCCGGCCCAGCCGGCCTGGACCAGCGGGCGGGTCACCCCGACCTCGGCACCCAGCACCCGGGCGAGGTCGAAGACCAGCTTCATGTTCTCGACCTTGCCCAGCCCCTTGCCGGCCGACACGATGATGTCGGCGAAGGCCAGCTGCGCCTCGTTCTGCTCGCGGTCGGCGATGAAGTTCAGGACCTTGGTGACGATGTCCTCTTCGCGCAGGTCCGGCTGGATTTCGATGACGCGGCCGGTGCGGGCATCGTCGCGCTCCGGCATCGCCATGACGCGCGGGCGGACGGTGGCCATCTGCGGCCGGTAGGCCAGCGTCTGGATGGTGCAGAGCAGCGTGCCGCCGAAGGTCGGCCGGGTGGCGGCCAGCGAGCGGTTGTCGGCGTAGATGTCCAGTTCGGTGCAGTCGGCGGTCAGGCCGGTCGCCAGCGTGGTGGCGATGGCGCCCGCCAGGTCGCGGCCCAGCGTGGTGGCGCCCAGCAGCACGATCTCCGGCTTGTGGGTGTTCACCACGTCGGTCATGACGCGGCAATAGGGATCGGTGCGGTAGTCGGCCAGCGCCGGGTCGGTCACCTTGTAGACGATGTCGGCGCCATAGCTGATGGCGTCGCCGCAGATGCGGTTCAGGTCGGGGCTTTCGGCGCCCAGCACCACGGCACCCACCTCCACCCCCAGCTTGTCGGCCAGCTTGCGGGCTTCGCCCAGCAGTTCCAGCGACACGGAGTGGACGATGCCGCGCTCCTGCTCCACGATCACCCAGACGTTCTTGTAAACCTTCAGGTGTTCGGGAAGCTGGAACTTGCGGCCCTGGGGCTTGCTCGGTTCGCTCATCGTCGGGTCTCCCGCGGATTGATCGTCAGAGCCCGGCCGCGGCGCGGGCGAGCAGGTCGTCGGCCAGCTTGGGCTGGGCGGCGAAGATGGCGTCGATGGCGGCGGCGGCCATCGCGTCGGGGGTGTCGGATGCGGCCTCGATCATCTTGGCCTTTTCCG
This sequence comes from Azospirillum sp. VT-I1, assembly GCF_055698305.1. Lineage (NCBI taxonomy): Bacteria > Pseudomonadati > Pseudomonadota > Alphaproteobacteria > Rhodospirillales > Azospirillaceae > Azospirillum > Azospirillum sp. VT-I1. The sequence continues at coordinate 2,540,744 of NZ_CP168800.1, read as the reverse complement.
CCCGCGGCTTCGGCACGAACACCTTGGACACCACGGTCGGCGAGCCCTTCAGGCCGACGCGGCCCTCCTCGGCGCCGGTGAAGTCGCGGCTCCAGGTCTTCAGCTCGTAGCGGGCGGCGCGGAACAGGTCGTCCATCTTGCCGAAGCGGATGGTGTTGGTGCCCTCCAGCATGGTGATCATGCAGGGGAGTTTCGTCTTCAGCACCTGCACCCCACCTTCGGAGCGGCGCTGCACCACGATCTCCTTGGAGGCGATGTTCAGGTCCTCGATCCTGGTGATGTAGGTCAGCTGCTCGAAGCCGAGGCGGGTGGCGATGCCGGGGCCGACCTGGGCGGTGTCGCCGTCCACCGTCTGCTTGCCGCAGAAGACGATGTCGACCGGCTCCTCCTCCGCCAGCTTCTGGATGGCGGAGGTCAGGGCGTAGGAGGTCGCCAGCGTGTCGGAGCCCGCGAACTTGCGGTCGGTCAGCAGCACCGCGTCGTCGGCGCCCAGCGACAGCGCCTTGCGCAGCGAGGTCTCCGCCATCGGCGGCCCCATGGTCAGCACCGTGACGCGGGCGCCCACCTTGTCCTTCAGCCGCAGCGCCTCTTCCAGCGAGAACAGGTCGAAGGGGTTGATGATGGCGGGCACGCCCTGCCGCATGATGGTGTTGGTGACGGGATGGATGCGGATCTGGGCGCTGTCGGGCACCTGTTTGATACAGACGACGATGTGCATCCCGTTCTCCTTGGCTTCCGCTCTCGCTGTGGCGCGCATGTGGGTTTGGGGCCGGCACCGGGCCGGGATACACCCAGAACAGCAAGCGGCGTGCCAGCCGGCGGAATGCCGGCCAAGCCACGGGAAACATTCGGGATTTCGGGGAGATGCGATGCGCCGCAACCTTGTCGCAAAGGCGACAAGCGGGCTGCCATGTCGGGTTCGTTACAGCCCGCGGGGGTGCGGGATCAGACCGCCTCGATATGGCCGACGACGCGGTCCAGCTCGACGCCGACGCGGGCGACCATGGCGGCGATGCCGTCCAGCCGGCGGTCGATCACCGCCATCTCCACCGCATCGGCGGCGGCGGCGAGGTCGCGGGCGCCGACGGTGCGGGAGGAGCCCGCCAGCTTGTGCGCGGCCTGCCGCACCTCGTCCCAGATCTCGCCGGCCAGCGCATCGGTCAGCCAACGGTGGGAGGCGCTGTTGGAGAGCACGAACTCGCCCAGCAGATGCCGGACGAAGTCGGCGTCGCCGTCAAACAGCGCGGTCAGCGCCCCGATGTCGATCGGCGGCAGGTCGGCAACGGCGGGGGCGGGGGCGGGGGCGGGCTGCGATGCCGGCTCAGGGGCTGGTTGCAGCAACTTTGCGTTCACCGGCGGCCGATCCTGCGGCGGATCGCACGGCTCCTCCCCCTCCCGGGCCTCACCGTCCGGCGCAGGCAGGAAACGGTCGAGCACCCGGCGCAGGTCGGCGAGGCTGACCGGCTTGGCCAGCGTGTCGTCCATGCCGGCAAGCAGGCAGAGCTGGGCCTCGTTCTCCGTCGCGTTGGCGGTGATGGCGACGATGGGCAAACGGGGACCTCCCCCGGCCGCCTCCGCCGCGCGGATGCTGCGGGCCAGTTCCATCCCGTCCATCTCAGGCATCTGGCAGTCGGTCAGCAGCAGCCCATGGCCGCCGGCCCGCCACAGGTCGAGCGCCTGGGCGCCGTCCTCCGCGGTCTCCATGACATGGCCCAGCAGGGTCAACTGGCGCTGGATGACCTGCCGGTTGGTCGGATGATCCTCCGCCACCAGGATCAGGCGTCCCTGCGCCCGCGCCTCCTCCACGGTGGGCAGCCGGCGCCGGCCGGCGGCGGGAGCGGCGGGCTCCGGTTCGGGCTGCAGGTCGGCCCGGCCGCCCTCCCCTGCCGGCATGCGTCCGGCGGCGGCGAGAACGGCACGGACCAGAGCGGCGCGCCGCACCGGCCGGCCGAGGACGACGGTCCCGGCTCCCGCCCCAACCCCCGAGGAGCCCAGTGCGGCCGTATCGCCGGCGGTCAGCGCATCGCCGCCGATCAGCACCCGGCCGCGCACCCGGCCACGTGGGTCGCTGTCCAGTGCCGCGCTGTCGGTGCCCAAGGTGGAGACCAACACGTCGCAGACGGCGGTGGGCAGCAGCGTGCGCAACGCCGCGTCGGCGTCGGCCGCCTCCACCAACTGGGCGCCGTCGGCATTCAGGTAGCGGGCGAGGAATCCGCGTTCCTCCGCGTCGGCGGCCAGCAGCAGCACGGTCACCCCCTGCAGCGGCGCCCGCTGGAGGCCGGCGGCATCGTCCCCTGCCGGGACCAGATCGGCGGCGAAGGTGAACCAGAAGGTGGAGCCGGCATTCAGCTCGCTGGTGACGCCGATGTCGCCGCCCATCAGCTCGGCCAGACGCCGGCAGATCGACAGGCCGAGCCCGGTGCCGCCGAACCGGCGGGTGGTGGATACCTCCGCCTGGGTGAAGGGGCGGAACAGGCGGATCTGGTTCTCCGCCGAGATGCCGATGCCGGTATCGGTCACCGCGACCCGGATGATGACGCGGTCGCCGTCGAAATGCGCCAGTTCAACCCGCACCGTCACCGAACCGGACTGGGTGAACTTCACCGCGTTGCCGGCGATGTTGAACAGCACCTGCCGGATGCGGACCGGGTCGCCCAAGACCTCCGCCGGCAGGTCGGGATCGATGTAGGTGACCAGGGACAGGCCCTTGGCCCGCGCACCGGGGGCCAGCGTGTCGGCCACCCCCTCCACCACCCCGGCCAGCGCGACCGGCACCCGTTCCAGGTCCAGCCGTCCGGCCTCGATCTTCGAGAAGTCCAGGATGTCGTTGATGATGGTCAGCAGCGCGCCGGCCGATTCCCGCACCACTGTGACCAGTTCGCGCTGGTCGCCGGTCAGGCTGGTGTGCTCCAGCAGTTCCAGCATGCCCTGGATGCCGTTCATCGGCGTGCGGATCTCGTGGCTCATGGTCGCCAGGAACAGCGACTTCGCCTGGTTGGCCGCCTCCGCCTCCGACCGCGCCGCCTCCGCCGCCTCGCGCGCCGCCACGAGGTCGCGCGTGCGTTCCGCCACCTGGGCTTCCAGGCTGCGGTTCAGCTCGGTCAGCTCCTCGTACAGGTGGACGTTGTCGAAGCCGATGGCGACCTTGGCGCAGAACACCTCCAGCAGGCGCCGCTCGTCCGCCGTCAGGGCCCGGCAATGGCCGAGATAGACCGCCGTGTCGTGCCGCCGGGTGGCGGAGCGGAAGACCAGCACGCTGTGCCCGCGCTCGAACCGGTTGCGGCCGTCAGCCAGCGCCGCCGTCACCGCCTGCACCGCGTCGTTCGGCAGGGCCAGGAACAGCGGCGTCCCCTCCATCCCGGCATGGCGGCCGGCGCCGCCCAGCACCAGCGGTTCCGTCGGTCGGAACCCATCGGACTGGCCATCGGACAGCCCATCGGACAGGCGGCTGACCAGCGCCACCCCGTCCCCCGGCGGGCAGACGCCGACGATCTGCGCCACGGCATGGCGCACGAACTCCGCCATCGTCCGCTGGCCCAGCAGGGTGGAGGAGGCGTCGAGGATGCGCTCCAGACCTTCGCGGTGGTCCTCAATCGCGGTGATGTCCTGATAGCCGCGGAGCGCCGCGACGACGGAGGTGAACAGCTTCTGCGCCGTCAGCTCCGTCTTCGATTTGTAGTCGTTGATGTCGTAGCTGAGGATGACGTCGCGTTCCGGCGCCTGCCCCGGCTGGCCGGTGCGCAGGATGATGCGGACGCGGCGGTTGCTCAGCTCGCTGCGGATGTAGCGGACCAGCCGCAGGCCGGCGTCGTCCGACTCCATCACGACGTCGAGCAGGATCACCGCGATGGCCGGGTTGTCGCGCAGCACCCCGCGCGCCTCCGCCGCGGTGGCCGCCGACAGGAACTGCGCCGGGCGCCCTTCGAAGGTGAAGCCGCGCAGCACCATCTTGGTGGTGGCGTGGATGGCGGGGTCGTCGTCGACGATCAGGATCAGCCAGGGTTCGACCGGTTCGGCAGCCTCGGCCGCCACCTCGACGGCAGGTTCCTCCTCCGCGAACAGGAATTCGTCGCTCATCACGGTCCCCCGGCGAACTTGCCGCGCATTTTCCACCCCGGCGCGCGGGCGACCTTAGCATAGGTGCGGGAACGGCTGCCAGTTCGGCCCCGGCCGCCGATGAGGCGGTGCAGCCCGGCGGAAAGGGTGGATTTGCCGGGCGGCAGCCGCCATGGTGGCGCCGTTTTCCATCGCGCATGTGCCGTCATGAACCTGCTTGCCTGCATCCACGACAAGGCCCCGCTGATCGAGGCGCGGGATCCCGACCTGGGCGACCTGTTCCCGCCGGGATTCCTCGATTTGTACGAGGTGCACAGCTACCGCAATGCCGCCCGCATCCTGGCCCATGCCTGCACGGCCGAGTTCCGCGAGATCACCGAGCGGCTGATGGAGTTCCGCATCCGCACCGAGGACATCGTGGCGTCCGGCGGCAACAAGTCGCAGATCGCCAAGACGATGGAGCGGATGCTGAACCCGCTGGGCTGGAACGAGACGCGCATCCGCGGCGACCTGTTCATCACCAAGATGATCGTGACGCACGAGGAGAAGCGCCGCGTCGCCGGCAAGAACCGCGGCCAGACCGTCACCGAACAGCGCCAGCGCGAGGAGCTGTACAAGGTCAACGGCTTCATCGACGGGCACAAGATCGACTTCGTGAAAGGGCGCGTGTCCTTCGACCTGGAATGGAACAGCAAGGACCAGACCTTCGACCGCGACCTCTACGCCGCCCGCACCTTCTACGAATGCGGCATCATCAACGCCGGCGTCCTGCTGACCCGCAGCGCCGAGCTGATCCCGCTGTTCACCGAGGTGGCGCGGCGGGTGGAGATGAAGAACTTCCAGAACAAGTACGGCGCCAGCACCACCTGGATGAAGAAACTGCTCTACCGGCTGGACGCCGGCCGCGGCGGCGGCTGTCCGGTGCTGGCGCTGGGCCTCCGGCCGGCGGTGGTGTCGGACTTCGAGGAATGGAAGGACAGCCACCCGGTCGTCCGGCAGACGGCGACCTTCGACGTCGACACCGGGGCGGAGGACGAGGACGATCTTTGGTGAGGGGGTGGCTCCGGTGCGAAGCTAGACCCCCACCTATCCTCCCCGCTGGGCGGGGAGGGACTGCCGCCACTCTCCCGCCTAAGCACTTAGTCCCCTCCCCGCCCAGCGGGGAGGGTTAGGGTGGGGGTCCAACCCGCCCCTCACGCGAACTTCCGATCCGTCAGCAGCAGCCGCACCGCAAAGCCCAGGAACAGAACCCCGGCGATGCCATCCAGCGCCGTGCGCACCCGCGGGCTGGACAGCACGCGGCGGGCGGCGCCGGCGCTCAGCGCGGCGACGCCGGCCAGATAGAGGCCGCCCAGCACCGAAATGATGCTGCCCAGGATGAAGGTCTGCAGCGCCACATGGCCCAGGGCGGGGGCGATGAACTGCGGCACGAAGGCCAGCTGGAACAGGATGATCTTCGGGTTCAGAAGGTTGGTCAGCAGTGCCTGGACGAACACCCGGCCGGAGCGGGCGGAGGGCGGCGCCTCCATGGCCGGAACGGGTTCGGCGCCCCGGTTCGCCCAGACGCTCCACAGCGACCGCAGGCCGATCCAGGCCAGATAGGCGCCGCCGGCATAGCGCAGCAGGTCGAACAGCGTCGTCGATGCCGCGATCAGGGCGGAGATGCCGGCGGCGGCCAGCAGCGCATGCACCATGTTGCCGACACAGATGCCCAGCGTCGCCACCACCCCGGCCTGACGGCCGTCGGCGATGCTGCGGGTCAGCACCAGCAGCGATCCGGCCCCGGCGCCAGCACCAGGACACAGACGGCGATCATGTAGAGTTGCAGCAGATGCGGGTCGAGCGGCAGGGTCATGGCGGCGGGCCTTCGGGCGGTGGGGGTGCGGTCAATCCGGCCAGCGGCGGTGGATCCACAGCCATTGCGCCGGCTTGTCGCGGATCCAATCCTCCAACAGACGGTTCAGCCGTTCCATCAGAATTCGCGCATCCGCATTGCGGTCGCCGCTGGTCGGGTATTCCTCCGGCGGCAGGACGGTGACGCGGAAGCGTGCGCCCTCCAGCCTTTCCGTCCGCGCGGGGCACAGCGGCAGCTGCATCTTCATGCCGAGGACGGCGGCGGCCGGCGCGGTCATGGCGTCACGGCCGAAGAAGGGGATCGGAATGCCGTCATTCATCTTCTGGTCGATCAGCATGCCGACATGGCCGCCCTTGGTCAGGTGACGCAGCAGAATGCGCGCACCATCCGGCCCCTTGGGAATGTGGGTGCCGGTCGCCGCCCCGCGCAGCTTCACCAGCAGTTCGCCGACGATCGGGTTGTTCGGCGCGCGGTAGACCAGTCCCAGCTCCAGCCCGCGCAGGCGAGCGGCGACCGACTGCACCTCCCAGTTCGCCAAGTGGCCGGAGACCATGATGCCGGCCTTGCCGTCCTCGCGCAGGGCGTCGACATGCTCGATGCCGACCACCTCCACCCGCTCGCGGCCGATCTGCTCCAGATGCGGGTATTCGGCGATGGTGCGGCCGAGATTGTCCCACATCCCGCGCAGGATCGCGTCGATCTCCGCCCTGCCCTTCTCCGGGAAGGCGCGGGTCAGGTTGCGGCGGGCACGGGCGTTGTTGGGCAGCCACGGCCCCACCGTCCGCCCGATCCAGCCGCCGAGCGCCGACGCGCGGTCGAGCGGCAGCGCCCGGAACAGGGCGCAGACAGCATGGACGAGCACCGCCTCCAGCTTGTAGCCGACATGACGCGTCAGCCATTGCTGCAGCGGGCTACGCGGCTTGGCCATCGGGGCTTCCTTTCAGCAACACAGGGGTCAGCAGCGCGGCGAGCGCCCCCTCATCCTCCCAGCGGACGGAGACCGGCAGCACCTCCACCCTGCCCCGCAGGTCCGGCGGAAGGCGCACGGCGTCCTTGGCGGTGGTGACGGGCACGGCGCCCGCTGCCGCGGCGCGGTCGATCAGGGCCGCCACCTCGGCCGGGCGGTAGGGGTGGTGGTCGGCGAAGGGCGCACGCTCCACCACGCGGGCGCCGAGCGTCTCCAGCGTGGCGAAGAACTTCTCCGGCCGGCCGATGCCGGCGAAGGCCAGGACGGCGCGGCCGGCGAGCCGGGCGGCGGCCTCCGGATCGGGCTCCAGCCATGCCTTCAGCACCGGACGCCCGCCGGCCAGCGCCGCGACGCCATGACGGTCCTCCCCCAGGATCACCAGCGCGTCGGCACGGGCGAGGCCGTCGGCCACCCGTTCGCGCAGCGGTCCCGCCGGCACCAGCCGCCCGTTGCCGAAGCCGACCGCGCCGTCGGCGACGATCAGCGCCAGATCCTTGTGCAGGGCGGGGTTCTGGAACCCGTCATCCATAACGATGGCCCCCGCGCCGGCGGCCACCGCGCACCGCGCACCCGCCACCCGGTCGCGCGCCACCCAGCAGGGTGCGGCACCGGCCAGCAGCAGAGCCTCGTCGCCGACATCGGCCGCGGTGTGGCGGGCGGGATCGACCTGCAGAGGCCCGGCCTCCCGTCCGCCATGGCCACGGGTCAACGCATGGACGGGGACGCCGCGGGCACGCAGGGCGGCGATCAGCGCCAGCCCGACCGGCGTCTTTCCCGCACCGCCCGCCACCAGATTGCCGACGCAGACTACCGGCGCCGCGACCCGCCGCGGAACGGTTCCGGCGATGCGCCGCCGCCCGGCCAGCCCATAGAGCGCGCCCAGCGGCGCCAGCAGGGAGGATGCCAGACCGGGCGGCCTGTACCAGAAGGCGGGGGTCTTCACGGGCCGGTCATCCGCTCAGCTCATCCCCTGGAGGCGGCGGTCCGGATGCCGGCGGCATCCAGCACCGGGGACAGCGCCGCCAGCGCCCGGTCGATGATCCGCCGGTTGTCCGCCGTCACCCGCGCGGCACCCGCGACGATGCGGTCGCGCGCGCGCCCGTCGGTCAACAGCCGCCGGATCTCGCGGGCCAGCGCATCGCCGTCCGCGACCGGCAGGGCGCCGCCGGCGGCCTCCAGCATGTGGGTGATCTCGCCGAAATTGAACATGTGCGGACCATAGAGGACCGCGCAGCCCAGCTGCGCCGGCTCCACCGGGTTCTGGCCGCCATGGGGAATGAAGGAGCCGCCCATGCACACCACCGGCGCCGCGCGGTAGAACAGCCCCAGCTCGCCCATCGTGTCGGCGACATAGACCGCATGCTCCGGCCCCGGCAGCAGGTGACGGCCCGTCCGCCGCAGCGCCGGCAGCCCCCGCTCCTGCATCAGCCCGGCGACCGCCTCGCCGCGATGGGCATGGCGGGGCACGATGACGGTCAGCAGGCCGGGCAGAGCCGGGGCCATCGACGCATGGACCGCCGCCGCGATCTCCTCCTCGCCGGGATGAGAACTTGCGAGCAGCCAGACCGGCCGGCCCTCCAGCGCGGCGCGCAGCGGCTCCATGGCGTCGTCGTCGGCGGGCGGCGGCTCGGCGGAGAATTTCAGGTTGCCGACACTGGCGACGCCTGCGGCCCCCAGCCGGCGCAGCCGCTCCGCATCGCCTTCGGTCTGGGCCAGCGTGATCCGGAAGGTGGACAGCAGGCCGCCGACGAAGCCCGGCGCGTTGCGCCAGCGGGCGAAGCTGCGCTCCGACATGCGGGCGTTCACCAGGGCGGCGGGGATGGACCGGGCGCGGATGCCGGCCAGCAGGTTCGGCCAGATCTCCGATTCCGTCCACAGCACCGCATCGGGGCGCCAATGGTCGAGGAAGCGGTCGACGGCATCCGGCAGATCGACCGGCACATATTGATGGATCGCCCGCTCCGGCAGCCGCTTTTCCATCAGCGCCGCCGAGGTGACGGTGCCGGTGGTCATCAGCACCGTCAGGCCGGGCGCGTCGTCCAGAAGCCGGCCGACCAGGACCAGGACCGAATTCGCCTCGCCCACGCTGGCCGCATGGATCCACACCAGCGGGCCGGCCGGCCGCGGGCGCGAAGGCGTGCCGAAGCGCTCCGCCTGACGCACGGGGTCTTCCTTGCCCGCGGCGCGGCGGCGGTCGAGATAGAGGCGCACCGCCGGCCCGGCGACGGTCGTCAGGCCACGGTAGAGGGATTGCAGCATCAAGGCCCGGAACAGGAGACGGACGACAACGGGCGCGTTGCCGGTCCCCCTGATACGGAACACCGGCAGCGCGCCCGGCGGCACCTTAGCACGCGGCACGCATTCCGTAACAGGGGCCGGTGCGATGGGGGTGCGTGGCCTGCAGATCCAATCGTTGCTGGACAATCACCCTTTGGTGTCGTCGGGGATCTGATAGGTGACGGTCCAAAATTCTCCGTCTTGCGTTTTTTGAATATTCAGATTGGGATACTCGTCTTTTGGATACTCGAGCAGCACCCCACTGATGATTTGGTCCGCCTGATCCTCAGTCAAATCTCTCGTTACGACCGTCCGATAAGCCGCCATGTGCGTCACTCCATCCCGAGTTCTTTGAATGGGGGGCAGGTTTGGTGCTTCAGCCCTTCCAGCCGAAGCCGCGAGCCACCGCCGCGGTCTGGCTGGCGAGCGCCGGATTGCGGATCAGGCTGATGGCGGCGATGCCGCGGGTGTCGACGCCCTGGGCCTTGTATTGGGCGGCGATGCGGCTCAGCCGGTCGCGCTTCTCCGCGTCCGTCAGCCCGTCGGCGACGGCATAGCCGTAGAGGAAATTGGCGGCATCGGTGGAGGCGAAACCGGTAATATTGACCAGTTGCTGTTCGGCCTCATGCGCGGCGGTGGCTGCGCGTTCGGTGATGCCGATCAGGGCGCTCAATACCGTTCCGCTTGCGTAATAATCCTCGAGGTCGGTTAGAGCGACCCCTGGCGGATAGTCCTTCAGCGGCTTTGAAAGGCCGGTTAGGATGCGGGCGCGCACATGGGCGCGGTTGGCGCGCATCGAAGAGTGGATGGCCGGCAGCGTCTTGTCGCCAAGAACCTCCCTCTCGAAGGCAGCGCGGCTGCCGGTAATGCCGGCGCCGATAGCCGACAGCACGCTCGCCGCCGCCCCACCGCTTGCCGCGCCAGCCGAGGTGACCCCGAGTGTCAGCACGTCGGTGGAGAAGCCCGCCTCGCGCATCTGCTGGAACAGCTTCTCCTCGAACTGCGAGAAGTTGACGTCGATGCCATACATCCGTGCCGCTACCTTCGTATTGCGGCAGGTCTCGTCGACACAATTGAGGATCGCGACTGCGCTCCCCTGCTCCATCAAGGCCGGCTCGGGCGGCAAGCGCTCAGGGTAGCCTTTGAAAGAGGCGCAGCCGGCGACTGCGACGACCAACGGCAGCGAGGCAAGAAGACCGCGCCAAGCAAAGAACCGCGGCGGAGTGCAATCCATAAGGGCGGGAACATCGAACGGACGACGGCGCACGGCATATCCTCCCGGCTGCAATAGAGGACGCTGTTTCTCGCATCCATCTTTAGCATGGCCGGTTGAGGATCACAACGTCATATCAACTATATGTGCAATTCCCGGAAACAATCACACCATTGAAGGGAATTTCGGTAAGCACCGCCGCCACACCGGAGCAATCCCCACTATAGGACAGCCCAATGGCTGCCTTTCGCAGGCTCGCTATGCAGGCACTTGATTGGACAGCCAAGCTCTCCTCACCGCTCCGCCAGCGCCAGCTTGGCGCCCAGCGCGGCGAAGGCGGCGGCGAAGCTGCGGCGCATCCAGGCCATCACCCGCGGGCGGGAGACCACCTGGTCGCGCACCGCGGCGGCGAACAGGCCGTAGACGACGAAAACCGCGAAGGTCAGCGCCATGAAGACGCCGCTGAGTTCCAGCATGCGGGCGAGCGGCTGCGGATCGGCGTCGCTGACGAACTGCGGCAGGAAGGCCAGGAAGAAGATCGACAGCTTCGGGTTCAGCACATTGACCAGAACCGCCCGCAGGATCATCCGCCCGGCGGGAAGTCGCGCCGTCTCCGTCCGGACGCTGAGCGCCCCCTGCTCCTTCAGCGTCGCCCAGGCCATGTAGAGCAGATAAAGCACGCCCAGGATCTTCAGCCCCTGGAACGCCACGGCACTGGTGTGCAGCAGCGCCGCCAGCCCCAGCACGGCCGCCGCCATGTGCGGCACGATCCCCAGCGTACAGCCGAACGCCGTGACGGCACTGGCACGCGCGCCCTGCGACAAGCCCGCCGCCAGGGTGAGCAGCACGCCGGTGCCGGGCGAGGCGACGACGATCAGGGAGGTGATGAGGAATTCGGGGCTCATGGGCGGAGACCTCGCAGGGATGTCGGGGAGCCGGAATGGAACCATGGCACGCGACCGTCGCCAAGGGGATGGTTCCGAGAGGCGGGAAGGCCCAACCCGTCGCATTGTCCCCTGCCCCATCCGTCCGCTATCCTGATCGAAATCCCCCGCCTCGCGGTGCCGCATGCCGGTCTCATATCTGCGCACGCTTTCTGAGAGCAAGCGAACCAGACGGGCGAATGTCCATCTCGGCGTGTCGCTCGCCTTTGTCGCCGGGGCGATCAACGCGGGCGGGCTGCTGGCGGTGCTGCAATACACCTCGCACATGACCGGCATCGTCTCGTCCATCGCCGACAATCTGGTGCTGGGCAACCTCGTGGCGGTGGCGGCGGGCATGGCGTCGGTGGCGGCCTTCGTGTCGGGAGCGGCCTATTCGACGATCCTGATCAATTGGGGGCGGCACAACCGGATGCACAGCGCCTATGCCTACCCGCTGTTCTGGGAGGCGCTGCTGCTGCTTGGCTTCGGGCTGCTGGGCAACAGCCTGGACGATCATCGGGCGCTGTTCGTGCCGGTGACGGTTCTGCTGCTGTGCTTCATCATGGGGCTGCAGAACGCCATCGTGACCAAGATCTCCAATGCGGAGATCCGCACCACCCACATGACCGGCATCGTCACCGACATCGGGATCGAGCTGGGCAAGCTGGTCTACATCAATCTCGGCACCGAATCGGCGCGCTACCAGCCGGTGCGCACCAACTGGCCGCGGCTGGGTCTGCTGCTGGCCCTGCTCGGCGCCTTCTGCCTGGGCGGGGTGATCGGGGCCGCCGGGTTCAAATATGTGGGCTATGTCACGACGGTACCGCTGGCCGGGTTCCTGGTGCTGCTGGCGATCGTGCCGATGGTGGACGACGCGCGGACGCGGACGCGCCTGCTGCTGCGCCAGCGGATCAAGGCGAATGGCGGGGGGCGGCACCGGGAAGCGCCGCCCCCGCTGACCTGAGGCCGTTACGTGAAGGGCCGCAGGTTGGACAGGAACTGTTCGGCCGAGCGGCGCCAGGAATAGCCCAGCGCATAGTCACGGCACCGCTCGCCGGGGATCGCCAGCGCCCCTTCGACCGCCCGCTTCAGATCCTCGTCCAGGCAGCCGGCGCCGGAGCCGTCGACCACGTCCAGCGGTCCCGGCACCGGGTAGGCCGCCACCGGCACGCCCGACGCCAGCGCCTCCAGCAGGACCAGCCCAAAGGTGTCGGTGCGCGACGGGAAGACGAAGACGTCGGCGGCGGCGTAATGCTTCGCCAGCTCCTCGCCATGCTTGGCGCCGACCCAGTGTACGCCGGGATACTTGCGCTGCAGCTCTTCCCGCGCCGGGCCGTCGCCGACCACCACCTTGGTGCCGGGCAGGTCGAGGCGCAGGAAATCCTCCAGGTTCTTTTCCACCGCGACGCGGCCGACATACATCGACACCGGCCGCGGCAGATCGAGGAAATCCTTGCCGCGGGGCCGGAACAGCTCGGTATCGACCCCGCGGGTCCAACGGCGGATGTTGGTGAAGCCGCGGCCCTTCAGCGCGTCCTCGATGGTCTGGGTCGCCACCATCACCGCCGAGGACGGCTTGTGGAAGCGGCGCACCACCGCATAGGACAGCGCCAGCGGGATCGGCGCGCGGTCGCGGACATATTCGGGGAAGCGCGTGTGGTAGGCGGTGGTGAAGGGCTTGCCATTCTTCAGGCAATAGGCCCGCGCGGCGAAGCCCAGCGGCCCTTCGGTGGCGATGTGGATGCAGTCGGGCCGCATGCCGTCGATCATCGCCCACAGCCGGCGCTTCGCCCCCACCGCCAAGCGGATCTCCGGATATGTCGGCATCGGCAGGGTGCGGAAGCGGTCGGGGCCGATCACCTCGACGCTGTGGCCCATCGCCTCCAACTCGGCCCGCACGGTGCCGATGGTGCGCACGACGCCGTTCACCTGCGGGTGCCAGGCGTCGCTGACGATCAGGATGTTCACGCCGCTTCCCGTTCCTTCGCCGGAATCTTGCCCGCACTGGGACCGGGGGCGGGAAGCCGCCGCGCCATGACCTCCGCCCAATGGATGATCTCCAGCACGCCGCTGTCGTGCTCCACCAAGGCGGTGCAGGACTCGACCCAATCGCCGTCGTTGCAATAGAGGATTCCTTCGATATCGCGCATCTCGGCGGTGTGGATGTGGCCGCAGACGACGCCGTCGACATTGCGGCGGCGGGCCTCGTCGCCCAGCGCCTCTTCGTACTTGCCGATGAACTCGACCGCGGTCTTGGCCTTGTGCTTCAGGTAGGCCGACAGCGACCAATAATTGAAGCCCAGCCTGCGGCGCACCCAGTTGAACAGGGTGTTGACGTGCAGCAGCGTGACGTAGGCGTGGTCGCCCAGCAGGGCCAGCCACTTGGCATAGCGCACCACGGCGTCGAACTTGTCTCCGTGGGTGATCAGCAGGCGCCGGCCGTCGGCGGTGGTGTGGACCCATTCGTCGACCACATGCACGCCGCCGAATTGCAGGCCGACATAGTCGCGCGCCGCCTCGTCGTGGTTGCCGGGAATGTAATAGACCTGCACCCCCTTGCGGGCGCGGCGCATGATCTTCTGCACCACGTCGTTGTGCGCCTGTGGCCAGTACCAGCTCTTCTTCAGCCGCCAGCCGTCGACGATGTCGCCGACCAGGAACAGGTGATCCGATTCGGTGTGCTTCAGGAAATCGAGAAGCAGCTCCGCCTGACAGCCGCGCGTTCCCAGATGAACGTCGGATATCCAAATGCTGCGGTAGCGCTTGACCGCTGGGACGGCGTCCATCATCCGCTCCGTCGTCGCCATGGCCGGTGGCCATCAAGACAACTGCCGTATAAAGGAAAGCAGCACACCTTGACAATGATTTGGAACGCCCGCACCTATTCGCCACAGTGATTTGGGCAATCGTCATGACGCTGCAGTTTTACTGCAACGGAACCGCCGCCTGCCCTTCATGGTTCTGCAACAGAAGGCGCCCCGTGCGCCGGTCAGGGAGAGCGAATCGGTGCGCGACACGGTGCTGATGGACGAGAGCCCGGCGGTTGCTGCGGGCGGCGGAGACGATGCGGCGATCAAGGTCCGGCGGCTGCTGGTGATCCACAACCCGACGGCGGGCGGGCGGCGGGCGCGGCGGCTGCGCGCCGTGGTCTCGCGGCTGGAGGCGCGCGGGCTGAGCGTCGCCGTCAGGCCGACGAGCAAGCGCGGCGACGCGGAGGACTTCGCCCGCAGGGCCGATCCCGCCGAGGTCGACGCGGTGGTGGCGGCCGGCGGCGACGGCACCATCAACGAGGTCATCAACGGGCTGGCGGTCCACGCCGCGGCGGGCCGGCCGCTGCCGCTCGGCATCGTGCCGATGGGCACCGCCAATGTGCTGGCCGCCGAGCTGGGGCTGTCCATGGATGCGGAACGCATCGCCGCGGCGATTGCCGGCGGGCGGCGGACGATGATCTGGCCGGCACTGGCGAACGGGCGGGTGTTCTCGCTGATGGCCGGGGTCGGGCTGGACGCGCGGGTGGTGGAGGGGGTCGACCCGCGGGTGAAGCGGCTGATCGGCAAGGGCGCCTATGTGGCGGAAACGCTGGTGCAGCTGGCGACCCGGCCGGACCACCGCTATCGGGTGACGCTGGACGACGGCGAGAACTGGGGGGAGCCGCAGGACGTGGCGTCGGTCATCGTCGCCAAGGGGCATTTCTACGGCGGCCGCTTCATCTGCGCGCCCGACGCACGGCTGACGGAGCCGGAGCTTCATGTCTGCCTGTTCCCGCGGGGCGGGCGGCTGAACGCGCTGCGCTATGTCTGGGGCGTCACCGCGGGACGGCTGACGCGGTTCCCGGAGTATCGCGTGGTAACGGCGAAGCGCGTGCGGATCGAAGGGCCTGCGGGCGACGGGCTGTTCGCCGACGCGGTGCAGGGCGACGGCGACGTGCTGGCGCGGCTGCCGGTGGAGATCACGCTTGCGGGGTGGCGGTTGCCGGTGCTGGTGGGGTGACTGGTTGCTCGGAGGCCCCCTCCCCATCCCTCCCCGCTAGCGCGGTGGAGGGGGCAGGAGCTTTGCGGGAGTGCAGCGGCAGTTCCCTCTCCCGCGTCAGCGGGGAGGGTTAGGGAGGGGGCATTCTTCGACAGCTTCGCCGCCCTCGCCTGCTCCTGCAATGCCACGTAATGGTGCCAGACCAGCCGCGCCGCCAGCGAGCGGTAGGGCCGCCAGGGCTCGGCCACCTCGATCAGCTGTTTCGCCGTCGGCTTGTCGGCCCAGCCCTTCAGCCGCTGGACGCCCAGTTGGATCGCCAGATCGCCGATGGGCCAGATGTCCGGCCGGTCGAGCGTGGTCATCAGATAGACCTCGGCACTCCAGCGGCCGATGCCCTTCAGCGCGACGAGCTGGGCGATCGCCTCCTCGTCGGGCAAATCTTGGATGATGTCGAAATCGAGCCGGCCGCTCGCCACCGCCTCGGCGAGGCCGCGGGCGTAGCCGATCTTCTGGCGGGAGAAGCCGCAGGCGCGCAGGGTGTCGTCGTCCAGCGCCAAAATGGCGTCGGGAGTGACCTCGCCGCCCATTCGGTCCTGCAGCTTGGCCCACAGCGCCAGCGCGACCTTGGTGGAGAGCTGCTGCTCCATCACCATGCGCAGCAGGCCGACGAAGCCGGTCGGCCGGCTGAAGTCGCGGATCACCGGACCGCCGACGCGCAGGCATTCGGCGAAAATGGGGTCGAGCGCGGCCAGATGCTCAGCGTTCATGCTCGACGCTCATCGGCCGCGCTCCACGTCCCGGAACCGGTGGCTCAGGCCACCAGCTCGATGGCGTAGTCCTCGATCACGGTGTTGGCGAGCAGCTTGCTGCACATCGCCTCGACCTCTTTGCGGGCGGTCGCCTCGTCGGTGCTCTTGAGCTGCAGCTCGATCACCTTGCCGGCGCGGACGTCCTCGACGCCGTCGAAGCCCAGCGTGTGCAGCGCGTGCGCAATGGCCTTGCCCTGGGGGTCGAGAACGCCGCGCTTGAGGGTGACGTGAACCTTGGCCTTCATCGGATGTCCGCTCGCTTTACGGTGTTGGGTGGAGGGGTGGGTGTTGGATGGCGGTCACTGGATCGTCTTGGGGCCCTTGACGTCGCTCGGCCCGCCTTCCGGCAGGATGCCAAGGCGCCGCGCGACCTCCTGATAGGCTTCCTCGACACGGCCCAGATCCTGGCGGAACCGGTCCTTGTCCAGCTTCTCGTTGGTCTTGACGTCCCACAGCCGGCAGTTGTCGGGGCTGATCTCGTCCGCCAGAACGATCCGCATCTCCTCGTTCTCCCACAGCCGGCCGAACTCCAGCTTGAAGTCCACCAGCTTGAGCCCGATGCCGAGGAAGAGGCCGGACAGATAGTCGTTCACACGCAAGGACAGCGCGACCATGTCGTCGAGATCCTGGGGAGCCGCCCAGCCGAAGGCGGTGATGTGCTCTTCCGAGACCATCGGGTCGCCCAGCTCGTCCGACTTGTAATAGTACTCGATGATGGAACGCGGCAGCGGCGTGCCTTCGGGAATACCGAAACGGCGCGACAGGCTGCCGGCGGCGACGTTGCGCACCACGACCTCGATCGGGATGATCTCCACCTCGCGCACCAGCTGCTCGCGCATGTTCAGGCGGCGCATGAAGTGCGTGGGCACGCCGATCTCGGACAGACGGCTCATCAGATACTCGGAGATGCGGTTGTTCAGCACCCCCTTGCCGGTGATGACGCCCTTCTTCTGGTTGTTGAAGGCAGTGGCGTCGTCCTTGAAGTACTGCACCAGGGTGCCCGGCTCCGGCCCTTCGAAGAGAACCTTGGCCTTGCCTTCGTAGATGCGCCGGCGTCGTGTCATCGCGTCTTCGTCCAAATACGTAAGGACCGGTCAAGCGAGCTTGCCGGCCCAGGAATGTGCCTGAGTGATATAGCAAGCCGGGTGCACGAACACAACGACGGGGGTTGGCACGGGAGGAGCGGCGAGAGGACATGGCGGGCAAAGAGTACAGCCTCCCCCACCGGGAGATCTCGGGGGCGAGAAGATGCACGCTTCGGGGTTACGATCTCTCGCTTACACCCTTTATGGTCAAGCCGCACATTGACACACCCGAATTACAAGCAGAGCGTGGTCGCGTAACAATCTGGAGGGTGCCATGAGCTCGCTTGCAGATGAATTCCCACTGAACTCCATAAAGAACTTTAACCATGGCGTCTCGCCCGCCCGGCAGTCGACAATGCTTAAAGTGTTTGGTGAGCCGCGCCAGACATTCAATCAAGACTGCCAGCCGGTTACAAATCCAACACTGAAACAGCTGATCATAAGTTCTATCGATGTCGGCCCCTTTAGCGTCACCGGCCTGCGTCCCGCAGTGGAATCACTTCAGAGAATAATGCAGGACGTCAAATCGGACAATGTTTTGCTTTACAATGCCCTGGGCACCGCGGGCATGCTGTGTTGCCGCTATGTCCGCGGATCGACCTCCTCGATTTCCAACCACTCCTGGGGCACGGCGATCGACATAAAGATCAACGGCAAGCTGGACCCGCGCGGAGACAACGAGGTTCAGTACGGACTTACCTTGCTCGCCACATATTTCAACCGGCATGGCTGGTTCTGGGGCGCCGGGTTCCGCACCGAAGACGGCATGCATTTCGAAGTGTCGGATGAACTGATCCGCTCCTGGGTCGCGGATGGGACCCTGTCGGGCAACTCGCATGCCGGTGCATTGACACTGTCGTCGGGCGACCGAGGCCCCGATGTCAGAGACCTTCAACGCAAGTTGAAGGCCGCCGGATTCGATCCGGGTGTGATCGACGGTGATTTCGGACCGAATACCAAGCTGGCTTTGACCAACTTTCAACAGCAGAAGGGCCTGGATCCGAGCGGTGCCGCCGACCACGAAACACTGCAGGCACTGGGACTCGCGTAAGCTTCTTCCGGCGAAGCCCAGAGGGTGCAGCGAAAGCGCCTGGTTTTACCCGAACTCCACTGGCACATAGCCCACCGCGTGCGGGCGGCCGGGGGCGAAGTGCCAGATGGGGTTCAGGTCCGGCCGCTCCACCCGCGGCACAGCGAGCAGCGAACTGGACGAGGTGCCGAAGCCGCTGGGAAGCAGGAAGTCCATGGCGCCGCGCTCGTCCGGCGTGCCCTCCCAGATGCGGCTGCCCATCAGCTCCGGCCACCCGCCCCAGGCGAAGGACTCCGCGTCGGGCGCATCCACGGCCGGCGGCGCGGCATGTTCGAACAGCGGGCGGTAGAAGGCGGTGCGCGGGTCCTGCGGGTCGTCCAGTTCGAAAGCGGTCAGCATGTGGACGCCGGCGGGGATCGACGACACCTCCGGCCGGTGGCGCGGGTTGGCGCCGCGGTGGACGACCAGAAAGGCGTCGCGGTTGTCGGCGATCACCAGATTGAAAGGGCGGTAGGCGCGGATGTCGAGATGGGCGAAGCTGCGCGCCGCATCGGCGGCGTCGGCATGGTCGAGCGCGTCCAGCACCAGCTCCCCGCGCGACCGCTTGCCGGCCTCCGGCCCCAGCGTGCCGAAGCGGTTGAGGATCACCGCCACCACCCCCTCATCGTTCAGCCCCATCCAGGAGCCGCCGGCCAGCTCGTCCAGCCCGGCGACCACGTTGGGCCGGTCGGGCCAATGGCGGGCCGGCGGCAGCCAGGGGCGCCCTGCCATCTCGTCACGGTTCCCGGCGACGACCAGCGGCCAGATTGCGTCGGGTCGCCGCAGGAGAATCACGCTGCACATGCCTTGCCCTGTCTGCTGTTGCGTCTGGTCGTGGGAGAGGAACGGGAAGCGCTGTCAATCCGTATGAAACGCCGCGGAATATCCGTGGCTGCGACGCGGCGGAACGGTGACGGCGACCGTCTCCCGGCTATATAATCTTAGGCAATGGGAGTGAAACCAATAAAGGAGCGCAGGTCATCATGACGACCTTCGACGACCGCGAAAAGGCCTTCGAGTCCAAGTTCCAACACGACGAGGACCTGCTCTTCCGCATCCGCGCGCGGCGCGACCGGCTGGCCGGCGAATGGGCCGCCGACCTGATGGGGCTGACAGGGGCGGAGGCGGAAGCCTACGCCCGCGAGATCGTGGACACCGACATCGCCACCCTCGGCCCGCACGACATCCGGGACAAGCTGTGCGCCGACCTGCACGCCCGCGGGGTCGATATCTCCGACCATCGGGTGGAAAAGCAGATGGCCCATTTCCTGGACCTCGCGCGCAAACAGGTGACGCAGGCCTGATCGGGAAACAGCCTAGCGCCCCGCGGACCCGCCGCCCGAACGGTACCGGCGGCGGGCCGCCTATTCCGCTGCGCGGCGCAGGATGCGCTGGCCGGCATAATCGGCGATTCGGCCGATCAGCAGGTCTATGTCGCCCTTCAGCCGGGTGAAGCCGTCGTGGCGTTCCAGCGTCTCCTCGTTCATGTAGAGGCGCCGGTTGATCTCCAGCTGGATCGAATGGCGACCGCGCGCCGGATCGCCGTAGCGCGCCAGCAGTTCCACCCCCTTGTACGGATCGTTGATCGCCACGCGGTAACCGAAGCCGCGCAGGGTCTGCGCCACCAGATGGACGAAGCCCGGCTCGCTGGTGGAGCCGTCGCGGTCGCCGATCACGAAGTCCGCCGCCAGCGGATCGCGCCCGTCCGGACGCAGCGACGATGGCATGGAGTGGCAGTTGACGTGCCAGACCGCGCCGAACCGCTCCGCCAACCCGTCCAGCGCCATCCGCATCTGTGCATGGTAGGGACGGTAGTAGCGGTCGATGCGCTCGGCCACCACCGAGGCCGGCAGCTTCCCGTCATAGAGCGGCACGCCCGGCCGCAGCATGCTGCGGATCAGCCCCATACCCAGGGTGCTGCGCGGGGTCGGGCGCAGCGGCACCGGCCAGTCGCCGTCGATCAGCGCCGGGTCGATATCGTCCACCGCGCGGTTCACGTCGATGCAGGTGCGGGGGAACAGCGCGCACAACAGGGTGGCACCATGGTCGGGGGCCGTCGCGAACAGCTCCTCCACATGGGTGTCCTCGCCCTGGCGCAGCAGGGGATGCGGGCAGACCACGCGGAAATCGGCGGGATAGACGCTGCCGCTGTGCGGCGAATCGAACAGAACCGGGAGGCGGTGGCCGACCGGGTCGTTGCGGACCAGAACGTCATCGATCACGAAGCTCATCGACCGGCCCCGCCCAGACGCCAAGACAGTGTTAACCGCAAGCTCGACCGCCGCCCTTATGGATCCTGCGGATCCCATCAGCATGGATCCGGCAGATCCTATAACCCAAGCGTCAACCCACAGTCGACGGCAATTCGTCATGATGCTGCCATGCCGCCGCAACAATGCCTGCATGACATCAGCCGAAAAAACCACGGCGCCCGACCGGGCCGGACTGGCGCGGGGTCACATGCTTCGCCATACTGAGCGGAGCGCCCCACCGCTGGCGAGCCTGCCGCTTGACCGACCCCCTCTTCGCTCCCGTCGAACTCACGCCGCCGGACATCGCGCCCTACCGGCGCGGCAACACCGGCATCGACCATGTCACCAGCCTGTCGGCGGAAGAGCCGGGGCCGCATGTGGTGCTGAACGCGCTCGTCCACGGCAACGAGCTCTGCGGCGCCATCGCCCTGGACGCGCTGCTGCGGATGGGCCTGCGGCCGGCGCGCGGGCGGCTGACCTTCGTCTTCGCCAACACCGCCGCCTACGCCACCTTCGACCGCCAGAACCCCTACGCCTCGCGCTATCTGGACGAGGATTTCAACCGGCTGTGGTCGCCCGACCATCTCGACGGCAGGCGCGACAGCCTGGAGCTGCGCCGCGCCCGCGCCCTGCGTCCGGTCTACGAGTCGGCGGACCTGCTGCTCGACCTTCATTCGATGACCGCGGACACCGCGCCGCTGACCCTGTGCGGCCGGACAAGCCGCGGGCGCGATCTGGCGCTCGGGCTCGGCTATCCGGCCTGGGTGGTGGCGGATGGTGGGCATGCCGGTGGAAAGCGGCTGATCGACTACGGCGGCTTCGCCGAGCCGGAGGGGTCGCGCACCGCGATTCTGGTCGAATGCGGCCAGCATTGGCGGACCGAGACCGCGACGGTCGCGCTGGAAAGCTGCCTGCGCCTGCTGCTCGGCCTTGAGATGATCGAACTGCCGGCCAACGGTCCCCGCCTGCGCCCGCGCACCGATCCGCAGCGGGTGGTCGAGGTCACCGAGGCGGTCACCGCGTCGAGCGAGCGCTTCCGCTTCACCGCCCCCTTCGTCGGGATGGAGGTGATCGGCCGCGCCGGCACCGTCATCGGCTGGGACGACGGCCGCGCCATCCTGACCCCCTACGACGACTGCGTCCTCATCATGCCCGCCCGCCGGGTGAAGGCCGGCCAGACGGCGGTGCGGCTGGGGCGGATCGTCGGGTGAGGTGATGCGATCCTTGCTGCGTCCGTGAGTATGAGGACGAATTTGACACGGATTTCGCGGATTTAGGCACGGATTACACGGATTTCTTCTGATCTTGGCAAAGCTCGGGCTTCCCTGGAAAGCGAGCGCACTGGCAACTCCACATCCGTGTAATCCGTGCCTAAATCCGTGACATCCGTGTAAATCCTGCCCCTGGATCAGCACCCCGCAGGCAGCCCGCACCCTCACTTCGCCGCCGGCTTGCCCTTCGTCCAGGTCGCGTTGGCGCTGAACAGGGGCACGGTCGATATCGACATCTTGGCGGATGCGTCCTTCACCTGCCGGCTGTACACCACATAAACCAGCGTGTCGTTCGGCCGGTCGTAGATGCGGCGGATGGCGATCGACTTGAAGATCAGGCTTTTCCGTTCGGAGAAAACCTCCTCCCCCTTCTGCGACAGCTCGATGTCGTCGACGGTGACCGGCCCGGTCTGGCGGCAGGCGATGGAGGCATTGGACGGGTCCTCGAACCAGTTGCCCTTGCTCAGCCGGTCGATCAGGCTGCGGTCGAAATCGACCAGATGGCAGGTGACGCCCTTCACCTTGGGATCCTCGATCGCCTGCACCTGCAGCCCGTTGCCGGTCCAGTCGTTGGAAAAGCGGCCGACCACCTCGTCCGCCGCCGCGGAACGGAGCGTGAGCCCGGCGGTCAGCAGGCCCAGAACCAAAAGGCCGGCGGAAACGTTCATCAGGGGAAACGGGCTGCGCATCGCGACTGGGTCTCCGGCAAGGACGGGGGGACCGCAGGAGGCGCGGCCCGGCAAAACACTCCCCTAGATCGGAGGAGCCGGCGCCACCGTCAAGCGCCGTCCTCCGGAGGTCCGGCAACCGCGATGACAGACCGCAGCCCGCTCGCCTCGACTTCCCCTGCGCTTCCACCCGCGCCCGAGGCCCCGCTTCCCGGAACGCCGGAGCCGGTGACCGAGCCCCTGCCCCCGCCCGGCAACCGCCGCGACCCGTTGGCCATCGCCGCCGTCGGCCTGTTCGTGATCGCCGTGCTGTTCGCGCTGTATTTCGGACGCGAAGTCCTGCTGCCGATCATGCTGGCGCTGATCCTCAGCTTCCTGCTGCGGCCGCTGGTGCGCGCGCTCTACCGGCTCGGCATTCCGGAGGGGATCGGCGCCGCCATCATGGTCATCACCCTGTTCGGCAGCGTGCTGCTGGCGGTCTACACCCTGTCGGCCCCGGCGGCGGAATGGGTCAACCGCATGCCGCGCGTCCTGCACGAGCTGGAATTCAAGCTGGGCGACATCCGCGCCGGCATCGAACGCGCCCGCGAAGCCTCGCGCCAGATCGAGCAGATCGCCAAGGAGACCGGCAACGAGGCCGGGCCGGTGCGCGAGGTGGTGCTGCGCGGTCCGTCGCTGATGGAACAGGCGATCAGTCAGGTCGAAGCGGTGATCGTCAATGTCGTGATCCTGCAGGTCCTGCTGTATTTCTTCCTGGCGAGAGGCCGCCATTCGCTGGAGGCGCTGATCGGCACCATGCGCAACGTCGACGACCGCGTGCATTACGCCATGGTTGCGGCGACGCTGCAGCAGAACATCGCCGCCTATCTGCTGACCATCACCGTCATCAACGTGGTGCTGGGGATCGCCACCGGTCTGGTCATGTGGCTTTGGGGGCTGCCCAACCCAGCCCTGTGGGGGGTTCTGGTGGCGGTGGCCAACTACATTCCCTTCATCGGACCGGCGGTGATGACCGGCGTCCTGTTCCTGGTGTCGGTCCTGACCTTCGACGGTCTCGGCACCATCCTGCTGCCGCCCCTGTCCTTCGTGGCGCTGACCACGATCGAGGGCAACTTCCTGACGCCGATGATCGTCGGCCGGCGGCTGTCGCTGAACCCCATCGCGGTGTTCGTGTCGATCCTGTTCTGGGGTTGGCTGTGGGGCATCCCCGGCGCCCTGCTTGCCGTGCCGATCCTGGCGATCCTGAAGATCCTGTTCGACGCGCACGAGCCGCTGAAGCCGGTGGGGGCGGTGTTGGGGGGTGAGGTGTCGGCTTCGATTGCCCCCACCCTGACCCTCCCCCGCTGGGCGGGGAGGGAACTCCGCTGCACTCCCGCAAAGGTCCTGTCCCCCTCCCCGCTCAGCGGGGAGGGTTGGGGTGGGGGTCTGACGCCTCCCCTCACGCCACCGACGCCAACGGCAGATTCACCAGCAAATTCTGCGGCTTCAGCTTCAGCCGCCGCCCTTCCGTCATCGCCAGCCCCAGATAGACCGGCCGGCCGGCAAGGTCCTGGCGCATGGCGGCGGGGTCGGCGAAGTCCAGGCGGAACAGCGCGAGGATGCGGGCCAGCCGGTCCTCCCCCACCTCCACCCCGTTATAGAGGTCGTTGAGGATCGCGGTCGCCGCGCTGTCGAGCCCGACATGCCAGACCCAGCGGTCGTCGCGGATATTCTGCACCGGCTGGATGCTGACCGTCACGCCCAGGAAATGCGCCACCCAGGCCTCCAGCACGCGGGCCAGCGCGTCCAGCCCGGCCGCGGCGAAGGTGATGTCCAGCACCGTGTCGTGCCGGGCGTCGCGGCCCCAGTAGAGCGGGTGGTTGGTCTCGTCAAGGATGTCCAGATCGACGCTGCGGGGCGCGGTGCCGGCCTCCACCACCAGACGGCCGAGAGAGCCGAAGCCGCCCGACGACGCCATGGTCTCCACCGTCTCGGCATCGGCGACGCGGACGCGGCCGTCGGCGACCGACACCGTCTGCTCGCGGAAGAACAGCTCCCCCGCCCGCGCGCGCAGGCCGGACGGCGTCTCATCCAGGATGCCGCGCAGGATGGCATGGGCCAGCTGGTCGATGAACAGGCTGGGCACGCCGCGGGCGCCCTCGCGGAACAGGCGGATGTAGCAGCCTTCCAGGGTTCCCGCCGCCAGCAGCCGGTCGCGGAAGGCCAGCCAGACCTGGAAATTCTCGCGCGCATCCGGATCGGTGATGGCGTCGAGCAGCGGGGCGGGCACCGTCCGCGCCGGATCGTCCAGCAAGGCGGCGTGAAGCGTGCGCTCGGCGTCGCAGGCCTCCTCCGGCGGGCGCATCTCGGGCCGCAGCAGATAGGCGCGCAGGAAATCGGGCGTCACCGCCAGATGGTTGTCGGCATCGCGGGTCAACAGGTGGAAACCGGACGCCGTCCAGAAATCGGTCATGCTGAGGGGCACCTCTGGTCCTGAAGGCGCCTATCCGACGACAGAGCCACCGGACGGCGCAAGTGTCTTGTGGACGGTCCCGTCATCGAGGGTCCTGTCGAGGAAGGCGTCGATGTCCGCCCACACCCGGTCGCGGATGGCGTCGCACTCCATCAGCAGCTCGTGCTTCGCGTCGGGATACTCGACAAGATGGGCGTTGCCGAGCCGGGCGGCCACCGTCCGGTGAAGCTCCGCCCGCACCACCCGGTCGTCGGGCGCGCTCAGCAGCAGGACCGGCGTGCGCACCCGTTCCAGCGGCAGGCCGCCATGGAGCAGCGCATCCTCCGCATCCAGCGCCGCGGCCACCCAGGCGAAGCTGACCCCGCCGACGCGCAGTTCCGGCCGCTCGGCATAGGGGGCGTGGAAGGCGGCGTAGCGCCGGGGATCGGCGGTGATCTTGTTGTCCGGCCGGAAGACGCCCTCCGCCGGGTCGTAATCGCCCTGCCACAGCGCATAGCGGGCCCCGCAGCCGCAGGCGAGCCCCAGCGTGGCCAGCGCCCGCGCCAGCCGGCGCGGCAGTGGCCCGGTGTGGATGGCGTACATCGGCGCCGCCAGCAGCACGGCGGCATAGCGGCCGGGATCGTCGCCGGCATGGCGGGCCAGCGCCAGCGTCGCCACGAGGCCGCCCATGGAGTGCGCCAGCAGGATCAGCGGCCCGCCGGTCTCCGCCGCGACCGGGGCCGCGACCTGCCGGTAAACGCAGTCGAGGTCGTCGACCAACAGCGCGAAATCCGTCAGGTGGTGGATCTGCCGGTTGGCCAGCGGCCGGTCGGACAGGCCCTGGTTGCGCCAGTCGACCGCCACCACGCGGAAGCCGCGGGCGGTCAGCGCGCCTGCGGTCTCCGCATATTTCTCGATGAACTCGGCGCGGCCGGTCAGCACCAGCGCCGTGCCGCGCGCCCGCTCCGGCATGGGCCAGACCGCGACGCGCAGCAGCACCCCGTCGGCCATCGCGACGGACCGCATCTCCACATGCCGCAGGTCCGTCATGGGCCCCGATGCAGTCCAAGCGGAATCGTCGGCCATGTTTTCTCCCTTGAACGTTGTGCTGCAGACTGGAAGAGCGACCCCGCGGACGGGCTGCCCGAATTCATCAAGACGTTCGAAACCGGAAATAGCAATGAGAACTTGGTGATGATCCGCAATGGAACTCTTTTCCTTGGAGGGTGTTGGTGCGCCGTTGGAGGTGTACCGATGAAGACAATGCGAACCATAGTCCTGGCGCTTGCCGCCACCGCCTTGAGCGGGACTGCCGTCCCGGTGCTGGCGAACGAAAAGGCCAAGGTTCCGCCCGTGCGGGTGGAGCAGCAAGAGGATGGCGAGGACATTCTCGTCCACAAGGGGGAAGCATCCTTCTACAGCCAGAAGTTCCACGGCCGCACCACCGCCAGTGGCGAGCCGATGAACCAGAACAAGCCGACCGCGGCGTCGCGCACGCTGCCGCTCGGCGCCAAGGCCACGGTCACGAACGAGGAGAACGGCAAGAGCGTCGACGTCATCGTCAACGACCGCGGCCCCTATGTCGACGGCCGGGTGATCGACCTGTCGCGCTCCGCCGCCAGGAAGCTGGACATGATCGAGGACGGGACCGCCCCGGTGACAGTGGAGGTCAAGCCGTCGGAGCAGCCGACCGACACCGCCCGCGACAAGGTGGAGGAGAAGGTCGAGCAGCTCACTCCCGACCGGCAGGTCGCGGACCGCGAAGGCCGCGGCCAGGGAAGCAGCGGCAACAGCGGCGGCACCGGCAGCGACACGGTGTCGCAGTCCGGATCGGGCAAGTAATGTTGCGGCGCGGCGAAGTCGGCCCTCCGATTCGCCGCGCCCGTCCGCCGGCAATTATTGCGCTGCCGAACAAATGGTCACCGAACAGTCAATCGGTTGAAAGGAAACGGACTTTTCCACCGCGGCGCGGTGCGGCGGCAGAAAGTCGCGCCAACGCCTGCGCCAAGGGCGGAAGCCGCGCGTCTTGTCCGATAAGTTGTTGATCGGGCGTCGCTTCCGGCGCAATACCTTCATTGCGAAGTAATCCGGACATGAGGTGTGCTCTTGCATTGCGGCGAAGCCTGCCGCGTGGGGCGGCCGCCTTGTCCGCGGTCTTGTGCGGAACGTTAGAGATTTTTTTGCATTTTTGGAGGAGACGTGGTGCCATTCCCATCGCTGCGGCGCACATGACGCATTGCAGCGAACGGCGCGGCGCCAGTGCGTCAGACGCCGGAACAGGCACCGAGAGAAAGAGGAATTGCTGCGATGGACGACGTGCGTCAGGTCCGCAAGGATACCGAAGGCTACTGCATCGAAGACCTGTCCGTCGGCATGACGGCAAGCTTCGCCAAGACGGTGACGGAAGCCGACATCGTCCTGTTCGCAGGCATTTCCGGCGACACCAACCCGGTCCACATCAACCAGGAATATGCCGCCACCACCATGTTCCAGGGCCGCATCGCCCACGGCATGCTGACGGTCGGCTTCATCTCGGCCGTGCTGGGCACCAAGCTGCCGGGGCCGGGCTGCATCTACATGAGCCAGACGCTGAAGTTCAAGGCGCCGGTCCGCGCCGGCGACACCGTGACCGCCCGCGCCACCGTCACCGAGCTGATCCCGGAAAAGCGCCGCTGCGTCATCAAGACCGTCTGCACCGTCGGCGACACCGTGGTGGTCGAAGGCGAAGCGCTGCTGATGGTCCCGTCCCGCGGCTGATTTTTCGACGCCTGACCGTTGCCTTCGGGCGACAGGACAGCGCCGGCGCGTTTACCCCGCGCCGGCGTCGGTCTATATAGACGCCCGAGCAAGC
The DNA here is from genome assembly GCF_055698305.1 of Azospirillum sp. VT-I1. Classification (NCBI taxonomy): domain Bacteria; kingdom Pseudomonadati; phylum Pseudomonadota; class Alphaproteobacteria; order Rhodospirillales; family Azospirillaceae; genus Azospirillum; species Azospirillum sp. VT-I1. The sequence goes on along the minus strand of NZ_CP168800.1, from coordinate 2,513,048 downwards.
GGGCCCGCCGGGGTCCGCCCACAGCACCGGGGCGCGCATGCGACTGTACAGACACACCGCCGACCTGCCGGCCGAAGAGCGGGGCGCCGTCGTGGCGCTCGGCAATTTCGACGGCGTGCACCGCGGGCATCAGACGGTCATCGGCACCGCCCAGCGCCTGGCCGCGGAGATGGGCGTTCCATCGGCCGTCGTCACCTTCGAACCGCACCCGCGCAGCGTCTTCCGTCCCGACGACCCGCCCTTCCGGCTGACGCCCTTCCGCGTCAAGACCCGGCATATCGAGGCGCTGGGCGTCGACCAGCTGATCGTCTGCCATTTCGACGACAGCTTCCGCCACAAGACCGCGCAGGCCTTCGTCGACGAGATCCTGGTCGGCGGGCTGGGCGTCCGGCATGTCGTCTGCGGCTATGATTTCCTGTTCGGCCACAAGCGGTCGGGCGATCCGGCCTTCCTGCTGCGCGCCGGCCGCGCCCAGGGCTTCGGCGTGACCGAGGTCGGCCCGGTGTCCGATGCCGAGGGCGGCGTCTATTCCTCCACCCGCGTGCGTGACGCGCTGGTGGCCGGCCGCGCGCGCGAGGCAGCCTATGTGCTGGGCCACCCCTGGGAGATCGAGGGGCGCGTCGTCCATGGCGACCAGCGCGGCCGCACCATCGGCTTCCCCACCGCCAACATCGAGTTGGGCGAGTATCTGCGCCCGGCCTTCGGCGTCTATGCGGTGCGCGCCGGCATCGACCGCGGCGGCGAGACCGTCTGGCTGCCGGGCGTCGCCAATCTCGGCGCCCGCCCCACCGTCGACGGCACCGTGGCCCGGCTGGAGGCCCACCTGTTCGACGTCGACCTAGACCTGTACGACCTTCATCTGCGGGTGCAGATGGTGGATTTCCTGCGGCCGGAGATGAAGTTCCCCAGCTTCGACGCGCTGAAGGAGCAGATCGTCCAGGATGCCGCCGCCGCCCGCGCGGTGCTGGCCGCCGGCTGACGAGGGGACGGGGCATGGAACGGGTCCTGATGCTGCTGTTCATCCTGAACCAGGGCGGTCCGACCACGCTGGAGTTCGCCAGCATGGAGCAATGCAGGGCGGCCGAGCCGGTCATCATCCAGAACTACCGCGAGATGACCGGCAACACCGTGCTGTCGCGCTGCATCCGCATGGTGCTGCCGGCGAAGTGATGGAGCGGGCCCGCTGGACTGCAGGTCTGCCGGGCAGAGATCCGCGCTGGCGGAGATGGTTTCGTCTGATACAGTGCGGCCCCGTCCTCGCTTCCCCGCCGCGGTGCCCGCCCCTGCTATGCCCCGTCCCGATTCCCTGCCGATCCGCATGCTGCTGACCGCCCTGGTCGCCTTCGGTCCGCTGTCCACCGACCTCTATCTGCCCTCGCTGCCGGCGCTGGTCCGGGTGTTCGACACCGATGTCGTCACAGTGCAGATGACGCTGTCGATCTTCCTGATCGGCTTCGCCGTGTCGCAGCTGGTCTATGGCCCGATGTCCGACCGGTTCGGCCGGCGCCCCACCCTGCTTGTCGGGGTGGCGATCTATCTGGCGGCCAGCGCCGTCTGCGCCATGACCACCAGCATCGAGGGACTGATCGCCGCCCGCTTCTTCCAGGCTCTCGGCGCCTGCTGCGGGCCGGTGGTGGCGCGGGCGGTGGTGCGCGACGTCTTCGGGCGCGACCGGGCGGCGACGGTTCTGGCCTACATGTCGATGGCGATGGCGCTTGCCCCCGCGGTCGGGCCGATGCTGGGCGGCGTGCTGACGGAATGGTTCGGCTGGCGCGCCAACTTCGTTCTGCTGACCCTCTTCGCCTGCGGCATCCTGGCGGCGGTGTGGTCGATGCTGGGCGAGACCAACGCCCACCGCGACGAGGAGGCCCTGAGGCCCAGCAAGCTGGCCGCCAACTACCTGCTTCTGCTGCGCAACCGCGGCTTCGTCGGCTATGTGCTGGTGGTCGCCTTCTCCTACAGCGGCATCTTCTCCTTCATCTCGGGCTCGTCCTTCGTGCTGATCGACCGGCTGCACCTGACCCCGGCGCAGTATGGCGCCAGCTTCGGCGCGGTGGTGCTGGGCTATATGCTGGGGACCTTCCTGGCCGGACGGCTGACGCCGCGGCTGGGCGGCGCCCGCATGATCCGCATCGGCACGCTGCTGTCGCTCGGCGGCGGAGTCGTGGGCGGGCTGCTGGCGCTGGCCGGGGTGCTGCACCTGCTGGCCATCGTCGTGCCGGTCTTCCTGTTCATCCTGGGCACCGGGCTGACCCTTCCCAACGCCACGGCGAACGCGGTCGGCCCCTACGCCACCATGGCCGGGCTCGCCTCCTCCCTGCTGGGATTCGCGCAGATGACCATCGCCGCCGCCATCGGCATCGTCGTCGGCCACATGAACGACGGCAGCGCCCTGCCGATGATGGGAGCCATCGGTCTGGTCGGGCTGGGCGCGCTGCTGGCGCACCGGCTGCTGGTCATCCCCGCGACGCAGGGCGGGCGATCCGCCTGACACGGCCCGGCGGACGGGCGGCGCGGCGCGGCTCCCGCCCCTTGCGGTCGTCGTCGGCCCTGCGGCCCTCGTCATCCTCCTTGCCGAACTGGGGGAAGCGGTCCATCAGGACGGTGAACAGGATCGTCACCATCAGGCACAGGCCCAGCGCCATCCCCGCCAGCAGGTAGTATCCGGCGCCGCAGGCGATGCCCAGCCCGCCCGCCACCCAGATCACGGCGGCGGTGGTGGCCCCGCGCACGCTGTCGCCGGAGCGGAACATCACCCCAGCGCTGATGAAGCCGACCGCCTGGGCCACGCCCTGGATGACGCGCACCGGGTCGCTCGGCCGCTCATCGCCGCTGGCATGCAGCCCGACATAGAACTCCAGCGCCACCAGAGTCGTCAGGGCGCAGCTGATGGATATCAGCGTATGCGTGCGCAAACCCGCCGCCTTGCCGCGCATCTCGCGGTCGAGCCCGAGCAGCGCGCCGCACACGGCAGCGGCCAGCAGCCGCAACCCGATCTCCTCCACTGTCAGAACCGTAGTCAAGCCCATGAAATCACTCCGGTTTTTTTGCCCCCCAAACGGTCTGCCACTTTTTTGGGGCACGCGGCATTTTTCACTTTGAAATCGATCGCGTTGGATCTATGTAACGCGAACTCGCAAGCGCACGTGCCGCTGGCCCGCCCCTCGGCGTCTCCGAGATGTGGTTATGCAACGACGTAACGCGTGATCCCCGACCGTCCCTTAAACAAGGCGGCGACTTGGAGGTTACGATGGTTGATGTTGTTGTGGGTGGGCGCGTGCTCACCCGTCTCCGAAATTTGTCGCTCCTGGACCATACGGACAGAACAGGCTTCTGTACGGGGCAATCCAGTATTGGCGGCTTGAGCGCCTGATCAGCTTTTTCAGTTGCTGATCGGCCCGCTCGGCCGCTCCGTTCCCCCCGACTTCACCCGTTCCGTTCCATCATCTTGCGTCCCAGGAGACCTCGATGACCCAGAAGATTGCGCGCTTTTTCGAAGAGCAGCGCCCGCAGACCCCTTGCCTCGTCATCGACCTGGATGTCGTCGAGCAGAACTACAACGATCTGCACGACGCCCTGCCCGACGCCCGCATCTTCTATGCGGTGAAGGCGAACCCGGCCGCGGAAATCCTCAGCCTGCTGGCCCGTCTCGGCTCCGCCTTCGACTGCGCCTCGGTCCCGGAAATCCAGATGGCGCTGGCCGCCGGCGCCACGCCGGACCGCATCTCCTTCGGCAACACCATCAAGAAGGAAGGCGACATCCGCCGCGCCTACGAGCTGGGCGTGCGCCTGTTCGCCTTCGACAGCGAGCCGGAGCTGGAGAAGATCGAGCGCGCCGCCCCCGGCGCCCGCGTCTTCTGCCGCATCCTGACCTCGGGCGAAGGCGCCGAATGGCCGCTGTCGCGCAAGTTCGGCTGCGACCTGACGATGGCGCGCGAGCTGCTGCTGAAGGCCCGCGACATGGACGTGCAGCCCTATGGCGTGTCCTTCCATGTCGGCTCGCAGCAGAAGGACCTGATGCAGTGGGACCACGCCATCTTCCAGGTGGCGCAGCTGTTCCGCGAGCTTGAGGTTCTGGGCGTCGACCTGGGCATGATCAACCTGGGCGGCGGCTTCCCCACCCGCTACCGCACCGACGTGCCGGAATGCACCGCCTACGGCCAGGCGATCTTCGACTCGCTGCGCACCCACTTCGGCAACCACCTGCCGGAAACCATCGTGGAGCCGGGCCGCGGCATGGTCGGCAGCGCCGGCATCATCGAGAGCGAAGTGGTCCTGGTGTCGCGCAAGTCGGCCGAGGATCCGAAGCGCTGGGTCTATCTCGACATCGGCAAGTTCGGCGGTCTGGCCGAGACGATGGACGAGGCGATTCAGTACCCGATCGAGGTGCTGGGCGACGACTCCGACGCCGACCGCGAGGCGGTGATCCTGGCCGGTCCGACCTGCGACAGCGCTGACGTGCTGTATGAGCGCGCCGACTACAAGATGCCGATGGGACTGAAGTCGGGCGACCGCGTGCGCATCCACGCCACCGGCGCCTACACCACGACCTACTCGGCCGTCTGCTTCAACGGCTTCGAGCCGCTCAAGCACTACTGCATCTGAGGAAGCGGCGGGGCGGCGCCCTGCCCTTTCCGGATTTCTCCAAGAAAAAGCCCGCCTGCCGGTTCAGTCCGGCGGCGGGCTTTTCTTTTCTACCGGCTATTTTTTGTGCAGCCCATCCATTGGGCAATCCAGCGAGCGGGCAAAGAAAAGGCCGCTTCCGATCAACGGAAGCGGCCTTTTCCGGTGCGTTCGCCGGCCGGCGTGCGGACGTTCATTCCCGCCAGAACGGCTTGGACATCTCGCGCTCGGCATCCAGGCGGCTGAAGCCGATGTCCTGCAGCATACGGTCGTCCAGATAGCCCAGCTCGCGGCGGGTCACGACGCGCTGGCGCCACAGGCCGAACAGGTTCGAGGCGACTTCGACGATATGGGCGAAGGTGGAAGTGGAGCGGCCGGCTTCGGCCGAATGCAGCATGGTGGCCATGATGAAGATTCCTGAGATGTCTTGTTATGGAGGGTCCGCCGGTCGGCGATCACGTCCTCCTTGTGTGGAAATATAATTACGCTCCTTTGAGCCATGTTGCCACCCCCGACGGCAACATGCCCGCTTTGCAGGCAGCGAAGAACTCGCCATGGAATGTCACCGATCTGTGGCAAAAACGTCATTACGGATACTTACGGTTTGGCAGACGGACAATAGCGGGCACTAGCACCTTCCCGGTCTGGACAAGAGCGACCGACTTGGGCCATGTATTGTTTTACTTACGGATCAATCGAGCGGACCTGCGGACAGTCCCATGAGCGGCATACACACCCCCGGCGGCGGCCCGGGCATCCAGACCTTCGAGACCATCGGCTTCGATGGCGACGACACGCTGTGGCACAACGAATCGCTCTTCTCGATGACGCAGGACCGCTTCCGCGCCCTGCTGTCCCATGCCGCTGACCCGACCGACCTGGACCGCCGCCTGCTGGAGGCGGAACGGGCCAACCTCCGGGTATATGGCTACGGCATCAAGGGCTTCGTCCTGTCGATGATCGAGACGGCCATCGCGGTCACCGACGGCCAGGTCGCCGCCCGCGACCTGCAGAGCCTGATCGATTTCGGCAAGGCAATGCTGGAGCATCCGGTGGAACTGCTGCCCGGCGTGGCGGAGGTGGTGGAGGCGCTGTCCTCCCGCTACCGGCTGGTTCTGATCACCAAGGGCGACCTGTTCGACCAGGAAAGCAAGATCGCCCGCTCCGGACTGGCGGAGCTGTTCCATGCGGTTGAGATCGTCAGCGAGAAGGACCCGGCGACCTACCGGCGGGTGATGGACCGCCACGGCATCGACCCGACGCGCTTCCTGATGGTCGGCAACTCGGTGCGCTCGGACATCCTGCCGGTGCTGGCGACCGGCGCCCATGCCGTCCATATCCCCTACGCCATCACCTGGGCGCATGAAGAGGCCGAGGTGCCCGACGACCATTACCGCCGCCTCGACGGCATCCGGGACCTGCCGGCACTGCTGGCGTCCTGGTGAGGAGTCCTGCCGATGTCCCTGACCCTTCTGCCCGAACTGGACGGCATCGCCCCCGAGACCGGCGGCCCGGCCGCCGACCGCATCCTGTCCGGCGCCCCCGTCTTCACCACCTGGAACGGCTACGAGTCGGCGGACGGCAAACGCTTCGCCGGCGTCTGGCGGTCGACTCCCGGATCCTGGCGCATCGTCTATGACGAGTGGGAGTATTGCGAGATCCTGGAGGGCGAAAGCGTCGTCGCCCACGACGATGGCCGGAGTTGGACACTGAAGGCCGGCGACCGTTTCGTCATCGAACCGGGTTTCCAAGGCAGCTGGACGGTGGTCGCGGCCACGACCAAGCGCTATGTGGTGGTGCTGCCCTGACCGACCCGGTCTGGCGGCCTGCTCAACCGGTGAGTTCGACCGAGTTCTGGACGGTGCCGTGGCTGATGATGGTGACGGCCTTGCGCCCGATCTCCACCGCCAGCACACCCAGCGTAAGGACGGAGACGACCAGCATGAGGCGGGCGACGTCACGGGACCGGGCGCGCCTGCGGGCCTTGATCCGGCGACGGTCACGGAGCACCGCGCGCATGGCCCCATCGGTCAGACGCGATCCGAACCATGCATTGGCGGCCATGATGCGCTCCCCATCACCCCGAACAGGTATGGCCGCATTTATATAAAATTTTATCTTGTTCAGCAAGAACCGAATCCTGCGGCGTGACGCCCCAGGATTCGGTTGCGGGAGCCGGCCGCAGGCAAAGGCGCCCTACTCCTTGAAGGCGACCTCGCGCTGGCGGCGGAAGGCCGGCAGGAGGATGAGGGCCAGCAGGCCGGCGGCCACGGCAATCAGGCCGGCGCTGATCGGACGGGTGACGAAGACGGTCAGGTCGCCCTGCGACAGCAGCATGGCGCGGCTGAGATTCTCCTCCAGCAGGGGGCCGAGGACGAAACCCAGCAGCAGCGGCGCCGGTTCGCAGTCCAGCTTCTTCAGCACATAGCCGAACACGCCGAAGCCGGCCATCAGCAGCACGTCGAACACGTCGTTCTTCAGGCTGTAGGTGCCGATGCAGCAGAAGACCAGGATGGCCGGGAACAGGAAGGCGTAAGGCACGCGCAGAAGCCGCACCCAGATGCCGATCAGCGGCAGGTTCAGCACCACCAGCATGACGTTGCCGACCAGCATGCTGGCGATCATGCCCCAGAACAGGTCGGGCTGCTTGGTCATGATCTGCGGCCCCGGCGTGATGCCGTGGATCATCATCGCGCCGATCATCAACGCCATCACTGCGTTGGACGGGATGCCGAGGCTCAGCATCGGGATGAAGCTGGCCTGGGCGCCGGCATTGTTCGCGGCCTCCGGCCCGGCGACGCCCTGGATGGCGCCTTTGCCGAAGGCGGAGGGATCGCGCGCCATCTTCTTTTCCAGCGCGTAGGAGGAAAAGGCGCTGAGCGTCGCCCCGCCCCCAGGCAGGATGCCCAGGAAGGCGCCCAGCGCCGTGCCGCGTACGGCGGCCGGGAAGGCGTCCTTGAAGTCCTGCCAGCCCGGCCACAGCCGGTGGATCGGCGATGGCTCGATGCCGCGGCCTTCCGTCTCCTCCAGGTTGGCGATGATGTCGGCAAGGCCGAACAGCCCCATCGCCAGCGGCACGAAGTCCAGCCCGTCATAAAGCTGCGGGATGTCGAAGGTGAAGCGCATCTGGCCGGAATTGACGTCGGTGCCGACCATCGACAGCAGCAGCCCGACCAGGATCATCGCCACCGCCTTCACCACCGACCCGTGAGCCAGGATCACCGCGCCGATCAGGCCGACCAGCATCAGCGCCACATATTCCGACGGGCCGAAGGCCAGCGCCACCCCCGCCAGCGGCGGGCCGGCTAGCGCGATGACCAGGGTTGTGACGCAGCCCGCGAACAGCGAGGCCAGGGCGGCGGTCGCAAGCGCCACGCCGCCGCGGCCCTGACGGGCCATGGCGTTGCCGTCCAGGCATGTCATGACGGAGGAGGATTCGCCCGGCAGCTTCACCAGGATGGCCGTGGTCGATCCGCCATACTGGGCGCCATAGAAGATGCCGGCCAGCATGATCAGCGCGCCCACCGGCGGCAGGTAGAAGGTGATCGGCAGCAGGAGCGCCACCGTCGCCGTCGGTCCCAGGCCGGGCAGCACGCCGATCAGCGTGCCGATCAGGACGCCGAGGAAGCAATAGACCAGGTTCATCGGCTCGACCGACACGCCCAAACCGAGCCAGAGATTGGCGAAGACGTCCATCATGGCCAGATCTGGAGCGGCAGGCCCAGTCCCCAGGAAAAGATGGCGACGCAAGCGGAGGCCAGCGTGGCCCACAGCGCAGTGAAGGGACCGGGGCGCAACGGCCGTCCGGCGAGGCCGCCGATGCCGATCAGCGCCAGGATGGCAAGCACCAGCCCCAGCCTGTCGAGCAGGGCGGCGAAGGCGATCACGGCGACGGTGATGGCGACCGCCGGCCGCCACGCCCAGCCCAGCGTCGCCGGCCCCGCCGCGGTCAGCCCGCGCAGCAGGGTCGCCAGCCCCGCAGCCAGCAGGAGATAGCAGACGAGCCGCGGGAAGAAGCCGGCCTGCATCATGGCCAGCGATCCCGCCTCCCAGCCGCGCGCCAGCCAGAGCCCGCCGAGGGCGAGGGCGCTGAGCAGCAGCCCGGCCGCGAGATCCTGGGGCGATCTCAGCAGGGATGCTGCCGATCGGGGCGATCTCAGGGTGTGTGTCATTGGATGGATGTGTCCGATCTCTCAGCCATGCGACGGCGGCCATGTGACGGCGGCCATATACCGGCGGAGGAGCCCGACGCCGCACCCGCTCCATCGGGAATGCGGCCCGCGCCCCGGGGGACGCCGCCCGAAGCCGCCGTTCCGACCGCTGGCGCCCATCTCCGCCGGTTGCATTATTACCGCGCCACACTTCCCCGTCGAGCGCGTTGTCGCGCAAAACTCCGTTTAGGGAGAGAAATCGTGGGGGAAGTTCAAGATGTTTTTCATCAGATTTGCGGCATATTACCCGTTATGGTACATGCTGACTTTCTTCATACACGCATAATGAATGGGTGACCCCGGCGCGGCCGGGGCCGGGGCCCGAAGGATCGGACATAGAACGATGACAGCAGCCATTCTCCCCCTGCGCATGGCCGGCGGCCGTGCGGCGTCCTTCCTGGTTGCAGCCTTGGCTGCCCTGATGCTTTGGCTGGCGGGTTCCCCCGCGGCGGTGCAGGCCGCATATCCCGAGAAGCCGATCACCATGATCGTCGCCTATGGCGCCGGCGGCTCCACCGACGTCACGGCGCGGATGCTGGCGCCCTATATCGAGCGCTATCTGGGCGGCGGGCGCATCGTCGTCATGAACCGGCCGGGCGCCGGCGGCGAGATCGGCTTCGCCGCCATCGCCGACGCCGCCCCCGACGGCTATACCATCGGCTTCATCAACACGCCCAACCTGATCACCATCCCGATCGAGCGGCCGGCCCGCTATGGGCTGGACCGGCTGGACCCGCTGGTGAACATCGTCGACGATCCCGGCGTGATGACCGTCCGCGCCGACAGCCCGTTCCGGTCGGTCGCCGACGTGGTGGAGTTCGCGAAGGGCAATCCGGGCACGCTCACCGTCGGATCCACCGGCATCGGCTCCGACGACCATCTCGCCATGCTGGTCCTGGAACGGCAGGCCGGGGTGAAGATGACCCATGTGCCGTTCGCCGGCAGCGCCGAGAACTACCGCGCCATGCTGGGCTCCCACATCAGGATCTGCGACCAGAACCTTGGCGAGGGGCTGCGCGGGATTGCCGGCGGCGATCCCGTGCGCATGCTGGGGGTGATGAGCCGGGCGCGCTGGGACATGGCGCCGGACCTGCCGACCTTCCGCGAGCAGGGCTATGCCATCGACATGGTGTCCATGCGCGGCATCGGCGCCCCGAAGGGCCTGCCGCCCGACATCCGCCGCACCCTGGTCGAGGCGATCACCAAGGCCGCAATGGATCCGGAATTCCAGGCCAAGGCGCGCGAGACCTTCCAGCCCCTGCGCATCCTCGGCCCCGATGCCTTCGCCACCGAGCTGAAGCAGCTGGACGGCGAATTCCGCACCCTGTGGACCGAAATGCCCTGGAAGTAATGACGAAGAAAATCCGGCCGCTTACGGAACGATCTTCTCCGTTACGATGCCGTTCCGGTGTCGTAACGGATCGGGTCGCTCAACCCGGCTTCGGCAAATCCCTTCAGCCGCAGCAGGCAGCTGTCGCAGGCGCCACAGGACAGCCCTTCCGGCGTCGGATCGTAGCAGGAGTGGGTGAGGCCGTAGTCCACCCCAAGCTCCAGCCCGCGGCGGACGATCCCGGCCTTGTCCAGCGTCATCAGCGGCGCGTGGATCCTGAACCGGCTGGTGCCCTCCACCCCGGCCCTGGTGGCGAGGTTGGCCAGCGTTTCGAAGGCCGCGATGTATTCCGGGCGGCAGTCGGGATAGCCGGAGTAATCCAGCGCGTTGACGCCGATGAACAGGTCTGACGCTCCCAGCGTTTCCGCCCAGGCCAGCGCGAAGGACAGGAAGACGGTGTTGCGCGCCGGCACATAGGTGACGGGAATGCCCTGGCCCAGATCGGCCTGCAGATCGGCGGCGCTGCCGTGCTTGGGCACGTCGATGCTGTCGGTGAGGGCTGAGCCGCCGAAGGCGCGCAGATCGATGTCGGCGATCACATGCCGCTCCACCCCCATCGCCGCGACCACGCGCTTTGCCGCCTCCAACTCCACCGAATGGCGCTGGCCGTAGCGGAAGCTGAGCGCGTTGACGCGATAGCCCTCGGCCTTGGCGATGGCGAGCACCGTCGTCGAATCGAGACCGCCGCTGACCAGCACCACGGCGTCCTTCGGCACACCCATCGTCTTGTCCGGACCCGCCATCGCACACCCACCTTCACTAAGCCGCCCGTCGCCGCGGGCAAGGATGGCGACAGCTTTTGGCACATCCCGGCGCATCGGGCCAGAAAAGGCGTCAGGATATGGGGCGCCCGGGTCGCCTCCCGCTCACATCATGGCCGCCAGCATGTCCTCGATGGTCATGACGCGTGAGGGCGGCAGCCGGACGGTCGCGGTGCAGCCCCGTCCTGGCGCGCTGTCCAGCGCCAAGGTGCCGCCATGAGCCTCCACCAGACGGACGGCGAGCGGCAGGCCGAGCCCAAGCCCCTCATAGCGGCGGGTGACGGTCTGGTCGATCTGGGCGAAGGGGGTCAGGGCGGTCGCGATATCCTCCGCCTGCATGCCGATGCCGCGGTCGCGCACCGCCATCTCCACCCAGCCGTCGGCGGCGGGCGCCATGGCCAGGGTGACGGTGCCCTGCGGATGGCTGAACTTGATGGCGTTGGACAGCAGATTGCCCAGCGCCTGGCGCAGGCGCCGCGCGTCGCCCCGCACCGGCGGCAGATCGCCGTCGGCCGCAACCTCCACCGTCACCCCCTGGCGCGAGGCCTGGAACTCCAGGTCCGCGACCACCTGGGCGGCAAGCGCCGAGAGGTCGACCGGTTCCTCGGCCAGCGACAGGCCGCCGGCCTCGACCTGCGCCATGTCGAGGATATCGTCGATGATGGCCAACAGCCGTTCGCCGGCCTGCCGGATGGCGACGACGCAGTCGCGCTGGCGCTCCTGCCCCTGCCCCTGCCCCTCCGCCGGCTGCGCGTCCGTTCGCGCCTCCAGCACTTGGGAGAAGCCGATCACCGCGTTCAGCGGGGTGCGCAGCTCATGGCTCATGCTGGCGATGAAGGTCGACTTGGCGCGGTCGGCCGCCTCCGCCGCCTCCTTGGCGGCCCGCAGCTCGGCTTCCGCCCGGCGTCGTTCGGTCACGTCGCGCAGGATGGCGGTATAGATCCGCCGCCCCTCCACCTCGCTCGCGCTGACCGACAGTTCCACCGGGAATCGGGTGCCGTCGGCGCGCTCCGCCTCGGCGGCGCGGTCGCGGGCGACCAGGGCCGTGGTCTGTCCGGGGGCGAATTCCAGCCGGACGCCGCCCTCCTCCCGCAGATGGGCCAGCGGAATCAGCCGGTCGAGCGGACGCCACAGCAGATCGCCGGCCACCACGCCGAACATCGCCTCCGCCGCGCGGTTGAAGCCGAGCAGGATGCCGGCCTCGTCGACGGTGAGGATGGCTTCGGCGACCGTGTCGAGGATGGCTTCGTTGCGCGCCTCCGACAGGCGCAGGGCGTTGGCGGTGTGCAGATATTCGCTGACGTCGGTGATGGTGGCGACAGTGCCGCCTTCCTCCATCCTGATGCGCTGGCACAGCACCCGGCGGTCGGTGCCCGCCCCCTGCGGATCGCGGAAGCGGAAATCGGTCAGCTGGGGCTCCCCGCCCGGCTCGATCCGCCAGTCCGCCTCCACCCGCGCCCGGTCGTCGGGATGGACGGCACCGAGCCAGCCGTCGCCGAGCAGCCGATCGGGCTCCAGCCCGGTGATGGCCGCAAGGCGGGCGTTGGCGAAGACCACCTGACCGGTCGCGTCGGCCTGCAGGATGCCGACCGGCACCGCATCCGCCAGGGTGCGGTAGCGCGCTTCGCTGGCGCGCAGCCGTTCCGACAGGGCGATGACGTCGCTGACGTCGCGGACGGTCAGGAGCAGCCCGCTGATCGCGGGATTCGCAAGTTCGTTGCGGACCGTCGCCTCCAGCCAGTGCCAGCCGCCGTCGGCATGGCGGAAGCGGAAGACGGCACGGCCGCTGCTGCCCGCGGGCGCGGCAGCGCGAATCAGAAGCCGCCGCTGCGCCTCCTCTAAATCCTCCGGGTGGATGTGCCGGTCCAGAGTGGCGCCGGTGAGCGACCCGGGCGGGTGGCCCAGCAGGTCAACCATCGCCTCGGCGATGCTGAGAACCCGGCCGTCCACCGACAGCACCGCAACCGCTCCGTCCGACACGCGGCACGGGGGCCCGACCGACGGCTCTCCTGACTGCAAGATGACGCCTCCGAACCGGCAATGAATGGTTGGACCGGTTTGCCGACCGTTCGCATCGGTGCGGCAACCCGGCCCCGCCGGTCAGAGTAGGCAGCAGATTATTAACAGGGTATGTCAGAAAAACTCGGGTCGCGCCCCGATGGTTTCGACGCTGAAACCGTCATCCCCGTCGCAAGGACAGGAAAGAGGTCAGCGCGTCCAGAACGGCGTCGGGGGACTCGGTCATCACCATATGCCCGGTCTGGGACAGGACGACGACCTGCGAAGACTTGACTCGCGCCGCCAGTGCGCGTCCTGCCTTGGCCGGAGTCATCTTGTCCAGCGCGCCCAGCAGGAACAGGACAGGACAGGCAACCGCGGCGGCGGCATCCGCCCCCTGCCCGTATTCATTGCAGGCGGCGAGATCGACCCCCAGCACGCCCGGCCGGACCGACGCCATCAGCCGGCGCCCGCCGGGGATCAGAGCTAGGCCCGGCGTCGGGCAGCTGCCACCCTGGGCGCCGCCATGGCCACGCGGCCCATGGCCCCATCCGACAACCATCTCGATGGCCGACTGCTCGCCGGCATGGGCGGCAGCCAGCAGGTCCGGGTGAACCGGCATCCGTTCCGCCACGCCCAGCAGGGCGACGGCCTCGACCCGCGCGCCATGGCGGGCGGCGGCGTCCAACGCCACCAGCGCACCCATGGAATGGCCGACCAGCGCCGCCCGCTCCAGGCCGGCGGCGTCCAGTAGAGCTATCACCCAGTCGGCGATGGCGGCGATGCTGCCCAACGGCTCCCCGCCGGAGCGGCCATGGCCCGGCAGGTCCACCGCCAGCACCGAGCGGCCATGGTGGGCGAGGTAGCGGCTTTGCAGGCTCCACACGCTGTGGTCCATGCCGGCGCCGTGGATCAGGACGATTGCGGGACGGGCGGGATCGATCTCCCGGCCGCCGGTGTGGACGAAGACGGGTGTTCCGTTGACGGTCAGCTGCATGGCGCGGCCCTCAGCCCTTGGTGGCGGCGCGCAGCGCCTGCTTCAGGTCGTCGATCAGGTCTTCGCAATCCTCAAGCCCGATGGACAGGCGGATCATGTCCTCCCCCACCCCGGCAGCGGCGAGCGCCTCCGCATCCAGCTGGGCGTGGGTGGTGCTGGCGGGATGGATGACCAGCGACTTGGCGTCGCCGACATTGGCGAGGTGCGAGAACAGGGTCAGCGACTCGATGAAGCGGCGTCCCGCCTCGCGGCTGCCGCCCTCCCCACTCCCGCGGATGCCGAAGGAGATGATGGACCCGGCGCCGTGCGGCAGCAACCGGGAGGCCAAAGCATGGTCGGGATGGTCCACCAGTTCCGGGTAGGAGACCCAGGCGACGGCGCCCTTTTCCGCATTCAGCTCCCCTTCCAGGAAGCAGACCACCTTGCGGGCGTTGTGGATGTGGCACTTCATCCGCAGCGGCAGCGTTTCCACCCCCTGCAGGATCTGGAAGGCGTTCATCGGGCTCATGCAGGCGCCGAAATCGCGCAGGCCCTCGGCCCGGGCGCGGGCGATGAAGGCGGCCGGGCCGTATTCCTCGGCGAAATCGATGCCGTGATAACCGGCATAGGGCTCGGTCAGGGTCGGGAACTTGCCCGAGGCTTCCCAATCGAACCGGCCGCCGTCGATCACCACACCGCCGATGGCGGTGCCGTGGCCGCTCAGCCACTTGGTGCAGGAATGCATGATGATGTCGGCGCCATGCTCGAACGGACGGCAGAGATAGGGGGTGGTGAAGGTCGAATCGATCATCAGCGGGATGCCCGCCTCGTGCGCGATGGCCGCGACCTTCGGCACGTCCAGCACCTCCAGCCCCGGATTGCCCAGCACCTCGCCGAAGACCAGCCGGGTTTCCGGCCGGATCGCCGCGCGGATGTCGTCGAGGTCGCGCGGATGGACGAAGGTCGTGGTGATGCCGAATCGCGGCAGCGTGTAGGCCAGCAGGTTGCGGCTGCCGCCATAGATGGAGGAGGAGGCGACGATGTGCCCGCCCGCCCCCATTAGCGTCATGATCGCCAGGGTCATGGCGGCCTGTCCGCTGGCGGTGCAGACGGCGCCCACCCCGCCCTCCAGCGTCGCCAGCCTTTCTTCCAGGACCGCGACGGTGGGGTTGGAGATGCGCGAATAGATGTGGCCCGGCCGTTCAAGGTTGAACAGGGCCGCCGCCTGATCGACGTCGCTGAAGACGTAGGAAGAGGTCAGGTGGATCGGAACCGCCCGCGCCCCGGTTGCCGGATCGGGCCGCTGCCCCGCATGAAGAGTCTGCGTATCGAACTTCAGGAACTTGGCGCCCGCCATGCCCCTCCCTCCCCTCGGATTGGAAAGAGGGCCGCTTATGGTCGAGCGGCCCTCTCTGCTTGTCAGTTATTTATTTGCCAGCCCTGTTCAACCCGCATTCCAGCGGCATCGAATGTGCGGAAGCGTATGGAGACATGACGCGCGCGTCAAGGTGGTTGGAGAGACGGAGCGTCGGGGGAGGCTTCCCGAGTCAGGGGAAGGAATGCGACGCCCGCAAGATCGACACGGATTTCACGGATTGAAGCATGGATTTCACGAATGTGGCGTGGCAAAGCGACCGCTTTCCGAAGAGGCAGCACCATCGCGAAGTTCACGAAAAACCGTGTAATCCGTGTTCGAATCCGTGAAATCCGTGTTCACCTTACCCACCCGGGCACGACGCTCCCTGGTGGGCGAACGCCCTTACGACGCCACCCCCACCATCGTCTCCTCCACCAGCCAATCCACCACCCGGCGCAGCGCCTCGTCCTCGCCGGCACCTGCAGCGAGCGCCTCCTGGTAGATCGCGATCTGGCGGTGGGCGCTGGTGCCGCGGGCCACGATCTCGCGCGCCCGCTCGACCTCGGCGGTGCAGCCGAAATGCTCGGCATCTTCGCGGGTCAGGTCGATGATCTCGTCCAGCAGGTCGGCGTAGGGCACGATACGGCCCTGGCCGAAATCGACCAGCCCGCTGTCCAGACCATAGCGCTGGGCGCGCCAGCGGTTCTCCTCGATCAGCAGGTTCTTGTAGGGCCTCCAGGTGACGTTGCGCAGCTTCAGCCGCCACAGCATGCGCAGCAGGCAGCGGTACAGCGCCGCCACCGTGACCGCATCGTCCAACCGGGTGCAGATGTCGGTGATGCGCATTTCCAGCGTGGGAAAGCGCGAGGACGGCCGGATGTCCCACCACAGCTTGCTGGCATCCTCGATCACCCCGGCATTGACCAGCACCGCGACATGGCTCTGATACTCGCCATAGCTCTGGAAGCCGGCGGGCATGCCGGTGCGCGGCAGTTCGTGCCACACGCTGAGCCGGTAGGACCGGCGCTCCATGTCGCGCCCGCGCCAGAAGGGCGAGGAGGTCGACAGAGCCAGCAGATGCGGCAGGAAGTAGCGGACCTGGTTCATCAGGTCGATGCGCAGGTCGTCGTCCTCGATCCCGATATGGACATGCATGCCGCAGATCATCAGCCGCCGTGCCGGCGCGCCCAGATCGCGGGCCAGCATGTTGTAGCGGTCGCGATTGGTGTGCTTCTGCGGTTCCCACGCCGCGAAGGGATGGGTGGAGGCGGCGATCGGCGCCAGCCCGTAGCGGCCGGCCACTCCGGCCACCGTGGCCCGCAAGGCCGCCAGTTCGTCCCGCGCCTCCGCCAGCGTCTTGCAGACCGGCGTGCCGACCTCGATCTGGCAGCGCAGGAATTCCGGATGGATACGGCCGGGCGCCTGCTCCTGACAGGCCTCCAGCATCTCCTCCGGCGGGCTCTGCACGATGTCGCGCGTTCCGCGGTCCACCAGCAGATATTCTTCTTCCAGGCCCATGGTGAAGGACGGTTCGGTCACGGCGGCTTCCATCTCGTGTTCAGGCCCGCGGATAATGGTGGATGGTCGCCAGCGACGGCAGGTCCAGCAGCGGTTCCAGCGCGTCGCCGATCACCTGCGCCCACAGATCGGCACCCTCCGGCGTCGCGATCAGGTCCTGCCGCACCTCCAGCAGGACGTTGGGATAGCCGGCGGGTGTCGCGTGGGTTTCCACCGTGCCGCCCAGCGTGCCGCGGCCGGAATAGGGCTGGTTGTCGCCGACGCACCAGCGCCCGTCGGCCTCCAGCGCCTCGATCAGCGGCACCGGCAGGCGCGGGTCGTTGTCCCACAGCACGCCGATGTGCCAGGGACGCGCCACCCCGCGCATGGTCGGCGTGAAGCTGTGGACCGACACCATCACCGGCACCTGTCCGCGTTCGCGGATGGCAGACAGCGCCGCCGCCACCGCCGCATGGTAGGGATGGAACAGCGCCTCCACCCGCCGGGCCTGCTCCCCGGCATCCAGCGCGCGGTTGCCGGGGATCACCACATCGTCGCTGACCACCGGGATCGCGGTCGGATCCTCCAGCGCGCGATTCGGGTCGATCACCAGCCGGGAGAAGCCGGACAGCACCGCCGTGGCGCCGAAGCGCCCGGCCAGCCGCCGAGTCACCTCGGCAGCGCCGATGTCATAGGCGATGTGGCGGCAGAGCTGCTCTTCCGGCAGGCCGAGGTCGCCCAGCGCCTTGGGGATCACGCGCGACGCGTGGTCGCACACCAGCAGCAGCGGCCCGCCCGCATCCTGGTTCAGCGTGGTCGCCGGCGGCGGATCGTCGGGCCCCAGCAGCGGAGCGGCGATTCGCGGCGCGGGCGCCGGCGCGGTCACCGGCTGCCGGTGTTCGGGCGGCCCGTCCTGGGAATGGCCAGGGGAGTAGCCGGGTGAGTGCGGGGAGTCTTGCGGGGTCGAGGCAACCATATGCCACCCTAACGCAACCGCCACGCCGGGCGGAAGCGCGGCCGATGGTGGTAGCCCGATCGGCAAGCTGCTACCCTCCCCATCCCTCTCCGCGCGAACCCACCGGAAGACGTCCCGCATGCTTCGCCTGCTCACCCTCTGCCTTGCCGTGATGGCGCTGCTCAGCGCCTGCGGTCCCGTTTATGAGACGCAGTACAGCCTGATCCCGCCCACCTCGGCGGAAGGTCGGCTGTGCGTCAACCAGTGCCAGCAGAACCGCAATTTCTGCCGCCAGAACTGCGGCCTGAACCAGCAGGCCTGCGTGAACGAGGCACGGTCGCGCGCACTCTACGAGTATCAGGCCTACGTCAACCGGCAGCAGGCGGAGAAGAAGCCGATCAAGAAGTCGGTCAGCGATTTCGACCGCTCCTATTCCTGCGGCAACAGCAGCTGCGAGGCCCGGTGCGAGGCCGATTACCGCGACTGTTTCGGCGGCAGCTGCGGCGGCCAGGTGATCGCCAGGACCGTGTGCACCGCCTTCTGCGACCAGGAAAAGCCCAAGCCGGCCCCGGCCGCGGCGCCGATGCTGAGCCCGATGCCGCCGGGCGCCGCCCAATCGCCGATCCAGTCGCCGGTTCAATCCCCGGCGGCGTCCGCAGGCGGCTATCCGGCCGGCGCCTCGCTGTGCCAGCCCGGCATGCGGGTGGAGGTGGAGTGGAAGGGGGACTGGTATCCCGCCACGGTGAAGGACAAGCCGCGCAAGGACGGTCGCTGCCCGATCCACTATGACGATTTCGGGTCCGAGGACGACGAATCGGTGTCGCTGCGCCGCATCCGCCCGCGCTGACGCTGACGCTGACGCTCTGGGGCGCTGCACCGGGCCGACACCGTAAAGGGGAAACCAGGACGCGCACGGCAGCCATGACGCGCGTCCTGCTGGCCCGCCGAACTATCGGCGGATATAAGCGTGCCCATGTCAGACGCCAGTGCCATCCCCGTCGACCATGCATCCCGGACGCAGCGCATCGCCCTGATCGCCTTGCTGCTGGGCGCGCTGGGCATCGCCTTCGCCCCGATCTTCGTCCGGCTGTCCGATGTCGGGCCGGTCGCCATCGGCTTCTGGCGCATGGCGCTGGCGACCCCGGTTCTGGCTCTGTGGATGATGAGCGAGTCGCGGCAGCGCACCGCCGGCCGCACCAGCCGGCGCCCCTCCTCGCTCGCCGATTACGGACGGCTGTCGCTGGCCGGGCTCTGCTTTGCCGGCGACCTCGCGGTCTGGCACACCTCGATCCGTTACACCTCCGTCGCCAACGCCACGCTGCTGGCGAATTTCGCGCCGCTGTTCGTGGCACCGGTGGCGTGGTTCCTGTTCAAGGAGCGGATCACCGGGCGCTTCGTCCTGGGCATGCTGCTGGCGCTGGCCGGCGCCGTCGTGCTGATGGGGCAGAGCTTCCAGCTCAGCACAGACCATCTGTTCGGCGACGCGCTGGGACTGCTGACCGCCGTCTTCTATGCCGGCTACATCCTGTCGGTCGGACATCTGCGTGCGGAGTTCTCCACCGCCACCATCATGACCTGGAGCGGCGTCATCACCGCCGCCGTGCTGCTGCCGCTGGGCCTCTATGACGGCGAGACGATGCTGCCGGCAAGCGCGGCCGGGTGGCTGGTGCTGGCCGGGCTGGCGCTGTTCAGCCATGCCGGCGGGCAGAGCCTGATCGCCTATGCCCTGGCCCATCTGCCGGCCTCCTTCTCGTCCGTCAGCCTGCTGCTGCAGCCGGCCGCCGCCGCGATCCTCGCCTGGCTCCTGCTGGACGAACCGCTGGGCACGCTGCAGGCGGTGGGCGCCGCGGTGATCCTGATGGGCATCCTGCTGGCCCGGCGCGGAAGCCGCTGACATCCAACGGGCCGGCCCGACGGCCGAGCCTGTATTTCCATCCCGCGGGCAAGGCGCCGCAGGCCGTCTGTCGGCCATTGACCCGGCCCGCCTGGACCGCTACCGGTATTACCAACCGCCGTTGAACCGCTTTCCGACCAAAGGGGAAACACAAGTGCCCGGCACCGACGACAGCGCTCACGTCCCCTCCTCCTCGCAGCGCATTTCGGAGTGGGTGGCTCAACAGCTTCTCGACCGCATCGCGCGCGGCGAGCTGGTGCCGGGGGAGCGGCTGCCGGGCGAACGCCAACTCGCCGAGCAGCTGCATGTCAGCCGCGTTTCTGTGCGGGCCGCGCTGCAGAAGCTGAAGACCCAGGGCTTCCTCACCGCCGTCCAGGGCGGCGGCACCCGCGTGGTGTCGTCGGCCGGGATGATGGACGGGGCGCTGACCGCCATGGTGCGCAGCACCCACCAGAACCTGTGCGACCTCGTGGAAATCCGCATGGCGCTGGAAAGCTGGGCCGCCCGCCGTGCCGCCGAACGGGCGACGCAGGAGCAGATCGACACCATCGGCCGCATCCTGGCGGCGATGAGCGAGACCAACCGCGACGGCGGCCGCGCCGCCGACGACATGGACTTCCACGTCGCGGTCGCCCAGGCGTCCGGCAGCCCGGTCTATCTGCACCTGCTCTCCACCATCCGCGACATCCTCGGCAACATGGTCGAGATGAAGCACACCGAGCCCTTCATGGAGAACCATGAGGCGCTGATGATCGAGCATCACCGCGCCATCCATCAGGCCATCGCCCGCCGCGACCCCGATGCCGCCGCGAACGCCGTCACCGCCCATCTCGGCTGGATCCTGGCCCGCTACCGCACCATGACGGAGGAGCCGGCCACCCCGGCGACGCCGCAGACCGATGCCCCGCCCTCGCCCGGCACGCCCGCTGCCTGATCGCGTCGCTCGACCGACCAGTACCAAAGAACGACAAAGGCCGCAGCCTCCCACCGGAGGCTGCGGCCTTTGTCATCGGACCCGATGCGACCCTCAGCTTGCGAGGACCGCCTCGATCTCCTTCGTCACCTCATCGATGTCGGCCATGCCGTCCACCGCCTTCAACACGCCGCGTCCCTGGTAATAGGGCAGGATCGGCGCGGTCTGCTGGTGGTACTGGGCGAGACGGGTGGTGACCGTCTCCGCATTGTCGTCGGCGCGCCGCTTGAACTCGGTGCTGCCGCAGACGTCGCACACGCCCTCGACCTTCGGCTTCTCGAAGCTGTCGTGATAGCCCTTGCCGCACTTGGCACAGGTGTAGCGGCCGGTGATCCGCTCCACCAGGACATCGTCGACGACCCGCATCTCGATCACATGGTCGAGCTTCAGGCCCTTCTCCTCCAGCATCTTGTCCAGAGCCTCGGCCTGGGCAACGGTGCGGGGGAAGCCATCGAGAATGAAGCCGTTCTTGACGTCGGGCTTGGAAATGCGCTCGGCGATCATGCTGACCATCAGCTCGTCCGGCATCAGCTTGCCGGCGGCCATGATCTCCTTCGCCTGCTGCCCGAGCGGTCCGCCTTCCGCCACCATGGCGCGGAGCATGTCGCCCGTGGACAACTGCACCAAGCCACGCGTGTCTTCCAGACGGCGCGCCTGGGTCCCCTTCCCGGCGCCCGGCGGACCGAGCAGTATGAGGTTCATTACTTTCTCCCCCGAAGCTTCGATTTCTTGATCAATCCCTCATACTGGTGAGCCAGCAGGTGGGAATGAATCTGCGCGACCGTGTCCATCGTGACGGTGACCACGATCAGCAGGCTGGTGCCGCCAAAATAAAACGGAACCGAGTGCTGGGATATCAGGATTTCGGGGAGGAGACAAACCGCCACAAGGTAGGCGGAGCCGATGACCGTCAGCCGGGTAAGCACATAGTCGATATGGTCGGCGGTGTTCTTGCCGGGACGGATGCCGGGGATGAAGCCGCCATACTTCCGCAGGTTCTCGGCCGTCTCCGCCGGATTGAAGACGATGGCCGTGTAGAAGAAGCAGAAGAACACGATCAGCGAGGCGTACAGCAGCATGTAGAGCGGCGTGCCGTGCGCGAGATAGCGCGACACCGCCTGCAGCCACTCCGGCCCCTCGCCGCCGGCGAAGCCGACCGCGGTCAGCGGCAGCAGCAGCAGCGACGACGCGAAGATCGGCGGGATGACGCCGGCCGTGTTCATCTTCAGCGGCAGGTGCGACGCTTCGCCGCCGAACACGCGGTTGCCGACCTGGCGCTTGGGGTATTGCACCAGCAGGCGTCGCTGGGCGCGCTCCATGAAGACGATGAAGAACACCACGCCGACCGCCATCACCAGCATCAGGATTATGAACAGCGTCGACAGGGCGCCCTGGCGGCCGAGTTCCAGCGTGTTGACCAGCGCGCGCGGCAGTTCCGCGACGATGCCGGCGAAGATGATCAGCGAGATGCCGTTGCCGATGCCGCGGGCGGTGATCTGCTCGCCCAGCCACATCAGGAACATGGTGCCGCCGACCAGCGTGATGACCGTGGCGACCCGGAAGAACAGCCCCGGATCGATGACCGCCGCCCCGCTGGAGCCGCGCATCGCCTCAAGGCCGACCGCAAGGCCGTAGGCCTGCACCGTGGCAAGCGCCACCGTGCCGAATCGGGTGTACTGGTTCAGCTTCTTGCGCCCGGCCTCGCCTTCTTTCTTCATGGCCTCCATCTGCGGCGACACGGCGGTCAGCAGCTGCACGATGATGGACGCCGAGATGTACGGCATGATGTTGAGCGCGAAGATGGTCATGCGGCTGAGCGCGCCGCCGGCCAGCATGTCGAACATGCCGAGGATGCCGCCGCCCTGCTGCTTGAAGACGTCGCTGAGGATCGTCGGATCAATGCCCGGCAGCGGGATGTAGGTGCCCAGCCGGTAGACGATCAGGGCCGCCAAGGTGAACCAAATCCGCTTTTTCAGCTCGGTCGCCTTGGAGAAAGCCCCGAAATTGATGTTGGCGGCAAGCTGCTCGGCCGCTGATGCCATGGTCCAATCCCTGTCCCGTAAGCGCGAACGGGGCGGCACTGCATGACGCAGGCCGCCCCTCGCGACTTCGCTTTTTGTAGTGCCACGAAAGCCCGCGCGCAAGCGCGGGCTTGTCGCAGAACTTTACTCGGCGGCTTCGGCGGCGGGAGCGGTCAGCGTGACGCTGCCACCCGCCTTCTCGACCGCCTCGATGGCCGACTTGGACGCGCCGGCGACCGTGAAGGAAACCTTCGCGGTCAGCTCGCCCTTGGCCAGCAGGCGGACACCGTCCTTCTTCACCTTGCCGGTGACGCCGGCGGCGTTGAGCGCCGCGGCATCGATGGTCTCGGAAGCATTCAGCTTGCCCAGGTCGATGGCCTTCTGGACCATGCCCAGGTTAACCACCGAATATTCCTTGGCGAAGATGTTCCGGAAACCGCGCTTCGGCAGGCGGCGGTGCAGAGGCATCTGCCCGCCTTCGAAGCCGTTGATCGCCACGCCGGTGCGCGAGGTCTGACCCTTCACGCCGCGGCCAGCGGTCTTGCCCTTGCCGGAACCGATACCGCGGCCGACGCGCATGCGCGCCTTGCGGGCACCGGCGTTGTCACGCAGGTCGTTAAGCTTGGTCATGATCTCAGCCCTCGTTCTCGACGCGGACCAGGTGCGCGACCTTGGCGATCATGCCCCGCACGGCCGGAGTGTCCTCCAGCTCGCGGGTCCGGTGCAGCTTGTTGAGACCCAGACCGACCAGCGTCTCGCGCTGGTCGTGCTTGCGGCCGATCGGGCTGCCGATCTGGGTCACGACGACGGTCTTCTTCTCCGCCATGATCAGGCCTCCTGTCCGGCGCCGGCCTCGCGACGGCCGAGGATGTCGCTCACGCGACGACCACGACGCGCCGCGACGGAACGCGGGCTGGTGACCTGGGTCAGGGCGTCGAAGGTCGCCTTGATCATGTTGTGCGGGTTCGACGTGCCGATCGACTTGGTCACGACGTCAGCGACGCCGAGAGCCTCGAAGATCGCGCGCATCGGACCACCGGCGATGATGCCGGTACCGGCCGGGGCGGCCCGCAGCACGACCTTGCCGGCACCGAAGTGGCCGTTGGTGTCGTGATGCAGCGTCCGGCCTTCGCGCAGCGGAACACGGATCATGCCGCGCTTGGCCTGATCGGTCGCCTTGCGGATCGCTTCCGGCACCTCACGGGCCTTGCCCGAACCGACGCCGACGCGGCCCTTGCCGTCGCCGACGACGACCAGAGCGGCGAAGCCGAAGCGACGACCACCCTTGACCACCTTGGCGACGCGGTTGATGCCGACGAGCTTTTCGATCAGCTCGCTCTCTTCCCGGTCCCGCTCGCGCGGCTGCCGGTCGCGGTTGTCCCGCTCCCCACGTTCACGTGCCATATCCGGGCCTCCTTAGAACGACAGCCCGCCCTCACGGGCGGCGTCGGCCAGGGCCTTGACCCGGCCATGGTAAATGTACCCACCGCGGTCGAAGACGACCTCGGTGATCCCAGCGGCCTTGGCGCGCTCGGCGATCAGGCCGCCGATGCGCTTGGCAGCATCGACGTTGCCGCCGTGCTTGAGCTGCTCGCGCAGCTCCTTCTCCAGCGACGAGGCAGACGCGAGCGTCTTGCCGTTTTCGTCGTCGATGATCTGGGCGTAGATGTGCAGATTCGACCGGAAGACCGAGAGGCGAACGCGCCCGCCGGCCTTCTTGGCAATCTGCGCGCGCACGCGCTGCTTGCGGCGCTCGTGGAGTTGCTTTGGCTTCAGCATGGCGGTTACTTCTTCTTACCTTCCTTGCGCAGGACGGTTTCGGTCTCGTACTTGATGCCCTTGCCCTTGTAGGGCTCCGGCTTCTTCCAACCGCGGATCTCGGCGGCAACCTGCCCGACCTTGTGCTTGTCATAGCCGCTGACCGAAATGGCCGTCGGCTTGTCGCACTTGATCGTGATGCCTTCCGGGATCGGGTACTTCACGTCGTGCGAGAAGCCGAGCTGCATGACCAGCTCCTTGCCCTGCACGGCCGCGCGGTAACCGACGCCGTTGATCTCGAGGTTGATCGTGTAGCCCTGGCTGACACCGGTGACCATGTTGTTGATCAGGGTGCGCGAGGTCGCCCACATGACGCGGGCGCGCTTGCTGTCGTTTGCCGGCTTCACCACCACCTTGCCGTCTTCCAGCGAGGCGGTGATGTCGTCGATCAGGGTCAGGCTGAGTTGCCCCAGCTTGCCCTTGGCCGTCACCTGCTGACCGTCGACCTTCACGTCGACGCCAGCCGGGACCGGCACGGGATGCTTGCCAATGCGCGACATCTGCCAATCCCCCTTAGAACACGCGGCAGAGGACTTCACCGCCGACGTTGGCGGCGCGGGCCTCGTTGTCCGACATCACGCCGCGCGGGGTCGACAGGATCGACAGACCAAGCCCGTTGTAGACACGGGGCAGGTCGGCGATCTTCGAGTAGACGCGACGGCCGGGCTTCGACACACGGGCGATCTGCTTAATGACAGGCTCGCCTTCGTGGTACTTCAGCTCGATCTTCAGGTTCTTGACGCCCGGACGCAGTTCTTCCTCGGACCAGCCGCGGATGAAGCCTTCACGCTTCAGAACTTCCAGGACGTTGACGCGCAGCTTAGACGCCGGGGAAACCACAACGGACATGCGGGCGTGCTGACCGTTGCGGATGCGGGTCAGCATATCGCCGAGCGGATCGCTCAAAGACATTCTCGGACCCTCCTTACCAGCTCGACTTCGTCATGCCCGGGATCTGGCCGGTGGAGGCCAGTTCGCGGAGCGTGACGCGGGACAGCTTGAACTTGCGATAGAACGCGCGCGGACGCCCGGTCATTTCGCAGCGGTTCCGGATGCGCACCTTCGAGGAGTTGCGCGGCAGTTCGGCCAGCTTGAGGCGGGCAGCGAATTGCTCTTCCGGCGGGAGGGTCTTGTCGTTCGCGATCGCCTTCAGGCGCGCACGCTTGTTGGCGTACTGCTTGGCCAGCTTGGCGCGACGCTTGTTCTTTTCGATGGCACTGGTCTTAGCCATGGTCGTGCTCCAGCCTCAGCTCACGAACGGCATGTCGAAGCCCTTCAGGAGAGCCTTGGCTTCCTGATCGGTCTTCGCCGAGGTGACGATGATGATGTCCATGCCGCGGATCTGATCGATCTTATCGTAATCGATCTCCGGGAAAATGATCTGCTCCTTGACGCCCATGGCGTAGTTGCCACGGCCGTCGAAGCTGTCACCCGGGATACCGCGGAAGTCACGGACGCGCGGCAACGCAATCGTCACCAGGCGATCCAGGAACTCGTACATGCGGTCGCGGCGCAGCGTGACCTTGCAGCCGATCGCCATGCCTTCGCGCAGCTTGAACTGGGCGATCGACTTGCGCGACTTGGTCACCACCGGCTTCTGACCGGTGATGGCGGCCATCTCGGCCACGGCGAGCTGGATCTTCTTGGAGTCGGCGACAGCCTCGCCGACACCCATGTTGACCACGATCTTCTCGATCCGCGGAACTTCCAGGTCGTTCTTGTAGCCGAATTCCGACTTCAGAGCGGCGCGGATCTTGGAATCGTAAACTTCTTTCAGACGTGCGGTCATGCCCGGGCCCTCACAGGTCGATGACTTCGCCGGACCGCTTGGCGACACGCACCTTGCGGCCATCCTCAAGGATCTTGAAACCGACGCGGGTCGGCTTGCCATCCTTGGGATCGACGTGAGCGAGATTGGAGACGTTGATCGGCGCCTCCATCTCAATGATGCCACCCTGCGAGCGGGCGCTGGCACGCTGGTGCTTCTTCACCACGTTCACGCCCTGCACAACGGCACGGTTCTCCTTGGGGAAAACCTTCAACACCTCGCCGGTCTTGCCCTTGTCACGGCCGGTCAGGACGACGACCTTGTCCTTGGTCTTGATCTTGGCGGCCATTACAGCACCTCCGGCGCCAGCGAGATGATCTTCATGAACTTCTTGCCGCGAAGCTCACGAGTGACCGGCCCGAAGATACGGGTGCCGATCGGCTCGCCCTGCTTGTTGATCAGCACGGCGGCGTTCCGGTCGAAACGGATCGCCGACCCGTCCTCCCGACGCAGTTCCTTCGCGGTGCGGACGATGACGGCGCGATGCACGTCGCCCTTCTTGACGCGGCCCTTCGGAATGGCCTCCTTGACCGAGACGACGATAACGTCGCCCACGGTCGCGACCTTCCGCTTGGACCCGCCAAGCACCTTGATGCACTGCACCCGGCGCGCCCCGCTGTTATCGGCGACTTCCAGGTTGGTTTGCATCTGGATCATTGTTTACGACCTTTCGTTATCACGCGGCGCCGCTGTCGGCGGCGGACTCCGTCACGACCGTCCAACGCTTGGACTTCGAGATCGGGCGGCATTCGATGATCGAAACGGTATCGCCGACCTTGAACTGGTTGCCCTCGTCGTGGGCGGCGTACTTCTTCGACTGACGAATGAACTTCTTGTACACGGGGTGCATGACACGGCGCTCGACAAGAACCGTAACGGTCTTGTCGCACTTGTCGCTGACCACCGTGCCCTGCAGAACGCGGCGAGGCATGGATGATCCCCCTTACTTGCCGGCGTCGGCGGAGCGGGCACGCTCGCCGAGGATGGTCTTGATGCGGGCGATGTCGCGGCGCACCGTGTTCACCCGCGCGGTGTTCTCCAGCTGGCCGGAGGCCTTCTGGAAACGCAGGTTGAACTGCTCCTTCTTGAGCTGGAGGAGCTGATCGTTCAGCTCATCCGCGCTCTTCGTACGAATGTCTACGGCCTTCATGCCGCGGTCTCCTCGACACCGCCCAGGCGGGTCACCAGCTTCACCTTGATCGGCAGCTTCGCGGCCGCCAGAGCGAAGGCGGTTTTTGCCACATCAGCCGGCACGCCGTCCAGCTCAAACAGAATGCGACCCGGCTTAACGCGAGCCGCCCAGTACTCCGGCGAACCCTTACCGGAACCCATGCGGACTTCGGCGGGCTTGGTGGAGACGGGGAGGTCCGGGAAAATACGGATCCAGACGCGGCCCTGACGCTTCATCGCGCGGGTGATCGCGCGGCGGGCCGCTTCGATCTGCCGGGCGGTGATGCGCTCCGGCTCCAGGGCCTTCAGGCCGAAGGAGCCGAAGTTCAGGGCGGTGCCGCCCTTGGCGTTCCCGTGGATGCGGCCCTTGTGGGCCTTACGGAATTTCGTGCGCTTGGGAGAAAGCATCGCTCGGCCCCTTTACTCGCGTTCGGAGCGCTCGGAGCGCTCGCGACGGTCGCGGCGATCGTGACGATCGCGGCGCGGCTCGCCGTCGGTCGACACCGGCTCGGAACCCATGCGCTTATCCTGCGCCATCGGGTCGTGAGCCATGACCTCGCCCTTGAACACCCACACCTTGACACCGCAGGTGCCGTAGGTGGTCTTGGCGGTGCCCACACCGTAATCGATGTCGGCGCGCAGGGTGTGCAGCGGAACGCGGCCCTCGCGGTACCACTCCATGCGGGCGATTTCCGCGCCGCCCAGACGGCCGGAGCAGTTGATCCGGATGCCCTGGGCGCCCAGACGCATGGCGGACTGCACGGCGCGCTTCATGGCGCGGCGGAACGCCACGCGGCGCTCCAGCTGGCTGGCGATGTTCTCGGCGATGAGGCGAGCGTCGATCTCCGGCTTGCGGATCTCGACGATGTTCAGGCTCACCTCGCTGCCGGTCATCTTCGACAGCTCTTGACGCAGCTTCTCGATGTCCGCGCCCTTCTTGCCGATCACCACGCCCGGACGAGCCGAGTGGATGGTGACGCGGGCCTTCTTGGCCGGACGTTCGATCACGACGCGCGAGCAACCGGCCTGCTGCAGGCGGCCCTGCAGGTAGCCGCGCAGCTTCAGGTCCTGGTGCAGCAGGTTGGCGTAGTCGCGCTTGGCGAACCAACGGCTGTCCCAGGTCCGGTTGATGCCGAGGCGCAGCCCGATCGGATTGATTTTCTGACCCATTACTCGGCCCCCTCGGCAACGGCGGCGTCACGCTCGCGGACGATGATCGTCAGGTTGCTGAACAGCTTCTCGACCCGGGCGCCGCGACCGCGGGCACGGGCGTGGAAGCGCTTCATCACCAGAGCGCGACCGACCGTCGCCGACGACACGTACAGACGGTCGACGTCGAGCTGGTGGTTGTTCTCGGCGTTCGCGATCGCGGCCTGCAGGACCTTCTTCACCTCGCCGGCGATGCGGCGCTTGGAGAAGGTCAGCTCGGCCACGGCGCGGCTGGCATCCATGTTCCGGATGAGCTGGGCGACGAGGTTGAGCTTCCGCGGGCTGGTGCGGATCATCGGATTGCGGGCCAGAGCCTCGTTCTCCGCGACCCGGCTGGGGTTGGCAGGCTTGCCCATGGCTTACTTCCTCTTCGCCTTCTTGTCCGCCGCGTGGCCGTAGAAGGTGCGCGTCGGAGCGAACTCGCCGAACTTGTGACCGATCATGTGCTCGGTAACCAGAACCGGCAGGAACTTGTGGCCGTTGTAGACGCCGAACGTCAGACCGACGAACTGCGGCAGGATGGTCGAACGACGCGACCAGATCTTGATGATCTCGTTGCGGCCCGAAGCCCGGCTCTTGTCCGCCTTCTTCAGCAGATAGCCGTCGACGAACGGGCCCTTCCAAACGGAGCGTGCCATCGTTCGACCTCCTTACTTCGAATGACGGCGGCGCAGGATCAGGCCATCCGTCTTCTTGTTGTGACGAGTCTTCTTGCCCTTGGTCGGCTTGCCCCACGGCGTGACCGGATGACGGCCGCCCGAGGTGCGACCCTCACCACCACCGTGCGGGTGGTCGATCGGGTTCATGGCGACGCCACGGACCGACGGACGCTTGCCCAGCCAGCGGTTGCGGCCGGCCTTGCCCAGGTTGGTGTTCATCTGGTCCGGGTTGGACACGGCACCGAGGGTGGCCATGCACTCGCCACGGACCATGCGCAGCTCGCCCGAGGGGAGCTTCAGCTGGGCGTAGCCACCGTCGCGGCCGACCAGCTGCAGGTAGGTGCCGGCGGAACGAGCCACCTGACCACCCTTGCCGGCCTTCAGCTCGACGTTGTGCACGATCGAACCGACGGGGATGTTCTTCAGCGGCATGGCGTTGCCGGGCTTCACGTCGACGCGCTCGCCCGAGATCACCGTGTCGCCAACCTTCAGGCGCTGCGGCGCCAGGATGTAGGACAGGGTCCCATCCTGGTACTTGATCAGCGCGATGAAGGCCGTGCGGTTCGGATCATATTCCAGCCGCTCGACGGTGGCCGGAACGTCGAACTTGCGACGCTTGAAGTCCACCAGACGGTAGACGCGCTTGTGACCGCCACCCATGCGGCGCGCAGTGATGCGGCCGGTGTTGTTGCGGCCACCAGACTTGGTCAGGCCCTCGGTGAGGGTCTTGACCGGCTTGCCCTTCCACAGCTCCGAGCGGTCGACGATGACCAGCTGGCGGAGCGACGGCGTAATCGGGCGGTATTGCTTCAGAGCCATCGGATCACACTCCCGCTCAGATGCCCGTGGTCACGTCGATCTTGTTACCCTCGGCGAGGGTGACGACGGCCTTCTTGAAGTCCGAGCGACGGCCGATGGTGCCGCGGAACCGCTTGGTCTTGCCCTTGGAAACCAGGGTGTTGACCGCGGTCACCTTGACGTTGAAGAGGCCTTCAACGGCGGCCTTGATCTCCGGCTTGGAGGCCGTGAGCGGCACGCGGAACGTGACCTGGTTATGCTCCGACACCAACGTCGACTTCTCGGTGATGACGGGAGCGAGGATCAGGTCGTACATCCGCTCCTGGCTCACCGCAGGTTTCGACTGCTTGCTCATTTCAGGCGAGCCTCCAGTTGCTCGACCGCGTTGCGGGTCAGGACCAGCGTGTCGCGGCGGAGAATGTCGTAGACGTTGGCGCCCTGCTCCGGCAGCACGTCGATCAGCGGGATGTTGCGCGAAGCCTTGGCGAAGTTCTCGTCCAGGTTCGAGCCATCGATGATCAGCGCGGACGTCAGGCCGAGGGTGGCGAGGCGGGCCGCCAGCTCCTTGGTCTTGTGCGTCTCGGCAGCGGCAGCCTCGAGAACGATCAGCTTGCCCTCGGCGGCCTTGGCCGACAGGGCGGTCTTGAGCGCCAGCTTGCGGACCTTCTTCGTCAGCTCATGGGCGTGCGAACGCACGACCGGGCCGAAGATGGTCGCACCGCCGCGGAACTGCGGCGAACGGATGGAGCCCTGACGAGCGCGACCGGTGCCCTTCTGAGAGTAGGGCTTCTTGGTCGTGCCGCTGATCTCGCTGATGCCCTTGGTCTTGTGGTTACCGGAGCGGCGCTTGGCCAGCTGCCAGTTGACCATGCGGGCCAGCAGGTCGGTGCGGGTCGGCAGGCCGAACACGGCATCCGACAGCTCGATCTCGCCGACGGCTTCGTTGTTCAGGTTCTTGATCGTGGCCTTCATGGCGCTCACTCCTGCGTCTCGGCCGGGGCTTCCGCCGCCGGAGCAGACTTGATGCCGGCCGGGAAGGGCAGGCCTTCCGGAGCCTTCTTCTTGACGGCGTCACGGATGCGCAGCCAACCGCCCTCGGCGCCGGGGACGGCACCCTTGAGCATGATCAGACCACGGGCTTCGTCGACGGCAACGACCTGGAGGTTCAGGACCGTGACCTTCTCGTCACCGAGATGACCGGCCATCTTCTTGTTCTTGAAGACCTTGCCGGGGTCCTGACGGTTACCCGTCGAACCGTGCGAGCGGTGCGACACCGACACGCCGTGCGTGGCGCGCAGACCACCGAAGTTCCAGCGCTTCATCGGACCGGCGAAGCCCTTACCGATGGAGGTGCCGGTGACGTCGACGTACTGGCCGGCGACGAAGTGGGCGGCCGACAGCTCGGCGCCGACTTCGATCAGGGCATCGGCATCGACGCGGAACTCGACCAGCTTGCGCTTCGGTTCCACGCGCGCCTTGGCGAAATGCCCACGCTCAGGCTTGTTGACGTTCTTGACCTTGATGGCGCCCGCGCCGAGCTGGACGGCGGTGTAGCCATCCTTCTCCTCGGTGCGAACGGCGACGACCTGGCAGCTGTCGACTTTCAGCACAGTGACCGGAACATGCTGGCCGTCGTCCGTGAAGACGCGGGTCATGCCGACCTTCTGCGCGATCAAACCGGATCGCATTGTTCTTTATCTCCTGACCAGGGACATCCGTGATTGGAGAGGTCCCTTACCAACCAAAATCAGAGCTTGATCTCGACGTCGACGCCGGCGGCGAGGTCGAGCTTCATCAGCGCATCCACGGTCTGCGGCGTCGGATCGACGATGTCGAGCAGGCGCTTGTGGGTGCGGATCTCGAACTGCTCACGCGACTTCTTGTCGATGTGCGGCGAGCGGTTCACGGTGAACTTTTCGATGTGCGTCGGCAGGGGGATCGGGCCCCGCACGCGCGCGCCGGTCCGCTTGGCGGTGTTGACGATCTCGCTGGTCGACTGGTCGAGCACGCGATGATCGAACGCCTTCAGACGGATGCGGATGTTCTGGCTGTCCATGTCCAAACGTCCCTTGCACCTTCTAGCGATGACGCGGACGCGTCACCGGAACTCCACGAGCTGCTTTGGGGCTTCGCCGACAGCGCAAGGCCGCGCGCCGAACCACCGAAGCGGGGCCGACGGGCGACACTGTGACCGATGCGACGGGCCGATACGAAAAAGAACATCCCCCGCGCACAAGGCGCGAAGGGGATGTTCCGTTCAGCAGACGACGCGCCCCCCGTGGAGGCGCGCCGTGCCGTTCGTCTCGGGCTGCGTCTAGGCCGAAGCTGCCTACCACCAACCCAAAATCCAGAGGGCGTAATCTCTAGGCGTTCAGTGCCCGCGTGTCAATCCTGAATCGTCCCCCGGATCGGAGGAAGCCGGATCGACAGGCGGACGGTCCCGAACGCCGACGCCCGATGGCTAGAACCGGGCGGGCCGCCCTTCCTGCTTTCGCGGGGAAGACGGCCCGTCTCTTACAACCGGCGGCGGGATGCGTCCCGCCGCCCTACCCTTCCCTTCCGGCCTTCACCTTGCGGCGGCGGCCGGACCGGTCATCACTCGATGATCTTGGCAACGACGCCGGCGCCGACGGTGCGGCCGCCTTCGCGGATGGCGAAGCGCAGGCCTTCGTCCATGGCGATCGGGGCGATCAGAGCCACGTCCATGGCGACGTTGTCGCCCGGCATCACCATCTCGACGCCTTCCGGCAGCGAGACCATGCCCGTCACGTCCGTCGTACGGAAGTAGAACTGCGGACGGTAGTTGGTGAAGAACGGGGTGTGGCGGCCGCCCTCTTCCTTCGTCAGGATGTAGGCTTCGGCCTTGAACTTGGTGTGCGGGGTGATCGAACCCGGCTTGGCCAGAACCTGGCCGCGCTCGACGTCCTCGCGCTTCGTGCCGCGCAGCAGCGCGCCGATGTTGTCGCCGGCCTCACCCGAGTCGAGCAGCTTGCGGAACATCTCGACGCCGGTCACCGTGGTCTTCACCGTCGCCTTCAGGCCGACGATCTCGACTTCGTCACCAACCTTCACGATGCCGCGCTCGACACGGCCGGTCACCACGGTGCCGCGGCCCGAGATCGAGAACACGTCTTCGATCGGCATCAGGAACGGACGGTCCTTCGGACGCTCCGGCTGCGGGATGTAGGCGTCGACCTCGGCCATCAGCTTCAGAACGGCGTCACGGCCGATCTCCGGCTGACGGTCTTCCAGCGCGCACAGCGCCGAGCCCTTGACGATCGGAATGTCGTCGCCCGGGAACTGGTAGGAGGACAGCAGCTCGCGAACTTCCAGCTCGACCAGCTCCAGCAGCTCCGGATCGTCGACCATGTCGACCTTGTTCATGAACACCACCAGCGCCGGAACGCCGACCTGGCGAGCCAGCAGGATGTGCTCGCGGGTCTGCGGCATCGGGCCGTCGGCGGCCGACACGACCAGGATCGCGCCGTCCATCTGGGCGGCACCCGTGATCATGTTCTTCACGTAGTCGGCGTGGCCCGGGCAGTCGACGTGCGCGTAGTGGCGGTTGTTCGTCTCGTACTCCACGTGGGCGGTCGAGATCGTGATGCCGCGCGCCTTCTCTTCCGGCGCCTTGTCGATCTGGTCGTAAGCGGTGAAGGTGGCGCCGCCGGACTCCGCCAGCACCTTCGTGATCGCCGCCGTCAGCGACGTCTTGCCGTGGTCGACGTGGCCGATCGTGCCAACGTTGCAGTGCGGCTTGTTCCGCTCGAACTTTGCCTTGGCCATGGGTTGGTCTCTCCGTTTCTCAATCGTTCCAGCGGTCTTCAGGCCACCTTGGCGCGGACGCCGTCCGCGATGGCCTGTGGCACCGGCTCATAATGGTCGAACTGCATGCTGTACTGCGCGCGGCCCTGACTCATGGAGCGCAGGGAATTCACATAGCCGAACATGGCCGCCAAGGGAACCAGTCCCGTGACGATTCGCGCGTTGCCGCGCTGGTCCATGCCGGTGATCTGTCCACGGCGACCGTTCAGGTCGCCGATGACGTCGCCCATATAGTCGTCCGGCGTGATGATTTCGACCCGCATCAGCGGTTCCAACAGCGCCGGAGCGGCTTTTGTCATCGCCTCCCGGAAGGCGGTCCGCGCCGCCAGCTCGAATGCGAGCGGCGAGGAGTCGACGTCGTGGGTCTCGCCGCCGGCCAGCGTCACCTTGACGTCGACGACCGGGTAGCCGGCGACGACGCCGCTGTCCTTGGCGGCCTCCAGCCCGCGCTGCACACCGGCGACGAAGTCCCGCGGCAGGGCGGCCGCGCGGTTCTCGAACACGAAGCCGGCGCCGCGGTCCAGCGCCTCGACCTTCAGCGTCACCCGCGCGAACTGGGCGCGGTCGCCGGTCTGGCGGGCGTGGGTGTGATCCACCTCGGCGGCGCGCAGCACGGTCTCGCGATAGGCGACCTTCGGCGCGCCGACGGACGCGTCCACGCGGAACTCGCGCTTCATCCGGTCGACGACGATGTCCAGGTGCAGTTCGCCCATGCCGCGGATGACGGTCTGGCCGCTCTCGCGGTCGACTGACACGCGCATCGACGGGTCTTCGTGGCCCAACCGGTTCAGGGCCGCCGCCATCTTCTCCTGGTCGGCCTCGGTGCGCGGCTCGACCACGATCTCGATCACCGGTTCCGGAACGTCAAGCCGCTCCAGTACGATGGGCTTGGCGGGATCGCAGAGGGTATCGCCGGTCGCGGTGTGCTCCAGCCCAGCGAAAGCCACGATGTCGCCGGTGTGGGCGCGCTCGATGTCCTCGCGGCTGTTGGCATGCATCAGCAGCATGCGGCCGATCTTCTCGCGCTCACCCTTGACCGGGTTGAGCATCCAGTCGCCCACGGTGGCGGTGCCGGAATAGATGCGGCAGAAGGTGAGCGTCCCGACATAGGGATCATTCATCACCTTGAAGGCAAGACCCGAGAACGGCGCACTGTCGTTGGCCGCGCGCTCCTCCGAACGGTCGCCTCCGACCGCATGGCCCGTCACCGCGCCGATGTCGTTCGGCGCCGGCAGGTAGTGGACCACCGCGTCGAGCATCGGCTGGATGCCCTTGTTGCGGAAAGCGGAACCGCAGAGCACGGGCACGACGGCGCCGGCAATCGTGCCTTTGCGGATCAGTGCACGCAGGGCATCGGGCGCAGGCTCCTCGCCGCGCTCCAGATAGGCGGCCATCGCCGCCTCGTCGAGGTCCAGCACGGCTTCCAGCAGCGCCTGACGGGCGCTCGCTGCCGTATCGGCCAGTTCCTCGGGAATCTCAGTGTGTTCGAATTCGGCGCCGAGCGTCTCGGCCTTCCAGATCGTGGCGCGCATGGCGACCAGATCGACGATGCCGGAGAAGCCGGCTTCAACGCCGATGGGAAGCTGCAGGACCAGCGGCTTAACGCCCAGCCGGTCGGCCATCATGGACACGCAGCCAGCGAAATCCGCGCCGACGCGGTCCATCTTGTTGACGAAGGCCATGCGCGGCACGCCGTACTTGTCGGCCTGCCGCCACACGGTTTCCGTCTGGGGCTCGACCCCCGCAACAGCGTCAAAGATGGCGACGGCGCCATCCAGGACACGCAAGGACCGCTCGACCTCGATGGTGAAATCCACGTGGCCGGGCGTGTCGATGATGTTGATGCGGTGGTCGCGCCAGAAACAGGTCGTGGCTGCCGAGGTGATGGTGATGCCCCGCTCCTGCTCCTGCTCCATCCAGTCCATGACGGCGGTGCCGTCATTGACTTCGCCCATGCGATAGGACTTGCCGGTATAGAACAGGATGCGCTCGGTCGTCGTCGTCTTGCCGGCATCAATGTGAGCCATGATGCCGATGTTGCGGTAACGGTCGAGGGCGTGCGAACGGGGCATGCAAAATCACCAGGACAGGCGTGAACCTTACCAGCGGTAGTGCGAGAACGCCTTGTTGGCTTCCGCCATGCGGTGCGTGTCTTCGCGCTTCTTCACGGCGGTGCCGCGCTGGCTGGCGGCGTCGAGCAGCTCACCCGACAGACGCTCGGTCATGGTGTTTTCCGAGCGGGCGCGGGCGGCGCTGATCAGCCAGCGGATGGCGAGAGCCTGGGCGCGGTCCGAACGGACCTCGACCGGAACCTGGTAGGTCGCACCGCCGACACGGCGGCTGCGGACTTCCAGGTGCGGCTTCACGTTGGCGAGGGCATCGTGGAAGACCTGAACGGGATCGTTCTTGGTCTTGACCTCAATGCGGCCGAGCGCACCATAGACGATGCCTTCGGCGGCCGACTTCTTGCCGTCCAGCATCAGGCAGTTCATGAACTTCGTCAGGACGCGGTCGCCGTACTTGGCGTCCGGCAGGACTTCACGCTTCTCGGCGCGATGACGACGGGACATCGTGAGTTCTCCTTACTTCGGACGCTTCGCGCCGTACTTCGAACGACGCTGCTTACGATCCTTGACGCCCTGGGTATCCAGCGTGCCGCGAATGATGTGGTAGCGAACGCCGGGAAGATCCTTCACACGACCGCCGCGGATCATGACCACCGAGTGTTCCTGGAGGTTGTGGCCCTCACCAGGGATGTAGCTCGTCACCTCGAAGCCGTTCGTCAGACGAACGCGGGCAACCTTACGGAGCGCCGAGTTCGGCTTCTTCGGGGTGGTGGTGTAGACGCGAGTGCAGACGCCACGCTTCTGCGGGCAGGCCTCCATCGCGGGAACCTTGTTGCGCGCGGCCAACGGCTCGCGCGGCTTACGGATCAACTGGTTGATCGTCGGCATATCTGCCCTTCATCCCTTCAAGATCACTCGGCCGGACGAGCCGGACGAAGCAAAAGCCCGCCTGCGAAACGTCGCCGTTCCGAGCGGGCTGAATGAGCGAAAGCCGATCGGAGGACTCCGACCGGCGGGATCGGTGGATTCAAGCGGACGCACGGAGAGCCCCGAGGTCCTCTGAAGTGGCCGGACTTTAGGGAAAGGCCGCGGGAGAGTCAAGGACGGTATTTCACCCTGGAGACGGTGCCGCAGCGCCCCGGCAGGGCCGAAAGGAAAAGGGCGCGTCCCTCGCGGAACGCGCCCCTCCCCTACCCGATCGACCCGAAGGATCAGGCCGCGGAGCTTTCCTCGCCCGGGGTCGGCAGGGCCGGAGTTTCCTCCGGCGCGCCGGCTTCCAGGGCCGCCTCGCGGTCACGCTCGGCGGCGATCAGCTTCAGGCGGTTCACCACGGAGCCCGTGCCGGCCGGGATCAGACGGCCGACGATGACGTTCTCCTTCAGGCCTTCCAGGTTGTCGACCTTGCCGCCGACGGCCGCTTCCGTGAGGACGCGGGTGGTTTCCTGGAACGACGCGGCCGAGATGAAGGAACGCGTCTGCAGGCTGGCCTTGGTGATGCCCTGGAGAACCGGATGGCCGTGGGCCGGCTGCAGGCCCTCCGCAACGGTCTTCTCGTTCTCCTCATCGAACTCCTGACGGTCGACCTGCTCGCCCACCAGGAAGGTGGTCTCGCCGGCGTCGGTGATCTCGACCTTCTGCAGCATCTGGCGAACGATCACCTCGATGTGCTTGTCGTTGATCTTCACGCCCTGCAGTCGATAGACGTCCTGGATCTCGTTGATCAGGTAGTCGGCCAAGGCCTCCACACCCATCACCGCCAGGATGTCGTGCGGCACCGGGTTGCCGTCCATCAGCAGATCGCCGCGCTCGACGTAATCGCCTTCCTGCACGGAGATGTGCTTGCCCTTCGGGATCAGATACTCCTTCTCGTCGCCGGTCTCGTCGTTGCGGACGACGATGCGGCGCTTGGTCTTGTAGTCCTTACCGAATTCGACGCGGCCGCTCATCTCCGAGATGATGGCGAAGTCCTTCGGACGACGCGCCTCGAACAGTTCGGCCACGCGCGGCAGACCGCCGGTGATGTCGCGGGTCTTCGACGACTCGCGCGGGATACGCGCCAGCACGTCGCCGGCCTTCACCTCGGCACCGTTCTCCACCGACAGGATGGCGTCCACCGACATGAAGTAGCGGGCTTCCAGGCCATTCGGCAGGGTGATCAGGTCGCCCCGCTCGTCCACCAGCGCGATGCGCGGCTTCAGATCGGCACCGCGCGGCTGCTGGCGCCAGTCGACCACCACCTTGGAGCTGATGCCCGTCGCCTCGTCCATCACCTCGCGCATGGAGATGCCTTCCACGAGGTCGATGTAGCGGGCGGTACCGGCGCGCTCGGTGATGATCGGCAGGGTGTAGGGGTCCCACTCCGCCAGCTTGGCGCCGCGTTCGACCTTCACGCCCTCGTCGGCCAGCAGCTTGGCGCCGTACGGCACGCGGTGACGCGCACGCTCGCGGCCCTGGTCGTCGAGCAGGACGACTTCGGTGCTGCGGCCCATGACGACCGGGATGCCCGACGAGTTCATGACGACGTTGCGGTTGTTGATCCGCACCGTCGCGTCGAACGCCGCCTCGATCTGGCTCTGCTCGGCACCGCGCTGCGCCGCGCCGCCGATGTGGAAGGTACGCATCGTCAGCTGGGTGCCCGGCTCGCCGATCGACTGCGCCGCGATGACGCCGACCGCCTCGCCGGTGTTCACCAGCGTGCCGCGGGCCAGGTCACGGCCGTAGCACTTGGCGCAGACGCCGTCGCGGGTCTCGCAGGTCAGGACCGAGCGGATCTTGACCGAGTCGATGCCCGACCGCTCGATGCGGTCGACCGTCGGCTCGTCGATCAGGCCGCCGTCCTCAATGATCAGCTCGCCGTTCAGCGGGTCGATCACGTCGCCGACCGCGGTGCGGCCGAGGATGCGGTCGCCCAGCGGGCTGATGACCTCGCCGCCGTCGATCACGGCCTTCACCGTGATGCCGCGCTCGGTGCCGCAATCATGCTCGACGATGATGGCGTCCTGCGCCACGTCGACCAGACGGCGGGTGAGGTAACCCGAGTTGGCGGTCTTCAAGGCGGTGTCGGCCAGACCCTTGCGGGCGCCGTGGGTGGAGTTGAAGTACTCCAGCACGGTCAGGCCTTCCTTGAAGTTCGAGATGATCGGCGTCTCGATGATCTCGCCCGACGGCTTGGCCATCAGGCCGCGCATGCCGGCCAGCTGACGGATCTGCGCGGCGGAACCGCGCGCACCGGAGTGGGCCATCATGTACACGGAGTTGACCGGCTTGCCGGCCTCGGTGGTCGAGATCGACTTCATCATCTCGGAGGCGACCTTTTCGGTGCACTCCGACCACACGTCGACGACCTTGTTGTACTTCTCGCCCTGGGTGATCAGACCGTCGAGATACTGCTGCTCGAACTCCTTCACCCGCTCCTTCGACTCGTTGACCAGCTTCTCCTTGGCGGCGGGGATGACCATGTCGTCCTTGCCGAAGGAGATGCCTGCGCGGCAGGCGTGGCCGAAGCCCAGCTTCATCAGGCGGTCGGCGAAGATCACCGTCTCCTTCTGACCGCAATGGCGGTAGACGGCGTCGATGACGTTGCCGACGTCCTTCTTGGTCAGGACGCGGTTGATCAGCGAGAAGGGCACCTTCGGGTGACGCGGCAGGATCTCCGACAGGAGCATGCGGCCGGGCGTCGTCTCGACGATGGTGATCTTCTCGTTGCCCTCGTCGTCCACGCCGACGTAGCGCGCCTTGATCTTCGCATGGATCGACAGAACCTTGGCGTTCAGCGCCTGCTCGATCTCCGAGACGTTGGCGAACACCATGTTCTCGCCCTTCTCACCGGGGCGATCCATGGAGATGTAGTAGATGCCCAGCACGATGTCCTGCGACGGGACGATGATCGGCTTGCCGTTGGCGGGCGACAGGATGTTGTTGGTCGACATCATCAGGACGCGCGCTTCCAGCTGGGCCTCGAGGCTCAGGGGAACGTGCACGGCCATCTGGTCGCCGTCGAAGTCAGCGTTGAAGGCGGTGCAGACCAGCGGGTGCAGCTGGATCGCCTTGCCTTCGATCAGCGTCGGCTCGAACGCCTGGATGCCGAGACGGTGCAGCGTCGGCGCACGGTTCAGCATCACCGGATGCTCGCGGATGACCTCTTCCAGGATGTCCCACACCTCGGGACGCTCCTTTTCCACCATCCGCTTGGCGGCCTTGATGGTGGAGGCGAGGCCATACAGCTCCAGCTTGGCGTAGATGAAGGGCTTGAACAGCTCCAGCGCCATCTTCTTCGGCAGGCCGCACTGGTGCAGCTTCAGCTCCGGACCGACGACGATGACCGAACGGCCGGAATAGTCGACGCGCTTGCCGAGCAGGTTCTGACGGAAGCGGCCCTGCTTGCCCTTCAGCATGTCGGACAGCGACTTCAGCGGACGCTTGTTGGCGCCGGTGATGACGCGGCCGCGGCGGCCGTTGTCGAACAGGGCGTCGACGGCCTCCTGCAGCATGCGCTTCTCGTTGCGCACGATGATGTCCGGCGCCTTCAGCTCGATCAGCCGCTTCAGACGGTTGTTGCGGTTGATGACGCGGCGATACAGGTCGTTCAGGTCGGACGTGGCGAAGCGGCCGCCGTCCAGCGGGACCAGCGGACGCAGCTCGGGCGGGATCACCGGAATGACTTCCAGGATCATCCATTCGGGGCGCGACTGCGAGGCCAGGAAGGCGTCGATCAGCTTCAGGCGCTTGACCAGCTTCTTGCGCTTGGCTTCGGAGTTGGTGTCGCGCAGATCCTCACGGCAGCGCTTCTTCTCCTCGTCGAGGTCGAGCGCGGACAGCATGATGCGGAGCGCTTCGGCACCGATCGACGCGGTGAAGGCGTCCTCTCCGTACTCGTCCTGAGCGTTCATGTACTCTTCCTCGCTGAGCAGCGAATGCAGCTTCAGCGGGGTGAGGCCCGGCTCGATGACGACGTAGTTTTCGAAATAGAGGATGCGCTCCAGATCCTTGAGCGTCATGTCGAGCAGCAGGCCGATGCGGCTCGGCAGCGACTTCAGGAACCAGATGTGCGCGACCGGGGACGCCAGCTCGATATGGCCCATGCGCTCGCGCCGGACCTTCGACAGCGTGACCTCGACGCCGCACTTCTCGCAGATGATGCCGCGATACTTCATGCGCTTGTACTTGCCGCACAAGCACTCGTAATCCTTGATCGGGCCGAAGATGCGGGCGCAGAACAGGCCGTCGCGCTCCGGCTTGAAGGTGCGGTAGTTGATGGTTTCCGGCTTCTTGATCTCGCCGTAGGACCAGGACCGGATCCGCTCGGGGCTCGCGATCTGGATGCGGATCTGATCGAAGCTCTGCGGCCCCTGGACCTGGCCGAAAATGTTCATCAACTCATTCATGACCGTCTCCCGCTGGCATCGCCGCGTTGTCGGTTAAGGGCAGTGCATGACCCCGGACCGGTGCACGCACCGTTCCGGGGTTTGGTCACGTCAAATCGGCTCAGTAGGACCGCTGGTTCAGTTCGACGTTCAGGCCGAGCGAGCGCAGCTCCTTGACCAGCACGTTGAACGACTCCGGAATGCCGGCCTCGAAGTTGTCGTCGCCGCGGACGATGGCCTCGTAGACCTTGGTGCGGCCGGACACGTCGTCCGACTTCACCGTCAGCATTTCCTGCAGCGTGTAGGCGGCGCCGTAGGCTTCCAGCGCCCAGACCTCCATCTCACCGAAGCGCTGACCGCCGAACTGGGCCTTGCCGCCCAGCGGCTGCTGCGTGACCAGCGAGTAGGGGCCGATCGACCGGGCGTGGATCTTGTCGTCCACCAGGTGGTGCAGCTTCAGCATGTAGATGTAGCCGACGGTCACCTTGCGGTCGAAGGTCTCGCCGGTGCGGCCGTCGATCAGCGTCGACTGGCCCGACCGGTCGAA
The DNA here is from genome assembly GCF_055698305.1 of Azospirillum sp. VT-I1. Classification (NCBI taxonomy): domain Bacteria; kingdom Pseudomonadati; phylum Pseudomonadota; class Alphaproteobacteria; order Rhodospirillales; family Azospirillaceae; genus Azospirillum; species Azospirillum sp. VT-I1. Next base: position 2,471,109 of record NZ_CP168800.1, on the reverse strand, counting down.
GCCGGCGCGTTCCAGATGGACGCAGATGTCCTCCTCGCGGGCGCCATCGAAGACCGGCGTCGCGAAGGGCACGCCCTTGCGCAGGTTGCCGCCCAGCTCCAGCAGCTCGCCGTCGGTCATGTCGGCGATGTCCTCGTTGTAGGTCACCTCGCCGTACGCCGACTTCAGCGTGCTGCGCAGGGCCTCCAGCTGGGGAGCGCCTTCGGCCTTCTGGCGGATCGCCAGACGGTACTGGTCGACCGCCCGCCCGATCTGCTTGCCGAGACCCGAGGCCGCCCAACCGAGGTGGGTTTCCAGGATCTGACCGACATTCATGCGCGACGGCACACCCAGCGGGTTCAGCACCAGATCGACCGGGGTGCCGTCCTCCAGGTAGGGCATGTCCTCCTGCGGGATAATGCGCGAGACGACACCCTTGTTGCCGTGACGGCCAGCCATCTTGTCGCCCGGCTGCAGCTTGCGCTTCACCGCGACGAAGACCTTGACCATCTTCATGACGCCCGGCGGCAGCTCGTCACCGCGCTGCAGCTTGTCGACCTTGTTCTCGAAGCGGTCCTGCAGGGCCTTGATCGAGTCGTCGAACACCTTGCCCAGGTTCTCGACGGTCTCCATCACCTGCTCGTCGGCGATGGCGATCTGGCGCCACAGGCCCTTCGACAGGCCGGCCAGCACCTCGTCGGTCAGGACCGTCCCGCCCTTCATGCCCTTCGGGCCGGACTGGGCGGTCTGACCGATCAGCACTTCCTTCAGGCGGGTGTAGAAGCTGCGCTCCAGGATGCCGCGCTCGTCGTCGCGGTCCTTGGCCAGCTTCTCGATCTCGGCCCGTTCGATGGCGAGCGCGCGCTCGTCCTTGTCGACGCCGCGGCGGCTGAACACGCGGACCTCGACGATGGTGCCGACGACGCCCGGCGGCAGGCGCAGCGAGGTATCGCGGACGTCCGACGCCTTTTCGCCGAAGATGGCGCGCAGCAGCTTCTCTTCCGGCGTCATCGGGCTTTCGCCCTTCGGCGTCACCTTGCCGACCAGGATGTCGCCCGGACGGACTTCGGCGCCGATATAGACGATGCCGGCCTCGTCGAGGTTCTTCAGAGCTTCCTCACCCACGTTCGGAATGTCGCGGGTGATTTCCTCCTGGCCCAGCTTGGTGTCACGGGCCATGACCTCGAACTCCTCGATGTGGATCGAGGTGAAGACGTCGTCCTTGACGATGCGCTCGTTGATGAGGATCGAATCCTCGAAGTTGTAGCCGTTCCACGGCATGAACGCGACGAGCACGTTCCGGCCGAGCGCCAGCTCGCCCAGGTCGGTCGACGGACCGTCGGCCACGATGTCGCCGGCGTTCACCCGGTCGCCCACCTTCACCAGCGGACGCTGGGTGATGCAGGTGTTCTGGTTGGACCGCTGGAACTTCAGCAGGTTGTAGATGTCGACGCCCGGCGCCGTGCTGTCGGAGCTGTCGGTGGCTCGGACGACGATGCGGGTGGCGTCGACCTGGTCGACGACGCCCGAGCGCTTGGCGACGATGGTCACACCGCTGTCGCGGGCGACGGTCGCCTCCATGCCCGTGCCGACCAGCGGCGCGTCCGCCTTCACCAGCGGCACCGCCTGACGCTGCATGTTCGAGCCCATCAGCGCGCGGTTGGCGTCGTCGTTCTCCAGGAACGGGATCAGCGCCGCGGCGACGGACACCAGCTGCTTCGGCGACACGTCGATCAGGTCGATCGCCTCGGGCCGGAACATCAGGTATTCACCGCCCTGTCGGCACGACACCAGATCGGCGGCGAAGCTGTTGTCCGGGTTCAGCTCGGCGTTCGCCTGGGCGACGACGTAGCGGCCCTCCTCCATCGCCGACAGATAGACAACTTCGTTGGTGACCTTGCCGTCGATGACCTTGCGGTAGGGGCTCTCGATGAAGCCGTACTGGTTGACGCGGGCGTAGGTCGCCAGCGAGTTGATCAGACCGATGTTCGGGCCTTCCGGGGTCTCAATCGGGCAGATGCGGCCATAGTGCGTCGGGTGCACGTCGCGCACCTCGAAGCCGGCGCGCTCGCGGGTCAGACCGCCCGGGCCGAGAGCCGAGAGACGACGCTTGTGCGTGATCTCGGACAGCGGGTTGGTCTGGTCCATGAACTGCGACAGCTGCGAAGACCCGAAGAACTCGCGCACGGCGGCGGCCGCCGGCTTGGCGTTGATCAGGTCGTGCGGCATCACCGTGTCGATCTCGACCGAGCTCATGCGCTCGCGGATCGCACGCTCCATGCGCAGCAGGCCGACGCGGTACTGGTTCTCCATCAGCTCGCCGACCGAGCGGACGCGGCGGTTGCCGAGATGGTCGATGTCGTCGATCTCGCCGCGGCCGTCCTTCAGGTTCACCAGAACCTTCAGGATCTCCAGGATGTCCTCCTTGCGGAGAACACGCATCTGGTCGTCGGTCTGGAAGTTCAGGCGCGCGTTCATCTTCACGCGGCCGACGGCCGACAGGTCGTAGCGCTCGCTGTCGAAGAACAGGCCCGAGAACAGCGCCTCGGCCGACTCAAGGGTCGGCGGCTCGCCCGGACGCATGACGCGGTAGATGTCGATCAGCGCGTCTTCGCGGCTGGCGTTGCGGTCGGCCGACATGGTGTTGCGGATGTAGGCGCCGACGTTCAGATGGTCGATCGCCAGCACCGGCAGCTCGTCGACGCCGGTCTTCTCCAGCTTCTCCAGGTCGCTCGCCGACAGCTCGTCACCGGCTTCGAACAGGACTTCGCCCGTGCGCTCGTTGATGATGTCGACGGCGAGATAGCGGCCGGTCAGCTCCTCGGTGGAGACCTGCTGCTCGGTCAGGCCGGCCTCGACCAGCTTCTTGATGACGCGCGGGGTCATCTTCGTGCCGGCCTCAGCGACGATGGCGCCGGTGGCGGCATCGACCAGGTCCGACGCCAGCTTGACGCCCTTCATGCGCTCGGCGCTGAACGGGGTCTTCCAGCCGCCGGCGGAGCGGCTGTAGGTGATGGTGTCGTAGAAGTAGTTGAGGATCTCTTCCTTCGACATGCCCTGCGCCTCGTAGGGCAGCAGGTCCTTGCGGTTCGCCTTGCGCTCGGCGCGCAGAGCCTCGGTCTCCGCGCTGTCCAGGGCGAACAGCAGCGTGGTGGCCGGCAGCTTGCGGCGGCGGTCGATGCGCACATAGACGAGGTCCTTGGCATCGAACTCGAAGTCCAGCCAGGAACCGCGGTAGGGGATGACGCGCGCGGCGAACAGATACTTGCCCGACGCGTGGGTCTTGCCCTTGTCATGGTCGAAGAAGACACCCGGGCTGCGGTGCATCTGGGAGACGATGACGCGCTCGGTGCCGTTGATGATGAAGGTGCCGTTGGCCGTCATCAGGGGCATGTCGCCCATGTAGACGTCCTGCTCCTTGATGTCGCGGATCGAACGGAGGCCGGTGTCCTCCTCGACGTCGAACACGGACAGGCGCAGGGTCACCTTCAGCGGGGCCGCGAAGGTCATGCCGCGCTGCTGGCACTCCTCGACGTCGTACTTCGGCTGCTCAAGCTCGTACTTGACGAAATCCAGCACCGCGCGGTCGGAGAAGTCCTTGATCGGGAAGACCGACTTGAAGACTTCCTGCAGGCCCAGGTTCGCCCGCTTTTCCGGGGCGACGTCCATTTGCAGGAAGTGGTCGTAGGAGCTGCGCTGCACCTCGATGAGGTTGGGCATCTGGGTGACTTCCGGGATGCGCCCGAAGCTCTTCCGAACACGTTTACGACCCGTAAAGGATTTGGCCATGGATGTCCCCAAACGTCTGTACGTGATGCGCGTTATACCGACCGTTCAACCGACCGTAGGATCGAGCCGACTGGTGTCGACCGGTCCCGAGGGCGCCCGCGCGGGCCATCCCCATGATGGGGACGGAAAGAGCCGGGCCGGGCGAGCCCGGTCCGGCGGAAGGCAGAAAACGCCGTGCGGCGGCCGGCTCCCTGGGGAACCGACCGCCGTCCGGCTTGGTACTGTGTGATCCGTACGCAACAAGGTCTTACTTAATATCGACCTTGGCGCCGGCTTCTTCAAGCTGCTTCTTGATCTTGGCGGCCTCGTCCTTCGTGGCGCCTTCCTTGACGGTCTTCGGAGCGCCCTCGACCAGGTCCTTGGCCTCCTTCAGGCCCAGGCCGGTGATCGCACGGACTTCCTTAATCACGTTGATCTTCTTGTCGCCGGCGTCGGCGAGGATCACCGTGAACTCGGTCTGCTCTTCGGCCGGAGCGGCGGCGGCAGCGGCCGGGCCGGCGGCGGCGACGGCCACCGGAGCGGCGGCGGAGACGCCCCACTTCTCTTCGAGGAGCTTGGACAGCTCGGCGGCTTCCAGGACGGTCAGGGCCGACAGATCGTCGACGAGCTTCTGCAGATCAGCCATTTTACTACTCCAACGACTTGGATTCTGGGTTCAGATAAAACTGTGACAGAGCGGCTCAGGCCGCCTCGTCCTTCTTCGCGTAGGCCGCCAGAACGCGGGCGACCTGGCCGCCCGGAGCCTGGAGGACACCGGCGATACGGGTCGCCGGGGTCTGGATCATGCCCACGAGCTTGGCGCGCAGTTCGTCCAGCGACGGCAGGGTCGCCAGGGCCTTGACGCCTTCGGCGTCGAGAACCTGGTTGCCGAGGCCGGCGCCGATGATCTGGAGCTTGTCGTTCGCCTTCGAGAACTCGGCGACGACCTTGGCGGCCGCAACCGGATCCTTCGAATAGGCGATCGCCGTCGGGCCCTTGAAGAGACCGTCCAGACCCTCGAACTGCGTGCCCTGAAGGGCGCGGCGGGCGAGCCGGTTCTTCGTCACCTTGAAGCCGGCACCCGCGGCCCGCACCTTCGCACGCAGATCGGTGACTTCCTTCACCGTCAGGCCCAGGTGGTGAGCTACCACCACCAGGCCCGTGTCCGCGAGCTTCGAATGCAGGTCCGCGATCGTCGCTTCTTTTTGTGTACGATCCACGGATCGCCTCCTTGCACAGAGGTGTACATGGACCCCCATCCCCGAAAGGCCGGGGGTCCGGCGAACCTGTCCCAGAAGTTCAAGCCGTTCCTGAACCGGACCGACCGCGGGAATGCGGCGGGCCGGAGGGGTAAACGGTTCAACTCCCGTCTGCGCGGGTGAATTTTAAGCCCTCCCCTTCCCTTGCGGTCAGAGTCGGGCACCAGCGGTCTCGGACAGGGGTGGGTGGGCGCCCTCGGGGCTTCCCCTTCGGACAATCCACCCGGACGCCGCCGCCGGCCTGGGGCCGGGCGGCGGCGAAACGGGTCGTCAGGCGGCGGCCGGAGCCGACACGCTGGCGAGGTCGAGCTTCAGGCCCGGGCCCATGGTCGACGACAGCGACACCTTGAGCACATACTGGCCCTTGGCGCCGGTCGGCTTGGCACGGGTGATGGCATCGACGAAGGCGCGGATGTTCTGGACCAGCGCCTCTTCCGAGAAGCTGACCTTGCCGACGCCGGCATGGACGATACCGGTCTTCTCCGCACGGAACTCCACCGCGCCGGCCTTGGCGGCCTTGACGGCGCCGGCGACGTCGGGGGTCACGGTGCCCAGCTTCGGGTTCGGCATCAGGCCGCGCGGGCCGAGAACCTTACCGAGCTTGCCGACCACGCCCATCATGTCGGGCGAGGCGATGCAGCGGTCGAAGTTGATGTTGCCGGCCAGGATCTGTTCGGCCAGATCGTCGCCGCCGACAACGTCGGCGCCGGCGGCCAGAGCCTCGTCGACCTTGGCGCCGCGGGCGAACACCGCCACGCGGACGGTCTTGCCGGTGCCGTTCGGCAGGTTCACGACGCCGCGGACCATCTGGTCGGCGTGGCGCGGATCGATGCCGAGGTTCATCGCGATCTCGATGGTCTCGTCGAACTTGGCCTTGGCGGCACCCTTCACCAGGGTGACGGCCTCTTCCAGCGAGTAGAAGGAGTCGCGGTTAACGGTCTTGTAGGCGTCGGTCAGACGCTTGCCCAGCTTCGCCATAGGATCAGCCCTCCACCACTTCGAGGCCCATCGAGCGGGCGGAACCGGCGATCATGGTCGCGGCGGCTTCGACGTCGTGCGCGTTCAGGTCGACCATCTTCTTCTGGGCGATCTCGCGGATCTGCGAGGTCGTGACCTGGCCGACGAAACCACCCTTGCCGGGGGTCGTCGAACCCTTGTCCTTGCCCGAAGCCTTCTTGAGGAAGTAGCTGACCGGCGGGGTCTTGGTCACGAAGGTGAAGGTGCGGTCGCCATAGGCGGTGATGACCACCGGAATCGGCATGCCGACTTCCAGGTCCGCCGTCTTGGCGTTGAACGCCTTGCAGAACTCCATGATGTTCAGGCCGCGCTGACCCAGCGCCGGGCCGATGGGCGGCGACGGGTTGGCCTTGCCGGCCGGAACCTGCAGCTTGATGTAACCGACGATTTTCTTCGCCATCTCACAACCTCCTGGGACGGCGCCTCACGCTCTCGACCGGCTGGTCCGGCGCGGCGCCGCGGGGTTTTGCGGTTCGGCCATGGCGAGCCTCCCGCAACAGAATGGAGCCACCGATGCAAGCACCGGCAGCTCCGACACGAAAAACTTGGAACCTTGCGCTCAGATCTTTTCGACCTGCGTGTATTCCAACTCGACCGGCGTGGAGCGGCCGAAGATCGAAACCGCCACCTTGAGGCGGGACTTCTCTTCGTCGACTTCCTCGACGACGCCATTGAACGAGGTGAAGGGGCCGTCGCTCACTCGAACCTGCTCGCCCACCTCGAAGGTGATCGAGGGCTTGGGGCGCTCAAAGCCTTCCTGCACCTGATGAATGATCCGCTCGGCCTCGCGCTGGGAGATCGGCTGCGGCTTGCCGCCGCCGCCCAGGAAGTCCGTGACCTTCGGCGTGTTCTTCACCAGCGACCAGGATTCGTCGGTCAGGTCCATCTTGACGAGGACATAGCCGGGGAAGAACTTGCGTTCCGTATTGATCTTGGAACCCCGGCGCACTTCGACCACCTCTTCGGTCGGGACCAGGATTTCCTCGAACTTGTCTTCCAGACCCTTCTGAGCCGCCTTTTCGCGGATGGCCTGGGCGACCTTCTTTTCGAAACCGGAATAGACGTGAACGACGTACCAGCGCGCAGCCATGTCTTAGCCTCCCAGCCCAAGGATCAAGCGAACGGCAAACGCCAGCACCTGATCGACGACGAGGAAGAACAGGGCGGCGAGCACGACCATGACGAACACCATGGCGGTCGTGATGCCGGTTTCCTTGCGGGTCGGCCAGGTGACCCTGGCTACCTCGCGGCGGACCTCGCGCGCGAATTCTGCGGGATTGACTTTAGCCATCGTGCGAACCGTGCGAGCTCCGGAGCGACTGTGAGGGCGCCGCTTTTACCCTAAACCGTTATTGGGACGGGATGGCAGGAGTGGAGGGGCTCGAACCCCCAACCCCCGGTTTTGGAGACCGGTGCTCTACCAATTGAGCTACACTCCTATCTCCGTCCGGCCACACCTTTCGGCGTGGGACGCCGCTTAAAGCATTCTTTAGGCGGCGGCGTCAAGGCCTTTCGACCTGACTTTCGGAAGATTTTTTCAGACCGGCTTTCCGGAAGCCCAACCGTACTCTTTACGCAGATAAAACTCCCCCGCCGAACCGTGGCCCGGCGGGGGAGGCAGGCTTATAGCATCACTCGATGATCTTGGCAACGACGCCGGCGCCGACGGTGCGGCCGCCTTCGCGGATGGCGAAGCGCAGGCCTTCGTCCATGGCGATCGGGGCGATCAGAGCCACGTCCATGGCGACGTTGTCGCCCGGCATCACCATCTCGACGCCTTCCGGCAGCGAGACCATGCCCGTCACGTCCGTCGTACGGAAGTAGAACTGCGGACGGTAGTTGGTGAAGAACGGGGTGTGGCGGCCGCCCTCTTCCTTCGTCAGGATGTAGGCTTCGGCCTTGAACTTGGTGTGCGGGGTGATCGAACCCGGCTTGGCCAGAACCTGGCCGCGCTCGACGTCCTCACGCTTCGTGCCGCGCAGCAGCGCGCCGATGTTGTCGCCGGCCTCACCCGAGTCGAGCAGCTTGCGGAACATCTCGACGCCGGTCACGGTGGTCTTCACCGTCGCCTTCAGGCCGACGATCTCGACTTCGTCACCAACCTTCACGATGCCACGTTCGACACGGCCGGTCACCACGGTGCCGCGGCCCGAGATCGAGAACACGTCTTCGATCGGCATCAGGAACGGACGGTCCTTCGGACGCTCCGGCTGCGGGATGTAGGCGTCGACCTCGGCCATCAGCTTCAGAACGGCGTCACGGCCGATCTCCGGCTGACGGTCTTCCAGAGCGCACAGCGCCGAGCCCTTGACGATCGGAATGTCGTCGCCCGGGAACTGGTAGGAGGACAGCAGCTCGCGAACTTCCAGTTCGACCAGCTCCAGCAGCTCCGGATCGTCGACCATGTCGACCTTGTTCATGAACACGACCAGCGCCGGAACGCCGACCTGGCGAGCCAGCAGGATGTGCTCGCGGGTCTGCGGCATCGGGCCGTCGGCGGCCGACACGACCAGGATCGCGCCGTCCATCTGGGCGGCACCCGTGATCATGTTCTTCACGTAGTCGGCGTGGCCCGGGCAGTCGACGTGCGCGTAGTGGCGGTTGTTCGTCTCGTACTCCACGTGGGCGGTCGAGATCGTGATGCCGCGCGCCTTCTCTTCCGGCGCCTTGTCGATCTGGTCGTAAGCGGTGAAGGTGGCGCCGCCGGACTCCGCCAGCACCTTCGTGATCGCCGCCGTCAGCGACGTCTTGCCGTGGTCGACGTGGCCGATCGTGCCAACGTTGCAGTGCGGCTTGTTCCGCTCAAACTTTGCCTTCGCCATCGCTTTGGTCTTTCGTTCCCGACGTTCCGGACGCACACAATGGCCCGGCCGAGATCCGTTTTCCGTGGCGCACGCGGGATTGGAGCGGGTGAGGGGAATCGAACCCCCGTCGTAAGCTTGGAAGGCTTCTGCTCTACCATTGAGCTACACCCGCCTAAGCATCCCGCCGGCGCGACCGTCCGGGGCAAACGAGATCACGGACAAGCCGTGGAAAGTAGTGGTGGAAGGGGCTGGATTCGAACCAGCGTACGCGTACGCGGGCAGATTTACAGTCTGCTGCCTTTAACCACTCGGCCACCCTTCCAATCCGCAGCCTGGCAGTGCCCGCCGCGGAGTTCGGCAATATGCGAATTTTTCAGACCTTGTCAACACGGGTTAAGCGGTTCACACCAGAAAAAATTCGGCCGTCGTTCCCGGCGGCCCCCTCCCCTTCTTCGTGGGTACCATGACGCGCTCCAGACACACCGGTTCCGGCCGCCGCTCCGACCAGCACTCCGACCTGCATGCCGGCCAATCCGCCGCCGGCAATCCGCGCGGCGGCGCCCCGCGGAGGGACCAGGCGGACGACGCCGCGCGCTCCCGCCGCGGCGCACCGAAGGGCAACCGCCCGTCACCGGCGCGCGGCGTCCTCCTGTATGGCCTGCATCCCGTCGCCGCTGCCTGGACCAACGCCGAACGGCGCATCCACCGGCTGCTGGCGACCGACTCCGGCCGCGCCGCGCTGGAGCCTGTGATCGCCGCGGCCCGCGCCCAGGGACTTCAGCGCCCCGAGGCGTCGATCGTCGACCGGACGGAGCTGGAGCGCATGCTGCCGGCCGGGGCCGTGCACCAGGGCATGGTGATCGACGCCTCGCCCCTGCCGGAACTGGGGATCGAGGATCTGTGCAACGAGCTGGCGGCGGAACCCTCGGCGGTGATCGTCGCGCTGGATCAGGTGACCGATCCGCACAATGTCGGCGCCATCCTGCGCTCCGCCGCCGCGTTCGGCGCCCGCGCCGTGGTGGTGACCGAACGCCATGCGCCGGAGACCACCGGCGTGCTCGCCAAGAGCGCCTCGGGCGCGCTGGAGGCGGTGCCGCTGGTCCGCGTCACCAATCTGGCCCGTGCGCTGACGGACCTGCAGCAGAACGGCTTCTGGGCGGTGGGGCTCGCCGAATCGGGCAGTTCGACTTTGGCCAAGCTCGACCTGACCGGCAAGACCGTGCTGGTGATGGGGGCGGAGGGCAGCGGGCTGCGCCGCCTGACCATGGACCGCTGCGACACCATCGCCCGCCTGCCAACGGGCGGCCCGGTCGGCAGCCTGAACGTGTCCAATGCTGCCGCCGTAGCGCTGTACGAGGTCGCCCGCCTGCGCGAGTGACCGGCATCGTCACCGCTGGCATGGGCAAGTGCTTGTTTGCGCGGAAAAGGGACGCTAAGGTGTGCGTCCCGCAAGCGGCGGGTGCGCCGGATTAGCTCAGCTGGTAGAGCAGCTGATTTGTAATCAGAAGGTCACGGGTTCGATTCCTGTATCCGGCACCACCGCGCGGGCTATTCCTCTCCGGCGCCCCCTACCCTGCGCCGGCCGCTGCAGGCAAGCCCCAACAGACCGAGCAGAGCGCCGCAACATCCGGCGACCGCCAGCGTCAACGCCACGCCGAAGGCCGGCGGCATTTCGGCGATGATCGCGCCGTCGGTCCCGGTCATGGCGGGTGCGCAGCAGATGACGCTCGCCGTGCCAGCGCTTCCGACACCGATGAAAATCGCGCAGGCGGTCCAGTAGAGCCGCCGCACCCCACGCCTGCGCACCGCCATGACCGCCGCCACGACGAACAGGGCGGCGGCCAGGGCAGGCGTTGCAAGGGCGAGCATTGTCAGGCCGGTGTCCGGCATCCGGCATCCCCATGGCTTTCGTTACCGGGCCGGGATCGGCTCCGCTGGGGAACCTCGGCCGGGGGCGGCGGTTGGAGTCGGCATACGAACACCCCTCCCAGCAGCTTGCGCGAAAGGCCGACCATGACCAAGCCCCAGCATCCCGAGTCGAGTCGCGACACGCCCACCACGCCCAGCGCGGAGGCCAACCGTATGCGTGCGGACATCGACCGCGGACTGACCGGCGACAAGGTTCCGGCCACCGATCCTGCCGCGGCACCGCTCGGCACCGACGACGAGGCCGCCGGCACCACCCCGCCGCACGGCATCTCGCGCGATCCGGTGGTACCGCCGAACCAGCGCATGCCGGCGGGACAGAAGAAGGGTGGCGACACGCTGGACACCTGATCGCCGCCACCGGCACTCACCGGACAGCGAAAAGCCCGGCCGGGACATCCTCCCGGCCGGGCTTTTCGATGGTCGCGGCGACTTGCGGCCCGTTGCTCAGAAATAGCGCTCCGGCACGCGGACCACGTCGTCCGGCATCACCGAGGTGGTAATCGGCGCCCGGCGGATTTCCTTCTTCGGATCGCTGCCGCGGGTGATGAGGACGTAGTCCTCCTTGGCGCGGTAGGTGTAGCCGCCGGCCATCGCCACCGCCGACAGGGCGGTCATGCCGTTGACATACTGGTACTGGCCGGGGTTGCGTACCTCGCCCAGAATGAAGAACGGGCGGTGGTTCAGCACCTCGACGCTGACCTTCGGGTCCTTCACATAGCCGGCGGCGAGGCGGGTGGAGATCTCCTTCTCCAGGTCGCGGGTGCTGCGGTCCTTGGCCGAAACCTCGCCGATCAGCGGCATGGCGACCTTGCCCGTGCCGTCGACGCGGAATTCGCCGGACAGCTGCTCCTCGCCGAAGACGATGACGCGCAGCGCGTCGCCGGCACCCAGACGATACTCGCTGATCTGGCCGACATTGGCGGTTTCCAACGGCGCGTCGTTGCCGGCGCAGCCGACCATGGCGACGGCGAGCGCAGCCAATCCGATCCCCTGGCCCAGCGCACGGATCACATGACGTCGATTCATCCCTAAACCCTTTCCCTGGCTGGTGGATGCCTGCCGCAGCGCCCGGTCCGGCCCGATGGAACAGCTTCGAGAACCCGTTCCATTCGCCGGTCGCCTCGCGGCGGCGCCCTTTGGTCACGCACCTGAATTCGGGTGGAGACTAGCAACTCGCAAGCGCTTGGGAAAAAGTGGAGAGGAATTACCGCCTTCGGATCTCTCCAGTACATCGCCCTCGATAATAAATGCAGGCATAAGAAAAGGGCGTCCGTCATAGAACGGACGCCCTGTACTGTTCAGCAGAACCTTTAGGCCCTTCGGCCGGACTTTCCCGGTCGGCGGGGCTAGGACCGCCGGATTACATCTGCGCGCCGAGGCGCAGATAGATCAGGTTGTCGCTGTATTCGGCGGCACTCACGTTGGAGCTGCGCTTCTCATAGGTGTAGCCGCCGGTCATGAACAGATAGCGGTTCATCTGGTAGGTGCCGCCGACGCCGGCCGTATAGACCTTGTCGTTGCGGTCGTTGCCGTTGAAGTCGTCCTGGCGGTATTGCAGGCGCCCGTTCAGCACCAGGGTGCGCAGCAGCTCGTGATCGACGCCCAGCGCGAGCACGGTGCGGGTATAGCTGGACGCGGTGCCGAAGCCGGGGCTGGCCGTGGTTTCGCGCACCTGACGGCTGGCGGTGGCGCTGACGGAGGTCAGCTGCGTGACCGCCCAGTTCAGGCGCCCGCCGAAGGACAGGCCGCTGAAGTCCTCCAGCCGCGAATCCTTGTAGTTGCGGACCAGATAGCCGGCGAAGACCTCGCCGGTGATCAGGCCGGTCAGGTCGGTGGCGAGACCGCCCACCACCTCGTAGCCGTCCGAGTCGCGGTCCAGGCCGAAGGCGTCGCGGTCGTTCTTGTGGCGGGTCCAGGAATAGGTGCCTTGGACGAAGGCCTCGTAGCCCTCGATGAACTCGTAACCGACGCGGCCGACCGTGGCGTATTCCCAGCGGTCGCGGTCCTCCTGGCGGGCAATGCCGCCGCCGACCAGGCCGACGTCGTCATACTCGCTGTACTGGGCCGAACCCGACAGGCGGGCGCGCAGGCGGTTGAAGCGCTGGGTGTAGCCGGCCTCGCCGCCGCTGGTGCGGTAGACCACCGGCTCGGTGTAGCCGGACAGGCTGTTGATGTCGCCGCGGCCTTCGTGGTTGCGGCGATGGAACAACTGGCCGTCCAGCGCGCCGCCCTTGTTCACGTCGAACCGGCCGGTCGCCTGCAAGGCGTAGTCGGTGTAGTTCTCGCTGGAATTGTCCCTGTAGCGGCCGGCATCGGCGGAGGCCGAGAAGCTCAGCGCGTGGACCGCGAAATCCGACCGGATGTCGACCCGCGGACGGACGGTCCAGATGATGTCATCCTGGTGGTTGTCGCGGGTGGCGTAGACGTTGGTGTCGTAGGTGGCGCCGGCCTCCACCCGCGGCAGGAACAGGAAGGAGCCCGCGCGCAGGCCGAGCTGCTCGACCTCCGGCCGGCGACGCTCCAGCACGGTTTCGCCACGCTGCAGGTCGTCCTGGGCGGCGGCGGGAAGCGACGTCAGCCCGGTCGAGGCGAGAGCGAGGGCGAGAAGGGAAAGGGTGCTGGTCTTCATGGAGTCACCGCGCTTGGCTGGGTTCGGTCGGCTCACTGGGCCGGGGTTCCGGCTCCTTCGTGGGAGGCGCCCGGCCGCCGGCCCCACTGGGACCGGTTGCGGACACATCCTCGGCAAAGACACAACAAGGCGTGCTTGCCATGCAACAGTGAAGCCTGCGCCACCCCGCTTTTGCGGCGTCCTGTGGTGTGGCCGCAACAAAAGCTCGCAGTCCGCAGAGAAGTGCATTGGCAATGACCCGCTTGATTTCCCCGCCTTTTTCAAATCGTCCTAAGATGAAAGTCATAGATGGCGGCAGCTGGACTGGTCATACCGTGGCCCGCCTGTTTGGAACCCACCGCCCGGCGTCGGGTTGTTCATGGCGTTTCCTGATCAAGAATGGTGACCCATGACACGCCGACTCGACAGCCCGCCGCCGCCACGGCCGACCAGGCGCCCGCCCGACGCCACCACCCCGCCCTACACGCCGGGCGGCGTGACGCCCCCGACCGGCGAGGGCGCGGAGAGCCCCGACGAGAAGACCGCTCCCCCCGACAGCTATCCGCCCAAGCGGAAGCCCTGAGGAAGACAAACCCTCGATAAGACGAGGCTGTCGACGCCCTTCGCGGCGCCGAGGGCATGTTCCGGCATCGCAGCGGCCGGACATTGCCGCGTCATTGCCGTCAGGCTTCTTTTCGAACTGTTAGGCCTTGTTTTGTTGCTAACGTGGCAACGGCCGCATCACTGTGGCTCTATGCCGCATCCGCGAAGGTTGCTCTGCGGTCGTTGTCTTCCCTACGCTTTTCATGAGGAACGCATAATGGACGCAACGGGTGGCAACAGGCGGCAAACGCCGGGCCATCCCTGCCCACGCAGCCGGGAGCGGCGGTCCGTGCCCGCCCCAGCCTTCGCCCCGGACCGAAGGCGGGCGAGAACCACGGGCCCGCTGCCATGGACGACTTCGGACGACTGCCTCCCGACGACTACCAGTTGGCCGGCCAGGTTCACCACCGCCTGCGGCGTGCGCACCAGCGCGCGTCGGCCATCTTCATCGACCTGATCGGCGATGCGCTGCTGACCCCCACCCAATGGGCGGCGCTGGCCACCCTGCACGCCGAAGGCCCCTTGTCGCAGAATCAGCTCGGCCGGCTGACCTACATGGATCCGGCCACCACCCAGGGCGTGATCCTGCGGCTGGTGGAGCGCAATCTGGTTGAACGCCACCCGGACCCGCAGGACCGCCGCCGCACCAGCGTCAGCCTGACCCGGATCGGCCAGGCGCTGGTCATCGACCTGATGGCGAACGCCGCCGCCGCCCATGAACGCACGCTGGAGCCGTTGACGGAAGAGGAACGGGTGCAGTTCATGGCGCTGCTGGCGCGGCTGATGTAGGGCGGCGTCACCGGTCCGTTGCGGGTCGGCGCACCGGGAAAACGGCGGACCGGGAAAATCCCGATCAGGCGGTGACTTTTGCGCGGGGTTTGCTATGAACGCGGTGTGTTGCGTCGCGCCGCGATTCGGACACGCCGCTGGTCTCTCACGAACCGGGGTCCCCGCAGGATGAAGCACCGCCACCCGACCGCCTCGCCGCCGGCGAAGGCCCATTTCCCGGCCGCTCTCTTCGTTGCCGCGTTCGCCGCCCTGTCCGTCGCAACCCTGTCCGCCGCCGGCCCCGCCGCGGCACAGTCGGCGAAGGAACCGGTGAAATTCTCCGGCGCGCCGGTGCGGGTGGGCGAGATCAACAGCTACACCGGACTGCCCGCCTTCACCATCCCCTACCGCCAGGGCTGGCAGCTGGCGCTGGAGGAGATCAACGCCCAGGGCGGCGTGATCGGTTGCTGCGAGCTGCAGGTCGTCTCCCGCGACGATGCCGGCAAGCCCGACGACGCGGTGCGCGTCGCGCAGGAGCTGGTGACGAACGAGGCGGTGGACGTGCTGGCCGGCACCTATTTCTCCCACATCGGGCTGGCCGTCGCCGATTTCGCCGCGCGCAACAAGATGCCCTTCGTCGCGGCGGAACCGCTGACCGACGCCATCACCTGGTCGAAGGGCAACCGCTACACCTTCCGCCTGCGCCCCAGCACCTACATGCAGGCGGCCATGCTGGTGGAGGAGGCGGCAAAACTGCCGGCCAAGCGCTGGGCCACCGTGGCCCCCAACTACGAATACGGCCAGTCCGCGGTGGCGTGGTTCAAGCAGCTGCTGAAGGAAAAGCGCCCGGACGTGGAGTTCGTGGCCGAGCAATGGCCGGCGCAGGGCAAGCTGGAGGCCGGACCGACCGTGCAGGCGCTGGCAGCCGCCAAGCCCGACGCGATCTTCAACGTCACCTTCGGCGCCGATCTCGCCAAGCTGGTGCGTGAGGGCGAGGGGCGCGGCCTGTTCCGCAACCGCAAGGTCGTCAGCCTGCTGACCGGCGAGCCGGAGTATCTTGAGCCGATGAAGGACGAGGCGCCGGAAGGCTGGATCGTCACCGGCTATCCCTGGGACCAGATCGACACTCCCGCCCACAAGGCGTTCGTCGCCGCCTACACCGCGCGCTTCAAGGAAACGCCCAAGGCGGGTTCCATCGTCGGCTACATCACCATGAAGGCTGTCGCCGCTGCGATCACCAAGGCCGGGTCCGCCAATGCGGAGCCGATCGTCGATGCGCTGGCCGGCCTGACCATCGACAGCCCGGTCGGCCCGGTGACTTTCCGAGCGTCCGACCATCAGGCGACCATGGGCGCCTATGTCGGCACCACCACGGTGAAGGACGGCCGCGGCACCATGAAGGACTGGCGCTACGCCGACGGCGCCAACTACCTGCCGCCGGACGACGTCGTGCGCAAGATGCGGCCGGCGGAGTAAGGCGCCGGGCTTCGAGCGTCCCCTCCTTTGATTGCTCCCTCCCTAACCCTCCCCCACCTTCGGTGGGAGAGGGGACTGCCGCCGCCCTGCAACTGACTCCCTCTCCCTCGAAGAGGGGAGGGTTGGGGAGGGGGCAAGAGTCCGCACCGAAACGACGAATCCATGTCCTTCCTCCTCGTCCAGGCCCTCAGCGGGCTCGCGACCGCGGCGACGCTGTTCCTGGTGTCGTCGGGGCTGACCATCGTGTTCGGTGTGACGCGGATCGTGAATTTCGCGCACGGCTCCTTCTACATGGTCGGCGCCTATGCCGGCTGGTCGCTGATCGAGCGGTTCGGCGGCACGCCGGCCGGCTTCTGGGGCTCGGTCGCCGCCGCGGCCCTGATGATGGGCGTGCTCGGCGCCGCCATGGAGATCGGGCTGCTGCGCCGCCTCTACCGCTCGCCGGAGCTGTTCCAGCTTCTCGGCACCTTCGGCGTCGTTCTGGTGGTGCAGGATTTGACCGCCTGGGCCTGGGGGCCGGAGGATCTGCTAGGCCGCCGCGCGCCGGGGTTGAGAGGGTCCGTCGACATATTGGGCCAGCCTTTCCCGCTCTACGACCTCGTGCTGGTCGGGCTCGGGCCGCTGGTGCTGGGGCTGCTGTGGCTGCTGTTCAACCGCACCCGCTGGGGCACGCTGGTGCGCGCGGCGACGCAGGACCGCGAGATGACCAGCGCGCTCGGCGTCGATCCGTCGCGGCTGTTCACCGGGGTGCTGTTCCTCGGCTGCGCGCTGGCCGGGCTGGGCGGCGCCCTGCAGGTCCCGCGCGAGGCGGTGACCCTGCACATGGACATGGCCATCGTGGTGGAGGCCTTCGTCGTCGTCGTGGTCGGCGGCATGGGCAGCCTGACCGGCGCCTTCCTCGCCTCGCTGCTGATCGGGCAGTTGCAGGCCTTCGGCATCCTGGTCTTCCCGCAGATCACGCTGGTCCTGGTCTTCCTGTTCATGGCGGTGGTTCTGGTCCTGCGTCCGCACGGACTGCTCGGCCGGGCGGAGGAGGCGCCGCCGACGGCACCCGCCGCAGTGACCGTGCCGCTGTCCGCCGGGCGTCACTCCCGGGCCTGGGCGCTGTCCCTGCTGGCGGTTCTCGCCACCGCACCGCTGGTGGCCGGCGACTACGCCCTGATCCTGTTGACCGAGGTGGTGATCCTCGCCCTGTTCGCCGCCAGCCTGCATCTGCTGATCGGGCTGGGCGGGCTGGTGTCCTTCGGCCATGCGGCGTGGTTCGGGCTGGGCGCCTACGGCTCCGCCCTGCTGGTCAAGCATCTGGGCGCGCCGATGCCGCTGGCGCTGGCCGGCGCGCCGGTTCTGGCCGGGCTGGGAGCCCTGGTGGCGGGATGGTTCTGCGTCCGGCGATCGGGGCTCTATTTCGCCATGCTGACGCTGGCCTTCGCCCAGATCGTCTGGTCCATCGCCTTCCAATGGTACGCGGTGACCGGCGGCGACAACGGCATCCTCGGCGTCTGGCCGTCGGCCTGGGCGGCGGGCAAGGCGGTCTATTACTGGCTGACGCTGGCCCTATGCGCCGGTGCACTGTGGCTGCTGCGCCGGGCGGCCTTCGCCCCCTTCGGCTATGCGCTGCGGGCCGGGCGCGACTCAGGCCTGCGCGCCGAATCGGTGGGCATCGACGTGCGCCGCTTCCAATGGATGGCTTTCGTGCTGGCCGGCAGCGCGGCGGGATTGGCCGGCGGGCTCTATGCCTTCACCAAGGGCAGCGTCTTCCCCACCCTGCTGGCGGTGCCGCAGTCGGTCGACGCGCTGGTGATGGTGCTGATGGGCGGCATCCAGACCGTCGCCGGGCCGCTGGCCGGCGCCGTGGCCTTCCATCTGCTGGAAGCCAAGGTGATGAGCATGACCGACTGGTGGCGGCTGGTGCTTGGCCTCATCATCGTCGCGCTGGTGCTGGTCTTCCCCAAAGGGATCGTCGGCTTCCTGTCCGGTCTCAGGAGGCGGGCATGAGCGAACTGGTGGTACGCGACCTGCAGCGCTCCTTCGGCGGGGTGCAGGCGGTGGGCGGCGTGTCCTTCACCCTGCGCTCCGGTGACCTGCTGGCGCTGATCGGCCCGAACGGCGCCGGCAAGAGCACCTGTTTCAACCTGCTGAACGGCCAGCTGCGCCCAGATTCGGGATCGGTCAGGCTGGACGGCACCGAGCTGGTCGGGCTGCCGCCGCGACGCATCTGGGCGCTGGGGGTCGGCCGCACCTTCCAGATCACTGCGACCTTCGCCTCGATGACGGTGGCGGAGAATGTGCAGATGGTGCTGCTGTCGCGCGCCCGCCGGCTGTTCGGCCTGTGGCGCCCGGCCGCCGCCCAGTTCCGCGAGCCGGCGCTGGCCCTGCTGGAGCGGGTCGGCATGGCGGCACAAGCCGACCGTCCCTGCGGCGTGCTGGCCTATGGCGACGTGAAGCGGGTCGAGCTGGCCATGGCGCTGGCCAGCGAGCCCACCGTCCTGCTGATGGACGAACCCACCGCCGGCATGGCCCCCGCCGAACGCCTCGCCCTGATGGCGCTGACGGCGGAACTGGTGCGCGAGCGCGGCCTCGCCGTTCTGTTCACCGAGCATGACATGGACGCCGTCTTCGGCCACGCCACCCGCGTGCTGGTGCTCGACCGCGGGCGGCTGATCGCGGAGGGCTCGCCGGATCAGGTGCGCGCCGATCCCCGCGTGCAGTCCGTCTATCTGGGAGGCGAGGCGTGAGCGAAGCTCTGCTGACGGTGGACGGCCTTCAGGCCTGGTACGGCCGCGCCCATATCCTCGATGGCATTGCCCTGACCGTCGGCCGCGGCGAGGTGGTGGCGCTGATGGGCCGCAACGGCGCCGGCAAGACCACCACGCTGAAGGCGATCATGGGGCTGGTGGAGCGGCGCGCCACCACCCTGCGCTTCGACGGCCACGACCTGTCCGCCCTGCCCGCCCACCGCATCGCCCGGCTCGGCGTGGGGTACGTGCCGGAGGACCGCCGTATCTTTGCCGACCTGACGGTGGAGGAGAATCTGGAGGTCGGCCGCCAGCCGCCCCGCCCCGGCGCCCCCGCCTGGACGCCGGAGAAGCTGTTCGCCCTGTTCCCCAACCTTGCGGAGATGCGCGGCCGCCGCGGCACGCGGATGAGCGGCGGCGAGCAACAGATGCTGACGCTGGCCCGCACCCTGATGGGCAACCCGTCGCTGCTTCTGCTCGACGAGCCGTCGGAGGGGCTGGCGCCGCTGATCGTCAGGCAGATGGCCGACGCGGTGCGACGCCTGAAAGCGGAGGGGCTGTCGGTGCTGCTGTCCGAACAGAGCCTGTCCTTCGCCTCCGCGGTCGCCGACCGTGCTTGCGTCATCGAAACCGGCCGCCTGCGCTGGACCGGCACGATGACGGAGCTGATGGCGGACGATGGGGTGAGGGCGGCCTATCTGGCCCTATAAAGCCCTCTCCCGCCCCGGGAGAGGGAGGGGACCCGCGCCGCAAGGCGTGGGGAGGGTGAGGGTGAGGCAAAAATCCCGAACCGCATGGTTTCTTGGATCACCCCTCACCCTTCCCATGCTCCGCATGGGCCCCGAGGTCGCTCGCAAGTCTCGCGACCGCACTCCGCCTACGACTGCGTTGCAGTCGTCCGGCCTACGGCCGGCGGCTCCATGCCCTCTCCCGGGGCGGGAGAGGGAGAATCACTGCCCGGCGACGCTGAGGTCCATCACCGACTTCGGGTCCAGCGCCTTGTCGACCTGCCCTTCCGACTGCCAGAACTTCACCTGGTTGACGATGTCGTCCACCAGCAGGCGGGCCTGCGGGTCGACATAGGGCAGGCCGGCGGCGACGATTTCCGGCTTCTGCTTGGTGGCGTCGGCGATGATGGCCAGCAGCTCGCCATAGCCGGGACCCTTCACCAGAGCGCCCGAGGCGTCCTTGCCGTTGAAGGCGGCGTGGTATTCGACCAAGGCCGTCTTGTAGGCGCGGACGAACTTTTCCACCAGCGGACGGCGGTCCTTCATCGTCTTCGGCGCGGTGAACAGGGCGCCCAGCTGCCAGGGTGTCTCGTCGCCGACCCAGCCCAGGATCTTGCCGGCGCCGTCGGCCACCAGCTGCCGCGACACGGTGGACGGCGCGATGACGGCGTCGACCTGCCCGCCCTTGAAGGCGGCGACCATCTTCGGCACTTCCTGCAAGGGCACCATGGTCACGTCCTTGACCGTGAAGCCGTGCTTCTGCGCCAGCAGCCCGATCATGTAGTGGAAGGTGGAGCCGATGGTGGTGATGGCGACCCGCTTGCCCTTCAGGTCGGCCGGCGCCTTCAGCCCGGCGTCATAGGCGGCGTTCGTCGCCACATAGGCGCTGAGGGGGAAGCCCGGCTCGTCGCGGCTCTGCGCGGCGATGATGGTGACCGCACCCTTGGAGGCGAGATTGTAGAAGCCGGCGGTCAGGCCGGTGACGCCGAAATCGGCATCGCCCGAGGTCACCGCGACCGGCACCTGCTGGGCCGAGGTGAACATCTTCAGCTCGACGTCCAGCCCTTCCTTCTCGAAATAGCCCTTGGCCTTGGCGATGAAGATCGGCCCGGAGGAGGACAGCGCCAGCACGCCGACCGTCGCCTTCTCCAAGGGCTGCGCCAGTGCTGCGGACATCAGGGTACCGGCGGCGAAGGCGGCTCCGGCAGTGGCGATCACGGCGCGCCGGGTGAGGCGGGCCACGGTCATGGCGGCGGTCATGGACGCAAATCCTCCCGATGGATGGTTCAGGTTTCTTGGAATGATGCGGTCAGCGCCAGTTCAGCAGGCGCCGTTCAAGCTGCGACAGCACGGTGCCGATGGCGAGCCCCAGCAGCGACAGCACCAGCACGCCGGCCAGCAGCGTGTCGGTCTGCATCAGGTTGCCGGCCATCAGCACGAAGGCGCCGATGCCGTATTCGGCCCCGATCATCTCCGCCGCCACCACCAGGATCAGCGCGATGGAGGCGGTGATGCGGAAGCCGGCCAGGATGCCCGGCAGGGCGCCGGGCAGAACGATGGAGCGCAGGATCGACCGCCAGGGCAGGCCGAAGCTCTGCGCCATGCGGATCAGGTTGCGCGGCACCGAATCGATGGCGCTGTAGGTGGCGATGACGGTGGGAAAGAAGACGCCGAAGCCGATGGTGGCGAATTTCGACGGCTCGCCGATGCCGAACCACAGGATGAACAGCGGCAGCAGCGCGATCTTCGGGATCGGGAAGAAGGCCGACACCAGCGGCACCCCCACCGCGCGGGCGGTGGAGAAGATGCCCATGGCGAAACCGACCAGCATGCCGCCCGCCGTGCCCAGCACCCAGCCGACGGCGATGCGCGCCAGCGACGCCTTCAGGTTCAGCCACAGCGAGCCGTCCGACACCATGCCGGCCAGCGCGCGGCCGACCGCGCTCGGCGGCGGCAGGAACAGCGGGCTGGCAAGGCCGAGGCGGCTAGCCCCCTCCCAAACCGCGATCAGCAGGGCAAAGGCGGCCAGCGCCGCCCAGGGATGGCGTTTTACGGTGAAGCCGCCGCCGCGGAAGCGGACGGGCTGGCCCATTGCAGGCGTGACGGGCGCAGGCGTGACGGGCGCAGCGGTCGGGTTCAGGCTGTCAGGCACGGGCGATCTCCCGGTCGGCCATCTGGGCTTCGGCCTTCATCAGGTGCCACAGCCGGTCGCGCACTTCGGCCAGATGGGCTTGGGCCGACGGCTCCTGCCGGCGCTCCCGCGGCTCCTCGATGGTGACCAGTTCGCGGATGCGGCCGGGGCGGCGGCTCAGCACGCAGACACGGTCGGCCAGCCGCAGCGCCTCGTCCAGATTGTGGGTGACGTAGAGGGCGGTGGTCTTCTCCCGCCGCCACAGCTCCAGGAAATCGTCCATCAGCAGCTCGCGCGTCTGGGCGTCGAGCGCCGACAGCGGCTCGTCCAGCAGAAGCATCGCCGGACGCACCGCCAGCGCGCGGGCGATGCCGACGCGCTGGCGCATGCCGCCGGACAGCTGCTTGGGCAGCGCCTTGCGGAACTCCCACAGCCCCATGCGGCGCAGGCCGCTGTCGATCCGCTCCTGCCGCTCGGCGGATGAAAGCGGGTGATGCTCCAGCACCAGGGCGACGTTGTCCTCCACCGTGCGCCAGGGCAGCAGGGCGAAATCCTGGAAGATGAAGGTGATGGGGTTCAGGCAGCCGTCCGGCACCTCCCCCTCCACCCGGACGGAACCGGAGGTCGGGGCGACGATGCCGCCGGCGATGCCGAGCAGCGTCGATTTCCCGCAGCCGCTGGGGCCGATCACCGCCAGGATTTCGCCCTCCGCCAGCGTCAGGTCAATGCCGTCCAGGACGGTCAGATCCTCATAACGGTGGGTCAGATCGGAAACGAGAAGTCTCATCGCGCCCTTTTTGAAGCCTGCAGCCTTGTCGGCCGGGTCCGACTGTTCGTTGGGCCCGCCACTATAGCGCGGCGTTCCGGCGGCGGAGAGGGGAAAGCTTTTCCGCATCCCAGCCATACGGCAGTATGGCCTTGGCCGGAAGGCGTCAAGACGCTGTCGGCTTCGCGACAGTCTTCGTCAGGCGATTCCGCTGACCGGCCCGGAACCCGCCGGCATATCCAGCACCCGCAACGCGGCGGCACAGCGGCCAACCGCGGCCTCCGCCAGCGCATGACGCTCGCCGAGCCCCGCCTCGTCCACTTCGTCGGGGGTCATCGCCTGCAGCAGGACACGCAAGGTCCGGACATAGGTGCGCAGGAGCGTGGCCTCCTCGGCATAGTCGCCCAGCAGGCCGGCCTGCCCTGCCGTGCGCAAGGCCGCCAATTCGCCGTCCAGCGACGCCGCGGCCATCTCGATTGCCAGAAGCGCCCGCGTCAGGCGGACATGCTTGAGAACGACGATGTCGGCCATGCCCACCTCCCTTGCCAGCCGGAATGGCAGGGAGAAAGCAATGGCCGTGCCAGTGGGGTTGCTCAGCGCCGCCGCATCGACGGATGCCAGGCCGTCGTCGCACGCTCCAGCAGCGCCAGAGCGCCGTAGAGGCCGGAGCCGGTCAGTGCCGCCACGGCGATGGTCGCCCAGACGATGTCCAGGTTCATCCGCGCCACCTCCGTGGAGATGCGGAACCCCATGCCGACGACCGGCGTCCCGAAGAACTCCGCCACGATGGCGCCGATCAGCGCCAGGGTGGAGTTGATCTTCAAGCCGTTGAACAGGAAGGGAAGCGCGTTCGGCAGACGCAGCTTGACCAGCGTCCGGCCATATCCGGCGCCGTAGGACCGCATCAGGTCCAGCTGGATGCGCTCCGAATTGCCGAGGCCGGCCAGCGTGTTGATGAGCATCGGGAAGAAGGTCATGACGACGATCACCGCCGCCTTGGACTGCCAGTCGAAGCCGAACCACATCACCATGATCGGGGCGATGCCCACCACCGGAATGGCGCTGGCGAGATTGCCGAGCGGCAGCAATCCGCGGGCAAGAAAGGGCACGCGGTCGGCAAGGATTGCCACGAGGAAACCGGCGCCGCAGCCCATGACATAGCCGCGCAGGACGGAGGTCAGAACGGTCTGCCGGAAATCGTCCCACAGCACGGGCGCATGGGCGGCCAGCGCCGCGGCGATGCGGCTGGGCGGCGGCAGCAGGATCGCCGGCACCTGGAAGCCGCGGACCAGCACCTCCCACCCCACCAGCAGGCCGAGCCCGAACAGGCCGGGCACGACGACCGAACGGGTCCAGCCCGGTACCCCGGCCAGCACCCCCATCACCCGCCACAACAGCAGCGTCGCCGCCACCAGGAACAGCCACAGCCCCCAGCCGGCCGACAGGTCCAGCCCCTCGTTCATCAGATGCAGCGGCAGCAGCAAGGCCAGAGCCACGCCGGCCAGTTCGGCCCAGGCGCCCCAGACCCGCTTCGGCGCGGAGCGGCCGGCGGCAACCGCCAGCACCACCCCGATCAGGAACAGCGGCGCCAGCGTTCCGCCCGTCATGCCGCTGAACCAGCCGATGGAGGCGCCGTTCTGCGACCCGAGCGGCAGGACCAGCGCCGCCAGCGCCGGCAGCGCGATGGCGACCAAGCCCCAATCGGCGGCCGTGCGCAGGCTGGTGCGGTAGGTGTCCGTCGCCGTGTCGCTCATCGCGCACCCGCCCGGCCCAGCAGGACCAGTTCCAGCCCGCGCACCATGGCGATCAGCGCCACCGACAGCAGCGAGGCCATGACCAGCGCCGCCCAGATCTGCACGGTCTGGCCGTAATAGGACCCCGACAGCAGCCGCGCGCCCAGCCCGGCCTGCCCGCCGGTCGGCAACTCGCCGACGATGGCGCCGACCACGCTGATGGCGACCGACACCTTCAGGCTGGCGAACAGGAAGGGCATGGAGGCCGGAAGCCGCAACGACCAGAAGGCGCGCATCCCGCTCGCCGAATAGGTCCGCATCAGGTCGAGCCACAGCGGATCGGCGGAGCGCAACCCCTTCACCATGCCGACCGTGATGGGAAAGAAGCAGAGATACATGCAGATCACCGCCTTCGGCAGCAGACCGGTCAGCCCGATGTTGCCGAGGATGACGACGATCATGGGCGCGATGGCCAGGATCGGGATGGTCTGCGACGCGATCACCCAGGGCAGCAGGCTGGCCTCCAGCGTGCGGGTATAGACGATGCCGGCCGCCAGCAGGATGCCGAGCCCCAGCCCCATCGCCAGCCCGGTCAGCGCCGCTTCCGCCGTCACCCAGGCGTGGAACAGCAGGTTGCGCGGGCTGGTCGGCGCATAGCCGGTCAGGGAGTTCCACAGCTCCGCCACCACCTGATCGGGGGTGGGCAGGATCGGCCGCTTCATCGCATAGGCCTGGACCAGCACGTCGCCGAAGCCGGCGGGCTTGCCGGCGCGCGCCAGCGTCTCCGCCGCCTGCGGCCAGTTCAGCCACGCGGCACCCACGTACCAGGCCGCCAGCAACAGCAGCGTCATCACGGTGACGGGAAGCGCACGGTTAATCATCGTAGCTGTGCCCTTCCTTCAGCCCCTCGCGCACGCGGTGGGCGATGGCGGCGAATTCCGGCGATTCGCGGATGTCCAACGTGCGCTCGCGCGGCAGGCTGTTGCAGTCGATGACGTCCAGGATGCGTCCGGGCCGCGGGCTCATCACCACGATGCGGGTGGACAGGAACACCGCCTCGGCGATCGAATGGGTGACGAAGACGCAGGTCTTGCCGGTGGCCCGCCACAGCTGGGTCAGGTGCAGGTTCAGATGGTCGCGGGTGATCTCGTCCAGCGCGCCGAACGGCTCGTCCATCAGCAGAAGATCGGGCTGCAGCGCCAGCGCGCGGGCGATGGAGACGCGCTGCTGCATGCCGCCGGACAGCTGCCAGGGAAACTTGCGCTCGAAGCCGACCAAGCCGACGCGTTCCAGCTGCTCGCGGGCGCGGGCCTGCCGTTCGGCCTTCGGCAGCCCCATGATCTCCAGCGGCAGCATCACGTTGCGCTCCACCGTGCGCCAGGGATAGAGCGCCGGGGCCTGGAAGACATAGCCGTAGAGCCGCTTCAGCCGCGCCTGTTCCGGCGTCATGCCTTCGATGGCGATATGGCCGGAGGTCGGGCGCTCCAGGTCGGCGATGACGCGCAGAAGCGTGGTCTTGCCGCAGCCGCTGGGACCGATCAGCGAGACGAAGTCCCCCTTGGCGATGGAAAGATCCACCTCGCTCAACGCCGTCACCGGCTTGTCGGCGGTTGGATAGACCAGCGAGAGCTTCCGCGCCTCCACCACCACAGGCGGGACGGACTGTTCCGGGCCTTGCCGGGAAGCGGTCGCCTCCCCGGCGTCGAGTGGATTTGGGAAGGTCACTGGCGACGGTCCTTCGCAGCGCGGATTTTGGGGGCGGTCCTGTCGAATCGGCCAGAAATCACCGCATCCGCAGGCTAACACCGCGCCGGGTGCCACACCAGGGTTGCAAAAGCCCGGCCCTCTCCCCCGAGGAAACCCGAACGCAACTTTGAAGGAAATTTTCGCCGAAGCGACATTGGCATGCGGATGCATGTCCCTTATTCTCGCGCCGCCGGATGCGCATCACGCGCTAACGGCAACCGAAAGGAGGTGACGCGAGTGAAAAAATTCCTGAAGTGGTTCAATCACTTCTGGTTCAAGCTGAAGTTCGAGTTCGAAGCCGGCTTCAACAGGGACCAGGATAGGTAGAACCGGACGTGGCGGGGCCGGGAAACCGGTCCCGTCATTCAGGAAAGCGGCTCGCGTCACCTCCTGCCCCCGAGAGTACCATGCCTCCCGCCATTTTCAAGGTGGGGGCGAACGGCACCCCCGACCTCGGCACGCTCCGCGAGCAGGCACCTCCGGTTGGGGAGACGAGCGAAAGGACTGGACGGCCAAGGTTCCGGCGGAACAGGATCACGCCCCCTTCCCTGCTCCGATCCTGCCGACATGCCAGCCGCCAAGCCGCCGCCAAGCCTGGAGATCACCCGCGAAGACGGTGCGGCCGGCGCCGTCTTCGTGGCAAGGCCGGTGCTGACGCCGGTGATCCGCACGCGCTACCTGCTGATCGCCGGGCTGCTGGCAACGGGCTTCATCGCCGGAGCCGGGCTGGCGCCGGAACAGCTGTCGGACATGCTGCAGTGGATCGCCGTCTTCTGCGCAGTGCCGGTGCTGCTGCTGTGGGTGGTGACTCTGACCGACACGGTGCAGCGCCGGGCGGTGCGGCTGGGCGTAACGGCACGCGGCCTGACGGTGGACGGCGCCCGCATCCATCCGCACGAGACGATCCGGGATCTGGCGCTCTACCCCATGGTCGGCGGCAAGCCGCTGTTCGTCGCCTGGATCGATCCGGCGCACGATTACGGGCACAAGGCGGAATTGAAGCTGGTCGGCGGCGACGTGGCGCCCAACGACGCCGTCAGGGCGGAGCTGAAGGCCGCCGGCAGCCGCAACGTGCGGCTGGTCATGCACCGGCGCGGCGGGCGCAAGGCCATCGTCCTGGTGCGCGGACTGACCTTGTCGGGCGGGCAGACCCTGCTGGCCGCCCTGGCGGCGGAGCTTCGCGCTCACAGCCGCTAAGGCGCCAGTGGGAACCGTCAGGAAAAGACCGGGGATCAGCGGCGCGGAATGGCCGGCGGCTCCGGCAGGTCCTCTTCCAGGATGACGACGTTCAGGGCGTAGGACACCTCGCCCTCGTCCTCGTCACGGTTCAGCGTGCCGAAGAACTCGCCATCCACCGTCACCTCGGCCGACTGGCCGGCCTTGGCCGGCGGCTCGATCACGATCTTCTGATTGCCCAGCGTCTTGCGCAGGTACATCTGCACGCGGGCGATTTCGGTGTCGGACATCCGGACGGCGGACGGCTTTGCGGGCGGCATGGCGAACCTCGTTGTCTGCGAAGGAGCGTCATATAGGCGGCTTCGCGGCGAAGGGAAAGCGATACCTCGCGCCTGCGGCGAGCTTGTTCGGCGCGTCGGCCCCGGTCCCGCAACGCCGGTGCGGCGTCCGGCCCTCGTCCGCGCGGGGTAATGCCGCCACCGCCCGACGCCCCGAAAGAGCGGGGTTCCGCAACGGCGGAAAAGGCTATGCTCCCGGCGGCGGTACGCAGCCCGGCGGGCGGCGGCCTGAATGGCCGCGCCCTGCGGGAGGCCGCCGCGAAGACGGAGGACGGAACGCCTTGACCATGATCGCCCGACCGTGCAGCGCCGCATGCCTCACCACCCGGCCATGGAGACGGACCCTTGCGGCGACCGTCCTCACCTCGGCGCTGCTGGCCGCCCTGCCCTTCGGCGGTGCTGCGGCCGACAGCGGCAAGCGGGTGGCGCTGGTCATCGACAACGGCCGCTACGGCGGGCTCGACAGCCGGTCGGAACAGGCCGCCGCCAATGCCGGGGCGATGGTGTCCGCGCTGCGCAAGGCCGGCTTTTCGGTGACGCGGGCCGACAATGTCGGCCGGGTGGCGATGGAATCGGCGCTGGAGCGCTTCCGCGAGGCGCTGTCCGGCGCCGATCTGGGCTTTGTCTATTACACCGGCCTCGCCGTCGGACTGGGGGAGCGGGAGTATCTGCTGCCCGCCGATGCGGCACCCGCGGGGGCGGAGGATCTGCCGCGCACGGCGCTGGACCTTGACTCGGTGCTGGGCGACCTGCGGGACAGCGGGCGCAAGGCGGTGGTGGTGATCGATCCCGGCACCGCCGACGCCTTGGCCCAGCGGGTCGGCGGCGGCGCGCTGGGGACGCCGATGGAGGCGGACGGCCTGTTCGTCGTCTATGCCCACCGCCCGGGCGTGCCGCCGGTGCCGCCGCAATCGGCGAAAGGACCTGCCCCTTTCACCGCCGCGCTGGCGCGCGAGATGGTCAGGCCCGGCGTCACCTTCCGCGATTCGCTGGCCGAGGTGGCCCGCTCCGTCGCCGAGCGCAGCGGCGGACGCCAGCTGCCCTGGCTGCAGGACCGGCTCGGCACCACGCTGGTCCTGGTGCCGGCCGTCGCCGCGGCGCCCAAACCGCCGGCCGCCCCGCCTTCCCCCGAAGCCCCACCGCAGGATCAGGCCGCCCAGGCGAAGAAGGAACCGCCTTCAAAGGAGCCCCCCAGGGAGACGCCCGCGGTGACCACCCCCAGCCTGCCACCGGGCGAATATGAGATGGCCAGGACCGGCGTGCTGTTCGACCGTCCGGCGGTCGGCGCCCACGGCATCGCGCAGTTGCCGGCCGGCACGGTGGTGACGGTCCTGGAGGCGGTGCCGGAAGGAAGCTGGCTGCGCGTGCGCGATTCGGCGGGGCGGAACGGTTATGTCACCGCTGGGGTCCTCGCCGCCCGCTGGGCCGATCCGTCGCCGCTGGCCGCCGCGCGCGGAACCGTGGAGACCGGCCCCTCCTTCGGCGATCCGGCCGCAGCACCGCCGGCCACCGGCAGTTCCGACCCGATCCGGACGGAAGAGCCGCGCAGCTTCCCCACGCCGCCGCCCGGCACCGCATCGGCGCAACCCGACGGCCCGGCGGTGGCGGCGGAACAGCAGGCGATGCGCGCGCTGGGTGATGCCCGGACGGCGGCGGAGCGGGCCCGCAGCCGGCCGGACAGCCGCTACTGGGGCTACGGATTCTCGGCCGGCGACCGCTATGAAGGCGCGTGGGCACAGCCGTCGTCCGGCTCCGGGCTGGGCCGTCCGATCCGCCAGGGGGCGGGCGTCTACCGCTTCGCCAACGGGCAGACCTATGAGGGCGAGTGGTCCGGCGACCTGATGTCCGGCTATGGCGTGATGACCTTCACCGACGGCAGCCGCTTCGCCGGGCGTTTCAGCAACGGCCAGCCGGACGGGCCGGGGGTGTTCCACTACGCCAACGGCGGGCAGAGCGCCGGGATGTGGCGCGGCTCCGTCCGCCTCGACCAGTGACCGGCACGCCGGAGCCGCCCTGAAACCGTCCCGAAACCGCGCCGTTCAGCGCGGTTTCAGCGCCTCCACCACCTGCACATGGCCCTGCAGCGCGCCCAGCGTCAGGGCGGAGTTGCCGTTGGCGTCCATGCGGTAGGGGTTGGCGCCGTTGTCGAGCAGCAGCTTGGCAACGGCCTCGTGCCCGTTGTTGGCGGCATACATCAGCGCCGACCAGCCATAAGCGGTGGTGCGGTCCACCATCACCCCGCGCTGGATCAGCGTGCGCGCCACCTCCTGGTGGCCGCGGGCGGCGGCGGCCATCAGCGCAGTCTTGCCGTCGCTGTTGGTGGTGTCGAGATCCGCCCCGCCGTCGGCCAGCGCCCTGACCACCGCGTCATGACCGCCCCAGGCGGCATACATCACGGCGGTGGCGCCGTCGGAGGTGCGCAGGTCGCTGCGGGCGCGCCGCTCCAGCAGGACGCGCACCGCATCGGTCAGCCCCTGCTCGGCGGCGACCATCAGCAGGGTCTTTCCGCTGTCGAGCCGGGTGTCGGGGCTGGCGCCGCCCTGCAGGGTGCGCGACAGCTCCGCCGGATTGCGCAGCAGGGCCAGCACCGATTCGCGGTCCTGCAGGCCAGGAACGGCCTTGACCGGCGCCGCCGTGCTGCCGCCCGCCGTTCCGGTCGCAGGGCCTCCGGTGGCCGGACCGGTATAGGCGCGCTGCTCGCCCGCCGCGCGGATGCGCTCCGCAAGGTCCGTGCTGCCGGGAGAGACCATCTGCGCCCGTTCGTAGAAGCGCTTGGTTTCTGACCAGTCGCCGTCGCGCTCGGCCAGCATCGCCCAGCGGCGATAGATGTCCTCCATGCTGGTCAGCAGTTCGGTCGCCTCCGGCGCCGCGGGAGCGATCTGGCGGATGCGCTGGACCGTCTCGTAGGCATTGTCGCCGGGCGGCGTGGTCAGGCGCTTGCCGGCGATCTGCCGGCGGGCCTGATCGACCATCATGCGCACGCGTTGCGCGGCCTCCGCGTCGGGGATGGCCGACTGCGGCACCGGCGGGATCGGCGTGGCCGAAGGCTCCTCCAGCGGCGGCAGCGACGCGGCACCCGGCGCCGCTTCCGCATTGCCCGCGGCCGGGGCAGCTGCGGAGGGCGCGGCGGAAGGCGGCTGGATTTGGGGCTGGATCTGGGGCTGGGTCTGGGCCGGCGGCAAGGCAGCCGTCTGCACCGGAGCAGAGGCCGAAGGCTGGGCAACCGCCTGCTTGGTCACCGTCAGGGTGCCGGCCGGCTGGGTCGCGGCGGGTGGAGCGGCGTGGTTCTGCGCGGCCTGGACATCAGGCGGCAGGGCGGGCGAAACGGACGGTGCTGCGGCAGGCGGCGACGCGGGTGCGGCGGGCGGCAGGTCGGCGGCGGCATTCTGCCCGCCGGACGTCGGGACGTCATTGCCGATCAGCCCCTGCACGGTGCGCTCCACCGCATCGCGCGCACGGGTCCAGCTCTCGCCGATCATCGCCATCGCCCGGTCGGGAGAGGCGCCGGGCACGGCGGTGGCGATGGCCGCGCCGGCGGCACCCAGCAGCACCAGCGTGGTCAGCGCCGCCCCGGCATAGAGCCCGGTCCGGCGCGGCGCCCGCATCGCCCCGATGGGCATGCCGTCCGCCGGCATCGCTCCGCCCGGCATCGCGTCTGGACCGCGGGCGCTCCAGTCATGGTCGCCCGACCAGTCGTTCGCCGGCGGCGTGGCCGCGGGCGGGACCGGCGCCTGCTGTGCTGCGCGGCGGTCCATCCTGGGTAGATCGGGCCGGGCCAGATCGGAACGGGGCAGATCGGGCCAGCCGGCATCGGGTTCCGCCACCTGGGGCGGCACCGCCAGCATCGGCGCCGGGCGCGGAGCCGGCGGAACGGCGGAGATGGCCGGCATGTCGTCGGGAACGCCGCCGCCCGGCGCCATCCGGTAGATCACGCCCATGTCGCGCAGTTCGTCGGCCAGCCCGGCGCGCGCCAGCGTCCCTTCCAGCTCCGGCGTTCCGCAGAGAAGGACCTGGAGGAAGCGGCCGGCCGGCGTCTCCGCCCGCGTCAGATCGACCAGATCGGCCAGGACCGGCGGCGCCAGCACGGTGGCGTTGTCGACCGCCAGCAGGCCGGACCCGGCCAGCTCCAGCCGGTCTTCCAGCGCGGCGATGAGCGCGTCGAAATCGCCTTCGCCATCCTCGCCCGGCATCGCCAGATCGGGCAGCGCCCCGGCACCGGCGGCGGCGACCAGATCCTCCACCTCGGCGCCGACCGACGCCGTCACCGGCAGCGCCATGGCGCCGTCGGCCTCCACATGCTCCACAAGCTGCCGGAACAGAGCGGGACGCCCCGATCCGGCGTCGCCGACCAGCACCAGAAGCCTTTTGCGGGCCAGGAAGGCCAAAACCAGTCCATCGCGGATTTCGGCGGCCGATGCCGCGGCACCGGCGGAATCGTGAACGGGATCGTGGTGGCCCGGAGCGGCGCGCCGGGCGCGCGAGGTGTGTTTCGGGGCAGAACGGTCCATGGACATCTCGAAACGCCGATCAGTGAAGGAAGCGCTGATGAGACTCTAGTGATGCGCCCCCCAAGCCCCGACAGTGCAAAGGGCGGTAGCCCCTCTCTTCCGGGGTGGGTGGACTGACCCTTCCGGCGCGAACGCGCCGCTGGTCCGCCGGACGGGGGAGGGGTATAGGGTTGCCCACGGAATCCTCGACTGAATCCCCATCTGGACGGCGACAGCCATGCGAGTCGGAATCGATTTGGGCGGCACCAAGATCGCGGCCGTGGCGCTCGGCGCCGACGGCATCGAACTGGCCCGCCACCGCCGCCCCACCCCGCGCGATTACGACGCCACGCTGGACGCCCTGGCGGAGACGGTGGCTGCACTCGACCCGCCCGGCAGCGGCGGCATCGGCGGCGGCGTCGGCATCAGCCTGCCCGGCATCGTCGATCCCGCCGCCGGCCGGGTGCGCGCGGTGAACCTGCCCTGGCTGGCCGGCCGTCCCTTTGCCGAGGACGCGGCGCGGCGGATCGGCCGACCGGTGCGGATCGCCAACGACGCCAACTGCTTCACCCTATCGGAGGCGACGGACGGCGCCGCGGTCGGGGCGGCGGTGGTGTTCGGAGTCATCCTGGGCACCGGCGTCGGCGGCGGGATCGTGGTGGACGGGCGCATCCTGCCGGGAGCCAACGGGCTGGCCGGCGAATGGGGGCACGCCCCGCTGCCCTGGCGCGAGGCGGCCGACGGCCCGCCGGTTCCCTGCGGCTGCGGCAAGGCCGGCTGTTTGGAGACCGTGCTGTGCGGCGCCGGGCTGTCGCGCCTGCACCGGCACCTGACCGGCGGGAGCGGGGATGGCGAGGCGGCGGACCCGCAGGAGATCGCCGCCCGCGCCCTGGCCGGCGATCCGGCCGCGGCGGCGACGCTGGCGCGCCATGCCGATGCGCTGGCCCGCGCGCTGGCGCCGGTGCTGAACCTGCTGGACCCCGACATGGTGGTGGTCGGCGGCGGCCTGTCCGCCCTGCCCGGCCTCTGCGAAGCGGTGACGCGGCGCTGGGGCGTCTGGGCGTTGTCGGCCGCGCCGCGGACCCGGATGGCGGTCGCCCGCCATGGCGGGGAAAGCGGCATGCGCGGCGCCGCCCGTCTGTGGTCGGAATAGAGGCTCACCATTTTTGCGGGGGCGACCGCAACCAACGGTCACGCTGTGGCACGGGACTTGCGCATTCTCCGTTCAGACCGAACGGGGGTACGCCCATGATGCGGAAGAAATTTGGGACGCGGGCCATGGGGGCCGGTGTCCATTTGCATTTTGCAAACCGGAACGCGACGCGGGCCGGGAAACCGGCGGCGCGTTTGCATTTTGCGAATGATCCTGGGATCGGCCAGGGCACCGGCCGTCATCTGGAACATGCCTGCGCCAGCCTGCAGGACGCGGCGGTGGAGTTGGAGGCGGTGCTTGCCACGCTGCCCGGCGACGAGCAGGCCGACCTGCATGAGGCCATCGGCTCGATCATGGAGACGCTGCAGTTGATCGCGTCGGCCCATGCACGGCTGGAGCCGCCGATCGCTGCCGACTGAGAGGGCGGCCGGTCTCGAACCCCGGTCTCCAGGCAGCGACATGAAAAAGGCGGCCCGCCGGGACCGCCCTTTTTCCGTTCGTCGACTTTTGATTCGCCGACTCTTCGCCCACCAAGCTGTCTGCCCGGTCGGGTCGAAGCCGGCTCAGTCGGAGATGGTCTGCCAGAAGAAGAAAGCGACGGCGAGGACCATGATGGCGATGTCCATGGGAACGGCTCCTGTGGATTGCGGCGGATGGGCGTGTCGTCGGATTCTATACGACAGTTCCCGCCGCCGGTGCAGTGCTTCCGTGCGCCTGCGGCGGTTTTTCACCCCCGCGCCGCAGCAATGACGGCACCTGGCAGAAAAAAGCAGGAAAAATTCTCAGGCCCGGCAACCTCCCGCCATGCCGCCCGCGGCCTTCGCCCGGTCGGTTTCCTGGTTGGGCGCCCGATGGAACAAGGGCCCCGGGATCATGGCCGATACGGGAGATGCCCGCAACAATCCATTGTATTCAAATGGTTATCTGAGACCTTGCGACGCCCGACATCCTCCCGGAGCGGGGCGATGGATGCGGATCCGGCGGCGGAAATCGCCGCGGAAACCCTCCCTGTGCCCGTCCATCCCCCAAGGAAATCGCAGCGCTATGACTTTTGTCAGGGGTTGCCTTACCAGGGGGCTTTCTGGCAAGAAAAAGGCCGCTGAATGCAGCGGCCTTGAGTTTAGGGAGGAAACGCCCAAGAAGGGCGAAGCAGCAATCGCTTGCTGCACTGCAACAGTACCAGAACCCGGGGGCACCGCAACCCCCAAAGCCGGCCCCTGCGCGGGGCCGCAGCTTTTAGAGGGTTCTGTTGCAGATGGGCCACATTCAACCGGCCCTTTTGCCGGACCGCAAGCCGTCCAGCGATTCCGGCCGTTACCACAACAGTGGCGTGCCGGCCCCGGTCAGCCGCCGCATCCCTCAGGCAGCGGCGCGAGGTTCGTCCCTTGACCCCCTTTCCACCATCTGCATTGTCGGAATTCGATGCCTTCGCCTCGGCGATCGGCGACCGTACCCCTGCCCTGTTCCTGGATTACGACGGCACGCTCGCCGCGATTGCGCCGCGGCCGGAACTGGCGGTGATGCCGGAGGAGGCGCGCGCGGTGGTGCGGCGGCTGTCGGCCCTGTGTCCTGTCGCCTTCGTCAGCGGCCGCGACCTGGACGATCTGGCGGCGATGGTGGCACTGGACGATCTGGTCTATGCCGGCAGCCACGGTTTCGACCTGCGCGGACCGGACCTGCGCCGGCAGGTGGGGGTCGAGTATGTCCCCGATCTCGACGCCGCCGAACAGGCTCTGCACGACCGGCTGGGCGGAATCGCCGGCGCACTGGTGGAGCGCAAGCGCTTCGCCATCGCCATCCACACCCGTCAGGTCGCCCCGTCCGAAAAGCCCGTGGTGGCCGACACCGTCCGCGCGGTGGCGCAGGAGCAGGCGCGGCTGCGCGTGACCGGCGGTAAGGAACTGTTCGAGCTTCGCCCCAACCTGCCCTGGGACAAGGGCCGCGCCGTCCTTGCCCTGCTGGAGACGCTGGGGCTGGAGGGGGACGGCAGCGTGCCGGTCTATCTCGGCGACGACGAAACCGACGAGGACGCCTTCCGGGCGCTGGCCGGGCGCGGGATCGGCATCCGGGTGATGGACGGCCCGGCCGAGACGGCGGCGACCTGGAGCCTGCACGACCCGGCGGAGGCCGCGGCGTTCCTGGGCCGGCTGGCGGACTGGCTGGCGGCGAGGTGAGGTAGTTTCAGCGGGGGAGGTTAGGTGGGGGTCTGACTTTGCAAAGCCACCGACCCCATTCACCAACCCTAAACCCCCGCCGTCATATCCTGACCGCTCAACCAGCCGGACAGCCCGCCATGGATATCGGATCGGCCACCGCCGCCACGCCATACCGGCCGCAAGCCAGCGCCGTCGACGGCCTGCAGGACGCCCAGGCCCGCAGCGAGGCGGCGTCGGCGCAGATCGCGGCGGGCAACCTGGACCCGGCGGTGGTGCTGGACCTGACCGCCGCCCAGGTGGATTTCGCCGCGAACGCCAAGGTCCTGCAGGCGACGCAGGAGAACAGCAAAAGGCTGCTCGACATGCTGGCCTGAGGTCAGCGGCGCGCGCCGGGGCCGTAGATCTTCGGCTGGCTGAAGTTCAGATGGTCGAGAAGCCCCTGGGTGGCGCAGCCGTCCACCGGCAGCTTGGCGGCGCGCTGGTAGGCGCGGATCGCGGTGCGGGTGCGCGTTCCCATCTTGCCGTCCACCGGCCCGGCGTTGAAGCCGTGCTCGTTCAACGCCTCCTGCGCGCCGGAGATGAAGGCCAGACGCATCTCGTCCGGCAGATTGTCCGTTTCGCAGGCGGCAAAGGCCGGCGTCGCCAGCAGCATCGCGGCACCCATCACGGCGCCGCCCAGGGCCGGAAGAAGACGTCTGGTCATGGATCGGTTGCTCCAGTTCGTTGGAATGGCAGCCTGTTGAAACAGCCGCGCCCGGATTTCCATTCCAGGCCGGCCGTCCTGAAAACACCGCGATCGAAAAGGGCGGCCGCAAGCGACCGCCCTTCCCATGTTCCGACCCGTCAGCCGCCGGCGGCGTGCGCATCGTCGCTCTGCCCCTTGATCCGGGAGGCGAGCGCCGCCTCCAGGAAGGGATCGAGCGCGCCGTCCAGAACCGCCTGGCTCTGCGAGGTCTCCACCTCCGTCCGCAAATCCTTCACCATCTGGTAGGGGTGCAGGACATAGGAGCGGATCTGGTGGCCCCAGCCGATGTCGGTCTTTGTGGCTTCCAGCGCGGCCGCGGCATCCTCGCGGATCTTCAGCTCGCGTTCGTACAAGCGGGCGCGCAGCATGTCCCACGCCTTGGCGCGGTTCTTGTGCTGCGACCGTTCCTGCTGGCAGCTCACCACGATGTTCGTCGGGATGTGCGTGATGCGCACCGCCGAGTCGGTCTTGTTGATGTGCTGGCCGCCGGCGCCCGACGCCCGGTAGGTGTCGATGCGGCAGTCCTTCTCGTTGATCTCGATGTCGATCTTGTCGTCGATCACCGGAGAAATCGAGACAGCGGCGAAGCTGGTCTGGCGCCGCGCCTGGCTGTCGAACGGGCTGATGCGCACCAGACGGTGCACGCCGGCCTCGGTCTTCAGCCAGCCATAGGCGTTGTGGCCCTTGATCTGCACGGTGGCCGACTTGATGCCGGCCTCTTCGCCCGGCGTCTCGTCCAGCCATTCGGTCTTGTAGCCGTGTTGCTCCGCCCAGCGGGTGTACATGCGCATCAGCATCAGCGCCCAGTCCTGGGCCTCCGTGCCGCCGGCGCCGGCATTCACCTCGACGAAGCAGTCGTTGGCATCGGCCTCGCCCGACAGCAGGCTTTCGATCTGCAGCTTGTTGGCGCGGTCGCGCAGGCTGTAGAGCTGGGCCTCCGCGTCGGCGACGACGGTGGCGTCACCCTCCGCCTCGCCCATCTCGATCAGTTCCAGGCTGTCGGACAGGTCGCGTTCCAGCGCGCGGTAGCCGGACACGGAGGCGTCCAGCTGGGTGCGCTCGCGCATGATGGTCTGGGCCCGCGTCGGATCGTCCCAAAGCTTGGGATCCTCGGCGAGGTTGTTCAGTTCGTCGAGACGCCGCAGTGCATTGTCCCAGTCAAAGATGCCTCCTCAGCAGCGCCAGCGATTCTCTGATCTCGCCGGCGGCCGCTTCGATCTCGGCCCGCATGGCGGTGCCTCCTCGTCAGCCAGAGTTGAAAGGTATGTCGGCTGCATATGTAGCGGCTCGCTCCCCGGCTTGCACCCCCTTAATGACCGCGACGCGGCCGGCAACCGCCCCATCCGGGCGTCACGAACGGTACGGGCTTGCCACTTTGGTGTATGGCCCAGTCCCGGCTTGGCGGTCCTAACCGTTTGGAATCATCCGCCCGGCTCATTTCAGAGTACGTCCCATATCCGGGGGCACAACCCTACCGCGGCTGCGGGAAATCCCCGAAATCGTGGTTATCTTCGCCTCCGAACTTCGCCTTTCTTGCGCGGTTGCGCAAACGCGCGAGCATCTCTGCCGGGGGCACGATGAGCTTCACCAGCCTGAACTTCCTGCTGTTCATCACCGTGTTCAGCGCCGGCTTCATGGCGCTGGCGCGCACGCGCGCCTTCACGCCCTTCCTGCTTGTCGCCAGCTACGTCTTCTACGGCTACTGGGACTACCGGTTCTGCGCGCTGCTGGCGCTCAGCACCTTCATCGACTTCTACTGCGGATTGAA
Organism: Azospirillum sp. VT-I1; assembly: GCF_055698305.1. Lineage (NCBI taxonomy): Bacteria > Pseudomonadati > Pseudomonadota > Alphaproteobacteria > Rhodospirillales > Azospirillaceae > Azospirillum > Azospirillum sp. VT-I1. Next base: position 2,433,236 of record NZ_CP168800.1, on the reverse strand, counting down.
GATCGCCGACTCACCGGACCGCCAGACCAAGAAGCTGTACCTGTTCATCAGCCTGGGCGCCAATCTGGGCATGCTGTTCTTCTTCAAATACTTCAACTTCTTCGTCGACAGCGCGGAGATCGCGCTCGCGACCCTGGGCGTCGAGGTGGGACGGCGGACGCTGGACATCCTGCTGCCGGTCGGCATCTCCTTCTACACCTTCCAGAATCTCAGCTACGGCATCGACCTCTACACCGGCGAGGTGAAGCAGCCGGAACGGTCGCTGATGCGCTATGCCACCTTCGTCGCCTTCTTCCCGCAGCTGGTGGCCGGCCCGATCGTGCGGGCGCGCGACCTGTTGCCGCAAATCCAGCAGCGCCCGCGCGACATCCCGTTCGAGGAGCGCTTCGCCGGCCTGGAGAAGGTGATCTGGGGCTATTTCCTGAAGATCGGACTGGCCGATAACGCCGCCGTGGTGGTCGACGCCCGCTTCCACCAGCCGGAGTTCTTCAACGCGCTGCAGCATGTGATCGGGTTGGTCTGCTTCTCGTTGCAGATCTACGGCGACTTCGCAGGCTATTCGCTGATCGCCATCGGGTTGGCGCAGATCTTCGGCTACACCATGTGCGAGAATTTCGCCCGGCCCTATTTCGCCAGCGGCATGCGCGATTTCTGGCGGCGCTGGCACATCTCGCTGTCCACTTGGTTCCGCGACTACGTCTATGTGCCGATGGGCGGCAGCCGGACGCGCTGGCTGCGCATCCGCAACGTCGTCATCACCATGCTGATCTCCGGCCTGTGGCACGGCGCCAACTGGACCTTCGTCCTGTGGGGGGCGCTGCATGGCGGGCTGATGCTGGTCGAGGACGGGCTGCGCCGGCTGGCCGCCGTCAGCCCGGTGCGCCTCAGCGGCCCGGCCCTGGCCGCCGGGCGGCTGGTGATGGTTGGGCTGGTCTTCGCCGTGGTGACGCTGACCTGGCTGCCCTTCCGCGCCGACAGCCTGCAGACGGTCTGGACCATCCTGGGCATCATCGCCCACGGCGATTTCGGCCTCCAGCAGGGCAATTCGCAGGCGAGCGCGCTGCTGCGCGTCGCCGTCACCGGCCTGATCGTGCTGATGGTCGATGCGCTGGTCGAACGCGGGGCGGGCCGCCGCTATGCCGGGACCAACGTGGTGGCGCGGTCGATGGCCTGTTCCGCCCTGATCCTGGTGATGCTGCTGTTCGGCAGCTTCGCCAACCACGCCTTCATCTACTTCCAGTTCTGAAGACCGGACGGAGATCCTACCATGTACCGCCTTCTGGCTTGCATCGTGCTGATCCTCGCCACCGTCACGGCGATGGACCGGGTCCTGGCCTCGGCGCTGGGCGACCTGCTCCTGCGTTCCAGCGACCGCTTCATGGCGATCTACCGTCCCGCCGAGCCGGAGGAGGCGCCGGCCGCCAAGTCCGACCGGCAGCCGGAAGACCGGACACCGGACAACCGCATGGAGGAGAAGCCCGGCGTCCTGATGGTCAAGGCGACACTCGCCTCCGGCGCCGGTCAGGCCGTCCGTCCCGCCCACGGGCCGGCGGACGTGCTGGTGCTCGGCAACTCGCGGGCGGACAACCACTTCCCCGTCTCCACCCTGCAGGACATGACCTGCGGCCGGGCGCTGAACCTGGGCATGGGCGGGGCGCCGACCGTGCTGTCGGCCTTGCTGTGGGAGGATTACGTCGAGCGGCACGGCGCACCCCGCCTGCTGATCCTGGAGCCGACCGGTCTGGTGGACAACCCGCACGACCTGGCCGACCTGCCGCTGCTGGCCCATTACTCGCCACGCATCGACGCCTTCGTCCGGCAGGAAAACCAGGAACTGTGGATAGCCAACCACGCCTTCCACCTGATGACCTTCAACAACAACCAGACCATGCGGCTGATCGCCGGCCTGCTGAAGCCCGCTGCCGACCGCACGCTGGTGGGCGCCATCCCGGAACCGATGAAGGCCCAACTCGCCGCCGCACCGGAAGAGACGATGACCGCCGACGACGCCAACTGGCAGGCGATGGACCGCATCATCCGCAGCGCCCAGGCGCAGGGCACCCGGGTTGCGGTGGTCATCACCCCCTATTTCCCGACCTATGCCGGGAAGCTGAAGAATTTCGACGCCTTCTTCGCCGAGATGAAGAGCCGCCTGCCCGCCGGCGTGACCATGATCGACGCCCGCCGCGCGGTGGACAAGGACGAGCTGTTCATGGACGCCCTGCACGTCAACGAAGACGGCGTGCGCGCGATGTTCACGGCGCTGGAGCCGGAGCTTCGCCAACTCGGCAGCTGCCCGGTGGACGCCATCGCCTCGCTGACGGCGGCCGGCACCGCGACTGGGGCGGGGTCCACCCATTAAAAAGTGGGCCCATTGAAAAACGGACCCATTGAAAAAGGGGGCGCCCGCAAGGACGCCCCCTTCTTCTTTCCGCTTAGTAAAGCCCGCCGGTCCCCAGCGTCGCCGCGGACGGCGGCGCCGGGACGCCCGGCTGGGCGCCGTCGAAGCCCGCGTTCGGGTCGCCCATCATCGCGCCGGCCCCCTGGACCGAGCCGTCCAGCACCATCTGCGGCTGGTCCGGGTTGGGTTCGGTGCCGGGGAGGAAGGCTTCCCAGATGGCGCGGTTGTCGCCGGGCTGGGCCAGCTGGCCGTTGGCCGGGTTCACGCGGACGAGGCGCAGGCCGGGCGGGACGCGGAAGGGCGTCGCCGGCTTGTCCTTCAACGCCACCTGCATGACGTCCTTGAACACCGGCACCGCGGCGGAACCGCCTGTCTCGCGGCTGCCCAGCGAGCGCGGCTGGTCGAAGCCGATGTAGGTGCCGACCACCAGATCGGGCGAGAAGCCGACGAACCACGCGTCGTGGCTGTCGTTGGTGGTGCCGGTCTTGCCGGCCAGCGGCTTGCCCAGGGATTTCAGCGTGGCCGCCGTGCCGCGCTGGACCACGCCTTCCAGGATCGAGACGATCTGGTAGGTGGTGCGCGGGTCGTTCACCTGCTCGCGGGTGTCAGGCACCGCCGGCACGGCCAGCCCGTCCTTCCATGCGACGTTGGTGCAGCCTTCACAGGCGCGGTTGTCGTGACGGAACACGGTCTTGCCGTTGCGGTCCTGGACGCGGTCGATGAAGGTCGGCACCACCCGCTTGCCGCCATTGTCCAGCATGGCATAGGCGGTGGAGAGCCGCAGGACCGTCGTCTCGCCGGCACCCAGCGACATCGGCAGGTAGGGCTGCAGGTTGTCGACGATGCCGAACTTCTCCGACAGCGCCTTGACCTTGTCCATGCCGATCTGCTGGGCGAGGCGGACGGTCATGACGTTGCGCGACTTCTCGATGCCGACGCGCAGCGGGGTCGGACCATAGAATTCATGGCTGTAGTTTTCCGGCCGCCAGATCGGCTGCCCGCCGCCCGGATCGAAGGCGAAGGGCGCGTCCATCACCAGCGACGACGGGGTGAAGCCCTGGTTCAGCGCCGTCAGATAGACGAACGGCTTGAAGGAGGAGCCGGGCTGGCGCAGCGCCTGGGTGGCGCGGTTGAACACGCTCATGGCGGGGGAGAAGCCGCCGACCATCGCCAGCACGCGGCCGGTGTGCGGATCGAGCGCCACCAGCCCGCCCTGCACCTGCGGGATCTGGCGCAGCGCGTAGCTGCCCGGCGGCAATTCCTTGGCCGCGGCCTGGGCGCCCTTCTTCGCCGGCTTCTCGTCCTCATCCTTCGCCGCCGGGCCGCTGATCGCCTCCACCAGCAGGATGTCGCCCAGCTTGGCGACGTCGGACGGCTTGCGGATCGCCGGCCCCGCGGCCTCGCCCTCCTTCGCCGCGCGGGCCCAGCGCAGTTCCGACAGCGGGATGCGGCCGCGGCTGCCGTCGGCCAGCCCGATGTCCAGCCCGTCGGCCTGGTCGTCCTTCAGCACCACGGCCAGCTTCCAGCCCTCGGAGCCCGCGGGCGGCGGCATGGCGGCCAGCTTCTTCGACCAGTTGTCGAAATTCTCCATCTTGGCCACCGGCCCGCGCCAGCCATGGCGGCGGTCGTAGGCGACCAGCCCGTCGCGCAGCGCCTTGGTCGCCGCCGCCTGCAGCTGCGGGTTCATCGAGGCGCGCACCGACAGGCCGCCCTCGTACAAGGCCCGCTCGCCATAGAGCTTCACCAGTTCGCGCCGGATCTCCTCGGAGAAATACTCCGCGGTCACCACCTCCTGCTCGTCGCGCCTGCGGGTCTGCAGCGGCCGGCCCTGGGCGGCCTTCGCCTCCTCGGGCGTGACGTAGCCGTCTTCCGACATGCGGCCGATCACCCAGTTGCGGCGGGCGACGGCGGCATCGTGCTGGCGGTCGGGGTTGTAGTTGGACGGCGCCTTGGGCAAGGCCGCCAGGAAGGCGACCTCCTCGATGCTCAGCTCGTCCAGCGCCTTGTTGAAATAGTTCAGCGCCGCCGCAGCCACGCCGTAGGAGCGGTTCCCCAGGAAGATCTCGTTGAGGTACAGCTCCATGATGCGGTCCTTGGTGAAGGCCCGCTCGATGCGGACCGCCAGGATCGCCTCCTTGATCTTGCGGGCGAAGGACACCTCGTTCGTCAGCAGCATGTTCTTGGCGACCTGCTGCGTGATCGTGCTGGCGCCGACCGGACGGCGGTCGCGGCCGAAATTCTCGATGTTGGTCAGGACCGCGCGCAGGATGCCGAGCGGGTCGACGCCCTGGTGGGCGTAGAAATTCTTGTCCTCGGCCGCCATGAAGGCGTTGATGACCTGCCGCGGCATGGCGTCGATCGGCACGAAGATGCGCCGCTCGGACGCGAACTCCGCCATCAGGCGCCCGTCGCCGGCATAGATGCGGGTGGTCACCGGCGGCTCGTAATTGGCCAGCTTGGTGTAGTCGGGCAGGTCCTGGTCGTAGTGGTCCAACAGGAAGACCAGCCCCCCGGCACCGGCAAGAGCCAGCATCACGAAGGCCATCAGCAAGGACAGAAGAAGGCGCATGACCGATCCTGCAAGAAACGACGAACGGCGCGACCGGCCCCAGCCCGTTTCCGGGATGCGGACCGCAAGGCGCGCCTGACTGTGCGGCGCATCCTACACCGCCGCGATGCGAAGCGCCGCCCCCGTTCCCGTCATGTCAGGAAAATGTGACGCGCAGAGGGCATGCGCGAAATTGCGCCCGCGCGGAAGGGGTAAGCCTGCCGGCGAAGCCTCGGCTTGGCGGCTCGACCCCGCGGATCAGCTCTTCTGCGCGCCGTGCAGCCAGCGGAAATAGGCGTCGATGGTGCGGGCGAGCCCCTGCCCAGCCGTTCCCGGTGCGCCGCGGAGGACAGCAGCCCGGCATCCTTGCGGTTCGACAGGTAGCCCATTTCGACCAGCACCGACGGCACGTCGGGCGCCGTCAGCACGGCGAAGCCGGCCTGCCGGTGCGGCTTGCTGGGGATCAGCGGCACCTCGCGCCCCAGACTCTGCAGGGCAAGCGTCGCGAAACGCTTGGAATGGTTCTTCGTATCGCGCTGGGCCAGGTCGATCAGGATGTTGGCGACCAGTTGGTTCTCGCCGGACAGGTCAAGCCCGACCAGCGCGTCGGCCCGGTTCTCCTTGGCGGCCAGCATCTCCGCCTCGCGATCCGACGCCTTGTCCGACAGGGTGTAGATCGACAGGCCCCGCATGTCGCCGCTGCTGATGCTGTCGGCATGCAGCGAGATGAACAGGTCGGCCCCGGCCTCGCGCCCGATGGCGACACGGTCGCGCAGGCGGATGAACACATCGCTGTCGCGGGTCAGCTTCACGCGGTAACGGCCGGTCGCCTCCAGTTGGCGCTTCACCTCCCTGGCGGCGGCGAGCGTGATGTCCTTCTCATAGATGCCGCCGACGCCGACGGCGCCGGGGTCCTGGCCGCCATGGCCGGGGTCGATCACGATCAGCGGCTTTTCCGCCACGGTCGAGGGCTTGTTGTCGGGCAGCGGCGGGGCGGACGGCAGCGAGGCTGGCATCAGCTGCGCCGGCGGGATCGGCGGCAGCGGCGCGAAGGGCGGCGGCGCGGAGACGAGCCCGCTCGCGGCCGGATCGTCCTGGGGGGACGGCACCGGAGCGGGAACGGGCATCGGCACGGCCATCGCCGACGCCACCACCGTGCCCATCGTCAGCTGGCCCTTGCCCGGCGCGGTGCCGGCACCCGTCTTGGCACCGGATGCGGCGGCGAGCTGGCGGAACTCCGCCGCCGTCGTCTTTTCCAGGTCGAGGACGAGGCGGGGCTGGCGGCCGTCGCGCGGCGGGATCATGTAGCCTTCCCGCAGCTTGGCCGGACCGACCGTCTCGAAGGTCAGTCGTGTGCCGCGCGTGCCGCCCGCCGCATGGTAATAGCGCGCGACCACCCCCTTGCCCTCCACCGGCAGCGATCCGCCGGGCCAGACCAGATCGGGCAGATCGACGATGACGCGGTAGGGATCGGCGGCCAGCGACACGCTGAAGGACACCGGGTCGCTGACCTCCAGCACGAAGCGGGTCTTGTCGGGATGGATGCCCAGCCGGGCGTCGACCACCGCCGTGCGCGGCGGCGGGGACGGCAGCGCCGCCGTGGTCTGCGCGACTGCCAGGGGGACGGCCGGGGGCGGCCAGAAGCACCAGCGCCAGCAGGACCGGCAGCAGCGCGGCCAGCGCGCGCGCAGCCCTGCCCATCCCGGCCCCACGATTCTCGGCGCCGCGCCCGGTACGGGCAGCGGTCGGCGGACGGTCGGGCTGGGCGGCGGTCGGCGGGCTGGGCTGCCGTTGCATCGTGTCTCCCCGGTGGCGCACGGAGGGCGGACGATCAGCTATAGCCCGGCCAATTCAACGCCCTCAACGCGGATCGTCATGCCCGGTCCCAATTCCAAACCGGGGTGCCGTTCCTGCAACAGTGATCCCCCACCCCACCCCACCCCACCCCGCCGGAGCCCCCGCGACACCCCGGGCGGCACCCCGGGCGGCAAGTCGAATCGCCGTCGCGGGAGAAAGACGCGCTCACGCTTCCCCGCAGCGAACTTGTTCGCCGAATCGGCGCATTTCCGCGTTGTGCAAGAGGGATCGCTTGTCTATGGTATCTTTGCGACAGACCGCAATTCGCCAGACCAGGGTCGGAAACCCGAAATGGGCGCCGATTCGCTGATCCCGAGACATCGATCCAATCGATCCGAAGGTCAGCAGATCGCCGGTCACGGGGCCGACCGGGGGCTGCGGCGTCGCCTCCGACACCGCCTGTCCGGCCATCCGCGCCGGAGGGACGTCGCGGGGTGGCGCGTTCGGATTGGCGGTGAGAGGACGAAACCTCGAAGCTGGCTGTGGCCGCAAGGCGGCAGCCCGGCGCGTGTCGACCGGGCCGTCCTGGCTGCTCTCGTCAGCGCCGTTCGGCGGTTCCGGTCCGTCGTGCCGTATGCTTCGCCCACAACAGACGCTGCGTCCAGGCGGCCCGACCGGTCGCGCGGGTTCCCTGGGTCGCGCCGTTGAGGACCGTATATGGCCAAGCGCATGCTGGTGGACGCCACGCACCCGGAAGAAACCCGGGTCGCCGTGGTCAATGGGAACCGGCTGGAAGAACTCGACTTCGAGATCGCCAGCCGCAAGCAGCTGAAGGGCAACATCTACCTGGCGAAGGTGACTCGGGTCGAGCCCTCCCTCCAGGCGGCCTTCGTGGAATATGGCGGGAACCGCCACGGCTTCCTGGCCTTCTCCGAAATCCATCCCGACTATTACCGCATCCCCGTCGCCGACCGCGAGGCCCTGCTGGCCGAGGAACGCCGGCTGGAGGAACAGGCGGAAGCCCGCGCCGAGGCCGCCGCCGACGGCGCCGTGATGGGCGAGCCGATCCGGCCCGAGCAGGTGGTGGAGGAATGGTCGCCGATGCCCTCCCCCATCGCGCCGGAGGCGTCGGATGAGGACGAGGACGACAACGGCGCCGAGGACGCGGACCCCGGCGAGGAGCAGGCCGCTCCGGCCGAAGGCGCCGCCCAGGATGCCATCCAGGCCGCCGATGCGCCGGACATGGTCGGCGGCGACGAGGACGAGGAGGCGGAAACCCAGCGCCGCCGGTCGCGCCCGCTGCGCTCCTACAAGATCCAGGAAGTGGTGAAGCGCCGGCAGGTAATGCTGGTGCAGGTGACGAAGGAGGAGCGCGGCAACAAGGGTGCCGCCCTGACCACCTACCTGTCGCTGCCCGGCCGCTACTGCGTCCTGATGCCCAACACCGGCCGCGGCGGCGGGATTTCCCGCAAGATCACCAACCCGGCCGACCGCAAGCGCCTGAAGGAAATCCTGTCCGATCTGGACATTCCCGACGGCATGGCGGTCATCCTGCGCACCGCCGGGCTGGAGCGCTCCAAGCCCGAGATCAAGCGCGACCTCGAATATCTCCTGCGCCTGTGGGACGACATCCGCGAACAGACGCTGAAGTCGTCGGCGCCCTGCCTCATCTATGAAGAGGCGAACCTGATCAAGCGGTCGATCCGCGATCTCTACGCCAACGACATCGACGAGATCTGGGTCGAGGGCGAGGCCGGCTTCCGCACGGCGCGCGAGTTCATGGACATGCTGATGCCGGGCCATTCCCAGCGCGTCCAGCTGTACCGCGACAGCCAGATCCCGCTGTTCCACCGCTATCAGGTGGAAACGCAGATCGACGCCATCCACAGCCCGGTGGTGCAGCTGCGCTCCGGCGGCTACATCGTCATCAACCCGACCGAGGCGCTGGTCTCCATCGACGTCAACTCCGGCAAGTCGACCCGCGAGCGCAACATCGAGGAAACCGCCTACAAGACCAACCTGGAGGCCGCCGACGAGGTGGCGCGCCAGCTGCGTCTGCGCGATCTGGCCGGCCTGATCGTCATCGACTTCATCGACATGGAGGAGCCGCGGAACAACGCCGCCGTCGAGCGCCGCATGAAGGAGGCGATGAAGAACGACCGGGCACGCATCCAGCTCGGCCGCATCTCCGCCTTCGGCCTGCTGGAACTGTCGCGCCAGCGTCTGCGCCCCTCCCTGCTGGAAACCAACTTCGAGCGCTGCCCGCACTGCTCGGGCACCGGCGTCGTCCGCTCGGTCGAATCCGCCTCGCTGCACGTCCTGCGCGCCATCGAGGAGGAGGGCATCCGCAAGCGGTCGTCGGAGATCACCATCTACGTCCCGACCTCCATCGCGCTCTACATCCTCAACCAGAAGCGCGGTGAACTGGCCAAGATCGAGGAGCGTCACAGCTTCCACGTCATGGTCCAGGCCGACGACAGCCTGATCGCCCCGGACCACCGCCTGGAGCGCAACAAGGCCCGCCTGCCCGACGAGGACGGTCCGCTGGTCAGCGCCGACCGCGTCATGGCCGAGACCGACCGCGCGCTGGCCGCCGAGCCGGTCGCCGAACCGGTCGAGGAGGAAGCCGACGTCGAGGCCGTCCAGTCCGAGGAAGCCGGCGAGCGCGCCGAGGCCAATGGCGCCAATGGCGAGGGCAACGGCGAGGACCGCCGCCGCCGCCGCCGCCGCCGCCGTGGCCGCGGCCGTGACCGCGAGGAAGGCCGCGTCGAAGGCGAGACCGCCGGCATGGGCGAGGACGCCGAGGAGTCCGACGAGACGGGCGACGAGGCCGCCGAGACCAGCCTGCCGGTTGCCGCCGAGGCGATCCCCGGCGCCGCCGTCTCCGAGCCGGCCGAAGGCGACGACTCGGACCAAGACGAGGACGACAGCGAGGGCGACGAGGAGACCGGCGCCGACGCCGGCGAGCGCAACGGCGAAGGCCGCAAGAAGCGTCGCCGCGGCAAGCGCGGCGGTCGCCGCCGGTCCCGCCGCGAGGGTGCGGAAGGTCTGGAGGGCGGCGAGGAGATCGTTGCCGACCAGCCGCCGGCCGCTCCGGTCCAGGCGCCCGCACAGTCTTCGGCCGAGGCGTCCGACCTCGACTGGATCCTGGCCGGCGACACGGCTCCGGCGGTCGAGGAAACCCCGGTTCCGGTGCCTGCGACCGAGCCGCCGGTGACCGCTCCGGCCCCGGCCCCGATCGACGCTGCCGCCGCCGGGAAGGCTCCGGCCAAGAAGGCGTCGCGCAAGCGCAAGGCCGCCGCCGAGGCTCCGGCCGAGGCCGCTCCGGCGGTCGCCGAAGAACCGGCCAAGAAGCCGTCGCGCAAGCGCAAGGCCGCTGCCGAGGCTCCGGCCGAAGCCGCTCCGGCGGTCGCCGAAGAACCGGCCAAGAAGGCGTCGCGCAAGCGCAAGGCTGCCGCCGAGGCTCCGGCCGAAGCCGCTCCCGCCGCAGCACCCGCGGTTGCCGAAGCGCCGGCCAAGGGCCGCAAGCGCAAGGCCGCTGCCGCCGCGGAAGCTCCGGCGGAGGTCGCGACCGAGAAGGCTCCGGCCAAGAAGGCGTCGCGCAAGCGCAAGGCTGCCGCCGAGGCTCCGGCCGAAGCCGCTCCCGCCGCCGCCCCGGTGGTGTCCGAGCCGGCTCCGACCCCCGCGCCGGACGCTGCTCCGGAGCCGGCTCCGGCTGCCGCCAACGGCGACGGCGGTGCCTCCGCCAAGCCGCGCCGTGGCTGGTGGAAGCGGTAAGCCGAACGGCCCGTCTAAAGCTCTGGAACGGGAAAAGGCGCCGCAAGGCGCCTTTTCCTTTTCCCGGACGTTATCTCCCTGCCACAGGACAGGTCGGACCATGAGCAAGGCCTTCACCCGCGAGAACGACACGCCGGACGACGACGATCTGGACGATCCGGCACCGCTGCCGCAGGGCTTCAAGAACTACATGACCCCGCCCGGCTTCCAGCGCATGCAGGAGGAGCTGCGCCACCTGCTGCGGGTGGAGCGGCCGAAGGTGGTGGAGGTGGTGTCCTGGGCCGCCGGCAACGGCGACCGGTCGGAGAACGGCGATTATCTCTACGGCAAGAAGCGCCTGCGCGAGATCGACCGGCGCATCCGCTTCCTCAACAAGCGGCTGGAATCGGCGGTGGTGGTCAATCCGCAGGACCAGAAGAACCGCGAACAGGTCTTCTTCGGCGCCACCGTCACCTATGCCCGCGAGGACGGGGCGGAGAACACCATCACCATCGTCGGCGCCGACGAGGTCGATCCCGACCGCGGTCATGTCAGCTGGATCTCCCCATCGCCCGCGCCCTGCTGAAGGCGCGGGAGGGCGATCTGGTGGACGTGCGCACGCCGGCGGGGATGGAGCAGGTGGAGGTGCTGGAGATCAGGTACGCGGGGTGAGGGGTGGTTGCTTTGGGTGCCCCCTCCCCATCCCTCCCCGCTCTCGGCGGACCAAAGGTCCGCCTGCCGCGTCAGCACAAACCACAGGTTGGTGCGAGAGCTTCGCGGGAGAGGGGGCAGGAAGCTTGTCGGCGTGACTTGATCGCGAAGCGGCGGAGTTCCCTCTCCCGCGAAGCGGGGAGGGTTAGGGAGGGGGCATCACTGCCAACCCCTCACTCACCCCGCCGGCTGGTAAATCTCCCCGCCCGACTCGCGGAACTTCTGCGACATCTCGGCCATGCCGGACTCCGCGGCGTCGCGGATCTCCTGCGTGATCTTCATCGAACAGAATTTCGGCCCGCACATCGAACAGAAATGCGCGGTCTTGGCCCCTTCGGCCGGCAGGGTCTCGTCGTGGTAGGCCATCGCCGTGTCGGGGTCGAGCGACAGGGCGAACTGGTCGCGCCAGCGGAAGGAGAAGCGGGCACGCGACATGGCGTCGTCGCGCAGCCGGGCCGCCGGGTGGCCCTTCGCGAGGTCGGCGGCATGGGCGGCGATCTTGTAGGCGATGACGCCGGCCTTCACGTCGTCGCGGTCGGGCAGGCCCAGATGCTCCTTCGGCGTGACGTAGCAGAGCATCGCCGTGCCGAACCAGCCGATCATCGCCGCACCGATGGCGCTGGTGATGTGGTCGTAGCCCGGCGCGATGTCGGTCACCAGCGGCCCCAGCGTGTAGAAGGGCGCTTCGCCGCACAGCGCCAGCTGCTTCTCGACATTGTGCTTGATCTTGTGCATCGGCACATGGCCCGGCCCCTCGATCATCACCTGCACGTCGCGCGCCCAGGCAATCTTCGTCAGTTCGCCCAGCGTCTCCAGTTCGGCGAACTGGGCGGCGTCGTTGGCGTCGGCCTGGCTGCCCGGCCGCAGACCATCACCCATCGACAGCGCCACGTCATAGGCGCGGCAGATCTCGACGATGTCGGCGAAATGGTCGTAGAGGAAGTTCTCGCGGTGATGGGCCAGACACCATTTGGCGATGATCGAGCCGCCGCGGGAGACGATGCCGGTCACCCGCTTCGCGGTCAGCGGGATGTGGGCCAGCCGCAGCCCGGCATGGATGGTGAAGTAATCGACGCCCTGCTCCGCCTGTTCGATCAGCGTGTCGCGGAACAGCTCCCAGGTCAGATCCTCGGCCCTGCCCTTCACCTTCTCCAAAGCCTGATAGATCGGCACCGTGCCGATGGGCACCGGGGAGTTGCGCAGGATCCATTCGCGGGTCTGGTGGATGTCGGCGCCGGTGGACAGGTCCATCACCGTGTCGGCCCCCCAGCGGATCGCCCAGACCATCTTCTCCACCTCCTCCTCGATGGAGGAGGTCACGGCGGAGTTGCCGATGTTGGCGTTGATCTTGGTCAGGAAGTTGCGGCCGATGATCATCGGCTCCGACTCGGGGTGGTTGACGTTGGACGGGATGATCGCCCGCCCGCGCGCCACCTCGTCGCGAACGAACTCCGGCGTGATGAAGTCGGGGATGTCGGCGCCGAAATCCTCACCGTCGCGGGCAGCGGGCAGCGCCGCGGCACGGCCGAGATTCTCGCGGACGGCGATGTATTCCATCTCCGCGGTGACGATGCCGGCGCGGGCATACGCCATCTGCGTGACGGTCCCGCCGCCCTTGGCGCGCAGCACGCCGCTTTCTGTCGTCTCCACGTCGCCACGGGCCAGGATCCAGTCGCGGCGGTGCTTGGCCAGCCCGGCGCGCACGTCGATGGTCACCGTCTCGTCGGTGTAGGGTCCGGAGGCATCATAGACGGTCAGCGGCGGCTCGCCGCCGGACAGGGCGATTTCGCGCATGGCGACGCGCAGGTCGGGATAGCGCGTGCCCGGCACATGGGTTTTCCGCGACGACGGCAGCGGGCCGGTCGAAATGCGGATGGCGGTCTCGTTGAAGTCCTTGGGCATTGGGTTTCTCCGTCGGAGTTGGGCGGACAAACCCGGGACTGCGGACGGAGGTGCGGTGTCTTCGTGCGGGCCGTATCCCTGCATGAGTCCCCGGCACGGCGGGGGCCGATACGGCCGGACGGGGCGAGAATCGGCCCGTCACGAGGTCCCTCCCTTCGCCGGTATGACCCGGATCAGGTTCGAAGGGTCACCACGCTGCCGGCTGCGCTTAGCGCCGTCCGGCCGTTGGTATCTCAGCCCCCTGTCGGGACCCCCTGGAATGGCGCCCATCCTGCCGGGACGGGCCGCCCCTGTCAAAAGGAAAGAACAGCGGACGATCCGCCCACCTCATTGTGTGGATGCGGCGCTACAGCCAGCGCTTCAGACGGACATAGATCATCGGCAGCAGCGCCGACAGCAGCATCAGGCCCAGGGCACTGGGATAGCCGAAGGGCGAGTCGGTCCCCGGCATCTCGTGGAAATTCATGCCGCCGATGCTGGCGACCAGGGTCGGCGGGAACAAGAGGACGGTCAGGACCGACACGATCTTGACGATCTCGTTCTGCTCCACGTTGATCTGGCCCAGTGCGGTGTCCAGCGCCAGCGCGACCTTGCCGGCCAGGAAGCGGGCATACTGGTCCAGCCCGCGCAGATCCTGCAGCGTCGTCTTGGCCCAGCGCCGTGTCGCCTTGCCGGAGTTCCAGCCGTCGCCGCGCGCCAGGAACGCCGTCATGCGGGACAGGCTGGCCAGGCTGATGCGGGCCTTGCCGATCAGGTGGCCGGCATGGCCGATGCGCTTCAGCGTCTGGGCGTCGTCCAGCGTTTCGCCGCGCGAGCGCAGCTTGCGTCCACGGAAGTGGCGGCGGTTCAGCACGTCCAATTCCACCCCGGTCCGCCGCAGCACGGCGGAGGTGCGGTCGACCATCCCGTCGACCAGCGCCGCCAGAACCAGCTCCCCGCGGGAGGCCGGCACCTGCCCATGGGTGGCGCGGCGCCGGAAGGCCAGCAACGGCTGGGGATCGATGTCGTGGATGGTGACCAGCCGGCGCCCGGCCAGCACGAAGCTGACGGTGGCGATGCGCGGTTCGTCGGTGTCGGCCCAGACCAGGGCGGTGACGGTCATGGTCAGGGCGCCACCGGCGATGCGCAGGCGACTCGATTCCTCGATCTCCGCCATCTGCTCGCGGGTCGGCAGGCTGGCGCCGATCAGCGCCTCGGCCCGCGCCAGTTCCTCGGCGGTCGGGTTGATCAGGTCGAGCCAGACGGTCGCCTCGGGCAGCGGCTCCGCCCCCTCCGCGGCTTCCCTGGCCCAGCGCAGCAGACCGCCGTCATTGACGAAGACATGCAGCAAGGCAATGCTCCTTGCGTGGTTCGAGGCGGCTCCTGGAGCGCCTAGGTCATCCGCCCGCCACGCCGCGGCTTAACCGGCGATGGTGCCTTCCCTTCGGTGTCGAGGTCCAGCGTCCCGCCTTCCGCCTTCAGCGCCTGTTCCAGCTTGCGGCGGAAGGCGCCGCCATCCCGCTTGGCGTCCAGGAAATGGCCGACCGCCTCCTTCGCCGCGTCGCTGTCGTAGGGGACCTTGCCCAAGGCCGCCAGCTTGGCACGCTCCACCAGCTTCGGGTCCATCCGGTCTCGGATGGCCTTCATCTGGCGGAGCAGATCCTTGCGCAGGTCGGACATCGGTCCCCCCGTTGTTGCGTCAGGCCTTGCCGATCAGGGTGCCGGCGCCGCCCTCGGTGAAGATCTCCAGCAGCAGCGCGTGCGGCACGCGGCCATCCAGGATAACAGCGGCGTCGACGCCCTGCTCCACCGCGCTGATGCAGGTTTCGATCTTCGGGATCATGCCGCCGGACGCGGTGCCGTCGGCGATGGCCTTGTGGGCATCCTCCAGCGACATCTTCTCGATCAGCTTCTTGTCCTTGTCGAGGACGCCGGCGACGTCGGTCAGCAGGAAAAAGCGCGCCGCCTTCACCGCCGCCGCGACCGCGCCGGCCGCCGTGTCGGCGTTGATGTTGTAGGTATCGCCATTCACGTCGAAGCCGACCGGCGCGATGACCGGGATGATGTCCGACTGGGCCAGCGCATGCAGGATCTGCGGGTTGACCTTGTACGGCTCGCCGACGAAGCCCAGGTCCAGCACCTTCTCGATGTTGCTGTCGGGGTCGCGCTGCACACGCTCCAGACGGCGGGCGGTGATCAGGTTGCTGTCCTTGCCCGACAGGCCGACGGCACGGCCGCCGGCGCCGTTGATGGCGGCGACGATCTGCTTGTTGATGGAGCCGGCCAGCACCATCTCGACCACCTCGACCGTCTCCTTGTCGGTGACGCGCAGGCCGTCGATGAAGCTGGACTTGATCTTCAGACGCTCCAGCATCTGGCCGATCTGCGGACCGCCGCCATGGACGACCACCGGATTGATGCCGACCTGCTTCAGCAGGACGATGTCGCGCGCGAACAGCTCCGCCAGGCTGGCGTCGCCCATGGCGTGGCCGCCGTACTTGATGACGAAGGTGCTCCCGGCATAACGGCGCATGTAGGGCAGCGCTTCGGACAGGGTACGGGCCTTGGCGAGCCACTCGTCACGGGTGGGAGTCTGCACGGGAGGATGCCCTTTGTCGGGGTGAACGGTCGGGTTTCTTTAACGGAAAGGCCGGCCGGTTGCCTAGGGGGCAATTTAACGGTCACATGCCCCCGTTCCGCCCGCCCGCGGCTGCGGCCGATGCGGCGCCGGCCGGGCGCCACCATCCGGCCAGCCGGGTCATCGGCTGGGTCAGCGCGGTCACCGCCACCGCCATCAGCACCATCGCCGAGAAGCAGGCGCCGGACAGCACCCCCGCCTCCAGCAGGACGGTCAGAACGATCACCTCCATCAGCCCCTTGCAGGGCATCAGCGTGCCCAGCCGCAGCGCGTCCGGCCAGCTCTCCCCGGTCAGGCGCGCCGGCAAGGTCGTGCCGACCATCTTGCCGACGAGCGTCACCAGGGTGGCAAGCCCGAAGACCGTCCACTGCGCCGCATCGTCCAGCGTCAGGGTCACCTTCAGCCCGGTCAGCGTGAAGAAGAAGGGCAGCAGGATCAGGGTGGAGAAATGCTCCAGCCGGTCGAGGATCGCGGCGGCGTAGCGACGCGGCATGGCGGTGCCGGCGACGAAGGCGCCCAGGATGTAATGCAGCCCGATCAGCTCGGTCACAGCGGCCGACGACAGCAGCGCGGCACAGGTCACCACCACCGCGGTGTCGCCCATCCGCCCGTCGGGCGCCACCCGCTCAAGCAGGCGGTCCAGCAGCGGGCGGACGACCAGCACGGTCACCCCGACATAGGCGAAGCCCAGCAGCCCGACCCTGGCGACCGCCCAGCCGCCTCCTTCCGCCGACGCCCAGGCCAGCACGGCGGTGATCAGAAGCCACAGCAGCGCATCGTTCACCGCGGCATAGCCCAGCGCCAGCCGTCCGACCCGATCGCCCAGCAACCCCATCTCGCGCAGGATGGCGCCCAGCACCGGCAGAGCGGTGACGCCGACGCAGATGCCGAAACCGGCGGCGAACAGGCCCGGCGTGGCGTGCGTTCCAGTCATCTCGGGAAAGGCGCCGGCCAGCCACCAGCCCAGCGCCCCGCCCAGCAGCGTCGGCACCACCATGCTGGACAGCGCCACCGTGGCGAAGGCCCCGCCCCGCCCGCGGAAATCGGCGGGGTCGAGATGCAGCCCGGTCAGGAAGGCGAAGAAGACGACGGCCATCAGCGCGAGGCCAGACAGCGGCGCCAGGGCCGCGGGCGCGAACAGCACGCCCCACAGGTCCGGCACCAACCGGCCGAGCAGCGATGGTCCCAGCGCCACGCCGAACAGGATCTGGATCACCACCATCGGGGCGATGTGGCGCCCGCCGCCCAGCCGCCACAGCAGGAACGGCCCGGCGATCAGCAGCAGGGCCTGCATCAGGAACAGCAGCGCGGGGGAGGTGGCACCCATCGCCGTCGCTCCGTGCTATTCGGCGGCCAGGGCGAGTGCCGCGAGGCTGGCGCGCAGTTCCGCGATGCCGGTGCCCTTTTCCGAGCTGGTGACGTGGATATCCGGGAAGGCGGCGGGGTGCTTCTTCAGCCCCAGCTCGGTATCACGCCGCACCTTGTCCAGATCCGCGGCCTTCACCTTGTCGGCCTTGGTCAGCACGACGACGTAGGGCACGGCGGTGCGGTCCAGCATGTCCATGATCTCATGGTCGTTGGGCTTCAGCCCATGGCGCGAATCGATCAGCACCAGCGCCCGGCGCAGCGTCACCCGCCCGCGCAGGAAGCGGCGGACCATGTCGTTCCACGCCTCCACCTTCTCCTTCGATTCCTTGGCATAGCCGTAGCCGGGCATGTCCACCAGCTTCAGCCGGTTGCCGAGGTTGAAGAAGTTCAGCTGCTGCGTGCGCCCCGGCGTGTTGGAGGTGCGGGCCAGCGTCTTGCGCCCAGTCAGCGCGTTCACCAGGCTCGACTTGCCGACATTCGACCGCCCGGCGAAGGCGACCTCCGGCAGGTCAGCCTCCGGCAGCTGGTTCAGCGCGTTGGCGCCCCAGACGAAGTCGCACTCCTTGGCGAACAGCAGCCGGCCGGCCTCCAGCGCAGCCTCGTCGAAGCCGGAAACGATGCTGGGGGTGTTGGGGGTCGGCGTGTCGGGGGTGGTCATGACGGGCGCTTTCGTTGGTGCGGGCTAAAAAACATACCGCCGGCAAAGTCCCGTCAAGGGTCTTTGCCGGCGGCAGGTCTCAGACGATGGGCAGAGGGGGTGACGATCCGAGGATCAGACCTTCACGCCCATGCGGCGCATGATGGTCCACTGCTGGGCGACGGACAGCAGGTTGTTCCAGGCCCAGTAGATCACCAGACCGGCAGGGAAGCCGGCGAGCATGAAGGTGAAGACGATGGGCAGGAACTGGAACACCTTCTGCTGGACCGGGTCCGGCGGAGCCGGGTTCATCTTCTGCTGCAGCCACATGGTGACGCCCATGATCAGCGGCCAGGCACCGAGATGCAGCATGGCGGGGGGATCCCAGGGGATCAGGCCAAACAGGTTGAAGATGGTCGTCGGGTCCGGCGAGGACAGGTCGTGGATCCAGCCGAAGAAGGGCGCGTGCCGCATCTCGATGGTCACGAACAACACCTTGTAGAGCGCGAAGAACACCGGGATCTGGATCAGGATCGGCAGGCAGCCCGACACGGGCGAGACCTTCTCGCGCTTGTAGAGCGCCATCAGCTCCTGGTTCATGCGCGCCTGATCGTCGCTGAACTTCTCCCGCAGCTCCTGCATCTTCGGCTGCAGGGCCTTCATCTTGCTCATCGCCTGATAGGACTTGTTGGCGAGCGGGAAGAAGACGGCCTTGACGCAGACGGTCAGCAGCAGGATGGCGAGGCCGAAGTTGCCCAGCACCTGCCCGAAGAAGTCGAGCGCGTAGAAGAAGGGCTTGGTCAGGAAGTAGAACCAGCCGAAGTCGATCGCGAGGTCGAAATTCTTGATGTTCAGCTTTTCGGAATAGGCGTCCAGCAGCTTCACCTGCTTGGCGCCGGCGAACAGGCGGCCGGTGGTCTCGGCCGAAGCGCCGGGCGCCACCGTGACCGCATCGCCCATGAAGTCCGCCTGATAGCGGTCGGCATTGGCGACGGTGCTGTGGACGAAGCGCGCGGTGACCTTCTGCGCCGGGTCGGGGATGACCGACACCAGCCAGTACTTGTCGGTGATGCCGAGCCAGCCGCCGGTGGTCTCGATCGGCTCGGTGCCCTTCTTGCGCAGGTCGTCGTAGGACCGCTCGGTCAGCGTGCCGTTGAAGACGCCCAGCGGGCCCTCATGCAGGATGTAGTAGCCCGAAGTCTGCGGCGTGCCTGTACGCGACACCAGGCTGTAGGGCAGCAGGGTGACCGGGTTGGCGCCGGTGTTGCGGACCGTCTGCGTCACCGTGAACATGAAGTCCGGGTCGACCGCGATCTTGCGCTCGAACACCAGACCCTGGCCGTTGTCCCAGGTCAGGGTCAGCGGCTTCTCGGGCGTCAGCGCGGTGCCGTCGGCGGTCCAGCGGGTGGTCGCGGTCGGAGCGACGATGCCGGCGCCCTGCGGGACCCAGCCGAACTCGGCGTAATAGGCGGCGGGCGTGCCGGCCGGCGCCAGCAGCACGATCTCCGGGCTCTTGGGGTCCGGGGTCTCGTGGTACTGGGCCAGCGTCAGGTCGTCGATGCGGCCGCCGACGAGGTTGACGGAGCCATGCAGGGCCGGCGTGTCGATCTTCACGCGGGTGCCGGCCGCCAGCTGCTCGGCGAGCAGCGCGGGGCGGTCCTTCGCGACCTCTGCCGTGGCGGGGGGCTGCTGGGCGGGCACGCCGGGGGCCGGCACCGGCACCGACTGCTCCGTCTGGGCGGCCTGCTGGGCGGCGAGTTGCTTCTGCTGCTCCACCCGCGGCTTTTCGTAGAAATACTGGAAGCCCAGAAGGATGGCGATCGACAGGGCAATCGCGATGATGAGGTTGCGTTGGTCGGTCATGGCGTCCCGGTTGCCGTGGGGCCTTTGCTAGAAGGGCGGCGTGTGCGCGGCCTTGTTACGGGTTTTCGCCGGGCTGAGCAACCGCCGCATGCCCTTTTCCCGATCCGCCGCGTCGAAGCGATGACGGCGCAGTCCGCCACCCGACGAAGAACGGGCGGCAGCATCGGGCACGGGATCCCAGCCCGACCCGCCCCAGGGATGACATCGCCCAAGCCGGCGCAGCGTCAGCCATCCCCCCGGATGGCGCCGTGCTTTTCCAGCGATTCGATGGCATAGCAGGAGCAGGTCGGCTGGAAACGGCAATGCCAGCCCACGAAGGGCGACAAGGTCCAGCGATAGAGATATACCAGCGCGCGGAGAAGATGCGCGAGCGGGCTGAGGCCGGCGATGCGAAACATGACGTCGCGGGCCCCCTACCCTTCCGCCTCGCGCCAAAGGCCGAGGCGTTTCAGCCCGGCCGTCAGGTCGCCTAGCAGGTCGGTCCACGGCCGCTCGGCCGTGTCGCCGCGCGCGACCAGGACGAAATCGTGGCCGGGGGCGGCATGCTTGGGCAGAATCTGCCGCGCGGCCTCACGCAAACGGCGGCGGGCGCGATTACGCACCACCGCGTTGCCGACCTTGCGGCTCGCCGTCAGACCGAGACGGATCGGCGGACCGCCATCGGCGGGCCGCTGTTTGTCGTCGTGCCGGCGCACCTGGAGGATCAGGCCGGGAGCCACATGCTTGCGCCGTGTCCCGGCCACGGCCAGAAATTCCGGCCGCCGCATCAGGCGCCCGACCTTGTGGTCCGGCGCCGCCATCGCGGGGATCAGGCGCTCAGAACCTTGCGGCCGCGGGCGCGGCGGCGGGCGATCACCTTGCGGCCGCCAACGGTGGCCATACGGGCGCGGAAGCCATGACGACGCTTACGCACGATTTTGGAGGGCTGGAACGTGCGCTTCATGGCGCCTACTCCTTAAGCTTTGCTGATGGTGACGGGACGAAGACGCCCAGCCTGACGGCCGGGCGCCGAACCTATGAACCTGGAAACGACCGGAAGGCGCCTTACTCGGCGGCCTTGCGACCGTTGACCATGCCGCGGCCGGTGGTGCGCTCGGCGATGCGGGCGGCCTTGCCGCGCAGATCGCGCAGATAGTACAGCTTGGCGCGGCGGACGGCGCCCTTGCGGACCAGCTCGATCGAGTCGATGCGCGGGGAGTACAGCGGGAACACGCGCTCCACGCCCTCGCCGTAGCTGATCTTGCGGACGGTGAAGGAGCTGTTCAGACCGGCGTTCTTGCGGGCGATCACGACGCCCTCATAGGCCTGGACACGCTCGCGCGTGCCTTCGACGACCTTCACGTTCACGCGGACGGTGTCGCCCGACGAGAACTCCGGGATCGTCTTGCCGCCGAGGGCCTTCTCGATCTGCTCCTGCTCGAGCTGCTGCAACAGGTTCATAGCACTACCCCTTTTCTATCGGCGCGCCTCGCGGCGGACCGTCACTCCGGTTTCGGGTCGCGCCGGCGAGCCTGCCGTCGACCCTTGTTCGTAACAGTTACTGCCGGGCGGCTCGCCTGGTAGAGCGACCACAGGTCCGGCCGTCGGGCCTCCGTGATCTTCTCCGCCTCGGCCAGCCGCCAGGCCTTGACCTTTCCGTGGTGACCGGACAGCAGAACCTCCGGCACCGCGCGCTCCACACCCTGCCCGTCGGTCCAGACCGCCGGCCGGGTGTAGTGGGGGTATTCGAGCAACCCCCGTTCGAAACTCTCTTCCCCCGCCGTCTCCACGTTGCCCATGACACCGGGGAGCAAGCGCACCACGGCATCCATCAGGCTCAGCGCGGCGAGTTCCCCGCCGGACAGCACGAAATCCCCGAGGCTGACCTCTTCGAGGCCGTGCGCATCGAGGACCCGCTGGTCCACCCCTTCGTACCGGCCGCAGAGCAGCGTCACCACCGGGGTGGCGGCCAACTCCTTGACCAGTTCCTGGTCCAGCACCCGTCCGCGAGGCGACAGATAGATCGCCCGGCCGCGTCCCGGTGCCCCCACAGGTCCCGCCGTCGCGGTCAAAGCCGCGTCCAGCACGTCGGGCCGCATGACCATGCCGGCCCCTCCGCCGAAGGGGGTGTCGTCGACGGAGCGGTGTTTATCGCGCGCGAACGAGCGAATGTCCACCGATTCCAGCGCCCAGACTCCATTTTCCAACGCCTTGCCGGCCAGCGAGTGGCCGAGCGGCCCCGGAAACATTTCCGGGAACAGCGTCAGAACCTTGGCGGTCCAGACCCGCGGGCCTTCGGCGCCGTGGTTCACGGCCCCTCCTTCCCGCTTCCGTCCTCACCCCCGTCTTCCGCCTCGTCCTCGGACGCCTCATCCTCGGAGCCCTCGCGGGCTTCGATCACGGCCGGAAGATCGACGACGATGCGGCCGCCCCGGACATCCACCACCGGCACGCAGGCCTTGGAGAAGGGAAGCATCTCCAGCGGCCCGCCGGCGGTCCTGACCTCGAGCACGTCGCCGGCTCCGAAGTCGTAGATCGCCTTCACCGTGCCGTAGACGGTTCCGTCGGCGAGTTCCGCCCGCAGGCCGATCAGGTCGGCATGGTAGAACTCGTCCTCGTCCTCCGTCGCCGGCAGGGCGTCGCGGTCCACGTAGAGCCGCACGCCTGCCAGCGCCTGCGCCTGTTCGCGGCTCGTCACCCCGTCGACCTTGGCCAGGAAGTTGTCCTTGACCATGCCCTGGAGCGTCACCGTGAAGCGGCGGGCGCCGGCTTCGTCCGACAGCGGGCCGTAGGTCATGATGTCGGCGGGTTCGGCGGTGAAGCTGCGCAGCTTCACCAGCCCCCGCACGCCGTGCGATCCCGCGAACTGGCCGACACAGATTCTGGCGGTCATCGGAGGAACACCCGGCACGTCGTCACGACCCCAACCTCAGGCACCAGCCTTACGCCTCGGCGGCGGCCGCGGCAGCGGCGGCCTCGGCCTTCAGACGCTCCTGCGCCTTGGCCTTCGGAGCCGACTTCTTCGGGGTCTCGCGGACGGCGGGCTTCTCGACCAGGCCGGCGTTGGCCAGGAAGAGGACCACGCGGTCCGTCGGCTGGGCACCGACCGACAGCCAGTGCTTGGCGCGCTCGGCGTTCAGGACGATGCGCTGCTCGTGCTCGCGCGGCAGCATCGGGTTGTAGGTGCCGATCTTCTCGATGAAGCGGCCGTCACGCGGGCTGCGGGCGTCCGCGATGACGATCGAGTAGAACGGACGCTTCTTCGCACCACCGCGAGCCAGACGAATCTTCAGAGCCATTGGTCGAAACTTTCTCTTCTCAAGTCAAACAGGTATCAGGTGATTTCGATTGGCGGTCAGGTCAGCCGAAAGGCCCCTTCCCGCCGAAGCCGCCGAGTCCCTTCGGCAGCAGGTTTCCGAGGCCGCCGCGCAGCATCCCCTTCTTCCCAAGCTTCTGCACCTGCTTCATCATTCCGCGCATGGTCTCGAACTGCTTCAGCAGCTTGTTGACCTCCTGCACCGAGGTGCCGGAACCGGCGGCGATGCGCTTGCGGCGCGAAGCCTTGATGATGTCGGGGTTCTTGCGTTCCGCCTTGGTCATCGAGGAGATGATCGCCTCCTGGCGCTTGATCATCCCGTCGTCGACGTTGGCGTCCTTCAGCTGGTCCTTGATCTTGCCGATGCCCGGCAGCATTCCCATCAGGCCGGACATGCCGCCCATCTTGCGGAGCTGCTTCAGCTGCATCGCCATGTCGTCGAGGTCGAAGCCCTGGCCCTTCTCCATCTTGCGGGCGAGCTTTTCGGCCTCGTCCTTGTCGATGGTCTCGACGGCCTTCTCCACCAGCGACACCACGTCGCCCATGCCGAGGATGCGGCCGGCGATGCGGTCGGGGTGGAAGGGCTCCAGCGCGTCGATCTTTTCGCCCACACCCAGCAGCTTGATCGGCTTGCCGGTGATCTGGCGCATCGACAGGGCGGCACCGCCGCGCGCGTCGCCGTCGATGCGGGTCAGCACGATGCCGGTGATGCCGACCTTGTCGTTGAAATTGGTGGCGACGGTGACAGCGTCCTGACCGGTCATCGCGTCGGCGACCAGCAGCGTTTCCGCCGGCTTGGTCGCGTCGCGGACGGCCGCGACCTCTGCCATCAGCTCCTCGTCGATGGCGAGGCGGCCGGCGGTGTCGAGCATGACGACGTCATAGCCTTCGAGACGGCCCGTCTCGATGGCGCGCCTGGCGATGGCGACCGGGTCCTGGCCCGGAACGATGGGCAGCGTGGCGACGCCGGTCTGCTCGCCGAGAACCTTCAGCTGCTCCTGGGCGGCCGGACGGCGGACGTCCAGCGAGGCCATCAGGACCTTCTTGCGCTCCTTCGTCTTCAGGCGGAGCGCGATCTTGGCGGTGCTGGTGGTCTTGCCCGAGCCCTGCAGGCCGACCATCAGGATCGGCACCGGGGCGGCGGCGTTCAGGTTGATGTCGGCGCCTTCGCCCAGCATCTCCACGAGGTTGTCGTGGACGATCTTGATGACCTGCTGGCCGGGGGTGACGGACTTCAGCACCTCCTGCCCGACGGCGCGTTCCTTCACCTGGGTGACGAACTGCTTGACGACGGGCAGAGCGACGTCAGCCTCCAGCAACGCCACGCGAACTTCGCGCAGTGCTGCGGAGACGTCCTCCTCGGTCAGCGCGCCGCGGCGGCGCAGCTTGTCGAAGATGTCGCCCAGGCGTCCGGTCAGGCCTTCGAACATGCGATACTCGTTCCCCAGTTCCGGGTCCAGCGTCAGGGCCGCCACCCGCACAAGCACGAAAGCGCCAGTGCGCGACACTCGCGGACTGGCGGAGATACCCGGCATGTGGCCGGGGTACCCGGTCTATCGGCTTTGCGGAAGACAGGTCGGCGGACCATAGAGAAGCCGGCACCCCGAGTCAACCGTTTGAAGGAGCCTTGCACCGTCGGCCGAAGGTCGTCCTTGCCGCAGACCGGTTATCCGTCCGACACTTGTCACAAATCTTCGAGCCTTAACGATTTTTTGGCGACTCTTGCGCATTGTGAGTAACCAAATAGAGAAGGTAACCCGGCGATGTCGTCCGCCCAGGGCTTTGGTTCCAACAGCCCGCGAACCAAGCTGACCCAGAGCCAGCTGAACGCGATCCTGTTGCGACACCAGGCTTTCCGCAAGAGCCAGCCGGGCGGCGTGCGCGCCAACCTGAAGATGCGCGACCTATCGCATCTCGATCTCTCCGGCATCGATCTGTCGGACGCCGACCTGTCGGGCGCCAAGCTGTTCAGCGCGCGGCTGACCAACGCCAACCTCGCCAACGCCAACCTCTATGCCGCGGACCTGCGGCTGGCCAACCTGGAGAAGGCCGACCTGCGGCGGGCCGACCTGCGCGGCGCCTGCCTGCGCGGCGCTGTGCTGAGCGAGGCCACGCTGGTCGAGGTGGACCTGCGCGACGGCACCCTGCTGCACTATGATTCCAGCGGCGAGATGTTCGCCCACCAGTATGAGGACAGCGTCCTGACGTCGGAGCTGACGGCGGCGACCATCCGCGGCGCCGACCTGTCGCGGGCCAAGGTCGCCAACGCCTTCGTCATGCAGACCGACCTGACCGACGCCATCCTGCGCGGCACCAAGTTCATGCGCGCCAACCTGACCGGCTCCAACCTGACCGGCTGCGACCTGACCGATGCCGACCTGACGGAGGCGAACCTGTCGGGCGCCCGGCTGTCGGGGGCGGTGATGACCGGCTGCGCCATCAACCGGACCAACTTCAGCGGCGCCACCCTGATCGGCGCCATCCTGGACGCGGCCCAGCTGCGCTCGCCCAACATCCAGGCGGCGGTTCTGGCGAAGACGCTGGAAAACCCGGAAGACGACCTGCGCGAGATGCTGATGGAGCATCTGTCCTGGATCGACAGCGGTGGCAAGGCGGGCAAGCGCGCCGACCTGTCTGCGCTCGATCTGTCGGGGCGGAAGCTGGACGGCATCAACCTGTCGGCGGCGATCCTGCAATGCATCGCTTTGCGCGGCGCCACGCTAGCCGGTGCGGCGATGGCGATAGCCGACCTGTCGCTGGCCGACCTGCGCAAGGCCGACCTGTCGAACGCCGACCTGCGCGGCGTGAATTTCGAGCGGGCCACCCTGACCGGCGCCAACCTGACCGGGGCCCAGCTCGGTCCCGTCCATATACAGACCATGAGCGGCCACATCTGGCGCGCCAACCTGCAGCGCGCCCGGCTGGGCATGGCGCTGCTGTGCAAGGCCGACCTGCGCAAGGCGAACCTCGCCGGCGCCAACCTGGCGGGCGCCGACCTGTCCGGGGCCGATCTCAGCGAAGCCGACCTGACCGGGGCGGACCTGACCGGCGCGGTCCTGGACGGCGCCACGCTGGACCAGGCGATCGTCGAGGAGGCGATCGGGCTGGAGGGCTGAATCGGGATCGAGGCCGGCTCAGGCGGACGGTCCGCCCCGTCTCGCCATCCAGTCGCCGGAACCGTAGACGCTGCGGACATGGTGGACCAGCAGGTTGCGGGCATCGATGAGCTGGCCCATCCGCTCGCGGCAGGCGACGATCCCGGTATCCGGGTGATAGACCGGCGCCAGTTCGCGGAAGCGCCGCCGCACCTGATCCTCGTCGAAACACCATTCGTTGACGAAGCCGAACAGCTGCGCGGCATCGCGCACCTCGGTGATGCGGCCGTCTAGCGGCTGGAAGGACAGCCGGCGCAGCGCATGGGCCAGCGTCTTGTTGCGGTAGCCCAGCGTCTCCACCGCCGCCTCCAGCCGGCGGACATCCTCGCCCGGCAGGATGCGGGCACCGGGATCGGCCAGCGCCAGTGCGGCGGAAAGCGCTTTGCGGATCACGGCGTCGGGAGCGTCGGTTTCCCCCACCTCGAGAACCGCTTCCCCGTCGGCATCCCGCGGGCCCGGATCGGCGGCTCCCTCCGGCGCCAGCAGCAGGGCGGCGGTCAAAAGCATCGGCACCCCGACCCCACGCGCGGCGGCAAGCTCCAGAACGGCGGCATGGAAGCGGGCGCCGCAGGGCACGGCCCGGCCGGGGGCTGGTGACGGACTGGTCTCTTCCGGTGCGGTCATCGTCGGCGCCAACACTTGGTGGAAGCGGGCGCGACTCTACGCAATTGCTGGAGTCGCCGCAATCGCGCGGATGGACGCGGCCGGACGGGGTATCCGCTTTCCGTTCAGCGCGTCTTCATCGTCCCCGGCTTGGCCGGCAGCCTGTTCAGCAGATCGTCGATGTAGGCGGTCTCGTCCTTGCCGGACATGGCGGCAAAGCCCTTCAGCATCTGGCTGCCGAAGGTGAAGACGCTGGCGAGGTCGATGCGCCATGCCCCGCCTTCGCGCACGAAATCGGCAGGAACCAGCGCCGGCCGGTTGTCGACCATCAGCAGGCCAGAGGCACGGTCGCCCTTCACCCGCACCGGCCCCAGCGAACTGCGGGAGATGACGTTGGGGCCGAGCCAGCCGGCCTTCAGCCCATGGTTGGCGATGTCGCCGACCGACATGCGGCGCAGTTCGGCCGGCGTGAGATAGCGGCGCAGCCCCATGGCGGCGAAACGCTCCGCCGGCTCCAGCCGCTGCAGCGGCGCATCGCCGGGCTGGCGGGCGGCATCGCGCACCGACTCCAGCGTCTTGACCGAATTGCGGGTGAGCAGCGGGATCACCGCCGATCCACGCTGTTCGGACAGCGCGGCCCGCGCCGCATCGAAGGTGGCGGCGACCGCCCGCTCCTCCGGCGTTTCGCGCGGCGGGGCGGCGAAGCTGGTGGCGGCGGCGATCAGGATGACGAAGAAGGCGAGGAAGGCGACACGCATACGAGCAAGAACCGGAAAGGGAGCGGAACGTCACGCCTTCGCCTCGACGCCGAAGAATTCGAGCTGCCAGCGCATCTCTTCATCGGTCATCGGATAGTGCGTGCCGTCGCGAGCATTAAGCGCCGTTTTCGGCGGAATTTGGGCGAGCCGCAGCTGGACCTGCCGGGCGAAGCGCATGGTCAGCCCGGCGCGCCACACCAGGGCGGTGACGGCGCGCGGCGCATGGGTGGCGACGATGCGGTCGACCACCGCCAACTCGATCTGAGACAGCTCCGCCAGCGCCGCCATGACGAAGGCGCGGTCGCCCTCCACCATCGCCCCTTCGATCAGCTTCTCGGTGAGCTTGCCTTCCTTGTTCAGGCGCGCCGCCTTGTCGCTGGGACGTTCCACCGGCTTTTCCGGCCCGGCGGCCGCACCGCCGACCGCCTCCTCGCCGAAATCGACCGGGCCGAGCGGCAGGCCGGGCCCGGTGCCGGCCGCCTGCCCCACCCGCCGGCGCACCGCCTCCACCAGACCGCGGGCGGCGGCGGGGTCGAGGTCGTCGCGGTCCTGCAGGACCTTCAGCAGATTGTCGGCGACGAAGCTGGCCAGCCGCGCCACCGCGCGCGCCGGCAGGCGCGGACGGCGGACCAGCGGCGAATGCCAGGGCTCGTGCTGCGGCGCCTGATCGAGGATGCGGTCGAGCGTCTCCTCGCGGATCTGGGCCGACGGGTTGCCGAGCAGCGCCGTCACCGCCGCCTCGTCGTCCGACCGGGCGATGGCGTCGGCGACCGACGCCGTGACGTTCTGCCGGCTGGCGATGGCGGTCATCGCGCCCCGCACCGGCCCCTTCATGATGATGTCGGTCAGATCCTCTTCGGTGAGGATCGGCGAATGCTGCAGCACCGGGCCGCAGACCGACAACTCCACGTCGCGGGCCAGCCGGTTGATGACGCCGTGCGGGGCGTTGGGCAGGTCCTTCAGCGCTTCGGCCAGGATGCCGCGCACCTCCGTCGCCTGATCACGGGCCAGCGTCTCCAGGCATTCCACCGTCAGCCGCTCGATCTGGATCGCCTGATCGGCCGACAGTTCGGGCAGCAGGCGGGCGATCTTCTGAGCCACCGCCTGCCGCACCATGACCTCGCGGTCCTTGGCCAGCAGCAGGTCGGCCTGACGCGGGGTGCCTGCATTGGTGGCGATGGCGCGCCGCACCTCCGCCGCCGCGTCGGCGGCGAGGAAATACAGCAGCTCCGGCCTGGTCTTGGGATGTTCGGCGACCTTCCGGCGGACCGCCGGATCCTCGCTCTGCACCATCCGCTTGGCGGATTCGTAGTCGGCGGGGTCGAGCGTTTCGGGACGCTGTGTGGCAGGCGGGGTCACGGTGCGGGCTCCGCGGCGGGAACGTCGGAAGAAGACACCTCGGGGGCCGCCTGATAGGCGGGGGCCAGGGCGTAATGGCCCTTGCCGCTCTTCTTGGCGTCGTACATGGCGGCGTCGGCGCGGTCGGTCAACTCCCGCACCGTTTCACCGCGGCCTGGGCTGTGGACGGCGATGCCGATCGACAGGCCCAGCGGCTTCTCGTGGCTGGCCGACAGGTGGGCCAGATCGCGCATTCCCCGCAGCAGCCGTTCAGCGACGACGCGGGCCTTCGCCTCGTCGGTGCGGCCCAGCCACAGGACGAACTCGTCGCCGCCGAGGCGCCCCGGCAGGTCGCCCGGCCGCACCCCGGTGGTCAGCAGCGTGCCGATGGCCTTCAGCACCGTGTCGCCCTGCTGGTGGCCGTGCAGGTCGTTGACCGCCTTGAAGTTGTCGAGGTCGACATAGAGCAGGGCCGACGGCCCGCTGTCCGGCCGCGAGATCGATTCCTCCAGCCGCTCGAAGAAGGTGCGGCGGTTGAACAGGCCGGTCAGCCCGTCGCGCTCCGACAGGCGGCGCAGCCGCTCCTGGTAGGCGAGATGGGCATGGGCGATGCCGATATGGTCGGCCACGCCCGACATCAGCTGGCGGTCGTCGTCGTCCCATGGCTCCGAATCGCCGGCGCGCCAGACCAGCAGCGCGCCGTTCACATCCTGCCGGTACTCCGTCCGCTCGCCGATCAGCTGGACCTTGCCCAACCGGTCGGCCACCAGCCCTTCACCGTTGGCAATGCGGTCGAGCAGGGCGGTGCCGACCTCGGGCAACTCCGCCCCGAATTCCGCCACCAGCGACAGGGAGACGCGGCCGCCCTCTCCACTCCCCTCCTCCGCCCGGTAGATGCGGCAGCCGTCGGCGCTGAGCGCCCGCGCCGTCTCGGTCGCCGCCACCGCCAGCGCCTCCGCAGCGTCCAGACGGTCGCGCAGGGTATGGACGATATGGCCCAGCAGCCTTTCGCGGTTCCGGATGCGCGCCAGCTCGTTGGAGCGCAGCACCTGCTCCGTCACGTCGCGGCAGACGCCGCGGGCGCCGATCCAGTCGCCCTGCGGTCCGAACAGCGGCAAGGCCGAGGCCACGATGCAGGCCGGCGTGCCGTCGGCGCCCTTCAGCCAAAGCTCCGTCTGGTCGACCGGGCGGCGGCAGTCGAAGGGCATCGGCAGGTCTTCCGCCTCCTCCAACGCGAGGCTGCGCGGGTCGCGGCCGATCAGCGCGTCGGCCGGATAACCCAATGCGCCCTTGTGGCTGACGAAGACGAAGGTGCCGTCGGGACCCGTCTCCCACGCGAAGTCGGAGGAGACCTCCACCAGATCCTTGTAGCGGCGGCGCGACTCGGTCAGCGTGTGGCGCAGCTGGCGCTCCAGCGTGTCGTCGCGGCCCAGCAACAGGAAACCGCCGTCCGGCAGCGGCACGCCGGCCCATTCGACGATCATGATCCCGCGCAGCGACTCCACCGGCACCGACCGCAGCCCCGGAGCCACGCTGGAGGCCGACAGCCAGCCGCGGAGATCGGGCAGCCAGCGCGGATCGCTGTCCATCATGTCCTCCGCCTCCGCATTCGCTTCGGCGACGGCCAGCGCCGCATCCAGCCGCAGGGCCGGTCCGGGATACAGCGCGACCAGAGTCGCGGGACCGGTCTGGCCGCCGGCGGGGGCGGAGTCGGGGGCGGAGGTACCGGTGGTCAGGAGGAGGTCCACGGCGATCCCAGATGGGCAGTCCACAAGGCGGGCGGAAAAACACGAGGCAGGCAAAACTATAGACTGCAAAGGTTGCAGACTTCCGCCCATGCTACCCCTTTAGGGGTTAATCTTCAATCAACCAACGAGGAGGACGACTCCCCATGGCGCCGGACGGCGGAAGGGAGCAGCATGCGGCTGCGACCTTGTGAAGCGGCTTGCGGCCGGCCGCCCCCGGCCCCATTCTTCGGGAATGACCGTCCCGACCTCTCCCGCCGCACCGGCGCCCGCCCCCGCCACCAAGCTTCCCGCCGCGCTGCGGGACCGCGCGGTGTGGATCTTCGACCTCGACAACACGCTCTATCCGGCGTCCTGCAACCTGTTCGCCCAGGTCGACCGCCGGATCAACGAGTTCATCGCCGCGCATTTCAACATCGGCATGGACGAGGCCAGGGTGCGGCAGAAGCAGTTCTTCCGCGACTACGGCACCACGCTGCGCGGCCTGATGAGCGAGCACGACGTCGATCCCGTGGCCTACATGGACTATGTCCACGACATCGACGTCACCGGCGTCCAGCCGTCGGCCCAGCTGGCGGACGCGCTCGACCGGCTTCCCGGCCGCAAGATCATCTACACCAACGGCTCGGTCCGCCATGCGGAGAACGTCGCCGGCCGCCTCGGCATCATCGACCGGTTCGAAGCGGTGTTCGACATCACCGCTGCCGGCTATGTGCCGAAGCCGGACCCCCGCCCCTATGCCACGCTGGTGGAACGCCACGGCGTGAACCCCGCCGACGCCTGCATGGTGGAGGACATCGCCCGCAACCTCGCCCCTGCGCACGCGCTGGGCATGACCACGGTCTGGGTCCGCGGCGAGCAGGAGTACGAGAAGGCCGGCGTCGGCGCCGGGGTCCACATCGACCACACCGTGGACGACCTGCCCTCCTGGCTGGCGGCGGTGGCGGGCGCATAGGGCTTTGTCGCAAACCGGCCATTGCCGGCCGCGGGTACGGTTGACAGCGGGCGCGATGCGGCTCCATGGTGCCGTCCCTTGGACAATCGACAGCAGAACGACCGCGCCATGAGCCACGCCAGCCTGCAAGCCACCATCGACGCCGCCTGGGAAAACCGCGCCGATCTCACCACCGCCACCACCGGCCCCGTCCGCGACGCCGTGAATGCGGCGCTGGACGCGCTGGACGCCGGCGACCTGCGCGTCGCGGAGAAGACCGCCGACGGCTGGAAGGTCAACCAGTGGCTGAAGAAGGCGGTGCTGCTGTCCTTCCGCCTGAACGCCAACGAGATGATCCCCGGCGGCCCCGGCGGCTCCTCCTGGTACGACAAGGTGCCGCCGAAGTTCGAGGGATGGAGCGAAGGCCAGTTCCAGAACGCCGGCTTCCGCGCCCTGCCCGGCGCCATCGCCCGCAAGTCGTCCTACGTCGCCCCCGGCGTCATCCTGATGCCGAGCTTCGTCAATGTCGGCGCCTATGTCGACAGCGGCACCATGGTCGACACCTGGGTCACCGTCGGTTCCTGCGCCCAGATCGGCAAGAACGTCCACCTGTCGGGCGGCGTCGGCATCGGCGGCGTGCTGGAGCCGCTGCAGGCCGACCCGGTCATCATCGAGGACAACTGCTTCATCGGCGCGCGCTCGGAGATCGTCGAGGGCGTGATCGTCGAGGAAGGTGCGGTCATCTCCATGGGCTGCTACATCGGCGCCTCGACCAAGATCATCGACCGCCACACCGGCGAGGTCTTCATGGGCCGCGTGCCGGCCTATTCGGTCGTCGTCCCCGGCTCCCTGCCCGGCAAGCCGCTGCCGGACGGCACCCCGGGCCCGAGCCTGTACTGCTGCGTCATCATCAAGCGCGTCGACGAGAAGACCCGCTCGAAGACCGCGATCAACGACCTGCTGCGGGATTGATCCGACAGCCGTTCCACCGTCACCCCCGCGAAGGCGGGGGTCCAGGCGTCGCATACAGCACTCCGGCCCCTGCACCTGGATCCCCGCCTTCGCGGGGATGACGACCGGCGGAGGCCGAGCCGGTTGGAAAAGATCCGCATGACCATCGACCCCGTCGCCCTCGCCCAGGACCTGATCCGCTGCCCCAGCGTCACCCCGCGCGACGATGGTGCGCTGGGCGTGCTGGAGGCGGCGCTGGCGCCGATGGGCTTCACCTGCCACCGCCTGCGCTTCCAGCAGGAGGGCACGGAGCCGGTGGAGAACCTCTATGCGCGGCTCGGCACCGGCGGCCCCAATTTCTGCTTCGCCGGCCACACCGACGTGGTGCCGCCGGGGGACAAGGGCTGGACGGTCGATCCCTTCGCCGGCGAGGTGATGGGCGGGCGCCTGTTCGGCCGCGGTGCGGTCGACATGAAGGGCGCCATCGCCGCCTTCGTCGCCGCCGTGTCCCGCCGGCTGCAGGACGGCCCACCCGCCGGCTCGATCAGCCTGCTCATCACCGGCGACGAGGAAGGGGTGGCGATCAACGGCACTCGCAAGGTCCTGGACTGGATGGCCGAGCGCGGCGAGCGCATCGACGCCTGCGTGGTGGGGGAGCCGACCAACCCCAAGGCCCTGGGCGACATGATCAAGATCGGCCGGCGCGGCAGCCTGACCGGCTTCCTGACCGTTTTCGGCGCGCAAGGCCATGTCGCCTATCCCCATCTGGCCGACAACCCGCTGCCGCGGCTGGTCCGCATGCTGGCCGCCATCACCGAACACCCGATGGACGAGGGCACGGCGCATTTCCAGCCCTCCACCCTGGCGCTGACCACCATCGACGTCGACAACACGGCGACCAACGTCATCCCGGCGCAGGGCAAGGCGACCTTCAACATCCGCTTCAACGACGCCCACACCCCGGCCGGCATCGAGGCGTGGCTGCGCCGGACCTTCGATGCGGTCGGCGGCGCCTATGAGCTGGAGGTCTACTGCTCCGGCGACAGCTTCGTCACCCCGCCCGGTCCGCTGACCGAACTGGTGGCAGAGGCGGTGGAGGGGGTGACCGGGCGCCGTCCGGAATACTCGACCACCGGCGGCACATCGGACGCCCGCTTCATCAAGAATGTCTGCCCGGTGGTGGAGTTCGGGCTGGTCGGCCAGACCATGCACAAGGTCGACGAATATTGCTCGGTGGAGGATCTTCGCCGGCTGACGGACATCTACGAGGCCATCCTGAAGGGCGTGTTCACGCGCCTTGCCGGGTGAGTCCTCCAACCGGGACATCATGATGCCGCTGACCACCCCCGCCATCCTGTCCGCGCTGACCGGCGCCTGGCGGCTGGCCCGCTTCGACCGGACGGGGATGGAGTTCTTCGACCGCACGCCGGAAGGGGCGCTGAACTCCTTCTACGCGGCGCTTGTGGTGCTGCCGGCCTATGCGCTGCTTCTGGCGATCCGGCTGTGGGACCGGCTGGACGGCACCCCGGTGCTGCAGCTGGTGACGGTGGAGGGCATCGCCTATGTCGTCAGCTGGACGGCCTTCCCGCTCGCCCTGTTCCGCATTTCGGCGCTGATGGGCAAGGAGCAGCTCTATCCCGGCGCGCTGACCGCCTACAACTGGTCGGCGGTGGTGCAGATGGCGATCTACCTGCCGGCCATCGTGCTGTCGGCCAGCGGCCTGCTGCCGTCGGGAGTGTCCGAGGCGCTGGTCTTCGGCGTGATGATGGCGATGCTGACCTACCAGTGGTTCGTGCTGCGCACCGCCCTGTCGCTGTCGGGGCTGGCCGCCGCGGCGCTGGTGATGCTGGACCTGTTCCTGTCGGCGGCGATCAGCGATCTGGCGGACGGGATGTTGTGAGGTCCTGCTGAATTGCCCCCACCCTAACCCTCCCCGCTGGGCGGGGGAGGGGACAAGCGCTTTATCGGGAGAGAGGCGGCAGTCCCTCCCCGCCCAGCGGGGGAGGTTAGGTGGGGGTTTAACTTCCCACCCCCCCATCACCCCTGCGTGCTGACGCCCGCGTCGGCGAAGGTCGCCATGCCGGCGTGGCAGGCGACGGCGGACTTCACGATGTTGATCGCCAGCGCCGCACCGGAGCCCTCGCCCAGGCGCATGCCCAGGTCCAGCAGCGGCTCCTTGCCGATGGCCTGCATCAGGCGGGTGTGGCCCGGCTCGACCGAGCGGTGGGCGACCATGCAGTGGTCGAGCGCGCGGCGGTCGGCCTTGTAGAGCACGGCGGCGGCGGCGGTACAGGCGAAGCCGTCGAGCAGAACCGGCACGCGGGCGACGCGGGCGGCCAGGATGGCGCCGGCGATGGCGGCGAACTCATAGCCGCCGAGGCAGCGCAGCGCCTCGAACGGGTCGTCCTTGGCCTGCGGGTTGGCGGCGACACCGGCCTCCACCGCGGCGATCTTGCGAGCCAGCCCGGCGTCGTCGATGCCGGTGCCGCGGCCGGTCCAGTCGGCCGCCTCGCCGCCGAACATGGCGAGGCACATCGCCGCGGCCGAGGTCGAGTTGGCGATGCCCATCTCGCCCAGCGCCAGCAGCTGGACGCCCATCTCCACCGCCATCATGCCGTAGGCCATGGTGCGGCAGCATTCCTCCTCGCCCATGGCCGGGCCCTGGGTGAAGTCGGCGGTCGGGTTCTCCAGGTCCAGCTCGTAGACGCGCAGGTCGGCGTCGGCCACCTCGCACAACTGGTTGACCGCGGCGCCGCCGTTCTGGAAGTTGGCGACCATCTGCGCCGTCACCTCGGCCGGGAAGGCCGAGACGCCGCGGGCGGCCACGCCGTGGTTGCCGGCGAAGACGGCGACGCGCGGGCGGCGGACATCGGCCGGGTGCTCGCCCTGCCAGGTCGCCATCCACTGCGCGATCTCCTCCAGCCGGCCGAGCGAGCCCGCCGGCTTGGTCAGCTGCCGTTCGCGCTGGAGGGCCGCGGTGCCGGCCTCCAGGTCGGGGCCGGGCAGGTTGCGCACGAGCGCGCGGATTTCCTCGAAGGTGACGGCGGGCTGCTGGTTGCTCATGATCGGTCCTGAGGGGTGAGCGCCAAAAACGGCGCGACCTTGCACCCATCCGGCCGTCAAGTCAAAGCGCCAGCGTAGGGCATTTTGCCCCTCCGGCCGCCGGGCAGCCCCGCTCAGGCTGCCTTGGTGACGGCATCCGTTCCGGCGGCGCCCGCGCTGGCGGCGGCGACCGGCGTCGCCGATTCCGACCCGACGATCCGGCCGAGCCCCAGGCCGAAGCCCATGGCGACGCCGTTGCCCGCGGTCTGGTCGGTCCGCACCGGCTCCTCGCGCATGCGGCGGTTCTCCTTGTCGCGCAGGCGGGCCGGACGGCCGCTGATGCTGTCGACCTCGTCCGGCGTCTCCAGCGCGTTCAGCGCCAGCACCTGATAGATCGACAGCGGCGTGCCGTTCAGCGACTTGGCCGGGGCCATCGGCACCTGGGTGGTGAAGCCGTCCGGCATGTCCTGCTTGCGCACCGCGTCGGTCGCCGCCTGGGCCGGGGCGAAGCTGGCCAGCGGGTTCTCCGAGAATTTGGTGGCGAAGCGGTCGTAGATCTCCTTCAGCGTCTTCGCCTTGCCGGTGGCCTTGTCGTAGAAGACGTTCTTGTTGGCCGCCGCCGCCTCGGGGAAGACGTCGCGGGCGGTTCGGCCGGGATTCTCCTGCATCGCATTCAGGAACTTCGAGGCACCGCCGGCCCCCAGGAAATGGGCCATGTACAGCTCGGTCGAGCCGATCCTGCCGCGCACGGTCTCCTCCAGATACTCCTTGTTACCGCGGGTGTATTCCGCCGCCATCAGGGCCGACGCGGTCGGATCCTTGCGCAGCTCCAGGATCTCCTTCTTCATCTCCGGATCGGCGACATAGGGGCGGCCGTCGCTGCGGGTCTGGATGGCGTTGGCGTATTTGCCATAGCCGTGGTCGGCGCCATGCTCCTTCATCGTCTGCAGCCATGTGCTGTCGATGAACTGGTAGAGCCCGGTCGCCGACGAGGAGGAGGACTTTATGTCCGTGCGATAGCCGCTCTCCACGGCAGCTTTTTCCATGAGGTAGGAAAAATCGACCCCCGTCCTGGCGCTGGCATTGCGGACGGCAGCCTCCACATTGGCCGGGCCGCGGGATGCGCGGGCCTGCTGGGCGGCGGTGTCGCTGGGATTGCCGAGGGCGGATGCGTAGGTCATGGGTCGATCCCCGTGTGAAGGCCCCGATGGGAGGCGGACACAGCTATGCAGACGCCGTGCCAATCAGGCAGACGCCGTGCCAATCGGCTGGAGGCTTGATGCGGCCGCATGGCGGGCCTAGCCTTTTCCGACGCGGCATCCCGCCCTCTCGCCAAGCGCCATTCGATGCTGTATGTTAACCTATAGGTAAACCAAACAATCTTTCCCTGGGAGAACCGCCCCGCCATGACCTACACCGCTCCGGTCGACGATCTGCGCTTCGTCCTGAACGAGGTGGTGGGCCTCGACGCCATCGCCGCCCTGCCCCATTGCGACAGCGCCGCCCCCGATCTGGTCGACGCCATCCTGGAGGAAGCCGGCAAATTCGCCTCCGGCGTGCTCGCCCCGCTGAACCGGGTGGGCGACAAGGAAGGGGCGAAGCTGGAGAACGGCGTCGTCCGCACCGCCACCGGCTGGAAGGAGGCCTACGGCCAGTTCACCGAGGCCGGCTGGAACAGCCTGCCCTTCGAGCCGGACTATGGCGGGCAGGGCCTGCCCTGGACCGTCGCCTTCGCGGTGAACGAGATGTGGCAGGCCGCCAACCTGTCCTTCGGCCTGTGCCCGCTGCTGACCCAGGGTGCCGTCGACCTGCTGACCGAGCATGCGAGCGACGAGCAGAAGGCGGTCTATCTGTCGAAGATGATCTCCGGTGAATGGACCGGGACGATGAACCTGACCGAACCGCAGGCGGGCAGCGACCTTGCCGCGGTGCGGACCAAGGCGGTGCGGGCCGGCGACGGCAGCTATCGCATCACCGGCCAGAAGATCTTCATCACCTATGGCGAGCATGACCTGACGGAGAACATCGTCCATCTGGTTCTGGCCCGCCTGCCCGACGCCCCGGCCGGCATCAAGGGCATCAGCCTGTTCATCGTGCCGAAGTTCCTGCCCAACCCCGACGGCACGCCGGGTAAGCGCAACGACCTGCGCTGCGCCAGCCTGGAGCACAAGCTGGGCATCATGGCCAGCCCGACCGCTGTCATGGCCTATGGCGACGACGAGGGCGCCATCGGCTATCTCGTCGGCGAGGAGAACCGCGGCATCGAATACATGTTCACCATGATGAACAACGCCCGGCTCGGCGTCGGCATCCAGGGCGTGGCGATTGCCGAGCGCGCCTACCAGCAGGCCCGCGACTACGCCCGGAGCCGCGTGCAGAGCAAGGATCTGGCCGATCCCAAGGGCTCCGGCGTCGCCATCATCAAGCATCCCGACGTGCGCCGCATGCTGCTGGACATGCGCGCCAAGACGGAGGCGGCGCGGGCGCTGGCGCTCTATGCCGGCACGCAGTTGGACATCTCCCGCCACCACGAGGATCCGGCGGTGCGCGCTGCCGCCACGGCGCGGGTCGATGTGCTGACCCCCATCGTCAAGGCATGGTCGACCGACATCGGCTGCGAGGTAGCGTCCACCGGCGTGCAGATCCATGGCGGCATGGGCTTCATCGAGGAGACGGGTGCGGCCCAGCATTACCGCGACGCCCGCATCACCCCGATCTATGAGGGCACCAACGGCATCCACGGCAACGACCTGACCTTCCGCAAGACCGGCCGCGACAAGGGTGCGGCTGCCCGGGCCTTCGTCGCCGACATGCGGGCGACGGTGGAGGAGCTGGGTGCGGCCCCCGGCGACGACCTCGCGGTGATCCGGACCGAGCTGTCGGCCGGTCTGGACGCGCTGGACAAGGCCATCGACTGGATGGTCGCCACCCAGGCGGAGGGCGACCTGCAGGGGGCCGCGGCCGGTGCGGTGGCGTATCTGAAGCTGTGGGGCAGTGTGGCCGGCGGCTGGATGCTGGCGCGTTCGGCGATGAAGGCGATGGAGGGCATGCGCCAGCCGGGCGCCAACGCCTCCTTCCTGGAAAGCAAGCTGATCGTCGCGCGCTTCTACGCCGAGCAGGTGTTGGCGACCGCCCCCGCCCTGCTGCCGACCATCGCCAGCGCTCGCAACACGGTGATGGCGCTGAGCGAGGAACAGTTCTGAGGTTGGCACCCCGGTTTCGCGGGGGTGGATGGAACGTTTGAAACACCGTGAAACGGTTTTCCGGGCCCTGTTCACCTGTTCAACGCCGGCCGCGCGAGGGCGGAGGGGAACGGTGAACAGGGAGGAAGACCAGGCAACGGGGGACATGGGGACTCCGCACGGGCATAGGTTGTTATTCCTATAACGGCGTGGTGTTCCGGGCAACGTTTCACGGAAAATACGGCTGTCTCCCTCTCCCGCCCCGGGAGAGGGAAGGGGCCCGCCGCAAAGCGGTGGGAAGGGTGAGGGGTTAGGCACGAAGCCGTGCGGTTCGGGTTCCTTGCCCTACCCCTCACCCTCCCCACTTCGTGGGTCCCCTCCCTCTCCCGGGACGGGAGAGGGCGTTTGTCAGCGCGCCTGCACGCACGCAACACGCCTCGCTTGCGGGACGCTCCACTCACATGACACAATGCGCGCAATCCTCCCCCTGACTGCGCGCTGACATGACCGATACGCTTTCCATATTCGCCGGAACGATCTGGGCATGGCTCAATGCCGAGCAGAATGCGGGAGCCCTGTCCGCAGTGCTGTCCGTTCTGACGCTCACGGGCGGTGCGGGTGGCTGGCTTTGGCAGCGCAAGTCCAAGGCGCCCGCACCGGACCGGACTGGCGGTATCCACGTCAGCGCAAGCACCGGCGAAACGATGACCGGTAACACCATCACTATCAACATTGGCCTGACGCCGGAGCAGATCGCCGCCATCTTCGCGGGCGTGCGCGACCTGTCCCAAAGCTCCGAAGCGAAGGCCATCGCCGCCGCCGACCAGTTCGGCACGATCAGCCGGGAGGCGCTGACCTCTTTCTTCACCATCGTGCGGCATGAACCGGTTCCCCCCGAACAGCTCACTGCCAAACTGACCACCATCGCCCTGCAATACCGCGAGATAGTGGACCGTCTCATCGCGCTGGAGCAGGCAACAGAATCGGATGACCATCCTGTTCTCGCAAACGCTCGCGCTGCCGTTGTAAATGGCCAATACAACTGCGCAGAGGAACTCCTTGCCTCCTTCGAAGAAGAACAAGGCGCTGCACCCGCCAAGCCACAGGCCGATTCCCACGAAGTTGCCCGCCGCCAAGCTGCTATTCGCGCCGCGCGTGCCGTCCTAAGCGCCATGCGCTTGGATTACCGAACCGCCGCTGACCATCTTCTCGCCGCCGCAAACCTCTTGCCCGTTGGAGACATAGAGCAGCGTACCAGCTACCTCGCTGACTCCGCTGATTGCCTTCAACAATATGGGGAGGAACGGGGCAACAACAGCGCCCTGTATGCCGCGATTGCTCGTTACCGCGAAGCTCTACCGCCACGCAATAATTACCCTGCTCTTTGGACGCGCATTCAGAACAGTCTCGGATCTTCCCTTTCAATCCTCGGGAAACGTCAAGGGAACTCTACCAAATTGCAGGAGGCTGTAGATGCTTATTCTAACGCCCTATCCGAAATCACCCGCGACCACGCCCCCCTCGATTGGGCCGGAACTTTAAACAATCTGGCCGGCACTCTACTAGAGCTTGGGAAATACGAGAAGAACAATGCACGGATATTAGAAGCCATAAATATATACGATAAAGCGCTGCATGGAATTTCTCGCGATCACGATCCGCTACTTTGGGCAAAAATACAGAACAACCTTGGAAATTCACTCCAGATTCTTGGAAAACAAGAAGGTGATAACTCATTATTACGACGATCTGCGGACGCCTACGCCAATGCCTTGCTCGAAATCACCCGCAAGCGCGCTCCTCACGACTGGGCCATAACACAGAGTAACCTTGGGAGTGTCCTAACCACCCTCGGAAAGCGTGATGAGAATATTGGGCAGTTACAGGAGGCTGTGGGTGCTTTTGAAAATGCCTTGCTTGAACAGTCCCGCGACAAAGCGCCCCTTAAATGGGCCAGCACTCAAAACAATCTAGGAAACGCACTCCAAAGCCTCGGAACATATGAGGGCAACATTTCACAATTGCGACAAGCACTGGCCGCATACCGGAACGCTTTACTTGAGGTAACCCGTGACCGCGCGCCCCTCGCGTGGGCTGAGATAAAGAACAATATCGGCCAGTGCCTGCAAACTTTGGCCGCCTTGACTCATGACATGGACGCTGCCGAGCAGGCAATTGTCTCCCATGAAGCCGCACTTGAAGTGTTCACCGAGCTAAACTTATCTGATCGCATCGCCAATACGAACAAAAATCTTGCCGTGATCCGTGTGGTGCTTGCCACAATTACCGTCGTTACTAACCTCAAAAATCATTTGGACCCCGCCCCTCACCAGTAGCGCATCGCATCCGCGTACAGCCCGCGCAGGTCGTCCTCCGACACCGGGCGGGGGGCGATGGTCAGCAGGCGTTGCTGGGCGGCGGCACCCTTGACCAGCCCCGGAATGTCGGCCTCGCCATAGCCCAGCGCCGACAAGCCATTCGGCAACCCGGTTGCCCGCATCATCCCAATCAGCCGGGTCGCCAGCAGCTCGCCGCCATCCTCCGGCACAGCGCCGCGCATGTCCGCCCCCAGCGCCTCGGCGGCGCGCAGATGGGCTTCCGGCGCGGCGGAGCCGGTGAAGCGGAAGGCGGCGGGGGCGTTCAGGACCACCGAGATGCCGTGCGGCACCATCGGGTCCACCGTCTCGTAGCCCGTCGCGGTGAAGCTGTGGTTCATCCCCGCCACCGAATAGGACATGGCGTGCGGGATGTGGACGCCAGCGTTGCCGAAGGCGAGACCCGCCAGCGTCGCCGCGAACATCAGGGCGTCGCGGGCCTCGGCGCAGTCGGGGTCGTTGACCGCCCGTTCCAGCCATTGCCCGCCCAGCCGGATCGCCTGCAGGCTGCCGATGTCCGACCACGGGTTGGCGCCCTGGTAGGGCGGGCGGGCCGTCGGCGACTCAGGGCGCGGGCGCGAGCGGAAGGGGCGCGCGGTGTGGCTCTCGATGGCGTGGGTCAGCACGTCGAAGCCGGTGGCGGCGATGGCGCCGGGCGGCAGGCTGTCGATGGTGCGCGGATCGACGACGGCGAGGCTCGGCCGCAGGAAGCGCGACGAGATGCCGGTCTTCACCTGCTTTTCCACATGGTCGAAGATCGCCACGCCGGT
This sequence comes from Azospirillum sp. VT-I1, assembly GCF_055698305.1. Taxonomy (NCBI): domain Bacteria; kingdom Pseudomonadati; phylum Pseudomonadota; class Alphaproteobacteria; order Rhodospirillales; family Azospirillaceae; genus Azospirillum; species Azospirillum sp. VT-I1. The sequence goes on along the minus strand of NZ_CP168800.1, from coordinate 2,391,488 downwards.
GGTCTCGCTGCCGGTGCCGCAGGTGGTCGGGCAGGCGATGTGCGGCTTGACCGGGCCGGGCACCGGGATGCCCTCCCCCAGCGGCTTGTTGACGTAGGCGAGGAAGTCGGCCGGGTAGGTCGCGTAGAGATTCGCCGCCTTGGCGGTGTCGATCACCGATCCGCCGCCGATGGAGACATAGCCGTCGAAGCCGCCATCCCGCGCGAAATCGGCGGCGTCGAGGAAGGAGGCGCTGCTCGGCTCCACCCGGCAGCGGTCATAGACCACCGGATCGACGCCCGCCCGCTTCAGCGACTCCAGCGCCATCGCGAAGGGTGCGGTTGCAGCAACCCGCGGGTCGGTGAACAGCGCCACCCGCGTCATGCCCAGCGACAGCGCGTCACCGCCCAGCTCGGCCAGCATGCCGGGACCGAACTTCATCCGCGCCGCCTCGACGGTGAAGCCCTCCTCGCCGTCGGGAAGGATGGGATAGGCGTTGCCGTGCGTCTCGCGGTCCATCTGGCGCTGCTCCTCCGGTGGCGGGGGCCGGGTTCAGTCCCGGCCCATCCTTCACCGTATGGGAGCGTTCCCAGCCCGGCCTGTCAACGAGTCCGTTGGTCCAACAGATCATCCGTGGGCAGATCGTCGGCAGAGGAAGGCGGTTCCGGCTTCGGCTGCGGCGGGGTACCGGCGGCGGGGGGCGCAGAAGCCGCTGGTACAGCCAGCCGATGCCGACCAGCGAGACGCCGAGGCCGAGGAAGGAGGCGACGCGATACATCCCCTCCAGGTCCGACATGTCGCTGAGGAACACCTTGGCGACCACCGCCAGCACCAGCACCAGCCCGGCATGGCGCATCCAGCCCCAGCCGAAACGGATGCCCGCCACCAGCATCGCCACCGCGAACAGCAGGAAGCCGACCGAATAGGCGTACCATTCGGCGTCCGAGGTCTCGTAGCCGTTCAGGATCGGCCCCTGGAAGGCGCGGCGGATCTCCAGCGCAAGGTTGGTGGCGATCAGCAGCATCGGCAGGACCGGCGCGGCGCTCCGCAGGCTGCGCGACGGCGGCGGGTCGTACCAGAGATAGAGCAGCAGCAGGACGGCCGGCGCGCCATAGGCCAGAAGCAGCCGGTTGACCACCGGCCAGGTGCCGACCCATTCGAAGCTCCACAGCGGGTTCAGCGCCAGCAGATGCAGGAAGAAGGCGGTCGCGGCGGCCAGCAGGACCAGCAGGCGCCGGCCCCACACCGCCACCGGCCGCGCGCTCCACCGCCGGTCGGCGGCCAGCAGCAGGGCAAGCCCCAGCCAGGACAGGGTGTGCAGCGCCACCTCCGTCAGGCCGGACGGTTCCGCCTCCAGGCTGCCGGCCATCCAGCGATGGATGCCCAGCGACAGCATCAGGGTGGTGAAGATCAGGGCGCCGGCCTCCAGCACCATCACCACCAGATCGTCGCCTCTCCCGTCAGGCGCCGTCCGCATCAGGCGCGCCGCCACCAGGAAGCCCAGCGCCGGCAGGCCATAGCCGTAGGCGATCCAGGCATAGCCCTCGTAATCCAGCACATAGGGGTTGATCGCCAGCCGCACCAGCACGGCGACGGCCACCAGCAGGGCGACGCCGCGCAACTCGCGCAGGGTCATCCGCCGCTCCAGCCATGCCAGCACCGGCACCTGCATCGCCAGCGCCACGGTCAGCCATGCCTCCTGCAGGGTCATGGTGGCACCGAGCGCGATGGCGCCGCTCGCCCCGGCGGCGAAGGCGGCGAGGCCCAGCGCGGCTCCCGGCCGGTGGCGGTGGCGGGCCAGCGGCGTGGTGCCGGCGACCAGCAGGGCCGCCAGCCCCAGCGCCGCGGCCGGCCAGCCGATGGCGGTCTCCGGCGGCGTCACCAGGGCATAGGCCAGCGTCAGCAGCGCGAGCGGCACCAGCGCCGACAGGGAGGCCCACAGCGCCGCCCGCCGGGCGCCCCACAGGGCGGCGAAACCGCCGATGCCGAACAGCGCCGCGAAGCCGCCCGCCACCCACAGGAAGCGCGTGACCGCCGCCGGGTAGCCGGCCGGGTCGGCGACGATCAGCGGCTGCCCCTCTGCAGTCAGCGGCGGCGGGCTGGACGGGACATAGGGCAGGCTCCAGGGCGCCAGCGACAGCAGCACGGTCAATGCGGCGATCCAGGCGACGCCGGCGATCCGCTCGGTCCGCCGGCCGGCGGCCATGGCGAGAAGCGCGAACAGGGTCAGCACGGTCAGCGACACCGCGTCATGCCCGGCGCGCCAGGTGACGGCGGCGACCAGCAGGCCGAACAGCCGCATCGCCATCATCGCCAGCCGGTCGGCGGGATGGCGCTGCTTGCGCCGGATCCAGTCGGGCAGCGCCCTGCGCCAGCCGGTGGCGGGCGCCGGCTCAGCCAGCCGGTCCTCCGCGGTTCCGGGAACCACGCCGAGCACGGCCGGAACCAGGAACAGGGCGGAGGTCAGCAGCAGGTAGAGGCCGGTCGGCAGCGCGTCGCCGCGGCTCCACGGGTCGATCATCCACACCAGCGGCCAGAGCGCCGCACCGGCCAGCGCCCCCCAGCCGAGCCAGCGCCAGCGGCGATAGAGCACCACCGCCATGCCGGCCCCGTTCAGCGCCAGCAGATAGGCGAACAGGCCCCAGGCGTCCGGATTGTCGGACGGTATCAGAAGCGGGGTGACATAGCCGGCCAGCAGCCCCAGCGCAGCGATGAACGGCCCCTGCAGCAGCGACAGCCCGATGCCGACCAGCGACAAGGCCGCCAGCAGCGCGAAGGCGACCAGCGGAGCGAACAGGTCGAACAGGGCGAAGCCGCCATAGACGCTGGCGAAGGCGGTGAACAGGCCGGCGGCGGTCAGGGCCGGCGGCACGTAATCGGGGCGGAGCGCCGCGACGGCGCGCTGGGCCGGACGGCGGCGCAGCCATTCGCCGCCCACCATCAGGCCGAAACCGGCGAGCAGCCCAAGCGCCACCCGCACGCCGGGCCCGAGCCAGCCATGCTCCACCGACAGCTTGATGAAGAAGGCCGCGGCCAGCGCCATGGTGCCGCCGCCGAGCCAGATCAGCCAGCGCGAAGCCAGCGATTCCTCCAGCTCGCGCCAGCCCGCCCGCGGCGGGGCGGCGGGTTCCGGTGCCGCAGGCGGCGGGATCTCGTCCGGCGGGGGAGCGGCCTCGGCGGCAAGGACGGGTTCGGCGGCCTCCTGCGGCGGCGGTTCCTCCGTCGCCGCGGCCTCCGCCTCGACGGACGGGGATGCCTGCAGAGGGGCGGCGCCGGCCAATGCCTTGTCCAACCGGCCGCGCAGCGTGGCGATCTCCGCCTCCTGCGCCTTCAGCCGCCGGTCCAGCCGGTGGGTGATGAAGCCGAAGATCAGCAGTAGGACGACGAACTCCATAACCACACCACCTGCACGCAACCGCCCCGCCTGTCGGAGGCCTTTCGCGGCAGGATAGCCCTGCAACAATGCACTGTCTCGGGCGTGCCGGGGGGCCTCCGATAGGGAAATGCGCCTATGACCGGTCCCGCAGCCGCGCCATCGTCGCCAGCGCGTCGTCCAGGGCGTGGAAATCGGCGGTGTTGTCGAAGACGCACCAGACCGGCCGCAGCGCCGCCTCGGCCAGGAACCGCTCGGCCAGCATATCGAGAACAGCCGGCTCGTAGGCCGAGCGGTAGATCACCGGCGAGCCGTGCAGCCGCCAGTAGCGCAGCCCGTCCCAGCCGCCGGGCTCCCCCGCCCCCGGCACCGGCGCCGGATCGGCGGCGACGCGGGCGACGCGGTGGGCGACCAGCAGGGACTCGGCACCATCGGTGAACCAGGAGGCATGGCGCGGCTCGCACACCACGTCGCCGTCGAAGCGGGCGCGCAGGATCGCGAAGAACTCCTCCGCCACCGCACGGTCGAAGCGCAGGCTGGGCGGCAGTTGCACCAGCAGCGGGCCGAAGCGGTCGCCCAGCATCCCGGCCTCCGCCAGGAAGCGCTCCAGCGCGGCGTCGGCGCCCGCAAGCCGGGCCTCGTGGCTGATCGCCTTGGGCAGTTTCACCGCGAAGCGGAAGCCGGACGGGGTGGAGGCGGCCCAGCGCGCCCAGGTCTCCGGCTTGTGCGGACGGTAGAAGCTGCTGTTCACCTCCGTCATCGCCATGACGCGGGCGGTGCGCTCCAGATGCGTGCCGTCGGCGGGAAAGGCCGGGGCGGACAGCTTGGGAATGCTCCAGCCGGCGGTGCCGATCCGGATCGGATGAGCCGTGGCCAAGGCGGGATCCCCTCTGCTGCGCCGGACTTGCCCTTCTGGCAACGCCCGTCACGCACAGCGGTTCCCCGCCGCCCGGCCCACCTTCAGGATGTCAGGCGATCAGGGACCGCGCAGGGTCCGCCAGGCGCAGACGGCGGCGTAGTAGACGGAGGTCGCCAGCCACAGGCCGAACAGCCAGCCCGGACGCGCCGGCTCCAGCACCACCAGCGCGATGCAGCAGAGCAGCCACACCGTGGTCACGGCGATGTTCAGCGGCATCAGTGCCTTGACCCGGAACGGGTGCAGGAACTTGGCCGTGGTGAAGGTCAGCAGCCCCAGCGCAATCACCACCGCGGCATTGATCCAGGGGTTGAGGTCGAGCAGCCAGAGATAGAGGGCGACCACGTTCCAGATCGCCGGGAAGCCGACGAAATAATTGTCGCCGCTCTTCATCCCGACATTGGCGAAGCAATAGAGCGCGGTCAGCAGGATCCAGGCGGCGAGAGCGATGCTGACCAACCCGTCCGGCAGCAGGCCGAAGCGGTGGATGAACACCGCCGGCACCACGACGTAGGTCAGGTAGTCGATGACGAGGTCCAGCGCCGAGCCGTCGATGCCCGGCAGCACCTGCTTGACCGAGACGCGGCGGGCCAGCGTGCCGTCGACGCCGTCGACGACCAGCGCAATGCCCAGCCACATCAGGCACAGCTTGGCATCGCCCGCCGCCGCCGCCAGCAGGCCGAGCAGCCCCAGCACGGCGCCGCTGGCCGTGAAGATGTGCACGCCCCAGGCCGACAGGCGATGGGTGATTCCATAGCCGGCGCTCATGCCGATGTTTTCCGTGGGTGGCGAGGAGGACGGTGGCAAGGACAAGGCGATGACCTGAACGGAATGGGGGCTGGGACGGAAGGCGGTGAGGCGGCGGATCTTCTGACACAGATGGACGCAGATAAACACAGAATTGTGGGGGTACGAAACCCCCGGCTCCGCCCGCGCCGTCCGGCACCGCCGTCCCTGCCCCGCCTCTCAGGCCGCCCGCGCGCCGCCCTGCCGGAAAGCCGCCCGGCCGGCGAGCGCGTCGGGCATCGGTCCGCCGGTCGCCCAGTCCAGCAACTCCACCGTGTGGACCACCGGCAGGCCGGTGCCGGATGCGATCTGGGTGATGCAGCCGAGATTGCCGGCCGCCACCGCCTGCGGCTGGGTGCTTTCAATGGCCGCGACCTTGCGCGCGCGCAGTTCCCCCGCCAGTTCGGGCTGCAGCATGTTGTAGGTGCCGGCCGATCCGCAGCAGAGATGCGCGTCGGGGATCTCCTTCACTTTGAATCCGGCGGCGCGCAGCAGGGCGCGCGGCGGCTCCTTGATGCGCTGGCCGTGCTGCATGGAACAGGCGGAGTGGTAGGCGATGGCCTGCCCCGTCTCCACCACCGGGCGGGCCAGCCCGATCCCGTCCATCAGCTCGGTCACGTCCTTGGCGAGATCCGCCACCCGCGCCGCTTTGGCGGCATAGGCGGCGTCCTCGCGGAACATGTGGCCGTAATCCTTCACGCTGGTGCCGCAGCCCGACGCGTTGATGACGATGGCGTCCAGCCCCTCCCCCTCGATCTCCCTGGTCCAGGCGTCGATGGTCTTCTTCGCGGCGGCATGGGCGAGATCCTCCTTGCCCATGTGGTGCGTCAAGGCGCCGCAGCAGTCGGCACCCTTCGACACCACGACCTCGACGCCATGCCGGGTCAGCAGGCGGATGGTCGCCTCGTTGATCTGCGGGGCCAGCACCTGCTGGGCGCAGCCGATCAGCAGGGCGACGCGCTTCTTCCGAGGCCCCTCGGCCCGGTGTACGCCGGGCCGGTCGCTGTAGCTCGGCGCCGGGACGCTGGCCGGGGTCAGCGACAGCATGGCGGACAGCCGCTTGGGCAGCATGCCGCGGAAGGGCCGGCCGAGCGATGCGCCCAGCAAGGCCAGCCGGAACAGCCGCGGGTTGGGCAGAACCCGCGCGATCAGGTCGCGCACAGCCCGGTCGGCCGGCGGGCGGGTGTGGGTCGCCTCGATATGGGCGCGGGCGTGATCGACCAGATGCATGTAATGGACGCCCGACGGGCAGGTCGTCATGCAGGACAGGCAGGACAGGCAGCGGTCGATGTGCTTGACCGTGGTTTCGGGCGGCGGCCCGCCCTTCTCCAGCATGTCCTTGATCTGGTAGATGCGGCCGCGCGGGCTGTCCAGCTCGTCACCCAGGATGGTGTAGGTCGGACAGGTCGCGGTGCAGAAGCCGCAATGCACGCATTTGCGCAGGATCTGTTCCGAGTCGCGGATCGCGGCGTCGGCCAGCTGGGCCAGCGAGAAGTTCGTTTGCATCGAGATCGGTCTTCCCGTTACAGCCCCGCATACATGCGGCCGGGGTTGAGGATGCCCTTGGGATCGAAGCTCTCCTTGACCCGGCGGCTGAGCGCCATCAGCGGCTCGGGCAAGGGCTGGAACACGTCCGAAACGGCGCGCACCGCCTCCGGCGCCCGCACCAGCGTGGCATGGCCGCCAGCGGAGAGCGCCGCGCGGATGGTTGCGCCCGAGTCGGGTGGCGCCGCCAGCCAGACCAGCCCGCCGCCCCAGTCGTAGAACACCTCGACGTCGAGCGTGCGGCGGATGGCCTCGACGGTGGACGGGCCGGTCGAGGGGGGACGGAGAGTTTCCAGAGGTGGGTGTCGCTGCGGGTGCCCCCACCCCGACCCTCCCCCGCTGGGCGGGGAGGGAGTTGGGTGCAAGCGCGGCGGAGTCCCCTCCCCGCCCAGCTCTCGCACAAAGCTTTGCTTTGTGCTGACGCGGCAGGCGGACCGTAGGTCCGCTGAGAGCGGGGAGGGTTAGGGTGGGGGCAATCAGCGACCACCTCCCCGAACCCAACCCCATCCCTCACCTCGCGCCAGATCGCCAGCGACTCGTCGCGCCCCAGCACCGCGTCGGCCCGCAGCTCCTCGCGCAGCATGGTCACGCGCGCGGCGACCGACGGGCCGAAGCCCTCCAACCGCACCAGCGTCACCGCCCCGCCCGCCCCTGCCACGGCCGACACACCCGACCGCGCGGCAATCCCCGCCGGCAGATGGGCGGCGCCCGACACCTCGTAAGGGCTGCGCAGCGCCCGGTCGAGCATCGCCACCGCCGCCGAATCGTCCAGCCCGAACAGCAGCAGCGTCGCGGTGTCCTCGGGAGCCGGCAGCACCTTCACCGTGATCTCGGTCAGCGCGGTCAAAGTGCCGAAGGAGCCGGCCATCAGCTTGGGCACGTCATAGCCGGTGACGTTCTTCACCACCTTGCCGCCGCCCTTGTAGGCCTCGGCCCGGCCGCTGACCCCGGCGATCCCCAGCGTGTGGTCGCGGGCCGACCCCGCCGAGATGCGCCGCGGCCCGGCCAGCCCGCTGGCGACCAGGCCGCCGAGCGTCCCGCCCTCCGGCGGCTCGAAAGCCAGATGCTGTCCGCGTTCGGCCAACATGCTGCGGATCAGGCCCATCGGCGTGCCGGCAAGTGCTGTCAGCACCAGTTCCTCCGGCTCGTAGGCGATGATGCCGGACAGGCCGGACAGGTCGAGCGCGTGGCCGGCCTGCACCGGCCGCCCCAGCCCGCGGCGGCTGCCGCTGCCAAGAATTTCAAGTGGTTCGCCGGCCGACAGCGCCCAGCGCACCGCGTCGGCCGCCTGCACGGCGTTTTCCGGCTTCAAGGTGGTGATGGTCATGGCGGACGGCGACCCTTCAGAAGCGCGGGATGTCGGGGAAGCGCAGTTCCCCCTGGTGGACATGCAGCCGGCCAAGCTCGGCGCAGCGGTGCAGCGTGGGGAAGACCTTGCCCGGGTTCAGCAGACCGTCGGGGTCGAAGGCGCATTTCAGCCGCTGCTGCTGCTGAAGATCGGCCTCGTCGAACTGGTCGGTCATCAGGTCGCGCTTTTCCACCCCTACCCCATGCTCGCCGGTCAGCACGCCGCCGACCTCGACGCACAGGCGCAGGATGTCGTTGCCAAAGGCTTCCGCCGCCTCCAGCTCGCCCGGCTTGTTGGCGTCGTAGAGGATCAGCGGGTGCAGGTTGCCGTCGCCGGCATGGAAGACGTTGGCGACGCGCAGGCCGCAGCGGTCCGACATCTCCTGCATCCGCTGCAGCACCAGCGGCAGCGCCTTGCGCGGGATGGTGCCGTCCATGCAGTAGTAATCGGGGCTGATCCGCCCCACCGCCGGGAAGGCGGCCTTGCGCCCGGCCCAGAAGGCCAGCCGCTCCTCCTCGCTCTTCGACACGCGGGCATAGCAGGCGCCACGCTCGCGGGCGATGGCCTCCACCCGGTCGATCAGGTGGTCGACCTCCGCCGCCGGGCCGTCCAGCTCGACGATCAGCAGCGCCTCGACGTCCAACGGATAGCCGGCATGGACGAAGGCTTCGGCCGCGTGGATGGCGGGACGGTCCATCATCTCCATGCCGCCGGGGATGATGCCGGCGGCGATGATCGCCGCCACGCAGTCGCCGCCCTGCTCGCTGCTGGGGAAGCCCAGCAGAACCGCGCGGGCGGTCGCCGGCTTCTTCAATATGCGCACCGTGACCTCGGTCACCACGCCCAGCAGCCCTTCGGACCCGGTGACGATGCCCATCAGGTCGTAGCCACCGGCATCCAGATGCTTGCCGCCCAGCCGGATGACGGTGCCGTCCATCAGCACCATCTCCAGCCCCAGCACATTGTTGGTGGTCAGCCCATATTTCAGGCAGTGCACGCCGCCGGAATTCTCGGCGATGTTGCCGCCGATGGTGCAGGCGATCTGGCTGGACGGATCGGGGGCGTAATAGAAGCCCTCATGCGCGACCGCGTTGGAGATGCCGAGGTTGGTCACCCCCGGCTGGACGGTGACGCAGCGGTTGGCATAGTCGATGTCGAGAATGCGCTTGAACTTGCCCATGCCGAGCAGCACGCCGTCGGCCAGCGGCAGGGCGCCACCCGACAGCGAGGTGCCGGCCCCGCGCGGCACCACCTTCACCCCCATCGCCTTGCAGGTCTTCAGGACCTGCGACACCTGCTCCACCGTGCTGGGCAGAACGGCGACCATCGGCAGCTGGCGGTAGGCGGTCAGACCGTCGCATTCATAGGCGCGCAGTTCGTTCTCGTCGACGATCACGCCTTCGCCGGGGACGATGGCGCGCAGCGCCTCCACGATCTCCCGGCGGCGGGCGATCACCCCGCTGTCCGGCACCGGCATCTTCATGGCGGGCGGTCCTTATCCCGTTGCGGCGAACTCGTCCGCCACACGTACCATCCGCCGGGATCCTAATACAAGACACCCAACTCAAGACGATGCCGCTCCCGATGCGGGAGCCCCAAAACGCAAGAGCCGCACCCGAAGGCGCGGCTCTTGCGTAAACACCCGATGACGGAGAGGCAGGGCGCGATGCCCGGCCTCGCAGTCGATCGATCCTTGCGGATCGATCAGCCCTGGCGGGCCTTGAAACGGGGGTTCTGCTTGTTGATGACGTAGACGCGGCCCTTGCGGCGGATCACGCGGCAGGCCTTGTGGCGCGTCTTCATCGACTTCAGGGAGTTGACGATTTTCATGATGCTGTTCCTGAACGCTCGGCGGCTCGATTGAAGGCGCGCACCATAGTGCGGTGCCCACCGACTGTCAACGCTCCGCTGCCGGACTCCGCAAGCGACCGCAAGAGCCTCCCGCGGCGCGGTTTCCGGGCGGCGGCAGCCCCTCCCGGCAAGGGGGAGAGCCCCCTGCTCGACGGACACGGGAGAGCAGCCGCAGAGCGCCTACCGAAAAGGCGACAGAGTGCGGACGCATTCGCGAGTAAAGGGAAAACCCGCGCCACCCCTGTGGAGCCGGCTTGAAGTTCCACAACTTGCCGTTCCGCATCTCGGGAGCCCGGCACAAGCGCGACGACTGCGGGCGAGTGATTCTAGACTTTCTCTCCCTCGGTATCTTTCAACAAAACGCGACGGAACCATCGCCTTATACACAGTACTTATTTGAACCATACCGAACACTCATCCAATGTTCCGCAATATTCTGCGGTGTATTGACGCGACGATCCAGAATCGTATGCTGCGCGGTTGAAGGGATGTTCTTGCTGGTGTAGGAGCATCCTCAGATATTCAGCGGCGTTGGCGCCGGCGCTCCACGCGATTACAGCCAGACCTGCCGGGATGGTTGCCGATTCGTGTCGTGCCGGCTCGGCGCAGCCCTAGTTCCGCGCGTGGCATGCCGACTCCGGTCCGCCATGCGGGGCGCATCATCAAAGGGGGGACCATGAAGTTCTGGAAGTCTCTGACTCTGGCGGCCGCGGCCGGCGCGATGTTCATGTCGGCCTCGAACGCCGAGGCGGCCTATCCGGAGAAGCCGGTCACGATGATCGTGGCCTTCGGCTCCGGCGGCGGCACCGACCTGCTGATCCGCGCCCTGGCCCCCTTCCTGGAAAAGCAGTTGGGTGACGGCGCCCGGGTCGAGGTGGTGAACAAGCCCGGCGCCGGCGGCGAGATCGGCTTCGCCGCCATCGCCGATTCGGCGCCCGACGGCTACACCATCGGCGCGATCAACTCGCCCAACGTCAACGCCATTCCGATCGAACGTCAGGCCCGCTATTCGCTGGACCGGCTCGACCCGCTCTACAATCTGGTCGACGACCCCAGCTCCTTCGCGGTCCACAACGAAGGGCAGTTCAAGACGCTGGCCGACGTGGTGACCTTCGCCAAGGCCAACCCGAACGGCGTCACCGTCGGCACCACCGGCATCGGTTCCGACGACCATCTGGCGATGCTGGTGTTCCAGCGTCAGGCCGGCGTGACCTTCACCCATGTGCCCTTCCAGGGCTCCGCCGCCAACGAAGCGGCGCTGGCGAACAAGAAGATCATGCTGAGCGCCGTGAACATCGGCGAAGCGATGCAGTACAAGCAGAAGGATCCGATCACCGTCCTCGGCGTGATGGCCGAGAAGAAGGTGGAGCAGGCTCCCGACGTGGCGACCTTCAAGGACCAGGGCTTCAACGCGCTGATGTCGTCGCTGCGCGGCATCGCCGCCCCGAAGGGGCTGCCGCCGGACGTCCGCGCCAAGCTGGTCGACGCGCTGGACAAGGCCGCCAACGACCCGGGCTTCCAGGCCAAGGCGAAGGAGCTGTATCAGCCGATCCGCCTGCTGCCGCCGGAGAAGTATGCCGCCGAACTGGCCGACTCGACCAAGGAACTGCGCGAGCTGTGGGCCACGAACCCCTGGCTGAAGTAAGACCTGCGCAGGGTTGATCGAAAAGAAAGGGCGCCGGCGATCTGCCGGCGCCCTTTTTTCATGTCCGCATCACCGTATCGCGGTCGACGGGAACGCCGTCACTTCAGCCAGGGCGTCTCCTTCCACATGCTGCGGAAGGTCGCCTCCTGGGTCTTCAGCTCCGCCGCATACTGGTCGGGGGGCAGCAGGCGCAGCGGCTGGTACGCCTTGCGGGCGATGTCCTGGAACTCCGGATGCTGCACCGCCTTGGCGATGGCGTCCACCAGCTTGGCCCGGATGTCCGGCGGCAGGCCGACGGGCGCCGCCAGACCGCGCAGCGACGACATCTTCACGTCGAACCCCAGTTCCTTGAAGGTCGGCACGTCTGCGGCCTGTTCCGACCGCTGCTCCGTCATCACGCCCAGCACACGGATCGGGTCGCCTTCGCGGGCCCGCGCCGATTCGCCGATGTTCATCGACGTCACCTGGATGTGCCGGCCCAGAAGCGCGCGGTGGGCGTCGGCGCTGCCCGGGAAGGGAACGTGGGTCAGCCGGGTCTGGGTCAGGCGCTGGAACATCAGCATGGCCAGATGGTCGTCCGATCCGATGCCGGTGGTGCCGACCGTCACGCTGTTGGGGTTGGACTTGGCGAAGGCGGCGACATCGGCCAGCGTCTGGTAGGGGCTGTCCTTGTGGACGACGAAGGAGCCGGGATCGTCGACGAGGTTGTAGAGCGGGTCGAGCCGGTCCAGCGTGAAGCGCGCCTGGCGTTCGATCGGGATCGTCACGACGTTGGGCGAGTTGATGAGGCCGATGGTGTAGCCGTCGGGGGCGGCGTCGGCGATGGCGGCGAAGCCGATCTCCCCGCCGGCGCCGGGACGGTTCATCACGATGACGCGGGTGCCGCCGCCCAGTTCCTTCTCGATGAAGGGGGCGAGCGACCGGACGATGAAATCGGATCCGCCGCCGGCCGCATAGCCGACGATCAGGGTGATCGGCTTCTCCGGATAGGCGGCCCAAGCCGCACCCGGCCCCGCCAGCCCGAAGGCCGCGGCCAGCGTGGAGGCAACCAGCCCGGCGGCACCGGCCAGCCGGGCGGCACGTCGCAGCAGCACGTCCGAAAGGGCACCGAACCGCCCGGCTCCGGCCGGACCGCCGGCCGTTCCTGTCGATTCACCCCGCACGGCGGGACGCGCGTTCGTATCCATACATCGCCTCCTTCGGTTCGCATCCGCTGAACAGCCGGGACCAACCCGGGATCGTTGCGCAGCCGGATGCGGCATCTTTCAATTGCTTTTTATCGATCGCCAGACGCCAAGCCGGCGCCTTCTTGCGGCACGCCCATCGTAGAGGCGATTTTCCGCCGATCAACCACCGTTTGGATATTTTCAGCTACCACCAAATATTCTATTACTTGTTCATCTATCGCGTTTCACCCGCACCAAGGCGTATTCGGCACGGAAGCGTCCGTTTGCCGCTCATTCCCGAAAGGCTGTTCCCGGCATGACCGTTCACAAGGATTTCGTCCGCCCCGACGCCGCGACGGTGGAGGCCCTGCGCGCCCAATCCCCCGCCACCTTGCATGAGGCGATGGGCAAGAAGGGCGCCATGGGCCACCCGATCAAGCCGCTGTTCCCCGGAATGCGGCTGTGCGGACCGGCGCTGACCGTGTCCTGCGGGCCGACCGACAACCTGATGATCCACATCGCGGTCGCCCTGGCGAAGCCGGGCGACATCCTGGTCGTCGACTTCAAGGGCATGACCGACGCCGGCCCCTGGGGCGACGTGCTGACCGCGTCGGCCATCGCCCGCGGCCTGGGCGGGCTGGTGATCGACGGCTGCGTGCGCGACGCCGTCGCCATCCGCGACATGGGCTTCCCCGTCTTCTGCCGCGGCACCAACATGAAGGGCACCAACAAGACCGACGCCAAGGGCGACATCAACACGACCATCGTCTGCGGCGGCGTGATGGTGTCGGCCGGCGACATCGTGGTCGCCGACGACGACGGCGTGGTGGTGGTGCCCCGCGATCTGGCCGCCGACACGCTGGACAAGGCCGCCGCCCGCGAGGCCGCGGAAGAGGCCTACCGCCACAAGCTGGAGGCTGGCGAGACGACGATCGAGCTTCTGAACCTGAAGCCCTATCTGGACGCCGCCGGCATCACGCTCTGACCCCCGCCCCCTCACCGAAGTCCCCCGCCATGCCCGACATCATCATTTCCGAATTCATGCAGCCCAGCGCCGTGGACGAGCTGCGCCGCGACTTCGACGTCCATTACGACGAGACGCTCTACAAGCGCCTGGACGAGCTGTATGCGATGGGCCGTGACGCCCGCGCCATCTGCATCCGCAACGAGACGGAGATCCGCGGCGCCTTCTTCGACGCCTTCCCCAACCTGAAGGCGGTCGGCCGGCTGGGCGTCGGTCTGGACAACATCGACGTGCCCGCCTGCCGGGAACGCGGCATCGCCGTCCTGCCCGCCACCGGCGCCAACGAGGTGTCGGTGGCCGAACTGGCCATCGCCGGCCTGATGATGCTGGTGCGCGGCACCACCTATTTCGCCACGCCCGACGTGGTCGCCGGCAAATGGCCGCGCGGCCGGCTGATCGGGCGCGAGGTGTCGGGCAAGACGCTCGGCATCGTCGGCTTCGGCCGCATCGGCCGCCATGTCGCCCGCCGCGCCCAGGGGCTGGACATGACCGTGATCGCCGCCGATCCCCATGTGCCGGCCGACGATCCGGTCTGGGCCCGCATGGGCGTGGAGAAGGTGTCGTTCGAGCGCATCTGGGATACGGCCGACGCGCTGTCGCTCCACCTGCCCTACACGCCGGAGACCCACAATCTGGTCAGCGCCGAGGTGATCGCCCGGCTGAAGCCCGGCACCATCGTGGTCAACGTCGCCCGCGGCGGCATCGTCGACGAGGCGGCGCTGGCCGCAGCACTGAAGGACGGCCATCTCGGCGGCGCCCTGCTTGACGTCTTCGCGACGGAGCCGCTGCCGGCCGACAACCCGTTCCAGGGCGTGCCGAACCTGATCCTGACCCCGCACATCGGCGCCACCACCGACGAGGCGCGGGTCCGCACCGGCCATATGATCGCCGACAATGTCCGCGCTGTGCTGACCGGCACCATTCCGGACACCGCGATCGTCTGAGAACCGTCACCGGATCGGACAGCTATCTCCGGATGCGCGAGCACACCCCCTGTGCGCTCGCGCATTCAGACGCTATAGTCGGTGCCATACATAGGAATGGCGCTGATCGATGGCAGGACGCAAAACGACGGAACGCGGCAGGAAAGCCGGAGGCGTGGGAGGCGGAGCGGAATTGGACGATGCCGGCCTGACCGCCGGCCTCCTGCCATTTCCCGAGATCCTGGCCTCGACCGCCGATGCCGGGGCGCCCGCGTCGTCGCCGGCTCCCGACGACGGGCAGGCCGAAGAGGCCGACGATGGCGATCCCCACTATCTTGACCACCGCAACCGCCTGCGCCGCCGCTTCCTCGACCGCGGACCCGACGCGCTGGAGGATTACGAGCTGCTGGAGATGGTGCTGTTCGCCGCCAGTCCGCGGCGCGACGTGAAGCCGCTCGCCAAGCTGCTGATCCGGACCTTCGGCGACCTGTGGGGCGTGGTCAACGCGCCGCCGGAGCGGTTGCGCGGGCTGAAGGCGGAGGGCGTGTCGCTCGGCACCGACAACGCCATCGCCACCGTCCGCATCGTCGGCGCCGCCGCCCTGCGCGCCTTGCAGCAGCGGGTGATCGACCGGCCGGTGCTGGCCTCCTGGCAGGCGCTGATCGACTATTGCTCCGCCGCCATGGCGCATGAGCCGACCGAGCAGTTCCGCCTGCTGTTCCTTGACCGCAAGAACACGCTGATCGCCGACGAGGTGCAGCAGCGCGGCACCGTCGACCACACACCCGTCTATCCGCGCGAGGTGGTGAAGCGGGCGCTGGAGCTGTCGGCGAGCGCGGTGATCCTGGTCCACAACCATCCCTCCGGCGACCCCACCCCCAGCCGGGCCGACATCGAGATGACCAAGGAGATCGTGCGCGCCGCCAACGCCATCGGGCTGGTGGTGCACGACCATCTGGTGATCGGCAAGGGCGGGCGCCACACCAGCTTCAAGGCCCAGCGCCTGCTGTGAGCGACGGCGACGCCTGCTTTCCCTGCAGCCGCGCCATGCTCCGCCACTTTGCAATTGCGAATCGCTCTCCATTTTGTTGACGTGACGGAGCCCTGCCGAAAGACCCGCCCCCCTCATGTCCTCCTCGCCCCTCTCCCTGAAGCGCCGCAGCCTGCTGATCGGCTGCGGAGCGCTTGTCCTGATGTCGGACCGCGCGCTGGCCGCGCCGGCGGCACCGCGCCGCCTCAGCCTCAGGAACCAGCACACCGGCGAGACGTTCGAGGGGCCCTACCGCGACGCCTCCGGTCCGCTGCCCGACGCCATGGCCGACCTCTCCAAGCTGCTGCGCGACCACCGCGCCAACAAGGAGGGGCCGATCGACGTCGGCACGCTCGATTTCCTCGCCGACATCATGGAAACGGTCGGACAGAGCAAGGCGACCATCCTGTCGGCCTTCCGCACGCCGGAAACCAACGCCATGCTGGCCGCGCGCAGCCTGGGCGTGGCGGAACACAGCCAGCATCTGCTGGGCCGCGCCCTGGACATCACCCTCCCCTCCCGCCTGCCCGACGCGCACCGCAGCGCGCTGGAACTGAAGCGCGGCGGCGTCGGCTGGTATCCGCGCTCGCATTTCCTGCACATCGACACCGGGCCGTTGCGCAGCTGGGAGATGTTCGGCCAGAACCTGGACGGGCTGTTCGCCCCCGGCGTCCGCGGCGCCCGTCCCCGCACCGTGTCCCAACGCATGCAGCTTCACCGCGCGCTCGCCCGCCGTCAGCTGCTTGGCCGGCGTTGAGCGGGTGGCAGCATTGACCTGCCGGGGGTGGATCTATCCGGCAACCCGGTGTAGGGATAGCGCCATGACCGACCGCATCGCCCTCACCGCCCCGATGTATTATCCGCCGCTCTCATAGCGCGGCGTCGATCGGTCATACCCGAAACCATGCCGTCGCAAGTCCGGCGGCCATGGTCCTCTCCCCGACAGAGACAGTCTCCGGACGGCCCGGCCAACCGTAGAGACGTCCCGATGCCTACCCGATCGAACGCCGCCGAATTCCTGCACATCCTGCGCGAGCGCGGCTTCCTCCATCAATGCAGCGACCCGGCCGACGACCTGTCGGGCCTCGCCGGCGCGGCGCCCGGCGGCGTGCTGACCGCCTATGTCGGCTTCGACGCCACGGCGGCCAGCCTGCATGTCGGCCATCTGCTGTCGATCATGGCCTTGCGCTGGCTGCAGCGCACCGGCAACCGCCCCATTGTGCTGATCGGCGGCGGCACCACCAAGATCGGCGACCCCAGCTTCCGCGACACCACGCGGCCGATGCTGGACGATGCGCAGATCGCCGCCAACGCCGCCGGGCTGCGCCGCGTCTTCGGCCAGTACATGACCTTCGGCGACGGGCCAGCCGACGCCATGATGGTGGACAATGCCGACTGGCTGGACGGGCTGGATTACGTGCCCTTCCTGCGCGACGTCGGCCGCCATTTCACCATCAACCGCATGCTGAGCTTCGAGTCGGTGCGGCAGAGGATGGAGCGCGAGCAGCCGCTGACCTTCCTGGAGTTCAACTACATGATCCTCCAGGCCTATGATTTCCTGGAGCTGTCGCGGCGGCACGGCTGCCTGCTGCAGATGGGCGGGTCGGACCAGTGGGGCAACATCGTCAACGGCATCGAGTTGGCCCGCCGGGTGGAGCGGCGCGAGCTGTTCGGCCTGACCACGCCGCTGCTGACCACCGCGTCGGGCACCAAGATGGGCAAGACCGCCGGTGGGGCGGTGTGGCTGAACGCCGACGCGCGCAGCCCCTTCGACTTCTGGCAGTTCTGGCGCAACACCGAGGATGCCGATGTCGGCCGCTTCCTGCGCCTGTTCACCGAACTGCCGCTGGAGGAGATCGCCCGGCTGGAACGGCTGCAGGGGGCGGAGATCAACGAGGCGAAGATCGTCCTGGCGACCGAGGCCACCCGCCTGTGTCACGGGACGGAGGAGGCGGAAAAGGCGGCTGCGGCGGCCGGCTCCCCCTTCGCCGCAGGCGGCGACGGCCTGCCGGAAATCGCCCTGCATCGTGAGGGGGTCGACAGTGTGCCGCTGGTCGATGCGCTGGTCGCGGCCGGCCTGTGCGCCTCGAAAGGCGCGGCGCGCCGCCTGATCCGCGAGGGCGGCGCCCGGCTGGACGGCGAGCCGGTGACCGACGAGGCGGCGGCGCTCACGGCCACCGCGGTCCTGTCGGCCGGCCGCAAGCGCCATGTCCGCGTGGTTGTGGCCCCCTGATGGAGCCGGTGGCGTCAGCCCTCCAGCTGGCGCCACATCTCCAGGTCGCGCTCGGCGGTCCAGATGCGGGGATCGGGATACTGCGTCGCCTCGTCATAGGCGCGGGTGACGTTGAAGGGCATGCAGTGGTCGAAGATCACCCAATGGCTGAACTTCGGCTTCAGCGCGGCGTAAGTGTCCTGGTAGATCGTCCGCAGGTCCTTGCCGGCGGCGACACCCTGCTTGACCAGTTCGAACAGTTCGCTGGTGAAGGCGCGGGTGCCGCGCAGCCCCTCCTCCACCTGGTCCGGCGTGGTCAGGGCGGCGCCGCGGCCGGGCACCAGCTTCTCCGGCTTCAGTGCGGAAATGGCGTCGAGCGTCGTCGGCCAATGGGTGAAATAGGCGTCGCCGCAATAGGGGGTGGCGCCATATTCGACGAGGTCGCCGGAGAAGAGGATCTTCTGCTGCGGCAGCCACACCACGGTGTCGCCCTTGCTGTGGCCACGGCCGAGTTGCAGCAACTGCACCTCCAGCGATCCCAGCCACATCGTCATCGTGCCGCGGAAGGTGATGGTCGGCCAGGTGAGGCCGGGCACCGATTCTACGGCGCGGAACAGGCGGGGGAAGCGTCCGATCTCGCTCGCCATGTCGGCTTCGCCGCGCTCGACGATCAGGTCGCGGGTGTCCTCGCTGGCGATGATCTGCTCCGGCGCATAGCCGGACGCGCCCAGCACGCGCACCGCATGGTAATGCGACAGCACGACATGGCGGATCGGCTTGTCGGTGACCTCGCGGATGCGGCGGATGACGTCCTGCGCCATCACCGGCGTCGCCTGGGTGTCGATCACCATCACCGCATCGTCGCCGATGACGATGCCGGTGTTGGGATCGCCCTCCGCCGTATAGGCATAGGCGTTGTCGGACAGCTTGTCGAAGCTGACCGTCTTTTCCTCCAGATCGGCGTGCGAGGCGAAGTTCTTGGACATCCCGTTTCTCCCCAGGCGCGGCCTGTATCAAGCGTCGATGGATATGGCCGCCATTGATCGGTTGACCCAACCATATCGTTTCACTTGAAACCATGCAACGCGTTTACGGGCAATGGACGGAGAGGAATTCGGGTTTGAAACAACAAAAAGCCCGCCGAGCGTTAGCTTGGCGGGCTTTTCTTGATTTGGTTGCGGGGGCAGGATTTGAACCTGCGGCCTTCAGGTTATGAGCCTGACGAGCTACCGGGCTGCTCCACCCCGCGGATGTCTCGGTATGGGATGATGGATCGTGACGATGCCAGCGTTTATGCTTCGGAGTTTAGCGTCTCTTGAGCCTGAGTGACCTGGCGGCGACCTACTCTCCCACGTCTTAAGACGCAGTACCATTGGCGCGGAGGCTTTTCACGGCCGAGTTCGGGATGGGATCGGGTGTTTGACACCTCGCC
This sequence comes from Azospirillum sp. VT-I1, assembly GCF_055698305.1. Classification (NCBI taxonomy): domain Bacteria; kingdom Pseudomonadati; phylum Pseudomonadota; class Alphaproteobacteria; order Rhodospirillales; family Azospirillaceae; genus Azospirillum; species Azospirillum sp. VT-I1. The sequence continues at coordinate 2,372,258 of NZ_CP168800.1, read as the reverse complement.
ATGACCACCAGGTCACCAAGGCTCAAGACCGACGCTATCCGAAGCGTGTCGCTGTTCAGTGCAAGTGATGTGAGGATGTATCGAACTGCGGTGTGTGCGTCAAGCAGGCTTGCTGCTGCGCATGGCGCGGTTGTGTGGGGGTGAGATCAAGCCGATCGAGCGATTAGTAAGGCTTAGCTTCAGACATTGCTGCCCGTCCACATGCCTCCTATCGACGTGATGGTCTGTCACGGCTCTCAAGGGAGCTCTGGTTTAGAGGTGGGTTTCCCGCTTAGATGCTTTCAGCGGTTATCCCGTCCATACTTAGCTACCCGGCCATGCCACTGGCGTGACAACCGGTGCACCAGAGGTATGTCCATCCCGGTCCTCTCGTACTAGGGACAGATCCTCGCAAAACTCCGACACCCACGGCAGATAGGGACCGAACTGTCTCACGACGTTCTAAACCCAGCTCACGTACCACTTTAATCGGCGAACAGCCGAACCCTTGGGACCTGCTCCAGCCCCAGGATGTGATGAGCCGACATCGAGGTGCCAAACGACTCCGTCGATATGGACTCTTGGGAGTCATCAGCCTGTTATCCCCGGCGTACCTTTTATCCGTTGAGCGATGGCCCGTCCACGTGGAGCCACCGGATCACTATGGCCGACTTTCGTCTCTGCTCGACTTGTCAGTCTTGCAGTCAGGCGGGCTTATGCCATTGCACTCGACGAGCGATTTCCGACCGCTCTGAGCCCACCATCGCGCGCCTCCGTTACACTTTGGGAGGCGACCGCCCCAGTCAAACTACCCGCCATGCAGGGTCCCGGACCCGGATCACGGGCCACGGTTAGATGCCAGAGACTTCAAGGGTGGTATTTCAAGGATGGCTCCACACGAGCTGGCGCCCATGCTTCCAAGCCTCCCACCTATCCTACACATGAAGTCCCTAGCACCACTGCAAAGCTGTAGTAAAGGTGCACGGGGTCTTTCCGTCTGACCGCGGGAACTCCGCATCTTCACGGAGAGTTCAATTTCGCTGAGTTGGTGTTGGAGACAGCGGGGAAGTCGTTACGCCATTCGTGCAGGTCGGAACTTACCCGACAAGGAATTTCGCTACCTTAGGACCGTTATAGTTACGGCCGCCGTTTACCGGGGCTTCAATTCAAGGCTTGCACCTCTCCTCTTAACCTTCCGGCACCGGGCAGGCGTCAGACCCTATACGTCGCCTTGTGTGGCTTCGCAGAGCCCTGTGTTTTTAGTAAACAGTCGCTACCCCCTGGTCTGTGCCCCCCGCCATGGCTTGCGCCACAACGGGGCCCTCTTCTTCCGAAGTTACGAGGGCAATTTGCCGAGTTCCTTCAACACCATTCTCTCAAGCGCCTGGGTATACTCTACCAGTCCACCTGTGTCGGTTTGGGGTACGGTCTATACGGCGGGGCTATTTCCTGGAACCGGTCCACAGCACGATCAATCCGATAAGATCGTACACGCTTTCCAATCCGTCACCTCCGCCAGGCCCACGACTATTAACGTGGTTCCCATCGACTACGCCTTTCGGCCTCGCCTTAGGGGCCGGCTCACCCTGCGTGGATTAACCTTGCGCAGGAACCCTTGGACTTTCGGCGACAGTGTTTCTCACACTGTTTGTCGCTACTCATGTCAGCATTCTCACTTCCGATACCTCCAGGCGGCCTCACGGACACCCTTCGCAGGCTTACGGAACGCTCCGCTACCACGCGATCATAAGATCGCATCCGCAGCTTCGGTACACGGCTTGAGCCCCGATACATTTTCGGCGCAGGCCGGCTTAACTAGACCAGTGAGCTATTACGCTTTCTTTAAAGGATGGCTGCTTCTAAGCCAACCTCCTGGTTGTCATGGCCTTCCCACATCCTTTCCCACTTAGCCGTGATTTGGGGACCTTAGCTGGCGGTCTGGGCTGTTTCCCTCTCGACGATGGACCTTAGCACCCACCGTCTGTCTGCCGGACTGTGCTCTGCGGTATTCGGAGTTTGGTTAGGTTTGGTAAGGCTCGCGCCCCCTAGCCCATCCAGTGCTCTACCCCCGCAGGCAATATCCGACGCGCTACCTAAATAGCTTTCGCGGAGAACCAGCTATTTCCTGATTTGATTGGCCTTTCACCCCTAGCCACAGGTCATCTCCGACTTTTTCAACAGGCGTGAGTTCGGTCCTCCAGTGCGTGTTACCGCACCTTCAACCTGCCCATGGCTAGATCATCAGGTTTCGGGTCTAAAGCATGCAACTCGGTCGCCCT